>NZ_JAUZDX010000012.1 GCF_030704685.1 Acidovorax sp. A1169
CCTGTTCGAGCGCGAGCACCTGCCCGAGCCGCGGCCTCCCGGGGCTGGTGCGGCGCCATGATCTCCGAGCGCATGAACTCCATCGTGGCGCCCGCCAACCTCGCCGCGAGCGTGCTGTGGGTGGACGGCGATGCCCTGCACGCCAAGGCGGCGTTGCAGTTGCTGGCCCTGCGTTGCACGGGCTGGCATGTGGTGCACAGCCCCTCTGCGGAGGCCGCCTCGCTGCTGCTGGCGGCGCAGACCTGGGACGCGCTGGTGCTGTGCCTGGACCCGCAGATCCAGGAGCTGCCCAGCCTGCTGGAGCTGTGTGCCGGCCGACCCGTGCTGCTGTGCCTGGACCCGCACCAGGAGGCTCTGGCTGCCCGCGGCTTTCGTGCCGGCCTGGGCGACTATGCATTGCGCGCTGCCGATGGCCGCCACCTTGAAGAGCTGGTGCACCGGCTGACCGCAATGGTCGGCCGGCAGGGCCGTAGCGCCGCTTCGCCGTCGGGCCAGCCCCTGCGCACTGTGGACGCACGCCTCTGGCACGAGGCCCTCACGCTGCTGCAGGACCAGCGCCAGGGCCTGCAGATCGCGCTGGCCAGCATGAGCCAGGGCATCTTCAAGACCGGGCCGGACGGGCGCATCACCATCTACAACCAGCGTGTACTGGAGCTGCTGAACCTGCCCGAGTCGATCATGGCAGCCCGGCCCACCCTGATCGAGCTGACGCAGCTGCAGTCCGAGCGCGGCGATTTCGGCCCCGGCTTCACCCTGGTCGACGACCGGGGGCGCGAATACGTGTCCCACGCCGTGGTGTGGCCCTCGCCCGCGGTGTACTGGCGTACCACGCGCGACGGGCGCACGTTCGAAGTGCGCACCACCGGCCTGTCCGACGGCGGCATCGTGCGCACCTTCACCGATGTGAGCGACTACGTGCGCGTGCAGAACGAGCTGCGCGAGAGCGAGGCGCGCTTTCGCGGCCTGAGCGACCTGTCGTCCGACTGGTACTGGGAGCACGATGCGGACGGCCGCTTCGTGCAGCTGGCGGGTGACCTCAGCGTCAACGGCATCCCCCTGTCGAGTGTGATGGGCCGCACCCGCTGGGAGATCGGTGCGCTGAACATGACCGATGTCGAGTGGGACGCCCACCGCGCGGTGCTCGCGGCGCAGCAGCCGTTTCGGGACCTGGAGCTGCAGCGCCAGCGCCCCGACGGCAGCATGCACTGGATCTCGGTCAGTGGCGTGCCGGTGTTCGACGCAGAGGGCGTGCTGCGCGGCTACCGGGGCGTGGGGCGGGACATCACCGAGCGCAAGGAGGCGGAGCTGCAGATCGAGCGGCTGGCCTTCTTCGACGCGCTCACCGGTCTGCCCAACCGCCGCCTGCTGATGGACCGCCTGCAGCGCGCCACCGTGGCGGCCGGACGCAGCCATGCGCACGGTGCGCTGCTGTTCATCGATCTCGACAATTTCAAGGACCTCAACGACACCCTCGGCCATGACACCGGCGACCAGTTGTTGGTGCGCGTGGCCAGGCGCCTGCTGGAGAGCGTGCGCGAGAGCGACACCGTGGCCCGCTTCGGCGGCGATGAGTTCGTGGTGCTGCTCGACGGCCTGCACACCGACGTGGCGCATGCCAGCAGCGAGGCCGCTGCCATTTCGCAGCAGAAACTGGCCGCGCTCGGCCGGCCCTACGACATGGAGGGCGTCAGCCACCACAGCACGCCCAGCATCGGCATCGCGCTGTTCGGCCAGCGCCCGAGCACGCCGGATGAGCTGCTCAAACACGCCGACCTGGCCATGTACCAGGCCAAGGCGGCGGGGCGCAACACCCAGCGCTTCTTCGATCCGGACATGCAGGCCGCCGTGAGCGCGCGCGCGGCGCTGGAGGCCGACCTGCGCCGCGGCCTGAACCAGCAGGAGTTGCTGCTGTATTGCCAGCCCGTGGTGGATGGAACCGGCAAGCTGCTCGGTGCCGAGGCCCTGGTGCGCTGGAACCACCCGCGCCGGGGGCTGGTGCTGCCGGGCGAGTTCATTGCGCTGGCCGAGCAGACGGGGCTCATCCTGCCGCTGGGCCAGTGGGTGCTGGAGTCTGCCTGCGCACAGCTCGTGCAGTGGTCGCACAGCGCGCTCACGCGGCCCTTCTTCCTGTCGGTCAACGTCAGCGTGCGGCAGTTCCGCCAGCCCGATTTCGTGGCCCAGGTGCTGGGCGTGCTGCAGGCCAGCGGTGCCAACCCCGAGCGCCTGCGCTTCGAGCTGACCGAAAGCCTGCTGCTCACCGACGTGGAGGACAGCATCGCCCGCATGGAGCAGCTGCGCCGCCATGGCGTGGGCTTTTCGATGGACGACTTCGGCACCGGCTACTCGTCCCTGTCCTACCTCAAGCGCCTGCCGCTGGACCAGCTCAAGATCGACCAGAGCTTCGTGCGCGACCTGCAGACCGATCCCAACGATGCCGCCATCGTGCGCACCATCCTGGCCCTGGCGCGCAGCCTGGACCTCTCCGTGGTGGCCGAGGGGGTGGAGACGCCGGGCCAGTTCGAGTTCCTGCAGCGCCATGGCTGCCAGGCCTTCCAGGGTTATCTGTTCGCTCGCCCCATGCCAGCCGAGATGCTGGAGCGCGCGCTGCTTCCTGCGCAATGACAAACGCAGGGCGTACCGAGCGGGCGACAATCGGCGCATGAAGAAACAGGTGCTGGTGGCGGGTGGTGGCATAGGGGGGCTGGCAGCAGCCCTGGGCGCATCGCGTGCCGGATGGGATGTGCGGCTGTACGAGCGCGCCGCCGCCTTCAGCGAAGTGGGGGCGGGCGTGCAACTGGGGCCCAACGTGGTGCGCCGGCTGCAGGCCTGGGGCCTGCAGAAGCCGCTGCAGGCCGTGGCGGCTTTCCCGGCCCGGCTGCAGGTGCGCAGCGCGCTCTCGGGGTGCGCACTGGCCGAGCTGCCGCTGGGCACCACCGCCATCGAGCGCTATGGCGCCGCCTACGCCACCATCCACCGTGCCGACCTGCATGGGCTGCTGCTGGCGGCCGTCACCAAGTACACCGACACCCAGCTGAACCTGGCGCACGCCATCGAAGGTTTTACCGACGGCAGCGCGGCCGTGAACGCCATTCCGGGTGCCGAGACCGCCATCACCGTGCACACCAGCCGGGGCAAGGAGGTGGAGGGCGATGCGCTGGTCGGGGCTGACGGCCTGTGGAGCGGCACGCGCCTGCAGCTGCTGGGCGATGTGCCGCCGCGCGCCACGGGCCACCTGGCCTACCGCGCCCTGGTCCCGCAGGACGCCCTGCCCAATGCCCTGCGCACCCAGCAGATCACCGCCTGGCTGGGCCCGCGCCTGCATGTGGTGCAGTACCCCGTGCGGCGCGGCGAGCTGCAGAACCTGGTGGTCATCATCGAAGGCCGGGCGCCCGAGGACATGCAGGGCTGGGACCATGCCGCCAATGCCGCCGACCTGGAGCAGGCCCTGCAGGGCGCCTGCCCGGCACTTCAGCATGCGGTGTATGGCGTGGCCGCAGCCGGCGGCGGGTGGCGCCTGTGGCCGCTGTGCGACCGCCCGCCAGTGCGCGGCCCCGGCGATATGGCGCAGGGCCTGGTGGCGCTGCTGGGTGACGCCGCCCACCCCATGGTGCCCTACCTGGCCCAGGGCGCAGGCATGGCCATCGAGGACGCGGCCGAACTGCAGCGGGCCCTGTCGATGCACGACCTGGAGGTGCCGCTGCGCCTGACGCGCTATGCCCTGAACCGCTGGCAGCGCAACGCCCGCGTGCAGGCCCGCGCCACGCGCAATGGCCGCATCTTCCACGCCATGGGCCCCGTGCGCTGGGGGCGCGATGCCTCGCTGCGCCTGCTGGGCGCGCGCGTGCTGGACCTGCCCTGGCTCTACCGGGGCGACGGCTCCGTGGCCAGCTCGCTTTAAGAAACCACCAGCGGGCAGTCCGCAAGCACCCGCTCGGCCAGGGTCTGGCGCAGAGCCTGCAGCGCGGCGATGCGGGTGTCGATCTCCAGCAACTTGGCCGACAGCACCTCCGTAATGGCATGCGTTGGGTCGGGTGCATCCCAGATCGCGGGCAGGCGGTCGCCGATTTCGGCCAGTGTGAAGCCCAGTTGCTGCGCGGTGCGGATGTACTGCACCAGCATCAGCACCTCATCGGGGTAGTCGCGGTAGCCATTGGGCAGGCGGCGTGCGCGGATCAAGCCCTGTTGCTCATAGAAGCGCAAGGCCTCGCGGCTCAGTCCGGCGGCGGTGGCGAGTTCTCCGATCAGCATGGGCGCGTCTTTCAAAAAGTGCTTGACCCTGAAGCGTACTTCAAGGTGGAAGCTAGGAGCCTTCTTCACTTAGATCGTTTTGCACCATGCACATCCCTGCCTTTTCCTCGCCGCGCTACCTGACCATCGTGCGCGCCGGCGGCTGGTACGACCTGTTCGTCACCTGGCCCTTCGCGCTGCCGTGGACCTTTGCCTGGCTCTATGGCCTGCTGACTTCGGTGTCCACCACACTGGGCCTGCCCGGTACCCTGCACCCGCTCGATGGCACGCACATGCTGCTGGCCAATCTGCTCGGCTCGGTGGTGGTGGTCTGGTCCATCGCGCGCATTGCGGCACCCGGCATGCTGCTGGGCCGGCTCGATGGGCTTGCGCGCTTGCTGTTTGCCGCCTGGCAAATCTATGCGGTAGCCCATGGCGCCAACGCCATCGTTCTCGGATTCACTGCGTTCGAGTTGCTGTTCGGCGTGCTGCAGTGGTGGCGCGTGGCGGGGCAGGGGGCCGTGTGCCCGCCGCAGATCAATGCGCGGGCGCCGGCAGCAGCCTGAACGACAGCACCCCGGCCGCCAGCAGCGCCGAGATGGTCAGCATCACGGCCACGTACGGATCGACGCCATGCGCAGAGGCCAGCGAGGCCGCCAGCCCCGTGAGCCACTGCATCATTGCCACGCCCAGGAACAGCGCCATGGTGAACACCGCCATGGCGCGCCCGGTCATGGCCGTCGGGTAGGCAGAGCGAACGTCCGCATACTGCAGCACCATGTAGCCCGAGAGCAGGCCCACCGCGATGGGGCCGCCCACGTCCAGCCATTCCTGGTGCAGCAGGCCGATGGCCAGGAACAATCCGGACAGCACCACGGTAAAGCCCATGATCCAGCGCCTGCGGTGTGCCGGCCCTGGGTCCAGCCGCCCGAAGAAGGCAGGGCTGAAGAGGGACACCAGAGACGCAATGACGGCCACGTTGCCGCTGGCCACCAGCGAATAGCCATGCCGCTCGATCAGCAACGGCCCCAGCCACAGCCCGCGCAGGGTCAGGAAGGATGCGTAGGTGGTCAGCGCCAGCAGCATGATGCCCACGGTGTGCGGCAGCAGGAACAGCGCGCCAAAGCCGCGCACGGCGGAGCCTACGGACTCGCGTGGTGCGCCGTCCAGGTGCTGCTGCTTTGCCGGCTCATGCACCTTCCACCAGATTAGCAGCCAGGCAAGCACGGCCAGGCCCGCGAGCACGCCAAAGCCCGTGCGCCACGACGAGTGCTGTACCAGCCAGGCCAGCGGCGTGCCCGTGAAGAGCATGCCCAGGCCGCCCACGCCCATGGCCACGCCCGACACCATGGCGAAGCGGGCCGCGGGAAAGTAGCGTGCGATGAAGACGGTGCACACCAGGAAAGCGGGTGCGCAACCCACGCCGATCAGCACCTGCCCGAGCAGCACGGCGCCATAGCCCGGGGCCAATGCCGACAGCAGCGAGCCCGCAATCGTCAGCGGAAAAGCCGTGAGCAGTGTGCGCCTCACGCCATACAGGTCGATGCCCACCCCCATGAACAACTGCATGCTGCCGAACGCAAACGCAAAGGCCCCCGCAAACGCCCCCAGTGCCTGCGCCGAGAGCCCGAATTCCGCACGCAGCCCGGTGGCAATGATGGCGGTGATGGTGCGAAAGGCCTGGCTCAGCGCAAAGCCCGAGACCAGGGCCAGCAGCATGACCCAGGCGACACGGGGTGCGAGCAAGGGTGGTGGTGGGGACGTGTGGGCGGACTCTGCGGTCTGGGGCGGCAAGGGGGGTCTCCGGGAGGGCGCGCACAGTGCGTCGCCCCTGCCGAGGGTACACGGTGCGCCAGTGATTGGCTGTCCCCCATGCGGAGGGGGTCGCCTTCCGGGGTCAGAGGTCCGTGCGCAGCTTCCAGATCTCGGGGAAGAGCACCACGTCGAGCATCTTGCGCAGGTAGCTCACGCCGCCCGTGCCACCGGTGCCGCGCTTGAAGCCGATCACGCGCTCCACCGTGGTCACATGGCGAAAGCGCCACAGGCGAAAGGCATCTTCGAGGTCGGTGAGTTCCTCGCCCAACTGGTACAGGTCCCAGTGCTTCTCGGGCGCGCGGTACACGGTGAGCCAGGCCTGCTCCACGCCATCGCTCTCGGCGTAAGGCAGGGTCCAGTCGCGCTGGGTATGGCTGGCCGGCACGGCAATGCCGCGGCGTGCCAGCAGGCGCAGGGCTTCGTCATACAGCGATGGAGCCTCGTAGGCGGCCTGCACCTGGGCCAGCAGGTCGGCGCGGTGCTCGTGCGGCTTGAGCATGGCGCGGTTCTTGTTGCCCAGCGAGAACTCGATGCTGCGGTACTGGTAGCTCTGGAAGCCACTGGACTGGCCCAGGTAGGGCCGCATGGCGCTGTACTCGGGCGGCGTCATGGTGGCAAGAACGTCCCAGGCGTGCACCAGCTGCTCCATGATCTTGGAGACGCGGGCCAGCATCTTGAAGGCCATCTGCAGTTCATCCCGGGCGATGTGGCCGATGGCGGCGCGCAGCTCGTGCAGCATGAGCTTCATCCACAGCTCGCTGGTCTGGTGCTGCACGATGAACAGCATCTCGTCGTGCGCGGGCGACAGGGGCTTTTGCGCCGTCAGGATGGCATCGAGCTGCAGGTAGTCGCCATAGCTCATGCTCTTGCTGAAGTCGAGCTGGGCGCGTTCTTCGTGCACGATGGATTCGGGCTTGCCTGTGGCGGGCGCTGCCTCACCGGGCTCCGAAGTGGTGTTGGAGAAGGGGCACATGGCTCAGGTCACCGCGTGGATCTGGTTGAACTCGGGGCGTTGCCACTCGGCCGCGTGGAGCACCTGGCGCAGGTGCTCCACGGCATTCCACACGTCCTCGTAGCCGATGTACAGGGGAGTGAAGCCAAAGCGCAGGATGTCCTTGTGCGGGCCCTGGCCGCCGTCGCCCTTGCGGAAGTCGCCGATCACACCGCGCGCGATCAGCGCCTGCACGATGGCGTAGGCGCCGCTGCCCTGGCCATTGAGGCCCTGGCCCTCGTCGCGCGTCAGGCACACCTGCGAGCCGCGCTGCGCGTGCTCGCGCGGGGTCGCCAGGCCCAGGCCGTGGCCGGCGCAGCGCTCTTGCACCAGGGTGATGAACAGGTCGGTGAGCGCCAGCGACTTGGCGCGCAGCGCGGCCATGCCGCCCAGGGGCTGGGCTGCGTCGAACACGTCCAGCCCGCACTGCAGGGCCGACAGGCTGATGATGGGCTGCGTGCCGCACAGGTAGCGCGTGATGCCGGGGGCCGGTTGGTAGTCGGGGGTGAACTGGAACGGCGCGGCATGGCCCCACCAGCCCGACAGCGGCTGCCAGAAGCGGTTGGCGTGGCGCGGGTGCACCCACGCGAAGGCCGGCGCGCCGGGGCCGCCGTTGAGGTACTTGTAGCCGCAGCCGATGGAGAAATCGGCGCCCGCACCGTTCAGGTCCACCGGCACGGCACCCGCGCTGTGCGCCAGGTCCCACACGGTGAGGATGCCGGCCGCATGCGCTGCCGCCGTGGTGGCCGCCATGTCGTGCATGGCGCCGGTGCGGTAGTTCACGTGCGTGAGCATCAGCACGGCCACGTCGGCGGTCAGCGCGGCGGCGATCTCCTCGGGCTCCACCAGCACCAGCTCCAGCCCGCGCTCCCTGCACAGGCCTTCGGCGATGTACAGGTCGGTCGGAAAGTTGCTGCGCTCGCTGACCACGCGCTTGCGCGCGGGGCTGTCCTCGCGGGCGATGTTGAGCGCGGCGCTCAGCACCTTGTACAGGTTGATGGAGGTGCTGTCGGTGCATACCACCTCGTCTTTGCCGGCACCGATGAAGGGCGCGAGCTGGTTGCCCAGGCGCTGGGGCAGGTCGAACCAGCTGGCGGTGTTCCACGAGCGGATGAGGTCGGTGCCCCATTCGCGCGAGACCACGTCGGCCACGCGGGCCGCGGCGGCCTTGGGCAGCACGCCCAGGGAATTGCCGTCCAGGTAGATCACGCCCTCGGGCAGGCTGAAGTGCCCGCGCAGCGGGGCCAGGGGGTCTTGCGCGTCGAGCGCGCGGCAGTCTTGCAAGGTGGTCATGGGAGTGGCAGGGTGGTTCTCGGAATCAGGTCAGTGCGCGAAGGACGGCGCGTACCGGGGAGGCATCGGCTGTGGTGAGCTTGAGCGGCAGGGCGATCAGCTCGTAGTCGCCTTCGGGCACCTCGTCGAGCACCAGGTTTTCGAGCACGCGCAGGCCGCGCTGGCGGATGACCTGGTGGCTGTCCAGCGTCTTGCTGTCGGCCGGGTCGATGCTGGCGGTGTCGATGCCCACCAGCAGCACCCCCAGGTCGGCCAGGCGCGCGATGGTGGCGGGGGCATAGGCGGCCAGGGCGCCGTCCCAGCGGTCCACCGGCATGTGTTCGTAGGTGCGCACCAGCACGCGCTGGGGCAGGGTGGCATCGACCGCGTGGGCGATGTGCGCCCACTCGATCAGCGGGCCGCGCGCGATGGCGTGGATCACGCGGCAGGGGCCGAGAAAGGGCTCGAGCGACACGTCACCGATGGTGGCGCCATCGGCGTCGTAGTGCAGCGGCGCATCGGCGTGTGCCCCCACGTGGGGCGACAGGGTGATGGCGCTCACGTTCACCGGGCAGCCCGGCCCGATGGTGGCGCACCACTGCTGCGAATAGGCCGTGTCGCCGGGAAACACCGGGCTGCCCGCATGCACGGGTGGCGAGATGTCCCAGAGCTGGCGGGCGGTGGGGGTGTGGCTGGCTTGCATGGGACAAAGTTTGCATGTCCCGCAAAACCCGTGGTGTCGGTTAATTCCAACAGCAGGGGGATTTTTGTTGAAGCCTCAACTACCTGGCCTGTGCTGCCCTGGCGCGGCCTTCAGAAAATGATGCCATCCTGCAGCGGCTGCATGCCGTGGCGCATGCGTGCGCGGTTGCACGCATGGTCGCCGGCCTCGAACTCGCGGCAGGGCGAGGGCCGCCACTCGTAGATGCCGCAGGCCGCCTTGTCGCCCACCTTGCCGGTCAGGGCGGCACAGCGCGCGGGCACATGGTCGGTGCCGCGCATGCGGCAGGTGCTGCCGGTGACCTCGACCGCCAGCCCGTTGGGCACCGTGCCGCCCATGGCCTGCGTCTCCTCCACCGCAAAGTCCACGCGAAAGCTGGCGCAGCAGGCGCCGCACGTCAGGCAGGGGTGGACGGAGTCGGGCATAAAAAGGGCACTCAGGCAGGGCTCGGGAGTGGAATGCTAACGAAAAATCCCACGCCCTGACCGTTCAGCCCGTCGCCGATCTGCACCTGCCCACCCATGCGCCGCGCCGCCTGCCGCACGATGGCCAGCCCCAGGCCCGAGCCATTGGCGGCATGCCCTGTGCCACGGTAGAAGCGCTCGAACACCTTGCCGCGCTCGGCCAGCGCAATGCCGGGGCCATCGTCCTGCACCGACAGGTGCAGCATGCCGGATTCGCTGCGCAGGCCCACGGCCACCGAGCCACCGGCCTGGGCGTAGCGCACAGCGTTGTCGATGAGGTTGTGCGCCACCGATTCCAGTGCCGTTGCGTCGAGCCGCGCCGGCAGGCTGTCGGGTGCGTCCAGCGACAGCTCGATGCGCTGCGCCATGGCACCGGGCGCCGCCTGCGCCAGCGCAGCGCGCAGCCACTGCGCCACGTCCATGTCGCGCGGGGCCGGGCGCTGGGCGTCGTCGAGCGCGGCCAGGTCCAGCAGCTGCTGCGCCAGGTGCGAGGTGCGGGCGATGGCTTGCTCCAGGTGCGCCTGGGCTTCGGTGCGCTCGGCTGCGCTCTCTGATCGCGCCATCACATGGGCTTGCGCGGTGATCACCGCCAGCGGTGTGCGTATCTCGTGGGCGGCGTCCTGCACGAAGGCGCGCTCGCGCTCCACCTTCTGGCGCAGGCGGGCGAGCAGGGCGTCGAGCGACTGCTCCAGCGGCTTGAGCTCGCGGTGCCGGGCATCAAAGCCCACGGGCTGCAGCTCGTCGCTGCCGCGCAGGGCAATGCGCTGGGCCAACTGCTGCAGCGGCCGCAGGCCATTGCGCACGGACAGCCAGACGGGCAGCAGGACGAAGGGGGCTGCCAGCAGCAGGTAGGGCACGAGGGTGCGGCCGTTGTAGTGCAGGTAGTCCGCATCGGCACGCTTGGGCTCCAGGATGCGCAAGGCCCAGCGCGCACCATGGCCGGTATAGATACGGTAAGGCTGGCCCTGCACGGTGGCGTCCGTGAGGGACGAGCCAGCGATGGGGACGGGCGGCGGCAGGTCCATGCCCTGCAGCCCGCTGGCGGCATAGACCAGTTGGCCGGAGGTGCCGTCGCGCAACTCGTGCACCAGGGCGCCGGGCAGCAGGCCGGTCTGGCGGCGGCGCACATTGGTCCAGTGGTCGGTCGAGGCCAGGGCGGCGGCCGCGTGTGACGCATCCGGCAGGTCGGCCAGCGACTCCAGCACGGCGTCGCCGTACTTGAGCATGCCCGGGTCGTAGGTGATGGCCTGCTTGTACTTCAGGTAGTTGTAGCCCAGCAGCACGGCCCACACCAGCACGAAGGCCGCCATGACGGAGGCCACGCTGCGGCGCACCAGCGTGGGCTCTGCCAGCCGCTGCCACAGCGCGCGCAGCCGGTGGGGGTGGTGTTGCCCTGCGCTGCTCATGGCTGCAGCAGGTAGCCCACGCCGCGCACGGTGCGTATCAGCTCCGCGCCGATCTTGCGGCGCAGGTTGGACACATGCACCTCGATGGCGCCAAAGTCCACGGGGTCACCGAGCGGGTCGAGCCGCTGCGCGAGCACGCCCTTGGGTACCACTGCGCCGGGCTCGCGCGCCAGCTCCAGCAGCAACTGGAACTCGCGCGGTGACAGGTCCAGCGGCGCGCCACCGCGCTGCACGGTGTGGCGCCGGGGCTCGATCACCAGGTCACCGAGCGTCCAGCAGTCGCTGGCCTGGCGCGCGCTGCGCCGCAGCACGGCGCGGATGCGCGACATCAGCTCGGCCGTGGCGAAGGGCTTGACCACGAAGTCGTCAGCCCCACCATCAAGCCCGGCCAGCCTGTCCTCCACCGCCGAGCGCGCGGTGATGACGATGATGGGCACCTGCTCGCCCTGGCCGCGCCAGCGCGCCAGCAGATCGAAGCCGCTGCCGTCGGGCAGGGTCAGGTCCAGCAGCACGCAGTCGATGGTGGTGGCGTCCACCGTGGCGGGGGCGTCCACCGCGCGGCGCAGCCACTCGCTGCTCAGCCCCTCCACCTTCAGGGCAGACTGCAGGGCGCGGCCCAGGTCCAAATCGTCCTCGATCAGCAGGATGTGCATCGCGCGATTGTGGCGCCTGCGGGCTTAAGGCCGGCCAAAGGCGAGGGCAGTGGGCTTTGGGCTTTGGCATTGCCACAGCATGGGCTGGACAGAATCCACTGCATGGCACGTACCCACTTCCATGCGCTGCTGGCACTGTCCTGGCTGGCGTGTGCCCCTCTGGGCGGCGCCCCTGCAGGGCCGGCCCTTGCCCCGCTGGCCTGCTCGTCCACGGACCACTGGACCCGGCAGGGCCGCACCGCCCCCTGGCTGCCGCCGCCGGTCCGCGAGCATGGCCCAGGCGCTGGTGCGGTGCCGCCGAGCAGCGCCTTTGGCTGGGCTTAAGCAAAGGCCCAGCACAATCGGTGGCATCCTGAGGAGTCCTGCATGCTGCTGATTCGATCACTGAGTTGTCTGGCCCTGCTGGCGTCCCTGGCGGGCTGCGCCACGGGGCCCACGCACCCGTCACTGGCCGGCGCGCCCCTGCCCGAGCTGATTCCCGTGCGTGACTTCGTGGCCAACCGCCAGGCCACGGGCAGCTACCGCGTCTCGCCCGATGGCAAACACCTGGCCTGGACGGGGACCGAGGGCGTGAGCCCCGCCATCTGGGTGCGCACGCTCGGCAAGGATGATGCCCGTGCGTTCCCGATCCGCGCGCGCTTTTTCCGCTGGACTGCGGACAGCCAGTACCTGGCGGCCGTGGTCGATGGCTCGGGCGACGAGAACACGCATGTGCATGCGGTTGCCGTGCACCGCCAGGGCGCAGCCTGGGTGGACCTCACGCCGTTCGACAAGACCGCGTCCCACCTGCTGCAGACGGTGGAGGGCGGGCCCGACCTGATGGTCACGACCAACCGCCGCGACAAGAAGGTGTTCGACCTGCACCGCGTGGACCCGCGCACCGGTGCCCACACCGTGGTGGCCACCAACCCGGGCAACGTGGCCTCCTGGGGCGTGGACCGGCAGGGGCGCCTGCGCACACGGCTCATCGTGTCGGACACGGCCAGCCAGCTGCAGCGCCCCGGCGCGGCGGCAGACAGTGCCTGGACCTCCATCGCCGAATGGGGCCGCTTCGAGGGCCTGCGCCTGCTGGAGCCCGATGCCAGCGGCCAAGCCATGTGGGCCCTGTCCAACCGCGGGCGCGACAAGGTGGCGCTGGTGCGCATGGACCTGGCCACCGGCGCCGAGACGCTGGTCCATGCCACGCCCGAGGTGGACCTGGACTACGTGCTCATCAGCCGCACCACGCAGCAGCCGCTGATTGCCTATTCCATGCCCGGCTACCCCCGGCGCGAGGTGTTCGATGCCGCGCTGCGCCAGCGCCTGGCCGTGCTGGACAAGGGCCAGAACGCCGAGATCGCCGTGACCAGCAGCGACGACCAGGAGCGCACGCTGACCGTGGCCGTCACCACGGAGCGCAGCACCAGGAGCTACCTGCTGCCCGGCGAAGGGGGAGAGCCAGTGTTCCTGGGCGAAAGCCGCATGGCCCAACTGGCCTCGGCGCTGACCGCCACGGAGCCCGTCTCTTTTGCCAGCCGCGACGGTCTCACCCTGCACGGCTACCTGACCCTGCCCGCCGGCGTGGCCGCGAAGAATCTGCCCATGGTGCTGCTGGTGCACGGCGGCCCCTGGGCGCGCGACCGCTGGGGCGACAGCGCCACCAGCCGCAGCCTGCAGCACTTTCTGGCCAACCGGGGGTATGCCGTGCTGCAGGTCAACTACCGGGGCTCGTCGGGCTATTGCCGCGCCTTCATGGAAAAGGCCATCGGCGAGTTTGCCGGCAAGATGCACGACGACCTGGTCGACGGCGTGCAGTGGGCGGTGCAGACCGGCGTGGCCGACCCGCGGCGCGTGGCCATCTACGGTGCGAGCTACGGCGGCTATGCCGCCCTGGTGGGCGCGACCTTCACGCCCGAGGTATTTGCCTGCGCGGTGGACGTGGTGGGCCTGTCGCACCTGGCGCGCTTCATGGAAACCGTGCCGCCCTACTGGGAGATGGGCATGGTCGGCTGGCGGCGCTACATCGGCGACCCCGCCAAGCCCGAAGACCGGCGCGTGATGGATGCCAAGTCGCCCCTGTTTAAGGTGGGGCCCGCCACCAGCCCCTTGCTCATCATGCACGGCGTGAACGACCCGCGCGTGAAGCTGGAGCAGTCGGAGCTGATGGTGGCTGCCCTGCGCCGCGCCGGGCGGCCGGTGGACTACGTCACCTTCCAGGGCGACGGCCACGGCAACCAGAAGTGGAGCAACAACCTCACCATGTACCGCAAGACCGAGGAGTTCCTGGCCAGTTGCCTGGGCGGGCGCACGGGCGGGTTCGATTACTACCAGCTGGCTTCCTGGGCTTTTTGAAGGAGGATGTATGGATCGACGGAGAATGGCCATGGTTCAGCAGGCCCGGTGCCTGGCCCTGGCCGGCGTGGCTGCTGCCGCCCTGGTGGTCTGCAGTGCGTTGGCCCAACCCGCAGTGCCGGCGCAGGCGGACGGCCAGGCCGCGCCGGTGCTCACGCGGGCGCGGGTCGTCTCTGTCCAGCAGGAGCCGGGAGGGCCGCTGTATGTGCGCCTGAAGCTGCTGCCGCGGGCCAAGCTGCCCTTCACGACCCAGCGCTTCACGGTGGTCGACCGTACGCTGCTGGCCGGTATTGCCGAAGGGGCCTGGGTCAAGTTCACCGCAAAGAGCGTGGACGGCGAGAACACCTTGACGTCCATCCAGGTGGCCGAGGAGTGCAAGCGCTTTCAGCCCTGTGACTGAAGCGCCAGCGCCGGCGCTCCTCACCCGTAGAGCGCGCCGTTTTCCAGGGCGGCCAGGGCGTTGGCGAGGTTGGTGCGGGCCTGGGCTTCATACCGCCCATGGAACCAGTCGGTGCCATAGATGCGCGGCCGCTCCAGAAAACCCCGCAGCACCGCGCTGCGGCCCGCCACATAGCGCGGCCAGCGCACGAAGAAGTATTCGCGCCGCACATTGCGCTCGAACTGGCGGTACACCGCGTCGCTCTGGCCCAGCACGGCCAGGTCGATGTCCACCACCCACTGCGCATCGCCGGTGAGCGGGCCGGGGTTGTGGCGCGTGTCGAGGATGAACTGGTGCACGGCCTGCACCAGTGGGGGCGGCAGAACCTGCGCGGCCAGGAAGCGGCTGGCCCAGTCGGCGCTCTTTTCTTCGTTCAGGCGGCCCCAGGGCCGGTAGACGGCGTCGTGGAACCACAGCGCCAGCGCCACGGCATGGGGCTGCTGCAGCGCGTCGGGCAGGGCGGTCTGCACCGCCTGCAGGTGGCGCAGGCAGGCCCACAGGTGCGTGGTGTCGTGGTAGGCGCGCGGCCACCGCGCCCAGGCCAGCACCAGGCGCCGGCCTTCGCTGCGCCAGGCGGGCGTATCCCGGCCCAGGGCCTGGCCCAGCGATTGCCAGTGCGCCAGCAGTTCGGCGCAATGGGCGGGCTGGCGGCGCCAGGGCATGGTGAAGAGACTCAGGCCACCTTGCCCAGCAGCAGGTACTCCATGAGTGCCTTTTGCGCGTGCATCCTGTTCTGGCTGCGGCACGCAGTCTGCGACTGCTTCACGTCCGCGTTGCGGACATGGGCCTGCGCCGAAACAGTCTGCTGGCGCTGTCGCGCCACCGTGCCGCATTTCATGCGACACGGCCGAGCAAAAGGTACTCCATGAGTGCCTTTTGCGCGTGCATCCTGTTTTCTGCCTCATCCCAGACCACGGACTGCGGCCCGTCGATCACATCGGCTTCCACCTCTTCACCCCGGTGCGCAGGCAGGCAGTGCATGAACAGCGCATCGGGTTTGGCGGCGGCCATCATCTCGGCGTCCACGCACCAGTCGGCGAAGGCCTTCTTGCGCTCTTCATTCTCGGCCTCGTAGCCCATGCTGGTCCACACGTCGGTGGTCACCAGGTCGGCGCCCTTGCAGGCTTCGAGCGGGTCGCTGAAGAACTGGTAGCTGCCGGCAGTGGCACCGGCCAGCTTCTCGTCCACTTCGTAGCCGCGCGGTGTGCTTACATGCACCTTGAAGCCCAGCAGCGCCGCTGCCTGCAGCCAGGTGTTGGCCATGTTGTTGCCGTCGCCCACCCAGGCCACCGTCTTGCCCTGTATCGAGCCGCGGTGCTCGATGAAGGTGAAGATGTCGGCCAGGATCTGGCAGGGGTGGAACTCGTTGGTCAGGCCGTTGATCACGGGCACGCGCGAGTGCGCCGCGAAGCTTTCGATCTTGGTCTGCTCGTAGGTGCGGATCATCACCAGGTCCACCATGCGGCTGATGACCTTGGCGCTGTCCTCGATGGGCTCGGCGCGGCCGAGCTGGCTGTCGCCCGTGGTCAGGTGCACCACGCTGCCGCCCAACTGGTACATGCCGGCCTCGAAACTCACGCGCGTTCGGGTGCTGGCCTTCTCGAAGATCATGGCCAGCGTGCGGTCCACCAGGGGGTGGTGCTTTTCGTAGGCCTTGAACTTCTTCTTGATGAGCGCGGCACGCTCGAACAGGTAGGTGTACTCGTCGGCGCTGAGATCGTTGAACTGCAGGTAATGTTTCATGGCATTGCGGCGCGCTGCATGCGCGCCCAGGGTTTATTCGGCCAGCAGGGCCTTGACCAGCGGGACCAGCTTGGCGACGATCTCGTCGGCCTCGGCGGTGGACAGGATCAGTGCGGGCACCAGGCGAATCACCTTGTCGGCCGTCACGCTCAGCAGCAGGCCAGCTTCGGCCGCCTGGGCCACCAGCACGCCGCAGGGCTTGTCCAGTTCCACGCCAAGCATCAGGCCCTGGCCGCGCACTTCCTTGACCCCGGGCAGGCTGCCCAGTTCGCGCACGAGCGCGGCCTTCAGGTGCTCACCCACGGTGGCTGCATTGTGCAGCAGACCGTCTTCTTCCATGATGCGGATGGTCTCCACGCCGGCGCGCATGGCCAGCGGGTTGCCGCCGAAGGTGGTGCCATGGTTGCCCGGCTGCAGCACGTTGGCGGCCTTGGGGCCGGCCACCACCGCGCCGATGGGCACGCCCGAGCCCAGGCCCTTGGCCAGGGGCATCACGTCCGGCACGATACCGGCCCATTGGTGCGCGAACCACTTGCCGGTGCGGCCCATGCCGCACTGCACTTCGTCGATCATCATCAGCCATCCGCGCTCGTCGCACAGCTTGCGCAGTTGCTGCAGGTACTCGACGCGCATCGGGTTGATGCCGCCTTCGCCCTGGATGGTCTCGAAGAACACGGCCACCACGTTGGGGTTGCCCTCGGTGGCCTGCTTGATGGCCTCGATGTCGTTCAGCGGCACGCGCACGAAGCCTTCCACCAGCGGGCCGAAGCCGTTGTGGATCTTGGGGTTGCCGGTGGCCGACATGGTGGCGATGGAGCGGCCGTGGAAGGCCTTCTCGTAGACCACGATCTCGGGCTTGGCGATGCCCTTGTCCACGCCGTACTTGCGCGCGATCTTCAGGGCCGCCTCGTTGGCTTCCAGGCCCGAGTTGCAGAAGAACACGTTGGTCATGCCCGACAGCTCCACCAGCTTGGCCGCCAGGGTCTCCTGCAGGGGGACGTGGTAGTAGTTGGAGGAATGCATGATCTGGCTGATCTGGTGCTGCAGCGCGGGCACCAGCTGGGGGTGGTTGTGGCCCAGCGTGTTCACGGCGATGCCGCCCAGGCCATCGAGGTATTCCTTGCCGTTCACGTCCCACACGCGGCAGCCTTGACCGCGGGCCAGCGCAATCGGCACGCGGCCATAGGTGTTCATCACGTGGGGCGAGGCGGCCTCAATGAAAGCGGTCATGCAGAAATCTCCTGGCGGTGCGGTGAGAGGGTGGGCTTGTCCACCCCGAAAACGAAGCACGATTCTAGGGGCCATGCGATGACCCGCTGTTGACGATTGCGCATCACTGCAATGCGCGTGGCCGGCGATGCCTTGAGCGCTGGTAGGAAATAGGGAGGTAGCTCTTATATAAGAGTTAGAATGCTACGCTGCAGTGCAGCATGCAGTGATCCTGTGGCTGCCGACTGTCCATTACACTTCGACCCGATGGTTTCCCCCACCTCCAAAGAGATCTTCATCCAAGGCGTCACCCACGACGGGAAAACCTTCCGTCCCAGCGACTGGGCTGAGCGTCTGGCGGGGGTGATGAGCAGTTTTCGCCCCGGGGGCGCGCGGCCGGGCAGCCACCTGAGCTATTCGCCCTGGTGCATTCCCACCACCCTCAATGGCATCAAGTGCGTGGTGGTGCACCGCGACCTGCGCGACCACGAGCCCATGGCCTGGGATTTCGTCGTCAACTTCGCGCGCGACAACAACCTGCAGGTGGCCGAGGCCTGCCTGGTGCCGGATGCTCCTGTGCTGCCCCCTCCCGTCAAGCCCTGAAAGGGCGCCCGCATTGCAAGCATGAAGGCCCCCTCGGGGCTTTTTTTGTGCCTGGACGGGGCATGGCATCTGCCGCATTTGTGCCCCGGAAACGAAAAAACCGCCCAGAGGGCGGTTCGTTCGTTTTTTGCTGGCAGCGCACCCGTTACAAACGGCGAACGGCGCGGGCCGTTCGGGCTGTTTGCCTGAAGAGGGTCAGGCGGCCAGGGCCAGGGCTTTCACCTTGGCAGACAGACGGCTCTTGTCGCGAGCGGCCTTGTTCTTGTGGAAGATGCCCTTGTCGGCCACGGAGTCCACCACGGCTTGCATCTTGGCGAACAGTTCGGACGCCTTGGTCTTGTCACCGGTCAGAACAGCCTTTTCGACGTTCTTCACAGCGGTACGGTATTTGGAACGCAGCGAGGTGTTCGCGGCGTTGAGTTTCGTGTCCTGACGGACGCGCTTGCGGCCCGACGCCAGGCGCGGGTTCTTCTTCTTGGGTTTAGCGGATGCCATTGATGTGTTTCCTTAAGGTCTGAGGATGATGCCAGCAAAGCCCGCGATTATAGCCCAGTCGGCCAACCGGGCCCAGAGGGCGGCATATGAACGCCCGAAACAGGGCTTTTGGTAAGCGGGTGAAACACTGGGCGCCACTTCACGCCCGCCTCGCAGACTTCATCTTCACTTCACGGTCGCCGCCAAGACTGCCTTGTCCATTTCACGCGGAGACTCTCTTGGCCCCCCTTTTGCCCAAATCTCCGGCGGTGGCTGCCGCCGCCGGCCACCCGCCAGCGCATACACTCCCGGCGGTGTCATTGCTCAAAGCCGCTTCCACTGTCTCCCTGCTGACCCTGGCCTCCCGCGTGACGGGCCTGGCGCGCGATCTTCTGATGGCCTCTCTCTTCGGGGCCAATGCCCTGACGGACGCCTTCAACGTCGCCTTCCGCATCCCCAACCTGTTTCGCCGCTTCTTTGCCGAGGGGGCGTTCAGCCAGGCGTTCATCCCCGTGCTGGCCACCAGCAAGGCGCAGCAGGGCGAGGACGCCACGCGCGTGCTCATCGCCAACGTGGCCACGGCCCTCACCTGGGTGCTGCTGTTGACCTGCGTGCTCGGCGTGGTGGGGGCCCCGGTGCTGGTCTGGGCCCTGGCCAGCGGCCTGCGCCAGAGCCCCGAGGCCTACGACGCCGCCGTGCTCATGACGCGCTGGATGTTCCCCTACATCGGCTTCATGTCCCTTGTGGCCCTGTCGGCCGGCGTTCTGAATACCTGGAAGCACTTCACCGTGCCCGCAGCGTCGCCGGTGCTGCTCAACCTGTCCATGATCGGCGCGGCCCTGCTCGGCGCGCCCCAACTGGAGGCGCGCGGCATCGAGCCCATCTACTCCATGGCCGGCGGCGTGCTGCTGGGCGGCGTGCTGCAACTGGCAGTGCAGATTCCGGTGCTGGCACGCATGGGCCTGCTGCCGCGCATCGGCGTGACCTGGCGCGCCATTCGCGCGGCCTGGGCCGACCCGGGCGTGCGCAAGGTGCTGTCGCTCATGGGCCCCATCCTGCTGGGCGTGGGCGTGGCGCAGATCTCGCTGATGATCAATACCCAGATAGCGTCCTACCTGGCGCCGGGCAGCGTCACCTGGCTGTTCTATGCCGACCGGTTGATGGAGTTTCCGACAGCGCTGCTGGGCGTGGCCTTGGGCGTGGTGCTCACCCCGCAGCTCACGGCGGCCAAGGCTGCGGGCGATTCGGACAAGTATTCCGCCATGCTCGACTGGGGCCTGCGCATCGTGGTGCTGCTGGCCGTGCCCTGCGCCGTGGCCCTGCTCACCTTTTCCAAGCCGCTGGTGGCCACGCTGTTCCACTACGGCAAGCTGCAAGATGGCGACGTGGGCCAGATCGCGATGGCCCTGTCGGGCTACGGCGCGGGCCTGCTCGGACTGGTGGCCATCAAGGTGCTGGCGCCGGGCTACTACGCCAGCCAGGACGTGCGCACGCCAGTGAAGATCGCCATTTCGGTGCTGGTCATCACGCAACTGCTCAACGTGGCGCTGGTGTGGTGGCTTCGGATTGGGCACGCCGGCCTGGCCCTGTCCATTGGCCTGGGGGCCCTCATCAACGCGCTGTGGCTGCTCATTGGCCTGCTGCGGCGCGGCAGCTACCAGCCGCTGCCGGGCTGGGGCCGCTTCATCCTGCAGGTGGTGGCTGCAAGTGCCTTGCTGGCCACGCTGCTGGTGTGGTCGTCGTACCATTTCGACTGGCTGGGCCTGCGCGCCGCCAAGTGGCAGCGCATCGGCCTGCTGGCGGCGCTCATGGCGGCATCGGCCGCGCTGTACTTCGGCGCCCTGTGGGCGGCCGGGCTCAAGCTGCGCAAAATGCTGCGGCGCTGAAGCGGCCTGGCCGTGGCAAAGCGAAATAACCCTGTCCCGCGTGACTTTTGCAGCTTGACGCGGCCGGGTCAGAACCTTACAACCTTGCCATGCCACTGAGCCTGACCGTACCGACCTCGCTGGAGTATTTTGCTTCGCTGGTGCAAAGCGACGACCACTTCCCCTTGCTGGAGGCCGCCGCCAGTCTGGCGCAGGACGAGTACCCCGAATTCGACGTCCAGTTGCTGCTGGGCGACGTGGACCAGTTGCTGGCGCGCATCAAGCGCCGCCTCCCGGCCGATGCGCCCGCGTTGCAGCGCCTGCGCACGCTCAACCAGTTCTTCTTTGCCGACATGGGGTTTGCCGGCAACATCAACAACTACTACGACCCCGAGAACAGCTACCTCAACGCCGTGCTGCGCACGCGCCGGGGCATTCCCATCAGCCTGGCCGTGCTGTGGATGGAGCTGGCCCAGGGCTTGGGCCTGCATGCGCGGGGCATCGCCTTCCCGGGGCATTTCATGGTCAAGGTGCTGCTGCCCAAGGGGCAGGTGGTGCTGGACCCGATCTCCGGCCAGTCCCTGAGCCGCGAAGAGCTGGGTGAGCGGCTGGAGCCCTACAAGCGCCGCAACGGCCTGGTGGACGACTACGACGTGCCCCTGGGCCTGTACCTGCAGGCGGCCACGCCGCGCGACATCATCGCGCGCATGCTGCGCAACCTCAAGGAGGTGCACCGCACCCAGCAGGACTGGCAGCGGCTGATCGCGGTGCAGGACCGCCTGATCGTGCTGCAGCCCCAGGCCTGGGGCGAGTGGCGCGATCGCGGGCTCGCGCACGCCGAGCGGGGCAACCTGACCGAGGCCATTTCCGACCTGGAGACCTACCTCCACCATGCGGACGACGGCCTGGACCTGGACCATGTGGCCGACCGGCTGAGCGCCCTGCGCAGCGCCAACGAGTAGGCTGCGAAAGCGCATTCGCGCTTTCCTGGGCGCCAATCAGCCCTGCAGCCGTGCCAGTTCTGCGCGCAGCGCTTCGTTCTCGGCGGTCAGCTCGGCCACGCGCAGGCGCAGGGCCTGCAGCTCGCTGCCTGCATCGGATGCCTCGCTCTCTGGCGCCGCTTCTTCCTTCTCTTGGCGCGGCTTGCGCTGCTTGGCATCGCGCACGCGCTTGGCTGCCTGCTTGAGCTCGTCCTTGCCGCCCTTGGCGGCGGCCACCTGCTCTTCGGCCGGCAGGGTGGCCACGGCGGCGGCGGTGTTCAGCGAGATGGTGCCGGACTTGACGGCCGCCACCAGTTCGGGGGCCGCCTGCTTCTGGATCTTTTCGATCGCCACGACCTGGCTGCTGCTCAGGCGGGCCGCCCGGGCAATGGCCTCGCGGCTGCTCAGGGTCTCGGAGGGCACGTCCGGCTCGGGGGCGGGCGGCGGTGGCGCGGCCACCGGGCCGTCGGACGACCAGGGCAGGTCGGCCTCGTCCACAGGCTCGGGCGGGATGGCGGCGGCACGGCTGCGGCGGGCGGCCACGATTTCGCGCTTGCGCAGGGCCAGCACGCCGCGCTGGAAGTCCGAGACGCTGCGGCGGCCCAGGTGCTGATCGATCATCCACAGGTGCACGTCTTCCATGCTCTGGAAATGCGTGTTCTGCACCGTCTGGAAAGGCAGGCCGTGCTTCTGGCAGATGCCGTAGCGGTTGTGGCCATCCACCAGCACGTCACCCCAGAGCACCAGGGCATCGCGGCAGCCCTCGGCCAGCAGGCTGCGTTCCAGGGCGTCGTGTTCGTCGCGGGTCAGGGGATCGATGTAGGCTTTGAGTTCTTCGTTGACGACGATGTTCATGGTGGCGCGGAATCCGGGGAGCAGCAAGACAAGGGGCGCGATTGTAATGGCCCGCCTGCGGCAGTCGCTGCCCGTCCCTACCGGTCCCGGGTACCCCGCAGGGCGATCCACGCCGCCACTGCGGTGAATACCACGAGGATGCCCACGATGCTCCAGAAGCCGTGGGGGCTGTCCGCCAGTGGAACGCCGCCCACGTTCATGCCCAAGAGGCCGGTCATGATGTTGATGGGCAGGGCCAGCACCGTCACCACGGTCAGCACGAACAGGCTGCGGCTGTTGGCCTCCTGCACGTTGGCCGCCACCTCTTCCTGCAAGAGCTTGATGCGCTCCTGCAGGCCCTGCATGTCGCGCAGCACCACCGAAAATTCTTCGGTCGAGTCGCGCAGCTCCTGCGCGTCCTCGGCGCCCATCCAGGCAGGTGGGTTCTGCAGCAGGCGGAACAGGGCCGCCGGCTCAGGCGCCAGCAGGCGCTGCAGCCGCACCAGCAGCCGGCGCAGCACACCCAGGCGCGCGCGCTTGTGGTCCAGCCGGCCGGCCAGCAACTCGTCCTCGATGCGGTCGATGCGCTGCGTGACGCCGCGCACGATGTCCACCAGCCCCCCGGCCTGGGTGCGCATGAGCTGCTCGAGCAGTGCCACGCTGGAGCGCGGCGATTGCCCGTCGCGCACCGCCGTGCGCAGCGCGTCCACCGAGCGCAGGGGGTGGGCGCGGGCCGTCACCACCAGCTGCGGCGCCACGCTGATCCACAGCGTGGCGATGTCGAAAGGCTCGAAGGCGAAGTCGAAATGCGCGTCGTTGAGCACCGCGATCAGGGTGTCATCGTCGCGCTCGATTCGGGTGGAGTGCGATCCGTCCTTGAGCGCCTCGAAAAAGGCGTCGGGCAGGCCGGCATGGCGCTCCATCCAGCGCACCGCCTGGGTATGGCTCAGGTTGAAGTGCAGCCAGACGAAGGGCTGGGGCTCTGCCTCCTCGGCCGGGTCGGCGGGCGGGTGGCCTTCCAGTGCCTGGGCATCGGCAAGCGACTGCAGCCATTGCGCGGCCTCCACCGAGTCGATGGCCTGTGCAGGGCCGCCGGTGGCGTCCATGCGGTAGCCGCAGATCAGGCCTGCCGCATCGCCCCCGTAGTTCTGGCCGGCAGTGCCGGCGGCAGGTGTGTTCATGGGCAAGGGCGGCGCAACAACGAAGGCATGGTCGAGAATGCTGCCGTTACGACATGACAGCGATGTGACACTTCATGTAGGTGTCATGCATTTGTCACTGGAAGGGCGCATCATGGGAGACCCTATTTGCTCCTTCGAAGCCATGTTCCAAAACTCACCCATCGATGCTCAGGACCTGATGCAGCGCATCGCCAACGACCTGATCGACAGCTACGACGAAGAGCTGGAGCTGGAGATCGAGGACCGCAACGTGGACGATGCCGGTGACCTGGTGCCGACCGACCGGCATGCACGCCAGCAGTATTTCAAGGAGCTGTTTCGCCTGCAGGGCGAGCTCGTGAAGCTGCAGGACTGGGTGCAGCACAGCCGCCAGAAGGTGGTGATCCTGTTCGAGGGGCGCGACGCGGCCGGCAAGGGCGGCGTCATCAAGCGCATCACCCAGCGCCTGAACCCGCGCGTGGCCCGCGTGGCGGCACTGCCCGCGCCGAACGACCGCGAAAGAACACAGTGGTACTTCCAGCGCTATGTGGCTCACCTGCCTGCCGCTGGCGAAATGGTGCTGTTCGACCGCAGCTGGTACAACCGCGCCGGTGTCGAGCGCGTCATGGGCTTTTGTTCCGACGACGAGTATGAAGAGTTCTTTCGCACCGTGCCCGAGTTCGAGAAGATGCTGGTGCGCTCGGGTATCACTCTGGTGAAGTACTGGTTCTCCATTACCGACGAAGAGCAGCACCTGCGCTTCCTGGGCCGTATCCACGACCCGCTCAAGCAGTGGAAGTTGAGTCCCATGGACCTGGAAAGCCGTGTGCGCTGGGAGGCCTACACCAAGGCCAAGGAAACCATGCTCGAACGCACCCACATCCCCGAAGCCCCGTGGTGGGTGGTGCAGGCCGTGGACAAGAAGAAGGCGCGCCTGAACTGCATTGCGCACCTGCTGTCGCAACTGCCCTACCAGGATGTGCCGCACCCGCCCGTGGTGCTGCCCGACCGGGTGCGCAACCCCGAGTACCTGCGCCAGCCGGTGTCCGCAGGCATGTACGTGCCAGAAATCTACTGAGGCGCCACCGGGCTGGAAGGGGCCGCTTGTGGTCCAGGTGGGACCAGGCCCTCGGTCAGTGGCAGTTCACAGCATCCCGGGCCGGCGTACCTGGTCGGCCGAACTGGTGCCAGGCGCGGCGCAACTGCGTGTCCGAGCTGAAGCCGGCCAGCGCCGCCGCCTGTGTCACGTTGTGGCCCGACTGCAGGGCCGCCTCGGCGGCGGCCAGGCGGATGCGGCGCAGGTACTGCAGCGGCGCGATGCCGGCATGCTCCAAGAAAAGTCGGTTCAGGTGCCGTGGCGAGGTGTGCGCCACCTCGGCCATGGCGGTCGCGTTCCAGGGCGCCTGCGGTTGCTGGCCCACGGCGTCCTGCACGCGGTGCAGGGGGCCGTGCAGGTGGTTGCGGTGGTGCAGAAAGGGCGAGAACTCCGGGTCCTGCGGGCCGCGGCGCAAGGCCACCACCATGGTCTGGGCCACCTGGGCGGCAATCGCCGGGCCGCACGTGTCGGCAATGCGGTACAGCACCAGGTCGATGCCGGTGGTGACACCGGCACTGCTGTGCAGCGCGCCGTCGTGTACGAAGACCCGGTTGGACACCACATCGCAGTGCGGGTCGACCATGGCCAGCTCGCCCAGGTGCTGGTGGTGCGTGGTGGCGCGCCGGCCGGTCAGCAGCCCGGCGTGGGCAGCCAGCACCGCGCCCGCGCAGATGGTCACCAGCTCGAGCCGGCCCGTGGCCAGGCGCATGCCGCGCAGCCAGTGCAGCAGGTCGCGGGCCTCGCTGTTGTCTACCGCGATGGCCTTGCCCGGCAGACCCACCAGCACCACCCAGGCCGGCTGGGGCAGGGTGGCGGGCAGGGGCTCCAGCCCGGTCAGCATGGCGCCCACCGATGTCACTGCCTCGGGCGTAGGGCTGGTGAAGTGCTGCACGAAGCGCTCGGGTTGCCCCTGGGCGCGCAGCAACTGGTTGGCGATGCGCAGCGCCTCGGCCGGGCCGGCCCAGTCCAGCACCAGGCTGCCGGGCAGCAGGGCGAAGTAGACGTGGATGGGAGGCGGCGGGCTGTTCATGGCGGGGCCTGCGGAGCTTACCGCTGCTCGGGCGCCAGGCCGCGCAGGCTGGCAGCCAGGGCGGCGTGTGCCTGCAGGTCCACCGGACGGTGGCGTACCTGGGTGCCCGCCGGGTCATTGCCCAGGTAGTTGCCGTTGATGCGGTCCTGCGCGGGGCGGATGGGGCGCGGCGCGAAACCGCCGCCACAATTGGGGCAGACGTTGCCGAGCACTTGCTCGGCGCAGTCTGCGCAAAAGGTGCATTCAAAGCTGCAGATGCGCGCTTGCAGAGATGCAGGGGGCAGGGCGCTGTTGCAGTGCTCGCAGCAGGGGCGCAGTTCCAGCATGGTCGCTCCCTGATTCAGTAAGCTTGGGCCAGTCGTGCCAACGCCTGTTCGGCGGTGCAGACGGTGGCGAAGCGGCCTGCCAGCACGGTGGCGGTGCGGGTCTTGATGTCGGCGGCGGGCAGTGTGCGGCCATCGGGCTGCAGCATGTCCCAGGTCAGCGTGGCGTCGGTCACGAAGTCCACCTCCCAGCCCAGGTCCGAGGCGTGGCGCGTGGTGGTTTCGCAGCACTGCTCGGTGCGGATGCCGCTCACGATCAGGCGCTGGATGCCGTTGCGGGTAAGCCAGACTTCGAGGCCCGTGCCCACCAGCGCACTGTGGCGCGACTTGGTGAAGGTGGCCGCAGCGTCGAAGGCAACCAGGCCGTCGAGCGCCCGCACATGGCCGGATTCGACGGCGAAGGCGTTGCTGGCGTCGGCCGGGCCGTCGCTGTGGAAGATGCGCACCATGGGCACGCCCTGTACCACGCAGCCTTCGATCAGCGCGTTCTGCGCCGCCAAGTAGGCCGGCAGGTCGTTGGCCGTGAAATAGGGGCGCTGGCGGAAGGATTCCTGCACATCAATCACAATCAGACAGGTTTTCATGGTCAAGGCCTTCGGGTTCGGGTTGCAATGGCGTGATCTTCCTTTTGTAGGCTGACGAAGTCCTGCCGGCTCTGGACATGTATCGATCAATTTCTGCCATGATTTCCGTTGTGGCCGGCTATTGTGGACGCCTGGTTGCGCCAAATACCCTTGGTCTGTGAATACAGCCGGCATCAGCCTTTGTTGGCAGGGCCTGGATGCTATTGATTGCATAGCGTCAGGCGCATGAAGCCATAAGCTGCTATGGTGCATAGGGTTTTCCCTATATATGGATAGCACCAGCATATCTTCTGCCCATGGCCCGTCGTTCCCGTCTCTTCTCGCTGTCAGCGCTCACCCGCGCCTACCAGCGCAACCTCAAGGCCTTTGAAAAGGCGGCCAAACCCATGCGTGCGCAAGCAGTGACGGCGCTGCGGGCCGTGCCCAAGCTGGCCAAGAAGGTGGCCACGCCGCAGCCCATCCGCTCTGTGGCGCCGCGCCCGCGCAAGCCCCAGCCCGTCAGTGGCGAGTGGCTGGCAGGCATTGCGCCGGGGCCGGCGGGAGCGCGGCGCTTCCATTTGTACATTCCGCCCGCGCTGGCGCTCAAGAAGGGCGAGACACTGCCGCTGCTGGTCATGCTGCATGGTTGCGGGCAGACCGGGCGTGATCTGGCCGCCAGTTCGCGCATGAACCGGCTGGCGGCGCGCAAGCGCTTCCTGGTGCTCTACCCCGAGCAGGAGCGCATGGCCAACGCCCACGGCTGCTGGAACTGGTTCGAGCGGCGCAATGGCAAGGCCGCTGCCGAAGCCGCCACCTTGCTGGCGGCCGTGGACCAGGTGGCGCGCCGGCATCCGGTGGACCTCAATCGCGTGGCGGTTGCAGGCCTGTCGGCAGGCGCCAGCATGGCAGCCCTGCTGGGCGCCACCTACCCGGAGCGCTTTTGCGCCGTGGCCATGCATTCCGGCGTGGCACCGGGCACGGCCGAGTCGGCCGCCACGGCCATGGCCGCCATGCACGGCAAGCGCGAGGCGCACCTGCCCGAGCCGCCAGGCGCCAGTGCCCTGGTGCCGGGCCTGCGCGTCGACGGCACGCCGCTGCCGCCACTGCCCCCCTTGCTGATATTGCATGGCGATGCCGACGGCGTGGTGTCCGTGCGCAATGCGGTGGCCACGGCCACGCTGTGGGCCGAGTCGCTGGGCGCGCGGGCCGGCACGGCGCGCATGCTGCAGCGCGGCAAGCGCCATGCGACGCGGGTGACTGAATACCGGGCACGCGCCCGCTCGGTGGTGGCGCTGCGCGAAATCGTGGGCCTGGGCCATGCCTGGAGCGGCGGAACCCCCAGCCTGCCCTACAGCGACCCGCAAGGACCGGACGCATCCACGCTGGTGTGGGCCTTCGTGGAAAAGCAGTTCGCGCGCAAATGACCGGGCCGCGCCGGCTGGCTCATACGGATTTGCATTCAATCGTATAACTAGGCGGGAGGCCGCAGACAGTGCTGTAGCACGGCAAGGCGGACCAACGAAGTTAGACGGTTGAAGGCAAATCCGTATCACACCAGCCGCGCAGCCACCAGTTCCTTCTTCAGATAGGCGTAGAACAGCGGGGCCGCCACCAGCCCGGCGGGGCCGAACACGGCCTCGGCCACGAACATCACGCTCAGCAGCTCCCACACGCCCATGTGCGTGCGCCGGCCCACGACCTTGGCGTTGATCACGTACTCGGCCTTGTGGATCAGGATCAGGAAGCCCAGGCAGGCTGCAGCGGCCATGGGCGATACCGAGAGGCCGACGATGGTGATCACCGCGTTGCACAGCAGGTTGCCCACGATGGGCACCAGCCCGGCCACGAAGGTCAGCGTGATCAGCACGGGGGTGTAGGGCAGTTCCAGCCCCCACAGCGGCAGGATGAACAGCAGGAACAGGGCGGTGAGCAGGGTGTTGAAGCTCGCGATCCAGAACTGCGCGGCCACGATCTGGCGGAAGGCCTCGCCCAGCAGCGTGATGCGCTGCTGCAGGGCGGCGGCCAGGGGCCCGCGCGGCGGTGCCGGCGGCCGCACCGCCGCGAGCGAGCCGATCAGCAGACCTACGTAGGCGAACAGCAGCCCCGCCAGCCAGGCACGCCCGGCCATGGCCAGCGCGCCAGCCTTGGCCCCCAGGTAGCTGGCGATGATGCGCTGGATCTCGGCCGCACCTTCGGGCAGGTGGCTGGCCATGTCGGTCGGCAGCTTCAGCCGCAGCTCCAGCACCGTGCGCGCCATGTAGTCGAGCAGTTCGCGGTATTGCTGCGGCGCCTCCACCAGGTAGCCGCGCGAATGCGTGACCCCTATCGCCAGCAGCACCAGCGGCGAGAGCATGACCACGGCGGCCGCGGTCAGTTCCGCCAGGCGCGGCAGCACGCTGGAGGCAGGTGGGTCCCGGCGCCGGGCCAACTGCGCCAGCCAGGCCGCGAGCGCGCGCGTGGCGAGGAAACCCAGGCACACGCACAGCAGGCCCGGCAGCAGGTTGCGCCACATCACCAGCAGCAGCGCGCCGGCCATCAGCAGGTAGCTGGCCAGTGCCACGCCGCGCGGCAGCGTTGCAAAAGGGGCGGGTGCGCCGATGCCGGCCCCCGTGACAGGTACAGCGGGCGTGCCGGTTTGGTGGGCGGGCACGATGCTCCTGCCCGCTTCAGGCGGTTCCAGCGGTGGCTGCGCCATGGCGCGTGGCCGCCTCAGGCGACGACCACGGCGGCGCCGTCACCGCGTGGCGCAATGGCGCCAATGGTGTACACCTTTTCGCCCGCAGCCGCCAGCGTGGCGGCCGTGGCGGCAGCGTTGGCGGCATCCACCACCACCACCATGCCGATGCCGTTGTTGAAGGTGCGGTTCATCTCGATGTCGTCGATGCCGGCCGTCTTTTGCAGCCAGGCGAACAGCTCGGTCTGGGGCCAACTGCCCTTGGTGAGGTGGGCGGCGGTGCCTTCGGGTAGCACGCGCGGGATGTTCTCCAGCAGACCGCCGCCGGTGATGTGGGCCAGCGCCTTGATGGGGTGGGCGGCCAGCGCGGCCAGCACGTTCTTCACATAAAGGCGCGTGGGTTCCATGATGGCCTGCTTGAAGGGCTTGCCGTCTAGCGTGGCGGGGGTGTCGGCGCCGGCGCGCTCGATGCACTTGCGGACCAGGCTGAAACCGTTGGAATGCACGCCGTGGCTGGCCAGGCCCAGCACCACGTCGCCGGGCTGCACGTCCTTGCCGGTGAGGATCTTGGATTTTTCGACCGCGCCCACGGCAAAGCCGGCCAGGTCGTATTCGCCTGTGGGGTACATGCCGGGCATTTCAGCGGTTTCGCCGCCGATCAGCGCGCAGCCGCTCAGCTCGCAGCCCCGGGCGATGCCGCCCACCACGGCCGCTGCCGTATCCACGTCGAGCTTGCCGCAGGCAAAGTAATCGAGGAAGAACAGCGGTTCAGCGCCCTGCACCAGCACGTCGTTGACGCTCATGGCCACCAGGTCGATGCCCACGGTGTCGTGCATGTTCCACTCGAAGGCCAGCTTGAGCTTGGTGCCCACGCCATCGGTACCGGAGACCAGCACGGGCTCCTTGTAGCGCTTGGGCACCTCGAACAGCGCGCCAAAGCCGCCGATACCGGCCAGCACGCCTTCGCGCATGGTTTTCTTCGCCAGGGGCTTGATGCGTTCAACCAGCGCGTCGCCTGCGTCGATGTCAACGCCGGCGTCTTTGTAGGAAAGGGGGGTGGGGGTGGCGGAGGAGCTCATGGATGGTGTGGTGCTGGTAGGCCCGCACGGCGGGCTGGAATCCGGGGATTTTAAGGGGCATGCTCCGCGGCTGGCTCTCAGCCCTGTCGAAACGGGGGCTTTGGAGGGCGGCGCGACAGGTCTGCCCGCCACGCCGCTGGCGCCCAGCCAGGCGGCGATGCCCTGGTAACGCAGGGCCGACAGCGCGTTGGCGGCGATCAGCAGTACCAGGCCCCAGGCGAGCAGCGTGGTGTGCTTGCATCATGGCGCCGGCAGGAGACTAAAATCGGTCATATTGTCGCTGCCGGGATCTTTCGCAAGAGGCGTCCCGGGGCGATGCAACGGCCCCTGTGCCGCCACTTTTGCCGCGTTCCGCCGCAGTCACCTACGGCCAGACATCTTTCAATGCCACCTGTGATGCCGCTGCTGATCTTCTCCCTGCCCGCCGCTTTCGCGCCCACCGCCACGGGCCGGCCCCTGCTGCCTGGGTGCCGCGCATGAAGCAACTGGCGCTCGACATCGGCCTGGCCACGGGGCCAACGCTTTCCCGCTTCTTCCCCGGCCCGAATGAGGCCTCTTTGCAACACCTGCGCCTGGCGGCCGGGGTCGGCAGCAGCCAGGCCACCCGCTCGCCGGTGCCCACCTACCTCTGGGGCGAATCCGGCAGCGGCAAATCGCACCTGCTCAAGGCCGTGCGCCAGGCGCTGCGCGACCAGGGCGACAGCGTCGGCTGGCTCGACCCTGCCGTGGCCGAGCCGCCCGAGTTCGACGAAGGCTGGTCCGCCGTGCTCATGGACGACGTGCACCTGTACAGCACGGCCCAGCAGGCCACGGCATTCAACTGGTTCGTCAACGCCATCAGCCCGGCCAGTGGCAGCCAGCGCTGGGTGCTGGCTGCCGGCAGCCTGCCGCCGGCAGACCTGCCGTTGCGTGACGACCTGCGCAGCCGCCTGGGCTGGGGTCATGTGTTCCAGCTGCAGCTGCTGGGCGAGCCCGAGCGGCGCGCGGTGCTGCGCCAGGAGGCTGACGCGCGCGGCGTGTTCCTGGGCGACGAAGTCATGGACTACATGCTCAACCGCTTCTCGCGCGACCTGGGCAGCCTCATGCAACTGCTCGACCAGCTCGACGCCTTTGCCCTGCGCACCCAGCGCGCCATCACCATTCCGCTGCTCAAGACGATGCTCGAGTCCGAATGATCCCGCGCACCCACCTGCTGGCGCATGCCCGCACCTGACCGAATGACCACCCCCGCTTCCCTGGCCAGCCGCCCCCGGCTCGCGCTGTTCGACCTGGACCACACGCTGCTGCCGCTCGACTCCGATTACGAGTGGGGCGAGTTCACCATCCGCATCGGCTGGAACGACCCGGTCGAGTTCGCGCGCCGCAACGGCGAGTTCTACGCCCATTACCAGGCAGGTACACTCGACGTACACGATTACGTGCGCTTTGCCACCGAGGCCGTGCGTTTGCGCGGGCCCGATGCTGCGGCCGCCGCGCATGAACGGTTCATGCGCGAGGTCATCACCCCGGCGATACAACCCCAGGCCCTGGCCCTGGTGCAGCAGCACCTGGACGCGGGGGACGAGGTGCTGATCGTCACCGCCACCAACGAGTTTGTGACCACCCCGATCGCCAAGGCGCTGGGGGTGGGCGAGCTGCTGGCCGTGCAACTGGTGCGCGATGCGGCTGGCTGGTACACCGGCGAGATCGACGGCGTGCCCACCATGCGCGAAGGCAAGGTGACGCGCATGGAACAATGGCTGGCCCAGCGCCAGCTCACCTGGGGTGATGTCGAGAGCACGTTCTACAGCGACTCTATGAACGACGTGCCCCTGCTCGAAAAGGTCGACCACCCGGTCGCCACCAACCCCGACCCGCGCCTGCGGGCGCTGGCCCAGGAGCGTGGCTGGCGCATACTGGACCTGTTTACTGCACACCCATGATCAAGAAGTTCATCGACAAACTGCTGGGCAAATCGACGCCCGGCACCTCGGGCGGCAAGCCGCATTTCGGCAAGCGCGAAGAGGTGCCCGCCACCGTGCACGGCATCAACCCCGAGCTGGTGGACCGCCGGGCGGCCGAGGTCGTGGCCACGCTCAAGCAGGCCGGCTTCGAGGCCTATATCGTCGGTGGCGCCGTGCGCGACCTGCTGCTGGGCCTGCGCCCCAAGGACTTCGACGTGGCCACCAATGCCACGCCCGAGCAGGTCAAGGGGCTGTTCCGCCGGGCCTTCATCATCGGCAAGCGCTTTCGCATCGTGCACGTGGTGCATGGCCGGGGCCGCGAGCACGAGGTGATCGAGGTGTCGACCTTCCGCGCCTACCTGGACAACGCCGCCGCCGGCCAGGTCGCGGGCAACGAGAAGACCAGCAAGCAGCAGCTGTCAGGCATGCAGCATGCCGTGGACGCCAGCGGCCGCGTGCTGCGTGACAACGTCTGGGGCCCGCAGGACGAGGACGCCACGCGCCGCGACTTCACCGTCAACGCCATGTACTACGACCCGGTTAGTCAGATCGTGGTGGACTACCACAAGGGTATCCAGGACGCCAAGAAGAAGACGCTGCGCATGATCGGCGACCCCGCCACGCGCTACCGCGAAGACCCGGTGCGCATCATCCGCGCCGTGCGCTTTGCCGCCAAGCTCAGCGCCCTGGGCTTCACCATCGAGACCAAGACAGCCGCGCCCCTGGTGCAGTCGCAAACGCTGCTCGCCGACGTGCCGCAAAGCCGCATGTTCGACGAGATGCTCAAGCTCTTGCAGACCGGCCATGCCATCGCCACCATCGCACAGCTCAAGAAGCTCGGCATGTCCAAGGGCATCTACCCACTGCTGGACGTGGCGGTGGAGCGCGCCGAGACCCCCTTCGTGAGCGCTGCGCTGGCCGACACCGACCGCCGCGTGGGTGAGGGCAAGCCCGTGGCGCCGAGCTTCCTGCTCGCCTGCGTGCTGTGGGAAGACGTGCGCAACGGCTGGAACGAGCGCATGACCAACCAGCGCCAGCATGCGCTGCCGGCACTGCAGGAGGCCATCGACGAGGTGTTCGACAAGCGCATCGGCGACGTGTCGGGACGCGGCAAGCTGGCGGCCGACATGCGCGAGATCTGGGTCATGCAGCCGCGCTTTGAAAAGCGCGTGGGCAGCACGCCCTTCGGCATGGTCATGCAGCCGCGCTTTCGCGCCGGCTTCGACTTCCTGCGCCTGCGTGCCGACGTGGGCGAGATCGGCGAGGCCCTGGCTGAGTGGTGGCAGGACTTCCAGGCCGCCGACGACGACCGCCGCGAAGACCTGATGGACCAGGCCCGCGAAGAACAGAAGGCGCGCCAGCGTGTGAGCCAGCCTACGGCGCGCCGCGTGCCCAAGGCATCGCCGGACGGCGAGGGCCAAGCCCCGGCGGCCCCGCAACCCAAGCCACGTGCGCCCCGCGCTGCCGCTGCCGATGGCGGGCAGGACGATGCAGACGACTTCGCTCCCGACCAGGGTGGCGACGCCATTCCCCCGGACGGCAGCGCCCCCAAGAAGCGCCGCCGCCGTCGCCGCAAGCCCACGGGCGGTGGTGGCGGAGAAGGCTCTGCCGCGCCTGCGGCAGAGTGAGCCAGGCCGCCGGCATGGGCGCCACCACAGCGGTCTTCATCGGCCTGGGCGCCAACCTCGGTGACCGGGGTGCCGCCCTGCAACAGGCTCTGGCCTCCCTGGCGGCCCTGCCGCAGACAGAGGTGCGCCAGGTCTCCTCGCTGTACCGCAGCGCGCCGGTGGATGCCGATGGCCCCGACTACCTGAACGCCGTGGCCGAGCTGGCCACGGAGCTGACCCCCAAGGCCCTGCTGCAGGCCCTGCAGGCCATCGAAGTGGCAGCGGGCCGCGAACGCCTGTACCGCAATGCGCCGCGCACGCTGGACCTCGACATCCTGCTCTACGGCGACGAGGCCATCGCCACGCCCGATCTCACCGTGCCGCACCCGCGCATGGGGGAACGGGCCTTCGTGCTGCTGCCCTTGTCCGAGCTGGCGCCCGAGCGCGTCACGCCAGCTCAGCTCGATGCCGTTGCCAGCCAGCGCATTGAGCGGACAGACGCATTGCTCTGGCCAGTGGCAGGCTCCAGCGGCTAGGGCCTGTTCACACTAATTTCGGGGATCGCGTTGCCCGGCCTGGGGGCTGGATGCAAGGCGCCCGCGTGCAGCAAGGTGTGCACCTTGCAAGCGCGGACAACGCCGCAGACGGCCCCCAGGCCGGGCAACCCGAAGGGAAGGCCCTTGCCGGCGCGCCACTCGTCGTTGCGCTCCTTGCGTGTGCACATGCACACGCTGCGTCACGCGCCTAGACTGGCACGCCGGTAAGGGCCTTCGCGACCCCGAAATTAGTGTGAACAGGCCCTAAACAATCCTGGGCAGCCGCGCGGCCAGCCCCTGCACCACCACCTCCGTCCAGGCATCGAAGCCCGCATCCAGCGGGTGCGTGCTGCCGCTGCTCCAGCGCACCACGAAGGCGCGGTTGGCCATCTGTGGCAGATGGCGCGCCAGGGTGGGGCAGGCCTCGCCATCGATCTGCGCCAAGCGCTCCTGGTGGCCTGCGGCCCAGCCGTCGGGGTCGTCATCGGGCTGCGGCGCCAGCTCCAGGGTCACGAAGCTGACCATGGCGGCAATCACCACGTTGTAGGCATCGAAGAGGCCCTGGTCCGCGAACCCGGCCGATTCCAGCAACGCCAGGATGCGGTCCAGCAGCAGCGGGTTCAGGCTGGCGTTGGAGACCAGTTGCGCACCGAGCACCGGGGCAATGCGCGGGTGCCGGTGCACGGCCCGCCGATAGCGCGCGAACAGGGCGCGCAGCTCCGTGCGCCAGTCTCCTGCCGCGTCGGGTGGTTCCAGCGCGCCCACGGCGGCCGTCACCGCGCCGGCGATCAGCGCGTTGCGCCCACCCGGCACATGCCAGTACAGCGCCGTGGGGTACACGCCCAGCGAGCGGGCCAGGTCGCGCACGCTGAAACCCTCCACCCCCCGCTGGTCGATCAGCGCCAGGGCGGCTGCCAGCACGCTCTCGCGCGACAGGGGCGTCCCGGCTGCGGCATCGGGGGTAACGGGGGCTTTGGTGCGGGCGCGGGGCATCGGGAAAGGGCGGGGACAGTTGCCGGATTGTCGGGCATCCGGCAGCGCCGAACGCTGCCACTTGCCAGATCGCCCTCCGGCATCCATAATTTCTTGTACACCGTACAGGAGATCGCATGAACGCTACCCAGTCTCCCGTGGACCAAGCCCTGTTCCAGGCCGTGGAGAAGTACCGCGCACGCAACCCACGCAGCGCCGCCCTGCTGGCCGAAGCGGAAACGGCGCTGCCCGGCGGCAATACCCGCAGCGTGCTGTTCCACGCCCCCTTCCCGCTCAGCATGGCGCGCGGCGCTGGCTGCAGGGTGTGGGATGCCGACGGGCATGAATACATCGATGCGCTGGGCGAGTTCACGGCGGGGCTCTATGGCCACTCCCACCCTGTGATCATGGGTGCCATCCAGGAGGCGCTGGCCGGCGGCATCAACCTCTCGTCCCACACGGCGCGCGAGGGCCTGCTGGCGCACGAGATACAGCGGCGCTTTCCCTCCATGGAGCTGATGCGCTTTGCCAATTCGGGCACCGAGGCCAATCTGCTGGCCCTGGCCGCCGCCAAGGCCCACACGGGGCGCAGCAAGGTGATCGTGTTCGACGGGGCCTACCACGGCGGCGTGCTCACCTTCGCGGGCGGGGGCTCGCCGATGAACGTGCCGCACGATTTCGTGCTGGCGCGCTACAACGATGCCGACGGCGTACGCGCGCTGGTGGCCGCGCAGGGGGCGGAAATCGCTGCCATCCTGGTCGAGCCCATGCTCGGTGCCGGAGGCTGCATTCCTGGCGAGTCGGCCTTCCTGCAGGCGCTGCGCACCCTGGCCGACGATTGCGGTGCGCTGCTGGTGTTTGACGAGGTGATGACCTCGCGCCTGTCTTTCGGTGGCCGGCAGGCGCTGCTGTCCATCCGGCCGGACCTCACCACGGCGGGCAAGTACCTGGGCGGGGGTATGTCGTTCGGGGTGTTCGGCGGGCGCCGCGACGTCATGGAGCGCTTCGACCCGCGCCGCCCTGACGCGCTGGCACACGCCGGCACCTTCAACAACAACGTGCTCACCATGGCCGCCGGGCATGCGGGCCTCAGCGAAGTGCTGACTGCCGAGGTGGTGCAGGCACTCAATACACGCGGCGAGCAGCTGCGCGCGCGCTTCAACGCGGTGCTGGCCGGCCACGGTGTGGACATGGCCTTCACCGGCACGGGATCGCTGATGACGCTGCACGCCACGGCCGCGCCCGTGCACTCACCCGCCGACCTGCAGGGCACCGACGGGCGCGCCAAGGACCTGCTGTTCTTCGGCCTGCTGGAAGAGGGCGTTTTCATGGCCCGGCGCGGCCTGATCGCGCTGTCACTGCCCGTGGGCGACGCTGAATGCGATGCCATGGTGGCCGCGCTGGAGGCCGTGGTGGCAAGGCACCGCAACGTGCTGCCGGCCCGGGCATGAAAAAGCGCCCCGCGGGGCGCTGAAGAAGGGGGCGGTGGGGCGGTCAGTCGACCTTTGCCCCCGAGGCTTTCACCACCTGCTGGTACTTGGCGCGCTCGCTGGCCATGAAGGCCTCGAACTGCGCGGGCGTGGTGGGCACGGGCTCGGCCAGCAGCAGGCCGAAGCGGGTCTTGGTCTCGGGCGCATTCAGCGCCGCCACGAAGGCTTTGTTGAGCTTGTCGATCACCGGCTTGGGCGTGGCCGCAGGGGCCACCAGGCCCCACCAGGTGTCGATCGAAAAGCCCTTGAAGGTGTCCGACAGCGGGGGCACGCCTGGCAAGTTCGGGCTGGCGGCCAGCGAGGTCACGGCCAGGGCCTTGAGCTTGCCGGCGCGGATGTTGGGGGCCGCAGCCGCCAGATTGTCAATGTTGAAATCCACCTCGCCGGCCAGCAGGGCCAATTGCGCAGGGTTGGCGCCGCGGTAGGGGATGTGCAGCGCGAAGATGCCTGCGCGCTGCTTGAACATCTCGCCCGCCAGGTGGCCGGCGCTGCCGTTGCCGCCGCTGCCGTAGTTGAGCTTGGCCGGGTTGGCCTTGGCATAGGCGATCAGGTCTGCCAGGTTGTGGATCTTGAGCTGCTCGGCCTTGGCGGCGTTGATCACCAGAACGTTGGGCACGCGCACCATCTGCGTGATGGCGGCAAAATCCTTGGCCGCGTCGTAGGGCATGCGGCTGTACAGCCAGGGGTTCACTGCGTGCGTGGCCGTGGCCGAGATGCCGATGGTCAGGCCGTCCGGCGCCGCCTTGGCGATCGCGTCGGCACCGATGTTGCCGCCCGCGCCGCCCTTGTTGTCGATGATCACCGTGCCCAGCGAGTCGCGCACCCGCTCGGCCAGCGCGCGCGCCGTCACGTCGATGGGGCCGCCCGGCGCGTAGGGCACGATCAGGCGGATCGGCTGGCCCGAGTCCTGGGCCATCGCGGCGTGTGGAAGGGCAGCGGCCACGACGGCGGCGCTGGCGAGAAGGGTGGTAAGGTTTCTGCGGTTCATGGTGCCATTGTGCAAAAAATGGAGCGGCCACTACAAAAAATAGGGCCAGCCATCGGGGAATACCCCCATCGCCCGGGGTGTGGTCTCCACCTCAACCGTGCTTGTCGGCCTCGGAGGTGAAGGCGTCCGCAAAGAACTCTTCGGGCGGCAGGCCACGGTGGGCACTGTATGCGTCGCGTGCCGACTCGACCACGATGGGCGCGCCGCAGGCATAGACCTGGTAGCCCGAGAGGTCGGCAAAATCGTCCATCACCGCCTGGTGCACGAAGCCTGTGCGGCCCGTCCATCCGTCGTCGGGCTGCGCGTCGGAGACGACGGGCACGTAGCGCAGGTTGGGCATCTCGGCCACGCGCTCCTGCACCCAGTCGGCCATGTACAGGTCCCCGGGGCGGCGCCCGCCCCAGTAGAGCACGGTAGGGCGTGTGCTGCCCTTGAACTGCAGGTGCTCGATCAGCGCCTTGGTGGGCGCAAAGCCCGTGCCCGATGCGAGCAGCACGATGGGCTTGTCCGAGTCCTCGCGCAGGAAGAAGCTGCCGAACGGGCCTTCCACGCGCAGGATCTCCTTTTCCTTCATGGCGCCGAACACATGGTCGGTGAAGCGACCGCCCGCCATGTGGCGGATGTGCAGCTCCACCCCCGGTGCGTCGCCCTGGGTGTGGGGGGCATTGGCCATGGAGTACGCGCGGCGCGCGCCGTCGCGCAGGATGAACTCGATGTACTGCCCCGCGTGGTAGCGGAAGGTGTCGGCCGCCGGCAGTTGCAGGCGCACCTGCATCACGTCGTGCGACTTCTTCGTGAGGGTGGACACGCGCACCGGCATCTTCTTGACCGGGTAGGCGCTCTCGTCCGTGACCTGGCGTGATTCGAGCACCACATCGGTCAGGGGCGTGGCGCAGCAGGTCAGCACGAAGCCGGCGGCCTCCTCGTCAGCCGTGAGCGCCTTGGACTGGTGGTTGGCGTGGACCACCGCGCCGCTGAGCTTCTTGCACTTGCAGGAGCCGCAGGCACCGTCCTTGCAGCCATAGGGCAGGCCCACGCCGCTGCGGATGGCGGCGGACAGGATGGATTCATCGCCCTGTGCGGCAAAGGCGCGGCCGCTGGGCTGCACGAAAATCTGGAAACTGGACGCGGGGGCCGCCTCGGCGCTGGTCATGTTGTGGGTATCCTTGGAACTTGTCTTCTTCGCGTATCCGATTTTGCCCTCAAACCAAAGCCCCCTTGGCGCCCTGCCGGCGCGCTTTCGCCGCGAACGCCTGCTGATCGTCGGCTGCGGCGACGTGGGCCAGCGCGTGGTGCGCCAGCTGCAGGCGCCCGGTGCAGCTGCCCCGCGCCTGCGCGTGCTGGCGCTCACCTCCAGCCCTGACCGCGTGGAGGGCCTGCGTGCGCAGGGCATCGTCCCGCTTTTGGGCAACCTGGACAACGCGGCCACCTTGAGGCGCCTGTCGGGAGTAGCGACCCGGGTGATGCACCTGGCGCCGCCCCCGGGTGAAGGCGCTGGCAGCGGTAGCTGGTGGCGCGACCCGCGCACCGTGGCGCTGGCGCGCGCGCTGCGCCTGCGCAGCCAGCCGGCCTCCCTGGTGTACGCCTCCACCAGCGGTGTGTATGGCGACTGCCAGGGTGCCCTGGTGCCTGAGACCCGGGCTCTCGGGCCCGCCACACCGCGCGCGCAGCGCCGTGTGAATGCCGAGCGCGCCGTGCGCCACCTGGGCCGTGCGGGCGTGCGTGCCAGCATATTGCGCATCCCCGGCATCTACGCCCCCGACCGCGCAGGCGGCACGCCCGAGGCGCGGCTGCGCAAGGGCACGCCGGTGCTGGTGGCCGAGGACGATGTGTACACCAACCACATCCACGCCGACGACCTGGCCCGTGCCTGCCTGCGCGCCCTGTGGAAGGGGCGCCCGCAGCGCATCTACAACATCAGCGACGAAAGCCACCTGAAGATGGGCGACTATTTCGACCTGGCGGCCGACCTCTATGGCCTGCCGCGCCCGCGGCGCCTGCCGCGCAGCACGGCGCAGAACGAACTGCCGGTGGTGCTGCTGAGCTTCATGAGCGAGTCGCGCCGGCTGGACAACCGGCGCATGCTGCAGGAGCTGGGCCTGCGGCTGCGCTATCCCAGTGTGGTTGAGGGCTTGCGCGCCTGAGAGTCTGAGAATCTTTCGTCCATGCCCGCCTCCCGGCCTAGGAGGCTGCGGGGCAGAGCCCGCCGCCTGCTTGGGTGTGCGTCGCCATCGGCACCATTGCGCAGTCTGCGAGCCACCGGCCCGCGCCGGGCCTGCCCATGGCATCCGTGACGCCGCAACTCGCCCCGCAGAGCGTGCGCCCAAGCGTGAACCGTGTGCCCGGCCGGCTCCGGTTCAGCAGGGCGCCTGCCCGCCGTTGGAGCGGCACACACCGCCAGTGCCAGGGAAGCGACCCGGCCCGTTGCGTGGATAGGTATTGCCCTGGTTGTCCGTGCAGCGGTAGTCCGAGCACTGCGTGAGCCGTGGCGGCGGTGGCTGGGGCACGGTGGGAAAGGGCTGCGGGAACACCGCAGGGGGCGGGTAGGGCACCGGGTAGCCCGGGCCGTAGCGGGGCGGCACCACCACCACGCGGGGCTGCGCGGCGCGGGCACGCTCCACCTCGGCATAGCCTTGGGGCCCCAGGCAATCGAGGTCCATCTGCCGCTGGGCAGCTTCCAGGCGCTGGCCGTGCTCCTGGGTGGAGCGGGGGCCTTCGCTGGCCAGCATGTCGTAGCTGCGGCGCGAGCGTGCGCACTCGGGCGAGCGCGCATAGTCCTGCGGCAGCGGGGCGTTGGCGGCACGCGCACGGTTGCGCTCATCGGCACGCCGGGCTTCGGCATCCGCTGCATCGTTCTCTGCCTGCTGGCGCTGCTGCTTACGTTCCAACGCCTCGGCGGAGAGTTGCCGGTCCAGCAGAATTTCCTCAGGGGAGCGGCGTGGCTCTACCTCGCGCGCGGCCTCGCTGCTGCTGCATGCGCCGTCGGTGTAAGTCACCTTGCCGGTGCGTGCATCGGTGCAGCGCGTGACCTGGGCCTGCGCGCCAAGGCCCAGGCAAGCCGCGAAAAGGCCTGCAAAAAGGTGGCGTGCCTGGATCATGGTGCGTCCTGATGAGCCGCCACCCTTCGATCAGGGCTTGTCGGCGCTGTTCGACTGTTGGCGTGCACGCCAGTCATTCGGCGCAGGCGTGTAACTTCCGGGGGCCATCTGTCCTGGGCGGGACTCGCGATTGCGGCGATCTTCGGCCGCACGCCGGTCACGCTCGGCCTGCTCGCGGCGAGCCTGTTCCTGCATGGCCTGATTGCGGCGATCCTGGTCTCGGCGGGCATTGTCACGGTCGCGATCACGGTCCCGGTCGCGGCGTTCGCGCTCGGCTTGCTCGCGCCATTGCTGCTGCGCACGCTCGCGTTCCCGCTCACGCGCCCAGTCGCGCTCGTCGCGGCGGTTGCCGTAGTACACCGGTGGTGGCGGTGCCACGTACACGGGTGGCGCCGAACGGTAGACCGGCGGCGAGTCGTAGATGATTGTCGACGAGCTCGGCGGGTAGTAAGCAGGGGCTGGCGCGTAGTACGGGTCGCCCGGTACCGTGGCACAGCCAGTCAGCACGGCGCCCAGGACCGTGGCGGATAGAACGCGGGCTAAGGTATTTGTCATGTGGTTTCAGACTCCCGGCGCACAAGGCGCGTTCCGCGTTGCAGGTAAAGCCCACGAAAACAACACCAAGCAGGTATTACATCGCACAGGCAGATTGCAACTTGACGTTTGAGCCCTGCATTTGGTTGACCGGCGCCCAGTTTGCCGCAGACGGGCGCGCAGCGATAGCCCTCCCGGGTAGGCCAAAGGCTACTTGCCGGGTAGGTGGCGTGACATCGTTCACGCAAAAGAAGCGGTGGCGGCCTCGGCCGCCGCTGGATGGCTTATTTCGGCAGCACGCGGCGAATGGTCTCCGCCAGGTCTTCCGCCACGAACTTGGCCACGTAGCCATCGGCACCCACGCTGCGCACGTGGTCTTCGTTGGCCGAGCCCGAGAGCGAGGAGTGGATGACCACCGGCAGGCCGTGGAAGCGCGCATCCTGCTTGATGTTGCGGGTCAGCGTGAAGCCGTCCATCTCGGGCATTTCCAGGTCGGTCAGCACCATGGCCACGCGGTCCAGCACCGTCTTGCCTTCGGCCTCGGCGCTTTTGGCGATCGCGTTCAGGCGGTCCCAGGCCTCCTTGCCGGACTTCACCATCTCGTAGGGGGCGTGCAGCACCTTGAGCTCCTGCTCGATGAGCGAGCGTGCGACGAAGGAGTCGTCGGCCGCCAGGATGATGCTGCCGGGCTTGAGCTTGAGCTTGGCGCCCACCTTCTCTTCGGTGACCTCGTGGCCGTCCGAAGGGGACACCATCTGCAGGATGGCTTCCACGTCCAGCACCTGGGCCAGGCGCGATTCGTCGGTGTTGCCGTCCAGGCGGGCAATGCTGGTCACCAGCTTGCCGGCGGCGCCGCTGGTTTCGGCTGAGAGTACCTGCTTCCAGTCCAGCCGCACGATGTCTTCCACCGATTCCACGGCGAAGGCCTGGGTGGTGCGGGCATATTCGGTCACCAACATGATGTTCAGGCCCGTCTGGGGCTTGCAGCCCACGATGGAGGGCAGGTCCAGCACGGGGATCACCTGGCCGCGCAGGTTGACCACGCCCAGCGAGTGGGCCGTGGTGCCCGCGATGGGGGTGATGCTGGGCATGGCCACGATCTCGCGGATCTTGAACACATTGATGCCGAAGAGCTCGGACTTGCCCAGGGCACTGTCGGTGCCCAGGCGAAACAGCAGCAGCTCGAATTTGTTCGTGCTGGTGAGGTTGGTCCGCTCGTCGATGTCCTGCTGCACTGCTTTCATGGGGATATCCTTTGCGCGGATACGCGCGTTTACAAATTTTAGGATCAGAACGGTGTTCGCAGCACGTTAAATTGTCAGGTCGTACCCGAATGGGGTCTGGCCACCCCCAAGCGTCGCGGCGCCGAGACATATGACCATGCACTCCCCATGCCAGCCCCCGCCCGGCGTGGCGCACAGGCCCCTGGCACGGCCATTGTGCTACACGCCTGCCACCGGGCTGTAGTGCAGCACGGTGGGGAAAGGGTCATAGAAGTGGTGCAGCAAGGCTTTCCACTCCTGGTACTGCGCGGATTGGCGAAAACCTACCTCATGGTCCTCCAGCGTGGCCCAGCGCACCAGCAGCACATAGTCATCCTGGCGCTCGATGCAGCGCTGCAGTTCGTGCGATTGATAGCCCGGCATCGAGGCAATGATGCGCTGGGCCTGGGCAAACGCCTGCTCGAAGGCGCCGGTCTGGCCGGGGCGGATGGTCAATTGGGCAATTTCCAGGATCATCGGGTGGCCTGTCGGTGTGGGTGCAGCACCGGTTGTACCGCAACGGGCCCTTTGACGGGTTTGCATTCCATCGGATACCTGGGCGGGACGCCGCAGCCATTGGTGTAGCACGGCGAGGCGAACCAACGACGCTATGCGGTTGAATGCAAAACCGTATCAGTCCAGCATGCCCGGTACCTGGCGCAGGTAGGCGTGCAGTGCCGCGATGGCCTGGCGCACCTTGGCGGGCTGGGCATCGCGCTGGGGCGTCACGGCCCAGACGTCGAGCGTGCCCAGCTCCCACTGCGGCAGCAGCCGCACCAGGCGCCCGGTCTGCAGGGCGTCGTGCACATCGCTGCTGCCCAGCATGGCCACGCCCAGGCCGGCCTCGCACATCTGCTGCAGCGAGAGCTGGTTGTTGCTGGCGATGCGCGGCTCCATGCGCAGCGCGCGCGCCTCGCCCATGGTGTTGCGCAGCTCGGCGAACATGGCCTCGCCATCGCGTACCAGCCCGAGCCAGCTGTGCGATAGCAGCGCATCGGGGTGCGCAGGCATGCCGTACCGCGCCACCCAATCGGCCGAGGCGCACAGGTAGACATTCATCGCGCACAGGCGCCGTGCCGCCCAGGTGGAGTCCTGCAGCCGGCCAAAGCGCACGGCCAGGTCGATGCGTGCGTTGATGAGGTCGATGGGCGAGTCATCCACCAGCAGCCGCAGCCGCAGGGCCGGGTTGGCCGCCAGCATGTCGCCCAGGGCCGGTGCAATGTGGCGTGCAAAGCCCACCGTGGCCGACAGGCGCAGTTCGCCGCTCGGTGCATCGCGCGATGCCGCCAGCTCGGCCCGCGCCTGGTCGGCCGCCGCGCACATGGCCGCGCAGCGCGCGTGGTAGCGCTGGCCCGCCTCGGTCAGCGCCAACTGGCGGGTGGATCGGTGCAGCAAGGTCACGCCGCCATCGCTTTCGAGCTTGCGCACCTGCTGGCTCACGGCCGAAGTGCTCATGCCCAGGGCACGGGCGGCCCCGCTCATCGAGCCGTGCTGCACCACGCAGGCGAACACGGCCATGCGTTTGAGGTCATCCATGAATGCCCATTCTTGCGAGGATTGTGAAGTTGTACTTCAAGGAGAAGGCAGGTTTTGGCCTCTACCGGGATCTTTATCAAGCCCATATTCTCACTCCATCGACTTCAACTCCCAAGGAAATGACATGAACATCGCATTGATCGGAGCCACCGGCTTCGTCGGCTCAGCCGTGCTCGAAGAACTCCTGCGCCGCCAGCACCGCGTGACCGCGCTGGCCCGCAACCTCGGCAAACTGGCTGCACGTGATGGCCTCACCGTGGTGCAGGCCGATGCCCAGGATGCCACCCAGGTCGCCAAGGCCGTGGCTGGCCACGATGCCGTGGTCAATGCCTACAACCCCGGCTGGACCGTGCCCGACATCCACGACCAGTTCCTCGTCGGCACGCGCGCCATCTATGCGGGTGTGAAACAGGCCGGCGTCAATCGCCTGCTGGTGGTGGGAGGCGCGGGCAGCCTGTATGTCGCCCCTGGCGTGCAACTCGTGGATACCCCCGGTTTCCCCGCCGAATACAAGGCAGGCGCCCTGGCTGCCCGCGAAGCGCTGAACCTGATCCGCAATGAAACCACGCTCGACTGGACCTTCCTGTCGCCCCCCATCCTGCTGGCCCCCGGCGAGCGCACCGGCCAGTACCGCCTGGGTACCGATGCGCCGCTGATGAACGGCGACGCGCCCGGCGGCATCAGCGTGGCCGATCTGGCCGTTGCCATCGGCGACGAACTGGAGAGCCCGCGCCACCTGCAGCAGCGCTTCACCGTGGCCAGCTGATCCCGCTGTGCTGCGCTGGTCCTGGGGTCAGGCAAAGCTTGCCAGATCCACCATGCTGTGGCCGAGCGCTACCGGCCACAGCGTTTCCCAGCGGATGAACCAGGCACACAGCACCAGGTGGGCGAAGAACGCTGCGACCACCAGGTGGCCGCCTTGTTCCCAATGGGTCGACGCGAAGATGGCCGATACGGCCAGCACGAACCATTGCTGCGAGGGCCTTGGGCGGTAGCTGGCGTACAGCAGCCAGGGCAGTCCGATGAAGAAGATGCTTTCCACCAGCCCCGCGCTGAAGGCCGCATAGGCGCGGGCGGCCGCCCCGGCCAGGCCACCCGGAAACATCTGCGCCAACGGCCAGGAGCTTGCCGGTGGCCGGAGCAGCGTCCACGCCAGGTTGCGCGCCACGAGAAATGCCAGCCCCGCTGTCACGAAGACCGCAAGGGCCCGCCATGCCAGGAATCGCCAATCCATGGCCGGTGCGGCCAGGCCGTAGTGGCGGGGTCGCAGCGAGGCCGCGCGCGCAAGCAGCCACAACAATGCTGCGGGCAAGACCACCCACTCGCACAGATCCGCCATCCAGAACAGATGCATGCCCCCTTGGGCGAGCGCGGGAAGGTACAGGCCATTGGCCTGCCAGATCGCCAGAACGGGGAGCAGGGCGCAGGCAACGACCCGCTGCTGGCGCTGATCGATGCGCATGGGTGTGGTCGACGGAGGTGGCAAGGGTTTCTCCGGCAGAGGCTGTGCCAAGGGCGTGGAAGATGTGCCTTGGCGTCGCTCGCAAAGTCGCAGGTACGATCCAGGGCGCCATGTTCATGCCTTCTCGCAGGCGGGGCCGCCAATGCCGCAAGCCTTTCGTGAACAAAGTCGCGCTGTGCATACACTCCCTGTTGCCGGCTGCATGTGCGTCCTGCCCCCCTTCCAGATTTCGTAGATCCCCGCTCCCATGCAAGCCCTGTTGAACGCCATCGCCGTGATGGCCCCCATGCCCACCGACGCCCAGCGCGTGTTCCATGGCCGTGGCGGCCTGCACCCGGGCTGCGAGCACTGGGTGCTGGACGTGTTCCCGCCCGTGTGGGTGCTCACCAGCTTCCAGCCCGTGGCCGAAGAGGAACTGGACACCATCGGCGCCGCCCTGGCCGCGCGCTGGGAGCAACTGCACCCGGGCGAGCCGTTGAGCTGGGTCTTCCAGACCCGGCACGAAGGCCGCAGTGAAACGCGGCTGATGGCCGGCAGCGTGCCCGACCCGCATGTCGTCACCGAGCAGGGCGCCCGCTACCGCGTGCACGTGGCCCGGGGCCAGAACCACGGCCTGTTCCTCGACATGGCCGAGGGCCGCCGCTGGGTGCACGACTACGCCGCTGCGCGAAGCGCCGACCGCTACGGCCTCAAGGTGCTCAACTTGTTCGCCTACACCTGCGCCTTCTCGGTGGTGGCCCTGCAGGCCGGCGCCAGGCAGGTGGTCAACGTGGACATGGCCCAGGGCGCCATCGCCATCGGCCAGCAGAACCACCAGCTCAACGGCATCACCACCGGCGCGAGCTTCCTGGCGCACGACATCTTCTCCACCTGGGGCAAGATCACGCGCGGCGGGCCCTACGGCCTGGTGATCGTGGACCCGCCGAGCTTTCAGCGCGGCAGCTTTGTCGCCACCAAGGACTACGCGCGCCTGATGCGCCGCCTGCCCGACCTGCTGGCCCCTGGGGGCCATGCGCTGCTGTGCCTGAACGCGCCCGAGCTGGGCCTGGCCTTTTTGCAGGACCAGATGCGCGAGATCGCACCGGAGCTGGAATTTGTCGAGCGCGTGGCGAATCCGGCGGTGTTCGCCGATGTGTCGCAGGAACGCTCGCTCAAGGTGCTGGCTTATCGCTCGGCGGACTGATCAGCCGCTCACGTGGGAGTGATCAAGGCGTGGTGTCGCCATCGATTCCCAGCACGGAACCGACCGAGCGCTCCAGTTCTGCCACCAGATCCGGGTCCATGTACTGGTACTCGTCGGGGATGTCGAGTACGTGGATGGGTTTGTGCTCCAGGATCCGACCGAACTCCGCCAGGAGGCGGGATTTGTGCTTTTCTTCCATCACGAAGATGGCCTGGGCCCAGCGCAAGTCCTCTTCGGATACATGGTGCCGCGCGCTGGGACTGGTGCCCGCAGAACGCACGGACAGCTGGGGATGGCTGCGCCAGACTTTTTCGGCGGTAGGGCTGCGCCACTGGTTGCGGCTGCAGATGAACAGTACCTGGAGCCGTTGTTCGGGCTGGAGCGCAGGCCGATCAGGGCGGTCTCTCAACGGCTGACCTGGCAGCGGTTCACTAAAGGTGGCGAGTTGGTTGGGGTCTGGCGCCCGTGCGCGTTGTACAGCCTGGCGGTACAGAAGTTTCCAGTTCTTGTCGCGCTGGGGGTCAGGGGGCATGCAGAAAGGGTCGAAGTGGAGTCATCGACCGACTGTAGCGCCACTGCGGAGCGCTTCCAAGCCGGGTGTCCTGCGCTTGCAACACCCTTCAAAGCCGGATGCGGCGATTGCGCCTTGGCATGGGCCTGGTGTCATTGGCTGGCGCGGTGATGGCGCTCCTTGAGCTTCGCCACCTCCTTCACCTGCAGCCGGAAGGCCTCCACGGCCTCCTTCGATTCCGCGTCCCAGGTGTCGGTTTTCATGTGCTGCAGCACGGCCAGGAGCGCGTCGCTCAACTGCCCGATCTGGCGGCCATAGCTGCCCACGTCCTCGATGATCTTCTGCTCCAGCGCGGGGTCCGAAGACTTGCCCATGTTGATGTTGATAAGGCCCACCTGGCCCATCGTCATCTTGGTCCAGTACTGGAAGGCCTGGTTCACGGGGCCGGACAAGGGCATGTAGAAATCGGGCATGGCGCATATCTCCAGGTGGGTTGGCTGCGGCAGAAGAAGGGATTGCACGCCAAAAGCAGCTTTCGATCCAGAAAATTCTGGCAAATCTCCTGCTCCGGAGCACGCGCCTGCGGGTCAGCCCGTGAGCCAGCGCAGCGGCGCCAGCACCGTCTGCGGAAACAGCACCATGATGAACAGCACGGCGAACTGGGCTGCCATGAAGGGCAGCACGCCCCGGGTCACCTCGTCCATCTTCATGCGGCCCACGCCGGCCACCACGTTCAGGATGGTGCCCACCGGCGGGGTGACCAGGCCGATCGAGTTGTTGATGATGAACAGCACGCCGAAGTAGACCGGGTCGATCCCCGCCGCCTTGATGACGGGCATCAGCACCGGGGTCAGGATCAGGATGGTGGGCGTCATGTCCATCGCGGTGCCCACCAGCATCACCAGCACCATGATGGCGATCAGCAGCAGCGTCTGGTTGCCCATCAGTGGCTTGAGCAGCTCGACCATCTGGGCCGGCAGGTTGGCCACCGTGATCAGCCACGACGACACCATGGCCGCGGCCACGAGGAACATCACCACGGCGGTGGTCTTGGCGGCGGTGGTGAAGATCGGCAGCAGGGCGGACAGCGGCAGCTCACGGTAGATGACGCTGGCCACGAACAGCGAGTACACGGCCGCCACCACGGCGGCTTCGGTGGGCGTGAAGACGCCCATGCGCAGGCCCACGAGGATGAACACCGGCAGCGTCAGGGCCCAGACCGATTCGCGTGCGGCGCGCCAGAGCTCGGCAGTGCTCTTTTTCTCGGGCAGGGCCAGCTCCTCCTTGCGCCCCACCCACCACCAGGTGGCCGCCAGGCCCAGGCCGATCATGATGCCCGGAAAGATGCCGGCGATGAACAGCTTGCTGATGGAGACGTTGGCCGCCACGCCAAAGATCACGAAGCCGATGCTCGGAGGGATGATGGGCCCGATGACGCCCGAGGCCGCGATCAGCCCGCCCGACACCTCCTTCTTGTGCCCGGCCTTGACCATCATGGGCAGCAGCAGTGCCGTCAATGCCGCAGCGTCGGCCACGGCCGAGCCCGACAGCGAGGACAGCAAGCATGCCGCCAGGATCACCACATAGCCCAGGCCCCCTTTGACATGCCCAACCAGCGCCAGCGCGAAGTTCACGATGCGCTGCGACAGGCCGCCCACGTTCATGATCTCGCCCGCCAGCATGAAGAAGGGCACGGCCAGCAGCGGAAAGCTGTCCGCGCCGTTAATGAAGTTCTGCGCCAGGATCTGGGAGTCGAACAGATCGAGGTGCCACATCAGGCCCACGCCTGAGGCCAGCAGCGCATAGGCGATGGGGATGCCCAGGGCCATGGCGCCCAGCAGGCCACCGAGAAAAATCAGCACGGTCATGGTCTTGTCTCCGGTTTTCCGGGGGCGGCGTTCTCGCGTGCGAGTTCGGCCTGCAGGGCCTCCAGTTCGGCCTGCTCTTCGGACTCCTTGACCATCACCAGTTCGGCCTCGCTGAGCTTGCCGGTCAGCACGCGCAACAACTGCAGCACCAGCAGAAAGCTTGCGCACACCGAAAACACCACGCCCGATGCGTAAAAGAAGGCCATCGAGGCCCCGGTGACCGGCGCCTCCACATCCCAGTTGATCTTCATCTGCTTGTAGCTGCCCTCGAAGAAAAGCCAGGTGATGTAGAGCATCAGCACCTGCCCGATCACCATGCAGACCTTCTTGCCTTTCACGGGCAGCCGGGACACCAGCATGTCCGTGCCCAGATGGGCGTTCTCCTTGATGGCGGCCACCGCGCCCAGGAAGGTGATCCAGATGAAGAGCCAGCGCGAAAGCTCTTCGCTGACCGTGATGCCGGAGTTGAAAACGTAGCGCAGCACCACGTTGCCGAAGACCAGCACCACCATGGCGGCCAGCGCCAGCGCGATGATCAGGTTGAGGGCCCGGACGTACCGGTCGATGAAGCGGTCGAGCATGTGTTGATTGCCTCCTGGGTGGTGGAACCAGCGGCTCTTCAGAGCACCGCGTTGCGCAGCAGGCCGCGCGCGGCCAGGTTGGCGATGAAGGCCCTGAGGCCGAAGCGCCAGGGCGGTGCCGTCTCGCTGTGGGTCACCGTGTTGTGCAGTGCGCCGAGCCAGGCGCTGTGGATGGTGACCACATCGCCCAGCTTGTGGGTGAAGCCGCTGCCGGGCTGGTCGCGGTCCTCGATGGGAGCGAACAGGGTGCCCAGGAACAGCATGAAACCATCGGGGTACTGGTGCGCGGCCAGGGTCTGGGCCACCAGGTCGACCGGGTCGCGGCTGATGCTGGCCATGGTGTTGATGCCGCGCAGCTCGAAGCCGTCCGCACCCGCCACGTGCAGGTGCACGGTCTCGCTGCGCACCTGGTCCAGGCCGAAGCTGGCATCGAACAGGCGGATGAAGGGGCCGATGGCGCAGGAGGCGTTGTTGTCCTTGGCCTTGCCCAGCAGCAGCGCGCTGCGGCCTTCGATGTCGCGCAGGTTGACGTCGTTGCCCAGGGTGGCGCCCACGATGTCGCCACGGCTGTTCACCGCCAGCACCACCTCGGGCTCGGGGTTGTTCCACGCCGAGTCGGCGCGGATGCCGATGTCCTCGCCAGTGCCCACCGAGGCCAGCACCGGGGCCTTGGTGAACACCTCGGCATCGGGGCCGATGCCCACTTCGAGGTACTGCGACCAAAGGCCCTTGTGCTGCAGCAGGGCCTTCAAGGCCATGGCCTGCTCAGAGCCCGGGCGGATGTCGGCCAGGCTGTCGCCGATCAGGCCGATCACCTGGCTGCGCAGGCCCTGGGCGCGGCTGGCGTCGCCCCGTGCCTGCTCTTCGATCACCCGTTCGATCAGGCTCGCCGCAAAGGTCACGCCAGCCGCCTTCACCACCTGCAGGTCGCAGGGTGCCAGCAGCCAGGGGCGTGCGGTGTCGCGCAGGCCGGGCTGGCTGTTGGCAAGCAGTTCGAGCACGCTGCACAGGTACCGGCCCGGGGCCGCCTGCGCCGCCTCGGCGGGCCGGGGCGTGTCCAGCAGGGTGCTCATGGTGGGGTAGTGCTGGCTCAGGTCATAGACGCCATCGGCGCGCAATGCCACCACGGCGGGCCCAGGCGGGCTGCCATCGACCCAGGCGCGGCCTACCAGGGTACCGGCCAGGCCGTCTTCGGGCAGGATATGGGCGTGCATCGCCGCACCGGCCACGGTGGCCGCTGTTGTTTCACTCATCGGGAAGTCCTTGAAAGTTCGAGATCGGTGCCAACCCGCCCCGGGGGCCGGTCAGTGGTTGTGGCGCGGTGTCGTTTCTGAGATGCGGCGGTAGTCGAGGGCAAAGTCCAGCGTGGCGCCATCGACCAGTTGCCCGGTCTTCTCGCGGTACAGCGCTTCCCAGGGCGACTGGCTTTTGGGCACCGGGGGCGCCGGCAGCTCGCGGCGGCGGCGTGCGATCTCTTCGGGCGCCACCAGCGCATCGCAGCGGCCGGCCGTGAGGTCGATGCGGATGGTGTCGCCGCTCTGCAGCCAGCAAAGGCCGCCGCCTACCGCGCTTTCGGGCGAGGCGTTGAGGATCGACGGGCTGTCGGCCGTGCCCGACTGGCGGCCATCCCCCAGGGTGGGCAAGGTGGTGATGCCACGGCGGATCAGGGCGTCGGGTGGTTGCATGTTGACCACCTCGGCCGAGCCCGGCCAGCCGATGGGGCCGGCACCGCGCATCACCAGGATGCAGCCTTCGTCGATGTCTAGAGCCGGATCATTGATGCGCGCGTGGTAGTCGTCGGCACCGTCGAACACGACGGCACGGGCCTCGAAGACGCCTTCTGCCCCGGGTCGGTTCAGGTAACGCTGGCGAAACGCCTCGGAAATCACCGAGGTCTTCATGATCCCGAAGTCGAACAGATTGCCCCTGAGCACCAGGAAGCCGGCCTTGTGCATCAAGGGCGCTTCAAAGGGGAAAATCACTTCGCGGTCACGGGTCTCGCGGCCCTGCAGGTTGTCGGCCACGGTCTTGCCGGTCACGCTCAGGCAGTCGCCGCGCAAGCGCCCGGCCTGCTGCAGCTCCCACATCAGCGCCGGCACGCCCCCGGCGCGAAAGAAGCGCTCGCCCAGGAACTTGCCCGCCGGCTGCATGTTGAGCAGCAGCGGCAGGTCGTAGGCGTGCGTGGTCCAATCCTGCGCGCGCAGGTCCACACCGGCATGCCGCGCCATCGCCATGATGTGTACCTGCGCATTGCTCGATCCGCCCGCCACGCTGACCACCGACAGCGCGTTGAGAAAGCTCTCACGGCTCAGGATGCGCGAGGGCCGAAGGTCCTCGAAGGCCATCTCGACGATGCGCCGCCCGGTCTCGTACGCCATCTGGCCGCGTTCGCGGTACGGCGCCGGTATGGCGGCACACCCCGGCAGCGACAGGCCCAGCGCCTCGGCCACCGCGTTCATGGTGGAGGCCGTGCCCATGGTGTTGCAGTGGCCGGCAGACGGGGCACTGCTGCAGGCGCGCTGCAGAAATTCTTCTTCGCCGATCTCGCCCGCCGCCAGCTGGCGCCGGCTGCGCCAGATCACGGTGCCCGAGCCCACGAGCTCGCCGTCGTGCCAGCCATCCAGCATGGGCCCACCCGAGAGCACGATGGCCGGTATGTCCACGGTGGAGGCCGCCATGATGCCGGCCGGCGTGGTCTTGTCGCAGCCCGTGGTCAGCACCACGGCATCGATGGGGTAGCCGTACAGGATCTCGACCAGGCCCAGGTAGGCCAGGTTGCGGTCCAGCGCGGCCGTGGGGCGGCGGCAGTTCTCGAAGATCGGGTGCACCGGGAATTCCATCGGAATGCCGCCGGCATCGCGGATGCCATCGCGCACGCGCCGCGCCAAGTCCACATGGATGCGGTTGCAGGGCGACAGGTCGCTGCCGGTCTGCGCAATGCCGATGATGGGCCGGCCCGAGCGCAGTTCCTCGGGCGTGAGCCCGTAGTTCATGAAGCGTTCGAGGTAGAGCGCGGTCATGTCCGAGCGCTCGGGGTCGGCGAACCACTCGCGCGAGCGAAACGGGCGGCGGGGTGTCTTGTCCATGGCGTGGCTTCTGAAAAAGGGGAGAAGGGCTGTCGCGTTGGCGCGGGGCAGAGCCCGCGCCGGCCGGATCACTTGGCAGTGCCGCGCACCTTGGCCAGTTCGGCGTTCAGCTCGCCGGTGGTCTCTTCCCCGAATTCCTTGCCGTACTTGGCCAGCACCGGCTGCAGCTTGGTGCGCATCCTGGCTTGTTCAGCGGGCGACAGTTCGGTCACCTGCATGCCCACCTTCTTGAGTTCGCCCAGGGCCGTCTCGCTGAAGGCGCGGATGGTCTTGCGCTCGAACAGCGTGGCCTCGCGGGCTGCCTCCTGCACGATCTTCTGCTCCTGGGCCGAGAGGCCGTCCCAGGCCTTCTTGGACATCAACAGCACCCAGGCGCTGTACATGTGGCGCGACAGCACCAGGTGCTTTTGCACCTCGTAGAACTTGCTCGACAGGATGGTGGCGGGCGGGTTCTCCTGGCCATCCACGGCGGCCTGCTCCATCGCCGAATACAGCTCGGTGAACGGCATGGGCGTGGCGTTGGCCCCGAGGGCGTTGAAGGTGTCCAGGAACAGGGGGCTCTGGATCACGCGCAGCTTCAGGCCCGCCAGGTCATCGGCCTTGGTGATCGGGCGGCGCGAGTTGGTGACGTGGCGAAACCCGTTCTCCCAGAAGCCCAGGCCCACCAGGCCTTTTTCAGGCAGCTTGGCCAGCAGCTTCTGGCCGAAGGGGCCATCGAGCACGGCATCGGCCTCCTGCTCGGTGTTGAAGGTCAGGGGCAGGTTCAGCACACCGAAGGGTTTGATCAGCGACATCAGGGTCGAGCTGTCGGGAATCGTCATCTCCAGGGTGCCGCCGCGCAGCGCCGAGGTCATGGTCACGTCGTTGCCCAGCGACCCGCTCGCGTACAGCTTGGCCACCAGCTTGCCGCCGCTCTTGGCCGACAACTGCTCGGCAAAGTGCTTGACGGCCAGCGCCTGAGGGTGGTCATCGTTCAGGCCGATGCCCACCTTGAACACGTGTTCCTTGATCTGTGCAGAAACCGGAGTGGCCAGGGCGGCCAGGATCGTGGCCGCCAGGGCCAGTGTTTTGAACTTCATGAATGTCTCCAAATATGGAATGGCTGGACACGGTGGGCTGCCCCATCGGCGCCATCAGGTCTCTCACGGACCCTCCTGAACGCAAGGCAGAGATTAGGTTTTGGGCCTTGCCGGGTCCACTCACTTTTTTGCTAGCATCCATTCCAAATGCTTATGACTTCAGGCCCGTTTCCGGGTAAACCCCTGTCCCTGGCCCAGGCCTGCGCGAGGCTGCGTTTCCGGCACCTGCAGTTTCTGGACATCCTGGGCCAGACGCGCAACCTGCGGCTGACGGCCGAGCAGATGCACATCACCCAGCCAGCGGCCACCAAGATCCTGATGGACATCGAGGAGATCCTCGAATCGCGCCTGTTCGAGCGCCTGTCGCGTGGCATGCGGCCCAACGAACTGGGCCTGTTCACATTGCGCTATGCCGCCTCCTCGCTGGCCGGGCACCGCAAATTCGTCGAAGAATTCAATGCGCTCAAGCAAGGCGGGCACGGCCACCTCACCATAGGCGCCATCACAGGGTCGGCTGCGCACGTGCTGATCGCCTCCGTGGCCGAGATACAGCGCCTGCGCCCGCTGCTGGTGCTCAAGGTGCTGGAGCAGAGCAGCGATCAGCTCGTCGCCTGGCTGGCGGAGCGCAAGATCGATCTCATGATCGGGCGCTTCACCGACGACACGCAGCGAACGCAGTTCCAGTACGAGCGCCTGTCCAGCGAGCCGCTGCAGGTGGTTGCGGGCGTACACCACCCGCTGCGCGGCGTTCGCGACCTTGGCATGGCGGAGCTGTCCCACTGGCCCTGGATCCTGTACCCCGCCTCGACGGCCTTGCGCAAGGTATCCGACGACATCTTCGGGCGCAACGGGCTGGCACTCGCTTCGGGGGTGGTCGAAACCCCCTCATTCCTTTTCGCGCTGGAGATGATGCAGGCGACCGACATGCTTTCGCTGCAGCCCTCGGCGCTGGTGGAGCGCTACATCCACAAGGGGCTGCTGGCGCGCATTCCGGTGGAGCTGCCGGACCGCATGCCGGACTATGGCCTCATCACGCGGCTGGGCGAGCCACCCACACCGGCCGCGCAGGCGTTCATCGACGTGCTGCGCGCGGTGGCGGCCCCGTCCATCGACACCGCGCCGTGATCCGGCTGCAGCCGCGCCTCCTGCTTCGATAACAAAAGCTTGTTGGAAAATGCAGGCAATCTCTTCGCCTGCAGCCCTGCATGTACAGGGGTGCCGGCGCGCAGGCCGTTATGCTCTGCGCCCTTTCTTTGTTTCTTTCTCTCTCTCTCTCTCTCTGAATCCCTGCGGGACCCCCATGCCAGATCACCCGGACATCCCCGAACCCATCAACGAACCCCGCCTGTGGAGCGACGAGCGCTGGATGGCGCGCGTCATCAAGAACGAGGACGACGATGGCTGGGCCGTGTCCATGACGCTGCACGGCGAGGCCGAACCCGCGCTGGTGGGCCCCTGGACCATGGGGCGCGACAAGAAGAACCCCAAGCCGCTCGATGTATCGGCCTTCAACACCCTGGTGAAGACCGCCAGCGAGGTGCTCCGCCGGCATGAGCAGCAGCTGCACGCCCAGCTCAACAAGAACCTGGCCATCACCACCGCCCAGGGTCAGCGCCTGCGCGTTGCGCTGGCCATCGTGCCCGACGAGGAGGGCGCTACGGCCACGCTGAGCGCGCAGGACGAGCTGGGCGAAGAGCTGGCGCGCGTGCCCGTGTCGCCGGGCTTCAAGCTCACCGTGGCCAGCGCCACGGCCTGGGTCGAGAGCGGGTTCGAAAAGCCGCGCTGACAGCGCGCCGGTCTTGCTCGCGACTGCAAAAGTGCGGGTTTTTCCCTAGAATGGAGGTGCCGGGCAGAAAAGCTTTCCGTCCGGCAGCGTTCTCAGGGCGGGGTGCAATTCCCCACCGGCGGTATCTGTGCAGTCTTGGGCCATCCGGGGCCGCACAGCAGCCCGCGAGCGCCCGTGGCAACTGGCCGGTGGATCTTCGGATGCACGCCAGACGCGGCGGGGTCAGCAGATCTGGTGCGATGCCAGAGCCGACGGTCACAGTCCGGATGAAAGAGATCGCGAAACCATGGGCCCCTGCCGCAGGTGTGGGCGCCCGCGTGGGCAAGTTGCCGCTAGGCGCTGCCGGTTTTCGGACCGGCACGGCCGTGCGGCCTGCCCGCGCGTGCGCCATGCCGTGTGCAGCCGCCTTGTTCGCGCGCGCCCTGATTCTGGTAATCCTTTTCTTCGATACGAGAAAATCCATGAATCAGCCCTTCCCTTCCCGTGCAGTCACCGCGATAGGCGACAACGGCGCAGCGCGCAACGAGCGCGTGGCGCTGATCTGTGCCAGTTGGCACCGGGACATCGTCCACCAGGCCCGCGATGCGGCCGTGGCGGAATTCGCCCGCAGCGGCCTGCCCGCTGGCCAGGTCGAGCATTTCGACGTACCGGGTGCGTTCGAGATCCCGCTTTTGGCCAAGAAGCTTGCGCAAAGCGGGCGCTACGACGCCATCGTGGCCTGTGCCCTGGTGGTCAACGGCGGCATCTACCGCCATGAATTCGTGACCACGGCCGTCATCGACGGCCTGATGCGCGTGCAGCTCGATACCGAGGTGCCAGTGATGAGCGCCGTGCTCACGCCGCGCGACTTCCACGAGCACGAAGAGCACCTGCGCTTCTTCCGCGAGCACTTCGTGAAGAAGGGCACGGAAGTGGCCCAGGCCTGCCTTGCCACCATGGCCCACCTTCGCGCGCTGGAGCCCGCCCACGGAGACTAAGAGCGGCTAAAAAAACTCTTCTGGCGTCGTTGCAGCGCCTTGTCGTACTACTCGTACTGCCTGCGACGCTGCGCCTAACCAGAACCGCTTCGCTGAGTTTTGTTGTCCGCTCCAAGGCTCCGCAGGCCCTGGCCGCTTGCGGCGGGGCCTGAAGCGCTCAGCCCGCCGCCAGCCGGGGCACCTGGTGCAGCGGGACTGTGGGCGCGTTGCTGCCCTGGGCTTTACCGGCACCCGGGCGCAGTCGGAACACGGCCACGGCCTGCACCAGTTGCTGGGCCTGCACCTTGAGGCTGTCGGCCGCGGCCGCACTTTCTTCTACCAGGGCCGCGTTCTGCTGCGTGGCCTGGTCCATCTGCGTGATGGCTTCGCCCACCTGGGACACCCCCAGGCTCTGCTCGCTGCTGGCGGCGCTGATCTCGCCGACGATGTCGGTCACGCGGCGGATCGAGGCCACCACCTCGGTCATGGTGGCGCCCGCCTTGTCGACCAGCGTGGTGCCCTGCTCGACGCGCTCCACGCTGGCGTGGATCAGGCTCTTGATCTCCTTGGCGGCCTCGGCACTGCGGCCGGCCAGGCTGCGCACCTCGCTGGCCACCACGGCAAAGCCCCGGCCCTGTTCGCCTGCGCGGGCGGCTTCCACCGCCGCGTTCAGCGCCAGGATGTTGGTCTGGAAGGCAATGCCGTCGATCACGCTGATGATGTCGGCGATCTTCTTGCTGCTGTCGTTGATGCCCTTCATGGTCTTCACCACCTCGGACACCACGTCCCCGCCCTGAACGGCCACGGTCGATGCACTCATCGCCAACTGGTTGGCCTGGCGGGCGTTGTCGGCATTGGCCTGGACGGTGGAGTTGAGCTCCTCCATCGAAGCCGAGGTTTCTTCCAGCGCGCTGGCCTGCTGCTCGGTGCGGGCCGACAGGTCGTTGTTGCCCTGTGCGATCTCGGCGCTGGCCAGGGCCACGCTGTCGGCATTCGTGCGCACATTGCTCACCACGTTCGACAGGCTGTCCTGCATGGTGTGCAGGGCGTTGAGCAGTTGCGCAATCTCGTCCTTACCACGCACCTCGGTGGCCACCGTCAGGTCACCGCTGGCCACGGCCTGCGACACCAGCACGGCATTGCCCAGCGGCTGCGTCACGGTGCGGCTGAACATGATGGCGCCGGCTATGCCCAGGGCGCACACCACCAGCATCACCGCCAGGCTGATGGTCGTGGCGCGCGATGCGGTGGCGGCCGCGCGGTCGGCCACTTCGCTGCTGGCCTTGGCGATCAGCTCACCCGCCTGGTCGAGCAACTGCGATGGCTCGCGGTCCATGCCCTGAACGGCCTTGTCGCCCGCTTCCACGTCCTGGCCAGCCGCCTTGAATGCCTCGAAGCCCTTGCGGTAGGCCGTGCCCATGCGCTCGTGGGCCTGCGCAAATTTCACCACGCGCTCGCGTCCCTCGCCAGGGGGCAGGGCGGCGATCAGTTTTTGCGCCTGGTCACTGACGGATTTCTCTTGCTTTTCGAACGCGGCCCAATAGCGCGTGAGCTGGGCCGGGTCCTTGCCGCGGATCAGCACGTTCTTCCATTCCTGCACCTGCACCTTGAAGCCATTGAGCACATCCGACGCCATGCGCTCGTGCAGGTAGCTTTGCGCCACGGTCGTCTGGTAGGTGTCGAGCGCCTGGTTCAGGCGGCTGATGCCGAACAGGGCGGCGGCGAACAACAGCAGCAGAGAGGCCGTGAAGGCCAGGGGAAGTTTGAGACTGAGCTTCATGGAGGAGGCTCCTTGCATGCCATGGGCCACCGTGTCGGTGGATCTGGAGCCCGGCGCGTCCCCCGGTGCGGGCGATCAGCACCCGGCTCGTGGCTTCATTATGGGTGTTGTAAAAATTTGTGTGCGCTTTTTGCTGCGCTGCAGCAGGGGTATTGCACAAATCTTGCTGGCGACGGTTGGGCACAGCCCATCGCCCGTTGCGGCGGGGCAACGAGCGCCCTGATGCGTGCGAGGGCGGGTCTCACAGTACGCCGGATGCGCGCAACTGCGCAATGCGCGCCGCATCCAGCCCCAGCTCGGCCAGCACCTCGTCGGTGTGCTGCCCCAGCGCCGGCGGCGCATTGCGCAGCGTCGGCGGGTTGGCCGACAGGCGCAGCGGGCTGGCCACGCCGGTGATGTGGGTGACGCCGTCACCGGCCTCGCCGTCCTTCCAGCGCGGCAGGGCCACGGCCAGGCCGCGCGCCTTGACCTGCGCGTCGTCGAAGGCCTGGGCAATGGTGTTGATGGGGCCGCAGGGCACGGCCTTGTCTTCGAGCAGGGTGATCCACTCGGCCGTGGTGCGCGTGCGGGTCAGCGCCTCCATGGCAGGGATCAGTTCGGCGCGGTGCTTCACGCGCAGCGTGTTGGTGGCAAAGCGTTCGTCGCTGGCCCACTGGGGCTGGCCAGCGGCGGTGCAAAAGCGCGCGAACTGGCCATCGTTGCCAATGGCCAGCAGCATGGCGCCGTCCTGTGTGGGGAAGTCCTGGTAGGGCGCCAGGCTCGGGTGGCTGTTGCCCTGGCGCGTGGGGGCATTGCCCGTTGCCAGAAAGCCCGCGGCCTGGTTGGCCAGGATGGCCATGCCCACGTCCAGCAGCGACATGTCGATGTGCTGACCTTCACCCGTGCTGTGGCGCACGTTGAGCGCGGCGACGATGGCCGTGCTGGCGTACACGCCCGTGAACAGGTCGGTGAGCGCCACGCCCACGCGCAGCGGGCCGCCGCCGGGCTCGGCGTCGCCCCGGCCGGTGATGCTCATCATGCCGGTCATGGCCTGGATCATGAGGTCGTAGCCCGCGCGCTCGGCATACGGCCCGTCCTGCCCGAAGCCGGTCACCGAGCAGTAGATCAGGCGTGGGTTCAGCGCGCGCAGGCTCGCATGGTCCAGCCCGTACTGCTTGAGGCCCCCGACCTTGAAGTTCTCCACCACGATGTCGCTTTGCAGCGCCATGTCGCGGATGAGCTGCTGCCCCTCGGGCGTGGCCATGTCGATGGTGACCGAGCGCTTGTTGCGGTTGCAGGCCGTGAAGTAGCTGGCCTGGTTGGTGTCGTTGCCCTCGGCGTCCTTCAGGAACGGAGGGCCCCAGTGGCGCGTGTCGTCGCCCGCGCCGGGGCGCTCCACCTTGACCACGTCGGCGCCCAGGTCCGCCAGGATCTGCGTGCACCACGGGCCCGCCAGCACGCGCGAGAGGTCCAGGACTTTGATGCCATCGAGGGCGCCGACAGAAGGTGTGGTCATAGGGTCAGGAACTGCAAATCGTGAAAGGACAGACGGCCGCCGCACCATGCATGGGGCAGCGGCCGTAAAAGGGCAGGGCGCGCTGGCGCGCCTTTGTTGGGCTTAGTTGCTGAATGCAGCAATACCGGTTTGCGCACGGCCCAGGATCAGCGCATGCACGTCGTGCGTGCCTTCATAGGTGTTCACCACTTCCAGGTTCACCAGGTGGCGGGCCACGCCGAACTCATCGCTGATGCCGTTGCCGCCCATCATGTCGCGGGCCAGGCGAGCGATGTCCAGCGCCTTGCCGCAGCTGTTGCGCTTGATGATGGAAGTGGCTTCCACGGCGGCGGTGCCTTCGTCCTTCATGCGGCCCAGGCGCAGGCAGGCCTGCAGGCCGATGGCGATCTCGGTCTGCATGTCGGCCAGCTTCTTCTGGATCAACTGGTTGGCAGCCAGGGGGCGGCCGAACTGCTTGCGGTCCAGCGTGTACTGGCGCGAGGTGTGCCAGCAGAACTCGGCTGCGCCCAGGGCACCCCAGGCAATGCCGTAGCGTGCGCTGTTCAGGCAGGTGAAGGGGCCCTTGAGGCCCTGCACTTCGGGGAAGGCGTTTTCTTCAGGCACGAACACGTCGTCCATCACGATCTCGCCCGTCACGCTGGCGCGCAGGCCCACCTTGCCGTGGATGGCGGGGGCCGTCAGCCCCTTCATGCCCTTTTCGAGCACAAAGCCGCGGATGGGGCCCACAGCGCCGCCTTCGGAAACTTCCTTGGCCCAGACCACGAAAACGTCGGCCACGGGGCTGTTGGTGATCCACATCTTGCTGCCCTTGAGCTTGTAGCCACCGTCCACCTTGTAGGCGCGCGTGGCCATGCTGCCGGGGTCCGAGCCATGGTCGGGCTCGGTCAGGCCGAAGCAGCCGATCCACTCGCCGCTGGCCAGCTTGGGCAAATACTTCTGGCGCTGGGCTTCGGTGCCAAATTCATAGATCGGCACCATCACCAGCGAGCTCTGCACGCTGGCCATCGAGCGGTAGCCCGAATCCACACGCTCCACTTCGCGGGCAATCAGGCCGTAGGCCACATAGTTCAGGCCCGGGCCGCCGTACTGCTCGGGGATGGTGGGGCCCAAGAGGCCCACTTCGCCCATCTCGCGGAAGATGCTCACGTCCATCTTCTCGTGGCGGAAGGCGTCGAGCACGCGCGGCGCCAGCTTGTCCTGGCAGTAGGCCGCAGCCGCGTCGCGGATCATGCGCTCGTCATCGCTCAGTTGCTGGTCGAGAAGAAAGGGGTCGTCCCAATGGAAAGCGGCGTTTTTGGCCATGGTGCGTGTCTCCGTGAAGAAGCAGATGAAAGAGGGGGCACGGTACGGGCCGTGCTGCGAGTGGGTGCCATCGTAGGCCTGTCGCTGCTTGTCAGCAAGCGAGTTCTTTTCATCCAGAAATGCGTTTTTGGAATGTATGGAATACTGCGCAATTAGGTGGTCCAAGGTCGGTTGGCTGCCGATTCGGTGTTTTCAAGTTCCTGTTCAGCATGCGCCGCAATATTCCCTCTACCCAGGCCCTGGCCTGTTTCGAAGTCGCCGCCCGCCACGAGAGCTACACCCGTGCTGCGCAGGAGCTGTCGCTTACCCAAAGCGCGGTGTCGCGCCAGATCCAGGCGCTGGAGGAGTTTCTGGGCGTAGCGCTGTTCCGGCGCACACGCCATGGCGTGGTGCTCACGCCTGCCGGCGCGCACTATGGCCGCCAGGTCGCACGCTGGCTGCAGGGTCTGGAGCGCGACACGCTCGATGTGATGGCCCACCAGGGCCAGGGCGGCACGCTGTCGCTGGCGGCGGTGCCCACCTTTGCCACCCGCTGGCTGATACCGCGCCTGCCGCAACTGGCGCAGCAGCACCCCGACATCGTGGTGCACATCGAGACGCAGACCCGGCCCTTTTTGTTTGCCGACGCCCCGTTCGACGCCGCCCTGTACGCCGGCACCGCCGAGCAGGTGGCCAACTGGCCCGGCATCAAGGCGCAGTTGCTCATGCACGAGGACGTGGTGCCCGTATGCAGCCCGCGCCTGCTCGAAGCCGCCGCCCAGCGCGGCCTGGGCCGCGCCTACCAGCCCGTGGCCCCTGCCGTGCTGACCGAGCTGCCCCTGCTGCAGCAAAGCACGCGCCCCTATGGCTGGCGCCAGTGGTTCGAGGCCATGGGCGTCGATGCGCCGCATGCGCTCGACGGCCCGCGCTACGAGCTGTTCTCCATGCTCGCCGTGGCCGCCACTTGCGGCCTGGGCGTGGCGCTGATCCCGCCCCTGCTCATCGAGGCGGAGCTGGCACGCGGCGAACTGGTGGTCGCCTGCAACCAACCGCTGCAGGGCGAGCGCGGCTACTACCTGGTGAGCCCCGCGCATGTGCAGTCGCCGGTGCTGGCGGCGTTTTCGCAATGGCTGCGGGAGGCCGCTCAGGGCAGTGCCTGAGCAAGGGGCTCCCCCGCTTGCGCCTTGCGGCGGACAGGTCTACGCTGGTGGCGCGGGCAATGGTGGGGTGAGGGCCGCGTCCTCCCTGATCCTACAGCCCGGTTGGAAAGATGGACGGAACGTATGCGCGGTGCGCGGGTCACACCCGTGTGTGGCTTCGGGGAGAAAAGAGTCCTCGGGGCCATGCGGGCACCTCATACCTTCACTATTTCATCAAGGAGCCGTCATGACATTGAACGCGAACTACAGCCCCGTCTACCATGCCCCCCATTTCGAGCCTACGGTGGACGAACTCGCCGCCTTGAAGCACCTGGAGATGGAGAACATCAGCGTCACCTCGGCGCTCAAGGAGCATCTGTCCGGGCGCTTGTACGAGCACGGCTTCATCACCAAGAACGCCTCGGGCCAACTGGCCATCACCGACACCGGCCGCCATCTGGTGCGCAGGCAGAACAACTGACCACGGCGCTCGCGGCCTGCCGTCTTGGGCAGGCCCTGCGCACTGCGCCTACACACCGGGGCAGCAGGTCATCGCACAATGGCAAACACAAGGAGGCCATGATGCAAGACCCGCGCGAAGAGAACGATTTCGGTGAGTACGACGGATCGACCTACTCGGCCACGCTGCGCGAGCAGGCGGGCCGGTACTACTGCAGCAACCTGGTGATCGATGGGCACAACACCCTCGTGACCAACGACGGTTGGGCCAGCCGCGAAGAGGCCATGCAGGCGCTGGACGAGATTGCGTCGGGCGCGCGCAAGCCTTAGGGCCTGTTCACACTAATTTCGGGGTCGCGAAGGCCCTTGCCGGCGTGCCAGTCTAGGCGCGTGACGCAGCGTGTGCATGTGCACACGCAAGGAGCGCAGCGACGAGTGGCGCGCCGGCAAGGGCCTTCCCTTCGGGTTGCCCGGCCTGGGTGCCGTCTGCGGCGTTGCCCGCGCTTGCAAGGTGCACACCTTGCTGCACGCGGGCGCCTTGCATCCAGCCCCCAGGCCGGGCAACGCGATCCCCGAAATTAGTGTGAACAGGCCCTAGCCCGCCCGGCCCTCAGGGTCGGTTGCAGGGCCCGTGGGCGCAAGGCGCCACACCCCGGTGTGGTGCCTTGGTTCGTCTCCGTTACTGGTCCATTTCTTTGAAAACCTCCGCCGCCACGCGGAAGGAGTCGATCGCTGCGGGCACGCCGCAGTAGATCGCGGTTTGCAGGAACACTTCCTTCACCTCGTCACGCGTCAGCCCATTGTTGATGGCGCCGCGCACATGCAGCTTGAGTTCGTGCGGGCGGTTCAACGCCGTGAGCATGGCCAGGTTCAGGAACGAGCGCGTCTTGCGGTCCAGCCCGGGCCGGTTCCACACATCGCCCCAGCAGTACTGGGTCACCATCTCCTGCATGTCGATGTTGAAGTCCGTCGCGTTCTGGATCGCGGCATCCACGTAGGCGGCACCCAACACCTCGCGGCGGGTAGACAGGCCCTGGTCGAACAGGGCGGGGTTCTTCGGTGCGAAGGCTCGGGTCATGAAAACTCCTGGAGGGCAAAGGAATGAAAAGCGCAGCGGAAGCTTGTGCTGCAGATTAAATACAATAAGATTGTCAGACAATCATATGATGGCGATCGGTCTTGAGCAAGCGCTGTATGGTTGTCGGACAATCTGTTTGCAGGAAGATCCGCTAGGATGCCGCGATGACCGCCATGCTCCGTGTGCCCCGTGAAGAAACCTCCCTGCGCGAGCGCGCCACCAGCGCGCTGCGCCAGGCCATCCTCGACGGGGTCTTTTCGCCCGGCCAGAAGCTCTCGGAGCGCGAGCTGTGTGAAAGCCTGGAGGTCAGCCGCTCCTGCGTGCGCGAATCCCTGCAGCACCTGCAGGCCGAAGGGCTGATCACTACCGTCCCGCACCGCGGGCCCGAAGTGAGCACCATCTCGCCCAGTGAGGTGCGCGACATCTACGAAGTGCGCGCCCACCTCGAAAGCCTGGCCGCCAGGGGATTCGCGCTCAACGCCCCGCCCGAGCAGGTGCGCGCCCTGCGCGCCAAGCTCAACGAACTGGCCAAACCCGCCCTGGCGCAGGACCGGGTCCGGCTGCTCCAGGCCAAGAACCAGTTCTACGAAATCCTCGTCGACGGTTGCGGCAACCTCGTCGCCGGCCAGATGCTGCGCCAGCTCAACAACCGCGTGACGGTGCTGCGCCGCATCTCCATGGCCCAGCCCGAGCGGCTGCCCCACACGCTGCAGGAGTTGAACGCCATCGTGTCGGCCATCGAGCGCGGCGATGGCGAGGCAGCGGCCAAGCTGTCGGCCGCGCATGTGCAGAAGGCCGGGGAGAACGTGCTCCGGAGCATGGAGCACAAGGGGTAACAGGGCGCTGGCTTATTCCTGGATGAAGCGCAGCAGCAGCGCGCTGGTCGCCGGGGCGATCACCAGGTCGCCCTCGATGAAGCCGTAGAGGCGCCCTTCGGGACCCGCGGAGTAGAGTTCATTGCCGTCGATGCGGTAGAGCAGGTGTTCGCCATCGCGCACGTACTCGTCGCCATCGACCACGCCCACGTGTTTCCCGGTGGGGTCGGTCACATTCCATCGGCCGGTATCGAACATGAGAAATCTCCTGATTTGCTGCTGTTTCACTGTCGGATCAGTACTCAAGCCAACGAACATTCTCTGATGGTTCTTTGGGCTCTGAAAGAGGGCAAATCCGGGATGCCTTACGCCCCGCCGTGAATCCCGCATCCCCATCGGCCAGCGATGCGGCAGCGCTGCGGTGGCACTGGTATCACCGTGAGCCACGGTGCGCGCTTGTGGACGATGCGGCGTACTTCATTAGCCTCCCCTTCGCGCATGTGTGTTGGCCCGTTCTTGTACAGGAGGTACTGGACACGGTGGGAATTCATGAGCAGCAGGCCTGCGAAGGTTTCAAGGTCACGCATCGCGGGCTCCTAAGTTGAGTAGGCCACCACAATGCGCTGGATCCCCATGCATCGGCCGCCATTAGCTCATCATCGGACACCCTGCTGTCAGGGGGGCGCCGGCATACCAATCTTCGAGCGCCATACTGTCGCGTCAGGCGATGAGGGGCGGCGCTCCTGCTGCGGTGCACGCGGCGCGGGCGGCTTCCAGTGCTCGTAGGCCGGCTCCAAAGTCGGGTAGCGAGGTCACGTGAAGCTTGAGGAACATCGTGCGATATCAGGGTGCGGTGCGGGCGGTTCGCTGTAGGACGCCACCCGGCAGGGATACGCAAGATGAACGACCTCATGACCTTGGACGAGATCGCCAAGATGCGCCATTGCGGCGCGCGCAACGCCCGGGGATGTGCTGGTCAAGCCGCCCGGTTTCCCACTCGACGATGAGCCATGTATGAGGCTGGATGTTCCCATGAGGGGTCTCCTCGATTCGGGGAATAGGCAGAGTGCTCTGACTCGCTAGATCTGTTGAAATTTCCCCGAAGTGTTCCAGGGAACCTCGAGGGCGGCGCGTTCCGTAGTGCACGCCTGTATGACGATTCGGGGCCACCAATGAACGAACTGTGCGGTCTTGTCCCAGTACTGCCGACTGGCCCACGATTTCTGCAAGACGAACACGGAGAGGTTATAGCGGCGAAGCAACTCGCGCTCGGCGCCATTCCGCTTTCGGAATGCGTCCTGAGAGATGATGGTCCACTTGCCGCGCTCCTGCCCCAATGCCTCAAGCCATTCCACATCGGGCGTGTTCCGCTTGAATTTGGAGGTCAGGTGAACAACCTCGCCGATCTGGTTGTCTTCGAAGCGCGCAACGCTGAGGGAAGCGATGCCTGCCACCCAGTTGCCGGGCGGCATGTTGGCGTCGAACAAGAAGTTCAATGTAGGGTCCGCTTGAGACTTTCCTCAAAGCGGACTGCAGCTTCTACATACTTGACGGGCATCTCGTAGACGCGGGCTGTGACAGCTTGGGCTTGGTGGTCGCCTCCCTCCGCGACATAGGAGGCGTAGATCACACTGGTAGGTGTGCCCGTTTCCTCAACGATGGGACTGCCAAACTGTCGCTTGGGATCGATCACGATCGGGGAGGAGCGTCTTGCGGAGCGCTCTGGGTACCACTTTGATGCTCGGTCACCGTCATAGACGATCCCTGAATACAACGAGGGACGAATGATGTCCTTGAATACCGTTTGCTTGCTCCTCAGGTCCACCATGGACGCGGCAATGTGCTCTTCTGAAACTGCCTCCGCATAGATCGTGCGGCCATCGGTCATGAACTTGGGCAAAGACATCGGGTGCGAGACGCCGTAGAGATCCCTTGCGGAATTCAAGCAGTGCCGGACCACCCGAAGGGAAACACCGTTGCGCATGAATTCCCGGATGAAACGCAGTTCAAGCAGGTCCTGGAACCCGATGACATCTTCTTCGAAGTCTTCGCCCACCAGTTGTGTCTGCCACAGGGGGGCGATATCTACCCGCGACTCGGCATCGCCAGGCGTCTTCCGGTAGTGATACCCGAAAAGCCAGCGCCGAATGTCCCTTGTTGGCACGGCAATGAGCCGGGAGGCCTCAAGGACTGAATAGATTCCGGTGCCGAGATACATGTGAATGAAAGTTTACAGGAATGGATTTCGTGTTCCTAGGGACGGGTGACATCTCTCATTGGGCGAGAGTGCCGCGGCGCGTGGTGGCCCGGCTGGCGGTGCTGCTTCACGCGCTGCCATGGAGGGCGGGAACGTCGTGGGCGTGGCCTGAGACCTGACCTGCAAAGCCGGGCTGCCGAGTAACAGGCAGTCGCGGCCAGGCGCCTGGGAGGCCTGCAATATCCGAGGTGCCATCTTGCTGGTGGCCGAGAACCCGCTGCGCAATATAGCTGCAGCGTGACGGCCGAGGAGATGCACGATAGCGCCGAGGGCCGGGCTCAGGAGCTGATGGCGCTGCACAAAAACTCTCAGCAGGAGGGTGAAGCTGCCGCCAGCGGGCGGGCAATGGCGCATCGATAGCGCTCAGCTCATTCCACTTTGCGGAACACATTCCTAAAACCATAGCAAGCAAGCCATGGTGCCCGGGGCCGGAATCGAACCGGCACGCCTTGCGGCGGGGGATTTTGAGTCCCCTGCGTCTACCAATTTCACCACCCGGGCAGGGAATTCGTGAAGACTCAAATTATGGCACAGTAGGGCGCATGAAATATCCGACGATTGAAGACGCGATTGGCAAGACGCCGCTGGTGGCGCTGCAGCGCATTGGGGCGGCAGACAGCACCGCGCGGGGCAACGTGATCCTGGGCAAGCTCGAAGGCAACAACCCTGCGGGCTCGGTGAAAGACCGGCCGGCGCTGTCGATGATCCGCCGCGCCGAAGAGCGCGGCGACATCCGCCCGGGCGATACCCTCATCGAGGCGACCTCGGGCAATACCGGCATCGCGCTGGCCATGGCGGCAGCGATCAAGGGGTACCGCATGGTGCTGGTGATGCCCGAAGACCTGTCGGTCGAACGTGCCCAGACCATGAAGGCCTTTGGCGCCGACCTGGTGCTCACGCCCAAGAGCGGTGGCATGGAGCATGCGCGCGACCTGGCCGAGGCCATGCAAAAGCGTGGCGAGGGCAAGGTGCTCGACCAGTTCGCCAATGCCGACAACCCGCGCATCCACTACGAGACCACGGGCCCCGAGCTGTGGGAGCAGACCGATGGGCGCATCACCCACTTCGTGAGCGCCATGGGCACCACGGGCACCATCACGGGCGTGTCGCGCTTCTTGAAGGAAAAGAACGCCGGGATCCAGATCATCGGTGCGCAGCCGCAGGAGGGCTCGCGCATCCCCGGCATCCGCAAGTGGCCGCAGGAATACCTGCCCAAGATTTTCGACCCGAGTGCCGTGGACGAAACCGTGAACGTGAGCCAGGACGATGCCGAGGACATGGCCCGGCGCCTGGCGCGCGAGGAAGGCATCTTCGGCGGCATCTCGGCGGCAGGGGCCTGCTGGGCGGCGCTGCAGCTGTCGCAGCGCGTGAGCAATGCGACCATCGTCTTCATTGTCTGTGACCGGGGCGACCGCTACCTCTCCACCGGGGTGTTCCCCGCGTGACGGCGCTGGCCGGCCACCGCTGCTACGCTGTGGTGGCGTGGCCCGCTGGCCCCGCACGATGAACCAATCCAGGCAGCAGCCGGCCCGTATCCGGGGCGGCTGACGCTATAAAATCAAGAGCAACATGCAGTACGAACCCCGCCATTGCACCCATTGCGGCACACCGCTGGCCCTCATCACCGTGGCAGAGGATGGTGGCGACAAGCAGCGCCTTCGCTGCCCGGCCTGCGGCTGGACGCACTGGAACAACCCCACGCCGGTGCTCGCCGCCATCGTGGAGGTCAATGGCCAGGTGCTGCTGGCGCGCAATGCGGCGTGGCCGGGCAAGATGTTTGCGCTGATCACCGGCTTCATGGAGGCGGGCGAATCGCCGCAGGAAGGCATCGCGCGCGAGGTAAAGGAAGAGACGAACCTCGACGTGACCGCCACCACGCTGGTGGGAGCCTACGAGTTCATGCGCATGAACCAGGTCATCATTGCCTACCATGTGGTGGCCCATGGCGAGGTGAAGCTATCGCCCGAGCTGGTGGACTACCGGATGTACGATCTGGCTGACCTCAAGTGCTGGCCTGCCGGCACCGGCTATGCGCTGGCCGACTGGCTGCGCACGCGCGGGCACGAGCCGGTGTTCTTCACCGCCGAAGAAAATGCAGAGCGACGCCGCGGCCTGGACCTGCCGCCAAAGGACTGACGACCATGGACATCCACAAAGAAATCGACACGCGCGGACTGAACTGCCCCCTGCCCATCCTCAAGGCCAAGAAGGCGCTGGCCGACCTGGCCAGCGGCCAGTTGCTCAAGGTCGTGTCCACCGACGTGGGCTCGGTGCGTGACTTCCAGGCGTTTGCCAAGCAGACCGGCAACGAGTTGGTGGAGCAGACCACCGAGGGCGAAGACGAAAGCAAAGAGTTCATCCACATCCTGCGCCGCCGCTGAAGAAGGCGGCTTGAACGCGGGCGAGAAGAATGCCCGTCCCAGTTAAAAATCCTCCTACTGCGTTGGCAATGGGAGGATTTTTCAAATGGGGTCTGCCGCATCGACTGCGGCAAGGGCTGCTGCCTTACAGGCTCAGCCCCTTGAGGTATTCACGGAAGTGGGCGCCCACCTGTGGGTGCTCCAGGGCCAACTCCACGGTGGCTTCGAGGAAACCCTCCTTGCTGCCGCAGTCGTAGCGCTTGCCTTCGTACTGGAAGGCGTAGACCGCTTCGTGCTGCATCAGGCGGGCGATGCCGTCGGTGAGTTGGATCTCGCCGCCCACGCCGCGCGGCTGGTTGCGGATCTCGTCGAACACGCCGGGCGTGAGGATGTAGCGGCCGGCCACGCCCATGCGCGAGGGGGCCACGTCGGCCTTGGGCTTTTCGACGATGCGCTCGATGCGGATCAGCGGGCCCCCGGCGGATTCACCGGCCACGATGCCGTACTTGTGCACCTGGTCCTCGGGCACCTCCTGCACGGCGATGACCGAGCGGCCCTGCTGGCGAAAGGCCGCTGCCATCTGGGCCAGCACCGGCTGGCCGCCCTTGGGGCCGACCATCAGATCGTCGGCCAGCAGCACGGCGAACGGCTCCTTGCCCACCAGGGGCTCGGCGCACAGCACGGCATGGCCCAGGCCCAGGGAGCGGGGCTGGCGCACGAAGGCGCAGTCCATGTCGTCGGGCTGCACCGAGCGCACCAGGGCCAGCAGCTCGTGCTTGCCGGCAGCCTCCAGCTCGCTTTCGAGCTCGTAGGCGGTGTCGAAATGGTCCTCGATGGCGCGCTTGCTGCGGCCCGTCACGAAGATCATGTGGCGGATGCCGGCGGCGTAGGCCTCTTCCACGGCGTACTGGATCAGCGGCTTGTCCACCACGGGCAGCATCTCTTTGGGCGATGCCTTGGTGGCGGGCAGAAAGCGCGTACCCAGACCGGCAACGGGGAAAACGGCTTTGCGGATGGCGGATGCAGCGGTCATGGGGCTCCTTGCAGGAATGGGAAATAGAAAGAGGGCAGGGCCCGGCACGGAGCCGGGCGTATCTGCCCTCAGTATCGCGGGATTTTTACCCCAGGCGTGTCAGCTGATCGCGCAATCTGCCCAGCGTGGCGGTGAAATCGGCGATGCGCTTCTTGGCCTCGTCGATCACTGCGGGCGGGGCCTTGGCCACGAAGGCCTCGTTACCGAGCTTGGCGTTGGCCTTGGCCAATTCGCCTTCCAGGCGCGCGATTTCCTTGGCGATGCGGGCCTTCTCGGCTTCGACGTCGATCTCCATGTGCAGGCACATGCGCGCCTCGCCCACCACGGCCACGGGGGCGGCCTGTGCGGCGGCGGCCCACGCGGCCTCGTCGTCGAACACCTTCACTTCGCTGAGCTTGGCCAGTGACTGCAACACCGGTGCCACGCCGCGCATGAACTCGGTGTCGCCCACGGTGTAAAGGGGCAGGCGGGTGGATGGCGAGACGTTCATTTCGCCGCGCAGGGTGCGGCAGGCGTCCACCAGGCCCTTGACGCGCTGCATGTGCGCAATGGCGGCTTCGTCGATCTTGCTCGGCTGCGCCTCGGGGTAGCGGGCGATGCTGACCGAGTCGCCCTTCAGGCCGGCTACCGGCGCCACCGTCTGCCACAGGGCTTCGGTGATGAACGGGATTATGGGGTGCGCCAGGCGCAGGATGGCTTCGAGCGTGCGGATCAGCGTGCGGCGCGTGGCGCGCTGCTCGGCCTCGGTGCCGGTCTGGATCTGCACCTTGGCAATTTCCAGGTACCAGTCGCAGAACTCGTTCCAGACAAAGTCATAGATCGTGTTGGCCACGTTGTCCAGGCGGAACTCGGCAAAGCCCTTGGCCACCTCGGCCTCGGTCTTTTGCAGCAGCGACGAGATCCAGCGGTCGGCCTGGCTGAAGTGCATGTAGCCGTGGGCGGGGCCGCCGGGCTGGCACTCTTCCTTGGTGTGCTCCTTGAGGCCGCAGTCCTGGCCCTCGCAATTCATCAGCACGAAGCGGCTTGCGTTCCACAGCTTGTTGCAGAAGTTGCGGTAGCCCTCGCAGCGCTTGCTGTCGAAGTTGATGCTGCGGCCCAGGCTGGCCAGCGCCGCAAAGGTGAAGCGCAGCGCATCGGCACCGTAGGCGGGGATACCCTCGGGGAACTCCTTTTGCGTGTTCTTGCGCACCGTGGGCGCGGTCTCGGGCTTGCGCAGGCCGGTGGTGCGCTTGTCCAGCAGCGGGTCGAGGGCGATGCCGTCGATCAGGTCCACCGGGTCGAGCACGTTGCCTTCGGACTTGCTCATCTTCTTGCCCTGCGCGTCGCGCACCAGGCCGTGGATGTACACGTGCTTGAAGGGCACGCGGCCCGTGAAGTGCGTGGTCATCATGATCATCCGGGCAACCCAGAAGAAGATGATGTCGTAGCCCGTCACCAGCACCGAAGAGGGCAGGTACAGGTTGTAGTCGTCGGTGGGCGCATCGCCCTGTTCAGGCCAGCCCATGGTGCTGAAAGGCACCAGGGCGGAGGAATACCACGTGTCCAGCACGTCCTCATCGCGGCGCAGCGTCTTGCCCGGGGCCTTGGCCTGGGCTTCGGCTTCGTTGCGGGCCACGATTACATTGCCGTCTTCGTCGTACCAGGCCGGAATCTGGTGGCCCCACCACAGCTGGCGGCTGATGCACCAGTCCTGGATGTTGTTCATCCACTGGTTGTAGGTGTTCACCCAGTTCTCGGGCACGAACTGCACCTCGCCTGTGGCCACCGCGTCGATGGCCTTCTGCGCGATGCTCTTGCCCGTGGGGTCCTGCTCGCTCACCTTGCTCATGGCCACGAACCACTGGTCCGTCAGCATGGGCTCCACCACCTGGCCGGTGCGGGTGCAGATGGGCACCATGAGCTTGTGCTTCTTGGTCTCCACCAGGGCGCCCGAGGCTTCCAGGTCGGCCACGATGGCCTTGCGCGCCACGAAGCGGTCCAGGCCGCGGTACTTTTCGGGGGCGTTGTCGTTGATGGTGGCCTGCAGCGTCAGCACCACGATCATCGGCAGTTTGTGGCGCTGGCCCACGGCATAGTCGTTCGTGTCGTGCGCGGGCGTGACCTTGACCACGCCGGTGCCGAACTCCTTGTCCACGTAGTCGTCGGCAATGATGGGGATTTCGCGGCCCACCAGGGGCAGCACCACGTTCTTGCCGATCAGGTGCGTGTAGCGCGCATCTTCAGGGTGCACCATCAGCGCCACGTCGCCCAGCATGGTCTCGGGGCGGGTGGTGGCCACGGTGAGGCTGCCAGAACCGTCGGCCAACGGGTAGGCGATGTGCCACAGCGAGCCGTCCTTCTCTTCGCTCTCGACTTCCAGGTCGGACACGGCGGACTGCAGCTTGGGGTCCCAGTTCACCAGGCGCTTGCCGCGGTAGATCAGGCCCTGCTCGTAGAGCTTCACGAAGGTGTCGGTCACCACCTTGGACAGCTTGTCGTCCATGGTGAAGTATTCGCGGCTCCAGTCCACGCTGTCGCCCATGCGGCGCATCTGCGTGGTGATGGTGTTGCCGCTCTGCTCCTTCCACTCCCAGACCTTGGCGACGAAGTTCTTGCGTGCTTCGTGCGGGGTGGGGCCCATGTCGTGGCGGCTGATGCCTTGCTCCTGCAGCTGGCGCTCCACCACGATCTGCGTGGCGATGCCGGCGTGGTCGGTGCCGGGCACCCAGACCGTGTTGAAGCCGCGCATGCGGTGGTAGCGCGTCAGGCTGTCCATGATCGTCTGGTTGAACGCATGGCCCATGTGCAGCGTGCCGGTCACATTGGGTGGCGGCAACTGGATGGAAAACGCCGGCTCGCCCGCCTGCGCTGCGCCGGTGCCCCGAAAGCCCGCTACACCGTAGCCTCGGCGTTCCCATTCGGGGCCCCAATGGGCCTCCAGGGCGGCGGGTTCAAAGGACTTGGAAAGGCTGTCGAGGCCGGTTTGTTGCAGGGGCGAGCTCATGGGGTAGGGCTGGTGGTGGGGCCGCCCGGGGGCTGCCTCCACGTTCGAGAGGGTGGAACCGGCCATTTTAAGTCAGCTGCAAGCCAGGTCCGGCAGCGCTCTGCGCGGGCGGGTGGCAGGGGGTGGTTGGCGGGTTTTTGCCTCTCAGACAGGTCGTTCTGCCACTTGTCCAATTGTTACCTTGTGCGGCTGGCGGAAAGCAGATGTTTGCCGATAATCCGGCCCAAAGGGGGCGTGCCTACCCCTGGTGCCTTGCCGGATCCCAAAAACATTCCAACATCCTGTCCGCTTTTCCTATGAACATCCCCTCCGCCCTGCGCGTGGGCCTGGCCAAGACCTTCGCCTACTGTCTGGTCTCGCTGCTCCTGGTCCCGCTGGCCGCCTACCTGTTCACCGGCTACACGCAGCGCGACGAGGACGCCCAGTTCATCGCCCGCATCAGCCAGCGCATCGATGCCGAAAAGGGCATGCCCGCGGCCGAGAAGCAGGCGCAGAAAGACTTCTACCGCGCCCACCCGCCGTCCACCATCTGTACCAACAAGAGCCCTCAGGTGGCGGAATACCGCGAGTCGATGTGCGAGACCTATGGCGAGCTATGGCAGTTCAACTTGGTGCGCAAGGTCTCGCTGTGGAGCATGGTGGCCGGGGTCGTCCTGCTGGCGGCGGTGCTGGGCTTGGGCGCGTTGGCCTTCGTCGACCGCAAGATGCAGTACACCAGCTTCGTCACCGGTTGGCACCTGACCACCTGGGCCAGCGCCGCCTCGCTGGTGGTGCAGGGGGCGCTGGCGGTGTGGCTGTCGTTCTGGGTGACGGCCTTCTTCTTTCACAAGTATTCGCCCAAGCTCATCATCCTGGTGGGGATTCTGGTCGCTGGCGGCGTGTTCCTGGCCGTCAAGGGCATCTTCAAGCGCGTGCAGCTGAACAACCGCGTGGACGGAGAGCTTGTGACCGAGGCCGATGCGCCGCTGCTGTGGAAGCGCATCCGCCACATGGCCGGCCGCCTCAAGACCGAGCCGCCCAGGCACATCGTGGCCGGCATCGACGCCAACTTCTTCGTCACCGAGGCGCCGCTCACCGTGGGCGGTCAGCAGCTCACGGGGCGCACCCTGTTCGTGAGCATCCCCCTGCTGCGCCTGCTGGACCAGTCGGAAGCCGATGCCGTCTTCGGCCATGAACTGGCCCACCTGCGCGGTGGCGACACCAAGAGCAGCGCGCTGCTGGGCCCCAAGATCAGCCAGTACGACCATTACCGCCACGCCATGCGCACCGGCGGGCTCACGGCGGTGGTCGCACCGCTGTTGGACCTGTACCGCATGATCTTCGAGGTGGCCCTGGCGCGCGAGAGCCGCGAGCGCGAGTTCAAGGCCGACCGCATCGCCGCCAAGCTCATCTCGCCCGAGGCGATCGCGCAGTCGCTGATCAAGATTGCTGCCTATGCGCAGTACCGCTCCAGGATCGAGAGCGAGCTCTTCGGCCAGAACCGCAGGCACGATTCTGCGGCGCTGGGCATTGCCAGCTACGTGGCCCAGGGGCTGCCACCCTATGCCGCATCGGCCGACTTCCTGCAGGAGATGAAGACCGCCAACGTGCCCCACCCATTCGACTCGCACCCTGCCATGACCGAGCGCATGCGCGCCGTGGGGGTGAGGCTGCCCGAGAGCGCCTATGGCGCCATCGTCACGCGGGCACCTGTGGCCACCTGGGCGCAGCAGATCCTCACGGCCGATGCCATCGAGCAGCGCATGTGGGGCGAATACGAGCAGGCCTTTGCGGCCGACCACGAACGCAGCCTGGCCTACCGCTACGAGCCCGCCACCGACGAGGAGCGGGCGCTGGTGCTGCAGTATTTTCCGCCGGTGCAGTTTGCCTTGAAAGGCAGCGAGACGGTGACGGTCAGCATCGACGGCATCAGCACTTCTGCCGACGGCACCACCGTGTTCTGGGACGCGGTCAAGGCCTTGGAATTCAAGGAAAGCAGCTTTGGCAATGCGCTCGTCGTCACCCACCCCGAGAAAAATGCCCTGGGCCTTGGCGCCAAGACCAGCAAGATCAAACTCGGTGGCCTGAAGAAGGAGAAAGACGACTTCAACGCCACCGTGGGCCACTATTGGCAGCGCCACCAGATCATGCGCGCGCACCAGAACGAAGGCTGATTCCGGCGCCTTGTGCTCCGGCGCGTCGATGGGTGCCATCAGGGCATGGCAATGGCATCGAGCCACAGCGAGGTCAGGCGCAGTGCGGCACCACAGCCGGGCATATGCATATACCCGGGAAATCCCTGGCGTTCCACGTTCACTGAATGCGCAAAGCGAGTGAACTTGTGCAGTGTGCCATGCTCTATCGAAGCATGTGCAGGCGGCGATAAAAGCGTTGCGCGCCTACACGAATTACCTGTTCAAAGGCAGGCGGTGGTGCTAAAAAGGACTGAGCCGTTAGCGATTCCCACTGCAAACCGTGGCACCCATGCGCAGGGTGCCACCACAGGAGGTCGTATGGATGCCATCAGCAATTTCGCCTCGCGTTACGCCCGTAGCCGTGAAGAGGAAATGTCGATCGACGAGTACCTCGCCGAGTGCAAGCGTGATCCCATGACGTATGCCACGGCGGCCCAGCGCATGCTGGCCGCCATTGGAGATCCCGAGACGGTCGACACGCGCAACGATCCGCGCATGTCGCGCCTCTTCGCCAACAAGGTGATCAAGCGCTACCCCGCGTTCGCCGAGTTCTACGGCATGGAGGATTCCATCGAGCAGGTGGTGAGCTTCTTTCGCCACGCTGCGCAGGGGCTGGAGGAGCGCAAGCAGATCCTCTACCTGCTGGGCCCGGTGGGCGGTGGCAAGAGTTCCATTGCCGAGCGGCTCAAGTACCTGATGCAGAAGGTGCCGTTCTATGCGATCAAGGGCTCGCCGGTGAACGAGTCGCCGCTGGGCCTTTTCGACGCGGTGGAGGACGGCCCGGTGCTCGAGGAGCAGTTCGGCATTCCCCGGCGCTACCTGCAGCGCGTGCTCTCGCCCTGGGCGGTCAAGCGGCTGGAGGAGTTCGGCGGCGACATCCGCCAGTTCAAGGTGGTCAAGCGCTACCCCAGCATCTTGAAGCAGGTGGGCATTGCCAAGACCGAGCCGGGCGACGAGAACAACCAGGACATATCGAGCCTGGTGGGCAAGGTGGACATCCGCAAGCTCGAAACCTTTGCCCAGGACGACACCGATGCCTACAGCTACAGCGGCGGCCTGTGCCTGGCCAACCAGGGCCTGCTGGAATTCGTGGAGATGTTCAAGGCGCCCATCAAGGTGCTGCACCCGCTGCTCACCGCCACCCAGGAGAGCAACTACAAGGGCACGGAAGGCTTTGGCGCCATCCCGTTCGATGGCGTGGTGCTGGCCCACAGCAACGAGAGCGAGTGGAAGGCGTTTCGCAACAACAAGAACAACGAGGCCTTCCTCGATCGCATCTACATCGTCAAGGTGCCGTACTGCCTGCGCGTGAGCGAGGAGATCCGCATCTACGAAAAGCTGATCCGCGAATCGTCGCTGGGCAACGCCGTGTGCGCGCCGGGCACGCTGAAGATGATGTCGCAGTTCGCCATCCTCACGCGCCTGAAGGAGCCCGAGAATTCCAGCATCTTCAGCAAGATGCAGGTGTACGACGGCGAGAGCCTGAAGGACACCGACCCGCGCGCCAAGAGCTACCAGGAGTACCGCGACTACGCGGGCGTGGACGAGGGCATGACCGGCATCTCCACGCGCTTTGCGTTCAAGATCATGTCCAAGGTGTTCAACTTCGACAGTGCCGAGGTGGCGGCCAACCCGGTGCACCTGATGTACGTGCTGGAGCAGCAGATCGAGCGCGAGCAGTTCCCTGCCGAGCTGGAGACCAAGTACACCAGCTACATCAAGGAGTCCCTCTCGCCGCGCTATGCCGAGTTCATCGGCAAGGAGATCCAGACGGCCTACCTGGAGAGCTACAGCGAGTACGGGCAGAACATCTTCGACCGCTACGTCACCTACGCCGACTACTGGATCCAGGACAACGAGTACCGCGACACCGATACCGGCGAGGTCTTCGACCGCGGCGCGCTCAACGCCGAGCTCGAAAAGATCGAGAAGCCGGCGGGCATTGCCAACCCTAAGGATTTTCGCAACGAGATCGTCAACTTCGTGCTGCGCGCACGCGCCAACAACCAGGGCAACAACCCGAGCTGGACCAGCTACGAGAAGCTGCGCCTGGTGATCGAGAAGAAGATGTTCTCCAACACCGAGGAGCTGCTGCCGGTCATCAGCTTCAACGCCAAGGGCAGCGCCGAGGAGGCGCGCAAGCACGAGGACTTCGTCACCCGCATGGTGGAAAAGGGCTACACCCCCAAGCAGGTGCGGCTGCTGTGCGAGTGGTACCTGCGCGTGCGCAAAAGCAGTTGATGGACCGGAATGCCAGCGTGTCTCTAAGAACCTGTTCAATATCTTTTTGGAGCCGCGCAAGCCCCTTTTCGGGATGGGATGCTAGGCGCGGTGAGCAGCCAATAGCTCGGCTATTGGCAAGCGCCGCAACGCCGCAGACCGCCCGAAAAGCGACTTGCCCTCCGGGTTGGAGTGAAATCGGGCGATTGGACGCCCCGGCTGCTTGCATGGGCATGAGCCCATGCGGCGCATCCGAAGCATCCACTCATCCCGATTGCACTCCAACGCGGCTGCAAAAAGATATTGAACAGGTTCTAAGGGGCGCTGGCCCATGATGGGGGCAAGGGATGGCATTGCAAATCATCGACCGCAGGCTCGCCGGCAAGAACAAATCGGTGGGTAACCGCGAACGTTTTGTGCGACGCTTCAAGGAGCAGATCGCCGAGAGCGTGCGCCGTGCGGTTTCGCAGCGCGGCATCCGTGACATCGAGCAGGCCGAGAGCATCAGCATTCCCAAAAAGGACATCGGCGAGCCGGTGTTCCACCATGGCCAGGGCGGAATCCGCGACATGGTGCACCCGGGCAACGCGGAGCATGTGCGCGGCGACCGCATCCAGCGGCCCCAGGGCGGGGCGGGGGGCGGTGGCGGCTCGCAGGCCAGCGACAGCGGGGAGGGGGAGGACGACTTCACCTTCACCTTGACCAAGGAAGAGTTCATGCAGCTCTTCTTCGAGGACCTGGCGCTGCCCAACCTGCTGCGCACGCACATCGGCGAGACCCCGAAGTACAAGCCGCGCCGCGCCGGCTACAGCCAGAACGGCATTCCCAACAACCTGGCGGTGCTGCGCACCATGCGCGGAGCGCTGGGGCGGCGCATCGCCCTGGGCCAGTCGGCGCAGCGCGAACGGGCGGCTATGCAGGTGCAGCTCGATGCCCTGGTGCAAGAAGGCAACGGCACCACCGACGAAGCGGCCGCGCTGCGGCTGCGCATCGAGGAGCTCAAGGAGCGCACCGGTCGCATCCCTTACCTGGACCCCATCGACCTGCGCTTTCGCTCCCGCGTGCAGGTGCCGGTGCCCAACAGCCAGGCGGTGATGTTCTGCCTGATGGACGTCTCGGGCTCCATGGACCAGGCGCGCAAGGACTTGGCCAAGCGCTTCTTCATCCTGCTGTACCTGTTCCTCACGCGGCACTACGAGAAGATCGACATCGTCTTCATCCGCCACCACACGCAGGCCGCCGAGGTGAGCGAGGAGCAGTTCTTTCACTCCACCGAGAGCGGCGGCACGGTGGTCAGCAGCGCGCTGGTGCTGCTCGACCAGATCATCCGCGCGCGCTACCCTGCGGGGGACTGGAACATCTACGCCGCCCAGGCCAGCGATGGCGACAACTTCACCAACGACAGCGGCAATTGCCGCAACCTGCTGGTGGACCGGATCCTGCCACTGGTGCGCTACTTCGCCTATGTGCAGGTGGCCCAGGAAGAGCAGAACCTGTGGGAGGAGTACAGCCTGCTGCAGTCGCAGTTTTCCAACTTCGCCATGCGCAAGGTCTCCGAGCCGGGCGATATCTATCCCGTGTTCCGCGACCTCTTCAAGAAAGAGGGGGTGCAGTTATGAACCACATGGCCCAGTACCCGGTGCTGGAGCGGCGCCTGCGCGACAACCCCTGGAAGACCGCCGTCGTCGGTGAGCGCCGCCACCGCACCGTGCCCGAGCAGCCCCTGCCCGCCGGGGCGCGGCCCGCGCAGCCGCTGCCCGATCCGAGCGACTGGACCTTCGAACTGATCGAGCGCTACCACGCTGCGATCGCCGCCACCGCCGAGCGCTTCGGCCTCGATACCTACCCCAACCAGCTCGAAGTCATCACCGCCGAGCAGATGATGGATGCCTATTCCAGCGTGGGCATGCCGGTGAACTACCGCCACTGGAGCTACGGCAAGGAATTTTTGGCCACCGAGAGGCGCTACCGGCGCGGCCACATGGGCCTAGCCTACGAGATCGTCATCAACTCCAACCCCTGCATCAGCTACCTGATGGAGGAGAACACCACGGCCATGCAGGCCCTGGTGATCGCCCATGCCGCCTACGGGCACAACAGCTTCTTCAAGGGCAACTACCTGTTTCGCATGTGGACGGACGCCTCCTCCATCATCGACTACCTGGTCTACGCCAAGGACTACGTGGCCCAGTGCGAGGAGCGCTACGGCTTCGACGAGGTGGAGCGGCTCATGGACTCGTGCCATGCGCTGGCCAACTTCGGCGTGGACCGCTACCGCCGCCCGTCCAAGAAAAACCTGGCGCGCGAGCGCCTGGAGCGCGCGCAGCGCGAGGCCTATGCCCAGCAGCAGGTGAACGACCTGTGGCGCACCCTGCCCACGCGCCCCGGCAAGGACGGCGCGGCGCTGGAGCACAACCGCTTTCCGCAGGAGCCGCAGGAAAACATCCTGTACTTCATCGAGAAGCACGCGCCGCTGCTGGAGCCCTGGCAGCGCGAGATCGTGCGCATCGTGCGCAAGATCGCGCAGTATTTCTACCCCCAGCGCCAGAGCCAGGTCATGAACGAAGGCTGGGCCACCTTCTGGCACTACACCCTGCTCAATTCGCTGTACGACGAGGGCTACCTCAGCGACGGGGTGATGATGGAGTGGCTGGGCTCGCACACCAACGTCATCTTCCAGCCCCCCGTGGGGCACCGCGCCTACAGCGGCATCAACCCCTACGCACTGGGTTTTGGCATGTACCGCGACATCCAGCGCATCTGCCAGAACCCGACGGCCGAAGACCGGCAATGGTTCCCCGACATCGCGGGCACCCCCTGGCTGCCCGCGCTCGACCATGCCATGCGCAACTTCAAGGACGAGAGTTTCATCGGCCAGTACCTGAGCCCGCACCTGATGCGCGAGATGCGCCTGTTCGCCCTGCACGACGACACGCGCCAGAGCGAGCTGCTGGTCAGCGAAATCCACGACGAAAACGGCTACCGCAACCTGCGCCAGCTGCTGTCGCAGCAGTACGACCTGGGCACGCGCGAGCCCAACATCCAGGTGTGGAACGTGAACCTGCGCGGTGACCGCAGCCTGACCTTGCGCCACACCCAGTACCAGGGCCGCCCGCTGGCCGACGGCACGCAGGAGGTGCTGCGGCATGTGGCGCGCCTGTGGGGCTTTGGCGTGCAGATCGAGAGCGTGGACGCCTATGGCAACCACCCGGTGCTGCTGCACTCGGTGCCCGCGCCCACGGAATGAAGGGATGGATGAAGGGCTGGACGTGCCTGCCGCTTCATGCGCCAGGCACGCCTGCTCAGGCGGCCAGTGCTTCCTCGTACCCGAACATCGACTTGGCCTCCAGGTACTCCTCGAAGCCCATGCGCCCCCACTCGCGGCCGTTGCCCGACTGCCGGTAGCCGCCGAAGGGCGCTGCGTGGTCGGCGCGTGCGCCGTTGAGGTGCACCATGCCGGCGCGCAGGCGCCGGGCGATGCGGCGGGCGTGGGCCAGGTCGGGCGCGCTCACATAGGCCGACAGGCCGTAGGGCGTGTCGTTGGCGATCGCAATGGCCTCTTCCTCTGTGGTGTACGGCAGGATGCACAGCACTGGGCCGAAGACCTCCTCGCGCGCGATGGCCTTGGTGTTGCGCACATCGGCAAACACCGTGGGCTGCACAAAGTAGCCGTGGGTGAGGCCCTCGTTCAGGCACCGCTGATCGAGGCCAAGGAGGTGCATGTGAGCTTTCCCGGCGCACGCCAGGGCTGGCTGTCCAAGGCGACGCCCAAGCTGGCGGTGCGCGGTGTGTCGCTGACCATCCAGCCGGGTGAGGTGGTGGCTGTGGTCGGGGGGGCGGGCTCGGGCTAGACCACGCTGGGACGCGCCATGATCGGCCTGCTGCCCGTGGCGGGCGGCGACGTGTGCTTTCGCGGCACGCCGCTGGGTCAGGCCGATGCGGCGGGGCGGCGCGAATTCCGCCTGGCCTGCCAACTGGTGTTCCAGGACCCGTATTCCTCGCTCGACCCGCGCCAGCGCGTGCGCGACATCGTGGCCGAGCCGCTGCGCCACGGCCCGCCGCTCACGCGCGATGCGCTGCAGGCCACGGTGGACGCCATGCTCGGCGAGGTGGGCCTGGCCGGCTTCGGCGAACGCTACCCGCATGCCCTGTCGGGCGGCCAGCGCCAGCGTGTGGCGATTGCACGGGCCCTGGTGCGCAAGCCCGCCTTTGTGGTGGCCGACGAGCGCGTCTCGGCCCTGGACATGACCATCCAGAAGCAGGTGCTGGAGCTGCTGCGGCGCCTGCAGGCCTAGCGCGGCTTCGGCTGCCTCTTCATCTCGCACAACCTGGCCGTGGTGTCCGAGATCGCCGACCGCATCATCGTGATGGAGAACGGCCGCATCGTGGAGGAGGGCAGCGTGGCCGACATCTTCGACCGGCCGCAGCAGCCCTACACGCGTGCGCTGCTGGGGGCGGCCACCACCAGCGACTTGCTGGCGGAGCTGGACGCTGCTTAGCGACCGGCCTGTGCAGAAATGCGAAAGGCGCTGCCCGCAAGGGTGGCGCCTTTTTTGCCGAGGCCGAATTCAGCCCTTGGCGAATTCAGGCCGGTCGTTGGTCTGGGGCTTGAGCGGCTCGGCTGCCTTGCCTTCGGCGCGCTCCTTGCGCCACTGCTCCTTGCGGGCCGTCCACTCCTTCAGGCGCGCATGGGCCACGGTGCTGTCCTTGGCCATGGCGTTGGCATCGGCCAGTTGCGCCGTGAGCTCCAGGCGGATGCCGTTGGGGTCGAAGAAGTAGATGCTCTTGAAGATGTGGTGGTCGGTCACGCCCAGCACCTCGATGCCGAAAGCCTCCAGCCGCTCCTTGGTGTTCTGCAGCTCCTGCACCGTGTCCACGCGGAACGAGATGTGGTTGACCCACAGCGGGGTGTTGGGCGAGGGCTCGGCCTTCACGTCGTCGCCCAGATCGAAGAAGGCGATGAACGAACCATCCTTCAATCGGAAGAAGAAGTGCGTGTAGGGGCAGTACTCGCCCGTGCTGGGCACGTGGTCGCTCTGGATGATGTGGTACAGCGGCAGGCCCAGGATGTCCTCGTAAAACTGGCGCGTTTCCTCCGCGTCGCGCGCCTTGTAGGCGTAGTGGTGCAGCTGCTGGAAGGCGGCAGGTGCGGGCAGGCTGGCGAGGTCGGGCTTCAGAACGGCATTCATGCGGTTGTCTCCTTGGATCGATGCTGGTGTCGATGTGGAAATTCTACTATTCGTAATTGATTTACGTAAAGGGAATTTTAGAAAAAGGGCCATTTGCGGTACATTGCGGTCCTCGCCATCCCCCCGAGGTGTTTTCACCGATGCGCCTGTAAGCCCGTTTTCACGCTGTCCCGCACCTGCCCGAAGGCTGGTGCGGTCTTGTGGTGACCGTGGAGTGCTTCAGGTATGGCGACGACCAATCATTCGGGCCAGCGCGCCCGTGGCGGCAGCAAGGCTGCTGCCGCTTCTGTTTCCTTTTCTTCTTCTCTTTCGCTCCAGCTCCAGGGCGTTGTCTGGGCGCTGCCCGATGGGCAGCCCTTGTGGAGCCAGCCCCTGGACATCGCCCTGGGCGCCGGGTCCACTGGCATCGTCGGCGCCAACGGCGTGGGCAAGAGCGTGTTCCTGCAATTGCTGCTGGGCCGGCTGCAGCCCACCACGGGCAAGGTGCTGCGCAGCGCACGCCTGCATGCCGTGGCGCAGGAGGTGCAGGGCAGCCCCGGCAGCACCGTGGCCGACCTCGCGGGCCTGGCACCCGTGCTGCGCGCGCTGGCGCGCCTGGAGGCGGGCCAGGGCACGCCCGAAGACCTGCTGCGGGCCGATGGCCAGTGGGACCTGCCCGCGCGCTGGCAGCGCGCGCTGCAGGCGCTGGACCTGGGGCATCTGCCTGCCGACGCCAGTGCGGAAGGCCTGAGCGGCGGCGAGCGCATGCGCGTGGCGCTGGCCGGGGCCTTCGTCTGCGACGCCCAGGTGCTGGTGCTCGACGAGCCCACCAACCACCTGGACCTGGCCTCGGTGGAGGCCTTGCAGGTGGCGCTGCAGGGCTTCACCGGTGCGCTGCTGGTGGTGTCGCACGATCTGCATTTCCTGGCGGCGCTGGCGCCCACGCATGTCTGGGCATGGCATGCCGAAGGCTGGCGGCTCGATGCACGCCTGGCATGAAAAAAGCCACCCGTGGCCGTGCCGCGGGTGGCTTGTGCGGACCAGAAGGCCCGTCGTGGATTACTGCTTGATGGCTTCGATCTGCACCACCAGGCGCACGTTCTTGGGGAAGCCGTATTGCACGCCGTAGTCCAGGCCCCACTGGGTGCGGTCGATGGTGGCTTCGAAGTCGCCGCCGCAGACTTCACGCTTGAGCATGGGGCTTTGGTAGCAGTTGAACTGCGTGGCCTTCAGGGTCACGGGCAGGGTCTTGTCCAGCAGCGTCAGCTGGCCGGCAACTTCGCTGACCTTGTCGCCATTGAAGGTGAACTTGTCGGACACGAACTTGATGGTCGGGTACTTGGCCGCGTTGAAGATGTCAGGGCTTTGCAGGTGCTTGTCGAACGGGGGCGTGCCGGAGTTGATCGACGTGGTGTCCACCGTGATCTCCACCTTGCCGGTCTTGCCGGCGCGGTCGAACTGCACAGTGCCTTCCTTCTTGTCGAAGCGGCCGCGGTTGGTCGTGGCGCCGAAGTGGCTGATCTCGAACGTCACGAAGGTGTGCGTCGGATCGATGGCGTAGGCGGCGCTCTGGGCCTGGGCTGCGCCCGTGGACAGAACGGCGGCTGCGGCCAGGGCGAGCAGGGCGAACGAAGACTTGCGCATGTAAACAACTCCTGAAAAAGGAAGGGTCAAGGGAACAGGGAACGCGGAAAAGGGAGGGTGCAGGGCGATCAGAGCTTGCCCACGCCGGTGAGGGCGAGCTTGAATTTGACGGTCACGTCGTCGGCCACCATGGAGGTGTCGGCCCACTCGTTCTCGCCGATCTTGAAGGCCAGGCGCTTGATGGGCAGGGTGCCGGTGGCCGTGGTGGTGGCGCCGCTCTGGGCCAGCGCCACGGGCACGACCACGTTCTGCGCATTGCCCTTGATGGTGAGCTTGCCGGCCACTTCGAACTTGCCGCCGCCCAGCGCCTTGATGGTGGTGGACTCGAACGCTGCCTGGGGGAACTTGGGCACGTTGAACCAGGTGGGCTTGGGCAGCTCGGCATCGGTCTCGCGCGAGCCCAGCGTGGCGCTGCCGGTGTCCACCGTGAAGCTGATCTTGCTGGTATCGGGCTTGGCCGGGTCGAACGCCACCTTGGCATCGAACTTCTTGAAATGGCCTTCGAGCGGCACGCCCATCTGGCGCGCGGTGAACTGCACCTCGCTCTGTGCGGGGACCAGTTGCTGTTGGGCGAAGGCGGACGGTGCGGCCAGCACGGCGGCAGCCAGCACGAGGCCCGAGGCGAAGGAAGATGCTTGCATGAAGGCTCCTGAAAAATCGGTGCGGAAGAACAAGGAAGAGGGCGGGGGGCTTGGGCGGCGGCTCAGCGCGGGACGGGCAGCATGCGGCCGATGAGGCCGTCCCGGTCGATGAACTGGTGCTTGAGCGCAGCGGCCACGTGCAGCACCACCAGGCCCGCCATGGCAAAGGCGGTGTACTGGTGCCAGGGCTTGATGGCCTCGGCCAGCTCCTTGCTCACGGGCACGAAATCGGGCAACTGCCACATGCCGAGGAACACGATGGGAAAACCCGCCGCCGAGCTGTAGGCCCAGCCGATCAGCGGCACGGCCAGGAACAGCGCGTACAGCAGGCCGTGCGTGGCATGGTGGGCCAGCGTCTGCCAGCGCGGCATGGCCTGCACCATAGCCGCCGGCAGGGCGGGGGGGCGGTGTGTCAGGCGCCAGAGGATGCGCAGCACCGACAGCGTGAGGATGGTGACACCCGCCCACTTGTGCCAGTTGTAGAGCTTGAGGCGCTGCGGCGAGAACGGCAGGCCGGTCATGTACAGACCGACGCCAAAAGCGCTGATCAGGGCCAGGCCCAGCACCCAGTGCATCAGCATGGCGGTGCGGGTGTAGCGGGCCGGTCGGCTGGTGGGGGACGGCGTGGAGGAAGGCATCGTGGGTGGGTTGGCGGGTGAGGTGGCGGGGGTGGCAGCAAGCGGCTGGAGCAGGTTTACGGGCCGACGCATCCGTCGCTGCCTCGCACGCCGCACCCCGTGCTGTGCGCACAAGGCTCCGCGATGAGCGCAGTGTAGGAAGCTGCCAGCCCGTTCGGCTTCAGCAGGATTGATGCTTCAGTTCAAAAAAACTGAATTGATTGGGGCTGTGCGCTCAAAGTTCCCTCTGGTTCACCAAAAGGTGGGCGCAGATGGATGGCCGGTAGATGGCCCGGGGATGGGTGGGTGCGCCCGCCGCTTGATTGCTCAGCGCGCCAGGGCGGCTTTCTTCCAGGCCTCGGCGGCGGCGGCTTCGTCGCCGCGCTGCTCGGCCAGCTCTGCCAGGTGGCGCCAGGCGCTGGCGCGCAGGCTGGCGTCGGCGAGCTGGTGGGCGGCCTGGGTCAGCAACTGTTGGGCCTTGCCCCACAGCTGGCGCTTGAGGCAGGCCATGCCGGCCATGTACTGCAGGCGCGCATCGCGCGGGTTGGCCTGCTGGGCGGCTTCGATGCGCGCCAGCCAGGGGGCGTCCAGGGCATCGAGGCCCGATTCCAGTGCGCGCACCAGTTTCAGGGCATGGTGCTCGGCCAGCGCATCGGGCAGGTCCACCATGCGCTCCCACACCGGCAGCAGCCAGGCGCGCACCTGCGTGGCGTCACCGCCCAGGGTGGCCATGCGCTGCGCGGCCTGGATGGCCAGCTCAGGCATGTTGCGCTCGGCGGTTTCCAGGTCGTCCCACACGCGGCGCAGCTGCGCCGTGTCGTGGGCGCTCTGGATGAGCTCGGTGGCCAGGCCGCGCACGATGCTCTGTGCAGCGGTGGGGGAGAAGGCGCGGTGCTTGGCCAGCAGGCGGGCCGTGTCCAGCGCTTCCTGCGTGCGGCGGGCCAGCCGCGTGGCCTTGAGCTTGATGCGCAGCGCCAGGGTGCGGCGCGCGGCGCCCTGGGGCAGGGCGGCGAGCCATTGGAGGGCCGCATCGGCGTCGCGGTCGTCCAGCGTCCAGCGCGCGGCGCGCATCTGGGCGCCTTCGCGCAGTTCCAGCTCCAGGGCCGTGCCGCGCGCGGGCGCATCGTCGAGCGCGCGCTGCAGGTGGCTGTCGCGCGTGGCGGTGTCCTGCAGGGCGTGCGAGGCCTCGGCCGCCACCAGGTGGGCCAGCGAGCGCAACTGGTGGCTGTGCGGCACCGATTCGCCAGCGGCTGCCAGGGCGTTTTCCTGGGCCAGCGCGGCCACGGCGGCCTTGCGCGAGCGGATGAAGCGCCCGCCCAGCAGGTGCGTCATGGCGTCGAGCAGCGCGCTGTGCATGGCGCGTTCCTTTTGCTGCAAGCGCCAGCGGCGGGCCTGGTGCGGCAGCTCCAGCAGGGCCGCCAGGGCCCGCAGGGCGGCATGCACGGTGACGAAGCCGCCCACGAGCAGCAGCACCACCATGTTCAGCGACAGATCGACCCGGTACGGAGGCCAGTAAAGGGTGATGGTGCCCTGGTTGTTGCCCGCAAACAGCGCGGCCGCAACGGCCACGCCAAACAACGCCAGGAGCCAGAGTGCTGCGCGCATGCGTGCTGCCCTCTCTCAGCGCCCCGCCGCGGCCGTGGCCAGCGCGGAGAGAGTATCGTCCAGGCGCGGCAGCTCGGCTGCCTTCATCCCCGCCTGGGCCTGTTGCAGCACCGTGGCTGCCGCCTGCGTACGGCGCGAGGCCGGGTCGAAATACTTGTTGAGCGCCGTGGTGGCTGCGGCCAGGTCGGCGCGCGCCGAGTCGAACTGGCGGGCCAGCACGCCCAGGCGCGCATTGAGCAGCTTGAGCTTCAAGTTCTCGCGCAAAAAGAAGGTCTGCTCTGGGGCGAGCAGGATGGCCTCGGGTTGGTCCACCCGGCTCACGCGCACCAGGCTACGGGCTTCGTCGCGCACCACCTCCCAGCTGCGCTGCAGGGTGGCCCGCCACCATGGCAACTCGGCACCCGGCGCAGAACCCGCCGGGGCGCTCGATGCGGTGGGCGAACCCAGGCGCCGCGTAGCTGCGGCCTGGGCCACGGCGTTGAGCACGGGCAGTTCGTCCACCTGGCGCACCAGGTCATCCAGGCGGGCCAGCAGGCCGGCGGTGTCGGTCACCACGGCGCGAGTCAGGCGATCGAGGTCGCGGTTGATGGCGCGCTGCACGGGGGTCAGGCGCGGCTGTGCGGCGCGCTCGATGCGCTGGTCGGCACTTTTGAGGGCCGCCACCAGCGGGTCCAGGCTACCGGTGAGCTGGGACTGTTGCTGCGCCAGGCGCACGGCCGATTCGATGTCCACCACCAGGTTTTCGTCGCGCGAGCGCGACAGGCTCTGCATCAATTCTTCGAGCTGGCTGCGCTGCAGCGCCACTTCGCTCACGCGCGCCTCGGCCACCGAGAGGCGGGCGGCGGTCTCGCGCACCAGTTCCTCGGCCTGGCGGGCCATGGTGCGTGCCTCGATGGCCAGCGCCCCGGAGTCGGCCGACTGGCGCGCCAACTGCTCCTGGATCACGCTCAGTTTTTGCCACAGCAGCCCACTGCTGGCCACGGCGGCCACGGCCAGCACGCCCACCAGCAGGGTGGGCAGGCTGCTGCCACGAGGGGCGACGGGGGTGGAGGGGGCTGCGGCGGGCAGGTCGTTGGGGGGCGCGGAACTCATGGGGCCGATTCTATCGAGGCCACCACGTCTTCCAGCGCCGGCCGACACTCCCTTACATGGCCAAAGCCCATGGCGCGGGCGGTCTGGGCGATGCGCGGGTGAGTGGCCAGGGCCCGTGCAGCGTTCCAGGACCTTCCGGGCAGGGCCTCGGCCAGGTTTGCCACCGCTTCGGAGCTGCTCAGCAGCCACAGGGACCCGTCCTGGGTGGCCGCCTCTGCCAGCGCGGTCTGCTCGGGGGTGAAGCTGGGCGCGCCGCGCTCGTAGGCCACGGCCCAGTTCACCTGGCCGCCTGCGGCCTGCACCTGGCGCGCCAGCCAGTCGCGGCCCGAACCCTCGGAGGATTCATGCACCCCAGCCGAACGGCCACGCACGATGAGCACGCGGTCCCCGGCCCGGATCTGGGGAGCCACCTGCTGCCACAGTGATTCGGAGTCGAACTGCGCGGCATCGGCGGCGGGGCCGTCGATGGCGGCAGGCAGTACGCCCAGCTGTTCCAGCGCGCGCGCCGTGCCCGGGCCGGGGGCCCATGCGCGGGTGTTGGCCGGCAGGGGCAAGGCCCCGTGCAGGAAATGCAGCACGGCATTGCTGCTCACGAACATCAGCGCACGGTAGCCGGGCGCACGTGCCAGACGTTGGCGCGCATCGGCCATGGCCTGCAGGGCTGCAGGGTCGGTGCAGGGACCGATGGCGATCAGGGGCAATGCCGTGGCGGCCAGGCCGCGCGCGGTGAGTTGTTCCACCCACTGGGCCGCCTCGCGCTCGGGGCGCGTGACGATCACCCGGGGCGCCGCGGTGGCCATGTCAGCCGGCGGCAGTTGCCGGGTCCACGCCCCGTGCACCGCCCGCGCGCAGGCGCTGGGCGATCTCGTCACCCAACGCCTCGGCCTGGGCCAGGGTGGCCACGGGGGCGCTGGCATGGGCGCGCACCAGCGGCGCATGGGCATCTTCGGGGTCGCCCCAGGCCGCATCGAGCTGCAGCGTGCCGTCGGCGCCCAGGGTGCCGTGCGCTGCCAGGGGCATGGAGCAGCTCCCGCCCATGGCGCGGCTCACGGCGCGCTCGGCGGCCACGGTGAGCCAGGTGGCCTGGTGTGCCAGGGGCTCCAATGCGGCGATCAGGTCCTGCCGGTCGCTGCGCACCTCGATGCCCAGGGCACCCTGGCCGGCGGCGGGCAGCATTGTCGCGGGCTCGAAAGCCAGGCGGATGCGTGATTCGAGCCCCAGGCGCTTGAGGCCTGCGGCCGCGAGCACGATGGCGTCGTACTGGCCTTCGTCGAGCTTGCGCAGGCGCGTATCAAGGTTGCCGCGCAGCGGCTCGATGCGCAGGTCGGGCCGCAGCGCCTGCAGCAGCACCTGGCGGCGCAGGCTGGAGGTGCCCACCACCGCGCCCTGGGGCAGTTCGTCGAGCGAGGCGTAGCGGGGGGAGACGAAGGCATCTCGCGGGTCCTCGCGCTCCATCACGCAGGCCAGGGCAAAGCCCTCGGGCAGCTCCATGGGCACGTCTTTGAGCGAATGCACGGCGATGTGGGCGCGGCCTTCTTCGAGCGCAACTTCAAGCTCCTTGACGAACAGGCCCTTGCCGCCTACCTTGGAGAGCGACCGGTCCAGGATCTGGTCGCCCTTGGTGGTCATGCCCAGCAGCTGCACGGTGTGGCCGCGGGCCTGCAGCAGGGCCTGCACATGCTCTGCCTGCCAGAGGGCCAGGCGGCTTTCGCGCGTGGCGATCACGATGGGGTGGGGCAAATGGCGGCTCAAGTTCGTAACCTGTTTGTAATTATTCAGGGGCGGGCGATGCTAGCATGCGCCCGCACTGGTGGTTTTCAGGGTACGCCTGCGGGCCGCCGCACTTCATCCCGGAGACCCTCGCATGAAACGATCCGACAAGGACCAGCCCCTGATTGACGACATCCGCCTGCTCGGCCGCATCCTGGGCGACGTGATCCGGGACCAGGAGGGGGTGGCTGCCTATGAGCTGGTGGAGCAGGTGCGCAAGCTCTCGGTCGCCTTTCGCCGCGACGCGGACCAGGAGGCCGACCGGGCGCTCAAGAAGCTGCTCAAGACCCTCTCGGGCGACCAGACGGTGAGCGTGATCCGCGCCTTCACCTACTTCAGCCACCTGGCCAACCTGGCCGAAGACCGCCACCACATCCGCCGCCGCGCCGTGCACGAGCGCGCAGGCGACACGCAGGAGGGCAGCATCGAAGTCGCCCTGTCGCGCCTGCGCTGGGCCGGCATCGCGCCCAAGACCATCTCGCAGACCCTGGCCGGCAGCTATGTGGCGCCGGTGCTCACGGCCCACCCGACCGAGGTGCAGCGCAAGAGCATTCTCGATGCCGAGCGCGACATCGCCCAGTTGCTGGCCGCGCGCGACGACATCCAGGTGCGCGCCCAGCTGTACAACACCGCCAAGGACGCGCTCACCCCGCGCGAGCTGGCCGCCAACGAAGCCCAACTGCGCGCCCGCGTGGCCCAGCTGTGGCAGACGCGCCTGCTGCGCTACAGCAAGCTCACCGTGGCCGACGAGATCGAGAACGCGCTGTCGTACTACGAAGCCACCTTCCTGCGCGAAATCCCCAAGATCTATGCCGACCTCGAGACCGAGCTCGGCCAGTACCCGGTGCACAGCTTTTTGCGCATGGGCCAGTGGATCGGCGGCGACCGCGATGGCAACCCCAACGTCACCGCGCAGACCCTGCAGTACGCCCTGGGGCGCCAGGCCGAGGTGGCCCTGCGCCACTACCTGACCGAGGTGCACTACCTGGGCGGCGAGCTGTCGCTGTCGGCCCGGCTGGTGCAGGTGTCGGCCGAGATGGAGGCCCTGGCCGCGCGCTCGCCCGACACCAACGAGCACCGCCAGGACGAGCCCTACCGCCGCGCCCTGACCGGCGTGTACGCGCGCCTGGCCGCGTCGCTCAAGGAACTGACGGGCGGCGAGGCGGCGCGCCATGCCGTGGCCCCGCAGAACCCGTACGTGAGCGCCGAGGCCTTCCTGGCCGACCTGCGCGTGATCGAGGCATCGCTCAAGTCGCACCATGGCGAGGCCCTGGCCGCCGAGCGCCTGCACCCGCTGATCCGCGCCGTGCAGGTCTTCGGCTTCCACCTGGCCACGGTGGACCTGCGCCAAAGCTCCGACAAGCACGAAGAGGTGGTGGCCGAACTGCTGGCCACGGCGCGCATCGAGACGGCTTACTCCGCGCTGTCCGAGACCGACAAGCGCGCGCTGCTGCTGCGCCTGCTCAACGACGCGCGCCCGCTGCGCGTGATGGGCGCCAGCTACTCGGACCACGCCCGGGGCGAGCTGGCCATCTTCGAGGCGGCGCTGGCCATGCGCTACCGCTATGGCCACGAGGCCATCCGCCACTACATCATCAGCCACACCGAAACGGTGAGCGACCTGCTCGAAGTGCTGCTGCTGCAAAAGGAAGTGGGCCTGATGCGCGGCACGCTGGATGGCGATGCGCGCAACGACCTCATCGTGGTGCCGCTGTTCGAGACCATCGAAGACCTGCGCAATGCCGCGCCCATCATGCGCGAGTTCTATGCCCTGCCCGGCGTGGCGGGCCTGGTGCACAGGAGCGGTAGCGAGCAGGACATCATGCTCGGCTACTCCGACAGCAACAAGGACGGCGGCATCTTCACCAGCAACTGGGAGCTGTACCGCGCCGAGATCGCGCTGGTGGAGCTGTTCGACGAGCTGGCCACCAACCACGGCATCCAGCTGCGCATGTTCCATGGCCGCGGCGGCACCGTGGGCCGCGGCGGCGGCCCGAGCTACCAGGCCATCCTGGCCCAGCCCCCGGGCACCGTGCGCGGCCAGATCCGCCTGACGGAGCAGGGCGAGGTCATCGCCTCCAAGTACGCCAACCCCGAGATCGGCCGGCGCAACCTCGAGACTCTGGTCGCCGCCACGCTCGAAGCCACGCTGCTGCAGCCCACCAAGCCGGCCACCAAGGCCTTCCTGGAGGCCGCCGCGCAGCTCTCGCTGGCCAGCATGGGCGCCTACCGCGCGCTGGTGTACGAGACCCCGGGCTTCACCGAGTATTTCTTCAACTCCACGCCCATCCGCGAGATCGCCGAACTGAACATCGGCTCGCGCCCCGCATCGCGCAAGGCCAGCCAGAAGATCGAGGACCTGCGCGCCATCCCCTGGGGCTTCAGCTGGGGCCAGTGCCGCCTCACGCTGCCGGGCTGGTTCGGCTTCGGCGCGGCGGTGGACGCCTTCGTGAACGCCGAAGGCAAGGACCCCAAGGCACAGCTGGCGCTGCTGCAGAAGATGTACCGCCAGTGGCCGTTCTTTCGCACCCTGCTGTCCAACATGGACATGGTGCTGGCCAAGAGCGACCTGGCCCTGGCCTCGCGCTACAGTGAACTCGTCACCGATGCGCGCCTGCGCAAGAAGGTCTTCAGTGCCATCGAGACCGAGTGGCACCGCACGGCCGAGGCGCTCACGCGCATCACCGGCGACAAGCAGCGCTTGACGCACAACGCGGCGCTGGCACGCTCCATCAAGCACCGTTTCCCGTACATCGACCCGCTGCACCACCTGCAGGTCGAGCTGGTGCGCCGCTGGCGTGCAGGGCAGGGCGACGAGCGCGTGCAGACCGGTATCCACATCTCCATCAACGGGATCGCGGCGGGGCTGCGCAATACGGGCTGAGGCCCTATCGCACAGGGCCCGATTTTCGGGCCGTGCTTCCTTGACTGTCGTAGCTCTGCGCGCTACAAGCAGAGCCAGGAGGAAATTACATGACAAGAAGGTTTGTGAAGCGTGCGATTGTTGCTTTCAGCTTGATGCTGACCATACCCGCCGCCATGGCGGTGGGTGGTTATCCGCCATCGCTGCTGAAGAAATGGGCTAATGCGGATATGTTTACAGAATCCTCCAAGCTGTTGATGTTTATGGGGTATACGGCTGGGTTCTTGAGCACTGTCGATACTCTGCAATCGATCGGTGCTGTGCCCAAAATGATATGTGCGCCCGCGAATTGGGATGCCATTAAGGCGATCAACGAGCTGGACCCTGCTGGTTTTCCAGAGACTGATCAAGGCGGGACCACCTACATGTTCATGGCATTTGCCAAAAAATATCCCTGCTGAGCAGGCGCTCAGTGTTCGAGGCCTCGAATGGCAGCTTCTTCATGGTGCGGGCGCGGCAGTGGCTCGACGCCATCGGTGCCTGCCGGCCGCTTGGAGCATTGGGTCGTGGTCAGCGGTATTGCCGAGATCACGAACGGGATGTGTACCAACGCGCTGGGGCCTAAAGAATCGACCTACATCCCCCATGGGGCAGGTGCATCGCCTGGCCAACCCGGCAAGGAATTTGTCGAGATCATCGAAGTGCAGTCGGTCGACTACCCGGGCGAGGATGATATCGTGCGCTGCGACGAGATGTACGGGCGCTCCCGTGCTCCTGCCATCGCCCCTGAGACAACCCGGGACGCAAGCCGGCGCCGCGTCCCTCAATCCCCCAGCAGCTCTCCCACCGCTTTCAGATCTTCCACCCGGTCGCAGACCGCCTTGACGGCCATCATGACCGGGATGCCGAGCAGCAGCCCCCACAGTCCCCAGAGCCAGCCCCAGGCGAGCACGCTCACGAACACCGCCACGGGGCTCATGCTGCTGGTGCGGCTGGTGAGCCAGGGGGTGAGCAGGTTGCCGATGAGGGTGTGGATGACAAGCGAGGCCCCGCCGATGGCCAACGCCATGTCGATGGTGCCGAACTGCAGGAAGGCCACCAGCGCCGACGCGCCGGCCGTGAGGGCCGAGCCGATGTAGGGCGCGAGGTTGAGCACGCCGGCCACCACGCCCCACACGGCGGCATTCTCCAGCCCCAACGCCCAGTAGGCGCAGCCCGTGGCCACGCCCACCAGGATGCTGGTGAACACCTGCACCAGCAGGTAGCGCTGGATCTGGCCGGTGATGTCGTCGAGCACCTGCATGGTGATGTTGCGCCGCTCCAGGCTGCTGCCCGCAATGCGCACCAGCTTCTGGCGGAACAGGTTGCCCGAGGCGAGGGCGAAGTAGGTCAGGAACACTACCACCGTGAGCTGGCCCACGGCGGAGACCAGGCCCATGGTGCCGCTCCACAGGTAGTCGCGGATGTTGAAGGGCGGGCGCTCCACCACCACGCGCTGCACGCCGCGCCGGGCGGGGGCTGCGGCGCTGTTCTCGGCGGCAGCCTGTTCGATCTGGGCGGCGGCCTTCTGCATCGTGTCCAGCCTGCTGGGCATGCCGGCCTGGGCCCGCAGGTTGTCGCGCACCTTCTTGGCCGCCACGGGCAGCGAGTCGACAAGTTGCACGGCTTGGTCGCTCAGGGACCAGGCCATGCTGGCCATGCCGCCCACGATGGCAATCAGCAGCAGGGCGGCGCCCAGGGGGCGCGGCAGGTGCCAGCGGCGCAGGATGTTGACGGCAGGGCGCAGCGCCGTGGTCAGCAGCAGGCTGAGCATCAGGGGGATGAACACCGCGCTGGCCCAGTGCAGCAGGGCCACGCCGGCGAACAGGGCCAACAGCGCCAGGGACATGTTGCGCACGTCCACCGGCATCTGCAGCATCAGCGGGCTGAGCGTGGCAGGGGCCGCCGCAGCCGGCGAGGCGGCCAGGGTAGCGGCCTCGGGCGGGCTGGCAACGCGGTCGGGCCCAGTTTCCGGTTCCGGTTGTTGATCGCCGGTGCCGGACGTTGCCTGCGGGCCTCCCGGCGCTGTTCCTTCGCGCGCGTCGGCAGCCTGCGGCTGCTGCGGCAGAGCCGTGGGTGGAGCGTTGGTCTGTGAGGGGGCGGGCACGGCGGTCATGCGGGGATTGTCACGCACTGTGAGCAAATGTTGTGTAGGTGCCGGCGCCAACGCGCTGGCCGCGCAAATGCAACGCAAATGCCTCGTTATTCGCGCGATGGGGGCGCCACCGGGCCGCTAGCATGGCTGCATGCAAGTTGAACCATTGCCTGGCGGTCTGCCGCAAGGCCCATCCCAAGGACGGCTACCCGCCGGGCAGTCCGGCATGGCAGTGACCGCGCGCGGCGATGTCCGTGCCCGACCCGTCGTGCACCGCGTGGTCGTGCCGCTGCTGGCGGTCGCCTCGCTGCTGGTGGCCGGCTGTTCGTCGCTGGACGTACCGCGCGCCGACAACTACCCGGCATCGAATCAGAAGAAGGCGCGTGCCGTGCACCATTGGGACGTGCTGGCCGACGATGTCGCCACGCGCATCACCGGCAAGATCCGCGACTGGCCTGCGGGCGAACATCCCATCTATGTGTCCGCCTCGGGCGACACCAGCTTCAACAACGGCTTTCGCAAGCTGCTGATCACCCGCTTGCTGGACCGGGGCGTGGTGCTCACCAACCAGCCCTCGGCCGTGACCCTGGCGTTCGAAACCCAGCTGGTGCAGCACCCCACCCGTGTTTCCAACAGCCTGCCCATGCCCTGGACCCGGCTGGCCCTGGGCGTGGGTGTGGCGCGCGACTGGGCCCACCGTGCGCCCGGCGCCGGCTCCATCGTGGCCGGGACGATCGCGATCGGGGCGCTGGCCGATGCCGCGCAGTACACCACCGACGGCCCCGCCGCAGGCGGCCCCACGCGCACCGAGGTGCTCATCACCACCTCGCTGGAAAGCGGCGACCGCTACCTGGCCCGCACCTCCGACGTGTACTACATCGAGCAGGACGATGCCGTGCTCTACCAGGTGCAGCAGCCGCCCGCTCCACCGCCGCCGCCACCACCGCCTACCCCGGTGAAGACCTGGCAGGTGGTGAGCCCGCCGGTGATGATGATGGTGGCGCCATGAAGCGGCGCGCCCTGTTGCGCACGGTCGGCGCGCTGCTGCCGGTGCTGGCCCTGCCGGGCTGTGCCTCGTACTATTACGGTGACAAGTCCGGTGGTGGCGGTGGCGGGCTGATGGACCTCATCACCCCCAGCACCATCGAACGCAACCACCGCGCAGCCGACGCATTGCTGCTGCAGGCGCCGCTGGACCCGCAGCATGCGGTGCTGGTGGCCACGCTGGTGAATGTGGACCGGCTCAATGAATCCTCGCGCCTGGGGCGCATCTTTTCCGAGCAGATCGGCTCTCGCCTGGTGCAGCGCGGCCTGCGCGTGACCGAACTCAAGCTGCGCGAGAACGTGGCCATGCAGCGCGGCACCGGCGAGCTGCTGCTTTCGCGCGAGGTGCGCGAGGTCAGCCGCGCGCACGATGCGCAGGCCGTAGTGGTGGGCACCTACGCCGTTTCAACCACCACGCTGTTCATCAGCCTGAAGATCGTGAACCCCGTGGGCAACACCGTGGTGGCCGCGCACGACTATGCGATGCCGGTGGACGAGAACGTGCGCTCGCTCCTGGCGGCGCGGTAGGCCTCGGCCGGTACAGGCGCTTTTCAGCAAAAAGCCCCGCACGGCGAAACCGGCGGGGCTTTGTCATTCTTGTGCAGTCCGGCGTTGCCGGGCTGGGGGATCAATGCAACATCAGGGCGCCAGCGTTCTTGCTCTTGCCGGCACGGGCGGGCGGGTTGCACAGGCCGCAGGTGTAGTGGCGGTTTTCATAGAGTTCGGACACGAACTGGCCCTTGCAGTCAGAGCACTGGGTGCGGGTGAGCATGCCGGCGTCCACGAACTTCACCAGGCGCCAGGCGCGGGTGAAGGACAGCAGGGGCTCGATCTCGGCCGTGATGACCTGCTCGTTGTACAGCCGGTAGGCCTTGGTCAGCAGCTCCACCGAGTCCAGGTCCACGCCCTTGGACAGGTATTCGTAGATGTTCAGGAACAGCGAGCTGTGGATGTTTTCCTGCCAGGTCAGGAACCAGTCGGTCGAGAAGGGCAGTTGGCCCTTGGAAGGCGACTTGCCAGCGATCTCCTTGTACAGGCGGATCAGGCGTTCGTACGACAGCGTGGTTTCGGACTCCAGCACCTGCATGCGAGCCCCCATGCCGATCAGCATCGCAGCGCGCTCGATCTGCTTGGATTCGTTGAGAACGCTCTTGGCTGGGGCTTTGGCGGGAGTGGCGGTCATGGCAGGCTTTCGGAGGTGCGGTGGACGAACGGGGCAGGAGGGCAGTGCTTCAGAGCACTTCCGACACGCGGCTGGCCATCAGGATGTTGGCGTGCAGGGTGTTGGTGGCTTCGTTGCCCACCTTCTTGGCCGTGTGGTTGGTCAGCAAGCTCCACACCAGGTTGTCGTCCACGCGGAAGCTGCAAAGAAGCGTGTTTCTGGAGGCCAGTTTCAGCACTTGTGCGGCCGACAGCGATGCCAGAATATCGGCAGCGTCTTCGTTCATGCCCAGACGGAACACTGCTTCTGCCTTGTCGTGGCGAATCAGGTTCTGCGCCAGCATCAGGTAGGTCAGGTTGGCTTCCCGGATTTCGGCGAGCAGTTGTTCGTTGGTCATGGCAGGGTTCCTTTGTTCCAGTTCCGGGTCCTCGCCTTGCCATGCTGTTTGCATGTTTTGCGTGATCCGTTGAAATGGATTGTGAAACCGGGCCAATCAAAAATTAAGTCGGCGTTGCTCTGTGCCGAGTGTCTCGTTTCGGGATGGTGCGTGTAGGAATTTGCCTTACAAGAGCCCAAGCCCCGGTCCTGCGCAAGAGAGTGTTGCGGCCTGCTGTCGCACAGCGCTCAAACCGTATGCAACCCGCTCAGCCGCGTTCCACCGGACGCGAAGAATCACTCACCCATTCGCTCCAGCTGCCGGCAAAAAGCGATGTTTTTCCGAGTCCGGCGACTTCCATTGCGATCAGGTTGGGCAGCGCGCTCACGCCGCTGCCGCACTGGTGTACCACGCTGGCCGGATCGCGGCCCGCCAGCAGGGCGTCGAACTCGGCGCGCAGCACCGCCGCAGGCTTGAACTTGCCGTCAGGGCCGATGTTCTCGACGAAGGGGCGGTTCAAGGCGCCGGGAATATGGCCGGCCACCGGGTCCAGCGGCTCCACCTCGCCCCGGTAGCGGGGGGCCGCACGTGCATCCACCACCGTCTGCCCGGGTTGCTGCAGGCTGACCAGCACGTCGCTGGCCGTGGCAAGGCGGCGCAGCGGCTCCTTGAGTTCGAAGTTGGACTGGAAGTGCGCGGGATCTTCGCCGCTGGCTACTGCGCCGCCCGCGGCCTGCCAGGCCTGCAGGCCGCCATCGAGCACGGCCACGGCATCGTGCCCGGCCCACTTGAGCATCCACCACAGGCGGCCGCAGTAGTTGGCACCCTGGCGGTCGTACACCACAGCCTGCATGCCATTGGCAAAACCCACGCTCGACAGCCAGATGGCAAAGCGCTCGCGGCTGGGCAGCGGATGGCGGCCGCCCGATGCAGGCATGTCCGCCTCCTGGGCTGTCAACACGGTGCCGGAGGCGCCGGGCACGCCGTGTTTTGCGCTCAGGTTCTCGTTGAGATCGGCGTACACCGCGCCCGGGATATGGGCCTGGTCGTACTGCTGCGCGCCTGCGCTCGATTGCATCAGGTCGAAGCTGCAGTCGAACACCATCAGCGGCGCGCCGCTGGCGATCAGGGTTTGCAGTTCGGTGGCGGAGATCAGGGTGGTGTAGGTCATGGCAGCGGTTGGGGCAATGGCGAAGGGAATGCCCTGCATTGTGTCAATGGTTGGCCCCGAAAGGCGTATCAATGTTCTTCTGCCGGCGCTCCTGGGGCCGCGCGAACGCGCAGCACGGTGGCCGCGATGCCACTGCCCACGATGAGCGCCATGCCGGCCCAGGCGATCGGGGGCAGGTCATCACCGAAAAGCGCCACGCTGTAGATGGCCGCGAAGACGATGCCCGAGTACTGCAGGTTGGCCACCACCAGCGTGCCGCGCTGCGTCTTGGCACTGGCGTAGGCGCGGGTCATGCACAGTTGGCCGCCGGCCGCCAGGATGCCGATGGGCAGCAGCCACAGGGCCTGCCAGCCCGGCCACGCCGAGGTGCCCGTGAACAGCAGGGCCACGCCGCCCGCCACCGCCGAGCCCACCGCGAAATAGAACACCGTGCGCGACTCGGGTTCGCCCAGGCGTGACAGGGCCACTACCTGCATGTAGGCAAACGCGGCCGACAGGCCCGACATCAGCCCGATCATGCCGGCAAAAGCCTGGTTCTGGTCCAGGCTGGGGCGCAACATCATCACCACGCCGACGAATCCGGTGAGAACGGTGACGATCAGCGTGCCCTGCAGCGCCGGGCGCGGCGTGGCGGCCGAGGGGCGCCACGCCAGCAGCGTGCCGCCGACAAGGAAGGCGGCAATCCACACACTGCTCATGTAGTTCAGGGTCATGGCCGTGGCCAGGGGCAGGTGGGCAATGGCATAGAACCAGGCGCCCAGCGACAACACTCCCACCAGGCTGCGCCAGGCATGCATGCCCGGGTAGGCGGTGCCCAAGGTGACCTTCTGCGAGCGCGCCAGCAGCCACAGGATGGCCATGCCGATGAGGCCCCGGTAGCAGACCAGTTCGGCCGAATTGAAATGGGCCGAAGCGATCTTCACGCACACCCCCATGCTCGCAAAGAGGAACGCGGCCAACACCATCCAGAGGGCTTGCATGGGGAAATGGAACTCGAAAGTGAAAATAGCTGCAGTGCTTGAAGGCCAAGCACTGGCAGCTATTGTAATGAGAGCGCTTTGGGCAATTGCCGCTATTCGGCGGCGTTTACCTTGCTGTTCAGGTTTTCAGCGCTGGGGGACTGCCTCACCCATGGCGTTGCGGTACCACTCGTGGAAGTGCTGCATGCCGTCTTCCATGGGGCTCTGGTAAGGGCCCACTTCGTTGTCGCCGCGTGCCAGCAAGGCCTTGCGGCCGGCGTCCATGCGTTCGCCGATCTCGTCGTCCTCGATGCAGGTCTCCATGTAGGCGGCCTTCTGTGCCTCGACGAACTCGCGCTCGAAGGCGGCGATCTCCTCGGGGTAGTAGAACTCCACCATGTTCAGCGTCTTCGTCGGGCTGATGGGGTGCAGCGTGGACACGGTGAGCACATGCGGGTACCACTCCACCATAATGTGCGGGTACAGCGTGAGCCAGATGGCGCCGTGCTTGGGCGGCTTGCCGCCGCGGAAGGCGAGCAGCGCCTCGTGCCAGCGCTCGTACACGGGGCTGCCGGCCTTGCCCAGGCGGTTGGCCACGCCCACGGTCTGCACCGAGTAGTTCTTGCCGAACTCCCAGCGCAGGTCGTCGCAGGTCACGAAGCTGCCCAGGCCCGGGTGGAAGGGCCCTACGTGGTAGTCCTCCAGATAGACCTCGATGAAGGTCTTCCAGTTGTAGTTGCACTCGTGCAGCTCCACGTGGTCGAGCACGTAGCCGCCGAAGTCCAGGTCGGCGCGCGGGCCCATCCGGGCCAGGTCGGCCGCCACGTCGCAGCCGTTGTCCTCGAACAAAAGGCCGTTCCACTCGCGCAGCGGGTAGTTGTTGAGGTTCAGGCAGGGGTCATCGGCAAAGTGCGGCGCACCCAGCAGCTCGCCCTTGGCGTTGTACGTCCAGCGGTGCAGCGGGCACACGATGTTGCCGCCCGCGCTGCCCTTTTGCTGCGTGTGCAGCGAGCCGCGGCCCTTGAGCATGATGGCCTGGCGGTGGCGGCAGACATTGGAGACGAGCTCCACCCCGCCCTGGGCATTGCGCACCAGGGCCCGACCCTCGGCCTCGTGAGGCAGGGTGTAGTAGTCGCCCGCGTTGGGCACGGACAGTTGGTGCCCCACATAGCGGGGCCCGCGCTGGAAGATGGTGTCCAGCTCGCGCTGGAACAGCGCTGGGTCAAAGTAGCTTGAAACTGGTAGTTGGCTTGCGGCCTGCTGCAGTTGAAGACTTAAATCAGACATGGGTGACCTGACCTAAAGACTCCCCACAGGGAGGTGTGCCACGGTTGGCACATCTGGAAAAAAGAAACCGGCGCATAGGCCGGCTGGACGAGAATGGGATTATAGCCAATGGGGTTATTCGGTGCCCCCATTCCCGCACCCCCCCTGCGTGTATTGGTGCGCTGGCAGCGGTGCGCGCGCCGATGGTGTGGGGTCGGCCGGGCGTGCCTGCGTTCAATGCGGTGGCAACGTTTGCCGGCAATGCTCTCCAAACCGGGCCCTGTGCGGCGGCCGCTGGTTCGCTGGGCCTAAAATCAGGGGTTTTTCCATTCGCGGTGCTGCCGCCCCCACCCATGCCCAAGGCCACCGCCACCCCCGTGCCCCCCGCCGAACCCGCCAGCTACGAAGCGGCGCTGGAAGAGCTGGAGCAGCTCGTGGGCCGGATCGAGTCGGGCCAGTTGCCCCTGGACCAGATGCTCGCGGGCTACCAGCGTGGTGCCGCGCTGCTGGCGTTCTGCCGCAAGCGCCTGGATGCCGTGCAGGACCAGATCAAGGTGCTGGACGAAGGCGGCCTGCACGCCTGGACGCCCGAATGAGCGCGGCGCCCGTGGTGAACTCCCCCCTGGACCTGGCTTCCTGGAGCCAGCGGCACCTGGCCCGCGTCGAAGAAGCCCTCTCCCGCTGGGTGGGCGAAGGTGCGCCCGCCGGCTTGGGCGAGGCCATGCGCTATGCGGTGCTCGACGGCGGCAAGCGCCTGCGCCCGCTGCTGGTGCTGGCGGCCGAGGAGGCCGTGTGCAGTGGCGCCGACATCGCGGCGTCGGCCCATGCTGTGTCTGACGGCGCGGCGCTGCGTGCCGCGTGTGCCGTCGAGCTGATCCACGCCTATTCCCTGGTGCACGACGACATGCCGTGCATGGACAACGACGTGCTTCGCCGCGGCAAGCCCACGGTGCACGTGCAGTTCGGCGAGGCCCAGGCCCTGTTGGCCGGCGACGCGCTGCAGGCCTTTGCCTTCGAACTGCTCACCCCCGACGACGGCAGCGTGCCCCCGGCGATGCAGGCCACCCTGTGCCGGCTGCTGGCGCGTGCGGCCGGTTCGGCCGGCATGGCCGGCGGCCAGGCCATCGACCTGGCCAGTGTGGGCGTGGCCCTCACCGAGGACCAGTTGCGCCACATGCACCGCCTGAAGACCGGCGCGTTGCTGCAGGGCAGCGTGATGATGGGCGTGGCCTGCGGCCCGGCGGATGCGCAGGCGCAAGAGGCCCTGTCCGACTACGGCGCCGTCATGGGCCTGGCCTTCCAGGTGGTGGACGACATCCTCGACGTGGTGGCAGACTCCGCCACGCTGGGCAAGACCGCCGGCAAGGATGCCGCGAGCGACAAGCCCACCTACGTCTCGCTGCTCGGCCTGGCGCCCGCCCAGGCCTATGCTCGCGAGCTGCAGGTGCAGGCCCATGCCGCCCTGGCGCGCAGCGGCCTGGCCGACACCCGCGCGCTGGCGGCCCTGGCGGACATGGTGGTTGACCGCACCCACTGAATGGCACCCCCTGAGTCGCTTCGCGCCTTCCCCCTCTCTCGTCTCGCTGGGCGAGTCGGGAGGGGGACGCCCCCAGCCTGGGCCGCGCGGATTGATACGATGCATGACGAAACTACCAGCTCCGCAGATCTGTCTGCATGCGCTGGATGATCCAACAAGAACAGCAATGTCCACGACCTCCTACCCCCTGCTGCAGAACGTGAACGACCCGTCGGACCTGCGGGCCCTGTCGCGCGCCGATCTCAAGGCCCTGGCCACCGAGCTGCGCGCCTTCGTGCTCGAAAGCGTGTCGCAGACGGGCGGGCACCTGAGTTCCAACCTGGGCACGGTGGAGCTCACCGTGGCCCTGCACCACGTCTTCAACACGCCGGAAGACCGGCTGGTGTGGGACGTGGGCCACCAGACCTACCCGCACAAGATCCTGACCGGCCGGCGCGAGCGCATGGCCACGCTGCGCCAGATGGGCGGCATCTCGGGCTTTCCGCAGCGCGCCGAAAGCCCTTACGACACCTTTGGCACGGCGCATTCGAGCACCAGCATCTCGGCCGCGCTGGGCATGGCGCTGGCGGCCAAGGTCAAGGGCGAGAACCGCCATGCCGTGGCCATCATCGGTGACGGTGCCATGACGGCCGGCATGGCCTTTGAGGCGCTGAACAACGCCGGCGTGGCCGATGCCAACCTGCTGGTGGTGCTCAACGACAACGACATGAGCATCAGCCCACCCGTGGGCGCGCTCAACCGCTACCTGGCCCAGCTCATGAGCGGCCAGTTCTATGCCGCCGCCAAGAACGTGGGCAAGACCGTGCTGCGCCCGGTGCCGCCCCTGCTGGAACTGGCCAAGCGTTTCGAGCAGCAGGCCAAGGGCATGGTGGTGCCGGCCACGCTGTTCGAGAAGTTCGGCTTCAACTACATCGGGCCCATCGATGGCCACGACCTTGACTCGCTGATCCCGACGCTCGAGAACATCAAGGGCCTCAAGGGCCCGCAGTTCCTGCACGTGGTCACCAAGAAGGGCCAGGGCTACAAGCTGGCCGAGGCCGATCCCGTGGCCTACCATGGCCCGGGCAAGTTCGACCCGGCCGTGGGCCTGGTCAAGAGCACGGCGACCCCCAAGCAGACCTTCACCCAGGTGTTTGGCCAGTGGCTGTGCGACATGGGCGCGCAGGACCAGCGCCTGGTGGGCATCACGCCTGCCATGCGCGAGGGCTCGGGCATGGTGGAGTTCGAAAAGCGCTTTCCCGAGCGCTACTACGACGTGGGCATTGCCGAGCAGCATGCCGTCACCTTTGCGGCCGGCATGGCCTGCGAGGGCTTGAAGCCCGTGGTGGCCATCTACTCGACCTTCCTGCAGCGCGGCTACGACCAGTTGATCCACGACGTGGCGCTGCAGAACCTGCCCGTGGTGTTCGCGCTTGACCGTGCCGGCCTGGTGGGGGCCGATGGCGCCACCCATGCCGGTGCCTACGACATTCCCTTCGTGCGCTGCATCCCCAACATGAGCATGGCCTGCCCGGCCGACGAGCGCGAGTGCCGCCAGTTGCTCAGCACCGCCTTCGGGCAAAGCCACCCTGTGGCCGTGCGCTACCCGCGCGGCAGCGGGGCCGGCGTGGCGCCGCTCGCGGGCCTGGAAGGCCTGCCCTTCGGCAAAGGCGAGATCCGCCGCGAGCGCAAGGCCGCTGATGGGGCGCAGGGCCCGCGCATCGCCATCCTTGCCTTCGGCACGCTGCTGTACCCCGCGCTCGAAGCCGCCGAGGCGCTCGACGCCACGGTGGCCAACATGCGCTGGGCCAAGCCCATCGACGTGGAGTTGCTGCGCGACGTGGCCGAGCGCCACGACGTGCTGGTCACGCTCGAAGAAGGTGCCACCATGGGCGGGGCCGGCAGCGCCGTGACCGAGGCGCTCAACGAGGCTGGTATCGTGCGCCCGGTGCTGCAATTGGGCCTGCCCGATGTGTTCATCGAGCACGGCGACCCGGCCAAGCTGCTGTCGCTGCAGGGGCTGGATGCGGCAGGCATCGAGCGCGCGGTACGCGCCCGCTTCCTGGCCTGAAAGGCTACGGCCTGAGAAGTGCGGCCCTGGGCAGTCCCGCTGCGCGGGTGCTGTCGAAAACCCGCACAGCCGCTGGCGGGGCACCTCCTACAATGCAGGCGCGCTGCATGGATCTGCACGCGCGCCCCTGCGCAGCAGTCGCTGCCGCATCCATCCCCCGCGGAAACAGGAGACCAGCCGTATGCATCGCCGCTCGCTCATCAAGCACACCGGCCTGGCGGGTGTACTGGCCTCTGGCGTCGCGCCGGCCGTGCACGCCCAGGCCACGCTGCGGTGGCGCATTGCATCGAGCTTCCCCAAGTCCTCGGACACCATCTACGGCGGCGCCCAGGTGTTTGCCAAGGCGGTGCGCACCCTGTCGAACGGCAAGTTCGAGATTTCCGTGCACCCCGGTGGCGAGCTGATGCCGCCCTTCGATGTGGTGGATGGCGTGCAGAGCGGTGCGGTGGAGATGTGCCACGCGGTGCCATACTATTTCTACGACAAGAACCCGGCGTTTGCCCTGGGGTGCGCCGTGCCCTTCGGTTTCAACGCGCGCCAGATGAGCGCCTGGATGCTGCACGGCAACGGGCGCCGGCTCATGAACGAGTTCTATGCCGGGTTCAACATCGTGAGCTTTGCCTGTGGCAACACCGGCACGCAGATGGGCGGCTGGTTCCTGCGCGAGGTGAAGACCCCCGCAGACTTCAAGGGCCTCAAGATCCGTGTGGGCGGCGGTTTGGTGGCCGAGGTCATGCAGCGGCTCGGCGCCATTCCCCAGAGTCTTCCAGGCGGCGAGATCTACCAGGCGCTGCAAAAGGGCAGCATCGACGCGGCCGAGTGGATCGGGCCCTACGACGACCAGAAACTGGGCTTCAACAAGGTTGCGCCGTTCTACTACTACCCCGGCTGGTGGGAGGGCGGGCCCGAGGTGGACCTGTTCGTGAACAAGAAGGCCTACGACGCGCTCACGCCCGACTACCGCTTCATCATCGAAGCGGCGGCCTCCTTCGCGCACGCTGACATGCTGGCCCGCTACGACGCGCTCAACCCCAATGCGCTCAAGCAACTGGTGGCCGCCAAGACCAAGGTGCTGCCGTTCTCTTCCGCGATCCTGGACGCGGCGTTCCGCGCATCGATGGAGGCCTTTGCACACAACGACGCCAGGAGCCCTGAGTGGAAGCGGATCTACGCCGACATGCGCAACTTCCAGCGCGACCAGATTCTGTGGTTCCGTTTTGCCGAGTCGCGCTACGACACCTTCATGTCGGCGCAGAAGATCTGACGGGCCAGCCCTGATGGGCCTCGCCTGCCGGGGAGGCTTGGCACTGTTGCTTGCAGAACCCTGAAGCCCTCGTGCGATAGCCGGCATTTCACGGGAAAACCCGCAAATCTGCAGGGGGGCATGTTCCTACAATGATCTCGGCTGAAACCAGTCCTGGGCTTTTCGTGCACAACGCGTGCTGCCCGGGTTTTGCAATCAAATACATTGGAGAGAACCTCATGGATCGTCGCTCAATCATCAAGAATGCCGGCATCGCTGGCGTGCTGGCCGCAGGCATTGCGCCGGCCGTCCACGCACAGGCCGCCATTCGCTGGCGCCTTGCTTCCAGCTTCCCCAAGTCGCTGGACACCATCTACGGCGGTGCCGATGTGTTCTCCAAGGCCGTCAAGGCCATGTCGGGCGGCAAGTTCGAAATCTCCGTGCATGCTGGTGGCGAGCTGATGCCTCCCTTCGGCGTGGTGGATGGCGTGCAGCAGGGCACCGTCGAAATGGCGCACACTGTGCCGTACTACTTCTATGGCAAGAACCCCGCGTTCGCATTGGGTTCGGCCGTGCCGTTCGGCCTGAATGCCCGCCAGATGACCGCCTGGATGATGCACGGCAACGGCCGCACGCTCATGAACGAGTTCTATGCGGGCTACAACATGATCAGCTTTGCTGGTGGCAACACCGGCACCCAGATGGGCGGCTGGTTCCGCAAGGAAATCAAGGCGGCGGCCGACTTCAAGGGCCTGAAGATGCGCCTGGGCGGCGGCCTGATCGGTGAAGTGATGCAGAAGATGGGCGCCGTGCCCCAGAGCATTCCTGGCGGTGAAATCTACCAGGCGCTCGAAAAGGGCACGCTGGATGCCGCCGAGTGGGTGGGTCCTTACGACGACCAGAAGCTGGGCTTCAACAAGGTCGCTCCGTTCTACTACTACCCCGGCTGGTGGGAAGGTGGTCCTGAAGTGGACTTCTACGTCAACCAGAAGGCCTTCGACGGCCTGTCGGCCGAGAACAAGGCCATCGTCGACGCCGCCACGAAGGTGGCCCACGTCGACATGCTGGCCAAGTACGATGCGCTGAACCCCACGGCCCTCAAGCAACTGGTGGCCGCCAAGACCAAGGTGCTGCCTTTCTCGCAACCTATCCTGGAGGCATCGTTCAAGGCCTCGATGGAAGTGTTCGCCGAGAACGACGCCAAGAGCCCCGAGTGGAAGAAGATTTACGCGGACATGCGCTCCTTCCAGCGTGACCAGGTTCTGTGGTTCCGCTTCGCTGAATCGCGTTTCGACACCTTCATGGCTGCCCAGAAGCTCTGAGGCCTGCCCAGGCGTGGCGACGGCAGCCGCTGCCGCGCCATGGCCCGAAAACCCGCCCTTCATTGGCGGGTTTTTTTTCGCCCGCCTTTTGATGCCGAGCAGCGCGATGGCACGTGCAGCCATGGTCTCCGATGGCCTGTCTATCGCGGGAGCTCTGCCCACGAACCCCATGGCGCCAGTTTCCTGCGCATGCCAGTGGCTCGCGCGTGGGGTCAAGTCCCCGAAGCCGCCACCAGCGGCCCATTTTGTTGTGCGCGCTTGTTGTGCGCGCACAAGCAGACAGGCCCAGGTTGGCAGGGCAACGAAGCACGCTGATGCCACGGAGTCGCTGCCCGGGCGCGCCTGGGCAATGAATGCAGGCCGCCAACAAAAAAGCCCCTGCAGGTCCAGAGAGCATGTCTCCATCTGCAGGGGCTGCTGGATGGGGCCGTCATGGTCCCACCCGGTGCTGGTGTATTGCCTACTTCTTGTCGGTGGACATCGAGTCTTGCAGTGCCTTCATCGGGTCATCGGCCCCAGGTGCGGCGTCCGAGGACGGGGCCGCTGGCGCGCTGCCTTCCATGCCTGCCGTCGGGTCCGCAGCGTCAGGTGCGGTTTGCATGGTGGCTTCCATTTCCTGGCGGACCTTGTCGAGGTCATACACGACCTCCTTGTCCAGCCCGCTGGAGACGATGCCCGGGAACGCAATGACCAGGCCCACCATGATCAGCTGGATGATCACGAACGGCACGGCACCCCAGTAGATCTGCATGGTGGTGATCGGCTGGGTCAGCTTGCCGGTCACCTTGTCTATGTACTCCTTGGTCGGCGCCACGCTGCGCAGGTAGAACAGGGCGAAGCCGAAGGGCGGGTGCATGAACGAGGTCTGCATGTTGATGCCCAGCAGCACGCCGAACCAGATCAGGTCGATGCCCAGCTTGTTGGCCACCGGCGCGAGCAGCGGGACCACGATGAACGACAGCTCGAAGAAGTCCAGAAAGAAGGCCAGGAAGAAGATCATGATGTTCACCACGATCAGGAAGCCCAACTGGCCACCCGGCAGGCCGGTGAGCAGGTGCTCCACCCACAGCGGGCCATCGACACCCTGGAAGGTCAGGCCGAAGATGGTGGCGCCCACCAGGATGAACACCACGAAGCACGACAGCTTGGTCGTGGTCTGCATGGCCTGTTTGAGCAGCGTCATGCTCAGGCGGCCGCGCACCAGGGCCATGATGAACGCGCCCAGCGCGCCCATGGCGCCGCCTTCGGTGGGGGTTGCCACACCGAGGAAGATGGTGCCCAGCACCAGGAAGATCAGCAGCAGCGGCGGGATCAGCACGAAGGTCACGCGCTCGGCCACTCGCGAGAGCAGGCCCAGGCGGGTGATCTTGTTGACCATGGCCGCGACGAATGCCAGGGCGACGCCGAAGCACATGGACACCACGATGGTTTCGTCCAGTGCCACGCGCTCCACCGCTTCGCCGGACCACCAGGTGTGCAGCGCGGGCATGTTCTTGGCTACGTACACCGAAGCGGCCGTGCAGACGATGGTCAGCACCGCCAGCGAGGGCAGTCCGTTGTTGCCGTTGTCTTCGCGCAGGGTGCGGGCTTCTGGCGGCAGAGCTGGCACCCAGCTGGGCTTGAAGATCGCGATCAGGATCACGTACACGGCATAGAAACCGCACAGCATCAGGCCAGGGAGGAAGGCGCCCTTGTACATGTCGCCCACGGAACGTCCCAGCTGGTCGGCCAGGATGATGAGCACCAGGGACGGGGGGATGATCTGCGCCAGCGTGCCGGAGGCAGCGATTACCCCGGTGGCCAGCCGCCGGTCATAGCCGTAGCGCATCATGATGGGCAGGGAGATCAGGCCCATCGAAATCACCGAAGCCGCGACCACGCCGGTCGTGGCCGCCAGCAGGGTGCCCACGAAGATGACGGCCAGGGCCAGGCCGCCGCGCACGGGACCGAAGAGCTGGCCAATGGTCTCCAGCAGGTCTTCCGCCATACCGCTTCGCTCCAGTATCAGTCCCATGAGCGTGAAGAACGGAATGGCCAGCAAGGTGTCGTTCTGCATGATGCCGAAGATCCGCAGCGGCACGGCCTGCAGCAGGGCTTCGGGCAGGACGCCCAGCTCCACGCCGATGAAGGCGAAGAACAGGCCGCAGGCCCCCAAGCTGAAGGCCACGGGAAAGCCCATCAGCAGGAAGACGATCAGCCCCGCGAACATGATCGGGGCGAGGTTGTGTATGAGGAATTCCATGATGTGTGTGGTCTCCGCTCAAGCGGCCTTGTCGGCGGTGTTGCCAGAGTTCTTGGCGGCTTCGGACAGGCGGCGGATAGAGTCGGCCAGCTCTTCTTCTGCCGTCTTCTCGGCCTTCTTGTTCGTCGGGTCTTCGATCAGGCCCTGCAGGAAGGCGATGCGCTTGATGAGCTCGGACCAGCCCTGCAGCAGCAGCAGCCCGAAGCCCAGCGGCATCATGAGGTACACAGGCCAGCGCAGGAGGCCACCAGCGTTGTTCGACATTTCGCCCGAGACGAATGCGCGGTAGAAGAACGGAATGCCGTACCAGAGCACGGCCAGGCACATGGGCGTGAGAAAAACGATGAAACCGAAAATGTCGATCAGGATCTGCTTGCGCTTGGACAGGCGGCTGGAGATGACGTCGACCTTGACATGCTCGTTCTGCAACAGCGTATAGCCTGCCGCAAGCAGGAACGAAGCCGCAAACAGGTACCACTGCACTTCGAGGAAGGCATTCGAGCTGACGTTGAACGCCTTGCGCACTATGGCATTGACGCCGCTGATCAAGGTCGAGGCAAGAATGAGCCAGATGACGTATTTGCCGATCTGCGTACTTAGCCAGTCGACCCCCCGTGAAAATTTAAGTAGAGCCTGCATGGTGTCTCCAATAAAAAGGCTGTGCGTAGGAAATGCACGACGCATCCACGGATAGGTGCAGGCATCGTACAAACTGTGACAACGGCGCGATTCTACGGAGCACTTTAATTGGAGCCTGACGGCAGTGTGACGGTGTTATCCCTTGTTGCAGCCTCAATTTGTTGCTATTAAATGTGTAGCAATTAGGGTTTCTTCCTAGGCTAAAAGCAGCGCCAGGCGCGGGAAAAAGGGCTGCCAGGCCCAGTGATGCGTGGGATGAGCTGAGCCCTGCCCCGGCGGGGGGAGCCGGGGTTCATGGCTATCGATGCCATACCTCACACAGTCTCTCGCCCGCTCGGATGGCCGCGCAGGTAGATTGCGAAGCACTGTGTGGCGCAACTTGCGGCGTTCGGTGAGAACTTCGATGGGCGATGTGCCTTGCCCTTTCAGGCAGGAGGCTCAAAATGCCGGCGGCCTCTGGCTGCGCTTGGGCTGGGCAAACTGCCACCAGGGCAGCACGGCGCTCATGGACAGCACCTCGCCGCAGTGCATGGCTGCGTAGCCGGGCAGCGCCGCCATCTGCGCCTGCCATGCCGGGGTCTGCAGCAGGTCGCGCAGTGCCTGGGTGGCCGGCTGCTCCAGTGTCGACTTCAGGCAGGCCAGGTGGTAGCGCTCCTGCACCAGGGGCACGAAGCCCAGCCCCCGGGCATGGGCCGCCAGTTCGATGCCCATGCCCACGTCGGCGGCGCCCGCCGCCACGGCCTGGGCCACGGCCGTGTGCGAGGGCTCATGGCGCTCATAGCCTTGCAGGTCGCCAGGGCCCAGATCCGATTGCGCCAGCAGGTCGTCCAGCAGCACCCGCGTGCCGGTGCCCAGGGGCCGGTTCACGAAGCGCACGCCCTGGCGGGCCACGTCGGCCAGCGTCTGCAAGCCCAGCGGGTTGCCCCGCGCGACGATCAGCCCCTGGGTGCGCTGCGCAAAGCCGATGATCTTGTGGCGCCCCGGCCGCAGCAGGGGTTTGTAGGTGCGGGCGGCCAGCGAATCGGCGGCGGGGGCCTCCCGGGTGTGGAAGCCGGCGATCGTGCAGCGGCCCTCGTTGAGCGCGCGGATCGCGTCCACGCTGCCGGTGAAGCGGATATCGAGGTGCAGCGCGCCGGTTTCGCCCGGCGTGGCCGCATAGGCACGCAGCGCGGCAAGCGCATCGTCATGGCTGGCATACATGGTGAGCACATGCGCGTGTTCGTCGAAGGCCACGGCGAAGGCGCGCTCCAGGTCGGCGTGCAGGGCGGCGATCTGCGGCGCCAGCCGGGCCTGGGCCTGGCGCTCGGCCCAAAGCAGCTTGGCGCCGAACTCGCTGAGCTGGGCGGACTGCCCCTTGCCCCAGATGATGAGTTCGCCCCCCAACTGCTCCTCCCACCGCTTGAGGGCGCCCCACACGTGGCGGTACGACAGCTGCAGCGCGCGCGCCGCGCCGGAGATGGAGCCTTCCTCGGCCACCGCCTGCAGCAGTTCGGGCAGGGGGTTGCGGATCTGGGCGTCGCCCGCATTGCGGCTGAGCGTGTAGTGAAGTTGGACCCTATGCACGGACGTTCATATCGCTGGAGATGGAGGAGGTCCCTACGATAGCCCAAGCATGTCCACCCTGACGCAAAGCGCCGCCACCGCCCTCGAACTCACGCTGTCGGCCGACCCGGCGCTGTGGACCATCGTCGGCCGCTCCCTGTCGGTCAGCGCTACGGCCTGTGCGCTGGCGTGTGCTGCGGGTCTGGTGCTCGGTGCCTGGCTGGGCGTGGCCCGTTTCGCGGGCCGGGGCGCGGTGCTGGCGGTGCTCAACACCCTGCTGGCCGTACCCTCGGTAGTGGTGGGGCTGGTGGTGTACCTGCTGCTCTCGCGCAGCGGCCCGCTCGGTGCCCTGGGCTGGCTGTTCAGCTTCAAGGCCATGGTGCTGGCCCAGGCCATCCTGGTGCTGCCGGTGGTCACCGCGCTCACACGCCAGGTGGTGGAAGACGCCGAACGGGCCCATGGCGAGCAGCTGCGCTCGCTGGGCGCCGGCACGCTGCTGCGCAGCCTGCTGCTGGCCTGGGACGAGCGCTATGCGCTGCTCACCGTGCTCATCGCCTCGTTCGGTCGCGCCATCTCCGAGGTCGGCGCGGTGATGATCGTGGGCGGCAACATCGATGGCTTCACCCGAGTCATGACCACGGCCATCGCGCTGGAAACCAGCAAGGGCGACCTGCCCCTGGCGCTGGCGCTGGGCCTGGTGCTGCTGGGTGTGGTGCTGGCGCTCAACGTGCTGATCGCACTGCTGCGCCGCTGGCGCGAACGTGTGGATGGCGGCACGTCCGACGCCATGGCGGGGGTGGCTGCATGAGGCATCCGGCGCCCCTTCCCATGGCCGTGCCTGTGACTGTGTCTGTGGCCTCCCCGCTGATCGACCTGCACGGCGTGGCCGTGCGCTATGGGCGCGTGCAGGCGCTGGCCGACATCGACCTGCGCATTGCCCCTGGTGAGCGCGTGGCCCTGGTGGGCGCCAATGGCAGTGGCAAGAGCACCCTGCTGCGCGTGCTGCACGGCCTGGTGGCGCCCAGTGCCGGCCAAGTGCAGCGCGATGCCACGCAGCGCCAGGCCATGCTGTTCCAGCGCCCGCACATGCTGCGCACCAGCGCCCAGAACAACGTGGCGCTGGCCCTGTGGCTGCGCGGCACGCGCTGGCGCGATGCGCGGGCCCAGGCGCTGGCGGCACTGCGGCGCGTGGGGCTCGAAGCCATTGCCCTGCAGAACGCGCGCACCCTCTCGGGCGGGCAGCAGCAGCGCGTGGCGCTGGCGCGGGCCTGGGCCCTGCGGCCTGGCGTGCTGCTGCTCGACGAACCCACCGCCAGCCTGGACCCGCATGCCAAGCGCGAAGTCGAGGGCCTGATGGCCGACCTCGCAGCCAGCCCTGCAGATGGCTGCGCGCAGGCCGTGACCATGGTCTTCAGCAGCCACAACCTGGGCCAGGTCAAGCGGCTGGCCAGCCGCGTGGTCTACCTGGAGCAGGGCCGCATCGTGGCCGACCTGCCGGTGCACGAGTTTTTCAACGGCCCCCTGCCGGAGGCCGCGCGTTTGTTCGTCAAAGGAGAAATAGGATGAGACATCACTACAAGACCCCACGCAGCCGCCTGCCGTTCGCGCCCCATGTGGTCGCACTGGCCATCGTCTTCGCGCACGGCGCGGCATTGGCGCAGACCACGATCACCATGGCGTCCACCACGTCCACCGAGCAGTCGGGCCTGTTCGGCTACCTGCTGCCCGAGTTCAAGAAGGCCAGCGGCATCGACGTCAAGGTGGTGGCCCTGGGCACCGGACAGGCCCTGGACATGGCGCGCCGCGGCGATGCCGACCTGCTCTTCGTGCACGACCAGGTGGCCGAGGAAAAATTCGTGGCCGATGGCTGGGGCGTCAAGCGCTACCCGGTGATGTACAACGACTTCGTCCTCATAGGCCCCAAGGCCGACCCGGCGGGAACGCAGGGCAAGGACATCGTCGAGGCCCTGAAGAAGCTGGGCACCGGAAACGTCGCCTTCATCTCGCGCGGCGACAAGAGCGGCACGCACGCCGCCGAGCTGCGTTACTGGAAGCTGGCGGGCGCCGACGCGGCCAAGGGCAGCGGCTACAAGGAATGCGGCTGCGGCATGGGCCCGGCACTGAACATTGCTGCCTCCAGCGGCGCCTACGTGCTGGCCGACCGGGGCACCTGGCTGAACTTCAAGAACCGCGCCGACATGGTGGTGCTGGTGGAGGGAGACACGCGCCTGTTCAACCAGTACGGCGTGATGGTGGTCAACCCGGCCAAGCACCCCCAGGTCAAGGTGCAGGACGCACAGAAGTTCGTGGACTGGGTGGTCTCGCCCGGCGGGCAGGCCAGCATCGCGGGCTACAAGATCGGGGGCGAACAGCTGTTCTTTCCGAACGCCGGTAAGTGATTCAGGTCCACAGGGTGGGCTTGGCCACCATGAGGTAGAACACCACGGCCATGGCCACAAAGGCCGGGTAGCCCAGCGCCTCCCACCAGCGCGCATGGCGCCAGTAGGTGGCGGGCAGGGAATCGCTGCCGGCGTCAAGCGCCTGCTGGGCCAGGGCGCGCATGCGCAACTGCAGCCACACCACGGGCAGCCAGCACAGGCCCGCCAGGGCAAACAGCGCAAGGGATGCGGCGAGCCAGGGGGTGGACAGGGGCAGCCCTGCCATGTGCGCCATGGCCAGCCCCGTGGCAGGCTGGATGAACACCGTGGGCGTGGTGAACCACCAGTCCGCCCGCACCACCAGCCGCGCCACCACGGCCTGGGCCTGCAGGTTGCCGCTGCGGTTGGCAAAAAACATGTAGTAGGCCGAACCCAGGCCCGTGCCCACCAGCAGCACGCTGGAGACGATGTGGATCCATTTCAGGGTCAGGTACAGGCTCATGGATGGGGGGCGTCGCGCAACAGCACGATCAGGATGGCGGCGATCGGCAGGTTCTTGGTCAGCGGGCCGAAGGGGTGCAGCCACCACCCCGGCTCGATGGCGGTGGCCAGCAGGGTCATCGCCACCATCAGCAGCAGCGCGGCGGCATAGGCCGAGCGGCCGGGCCACAGGGCGATCCACAGGCCCACCACGGCATCGGCGGCGGCGCCGGCCAGCACCAGGGCGGTGACGAGCTGCGGGCTGTTGAAGGGCAGGGTGGCCAGCAATTGTCGGCTTTGGCCATCGAGCTCCCAGACGCTGACGACAGCGGTGGCGAGCCAGACGAAGACCAGGCTGTAGCGCAGCAGGCGGTGTTGTGCGTCGCTCACGGGTTGGGGGTCTCTTCCACCACATCCGTCAGCATGCCCCACTTCGCGAACTCGGGGGCGAAGGCCTCCAGGGGCAGCAGGCTGGTGCTGGTGTGGGCACCAATGGGCAGGACGGGTGGAACGACCTGGCCGCGCGCGAGCTGGCGCGCCAGCAGGATGGCGGCCATGCACGGGATCTCGGGGCCGTGGTCGCTGTCTGCGGCAATGTGCCAGGCGCGGTGGCGCACAGCGCCCTCGCCATCGGCACCGGCCACGCGCACCACCATGCCGCCCAGCGGCGTGCCCAAAAAGTCGAAGACCCCGCCGGTGTGGTGCATGAGCCCGGCCAGGCGCTCGGGATGGCGCAGCAGGCCCCAGGCGCGCAGTGCGGCGATGGCGGCAAAGGCCCGCTGGGCCAAGCCCACTTCGAGCGCGGCGCGAAAGCTCACGCGCTGCGTCACCTGGTAGTGGGCGGGCAGCAGCTCCAAGTCGGGGATGTCGCACACCGCTGCCAGGCGTGGGCGCAGGCGCTGGAACTGCACCGGGGTGGGCGCCGCCCAGCCCAGCCGGTTCTGCCAGCGGCCTTGCTCCCACACGGCAATGGCTTCGCCGCAGTAGCTGAGCACGGCTGCCAGCGTGGCCTGGCCGCGCGGCGCGCGCTGGGCGGGGGCGATGCAGATGTCGATGCTGTCGATGCGCTGCCAGCCGGCGCACAGGTGGTCCACCACGGCCGAGGACAGCGCCGGCACCGTGCTGGCCCCGCAGACCGCCGTGCGCCCCGCTGCCGTGAACCGGGCGTGCAGCGCCGCCGGGAAGTCGCAGACGAAGCGGCGCCCATCGGCCAGGTCGATGTAGTGGGCGCCCGCTTCGGCGGCCGCTTCGGCCACCGAATAGCCCTGTGCCTGGAACGGCCCTGCCGTGTGTACCACCAGGCCCACGCCGTGCGCACGCAGTGCCTGGGCCAGGCCGGGCGCGCTGTGGTCCAGCGCGATGCCCTGTGCGCCACCGCCCAGCGTGGCGGCCAATGCCTGGGCGCTGGCGGCACGGCGCCCCGCCACCAGCAGCTGGATGCGCTCGTCACCCGCCAGCGCGCGGCAGATGCGCGCGCCGAAGTTGCCATAGCCCCCCAGTACCAGGGTGGTCAGCGGTGGCGTGCTCATCGGCCGGCCTCCCGGGGCTGCAGCCAGGTGGCCGCCGCCACAGGGGTGTCGCGGGCATCCTGCACATCGGCCGTGGTGCCCAACTGTGCCCGCAGTGCGGCCAGGCGCTGGGGCCATTGGGCTTGGTTCCAGCCAGGCACGTCGGCGGCCGGCATGGGCTTGCAAAAGACATAACCCTGGATGGTGGGCAGGCCGCAGGCCGCCAGGGTCTGCAGCTCGGCCGGGGTCTCGACCCCTTCCACCACCACCGACAGGCCGAACTCGCTGGCCAGCGCCCCCACATGCCGCAGCAGCGACTGGCGCCGCGGGTCCTGGGCCAGCTGGCGCACAAACAGGCGGTCGCACTTGATGCCGGCAATCGGCAGGTCGGCCAGCATGCCCAGCGAGGAATAGCCCGCGCCGAAGTCGTCCATCAGCACGCCCACGCCAATGGCCTGCAGGTGGCGTATGGATTCGAGCATGCGCGGGCCGCTGGCGATCAGCGCGTGCTCGGTCAGCTCCAGCTTGAGGCAGTTGCCGGGCAGGGCATGGCGCGAGAGCTCGGCCTGCAGCCAGGGCGCAAAGTCTTCTTCGAGCAGGGTGGCCGGCGCCACGTTCACGCTGAACTTTGCGCCGGCCATGCCCTCGCTGCGCCATCGGCAGGCCGAGGCCATGGCGTTGGTCAGGATCAGCCGGTCCACCAGGGGGGTCTTGCCCTGCAGTTCGCACACCAGCAGGAAGGCTTCGGGGTGGATGGCTCCGAGCAGGTCGCTGTGTACGCGCAGCAAGGCTTCGAACTGCACCTCGCCACTGTGCAGGTCGGCAATTGGCTGAAAGTGCAGGGCCAGTTGATCAGGCTGCAGCAGCACGGGCAACTGGTCTGCGATCAGCGACAGCTGGATGTCCCCTTCGGGCTGATGCAGCTCGTGGCTGGAGGTGCGCATCAGCGACAGGGCGCGGCGCAGTAGTTGCTGGCGCGCCTGGTCAAAGCGCATGTTGCTCAGTTGCTCGGTGGCGATGGCCATGCCGAACAGCAACACGATCACCAGCAGCGCCACCCCATCGGCCGAGGTCGCGCTGTCGGGCCATGCGAGCGGAAAGGTGTTCACCAGCAGCCAGTGCAGCACCAGGATGGCGGCGCCGGACAGGAGCTTGTCCTGCCACTGCTGGGGAATGTAGACGCGGGTCAGTGCCTTCATCTTGGCGGCCCTGAGGCGTATGGCCGTGTAGGCGGCGATGCCGATGGCCGTGGCCAGGGCCAGCACGATGGCCAGGCCGTTGACCCGAACGTAGCTCGATACATAGCCTTCGGAGATGGTGAAGTGCGCAGCCAGCATGCCCAGCGCCAGCCCGGCCCCCGCCAGAACGATGCGCGCGCGGCTGGTGCTGGTGCTCAGCGTGGGGACCGTGAGCCGCGCACTCAGCGCCATGACGACCAGGCCCGTGAGTGCAGGCACCAGGCCCAGCGCATGGCCGGCGAGCTCCGCATACATGAGCATGCCGACCACATCCAGCGCCCACACGATGCAGCCGATGCACAGGGCGGCTTGCGAAGCGCTGATGCGCCGGCTCGACGGGTCGATGGCAAAGGCCGTGTGCTCCACGAGGCGCTGGCACACGTGCACCACCAGCGAAGCGAAGATCCAGAACAGCAGGCTGTGCAGCAGCGGTGGAAAACCCACCGCGAACACCTGCGCGGTGTCATGCCCGATTGAAAACATTCTGTCCCTTCCCCCCAAATCGTGTGCAGTCATCATACGACCTGCCGATGGCGAGGCCTGGGGGATTGTCTGTGACGAAAGGCCCTCGGAGATCAGTTCACGATGGCAACGCCCTTGACCTGGGCGTACACGCGCTGGCCCGGTGCCAGCGCCAGGGCCTGGGCCGAGCGCAGGGTCACCCGGGCGAGCAGCCGCGTGGGGCCGGCGTCGAGCGCCACCATGCACTGCCCGGGGCTGTCTTCGCTGACCTGCACCACCGTGGCGGGCAGGATGTTGAGGATGCTGGTGTCCACCTGCTCGGCCAGGGTCAGGCTCACATCGCGCGCCTGGATGCGCAGGCGCACCGGCGCACCCGCCGGCCGGGCCGTGGCGCTGGCCAGCAGCAACTGGCCGCCGGCGAACTGCACCGTGGTGATGTGGTCGTGCGCGTCGTGGCGCAGCACCGTACCCTCGACCACCGAGGCAGCCGCATCGCCGTGCGCCAGCGGCAGGTCCAGCCGCACCAGCATGTCTTCGGTGCGCCCACTGGCCAGCACCCGCCCGTCCTGCATCAGCACAATGTGTGCGGCCAGGCGCGCCACCTCGTCGATGGCGTGGCTCACGTACAGCACGGGGATGTCCAGCGCCTGGTGCAGCCGCTCCAGGTAGGGCAGCACCTCGGCCTTGCGCTGCGCGTCCAGCGCGGCCAGGGGCTCATCCATCAGCAGCACGCGCGGGCCCGTGGCCAGGGCCCGCGCCATGGCCACGCGCTGGCGTTCGCCGCCCGAGAGGGCGTGGGGCTTGCGGTCCATCAGGTGGGCGATGCCCAGCAGGTCCACCGTCTGGTCCAGCGCCACGGTGTGCTGCCGCTCCCGGGGCGTGCGCTTGCGGCCATAGTCGATGTTGCCGCGCACGCTCAGGTGCTCGAACAGGCTGGCCTCCTGGAACACATAGCCCAGCGCGCGCTCGTGCGTGGGCCGCCAGATGCGCTGCGCATCGTCCTGCCAGACCTCGCCATTGACCACCACGCGGCCCGGCTGCGCGCGCGCCAGCCCCGCGATGGCGCGCAGGCAGGTGGTCTTGCCGCAGCCCGAGGGGCCGAACAGGGCGCTGACGCCGCGCCCGGGCAGCGTGAGGTCCGCGTCGAGCGTGAAGCCCGGGCGCGAAACGAGCAGGCGCGCGCTGATCTGCTGGGAGGCGCTCATGACACCATGGACGCGCGGCGGCGCGTGAGGTTCAGGCCCAGCAGCACCACGAAGGAGAACAGCACCATGCCGCCCGCCAGCCAGTGCGCCTGCGTGTATTCGAGGGCCTCCACATGGTCATAGATCTGCACCGAGACCACGCGCGTCACGCCGGGGATGTTGCCGCCCAGCATGAGCACCACGCCGAACTCGCCCACCGTGTGCGCAAAGCTCAGGATGGCCGCGGTGATGAACCCTGGGCGCGCCAGCGGCAATGCCACGGTGAAAAAGCGGTCCAGCGGCCCCGCGCCCAGCGTGGCCGCCGCTTCGAGCGGCCGGGTGCCGATGGCCTCGAACGCCGCCTGCAGCGGCTGCACGGCGAACGGCAGCGAATAGATCAGCGAGCCCGCCACCAGGCCCCAGAAGGTGAAGGGCAGGGTGCCCACGCCCAGCCACTGCGTGAACTGCCCGACGGGCCCGCTGGGCCCCATGGTCACCAGCAGGTAAAAACCGATCACCGTGGGCGGCAGCACCAGCGGCAGCGCCACCACGGCCGACACCGGCCCGCGCCAGCGCGAGGGCGTGTGCGCCAGCCACCAGGCCAGCGGCGTGCACAGCACCAGCAGCAATGCCATGGTGGTGCCCGCGAGCCGCAGCGTGAGGCCGATGGCCGCAAGATCGGCGCTGGAAAAGGGCATGGACAGGGGAGAGGGCTCGTGCGGAAACTATTTAGAAACTATATCCGTAAGATTTGATGATGGCTTTCGCCTTATCAGTCTTCAGATATTGCATCAGCGCCGTGGCCGCCGCATTGCTTTTCCCGTTCTCCAGCAGCGCGGCATCCTGGCGGATCGGCCCGTGCATGTCGGCCGGCACCTGCCAGGCCGATCCCTGGCTGATCTTGCCGTCCACCATCACCTGCGACAGGGCCACGAAGCCCAGTTGCGCATTGCCGGTGGCCACGAACTGGTAGGTCTGCGCGATGTTTTCGCCCTGCACGAAGCGTGGCTGCAGCGTGGCCGCCAGCCCGAGCTTGTCCATCACCTGTGTGGCGGCCAGGCCATAGGGCGCGAGCTTGGGGTTGGCAATCGCCAGGTGCTTGAAGTCGCCGGTTTTGAGCACGGCGCCCTTTGCGTCCACGTAGCCCTCCTTGGCGCTCCACAGTACCAGCGTGCCGATGGCATAGGTGAAGCGCGAGTGGGCCACCACCTTGCCCTCGCGTTCGAGCCTGGCCGGCGTGGTGTCGTCGGCCGACAGCAGGATCTGGAACGGCGCGCCGTGGGTGATCTGTGCGTAGAACTTGCCCGTGGCACCGAACGACAGCTCGGCCTTGTGGCCCGTGTCGGCCTCGAACGCCGCGGCGATCTTCTGCATGGGCGCCGTGAAGTTGGCAGCCACGGCCACCGAGACCTGTCCGGCATGGGCGACATGCACCGCGCACAGGGTGAGGGCCATGGCGCCAAAGGCATGGCGCAGAGGGGGCGCAGGCAGGTGCATGGTGGCGGAGGCGCGCATGCGCTATTCATTTATGGAATAGCGAGAGTATAGAAGCATGCCGCATACGCCGCACGCCCCGCATGGCGAAGGGCCTGGCCCGTCTCTGCCGCGTTTGCGTGATGGTGGAAACTGTTTACGATCGCTCCATCGGCCTTTCACCCATGCCCCCTACCTCTCCTGTTTCCTTTGCCGGTGCCCTGTGCCATGACATGGCCGACAAGCGCATCGCCATCCTGCGCGAGATCGGCGCGGGCGGCTCCATCTCGCAGGCCGCGCGCGCCGTGGGCGTGAGCTACAAGGCCGCCTGGCAGGCGCTCGACAGCCTGACCAACCTGGCCGGCACGCCCCTGGTGGACCGCGCCGTGGGCGGTGCCGGCGGCGGCGGCGCGCAATTGACCGATGCCGGCCATCAGCTGCTGGCCGCCGCCGATGCCATGGCCGAAGCGCGCGCCGCTGTGCTGGCCCGCTGGGAGGGCCAAGCAGGCCCTGCGGTGGCGCGCCTGGCGGTGCGCACCAGCATGCGCAACCAGTGGCCCTGCACCGTGCAGCGGCTCGAAATGCTCGGCCAGATCGTGCGCGTGCACCTGGGCCGGACTGCGGACGATGACGGTGCCTTTCTCAGCGCCCGCATCACCCTTGAAAGCGCCGAACTGCTGGGCCTGGCGCCCGGCCTGGTGGTGCAGGCGCTGTGCAAGGCCACGGCGGTGCGGGTGGAGCGCGCCGGGGCCGACCTGCTGCGGGCCGAACCCGGGGTCTGCCGGCTGCCCGCCAAGGCCGTGCGTGTGGTGCGCGGCGAGACGGGCGACGAGGTGTCCGCCGAGCTCACGGGTGGCATCCAGATGGTGGGCTTCGCCGTGCCGGACAGCGGCTTGCGCGGCGGCAGCCGCGTGCTGCTGGTGGTAGAAGACAACGCCGTCGTGATCGCGCTCGCTCAGGGCTGAGCGAACCCTCTTCAGTGCCCCCTGGGCGTGCCCAGTTTGCGGTAGACGGTCGCCCGGCTGATGCCCAGCGCGCGCGCCGCTTCGGCCACATTGCCGCGGGCGTCCTGCACGGCCTGGCGGATCAGCGCGGTTTCGGATTCGCGCAGCGGTGCGCTGGCCGCAGCGTGCCCAGGCGCGGGTGCCAGCAAGGGTGCGAAGCTGGTGCGTTGGCCGGCAGGCCGGGCGGGCAGGGCCAACCCCTGCAGGCGCAGGCCTGACCACAAGGGCATGTCCATCGGCACGGGGCCGCTTCGCTGCTGTTGCAGTGCCGCATCGAACAGCAGCGGCCAGGGCAGGGCCAGCAGATCCCCCGCGTGGGGCCGCGTGTCCGGCGCGCGCAGTGGCTGCGGCACCAGCTGGCGTGCCGTGCGGTTGGTGCCCACCACATAGCCATCGGCGTCCAGCAGCATCAGGCCATCGCCTTCGCCGCCCAGCGTGCTGCCGGGCCAGTTCAGGCGCAGCAGCAGGGCATGGGGTTGCTGCAGCAGCAGCGCGTCCTCGATGGCGCGGGCCGAGCGGTCCACCAGGTGGCGCAGCTCGGGCCGCTCGGGCACGTCCACACCGGTCAGGTCGAGCATGCCGATGCACTGGCCGTGCGGGTCGAACAGTGGGGCGCCGGCACAGCTGTAGCTGGTGTTGTCGTTGAAGAAGTGCTCGCCCCGGTGCAGCCACACGGGCTGCAGCTCGGCCAGGGCTGCGCCGATGGCGGTGGTGCCCACGGCCGCCTCCGACAGGTCGATGCCCACGCGCCCGATGGCATGCACCCGTGCGTCGCCGTGGTCGATGGCGCCCTGCACGTCCACCGCGACGCCGCGCGCATCGGTGAGCACCGCGAAGTAGTGCATGCCGGCGATGGCACGGGTGAGATGGGCCAGCACCGGCCGCGCCGCCTGCAGCAGATGGCGGTGCTGCTCTGCCACGCTGCGCAGCATGGCGGCGCTCACCAGGTCGAACGCCACGCGCTGGCCGGGTGCATGCCCTTGCGCCAGGCAGCGCTGCCAGGAGCGCACGATCCAGGGCTCGATGCCCAGCGCCGTCGGCACCTGGCCCTGGCTGAGCAGGGCGGTGCGGGCGCGGTCGATCATGTCCTGGCGCTCGTCTGGCGATGATGGCGTGGCGACAGCTGCGGACAGCATGGCGGGCTCCCGTGGGGTGGCGGGCCGGTGCACCCACTGCGGGGTGCTTCGGTGTGCAGTGCGCATGATGCGCGGGCGGTGCACTGCAACATGTTTCATTTTGAGAATATCCGCGGCCGGGCGCCACCGATCTAGGGTTGACCCTAGGAATCCGCCACCGCGCCCGGCCCAAGATGCGGCTTGCAGATCCAGCCAACACCCTCCGAGGAGACAGCCAGATGCAAGTCCAGTTCACCGTCAATGGCCGCGCGGCCAGCGTTGACGTTCCCCCCAACACCCTGCTGGTCCACGCGCTGCGGGAGCACCTGCTGCTCACCGGCACGCACGTGGGCTGCGACACCAGCCAGTGCGGCGCGTGCACGGTGCACGTCAACGGCCGGGCCGTCAAGTCTTGCGCCATGCTGGCCGTGCAGGCCCAGGGCGCCGAGGTGCAGACCATCGAGGGGCTGGCCGCGCCCGACGGCACCATGCACCCCATGCAGGCGGCCTTCAAGGAGTGCCACGGCCTGCAGTGCGGCTTTTGCACGCCGGGCATGGTGATGAGCGCGGTGGACCTGTGCAAGAACCACCCCCAGGCCAGCGAGGGTGAGATCCGCGAGCTGCTGGAGGGCAACATCTGCCGCTGCACCGGCTACCAGAACATCGTGCGCGCAGTGCAGCATGGCCAAAAAGCCATGGCCTCCGCCTGAGTCACGTCCCTCATTCCATCAGGAGACAAGACCATGGGTGCATCCGACTTTTCCAAGCTTCCGCACATCGGTGAATCGCTTCGCCGCAAGGAAGACTACCGTTTTCTGACCGGCGCCGGCCAGTACACCGACGACGTGGTGCTGGCCGCGCAGAGCCATGCCGTGTTCCTGCGTTCGCCGCACGCGCATGCGCGCATCGTCAGCATCAACATCGACGCCGCCAAGGCGGCGCCCGGCGTGCTGGGTGTGTTCGTCGGCACCGACGTGGCGGCCGACAATATCAACGGCCTGCCCTGCGGCTGGCTCATCACCAGCACCGATGGCCAGCCCATGAAGGAGCCGCCGCACCCCATCCTGGCGCAGGGCAAGGTGCGTTACGTGGGCGACCAGGTGGCCATGGTCGTGGCGCTCACGCAGCAGCAGGCACGCGATGCGGCCGAGCTGGTGGAGGTGGATTACGACGTGCTGCCCGCCGTGGTCAGCGTGGCCGATGCTGCGGCCGGCAAGGTGGCCGGTGCCGGCCTGCACGATGCCGCAGCCGACAACCACTGCTACAAGTGGGCGATTGGCGACAAGGGCGCGGTGGATTCGGTGTTCGCCAATGCCGCGCACGTGACGCAGCTCGATCTGGTGAACAACCGCCTGATCCCCAATGCGATGGAGCCGCGCACGGCCATCGGCTCGTACAGCCGCGCCAACGACGAATACACACTCTATGTGAGCAACCAGAACCCGCACGTCGAACGCCTGCTGATGACCGCCTTCGTGATGGGCCTGCCCGAGCACAAGGTGCGCGTGATCGCGCCCGACGTGGGTGGCGGCTTCGGCTCCAAGATCTTTCTGTATGCCGAGGACGTGTGCCTGACCTGGGCCGCCAAGAAGCTCAACCGCAACATCAAATGGGTGGCCGACCGCAGCGAGTCCTTCCTGACGGACGCGCATGGCCGCGACCATGTGAGCCATGCCGAGATGGCCATGGACAAGGACGGCAAGTTCCTGGCCATGCGCGTGCACACCGATGCCAACATGGGCGCCTACCTGTCCACCTTTGCCAGCGCCGTGCCCACCATCCTCTACGCCACGCTGCTGGCCGGGCAGTACACCACGCCGCAGGTCTACGTGGAGGTGGACGCCTGGTTCACCAACACCTCTCCGGTCGATGCCTACCGCGGCGCGGGTCGGCCCGAGGCCACCTACCTGCTCGAACGCCTGGTCACCCGCTGCGCCTGGGAGCTGGGCCTGTCGCAGGACGAGATCCGCAAGCGCAACTTCATCACCACCTTCCCCTACCAGACCCCGGTGGCGCTGCAGTACGACGTGGGCGACTACCACGCCTGCATGAACCAGGCGCAGGAGCTGGCCGACGTGGCCGGCTTCGAGGCGCGCAAGAGCGCCAGCGCCGCCAAGGGCCTGCTGCGCGGCATGGGCTACAGCAGCTACATCGAGGCCTGCGGCATCGCCCCGTCGAACATCGCCGGGGCCCTGGGCGCGCGCGCCGGCCTGTTCGAATGCGGCGAGGTGCGCGTGCACCCCACGGGCAGCGTGACGGTGTTCACCGGCTCGCACAGCCATGGCCAGGGGCACGAGACCACCTTTGCGCAGGTGGTGGCCGCGCGCCTGGGCATCCCGGTGGAGAACGTGGACATCGTGCACGGCGACACGGGTCGCGTGCCCTTCGGCATGGGCACCTACGGCTCGCGCTCCATCAGCGTGGGCGGCGCGGCCATCATGAAGGCGCTGGACAAGATCGAGGCCAAGGCCAAGAAGATCGCCGCCCACCTGATGGAGGCCAGCGACGCCGACATCGACTTCAGCGGCGGCGAGTTCACCGTGCGCGGCACGGACAAGAAGATCCCCTTCGGCCAGGTGGCGCTCACGGCCTATGTGCCGCACAACTACCCGCTCGACAAGCTCGAACCGGGCCTGAACGAGACGGCCTTCTACGATCCGACGAACTTCACCTTCCCGGCCGGCACCTACATCTGCGAGGTGGAGGTGGACCCGATGACCGGCTCCACCCGGGTGGACCGCTTCACGGCGGTGGACGACTTCGGAACCATCATCAACCCGATGATCGTTGAGGGCCAGGTGCATGGCGGGCTGGTGCAGGGCATCGGCCAGGCGCTGATGGAAAACTGCGTGTACGACCGCGAGACCGGCCAGTTGCTTACCGGCAGCTTCATGGACTACGCCATGCCTCGCGCCGACGACTTTCCCGAGTTCAAGCTCGGCCATGTCTGCACCCCCTGCACGCACAACCCGCTAGGTACCAAGGGCTGCGGCGAGGCCGGAGCCATCGGCTCGCCGCCAGCGGTGATCAATGCCTTGCTCGACGCCCTGCGCCCGCTGGGTGTCAAGGATTTCGACATGCCGGCCTCTCCTCACCGCGTGTGGGATGCCATTCAAAGTGCCAAGGCCTGAGGAGAAGCACCATGTACGCATTCACTTATGAAACCCCGGCCAGCGTGGCCGATGCAGCGCGCCTGACAGCGGCCGGCGGCAAGCCCATCGCGGGCGGGCAGAGCCTGCTGCCTTCCATGCGGTTGCGCCTGGCCAACCCGGGCCAGATCATCGACCTCAATGGCATTCCAGAGCTGGCGGGCATTCGCCGCGAAGGCAATGCCCTGGTGATCGGCGCAATGGCGCGGCACATGGACGTGGCCGGCAGCGCGGACGTCAAGGCCGCCATCCCGGCCCTGGCCGACCTGGCCGCACACATCGGCGACCGCCAGGTGCGCGCCCGCGGCACGCTGGGCGGGTCGGTGGCCAACAACGACCCCGCCGCCTGCTACCCCAGCGCTGTGCTGGCCCTGGGGGCCACCGTCATCACCGACCAGCGCGAGATCGCGGCGGACGACTTCTTCGTGGGCATGTACACCACGGCGCTGCAGGAGGGCGAACTGATCACCGCGATCCGCTTCCCTATCCCGAAGCGCGCGGCCTACCTCAAGTTCAAGCAGGCGGCCTCGCGCTTCTCGCTGGTGGGCGTGTTCGTGGCGCAGACCGATGCCGGCGTGCGCGTGGCCGTGACCGGCGCCGCCAGCAGCGTGTTCCGCCAGCAGGCACTGGAGGCCGCGCTGAGCAAGGACTTCTCGGTGGCCTCGGCCGCCGCGGTCAAGGTGGACGCCAGCGACCTGAACACCGACATCCATGCCAGCGCCATCTACCGTGCCAACCTGATCAGCGTGCAGACGCAGCGGGCCGTGGCGCAGATGCTGGGCTGACGCCTTGCCACCCGAGCTGGCCTCCATCGACGACCTGGTGCAGGCCCTGCAGCGTGTGGGCTATTTCGCCGACCGGCGCCTGGCGACCGCCGTGTTCCTGGCCCTGCGACTGCAGCGCCCGTTGCTGCTCGAAGGCGAGCCCGGCGTGGGCAAGACGGCGCTGGCGCAGGCCCTGTCCCGGGTGCTCTCGCGCAGCCTGATCCGCCTGCAGTGCTACGACGGGCTGGAACAGCGCGAGGCACTGTACGAGTGGAACTATGCAGCGCAGCTACTCCACATGCGCGCAGCAGAACTCGCGCCGGGGGGCGCCAGGGACATCGAAGCCGAGGTCTACCAGGAGCGCTACCTGATCCGCCGCCCCTTGCTGCAGGCGCTGCAGGCCCCCGCACCCGGCGCCGTGCTGCTGATCGACGAGGTGGACCGGGCCGACGAGCCCTTCGAGGCATTCTTGCTCGAATACCTGGGCGAGTACCAGGTCAGCATTCCCGAGATCGGCACCGTGCGCGCTGGTGCCACGCCCGTCACCTTGCTCACCAGCAACCGCACGCGCGACCTGCACGATGCCGTCAAGCGCCGCTGCCTGTACCACTGGCTCGACTACCCCGAGCGCGAGCGCGAGCTGGCCATTGTGCGCGCCCAGGTGCCCGGCGCCAGCGAAGCCCTGGCCGCCCAGGTGGCCGACTTCGTGCACCGGCTGCGCAGCCAGCCGTTTGCCAATGCCTTCCAGCGCGCGCCCGGCATCGCAGAGAGCGTGGAATGGGCCAAGGCGCTGGTGGCGCTCGACACCCTGGTGGTGGACCCCGAGATCGTCTCCGACACCGCCGGCATTCTGTTCAAGCAGCGCGAGGATGTGGCGGCGCTCACGAGGGACATGGCGGCAGAGTTGCTGAAACCGGTGGAAGAAGCGGGCTGACATGACTCTTGCTCCGTCCGCCGCAACGGTCTCCCAGCTCGGCGATGCGCGCACCGGCAAGCTGGCCGACAACCTCACGGGCTTTGGCCGCACCCTGCGCCGCGCCGGGGTGCGCGTGGACGCCGCGCGCATGGCGCTGGCCCAGCAGGCGGTGATGCTGGTGGGCATGCAACGCCAGGATTTCGCAGCCGCGCTGGAGACCGTGCTGGTCAGCCGCGAGCAGGACCGCCTGGTGTTCCGCGAGCTGTTTGACGCCTACTTCAAGAACCCCAACGTCGCGCAGAAACTGCTGGCGCAGATGATGCCCAGCGCCGAATCGAAGGCTGAGCCCGTGAAACGCCGCCCGCGCGTGAGCGAGGCGCTGGCGCCCGTGCGTGCTGCACGCAACGCCCCGCCCCGCGAGGAGGACAAGGTCGATTTCGACGCCGCGATGTCTGCCAGCGACGTGCAGCGGCTGCGCCAAGCCGATTTCAACCAGCTCTCGGCCAGCGAGTACCGGCTGGTGGCGCAGCTCGCGCGCGAGATTCCTTTGCCGCTGCCCGACTTTGCTGCGCGACGCACCCGGCCCGGAGCGCGCGGCAGCCGCCCGCACTGGCCCGGCGCCATGCACCAGGCGGCGCGCACGGGCGGTGAATTCCTGCGGGTGCCGCTGCTGCAGCGCCGCCGCCAGCCCTTGCCGCTTCTGGCGCTGGTGGACGTGTCGGGCTCCATGGAACGCTATGCACGGCTGCTTCTGGCCTTTTTGCACGCCGCCACGGCGCCGCGCCGCGCAGGCGCGCTGCGCCGCGACGTGTTCGCCTTCGGCACCGGCCTCACGGACCTGACCCCGGCCTTTCGCCTGGCCGACACCGATGCCATGCTGGAGGCCGCCAGCCACGCCATCGACGATTTTGCCGGCGGCACCCGCATGGGCGAGAGCCTGCGCAGCCTGCGGCTGCGCCACGCGCGCCGGCTGGTGGGTCGGCGCACGCTGGTGCTGCTCATCACCGATGGCCTGGATACGGGCGCGCCCGAACTGCTGGGGCAGGAGCTCGCCTGGCTGCGCCGCCACTGCGCGCGCCTGCTGTGGCTCAACCCACTGCTGCGTTTTGAGGGGTATGTGCCAGCGGCACGCGGTGCATCGGTGCTGCACCGCGAGGCGCACGGTATGCTGGCCGTGCACAACCTGAGCCGCCTGCAGGACCTGGCCGGCAGCCTGGCGGCCGTACTGCGGCAATGACGGCCCCGGCCTGACCGAATCACCGAGGAAGATCACCATGGAAATGCAAGCCAGCCGCCCCCTTGCCGCCAGCCAGAGCCAGGCCTGGGAGGCGCTCAATGACCCCGAGGTGCTCAAGCTGTGCATTCCCGGCTGCGAAAAGATCGAGCCCACGGGCGAGAACCAGTACAGCGTGGCCATGGCGCTCAAGATCGGGCCGGTGTCGGCCAAGTTCGCGGGCAAGATCACGCTGTCCGACATCGTGCCGCCCGAAAGCTACACCATCGCCTTCGATGGATCGGGCGGCGTGGCCGGCTTCGGCAAGGGCAATGCCCAGGTGAGGCTCGCGCCGTTGCCGCCCGAAGGCGGGCAGGAGCACTGCGAACTGCACTACACCGTGCATGCCACCGTGGGCGGCAAGATCGCCCAGTTGGGCCAGCGCCTGATCGACGGCGCCGCCAAGGGCATGGCCGAGGACTTCTTCAAGCGCTTCGACAACGAGATGCAGCGCCGCCACCCGCCCGCCCAGGGGGAGAGCGATGCCGATCCCCCCGACACCGTGCCCGCTGAGATCCCCACCCAGCCGGGCGAGGACGCCGGGCCGCCGAGCGGCTTTGTCCAGAGCCAGCGCGCCGGCCTGCAGGCCGCAGGCGGGGCAGACGCTCCCAGCGGCGGCGTTCCCGTCTGGGTCTGGGTGGCGGGTGCTGCGGCACTGGTGGCCCTGGCCTGGTGGCTGAACTAAGAAGGTATGAACGAACCCGCCATGCCCGCTCATCCCGCCAAAACACGCGCGCTCGTCGTTGCAAATGCTCGCCATAGCCCGAGCTATGGCTGTGCTTTGCGCCTAGATCGCACGCGTTGTGGCAGCCTGCTCGGACACGCCGGATTCATTCACACCTTCTGAGCTTTCCCTCTGGCGCACGGAACCGGCGGGCCTTGGGCACAATCTACGCACGATGACGATGGAAAACCTCGATGTGATGGTGTTGCGCTCCCTGCACGGCTGGCGTGCCGCCGGGCGGCGTGCGCTGCTGGCCACGGTGGTACGCACCTGGGGGTCATCCCCCCGGCCCGTTGGTTCGATCATGGCGCTGTGCGACGACGGTGCGGTGGTGGGCTCGGTCTCGGGCGGCTGCATCGAGGACGACCTGATCGACCGCCACACCCGCGCCTACGCGCAGGAGCGTGCCGGTGCCACGGGGCATGAGCACCGCATTCCCCATGGCCCGCCGTCCTTCGCCAAGTACGGCATCACGGCCGACGAGGCACACCGCTTCGGCCTGCCCTGCGGCGGCACACTGGAACTGCTGCTCGAATACGACCCCGATCCCGCCGGCCTCGCCGAGCTGATCGCCGCGCTCGACGCCGGCCGGCTGGTGCAGCGCACCGTGCGCCTGGCCGATGGCGCAGCCACCCTGGCCATGGCGACCGAGCCCGCCGAACTGGCCGTGGATGCACAGCAACTGACCAATACCTTCGGCCCCGAGTACCGCATGCTCATCATCGGTGCCGGGCAGATGGCCGAGTACCTGGCCACCATGGCCTTGTTCAACGGTTTCGCCGTGACCGTGTGCGACCCGCGCGAGGAATACCGCCATGGCTGGAAGGTGCCTGGTGCCACCCTGGTGAGCGACATGCCCGACGACGTGGTGGTGCAGTTCAAGCCCGACCGGCGCAGCTGCGTGGTGGCGCTCACGCACGACCCCAAGCTCGACGACCTGGCCCTGCTTGAAGCCCTGTCCTCCGAAGCCTTCTACGTGGGCGGCATCGGCTCGCGGCGCAACAACGATGCGCGCCGCGCGCGCATGATCGAGCACTTCGAGCAGACCGAACAGAGCCTGGCGCGCCTGCGCGGGCCCATCGGCATCTACATCGGCAGCAAGACCCCGCCCGAGATCGCCGTGAGCGTGATGGCCGAGATCCTGGCCGTGAAGAACGGCGTTGCCCTGCCGCGCGTGATGGAGGTCGGCCAGGCCAAGAACGACCGGGATGTGGCGCACAACGATCCCGGGCCACTGGTCTGCGCGGTGGGCCGCTGACCGTTTCAGCGGCTGCGGTCCTGCAGCTCCCGCTGTACATGCTGCAGCAGCCCCTCGCAGGCATCCTCCACCAGGTCCAGCACATCATCGAAGCCCGTGGCGCCGCCGTAGTAGGGGTCGGGAACCACAGGGCTTTGCATGTGCAGGCAGAACTCCGTGAGGCGCCTGAGCTTGTGCGCGTGCCCGGGCGGGCACAGCTCCTGCGCCATGGCCAGGTTGTCCCAGTCCATGGCGAGGACCAGGTCGTGCGCGGCAAAGTCGGCCAGCAGCATCTGCCGCGCCCTCAGGTCCGACAGGTCGTAGCCGCGCCGTGAGGCATGGCGCTGCGAGCGGTGGTCCGGCGGCTCGCCCGGGTGGTAGTTGTGCGTGCCGGCCGAATCCACGCGCACCCGGTCGGCCAGGCCGGCCGCCTGCACGCGGTGGCGGAACACGCCGTGCGCGGTGGGGCTGCGGCAGATGTTCCCCATGCAGAGAAAAAGAACGGAGTAGCCTGCCGCGGTTGGTTGCTGTGCCATGTGTGTGCCCCTCATGCAAAACGGCCCGCGTGGGGCCGTTCTGGAGTGTCGCATGGCAGGCGATCAGGCGTGTGCCTCCTGGCGCTTGGCATCGTGGTACGCAAGAGTCCCGCGGGTCACCACGCTGTCGCCGGGCAGCACCGCGCCCGCATCGTGTTCCGGGGCCCCCTTCAGCCGGTCGTAGATCGGCGCGAAGTCGATCTTGGCCAGTTCCAGCAGCTCGTCCAGGTGGCCCAGCACGAAGTAGGTTTCCTGGAAATCGTCGATGCGGTAGTTGGTCTGCATCACCCGCTCCAGGTCAAAGCGCACGCGGTTGGGCGAATCGCTCTCGACCGAGAAGCGCGTCTCGCTCGCCGACGAGGCAATGCCCGCGCCATAGATGCGCAGGCCGTCGCTCTGCTGCACCAGGCCGAACTCCACCGTGTACCAGTAGACCCGGGCCAGCTTCTCCAGCACGCCCAGGCGGTAGGCTCTGAGGCCGCCTTCGCCATAGGCCTGGATGTAGTCGGCGATCACCGGGTTCATCAGCATCGGCACATGGCCGAACACGTCGTGGAAGACATCAGGCTCTTCCAGGTAGTCGAGCTCATGCGGCTTGCGGATGAACTGACCCGCAGGAAAGCGCCGGTTGGCCAGGTGCTCGAAGAACACCTCGTCAGGCACCAGGCCGGGCACGGCCACCACTTCCCAGCCGGTTCGCTTCTTGAGCACCTTGGACATCTGCTCGAAGTCGGGAATCTGCTCGGGGCCAATGGGCAGGTCCTGCATACCGCGGATGAACTCGTCGCAGGCGCGCCCGGGCAGCAGTTTCGACTGCCGGTCAAACAGGGTGCGCCACACGCCGTGCTCTTCCTTCGTGTAGTTGGCCCAGCCCTGGTCGATGGTCCAGTCGGGGCGCTCCGGGGCTTGAGCCTCTCCGGCCGCCAGCCCGTGCTTGGCGGTTTCCTTGAGTTGCTGCTGCAGCATGCCTGTCTCCTATGCGGCGGCTGGGGCTGCCGCGATGCGGTTCATAAGCCGGGCCATCTCGATATCCTTGCCCGAGATGCCGTCCACGTCGTGCGTGGTCAGCGTGACCGACACGCGGTGGTAGACGTTGGACCACTCGGGGTGGTGGTTCATGCGCTCCGCATGCAGGGCGACCTGGGCCATGAAGCCGAAGGCCTGCACGAAGTCGGCGAACTGGAACTCCTTGGTGATCAGGCCGCCGCGCCCCTCGGCATGCGTCCAGCCGGCCAGGGAGGGCAGTTGCGCTGCCAGCTCCTCGGGCGTGAGCTTCATGCCGTTTCCTTGGCGGGGGCCTTGTCGGTGGCGGTGAGCACGCCGCGGTTGATCTGGTCGCGCTCCAGCGATTCGAACAGCGCCTTGAAGTTGCCTTCGCCAAAGCCTTCGCGGTAGTTGCCCTTGCGCTCGATGAACTCGAAGAACACCGGGCCCAGCATGGGCTGCGAGAAGATCTGCAGCAGCAGGCGCGGCTGGCCGCCTTCGGTCGTGCCGTCCAGCAGGATGCCGCGGGCCTGCAGCTCGCCCACCGACTGGCCGTGGCCGGGCAGGCGGTTTTCCAGGTTCTCGTAGTAGACCTCGTTGGGCGCGGTCAGCAAGGGGATGCCGGCCATCTGCAACTGGTCGATGGATTCGAGCAGGTTGTCGGTCAGCAGCGCGATGTGCTGGATGCCCTCGCCGTTGAACTGCATCAGGAACTCTTCGATCTGGCCCCCGCCCTGGCGCGATTCCTCGTTCAGCGGGATGCGGATCAGGCCGTCCGGTGCTGTCATGGCCTTGGAGGTCAGGCCCGTGTACTCGCCCGAGATGTCGAAATAGCGGATTTCGCGGAAGTTGAACAGCTTGGTGTAGAAGTCGGCCCAGTAGGACATGCGGCCGCGGTACACGTTGTGCGTGAGGTGGTCCACCACCTGAAAGCCGTGGCCCTTGGGGTGCAGGTCCACGCCGGGCAAAAACTCGAAGTCGATGTCGTAAATGGACTTGCCGTCCTCGAAGCGGTCGATCAGGTACAGCGGCGCACCGCCGATGCCCTTGATCGCGGGCAGGCGCAGCTCCATCGGGCCGGTGGGGATCTCGATGGGCTGGGCACCGAGTTCGAGCGCCCGGTTGTAGGCCTTGTGGGCATCGCGCACCCGGAACGCCAGCCCGCAGGCCGCGGCGCCATGCTCGCCGGCAAAGTAGGCAGCGGTGCCTGGCTCGTTGTTGACGATGAAGTTGATGCCGCCCTGGCGGTACAGCAGCACGTTCTTGGAGCGGTGCTTGGCAACCAGCGAAAAGCCCATCTTCTCGAACATGGGTTCCAGCAAGCCGGGCTTGGGCGAAGAGAACTCCACGAACTCAAAGCCGCACAGGCCCATGGGGTTGTCAAACAGGTCGGTCATACATCGTCTCCAAAATGAGCAGCCGTTGGTTGGCTGAGGGGGTATGGAGACTGTAGAGACTGTGGGGCGCAGTTATCTTGCAAGTTCAAGACGCCAAGGGCTGGTATGCGCTCGATTCATGCGAAAAATCAAGTGCAGAGCATGTGAAAAGCTCTTAATGCCCAATTGGCGCAAAGTTGCTGCTTGTTCGGGCGGCGAGCTCCTTGCGTGAGAAGCCCTGCCGCCATGTCGGCATCGCTGGGCGCCGAGCGCCCTGGATTCCCGGCTCAGCCCATGACCACCGGGCCACCCTTCTGGATGCCGCGCTGGTAGGCAGGACGTGCCTCCATGCGCTTCTTGTAGGCCAGAATGTTCGGGCAAGTGCTGGCCTTGCTGGAGCGCGACAGGGCCGCCTCCACCGCAAAGCTCATCTGGAAGTCGGCCATCGTCAGGTGCTCGCCCGCGAACCAGGTGTGCTGGCCCAGGTGAGCCTCCATGAAGTCCATGGCCGTGTTCACGTTCGGGTCCACCACCTTGTCGAGCACCTTGCCGCACAGCGCCTTGGCGATGGGCTTGACGAAGAAGGGCATGGGCTGGCGCGGGATGGTCATGAACACCAGCTTCATCACCAGCCAGTTCATGAGCGAGCCTTCGGCGTAGTGCATCCAGAAGCGGCACTGGCGGTACTCGGGCGTGCCGCGCACAGGCTGCAGATGGGCCAGGTCGCCACCGGCCTGCGCACCATAGGTCTCCACCAGGTACTCGACGATGGCGCCGGACTCGGCGATCACCTCGTCGCCATCGGTGATCACGGGCGACTTGCCCAGGGGGTGGATCTTCTTGAGCTCGGCCGGGGCCAGCTTGGTGGCCTTGTCGCGCTGGTAGATCTTGAGCTCGTAGGGCACGCCCAGTTCTTCGAGCAGCCAGAGGACGCGCTGCGAGCGCGAGGTTTCAAGGTGGTGGACGGTGATCATGCGCGCATCTTAGGCGCTGTTGCCGATGCTTTGGGCGCCCTTTGTGTCGCCTGGGCGATGCTGGCGCCAATCTGGCCCTGTGTCTGGCGGTTCAGCCCCTTGTGTGCAGGGAGGGGTGCTCGCGCAGGTAGCGTGCAATCGCCTGCAGCACGCTGGTGAGGTCGCGCTGCACCGTGTCGAAGTGCGCGCCGCGCTCGCGGCTGGCCTCGTCCATGTAGACCGGCCGGCGTATCTCCACCTGCATGCTGTGCCGCTGGTGCGCGGGCTGGCCGATGCGGGCGATGAGCTGCACGCCCTTGTAGGGGTCGTTGCGGGCCACAGTGTAGCCGCGGGACTTGAGCTCCTTTTCCACCAGGTCGACGAACGCCGGTTCGCAGGTGGTGCCATCGCGGTCGCCCAGCACGAAGTCGGCCAGCGGGTGTGGGCTGTCTATCTGCAGCCGCTCGTAGGCGTTGTTGGGCATGGAATGCAGGTTCAGGTGCCAGACGGCGCCGAATTGCACATGCGCCTGGCCGATGGCGGCTGCCAGCGCTGCATGGTAGGGCTGGTAGCAGCGCGTTATGCGTGCCTGCACCTCGGCCACCGTGAGCTTGCGGTCGTAGATGGGCGTGGTGGCGTTCACGTTGCGCCAGATGAGGCCGTAGCCCAGGCGCGTCTTTTCGCCCGGGGCCAGCGGCTCGGGCCAGGGCGCGTCCAGCAAGGTCGGGTCCAGGTCGTCGAGCGTGCGGTTGGCATCGATGTAACTGCGCGGGAAGTGCGCCTGCAGCAAGCTGGCGCCCACCTCCGGTGCGGCCTGCCACAGGGCCTCGACATGCGTGTCTTCGGCCGCGCGCAGCAGGGCGCGGGGTACCGCGTGGCCAAAATCCGCAGGGTAGGCAGTGCCGCTGTGCGGCGAGTCGCAGACCAGGGGGATGGCCGGCGCCACCGGCGTGTGCAGGGTGAAGGTGGGGGCATCGCTGTGCAGGTCCATGTGCATCATTCCGCGGTCAATTTGGCGACCTTGGCCACGCGCGCATAGCGGTCCAGCGCCTGGCGAATCTGTACGCCGAACTGCGCGGGGGTGCCCGGGATCAACGTGGCGCCGGCCTCGTCCATCTTCTTGATGAAGTCGGGGTGCTTCATGGCCGCGTGGATCGCCTGGTTGAGCCGGTTGACCACGGGCGCGGGCGTGCCGGCCGGTGCCACGACACCGAACCAGCCGCCCGCGCCCATTTCCTTGAAACCCAGGTCGCCGTAGGTTGGCACATCGGGCAGCAGGGGCGAGCGGGTCTCGGAGAGCACTGCCAATGCCCGCAAGCGGCCCGCCTTGATATGCGGCAGCGCCGAGGGCAGGTTGTCGGTGATGCCGTCGACCTGGCCGGCCACGGCGTCGTTGAGCGCCATGCCCGCGCCCTTGTAGGGAATGTGCAATAGCTGGATCTTGGCCAGGCTGGAGAAATGCTCCACGTTGGCATGCCCAAGCGAGCCGGTGCCCGGGGATGCGAAGTTGTACTTGCCCGGGTTGGCCCTGGCCAGCGCGATGAACTCCTGCATGGTCCGGGCCGGGAAATTGGCGTTCACCGCGAACACGCTGGGCACCGTGGCCACGTTGGACACCGGGGCGAAATCCTTCACCGGGTCGTACTTCATGCGGTTGCCGTAGGCCGCTGCGTTGGAGCCGTGCGTGCTCATGGTGGCCATGCCCAGGGTGTAGCCGTCGGCGCGGGCCTTGGCCACCTGCTCCATGCCCAGCGAGCCGCCGGCGCCGGCCTTGTTCTCCACCACGATGGGCTGGCCGAGTTCGCGCCCTGCGAATTCGGCAATCAGCCGTGCCGCCAGGTCGGTGGAGCCGCTGGGTGCAAAGGGCACGATCAGCTTGATCGGCCGGTCCGGGTAGCCGGCCTGTGCGTGAACCGCGCCAGCCAGCGGTGCCAGCGCCAGGGCCAACAGGGCGGCCCGGCGGCTGAGGGAGGAAGGGAGGCGGATGCTTGCCATGGTGGGGGTTCTTTCGGTGGCCAAAGGGTGCTGGCAGTCTCTGGCGAACGGTGATCACCCGCAAACGACACTCCGGCATTCCTGTATTACCATTGGTCATACACCACCCCAGCCTTGCTGCACCATGCGCCTGCATTCGCCATCGATGTCCGAGTTGCACGCCTTCGTCACCGTGGTGCGCACGGGCAGCTTTTCGCGCGCTGCGGACGAGCTGTGCGTGACTCAGGGCGCCATCAGCCGGGCGGTGGCGCGGCTGGAGGGCCATTACGGCAAGGTGCTGCTCAAGCGCAGTTCCCAGCAGATGCTGCTGACCGCATCAGGCGAACAGTTGTTGGCGGCCGTGCGCGAGCCGCTGGCAGCGATCGAGGCGGCCAGCGAGGCCCTGCGCGTGGGGCCCGCGCGCACCACGGAACTGGTGCTGTCCGTGGTGCCCACGCTGGCCAGCGTATGGCTGGTGCCGCGCCTGCCGGATTTCCAGGCGCGTCACCCGGATGTGCGCGTGCGTTTCGTTCCCTACCGCAAGGACGAGGACTTCTCGGGCCCCACGCCGCATGCCGCCATCCTCACAGGCCTGGGGGCGGCGCAGTGGCCCGGGTGGGAGTGCGACTACGTCATCGGCCGCGAGGTCGTGCCGGTGTGCCACCCTGCGCGTGCGGCAAGGCAGCAGTGGCAGCATCCGGCCGACCTGGCCTCTGAGCCGCTGCTGGCCCATTCCACCTCGCCCGGCAACTGGGCGCAGTGGCTGCGGGCCGCAGGCGCCGCAGGGGCCGAGCCCGAGCTGTCGACGGTGTTCGACCAGGTGTCCATCCTGGTCCAGGCGGCCATGGCCGACATGGGCGTTGCGCTGGTGCAGCGCTGCCTGGTGCGGGCCGAAATCGATGCCGGCCGTTTGGTCACGCCGTTCGATCTGCCGATCACCCTGCAGCGCGGCTACTTCCTGTGCCGCCTGCCCGGGCGCCGGGCGGCGGCCAGCCTACCGGTTTTTCGCCAATGGCTGCTGGACAGGGCCCGTGAGGACATCGCCTCGATGCCCGCGTGAGCGGGTCCATGCCCGTGCCTGCATGGCGCACCAAGCAAAAAGCCCTCTCGCGAGGGCTTTTTTGCAGGGGCCGGCCGCAGCCTGCCCGTGGCGATCTGGCGATCAGCCGCCCTTCTTGGAGCGCTTGCCAGGGTTCTTCTTGCTGCGCGTGGCGACGCCGCGCTCCAGGCTCACGCGCTGGCCGCGACCTGGGGTGGCCAGGTTGTAGCCGGGCACTGGCGTAGGGCGGGGGGTGCGCTTGCGGTCTGCTTCGGTGACGATCTTGTTGCCCATGGGAATTCTCTGGAAAAGATGGTGGAAAAACGTGTATTAGGCCATAGGTCGGGCTGGATGCAGAAAATGAAGCCTTTTTCGCACCGGTGACAGAGTGGTGTTGGATGCCTCAATTGCCGGTGAACCGGGTGGCAAACGCAGCCCCGTGGTCGGTGGAAAGCGCCTCGCGGCAGTGGTGCGGCAGCACGAAACCGCGGCCCGCATCCTCCACGGCCTTGGTGCGTATCACAGGCGGTTGTGCGCGCACGCCGCCGAAGATGGTGGCAAACGCCACGTCGGCCGCATCGCGCCCGGTGCCAAAGCGGATCAGCCCCATGGGAATTGCCGTGCCCGAGGGGTCGAACAGGTACCAGCGGTCACCCAGGTAGGCTTCCACGTAGGCATGGAAGTCTGGCGGGCCCAGGCTCGGGTCGGCGCCGTAGTCGGTGCCGGTGGTGAAGCGTGCGGGGATATTGATCGCGCGGCACAACGAAATCATCAGGTGGGCAAAGTCGCGGCAAACCCCCACCTGCTCGACCAGGGTGTCCACGGCCGAGGTGTTGGAGTTGGAGGTGTTGGACGTGAACGCCACATGCTTTTGCACCCAGTCGCGGATCGCCTGCACCCGGCTGTGGCCCTGCCACAGGGCGCCGAACTCGTTGAGCGCCAGGCGCAGCAGCCGGTCGGACTGGCAGTAGCGGCTGGGGTAGATGTAGCCCATCACCTCCTGCGGCAGCCGCCGCACGGGCACTTCGGCCAGCTGCATGGGGTCGGTGCGGTGGTGGGTGATGTCCACCGTGGCCGAGTACGCCACGCTCAGCGGCCCGGGCTCGCCATGCAAGCGCAGGTAGCGGTTGCCGGTGGCCGGGTCGGTGTGGATCTGCTGCGGAATGTTCTGGTTGATGACCAGGCGTTCGTTGCTGACGGCCTGGCTGGGCGTGTGCGCGGCGTGGATGTTGAACACGAAGTCGGCACCGTACTGGTCGATCTCGTAGTGTAGTTCGATCTCCAGTTCCATGCGCACCCGGGTGTTGGCCATGAAGGGCGCAGCCGTGGCCTGCATGGGCGTGCTCTGCATACCTTGCGACTGCTGTAGGTTGCTGGCAGCAGGTGTGACCGCAGTAGGCGACTCGTTGGCCGCTGCAAGGGGCAAGGGCGCCGTCATCGGGTTGAAGGGCGGGGCCATGGAAGAAGACGATTGCGCGAGCATGAAGTGAGCCTCTCTGGTGGGTGCAGCTCCGTCAGGCGCCGTGCGCCTGGCCTTGGGCTTTGCGTGGCCAGTGCAAGGCAACCCCTGCACACCGCTGCCATTGCAGGATAGGCGTTTACCCGGCTGCTGTATGTAGGCTGACAGCCTGTTGCCGTTGTGAACGGCGCTGACAGCTGCGTCTTTACACAGCGAGCCCCTGGAGACCGCGCTGGCTCAGTCGAGCCCGAAGGCCTCGCGCAGCGCGTTGCAGAACATGCTGCTGCCGCTGATCGACAGGGTGATGGTGGTGCGCGCCGGGCCGGGCGTGCGGGCATGCACCGCAATGGTGCCGCTGGCGTCGTCGAATGCCAGATCCAGGGGCGTGGCCACCTCCTGCACGCAAGCCAGGTCGTAGTCCCATTCGCCGCCCTCGTCGGCCGGGCCGCAGCCACCGGGAAACTGCGCATGTGCCCAGGCCAGCACCTGTGCCACTTCGGCATGCAGGGCCGCCACCTGCGCTGGGGCTACTGCCGCCATCGCATCGAACGTGCCGGTGCCCTCGAAGTCTTCGCTGTAGTCGAAATCCAGGTAGCGCAGGGGCATGGCGTGAGGTGGAGGCAGGGTGGGCCGTGCATTGTCGCGCAGCAGGGGGCTGCATTTCCTAGAATGGCTGAGTTCGCTTCTCCGAGGTCTTCCCTTTCATGCCTGCTGCCAGCACCGACGCCATCCTGCACATCAACGGCCTGTGCTTTGCCTACCCCGAATGCCCGTTGTTCCAGGGCCTGGACGCCCGATTGCCGGCCGGCACCACGCTCGTGCTCGGCGCCGACAGCAGCGGAAAGACCAGCCTGCTGCGCCTGTTGGCGGGCGAGCTTGTCCCTGACGCCGGCCAACTGGTGCTGCAGGGCGTTCCTTTGCACGCATCACCTGCCGCCTACCGGGCCCAGGTGTTCCAGGGCGACCCGCGTTCGGATGCGCTGAGCGAACAGGTGGCGCAGGACTGGCTGGCTGCGCTGCCCGCCCGCTACCCGCAGTTCGACGCGGCGGCGCTGGCCCGGCACATCGAGGGCTTCGAGCTGCAGGAGCATCTGCACAAGCGCTTCCTGATGCTGTCCACAGGCACGCGGCGCAAGGTGTGGACGGCCGGGGCCCTGGCCTCGGGTGCAGCGCTCACGTTGATCGACGAGCCCGTGGCGGGGCTCGACAAGCCTTCGGTGCAGTACCTGCAGCAGGCTCTGGCCGCCCTGGCCACGCAGCAGGACCGGGCCGTGGTGGTCGCCCACTACGATGCCCTGGTGGGTGTCCCCTGGCAGGCGACCATCACGCTGCCTGACCGGTAACCCTGGCCGAACAGGATCGTTTCCCAGGCCCTAAACTGGGGCCTGCGCCGCCATTGCGGCCGTTTTCACCGGAAATTCCCATGGACGCCCTTCTCTTCGCCCCTGTCGCCGTGGCCATCGCCCTGACGCCCGGCCCCAACAATTTCTGCGGCCTCAACAACGGCATCCGTGCCGGCGTGGGCGCAGCCCTGGTGGGCACCCTCGGGCGCGCGGCGGCGTTTGCGATTTTTCTCACCGTGTCGGCCGTGGGCCTGGGGGCCATGCTGCTGGCGTCCGAAGCCGCCTTCACCGCCGTGAAGTGGGTGGGCGCCTGCTACCTGTTCTGGCTGGGCTGGCGCGCCTGGCGCAGCCGTGAGTTCAATGGCCTGGAGGTCGTGGACGGGGCCGAGGTGGCTGCGAGCGCGGCGCCGGTGCGCCTGTGGTCGCTGATCACGCAAGAGTTCCTGCTGGGTATCACCAACCCCAAGGCCATCATCCTGTTCGCGGCCATCTTTCCGCAGTTCATCGACCCGGCGCAGCCGGCGGCGCGCCAGTTCCTCATATTGGGCAGCGTGTACCTGGCTGCGGAGTTCGTCGCCACGGCGGTCTACGCCGCCGGCGGGCGGCAGATCCGCCGCTTCATCCGCACTTCGCGCGGGGTGGTGCGCCTGAACAAGGCCACGGGCGGCTTCTTCATGGGCGCGGGCGGCCTGCTGCTGGCCACGAACCGCTGAAAGGCCTGCTGCGGGGCCCGCTGCCCGCCCATGAAGCGCCGTAAAGCGAGGGTAAAGGCAGGGTAAATCCCTTTGCCTGCGCGCCGGAGTGTCTCGGCGCATGGCTACCATAGCCACGATTCCATCTGTTGCGTCCACCATGCCGTCCCTCCGTTTCCTGCCTGTGTCTCCGCGGTCCCTCTTGCGCCAACAGGGGCGCGCCCTGTGGTGGGTCGTGCTGCTGGTGCTCATCGCCGCTGCTGTGGGGGGCGGGCTGTGGTGGAGGCAGCGCCAGGCGGCGCCGGCCCAGGCCGATGCGCCTGCGGGGCGCGGCGGCCCGGGCGGCCCCGGTGGCCGGGGGCCGGCCCGTTTCAGCGCGGGCGGCCAGACGCAGCCGGTGTCGGTCGGCGTGGTGCGGCGCCAGGACGTGCGTGTACAGGTCAACGCCATCGGCACCATGAGCGCACGCGCCACGGCGGTCGTGCGCGCCAAGGTCAGCGGCGAGCTGACCAGCCTGCGCTTCAAGGAGGGCGAGGAGGTCAAGGCCGGCCAGTTGCTCGCCGAGATCGACCCGCGCAGCTACCAGGCCTCGCTGGGCCAGGTGCAGGGCAATCTTGCACGCGACCAGGCCCTGCTCAAGAACGCGCAGCTCGACCTCAAGCGCTACCAGGACCTGCTGGCCAAGGACTCCATCGCCAGCCAGCAGGTGGACACCCAGGCCGCCCAGGTGCGCCAGCTCGAAGGCACCGTGGCGGCAGACCAGGCGCAGGTGGACGCCGCCAGGCTGCAGCTGAGCTACACCCGCATCACCGCGCCCATCGCCGGGCGCCTGGGCCTGCGCCAGGCCGACCGGGGCAACGTGGTCGGCCCCTCGGACGCCACGGGCATCGTCACCATCAACCTGGTACGGCCCATCGACGCCGTGTTCTCCGTGCCCGAGGCGCACCTGGCGCAGATCAACCAGCGCCTGGCCCAAGGCGCCGAGCTGCCCGTGGAGCTGTGGGACCGCGAGCAAAAGCGCCGCTTGGCGCGTGGCCGCCTGGGCGCCCTGGACAACGCCATCGACGCGACTACGGGCACCATCAAGGTCAAGGCCAGCTTCGCCAACGAGGACGGCACGCTGTTCCCGAACCAGTTCGTGAATGTGCGCCTGCAGGTCAATCTGTTGGAAAACGCGCTCACGGTGCCCGGCACGGCCATCCAGAACAACTATGTCTACCTGGTGCAGCCCGACGGCACGGTGACGCAGCGGCGCATCCGCGTCGGCGTGGCCGATGGCGACCGCGTGGCGGTCGAAGGGGAACTCAAGGACGGCGACCGGGTGGTGGTCGACGGCATCGACCGCCTGCGCGAAGGCGCCAAGGTGGCCGTGATCGATTCGAACGCCGCCGCCCGCGCCGACGAGGCTGTGCAGGAGGGCGGCGCGCGCCGCGCCGCGATGCGCAACCTGACCCAGGAAGAGCGCGACAGACTGGCCAAGATGACGCAGGAAGAGCGCCGCGCCTTCTTGCGCAGCAAGCGCAACCAGCCCGGCGCGGCCGGACCTGCAGGGGCAGCCAGCGGGACGGTGGGTGGCGAGCCCGCCACCGCGGCACCGGCGCCTGCCGCATCGGCCGAAGGCGGCGCCCCTGGCGGTGAGCGCCGCCCTGGCATGTCGCCCGAGGTGCGGGCCCTGCTTGACAAGATGAGCCCCGAGGAGCGCCAGAAGCTGCAGGCCATGGCGCCCGACGAGCGCCGCGCCTTCATCGGCGGCAAGATGCAGGCGGCCGGCATGGCGGCCCCTGGCGCAGCGGCCTCGCGCTGACGCGGCCCCGATCACCCTGAAGCGGGCCCCGCCCCCATGAACCTTTCGCGCATCTTCATTCTGCGCCCCATCGCCACCTCGCTGCTGATGGTGGCGCTCTTGATCGCAGGCCTGCTGGCCTATCGGCTGCTGCCCATCTCGGCCCTCCCCGAGGTGGACTACCCCACCATCCAGGTCACCACGCTGTACCCGGGCGCCAGCCCCGACGTGATGACCTCCAATGTCACCGCGCCTCTGGAGCGCCAGTTCGGCCAGATGCCGGGCCTCGCGCAGATGTCCTCCACCAGCTCGGGCGGGGCCTCGGTCATCACGCTGCGCTTTGCACTCGACATGGCGATGGACGTGGCCGAGCAGCAGGTGCAGGCGGCCATCAACGCCGGCAGCAACCTGCTGCCGAACGACCTGCCCATGCCGCCCATCTACAGCAAGGTGAACCCGGCGGACGCACCCATCCTCACGCTGGCCATCACCTCGCCCTCGCTGCCGGTGATCCGCGTCAACGACCTGGTGGAAAACCGCCTGGCGCCCAAGCTCTCGCAGGTCAAGGGCGTGGGCCTGGTGGCCATCGCCGGTGGGCGCCGCCCGGCCGTGCGCATCCAGGTCAACCCGGTGGCGCTGGCGGCGGTGGGCATGACGCTCGAAGACGTGCGCAGCATGATCGCCTCGTCCAACGTCAAGCAGGCCAAGGGCGGCTTCGACGGCCCGGCACGCGCTTCCACCATCGACGCCAATGACCAGTTGCAGTCGGCGGCGGAGTACCAGAACCTGGTGATCGCATTGCGCAATGGCGTGCCCGTGCGCCTGAGCGACGTGGCCGCCACGGTGGACGATGCCGAGAACACCCGCCTGGCCGCATGGGCCGGCACGCCCGACACGGGGGCGCGCGCTGGCGTGATCCTCAACATCCGGCGCCAGCCCGGCGCCAACGTGATCGAGACGGTGGACCGTATCAAGGCCCTGCTGCCCCAGCTGCAGAGCACGCTGCCGGCCTCGCTGGATGTGCAGATCCTGACCGACCGCACTGTGACCATTCGCGCCTCGGTCAAGGACATGCAGGTCGAGCTGGCCCTGGCCATCGGCCTGGTGGTGGCGGTGATCTTCGTGTTTTTGCGCAGCGCCTCGGCCACGCTCATCCCCAGCGTGGCGGTGCCACTGTCGCTGGTGGGCACCTTCGGTGTCATGTACATGGCGGGGTTTTCGATCAACAACCTCACGTTGATGGCGCTGACCATCTCCACTGGCTTCGTGGTGGACGACGCCATCGTGATGATCGAGAACATCGCGCGCTACGTGGAAGAGGGCGAACATCCGCTGCAGGCCGCGCTCAAGGGTGCCAAGCAGATCGGCTTCACCATCATCTCGCTGACCATCTCGCTCATCGCCGTGCTGATCCCGCTGCTCTTCATGGGCGACGTGGTGGGCCGGCTGTTCCACGAGTTCGCGATCACCATGGCCGTGGCCATTTTGATCTCGGCCGTGGTCTCGCTCACGCTCACGCCCATGCTGTGCGCGCGCCTCTTGCGCCACACGCCCGAGGAGAGCCATGGCCGCCTGTACCAGGCCACGGGCCGCTTCTTCGACCGCACCATCGCCCACTATGGCCGCGCGCTGAACTGGGTGCTGGGCCACCAGGGGCTTACCTGGGTCGTGTTCATCGCCACGCTGGCGCTCACGGTGCTGCTGTACATGGTGGTGCCCAAGGGCTTCTTCCCGGTGCAGGACACGGGCACGCTGCAGGCCACGACCGAGGCGGACCAGTCGATCTCGTTCGCCGCCATGGCCGAGCGCCAGCAGCAGCTGGCCGAGCGCATCCTGCGCGACCCGGCGGTGAAAAGCGTCTCGTCCTTCATCGGGGTCGACGGCGCCAACACCACGCTCAACACCGGTCGCCTGCTGATCGACCTGAAACCCCATGGCGAGCGCGACAAGGCGTCCACCGTGGTGCGCCGCCTGGCCGACGACACGGCCGACCTGCCCGGCATCCGCCTGTACGCCCAGCCGGTGCAGGACCTGACCATCGAGGACCGCGTGGCGCGCACGCAGTACCAGTTGCTGATCTCCTCGCCCGATTCGGCGCAGTTGCAGGCCAGCACCGCCGACCTGGTGCGCCGCATGCGCGGCCTGCCGCAACTGGCCGACGTGGCCAGCGACCTGCAGAGCCAGGGCCTGCAGGCCTTCGTGCAGATCGACCGGGCCCAGGCCAGCCGCCTGGGGGTCACGGTGTCGGGCATCGACACGGCGCTGTACAACGCCTTTGGCCAGCGCCTCATCTCCACCATCTTCACCCAGTCCAACCAGTACCGCGTGGTGCTGGAGGTGGCGCCGCAGTTCAAGGTGGGCCCCGAGGCGCTGGCCAACATCTACGTCACCTCCACTGCGGGCAAGCCGGTGGCGCTGTCCACCGTGGCGCGCATCGAAGAGCGGCCCATGGCCCTGGGCGTGAACCACGTGGGCCAACTGCCCGCAGCAACCATCTCGTTCAACACCGCGCCCGGCGTGGCGCTGGGCGATGCGGTCAAGGCCATCCAGGCCGAGCAGGCCGCCGCCAAGGAAGCGGGGCTGCTGCCGCTGTCGGTGGAGACCAGCTTCCAGGGCGCGGCGCTGGCCTTTCAGGCCTCGCTGTCGAACACGCTGCTGCTGATTCTGGCGGCGGTGGTCACCATGTACATCGTGCTCGGCGTGCTGTACGAGAGCACCATCCACCCGGTCACCATCCTCTCCACCCTGCCATCGGCTGGCGTGGGCGCGCTGCTGGCGCTGCTGGTGACGGGGCTCGATGTGGACATCATCGCCATCATCGGCATCGTGCTGCTGATCGGCATCGTCAAGAAGAACGCGATCATGATGATCGACTTCGCGCTGGAGGCCCAGCGCGAGCAGGGCATGGGTGCGCGCGAGGCCATCTACCAGGCCTGCCTGCTGCGCTTTCGCCCGATCCTGATGACCACGCTGGCGGCCCTGCTGGGCGCGCTGCCGCTGATGCTGGGCACGGGCGTGGGCAGCGAGCTGCGCCATCCGCTGGGCGTGACCATGGTCGGCGGCCTCATCGTGAGCCAGCTGCTCACGCTGTTCACCACGCCGGTGATCTACCTGACCTTCGAGAACGCGGCCGAGCGCTGGCGCGCACGGCGCGCGGCCAAGGCGGCACATGCCGAGGGAGCGGTGTGAGCCTGTCCACCCCCTTCATCCACCGGCCCATCGCCACCATGCTGCTCACCATCGGCCTGGCGCTGGCGGGGGCGGTGTCGTACTTTCTGTTGCCTGTAGCGCCGCTCCCGCAGGTCGACTACCCCACCATCTCGGTCTCGGCCAGCCTGCCCGGGGCCAGCCCCGATACCATTGCCGCCACGGTGGCCACGCCGCTGGAGCGGGCCCTGGGGGCCATCGCGGGGGTCAATGAAATCACCTCGCGCTCCACACTGGGCAGCACCTCCATCACGCTGCAGTTCGACCTGAGCCGCACGGTGGACAGCGCCGCGCGCGACGTGCAGGCGGCCATCAACGCATCGCGCACGCTGCTGCCCACGGGCATGCCCAGCAACCCCACCTACCGCAAGGTGAACCCGGCTGATTCGCCCATCATGATCCTGGCGCTCACGTCCGACTCGCTCACGCGCGGGCAGATGTACGACGCGGCCTCCACCGTCATGGCGCAAAAGCTCTCGCAGGTCGAGGGCGTGGGCCAGGCCTCCATCAGCGGCGGCGCATTGCCCGCCGTGCGCGTGCAGCTCGACCCGTTGCGCCTGGCGGCCAACGGCGTCTCGCTGGAGCAGGTGCGCGCGGCCATTACCAGCACCAATGCCAACCGGCCGCTCGGTTCGGTCGAGCGCGAGGACCACTACTGGCAGGTGACCGCCAACGACCAGGCCCGCGTGGCGGCCGACTACGCGCCCCTGGTGCTGCGCTGGAAGGACGGCAACGCCATCCGCCTGGCCGACGTGGCCCAGGTCACCGACTCGGTGCAGGACGTGCGCAACTTCGGCGTGGCCAACGGCAAGCCCGCCATCCTGCTGCAGGTGTACAAGCAGCCCGGCGCCAACATCCTCGAAGCCGTGGAGCGCGTGCGCGCGCTGCTGCCGGCGCTCAAGGCATCCATCCCCGCGGCCATCGACATCGAGATCGTCTCCGACCGCACGCCCACGCTGCGCGCCTCGGTCAAGGAGGTGGAGCGCGCCCTGCTGATCGCCGTGGCGCTGGTGATCATGGTGGTGTTTCTGTTCCTGCGCAATGCGCGTGCCACGCTGATCCCCAGCGTGGCGGTGCCGGTGTCGCTGGCGGGCACCTTCGGCATCATGTACCTGGCGGGCTACACGCTCGACAACCTGTCGCTGATGGCGCTCACCGTGGCCACCGGCTTCGTGGTGGACGATGCCATTGTGGTGCTCGAGAACATCATGCGCCACATGGAGCGCGGCAAGACCGCGCTGCAGGCTTCGCTCGACGGCGCGCGCGAGATCGGCTTCACCGTGGTGTCCATGAGCATCTCGCTGATCGCGGTGTTCGTGCCCATTTTGTTCATGGGCGGCATCGTGGGCCGGTTCTTTCGCGAATTCGCCATCGTCATGTCGGCCGCCATCCTGGTGTCGCTGGTGGTCTCGCTGACCACCACGCCCATGATGTGCGCCGTGCTGCTCAAGCAGCACCGCGCGCCCAGGGCGCCCAGCCAGTCCCGCTGGGCGCGCTTTTCGCGCTGGGTCGACCGGCTACAGGAGCGCGGCCTGCGCGCCTACCGCCGCAGCCTGGCCTGGTGCCTGCGCCACCAGCCCGTGGTGCTGCTGGTGCTGGCGGGCGTGGTGGCCAGCAACGTCTACCTGTACACCGCCATCGACAAGGGCTTCATGCCCGAGCAGGACACGGGCCGCATCTCGGGCTTCATCCGGGCCGACCAGGCCACCTCGTTCCAGGCCATGGAGCAGCGGCTGCAGCGCTTCCTGTCCATCGTGCAGGCCGACCCGGCCGTGGAGCATGTCACGGGTTTCACGGGGGGCTGGCAGCGCAATGCGGCGATGATGTTCATGTCGCTCAAGCGCGGGCCGGGGCAGGAGAGCTCCGAGGTGGTGATCAACCGCCTGCGCGAGCAGCTCAAGAACGAGCCCGGCGCGCGCCTGTTCATGACACCCCAGCGCGACATCCGCATCGGCGGGCGGCAGAGCAGCGCCTCGTTCGACTACACCCTTCAGGCCGACGACATCGCCGAGCTGCGCACCTGGGAGCCGCGCATCCGCCAGGCCCTGTCGCAGCTGCCCGAGCTGGAGGACGTGAACAGCGACGTGCAGGACTATGGCCTGCAGACCACGCTGGTGATCGACCGCGACGCGGCCACCCGCATGGGCCTGACGGTGGCCACCATCGACGCCACGCTCAACGACGCCTTCGGCCAGCGCCAGGTGGGCGTGATCTACAACCCGCTCAACCAGTACCGCGTGGTGATGGAAGCCGCGCCCCAGTACCTGCAGGACCCCGAGACGCTGCGCAGCTTCTTCTTCGTGAACAACCTGGGCCAGCAGATACCGCTCACGGCGTTTGCGCGCATCACGCAGACCAACACGCCGCTGTCGGTCAGCCACGACCGGGGCACGCCGGCCAGCACGGTGAGCTTCAGTCTGGCGCCGGGTATTTCGCTGTCGCAGGCGACCGACGCGGTGCACAACGCGGTGTCCGAGCTCGGTGTGCCGGTGGGCATCCGCGGCACCTTCGGCGGCACGGCCGGGGCCTTCCAGGACGCGCTGGCCGGGCAGCCCCTGCTGATCCTGGCGGCCATCATCACCATCTACCTGGTGCTGGGCATTCTGTACGAGAACCTGGTGCACCCGCTCACCATCCTTTCCACCCTGCCATCGGCCGGCGTGGGGGCGCTGCTGGCGCTGATGCTGTTCAAGACCGAGTTCTCGCTGATCGCGCTGATAGGGGTGATCTTGCTCATCGGCATCGTCAAGAAGAACGCGATCATGATGATCGACTTCGCGCTGGTGCGCCAGCGCGGCGGCCATGTGAGCGCCGCCCAGGCCATCTACCGCGCCTGCAACCTGCGCCTGCGCCCCATCCTCATGACCACCATGGCGGCTATCTTCGGCGCGCTGCCGCTGGCCCTGGGTCGGGCCGACGGTGCCGAGCTGCGACAGCCCCTGGGCATCGCCATCGTGGGCGGGCTGCTGTTCAGCCAGGTGCTCACGCTCTACACGACGCCCGTGGTCTACGTGGCGCTGGACCGCCTGCGCGCCCGCGTGCTGCGCACGGCGCGCCGCTGGCGCAGACAGCGCCCAGCGCCGGGCCCCGCCGTGGCGCTTCAAGGAAACGATTGATGCTTTCGACCCCTTCTTCCCCGTTCCCCGCACGCCTGGCGCTGTCGCTCGCCGTGCTGGTCCTGCTCGGCGCCTGCGCCAGCCAGCAGGCCTACGAGCGCCCGGCCATGGACATCCCGCCGGACTACAAGGAAAGCAGCGCTGCCGCCCAGGGCCTGTGGCAGCCCGCCCAGCCCGGTGGCGACCAGGCCGTGCCTACGGCATGGTGGTCGCTGTATGGCGATGCCACGCTCGACACCCTTCAGCAACAGGCCGCCGCCGGCAACCAGAACATCGCGCTGAGCGTGGCCCGCCTGCGGTCCGCGCAGGCGGCCGTGGCCAGCAGCAGCGCCAGCCTGTTGCCCAGCCTGGGCGCCAGCGCCAGCAGCTCGCGCTCGCGCAGCGGCGGCACGGTGCAAAGCGATGGCAGCAGCGTTTCGCGCATCGGCACCAGCCATTCGCTGGGCCTCAACGCCAGCTGGGAGCTGGACCTGTGGGGCCGCATCTCGGGCACGGTGGATTCCGCACGCGCCAGCGCCCAGGCCAGCGCCGACGACCTGGCCGCCATGCGCCTGTCGGTGCAGGCCACGGTGGCGCAGACCTATTTTTCGCTGCGCGCCGCCGAGGCCCAGGCGCGGCTGCTGCGCGAAACGCTCGATGCCTATGACCGCAGCTGGGAGCTCACGCGCAACCGCCAGGCCGCCGGCGTGGCATCGCTGGCCGACGTGGCCCAGGCCGAGGCGCAGTACAAGAACACCCAGGTGCAACTGCTCGAATCCGAGACCAGCCGCACCCAGCTCGAACATGCGCTCGCCGCGCTGGTGGGCCAGGCGCCCGCCGCCTTCAGCCTGCCGGCCACGGCCGAGCTGCCGGCCCCACCGCCCGTGCCCGCGCAACTGCCCTCGCAGCTGCTGGAGCGCCGCCCCGACATCGCCGCCGCCGAGCGCCGCGTGGCCGCCGCCAATGCCCAGATCGGCGTGGCGCGCGCGGCCTTCTTCCCGGCGCTCACGCTCTCGGGCTCGGCCGGTTACCGGGGTTCGGAGCTGTCCAACCTGCTGAGTGCACCCAACCTGTTCTGGTCGCTGGGCCCGGCGCTTGCGGTCTCTCTGTTCGATGGCGGTGCGCGCAATGCCGCCGTGGAATCGGCCCGCGCCAGCAACGACCAGGCCGCTGCGAGCTACCGCCAGACGGTGCTGACGGCGCTGCAGGAGGTGGAGGACAACCTCACTGCCGCCACCGCCCTGGCGCAGGAGCAGCAACTGCAGACCGAGGCCCTGGCCGCCGCCCAGCGTGCGCTCGACGTGGTGAACAACCAGTACCGCGCCGGCACCGTGGGCTTTCTCAACGTGATCACGGCGCAGGCCAGTGTGCTTTCGTCGCAGCGCAGCCTGATCGACGTGAAGAACCGCCGCCTGGTGGCCGTGAACACCCTGCTCAAGAACGTGGCGGGGAACTGGGAGCCGTTGGCGCGGTGAGGGGCGCTGGCGCGCGTCACCGCGCCCGTCAATCCGCCGACGCGCCGCGCGACCGCGAGCCCTCATCCAGGATCCACGCGCGGAACGCTGCGAAGGCTGGCAGGTCCAGCCGGTCGGGCCGGTAGCACAGGTAGTGGCCCTGGTCCACGCGGATGGGGCTGCCGCAGGGGGCGAGCAGCGAGCCCTCGGCAAACTCCTTTTGCACCAGCAGGGCCGGCACCAGACCGATGCCCAGGCCGTTGAGGGCGGCCTGGATCAGCGCCGAATACTGGGCGAAGCGTGGGCCCGCGAGGGTCTGCACCTCGGGCACGCCATGCTGCGCGGCCCATTGGCGCCAGGCGGTGGGCGCGCCCTCATGGTGCAGCAGGGTGTGGCCCAGGATGTCGGCGGGCTGGGCGATGCGGTGGCGCCCCTCGACCAGGCTGCGCGCCACGATGAGCACGAACTCGCGCCCCGCGATGTACTCGGACACCACGCCCGGCCAGCCGTCGGGCCCGTAGCGGATGGCGGCATCCACCCCGGCCGGTATGCCGTCGCTGGGCTCCAGGTGGCGGCTGAAGCTGAGCATCACGTGGCGGCTTTTCTGGCTGAAGTCCGGCAGGCGCGGGATCAGCCACTTGGTGAGGAAGGTGGGCACGCTGGCCAGCGTGAGCAGGCCCGCGCCCGCGTCGCCCGAGCGGGCCTCGAAGGTGGCCGCCTCGATGGCGCGCAGCCCGCCCGAGATCTTCTGCCAGTAAACGCGACCTTGTGGTGTGAGCTCCACCCCGCGGCCGTTCTTCTGCAGCAGTTGGCGGCCCAGAAAGGCTTCCAGCCCTGCGACCTGCTTGCTGACCGCGCTGGCGGTGATGCACAGCGCGCCCGAGGCGAGGGTGATGCTCTGGTGCCGGGCCACGGAGTCGAAGGCCAGCAGTTCCTGGATGGTCGGGCAGTCGCGTTTCATATCCGGGTTTGGTGAAAGCTGTGTGAAAAAAGTTTTCCAATTGCTCAACTGTCTTCATCCAGGTTTCACCCATCATGGGGCGGTCTCTCCCTAGAATTTGGCCAGTGCTGCGGCATGCCTTGTGGCGGACAGTAGCGCATCCGGAAAATATGCCGGTGATTCTGACATTGGAGATAACAACGTGGTCCGCGGCATTTCCCTCATCTACGGCCTGTACCTGCTGCTGCCCATCGCACTGCTCATGGTCGGCAGCGTGGGCGGCAACTGGACCAACACGCTGCTGCCCACGGGCACCACGGGCCAGTGGTACCTCGACCTCTGGCAGGGCACCTCGTTCCGCAAGGCCTTCGTGAGCAGCCTGGTGGTGGCCATGGCGGCCTGCGCCATCAACACCGTGCTGGCGCTGCCCCTGGCCTATGCCCTGTACCACGGCGCGCGCCGCAGCGGCGGTATGGCGGCGCGCATCGTGAGCGCCATGCCGGTGGCCGTGCCGGCCATCACCCTGGCCTTTGGCTACATGGTGGTGTTCAACACCGATCTTGCGCCCTGGCTCGGCTCCATGCCGCTGCTCATCGCGGCGCATGCCGTCCTCACGCTGCCCTACCTCACCAACACGCTGCTGACGGATCTGCGCCACCTGGACCTTGGCCGGCTGGAGCAGGCAGCGGCCACGCTGGGCGCCTCGGGCTGGCAGCAGTTCACCGGCATCGTGCTGCCCAGCCTGCGCCAGAGCCTGATCAGCGGGCTGGTCATGGTGGCCGCCATCTCGGTGGGCGAGTTCGGCGTATCGAACCTGCTCACCAGCTTTCAGAACCGCACCTACCCGGTCGTGCTGCTGCAGGCCTTCTACGGCGCCACGGGCTTTGCCTGCGCCGCCACGGTGATCCTGCTGGTGCTGGCCGGCGCATCGGCCCTCCTGTCCTCCTCTTTGGTAAAGCAGCGCCCATGAGCCTCGTCCTCGACAACGTCAGCTACCACTATCCCGGCAGCACGCACGGCCTGCACGAGGTCTCCCTGGATGTGCGCACCGGCGAACTGGTGGCGGTGATCGGGCCCAGCGGCTCGGGCAAGTCCACGCTGCTCCAGCTGGTGTCGGGGCTCACCACCGGCCACACGGGCCACATCGCCTTCGATGGCAAGGACATGTCTCGCACACCGGTGCACGAGCGCCGCATGGGCATGGTGTTCCAGAGCTATGCCCTGTTCCCGCACCTCAGCGTGCTCGACAACGTGGCCTATGGCCTCAAGCTGCGCAAGGTGGGCGTTGCCGAGCGCCACCGGCGAGCGCAGGAGCTGCTCGACATTGTGGGCCTGGGTGGCTACGCGAAGCGCGGCGTCGGCCAGCTCTCGGGCGGGCAGCAGCAGCGGGTGGCACTGGCCCGTGCGCTGGCCATCGACCCCCTGGCGCTGCTGCTCGACGAGCCCCTCTCTGCCCTCGACGCCAGTGTGCGCGGACATCTGCGCGACGAGATCCGCGCCATCCAGCAGCGCTTTGGCGCCACCACGCTGCTGGTCACGCACGACCAGGAGGAAGCGCTGGTGATGGCCGACCGCGTGGCCATGCTCAAGGACGGCCGGCTGCTGCAGATCGCCACCCCGCGCCAGATCTACGAGCAGCCCGCCAGCCGCGCGGTGGCCGAGTTCGTTGGCCTCTCGACCCTCCTGCCTGCCAAAGTGGCATCGCCCGGGCGGCTCGACCTGGGGTTTGCCGAACTGGCGGCCGACACGGGCACCCGCGCTGCAGGCGCCCAGGTGTATGTGCTGGTGCGCCCCGAGCATATCCAGCCCGATCCGCCGCCAGGCAGCCTGAACCGCCTGGCCGGGCGCACCGGTGCCCAGCGCTATCTCGGCGCGCTCACGCGCTACGACTTCGAGGTGCCCGGTGCGGCCAAGCCCTTCCTGGCCGAGTCGCCCATACCTGCGGCTCAAGCCATCGCCATCGCGCCCGAGCACATCCGCCTTCTTGACGACTGAGTTCCTTCCCTCACCCAACCCATCCCACCGAGGAGCCACCATGCAACGCAGACAACTGATCCAGGCCGCCGGCGCATTGCCCGTACTGTCATTCGCAACGCTTGCCGCACGCACCGCCTTTGCCTTTGACGGCCCCGAGCTCTATGCGGGCGAGAAGGCCCTGTATGCCGAGGCGCAGAAGGAAGGTCTGTGCGTCTCGTTCGACACCGGGCCCGAGTGGGCCAACTGGAAGTCGCTGTTCCGCGACTTCAAGAAGCGCTACCCCGAGATCGAGCTGACCTACAACGACATCGGCTCGGCCGCCACCGTGGTGGCGCTGGAAAAGACCCGCCGCCGCCCGCAGGCCGACACCGCCTATTACTTCGCCGCGTCGGCCGTGGACGCCGCGAAGAAGGACGTGGTCGCCCCCTTCAAGCCCGTTAACTTCGACAAGCTGCCACCCGTGTTCCGCGAGGCCGAGGGCCGCTGGTTCACCATCCACACGCTCAACATCGCCTTCCTGGTGAACAAAAAGCTGGTGAAGAACGTGCCCACCGGCTGGGCCGACCTGCTCAAGCCCGAGTTCAAGAACACCGTGGTCTACCTGGACCCGCGCTCCACCGGCATCGGCCAGGTGCTGACCTTTGCCGCGGCCTACGCCAACGGCGGCGGCGTGGACAACGTGCAGCCCGGCACCGACTACCTGGGCAAGCTGCATGCCGCCGGCAACGTGCTGCGCGTGGAGGGCACCACGCCCTATGCCAAGTTCCTGAAGGGCGAGATCCCCGTGTGGATCAGCTACGAGAACGACGGCCTCAAGGCCAAGCATGTCGATGGCATGGGCGATGCGGTCGAGGTGGTGATCCCCAAGGAGGCCAGCGTAGCCGCACCCTATGCCATCAGCCTGGTGAAGAACGGCCCCAACCCCAATGCTGGCAAGCTCTGGCTCAACTTCATCATGAGCGAGGCTGGGCAGACGCTGTTCGCGCAGGGCTTCGTGCGCCCTGCGGTGCCGGGCACGCCGCTGTCCGCCGACGTGGCGGCGAAGATGCCGGCCGCGCCGCAGATCCGACCGCTCGACGTGGTCAAGGCCTCCGAGCGCAAGGCCGAGGTGGACCGTCTGTGGGCCCAGGCGGCCCTGGGCAACAAGTAAGCAGGCTCTCCCGCATGCGACGCTTCGGTGCCTGGCCCGCATGGGCCTTCATGGCGCTCTTTTTCGCAGTGCCGCTGGCGGCGCTGCTGCCCGAGGCTTTTGGCGATGGCGGCAGCGCCTTCGCGCGCCTGTTCGGCAACCCTCTGTTCCTCGGGGCGCTGCGCAACACGCTGGCCCTGGGGCTGGCGGCGGGCGCGGTGTCGGCGCTGGTGGGCAGCTGCATCGCCATCGAACTGGCGCGCCAGAGCCCATCGCGGCGCCAGTGGATGATGACCTTGCTGGGCCTGCCACTGGCTTTTTCGGGGCTGGTGATCGCCTACGGCTTCATCCTGGCCTTCGGGCGCGCGGGCTTCGTCACGCAACTGCTGGCGGGGCTGGGCGGTGACCCGGCCGTGATCGGCAGCTGGATCTACAGCGTCTCGGGCCTGGGCGTGGCCTATGCCTACTACCTGATCCCGCGCGTGGCGCTGTCGCTGTACCCGGTGTTCGCCAACCTCGACCTGCGCCCGGCGCAGGCCGCGCGCACGCTGGGCGCGTCGCGCGCGCGGGCCTTTTGGGACACGGTGGTGCCCGAGGTGCTGCCCTCGGTGCTGTCAAACGCCTGCATGGTGGCCGCGATCGCCATGGGCACCTACGGCACGGCGCTGGCGCTGGTGGGTACGCAGCTCAACATCCTGCCGCTGATGCTGCTGGCGCAGGTCAGCGATGGCGGGTCGGATTTCGCGGTGGCAGCGGCCTTGTCGCTGGTGCTGATGGTGGTGTGTGTGGTCGTGATGGGAGTGGGCGATGTCTTTACGCGAAGGCGCGAGCGGGGTGCGGTCGGTGCCGGTCACTGAGGTGCTGTCGGCACCGGTCATGCAGGCGCTGCAGCGCCTGGCCCTGAAACAGCAGGGGCCCGCGCGCCACCGCCAGCCGGTGGCCGTGATCGGGCCCGGCGATGCGAACGAGGCCGAGTGCGCCGCTGCCTATGCCGTGGCGCATGCGCTGGCGGGCGCCGGCATGGCGGTGATCTGCGGCGGGCGCGGCGGTGTCATGGCCGCCGCATCGCGCGGGGCCAGCGAGGCCGGGGGAATTGCCGTGGGCATCCTGCCCGAGGACGATGACTCCCAGGCCAACCAGTGGCTGAGCGTTGCGGTGCCCACCGGCATGGGGGAGATGCGCAACGCCATCATCGCGCGCGCCGGCGTCTGCCTGGTGGCCATCGGCAGCAACATGGGCACCCTGTCGGAGATGGCGATGGGCCTCAAGTGGGGCAAGCCGGTCTTCGTGCTGTACGGTGGCGTGGAGCTGCCGGGGGCTGTGGCGGTCAGCGACGTGAACGACATGCTTGCCAGGGTGCTGGCCTGCCTGCTTGGTTGAAGCGGGGCGCTGTCGTCAGTCGTGGGCCTCCAGCTCCACACCGAGCAGGTCTTCCAGCGCCCAGAAGGATTCATCCGTCAGCGCGCTCACGAAAAGGCGCACACCTTCATCCCACTCCACCTGGCACACGGCCTGGCCCGGCCGCAGGTAGGCGCTCATCCCGTTGACCGTGCCCAGGTGGCGCCAGTCGCCGCCTGCGAGCGCCGCCGTTGCGGCGGGCGTTGCCAAGCCCGAGCCCGTGAAGGGCAAGGCTTCACCGAAGGCGGCCTGCCACGCCAGCATGGCGGCGATGAAGCCAGAGCAGGTGTCGCTGGCCGGGTGCCACTCCAGCGTGGCGCCGGTGGTCGCTATCCACACGGGCGGGTCGGCCGGTGCATCGGCGCTGCAGTCCACGCCGTAGCGCACCACGTCCTGGTTTTCTTCCACGAAGATCAGCCTGCCGTCCTGCACACCCCATTCCGACGGTGCCAGGAACTGGTCGTACACGGCGATGAAGTCGCGCGCATTGCCAGCCTGCAGGTAGAAATCGCGCAGTGCGTTCGGCACGGTGAGCTGCAGGCCGGCCTCGGCCTTGTCGATGGCCTGCGGCGGCATGGCGTCCTGCGCGGCCAGGCGGCGCCCGAGCATGGCGAAGAGTTCCGGGTAGGGCAGGGTGGTCATGGTGCGTATCGTACGTTCACAGCTGTGGAAAGTTCCACGCCGCCAGGTGCGTGAGTTCCTTGGCGGAGCCCACGGGAATGCGGTCTGGCGTCGGCTGCGCATGCGGCGGCGCGGGCATCTGCGCGGCGATTCGTTTCACGCCGGTGGTCTTGTCCAGCCCGGCGCACCAGGTCTGCCAGCGGCTGCCGTCGTGCGTGCGGTCACGAAAGCCCCGGCCGGCCACGGCGTCGGCGGTGGGCGGTGTGGGCGAGAGGATGTCCAGGTACTCCATGCGGCCGCGCAGGATGCCGCGCGCATCGGGCTTCACCTCGTGGCAGTAGGCGGCTCCCCAGAGGTCTTCGCGAAAGCGCACGGCATACACGTCCCCTGCGGCCAGCGGGCCTGGCAGTGCGCGGGGTGCCCTGGCAACTCCGGCGGGCTGCGCCGCAGGCCTGGCACGGGGTGGCGGGGGCGGGGCGGCGGGCTCCGCTTCGGGGCGGTCCAGGTGGCCGAACAGGCGCTGCAGCAGGGCGGCGTTGGTGCCATCGCCCGCCGACCACCAGGCCAGCGGCGCGGGCACTTCCACGCGCACGCTGGGTCGCTGGTCGCGTTCGCGCGCTGTGGTGAAGCGGGTGAACAGGCCGGGGCGTTCGGGCGTCTCCAGCACCCCCATGAACGCCAGCGCTTCGAGCAGTGATCCGTAGCGCTGGGGCCTGTGCGGCCGCAGCAGTTTCGTCTCCTGGAGGCTTTTGCGTGCCTGGCTGTAGCGGGTGGCTGGGGGCAGGGCGCGCAGCAGGTCCAGCAGGTGGTGCAGCAGCCAGACGTTGCGCGGCGTGGGGCGGGGCCAAAGCCCCTGCGGCAGCTTCAGTGCGTCTTCAAGGGCCAGCACGGCACCCAGCGGGCCGTCCTCATCGCTCCAGCCCGAGCCTTCGATGCCGCGGAAGTAGGCCAGCAGGGTGCGGTCCTTGGCCGATGCGGTGTGAAAGCAGATGGCGCAGCGATCCCCTTGCTGGCCCATGGGCTGCATTGCATGCTCCGGCATCGCCAGGCCCAGGGCCACCGATGGCAGCACGGCCTGCCAGTGCAGCCCGCCCGATCCCAGCGAGGACACGAAGGCGTCGGCCGCGCGCCGCAGGTCCACCTGCGCGGCCAGGCTGCGCAAACGCTGGGTGGCCTCGTCGTGCGTCAGTTGCACCTGGTCGTTGGGCTCCCAGCCAGCATCGGCCAGCTGCTGGCGCTCTTGGGCCGTCACGGTGTCGGGAATGCGGTGGAACGTCTGACCGTTGTCGTCGATGCCCATGTTGGCCGAAGCATAGATGCGCTGGAGCAGGGGCAGGACAGAATCGAAATCCATGGGTTCGTTGGCAGTTCGGTGAATGGAACGACCATGGTGCCAGAGGCACAGGGCGCGGACTGCAATGCCTGAGCGGCCATCTGCAAAAGGGCTGCGTGGGTGTGAAAAATGCCCAGAAAACACGGGCTCTGGCTCAGGCGCGCCCGCGCGCCAGCCCGCGCGCCACGCGCTCGGTGGCGGCCTGCAGCAGGTCGCGCAGGCTCGGCGGCTCCAGCACCTCGAACTCCACGTCCAGCGCCAGCAGCCAGTGCACCAGCGTGCTTTGCTGGTGGGCGCCGCAGGCCAGCACGCAGCGTGTGTCGTCCAGCGCCTCCAGCACACCGGCGGACGGTGGTATGCGCCGTGCCATGGTGGCGTGCGGCTGGTGCAGGATGATGCGCGCCTGCTGCGGGTACTGCGTCAGCGCCACCGAGCGCGACACATAGGCGCGCAGGTCGCCCCCGTCCGGGCCGGCGCGGGGGGCGAAGTGGGCACCCGCCGCCGCATCACTGGCCATGCGGTCGATGCGGAAGGTGCGCCAGTCGCTGCGCGCCGGGTCCCAGGCCACCAGGTACCAGCGCTGGCCGCTGTGCACCAGGCCCTGCGGCTCCACGCTGCGCTGGCTGGCCTGGCCCTTGCCGTCCAGGTAGGCGAAGTCCACGCGCAACTGGTCGCGGCAGGCCGTGGCCAGCACCGAGAGCGCCGCGGCGTGCACGGTCGGGCCCACATGCTCGGTGGGCAGGATCGCCGAGCGCAGCGCGTCGATGCGCTTGCGCAGGCGCGCGGGCATGACCTGTTCGAGCTTCACCATGGCGCGCAGCGAGCTTTCCTCCACCCCGCCCACGGTGCCGGCCGTGGCCAGGCGCAGGGCAATCGCCACGGCCAGCGCCTCCTCGTCGTCGAGCAGCAGCGGCGGCAGCGCCTGGCCGGCACGGAACGCATAGCCGCCGGCCACGCCGCTGCTGGCGTGGATGGGGTAGCCCAGCTCGCGCAGCCGGTCGATGTCGCGGCGCACGGTGCGCGGGTGGATCTCCAGGCGCTCGGCCAGCTCGGCACCGGCCCAGTGGCTGCGGGTCTGCAGCAGGGAGAGCACGCGCAGCAGGCGAGAAGACGAGGACAGCATGGAAATGAATGTACGCCGAATCGAGGGCGGAATCTGTCCGCAATCGATCCTACATTGCATCCACGTTGCCGGCGCAGTGCCGAAACGGATTGAACCCGTCAACCAACCATTTCAAGGAGTCTCCCATGTCCATCGTCCTCTACTGGCACCCCATGTCCAGCGCCACCCCCATCGCCAGCGCACTGCTCGAACTGGGCATTCCCCACGAGCGCGTCACGCTGGACCTGAAGGCCGGCGACCAGCGCCGCCCCGAGTTCCTGGCCCTCAACCCCAATGGCAAGGTGCCCACCATGGTGGTGGACGGCAACCCCATGTTCGAGACCCTGGCCATCCATTTCTGGCTGGCCGGGCAGTACGGTGTGGAGCGCGGCCTGTGGCCGAAGGAGGGCACACCCGAGCGCATGCAGGCCCTGTCCTGGGCCACCTGGGCCTATGTGACCTACGGCACCCTGCTGGTGCGCCTGCATGTGGCCACGCAGGGCGATGAGGCCTTGCGCAGCGAGGTGCATGCGGATGCAGCGCGCAGCGGGCTGGACCAGTTGCTCGCCCTGCTCGATGCCCGCCTGGCCGCACAGGCCTGGATGCTGGGCGCCGACTATTCGCTGGTGGACCTGATCGTGGGCTCCGTCCTCGGCTACAGCGTCTACGTCGGTGCGCCGGTGGCAGCGCACCCGCACGTGCAGGCATGGCTGGAACGCGTGCAGGCGCGGCCCGCCATGCAGCTCAAGGCCGATTGATCACAGCAGCAGGAACGCGGCGGCTGCCACTGCCGTGGGTGCCAGTGCACCGAGCAGCAGGCCGCCTGCGCCGATCGTCTCGTCGGCAAAGCCGCGTTTGAGCAGTGCCACGCCGGCCGGGTTGGGGGCGTTGGCAATCACCGTGAGGCCTCCCCCGGCCACGGCACCGGCGACCAGCATGTACTTGGCGGGGTCTGAGATGCCTTCGATGAGCGAGCCCAGGTAGGTCAGCGCCGCGTTGTCGGTGATGGCCGTCAGGCCCAGGGCGCCGGCAAACAGGGCCAGCGGTGGCAGGCCGGCAACGATGGGCTGCAGCCACCACTGCTGCATGCCGCCCAGCACCACCAGCCCGGCGAGGAAGAAGCCCACCAGCAGGGCCTCCTTGATGATGAGCGGGCTCTGGTGGCGCTCATAGGCTTGCGAATAGCCCAGGAACATCAGGAACAGGCCCAGAAAGACGACGGGATGGTGCGCAAACAGCACCACCCCGGCCAGCAGCGCCAGGTGCACGGCCACCACGGTAACGGGGACCGGCGCGTTCGAGCCTTGCCCGCCTGCGTCCGGTACCGCCGGGTCGTCGGCTGCCTGAAGGTGCCTGCGCAGCACCACGGCGCAGGCTGTGGCATTGACCAGTACGGCCAGCGCCGCCTTCCAGCCGAAAGTGGCCAGCATGAAGGCACTGTCCCACTGCCAGGTGGTGGCCACCATCAGCACCGGGGGGGCGGCATAGGAGGTGAGCGTGCCGCCGATGGACACATTGACGAACAGCACCCCGAGCGCGATGTACTTCACGGGCTCGGGCACGGCCGGGCGAAAGATCTGCGGCGCCAGCATGAGCGCCGCGATGGTCATGGCGGCGGGCTCGGTGATCAGCGAGCCGAGCAGCGGCACGGCGGCCAGGCCGAGCCAGGCGGTGGCCAGCGGGGTGGGCACGGGCACCAGGCGCGCGATGGCATCCACGGCGGCCATCACGGTGCGCAGCACCGGGCGGGATGCGGCGATCACCATCACCACGAAGACGAACAGGGGCTCGGTGTAGTTGCGCGATTCGGCGTAGTCCAGCGCCTGCGCGCCACCCGACACGAAGGCCATGGCCAGCACCAGCACGATGGCCCAGAAGCCGAACACCACTTCCACCTCGCCCAGCAGATGGAACAGCCCGGCATGGCGGGGATAGCGGTGGGAGAGGCGTTCGAACTGCTTGGCAGCGAAGGTGTGGAGCAGGGCAATGCCGAAAAGGCTGGCCGCAATCCATTGGATGGCGTGGGAATGCATGGGATCCAGTCGCAAAAAAGCCGCGTGGCGGCCCGACCGACGCATGAACCTGCCATGCCCCTGCGGCATGTACACCCAGCGCTGATTTTACCAGAGCGCGCGTGCACGCGGCCCGGCACGGACTTTACATGGCCTTGAACAGGTGTGCGTACAGCCGGCTCACGGCCAGCCTCTCGAGGCGGCCCGAGAGGGCCAGGTGCAGCTTGCCGGCCTCGTCGCGCGTCACCGTGGTGATAGCGCTGGCGCGCACCAGGGTGCTGCGGTGGATCTGCCAGAACACGCTGGTGTCGAGCTGCTCCGTGAGCTCCTTGAGCGGCGTGCGGATCAGGAACTCGCGCTCCGCCGTGAGCACGCGCACGTATTTGTCGGCGGCCTCGAAGTACAGCACCTCGGCCACCGGCACCATGTGGATCTGGCTGCCGCTGCTGGCCTGGATCAAGGTGAGGGGCCCAGCGGGGTTGCCTGCCGCAGGGGCGGGGGCAGTGGCCGCCAAACTGGGCGCCGCCAGCAGGTGGCGCAACTGGGCCATGGTGGCTTCGAGCGCGCTGGCCGCAGGGGCCTGGGAGGCCAGCGCCTGCTGCAGCTTTTGCACGGTCTTCTGCAGGCGCGCGGCCTGCACCGGCTTGAGCAGGTAGTCCACCGCCTGGGCCTCGAAGGCCTGCACGGCGTATTGGTCGTAGGCCGTCACGAACACCAGGGCCGGGAAGGGCTTGTCCGCAGGCCAGGCATCGGCCAGCTCTACGGCGGCGTCCAGCCCGCTCTGGCCCGGCATGCGGATGTCGAAGAACAGCACCTCGGGCTGCAGCGCCAGCGCTTGGCGCACGGCCGAGAGGCCATCGCCCACGGTGGCGGCGATCTGCAGCGCCGGCCAGGCGCGGGCCAGCTCCTGCTGCAGGGCCATGGCCAGCAGGGGTTCGTCTTCGGCGATCAGGGCGCGCACGGTGGGGGTGTTCATGCCGGGCTCGTAGTCAAGGGAAAGGTGATGGTGGCGCTGGTACCCCGGGGCGCATGGGCGGCCAGCGCGAACTGCCCGGCCTCGCCATGCAGCGTGGCCAGGCGCTCGCGCACCTGGGTCAGTCCGAAACTGGTGCCCGGTGTCGTGGATGCAGAGGGGCGCGCGGCGTCCAGCCCGGCGCCAGTGTCGCTCACCTGCAGCACCAGCAGCATCCGGCCCCTGGGGCCGGCCTGTGTGCGCGCCTGCACGGTGATGTGGCCGCCTTCCACTTCGGGCTCCAGCCCGTGGCGGATGGCGTTTTCCACCAGCGGCTGCAGCAGCAGCGGGGGCACGGGCACCTCGCGCAAGGCCTCGGGCAGGTCCAGCGTGTAAGCCAGTCGCGGCCCCATGCGCACTGCCATGAGCTCCAGGTAGTCGGCCAGGCGCTGGAACTCGTCGGCCAGCGGGTGCTGCGTGCTGCGCGATGCGCTCAGCGTGGCGCGCAGGTAGGCGATCATGCGGTCCAGCATGTCCTGCGCGCGCAGCGGGTCGGTGCCAATCAGCATGCGCAGGTTGGCAAGAGTGTTGAACAGCATGTGGGGTTCGAGCTGTGTCTCCAGCAGCTTGAGCTGGGCTTCGGTGGCCTGGCTGTGCACCTCGGTCATGCGCGCCTGCAGCCAGGCGCTTTTGCCATTCATGTAGAAGTAGTAGCAGATAGCGGTGCCCGCCAGCACGGTGATGCCGATGGAGATGCGCAACTGCGCACGGCCAGGGTTTTCCCATGACGAGATGCCACACCACCAATCCGCCAGCACGGTGCCACCCAGGTACCCAAGCACGATGCCCACGACCGGCAGGGCGATGCCCGGAATTCCCCGGGGCCAGCCATAGTCCTCGCTGGAGGGGAACAGGTGGCGCCCGAAATCAACCAGCGCCCAGGTCAGCGTGCCGATGGCCAGCGAATAGCGCGCCGGGATGTCGTAGGGCTTCTCAGGCTGAAAAGCGTACTGTATGGCTGAAATCGCCAGACAGAATGCCAAAGTCTGCAACAGGCGCTGCAGCTTGTCGATCCAGTCGATCTTCATGGTGGCGTGCCGTCAACCGCCGTCGCGCTGGCGCAGCAGCCGCTCGCGCTCTTTTTGCACCATGCGTTCGCGCAGGCCGCTGCCGGTGCCCAGCACGAAGACCGAGACGCCGTGCAGCGCCAGCCCCAGCCCCCAGCCCAGCAGCGGGTACACCGACCAGGGCCGGTTGCCAAAGCCGTAGCGCGATACGGAGAACAGCACCAGATTCACCGCCACATAGAAGGCAGCGTGCATGTACCAGCCGAGCTTGGCGCCTGCGCGTTTGCGGGCGAGTTGCTCGATGGCTTCAGGGGTCAGGGGTGCGGTCATGGATAGGGTTATTCTAGGCTTGGTAGCGCGGTGTCAGCAGGCGTGGGCGCAGGCCGATGCCTAATCAGGCCTGCGTTACGGGGTCTGCCCCCGTGCCCGCACGGACGCGGGCGCCAGCAGATGCCGCTCGAAGTAGCGCACGATCTCTACATCCACCGCACCCATCAGGCTGCGGTCAAACCCCGGTGGGTCGCCCAGCAGGCGTGCGGCCAGTGCGGACATCCGATCCACGGGGGGCTGGGGCGAGAGCAGGGCGCCGTGGCCGGCGTCGGGCAGGGCGGCCAGCACGGTGCAGCGCTCGGCACAGGCCTGTATCACGCGGTCGCTGTGAAAGCGTGGCACCAGCCACAGGTCCTTGCCCGAGGTGATCAGCGCCAGCGGGATGCGTGGCTTTGCCAGCGACTCCATGTCGAAGTCGGCTGCGGCAGGCACGCCCGACACCACGGCCGCGATGCGGGGATCGGTATGCACCTGCCAGGCGGCATCGTCAAAGCGTTGGCGGATCACGCCTAGTGCCACGGTCTTCTTCACGCCATCGAGGAAATTGCCCTTGAGCTCGGTGAACAGGCCTACGCAGGTGGCGAAGTCGTCGGCGATGTGGGCCTCGCAATGCTGTTTGAAGAGTGCCGGTGACCAGCGTCCCCCCGCCAGGCTCAGCGCCGTATGGCCGCCGGCCGACATGCCATACATGCCCACCCGGTCCAGCGCGAGCAGGGGCGTCAGGGCGGCGTCCCGCGCCACGGCGTCGATGGCGCGGGAGACCTCGGCAGGCCGCTTCTTCCAGCTCTCGGGGCCGGGGGTGGAGGGGTCTTTGGCGTTGTCGCCGGCATGCTCGGGCATGGCCACCACAAAGCCCGCGCCCACCAGGCCGCGCGCCAGGTCGGAGTGGACCCAGGGGTTGCCGCCCGAGCCGTGCGAGATCACCACCAGCCGGCCATTGCCGGCCACGGGTGCGCCCTTCCAGGCTGCCTGCAGAGTGAAGGGGCCGCGTTGCAGCGGCTGGTCGGTGGCGCTGGAGGGGTAGTACACGGTCACCGGGCCATCGCCCTCCATGCCCGGAATTTCGTGGAGGCCTACTCCGGCCTGTGCGACGCCTGCAGACAAGGCCAGCAGGCCCGCAAATACTCGAAAGATGCGCTGGTGCTTCATGAGAGGGTGTCCTTCGGTCGTCTGGATGTTCTTAGGGGCGGTTGTTGTTCTGGGCGATTCGGTTGCGCTCTGTCTGCACCAGGCGTTCGTGCAGGCCCGAGCCACCGGCCAGGAAGAACACCACCATGCCGTGCACCAGCAGGCCGATGCCCCAGCCGGCGTGGGGGAACACCGCCCAGTGCCGGCCGCTGGACAGCGACAGCGATACCAGCAGCAGGTTGACCAGTACATACACGGTGGCATGGATGAACCAGCCGAACTTGGCGCCGGCGCGCCTGCGGGCCAGGTTTTCGATGGGGTCGTTGGACAGTGGGTAGCGACGGGACATGGTTGATCTCCTTGGAAGGGGGCTGAAGTGCGAATCAGGCAGCAGCGTGGTCGGATGCGGTGGCCACCGCCCGGGGCGCCCTGGCCAAGCACCACAAGCGGGCCGAGCGGGCGATGAACAGGCCGTTGAACACGCCGTAGAGTGCCGCGATCTCCAGGTCGAAGGTGGCGTCGTGCACCAGGGTGGGCTGCATGGCCATTTCGATGCCGACCAGGTACTTGGTCAAAAAGATGCCCAGGATCAGCAGCAGGGGCAGCGGGCTGCCGGGAATGTGAAAGCTGCGCGAGGCGGCCAGGTAGAGGGTGCCGGTCGGAGGGGTAGGCCACAGCGCCAGGGTGAGGGTGGCCACGACGGCGGCCGCAGCCATCCAGGCGGCCAGGGCGCCCAGCACCTGGCCGGAGCTGCCGAAGGCCGACACCAGCCCATAAACCGAGAACAGGGTCATGGCCACGGGCATCACCGCCACGCGGGTCAGGCTGGCGCTGCGGGCCACCAGTTGGCTGCCGCCCAGTGCGAGGAGCCCGGCGAGCAGGCCCCAGACCCAGGTGGGGGTCTTCTGCAGCACGGTGCCAAGGGCTTCAGGGTGGTGGATGAGAAGGTCGATGATCATGGCGTTGCTCCGGTGAGGGGGACGAAAAGTGGGCGGTGGGTGGGTGGTCAGGCGATGCCCAACTGGCTCCAGAGCCACTGGCCGAGCAGGCGGTTGGGCAGCAGGGTGAAGGCACCGGCCACGAGGCACGAGCCGATGTAGGTGCCCTGCATGATCCGGCGGTGCGCCGTCACGTTGCCGCGCACCAGGAAGTGGAACGACAGGGCGACCAGGCCCAGGGTGATGGGGATCAGCAGGTGGATCAGGCCGAAGCCGCCCAGGCGCGGGCCCTTGTCGCCGCTGATGAACACGGCCGACAAGGCGACCGCCACCATCAGCGTGACCCAGGCATAGCCGGCTGCGCGGTGCAGGCGCGGGCGCTGGTCGCGGCTCCTGCGTGCCCACAGGGCCAGCGGGCCGATGGCGACGGCGGCCAGCGCGGCGGCCATGTGGATGGCGATGACGGGGGTGATCTGCATGGTGGGCTCCTGGGGGCAGGTTTCAGCGATGGGCGTACTGTGCCGATCCCCTTGCGGGCCTGCCACCGGCCTGCGATGAAATGCACAGGCGAGGGAGCGAAATGCAGCGGACCGGAGCAAAGTGCAGGTGTTTTGGCGCCGGCCGGGGACGGTCGGCAGGGATAATCGGCAGCTTTGCCGGCCCTGTGGGCCAAAAGGACGCACGCGTGGACCTCGTTTTGCTGGCCAAGGCCGCCCTCATGGGCGTGGTCGAAGGCCTGACCGAATTTCTCCCCATCTCCTCCACCGGCCACCTGATCCTTGCAGGCTCCCTGCTCGGCTTCGACGATGCCAAGGCCAAGGTGTTCGACATTGCCATCCAGACCGGCGCCATCTTCGCGGTCATCCTGGTCTACTGGCAGAAGATCCGTTCCACCCTGGTGGCGCTGCCCCGCGAGCGCAGCGCGCAGCGCCTGGTGCTCAACGTGCTCATCGGTTTTTTGCCGGCGGTGGTGCTGGGCCTGCTGCTGGGCAAGGCCATCAAGGCGCACCTTTTCATCCCGGTGGTGGTGGCCAGTACCTTCATCCTGGGCGGCTTCGTGATCCTCTGGGCCGAAAAGCGCCCGGCGGGCGCCACCCGCATCCACGAGGTGGACGACATGAGCCCGCTCGATGCCCTCAAGGTCGGCCTGGTGCAGTGCCTGGCCATGGTGCCGGGCACCAGCCGCAGCGGCGCCACCATCATCGGCGGCATGCTGCTCGGGCTGTCGCGCAAGGCTGCCACGGATTTCTCGTTCTTCCTGGCCATGCCCACGCTGATCGGTGCCGGCGTGTACAGCCTGTACAAGGAGCGTGCCCTGCTGTCCGTGGCCGACATCCCGATGTTCGCGGTCGGGCTGGTGTTCTCGTTCTTCAGCGCCTGGCTGTGTGTGCGCTGGCTGCTGCGCTACATCAGCAGCCACAGCTTCGTGCCGTTTGCCTATTACCGCATCGTCTTCGGCATGGTGGTGCTGATCACGGCCTGGGGGGGCTGGGTGCGCTGGGCCGAGTAGCGGATTTGAGGGTATGTCGCAGCCATGGGCGGGCTGCGAAAGTGATAAGCTGTAACTTATGGTTGCGCTACCCGCCAGCGCGACCTTTGCTTTCGGCCTGCCAGTAGACGATCCTCGCCCCCGGGACTTTCTCCACATGACGCCAGACGAGCCAGAGATTCTGCCCCCACTCACCAGGCATACGGACTGGTCCCAGGAGGAGTTGCTCGATCTGATCACGCGCAGTGCGGGTGCAACCCTCGCCGCTGTGGACCGCAGCCTGCAAATGATCTATGTGAACGAGGAATACGCGCGCTGGTTTGGCAGCACGCCGGAGCGTCTGGTCGGCAGGACTATCGTTGACATCTACGGTGAAAGCGACGCGGCGCGCTTCATGCCGTTTGTCGAGCGGGTGCTTGGCGGCGAGCGTGTGCAGTACCAGCGCCTGCTTCGGACCCCGTACGGCTTTGACGAATGGCGCACTATTTGCCTGACGCCCTGGCCCGCCCGCAACGGCGTCATTGAAGGCTTCATCACCACCGCGCTCGATGTGCATGAACTGCAGGTCACCATGAACGCCCTGCGCGCGGCCAACCAGCGGCTGTCGTCGCACATGGAGAACAGCCCGCTGGCGGTGCTGGAGATGGACCAGGACCTGCGCTTGCTACATTGCTCGCAGCGGGCGGTGCAATTGATGGGCTGGTTGCCCGTTGCACACCTGGAGGGGCAGTCGCTCACGCAACTGCTGGGCGACGTGTCGGACGAGGGCCTGCACCAGGCCCTGCAGCGGCTTCAGGCGGGGCAGGAGGCGCAAAACCGAGCAGAGACCAGTTTCACGCGGCACGATGGCTTCGAGGTGCATTGCGAATGGTTCAACTCCGCGCTGACCGATGCCGAAGGCCGCGTCACTTCCATCATGGCCCTGGTGCAGGATGTCTCTGCCAAGATCCAGATCGCGCGCCAGCAGCACTACCTGGCCAACCATGACTCACTGACCGGGCTGTACAACCGCGCAGCGTTCCACAGCCGTCTCGAACAATCGCTGGCCCAGGTGCGCCACAACGCAGGCTCGGTGGCCCTGCTGTTCATCGACCTGGACGGCTTCAAGAACGTCAACGACACGGAAGGCCACCGGACGGGCGACGAAGTGCTGCGCACGGTGGCCCAGCGGCTTTCTTCCATGGTGCGTGCTGGCGACACCATCGCCCGCTTGGGGGGCGACGAGTTCCTGGTCATGCTCGACCGCGAGGTCACGCGCGACGTTACCGACGGCATCGGCCAGCGCATCATCCACGCGCTGCAGGAGCCCATGTGGGTGCAGGGCCGCGAGCTGCGCATTGGTGCCAGCATCGGTGTGGCGGTGCATCCCCCGCTGGAAGGGGAGACCGATGCCTTGATGAACCGCGCCGACCAGGCCATGTACGCCGCCAAGCGCGCGGGCAAGGGACGGCTGCACTACGCCGAGCGCGCACTGCAGCAGACCTGAGCGCGCGTGTGCCTATTCAGCGGGCAGACGGATGCTCTGCTGGTATTTGAAGAAGTTGGTCGGGTCGTACTGCTTCTTGGCCTGCTGCAAGGTGGGGTAGGCCGGGCCGAAATAGGCGTCTTCGAAATCCTGCAGGCTGGCATCGGGGTAGTTTTGGTACACATGCCCGTTCAGGAAGGGTTGCACCAGCTTCATGAAGCCGGCCAGCCAGGCCTCGGTCTGCGCACGCTCTGCGGGGTCGCGCCAGAACACGTCCACCACCAGGTCGGCATCCACACGGCGGTGGATGAAGGCGCTGGCCTCGATGGGATAGCGGTTGATGGCGCCGCCATAGGGCTCCAGATAGGCCAGTGACCACTGGTTGGGCGAGGTCAGGAAGTAGTCGATGATGGACTGCCAGTCCGCAGGCGTGAGCGGGCGGCTGATGTAGCCCGAGGCCTTGCTTTCGGCAATGCCATCGGGCAGGTTGTCGGGCAGCGAATAGGGGTGGTCTTCGAGCCAGATGTTCATGTCCGGGTAGGTGCCGGTCTTGTCCACCAGCAGCTGTGCGCTGGGTATGGCCATGAGCGGTGCAATCGCCTGCAGACCGGCCTCGCGCGTGCCGCAGAACATGCCCTGCACCATGGCCACCGGCTTGCCGCCGTAGTAGCCCAGGTTCATCATGTAGCCGAGCGCATCGGGCGCGCCGCTTTGCATGTACCGCTGCTGCATCATGGTCAGCACGCTGGCGGCCTCTGACATGTCCCAGCCGATGGACCAGGCCCACACCGTGTCCAGCGGAACCATGCTGTAGGTGACCTGCAACAGCACGCCGAAGTTGCCGCCCGTGCCTCCGCGCATGGACCAGTACAGCAAGGGGTTCTCACTTTCGCTGGCCGTCACGATGCTGCCGTCGGCCAGCGCCACGCGCAGCGACTCCACCAGGTCGCTCTGGATGCCATAGCGCCGCGAGGTGTAGCCGTAGCCCCCGCCCTGCACGAAGCCGCCCACGCAGACGCTGCCGCAGGCGCCGGTGGGCACGTGCCAGCCGGTGTGGTTCATGGCCCCGTTGAAGTGGTCGAAATCGGTGCCTGGCCGCACGTACACGCGCTGGTTCGGCGGGTCCAGCACCACGCCCTGGATGTCGCTCAGGTCGATCACCATGCCGTTGTTGACCGAGTAGCCGGCCGTGCTGTGCCCGCCGCAGCGCACGGCCACGGGCACCTTGTACTTGCGCGCCACGGCCAGGCATTCGAGCACATCGTTCTCGACCGCGCAGTAGACGATGATCTTGGGAAACGACTGGAAGGCGGGGTTGGATTCCTGGCGGGCCGTGTCGTAGTCGGGGCTCGACGGCAGCACCACCCGGCCCACCAGCATGTGCTCCAGATGGGCCAGCGATTCCAGCGCGATCGCGGTGTCGGAGGCCTCGCCGACGCCTCCCGCCGCATCGGCTGCCGAGGCGGCAAGGGCATGGAATTGCGCGACACGCGCAGCTTTGGCAATGCGGGCGGGACTTTTGCGATGGGCCATGGCACAGGATCCGTTGGGAAGTTGCGAGGCCTCCTGTGTAACGGAACCCACACCGTTTGACCAGCAATGGATTCCCCAGGTGCAGTGCGCCCCGGCGCGGCCGCCTATGCTGACGAAAGTGCCAGGTCCCCGGTATTGCGGCGCAGGCAGAACTTGCCGCTCTGCTTGCCGCTGTACATGGCCGCGTCCGCGAGCTTGAGCAGGCCTGCGGCGTCGCTGCTGTCGTCGGGGGCGATGGCATAGCCGACGGTCAGGCCCACGTGGACCTGGATGCTCCCGAGCGAGAAGGGCAGGCGAAAGGCGTCGAGCAGCTTGAGCCCCAGTTCGTGTGCCTGCTGGGTGCTGGACATGTGGCCGGCCATCACCACGAATTCATCGCCGCCCAGGCGCGCCACCACGTCGCTTTGCCGCACATGGCCCTGCAGTCGGCGCGTCACGGCCACCAGCAGCTCGTCGCCGACATCGTGGCCGTGCTGGTCATTCACGGGTTTGAAGCCATCGAGGTCCATCATGTAAACGGCCAGCAGGTCGCTCTTGCTGCAGCGGGGCAGGGCGGCGGCCAGGGCCATGTTCAGCCCCCGGCGGTTGGGCAGGCCAGTGAGCGGGTCGGTGTGGGCCAGCGAGTGCATGGCGTCGCGCTCGCGGTTGGCATGCAGGGCCTCCAGCTGCAGGGCGTGCGTGCGCAGGCCCAGCACGCGCATGAACAGCAGCATGTCGATGGTGGCGCCGAACTGGAAGGAGTGCAGGGTCCAGAAATTGACCGGCACCCAGCCGTTGATGACGCCGATCATGACTGCCGTGGTCACGAAATAGATCAGCCAGGCCAGCAGCAGGCTGGTGCCGACGCCGTCGCCTGCGATGGCCTTGCGCACCGCGCCCGGAATGCCCATGAGCGCGGGCACCAGGCCCAGGATGCTGACGATGGCTGCGATAGCGCGCGTGCTCAGCACGTCCAGGCTGTAGGCCAGGCCCAGCAGCACGCACAGCGCGGCGCCGCAGCGCATGGCGCGCAGGAAGCGGCTCTTGGGCCGGTCCCCGGCCAGTGCCTGGCTGATGAACAGGAAGGAGCCACAGGTCGCCAGCAAGGCCGACAGCCCCGCCGCATGCTCGGTGAACCACAGGCTGTTGCTCCAAAGGTACTGCCGGCCGATGCCGAACAGGTGCAGCGAGAACATCAGGCTGCCGGTGATCAGCATCGCATAGAAGATGAACAGCGGCTCGCGCAGGCTGGTCCACTGGGCCAGGCTGTAGATCAGCAGGCACAACGCCAGGCCCGTGAGCACGCCCTGCAGCATCTGCTCGTCCACCGCCGTGGCGAGCATGGCGGAGGATTTGTTGAGCGTGATCGGCAGGATCATGGCCGCCCGTGTTTCCACGCGCATCAGCAGCTCGTACTGCTGGCCAGGCAGAAATTCGAGCGCGACCGCATGCGAGCGGCTTTGCAGCGGGCGCTCCGAATAAGGCTGCAGGCTGCCCAGAACGACGTGCTTGGTCACATGGCCGGCACTGAGCACGTAGACGTCGATGCGGTTGAGGTCCGGGTGGTTGACGTCCAGTGTCCAGCGCCCGTCGGAGGTGAGGTGCACCAGCAGCGGAGCGCGCAGCCAGATGGCGTCCGAGCGCACCCCCAGCGTGGCGCCCTTGGACGGAGGGGGGGTGAAGCCACCTGCGCGCGCAAGCACTTCTTCCAGCCCCAGCTTGAGCGTGGGGTCGGAGAGCATGGTGACTGCGGGCCACAGCTCCAGGGATGCCTTGCTGTCGTGCAGCACCAGGGGCTCTGCCGAATGGGCCTTGCCGGCGCCCGCCAGCAGGCCCAGCAGCAACCATGCTGCGACCAGCCAGAACCTGCGCAATGCAGGCAGCGGGCGGTCGGTGCGGTGGCGTGCGACGGCTTGCATGGTCAGGACGCGAGTGCCATGGGGACGTCACCGCGCAGCAGGCAGTGCTTGCCGGTCTGCTTGCCCTTGTACATGGCGGCATCGGCCTTGCTGATGAGCTCGCGCACGTCCTTGCCGTCGAAGGGGGCCAGCACGTAGCCGATGGTCAGCCCCACGCTCACGCGCAGGTCGCGCAGCGTGAACGGTTCGCTGAAGGCCTGCAGCAGGCCTTCGCCGATCTCTCGCGCCTGCTCGGGCCGGGTGAGCTCGGGGGCCAGGATGATGAATTCATCGCCACCGGGGCGCGCCACCACATCGGTCTGGCGCCGCACGTTGTTCTGCAGCCGCTGCCCCACCGCCACCAGAAGGTCATCGCCCACGTCGTGGCCATGCGTGTCGTTGACGGGCTTGAAACCGTCCAGGTCCAGCAGGAACACCGCCACCATGCGGTTGGGCGCGCACTGCTGGAGTGCAGAATTCAGCGCGATCTGCATGCCGCGGCGGTTGGGCAGGCCCGTGAGCGGGTCGGTATGGGCCAGCGAGCGCATCACGTCGCGTTCGCGCAGGGCATTGAGCGTGGCCTTGCGCAACGCCTCGGAGCGCAGCCCCAGCACGCGCAGAAAGAGCAGCATGTCCACCGTGGCACCGAACTGGAAGGCGTGCAGCGTCCAGAAGTTCACGGGCACCAGGCCATGGACCAGCGCCGCCATCGTGGCAGCCGCCGCGCCGTAGACGGTCCAGGCCACCAGCAGCGTGGCACCGATGGGGTTTCCCTGGCGTGTCTGGCGCAGCGCTGCGGGCAGGCTTAGCAGGGTCGGCAACAGGCCGAACAGACTCATGAAGATTGTGGCTGCCTTGACGCTCAGCAGGTCCAACACGAAGGCCAGGCACACCAGGGCCGTGAGTGCGGCGCCGCCTTGCATGGTGCGGGCATAGCGGCTGTGCGGGGCGTCGCCCGCCATCGCCTGGCGCAGAAAGAGGAAGGAGCCCACCAGCGCCACCAGGCCAAAGATGATGGCCCCATGCATTTCCATCCACACGCTGCCCGGCCAGAGAAACTGCACGCCGATACCGAAGAACTGCAGTGAAAAGCCGGCACTGCCCAGCACCACCAGTGCATAGCAGGCAAACAGGCGGTCGCGCTGGCCCACCCACTGGAGCACGCTGTACAGCAGCAACCAGAAAGCCAGGCCATTGAGCAGGCCCTGCAGCATCTGCTCGCGCAAGGCCATCTTCAGGCGGTAGGGGGCCTCGCTGACCGTGATGGGCAGGATCATCGGGCCCAGCGTGCGCACGCGGATGAGCACGTCGTAGGCTTGCCCCGCCTGCAGGTTCAGGGCCAGGCCCGGGGTTCTGCTGGCGCCCGATGCCTTGCCGGGCACGCGAAGGTAGCCCAGCAATGCCTGCTGCAGCACCTGGCCCTGGCTGGTGAGGTAGATGTCCACCTCCTGCAGGGCGCCGTAGTCGATGTTGACGACCCACTGGTTGGTGGGCGCCTCGGGCACGGCCAGCGGAATGCGCAGCCACATGGCCTCCTGGTGCGTGCCGATCGAGCCGCCGCGCCGGGGCGGGGCCTCGAACCCGTCCAGCCGCCCGAGCATGTCGGTTGCCGACAGCGCGCGCGAGGCATCGGGCTGCAGGGTGATCACCTTCCACGCATCCAGACTATGGGCCTCGGATGTGAGCACCAGCGGCGTGGCCGCATGCGCCTTCTGGGGCACCAGCAGTATGAGCAGGCACAGCAGCAGCGCCACCACCGCAGCCAGGGCGCAGTGTGCCGTTGGGTACGGAGACCGGTGCTGCATGCTCATGGGCGGTGGAGAGGGGAGGGGGCGGTGCCGCGCGCGCTCCTGGCCCTGTCGCCGGCGCGAGGGCGCCACCATGCCGGACAAGCGGCCAGGGGAGGGATGGGCAGGGCACTGGACATGGAAGTCGGAAGGCGTGCAGGGCGTGTTCGGGGAGGCAGGAGGCCTGTCTGCGTGGTCGTTCGGCGCCCAGTATGCATTCAGAACGGGGTGGCGTGCTGAAAGCCGGCTGGGGCTGGGGTGGCGAGCAAGGCGGGCATGGTCAAATAGCCAGGGCCATGTTGCCATCGTTGCGGATGATGCAGTGCTTGCCGTTCTGCTTGCCCAAGTACATGGCGGCATCGGCCTGGCGGATCAGCTCGCGTGACTCCATGCTGTCCAGTGGGGCGAGCGCATAGCCGATGGTCAGGCCCACATGCACGCGCAGGTGGCTGAGCACGAAAGGCTCCTTGAACGCCTGCAGCAGGCCTTCTCCGAGTTCCCGCGCCTGCTCGGGTCGCGCCAGCTCGGACGCCATGATGATGAATTCGTCCCCACCCAGGCGCGCCACCATGTCGGTGTGGCGGCGCAGGTGGTCCTGCAACCGGTGCCCCACCGCCACCAGCAGATCGTCGCCGACATCGTGGCCGTGCACGTCGTTGATGGGCTTGAAACCGTCCAGGTCCAGCAGGTAGACGGCGATGATCCGCTGGGGTGAGCAGTGTGCCAGGGCCGACTGGAGCGCCAGTTGCACCCCGCGCCGGTTGGGCAGGCCGGTAAGGGCATCGGTGTAGGCCAGCGAGCGCATGGCGTCGCGTTCGCGCAGGGCATCGTCCGTGGCCTCGCGCAGGGCCTCGGAGCGCAGTCCAAGCACGCGCAGGAACAGCAGCATGTCCACAGTGGCACCGATCTGGAACGAATGCAGTGTCCAGAACGACAGCGGTGCCCAGCCCTGGACCAGCCCCACCATCACCGCAGCAGCGGCAAAGTACGCCACCCAGGCCAGGAACAGCGTGGCGCTGACTGTGTCGCCCTGGCGCACACGCTTGAGCGCCAGCGGCAGGCTCATCAGCGAGGGCAGGGGGCCGAACACGCTCAGGAAGGCGGTGGCCGCGCGCGTGTCGATCAGGTCCACGAGGAACGCGGCGCACACCACTGCGCAGAGCACGGCCCCGCCCTGCATGGCACGCAGAAAGCGGCTGCGCGGATGCTTGCCCACCAGCGCATGGCCCATGAACAGAAAGGAGCCTGCCAGCGCCAGCAGGCCGGCGGCGCTGGCAGCATGCAGCTCCATCCAGAGGTTGTTGCGCCACAGGAACTGGCTGCCGATGCCGAAGAACTGCAGCGAAAAACCGGCGCTGCCCGTGACCAGCATGGCGTAGTACAGGAACAGCGGCTCGCGCTGGCTCCACCACTGGCTCAGGCTGTAGCCCAGCAGGCACAGGGCCAGGCCGGCCAGCACGCCTTGCAGCATCTGTTCACGCAGCGCCATGGGCAGCAGCACCGGTGCCTTGCTGATGGACAGGGGCAGGATCATGGCACCACCGGTGCGCACCCGCACCAGCAGGTCGTAGGGCTGGCCCGGCTGCAGGTCCAGCATCATCGAGTGCGTGCGCCCGCGCAGCGGCCGCTCGGAGAAGGGCCGCAGGTTGCCCAGCAAGGCCTTCTGCACGACGGCACCGCCCTGCGTCAGGTAGAAGTCCACCTCGTTCAGCACGGGGTAGTCGATGTTCACGATCCAGGGGTGGCCCGGTGCCTGCGCCACGGCCAGCGGGACGTGCAGCCACACCGCATCCTGGCGCACGCCCAGCGTGCCGGCGGCCCCCCGGGGCGCCTCGAACTCCGGCAGGCGCGCCAGCACCTCCTGCGCCGTGAGCTGCCGGGCGGGGTCCGCGAGCAGGGTCATGTGTGGCCACAGGTCGCTGCTGGGGGTGCCTTCCCGCAGCAGCAGTGCAGGGGCGGCAGCTTGCGCGCTCAACGCAAGCGAGCCCAGCAGCAGCAAGGCCAGCCACGCCAGCACCAGGCGGCACCACCGCGCGCCAGCGGCCCGCCACCCGCGCGGGCGCGGTTGCCGGGGGGCGAGCATTGTGGGGCCGCAGCGGTTCACTACGCAGCGTCCTCGGCGGTGCTGGAAAGGTTCACGCTCCAGCTTCCACGCTTGGTAAAACGGTCCTCGATGCGGTTGATCCACTTGGGCGCATGGGGGTCGTCGCTCCAGTTGTGCACCACCCCGTCCACCTGGTTGAGCAACTCGCTGGGCAATTGCAGCGGCCGGGTCTGGCTCATCAGCACGCGGCTCATGAAGTGGTAGCCCAGGATGCGCGTGAGCGTGCGCACGATGGAAAAGCGCGGCAGCACCAGGCGCAGCACCCAGTCGATGACCCGGGCCACCAGCAGCACGCTCCAGAACAGCAGCGCCGATGACCAGGGTACGGGTTGGGTCAGGCCCAGGTCGCCCGCCGTGGCGCGCCCGCACAGAAAGCGCGTCATCAGCTGCGGAAAGGGCTTGGCGATGTCCCAGGGGATCGAGTTGGCCATGGTGGCCATGAGTGCCTGACCCAGGCCCGGGCGGGGATCGGGCGTCACCGGCTCGGCGCGGCCGCGGGCCTGCATGCGGGCCATCAGCTCCTTGCCCTGGTCCATGGTCTCGACCATCAGCTTGCGCTCGATGCCCAGGATGTGGCCCACCACGTTCCAGGCGTGCAGGTAGGCCTCCTCCTCGCGCGGCGGCAGGCCGATGCCCAGGCGGCGCATGCTGCGCAGGAACACATAGCCGAAGGTGAGCAGCGTGTAGGCCAGCTCTTCCTGGTTGCAGGGCAGGCCGTCGTTGGCCAGATCCCAGCCGCGCGCGAACAGCGCCTGGTACATGGTGGGCTTGGGCGACAGGCCCGGCAGTTGGCCGAGTGTGCCTGCGCCGACGATGTTCACCTGCGCCAGCAGGTCCTTCACGGCCGTCTGCGGTGCCCCGCGCATGATCAGGTTGCGGATGGTGGCGTGGATCAGGCGCACCTTGAGGATCTGCGCTACGCCTGCGCCGTCGTCGCTGGCCAGGCCGCCATGCATCATCACCGGGAAGATCATGGCGGCGGTGGAGCGGATGCGGTACTCGGTGTGCTGCTCCAGCTGGCCGGCGGTGTGCAGCACGCTGGAGAGATCGGGAATCACATAGCACTCGGGCAGGCTGGCGCAGAACAGCAGGATGCACGACAGCGCGCCGTGGTCGAAGAACAGCTTCTCTGCGCGCTTGATCTTCTCCTTGTCCGCCCAGTCGGGCAGCGCCTGGCCGGCGGCGAGGTAGCCCTGCAGGGCGGCGGCTATCTCCTCGTCCGTGCCTGCGGGGGCCTTCCAGCCGTCAATGCTGGCGTTGGTGGTCCACGTCGCGAACAATTGGTTGACGGCGCTGATGCGTACCCACTGGGTTGCTTTTTCGTCCGGGATGCCCGGTGGCCAGGGGCCCAGGATGTCATCGATGGTGCCATCGGCCAGCGGGTCCGCGTGCCGCTGCATGGCGGCCAGGGCCGCATCCGAGATGGCGGGCGTGCTGTGGTCGTTCATCGTGCGGCTTTCAACTGGTTGCGCCAGCGCTGCAGGCCGCCCAGTGCGCACAGCAAGGGGATGCCCATGGCAAACGGAGCGATGGACTTGATTTCCACCGGGTGGCCCAGGAACACCTGGAACACGATGCCGGCGCTGTAGATGCCCAGCGGCACGGTGGCGTGGCGCGGCAGGAAGTTGACCGAGCCCGCCTTGAGCGGCATCTTGCGCGTGGAAAAGCGGAAGGCGCAGAGGATGCAGAAGCTCACGAAGACCCAGCCGAAGAAGCCCTGCACGGTCTCGCCGAACCAGGCGCCGTCGGTCTTGGTCATGATCCAGGCCTTGAGCACGTATACCAGGTAGGGGTCGGCACCCAGATCGAAGGCTGTGACGATCATGGCCGCCAGGAACGACAGGAACAGCGCATTGCCCACCCCGGGCGCGCCGTCCACCGGTGCCTGCCAGACGATGAGGTTGCTGATCACATAGCCCGCATAGGTCAGCGCGAACCACATCATCGGGATGACCACGGGCACGCCCACGAAGCGCAGGCCCAGCACGTCGGTATAGGTGTAACTGCCGAAAAACCAGCCATGGGTGCTGCCCATCTGCTCGGCAAACCAGCCCAGCGAGACTGAAATCACCAGAAAGTGCAGCGCGGCCGCAGCGCCCAGCAAACGGGCGGCACTGGCCCAGGTGGCGGCGAACATCAGCACCGAGGCGATGGCAATGGCCAGAGTGACGCCTTTACCGGGCCCTATCGAGGTGTAGATCAGGTAGGCGGACACCAGCGCGAAGATCAGCACCGGCAGACGGACGGTCAGCGAATTGGAAGCAGGCATGAAACGTGTACACGCTGTTACAAAACCCCAGTGTAGGGGATTGTTGCGACAGATCCCCCGCTTTTTTGTCCTGAGAATCCGCCAACAGCGCGCTTTTCCCCCTCTATTTGTCAGTTCAACCATTGTGGCGTCAATTGCGCGCGCCCGTGAATAGACAGGAAGGATTAGAGACGCCCCCATTCATGGGGCGCTCCATGTGCAAAAAAATCCAGGCCTCCCGCTGTGCAGGAGGGCGGTACAGCAGCTTAGCCGTGTGCCGCCACGGCGGCCAGATTCAGCAGCGAGGCCTCGATGGCGGCGGCCGTGGCGAGGGGTTGTTCCATGGGAAAGAGGTGGCTGCCGTCCAGCATCATGGTGCGGCCCTCGGTGACGCGCAGCGTCATGGCCATGCCCACCTGCTTCATCTCTTCGGAGTCGCGCCCGCCGATGAAGGCGGCGGGGCACTGCAGCGGGTGCCTGCTGAGCAGGCGGCCCAGGTTGTGCGGCAGGGTGTTGTAGATGGCGGTTTCAACAGCGCGGTCGAAGCCGAGCACGCGCTTGCCGTCCTGGTCGGCCAGGCCGTGGGTGATGTAGTCCTGCAGCACCTCGGGGTGCCAGCGCGCAAAGGCCTTCTTGCGGCGAAAGTGCTCCAGCGCTTCGTCGCTGCTGGCCCAGGAAAAGCGCCGCTGGCGGCTGACCTTGCCGGGCGATATGGAGCCCACCACCTGGGTGCGCTTGGCCACGTCCAGCGCATTGGCGCGCCAGCCACCGAGCAGCGGCGAGTCGATCAGCAGCACGCCGCGCACCAGGTGCGGGTGGCGCGCCGCCGCCATCACGCTCAGAAATCCGCCCAGCGAGTGCCCCACCAGGAACACAGGCTCCCCCAGGCGCTCCACCTGCTGGCCCGCAAAATCCGCCAGGTGCTGCACCAGGTGCGGCCAGTTGTTGGAGACCGGGTACTCGGGCTCATGTCCGTACCGCTCCACCGCGCTGATGTCGAAGCCGCGTTGGCGCAGGAGCTTGAAGAGAAGGCGGTAGGTGCCCGCAGGGAAACTGTTGGCGTGCGAGAAGACGATAGGGAGCATGGGCGGTGAAACGGGGAGGTGCACGGCGGTAGGCCCGCCAGGCGCGGCACCTTCTTTAGATGAGCTTGTCCAGGTGGTTGGTGATCTTCTTGAGCGCCTTGCTGCGCGAGGGGTTCACCATGATGGGCACGGTCGTATCGCCCCCGCCCCAGGCAGGGTCCTCGATGCTGTCGAACACCTCACGCAGCTTCTGCCCCCAGTTGTCGTGCAGCATGCGGAAATAGGGGTTGTGCTCGTCGATGCAGATGATCTTGTCGGTGGCGAAGCGGTCTACCTCGTACACCACCAGATCCAGGGGCAGGCCCACCGAGAGGTTGGACTTGAGCGTGCTGTCCATGGACACCAGGGCGCACTTGGCGGCTTCGTCCAGCGGGGTTTCGGGTGTGAGCACGCGGTCCAGCACGGGCTTGCCGTACTTGGATTCGCCGACCTGGAAGTAGGGCGTCTCGGACGTGGCCTCGATGAAGTTGCCCGCCGAGTACACCTGGAACAGGCGCATGCCCTCGCCCTTGATCTGGCCGCCGAAGACCATGGAGACGTTGAAGTCCACCCCCGAGCGCTTGAGCGCCGCGCCGTCGCGCTCATGCACGTGGCGCACGGCGGCACCCAGCACGCGCGCGGCGTCAAACATGCTCTTGGCGTTCCAGATGGTGATGGGCTCTTCCTCGTCGCGGTCGATGATCTGCTCGGTCTGCAGGATCTCACGCACCGATTGCGAGATGGACAGGTTGCCCGCGGACAGCAGCACCATGAAGCGGTCGCCCGCCTTCTCGTACAGCATCATCTTGCGAAACGAGCTGATCTGGTCCAGGCCCGCATTGGTACGGGAATCGGACAGGAAAACCAGCCCGGCATTGAGTTTGATGGCGACGCAATACGTCATGGAGGCTTAGGTCGGCAAAAAGGAAAGCATTGTGGTGCGCCAATCGACGGCGCGAGGGGCTTGGCTAGGGTCTTAGGCCCTGCAGTGTGCACCAGCCTGGGCATCGGCGCTGCCGGGGCGTTTCAAAAACAATAGCAAAAGTGCCAGGCGGCGCAGTGGCAACCCCGGATTTTATGGCCAATCCGCCGCGAAGCGCTTCCCCCAGGCGACGCCATTGCCCGCAGGACACAAAATCTGACATCCCCACGGCGTGTTGGCTGACGTGAATTCGCGCCGCCATGCTTACCATCATTCACAACTCATACCTGAAGGCGGTACCTTGTTCCATTTTCCTACCCTTGCAAGGCCTGCGCTCGTGCCGCGCAGCATTCTGGTGGCTGCGGCCATTGCGCTGACCGCCTGCGGTGGCGGCGACAGCAAAAGCGATGGCGACGCCACGGTGCCGCCGCCAGTTGCCGCCGCAGGTGACCTCAAATCGGCTGCGCTGCTCAACACCATCACACCCGCTCAGATCACCGAGGCGCTCGCCAAAGATGCCTCCAAGGTGCAGGGCATCGTGCCGCGCTACTCCGTCACCTCCTACCGGCTGGAGTACCTGACCTCCGACGCCCAGGGGCGGGAGGTGCGCGCATCGGGCCTGGTCAGCGTGCCTGTCAAGGCACCCGGCGCCAGGAGCCCGGTGCTGGGCTACCAGCACGGCACCATCTTCACGAGCGCCGAGGCGCCCAGCAACAACGCGGTGGGGTCCGAGGTCGCGGTGGTGATGGCCTCGCTGGGCTACATCGTTGTGGCTCCGGACTACGTGGGTTACGGTGTTTCCAAGGGCGTGCCCCATCCCTATCTTCTGTCGGCTCCTACGGCTGCGGCCACTCTGGATATGCTGACTGCAGCGCGCACCTGGCGCGGCCAGGGCAATGCGGCCGACAACGGCCAGCTCTTCCTCACTGGTTATTCCGAAGGCGGCTACGCCACCATGGCGGCCCACCGCGCCCTGCAGGCCGGCACTGCGCCCGAGCGCCAGGCGCTGCGCATGGTGGTGACGGGCGCCGGGCCCTACAACGTGCAGGCCACGCTCGACGGGCTGGTGAACGTGGTGCGTGATCGCGAGCCTGTACTCGGCGCGTTGATCAACCCCGGCTTCCTGCGCTACCTGGGCGGCAGCGTGCAGCGCGAGGTGCGCCGCGCCCTGCTGAAAGCACTGCTGCCCGATGAGGCTGACGTAACCTTCGACAACCAGTTCATCGACAACTTCCTGGCCGACGACGTGCAGGCCGTGGCGCGCGTGAGCAGCGTGCACGACTGGAAGCCGCAGGTGCCCGTGCGCCTGTACCATGGCCGCGACGACGTCACCGTGCCCTATGGCAGCTCGGTCACCACGCTGCAGGCCATGCGCGCCCAGGGCGCGGGCGACCTCGTGACACTGACCAATTGCCCCGCCGTGCCCTCCAGCCACATCGGCTGCGTGCCGCCGTTCCTCAACTTCATGCTGGGCCAGCTGGCGCCCCTGGCACAGGATCTTTGATCTTCTCACGGATGCCGCCTCGGGGCGTGGCGGCATCCATATTGGGTGCGGTCGCGCGCGGTCTTCAGCCCTCGTCGATAGCTGGCGCTTCGCCAAGCCGCGCGATCACCGAGCGTGCGCGCTGGGGCCAACTGATCAAGGACATCGGCCTCAAGCTGGGGTGATGTTTCCCGTCATCCCGCCAGCTTCTTGAGCTGGTAGAGCGCATCGAGCGCCTCGCGCGGGCTCAGCGCGTCGGGGTGGATGCTGGCCAGCAGCGCCTCGATCGGGCTCGCCCCCGCGCTCTCGGGCATGGCCGGCACGGCGAACAGGTCCACCTGCAGTTCGTCCTCGCCTGCGCGCTCTTCCAGTGCAGCCAGCGCGTGGCGTGCATGGTTCAGCACGGCACCGGGCACGCCCGCGAGCTTGGCCACTTGGATCCCGTAGCTGCGGCTCGCGGGGCCGGGCTGGATCTCGTGCAGAAAGACGATGTCGGCGCCCGCCTCGGCCGCGCTCACATGCATGTTCACCGCGTGCCGCGCCTTGGCGGGCAGCTCGGTCAGCTCGAAATAGTGCGTGGCGAACAGCGTGAACGCGCGAGTCTTGTCATGCAGGTGGGTGGCGATGCCGCTGGCCAGGGCCAGGCCGTCGAAGGTGCTGGTGCCACGGCCAATCTCGTCCATCAGCACCAGGCTGTGCGGCGTGGCGGCGTGCAGGATCTGCGCGGCCTCGGTCATCTCCAGCATGAAGGTCGATTGCGCATTCGCCAGGTCGTCGGCCGCGCCGATGCGCGTGTGGATGGCGTCGATGGGCCCCAGGCGGCAGGCGCTGGCCGGCACGTGGCTGCCCATGCTGGCCAGCAGCACGATCAGCGCCACCTGGCGCATGTAGGTCGATTTGCCGCCCATGTTGGGGCCGGTGATGACCTGCATGCGCGTGTTGGCGTTCAGCCGCGTGTGGTTGGCGATGAAGTTGCCGGCCGATACCTCGGCCAGGCGCGCCTCTACCACCGGGTGGCGGCCGTCCTCGATCTCGATGCACGGCTCGGCCACGAACTGCGGCGCGCACCAGTTCAGCGTGAGTGAGCGTTCGGCCAGCGCGCAAAGCACATCCAACGTGGCCAGCGCCTGGGCCAGGCGGGTCAGGGCCGGCACGTGGGGCTGCAGCTGGTCCAGCACCTGCTCGTACAGCCATTTCTCGCGCGCCAGAGCGCGTTCGTTGGCCGACAGCGCCTTGTCCTCGAAGGTCTTGAGCTCGGGCGTGATGAAGCGCTCGGCGTTCTTCAGCGTCTGGCGGCGGCGGTAGTCGTCGGGCACCTTGTCCAGGTTGCTGCTGGTGACCTCGATGTAAAAGCCGTGCACCTTGTTGAACTGCACGCGCAGGTTGGCGATGCCGGTGCGGGCCTTCTCGCGCGTCTCCAGGTTAAGCAAAAAGTCGTCGCAGTTGGTCTGTATGGCGCGCAGTTCGTCGAGCTCGCTGTCGAAGCCCGTGGCCATCACGCCGCCGTCGCGCACCAGGGCCGCGGGCTCTTCGGTGATGGCGCGCTGCAGCAGCTCGGGGCAGTCCACCGGCGGGTGCAGCTGTTCGAAGATCTCCGCCAGATAGGGCTCGGCCGCCTGGCCGGCACGCGCCAGCAGGGCCGCCTTGTGCAGCGTCTTGCACAGGCCCACCAGTTCGCGCGGGCGCACCTGGCGCAGGGCGATGCGCGCGGTGATGCGCTCCACGTCGCTCACGCCCTTGAGTTCGCCGCGCAGCGTGGCCCAGGGGCCGGCGCCGCCAGAGGCACCTCCCGCGCCGCGCAGCGCAGTGGTGGCGGCCAGGCGCTGGCGCGCTGCGGTTCGATCGCGCGGGGGCTCCAGCAGCCAGGTCTTGAGCAAGCGGCTGCCCATGCCGGTCATGCAGGTGTCGAGCAGCGAGAACAGGGTGGGCGCATCCTCGCCGCGCAGGGTGCGGGTGATCTCCAGGTTGCGGCGCGTGCTGGCAGGCAGGTCGATCAGGTCGTCGCCGCGCTGCACCTGCACGCTGTGCACGTGGGTCAGCGTGCGGCCCTGGGTGTGCTCGGCATAGGCCAGCAGGCCCGCTGCGGCCGCATGGGCCTGGGTCAGCTCCTGCGCCCCCCAGGCCTGCAGGCTGGCCGCGCCCAGGTGCTCCAGCAGCTTGCGCTCGCCCAGCGTGGCGTCGAATTGCCAGTCGGGCCGGGGGCCCATCGGGCAGGTAAAGGCGCCGCCCTGGCGCAGCACCTGCAGCTGCTGCTCGAAGCGCTCGGTCACGCCGGCGCTGTAGATCACCTCGCTGGGCGCCACGCGCGCCAGCCAGGTGCCCACCTCGTCCTGCGCGCATTCGGCCAGGTACACGCGGCCCTGGGTCACGCTCAGCCAGGCCAGGCCAGCGCGCCCGCGCTGACCCTGGTGCACGGCCAGCAGCATGGACTCGGTCTTGTCCGAAAGCAACTCGGTATCGGTCAGCGTGCCGGGGGTGACCACGCGCACCACCTTGCGCTCCACGGGGCCCTTGGCCGTGGCCACGTCGCCCACCTGCTCGCAGATGGCGACCGACTCGCCCATCTTGATCAGCCGGCCCAGGTAGTTCTCCAGCGCGTGGAAAGGCACGCCCGCCATCACAACAGGCTGCCCGCCGGACTGGCCGCGCTGGGTCAGCGTGATGTCCAGCAGGCGCGCGGCCTTCTCGGCGTCGGCATAGAACAGCTCGTAGAAGTCGCCCATGCGGTAGAAGACGAGCGTGTCCGGGTGCGCAGCCTTCAGGGAGAAGTACTGCTGCATCATCGGGGTGTGCGAGGTTATGTCTGCTTTATCCATTTAAATCAATGACTTGGCGGCATGCGGCCAGCGCTTGGGGGAATTCTGGCGCAATTTGGTACGGTGCGCGGGGCCGTATTCTCGCCCGCCGCACCGGTGGTCCCACCTGGAGTGCCGGGGCTGAGTAGGGAGCCTCGCAATGCAAGGCGGCACGCCCGCCGCAGCGGGAGATGCTTTGTGGATGATCCAACGGGCCTCTGTGGCCGCGGACCCATCGGCCCCATGGGTTGTCTTGCGGCCGTTGCGATCAACAGCGGCCGCCTGCGCCAGGATGGATGACCGGGTGCGCGTCACGCCGCGGCAAGCCGCTCCTTCGCCAACTGGGCGCCTGCTGCCAGCGCTTGCAGCTTGCGCCATGCCACATCCCGCCCCATCGGCGCCAGACCGCAATTGGTGCACGGAAACAGCCGCTCCTTGGGCACGAACTCCAGCGCCCGGCCGATGGTGTCAGCCACTTCCTCGGGGGTCTCGACCACATCGCTGGCCACATCGATCACGCCGACCATCACATCCTTGCCAGCCAGCAGCTTCATCAGGTCGGGCGGCACATGGGAGTGGATGCACTCCAGGCTCACCTGGTCGATGCTGCTCTTGGCAAGGGCAGGGAACACCGTCTCATACTGGCGCCACTCGTCGCCCAGGGTGCTCTTCCAGTCGGTATTGGCCTTGATGCCGTAGCCGTAGCAGATGTGCACCGCCGTCGTACAGGTCAAGCCCTGCGCAGCGCGCTCGAGCGCCTGCACGCCCCAGTCGGCGGCATCCTTCATGTAGACGTTGAACGCGGGCTCATCGAACTGGATGATGTCCACGCCATCGGCCTGCAGCGCGAGCGCTTCCTGGTTCAGCAGTTCGGCGAAGGCGAAGGCCATCTTCACCTTGTCGCCGTAGAAGCGGTCGGCCACGGTGTCGACGATGGTCATCGGGCCGGGCAGGGTGAATTTGAGCTTCTTCTTCGTGTGCGCGCGCGCCAGTTGGGCCTCGAAGGCATGCACGCGGCCCTTCAGGCGCAGGGCCGAAACCACCTGCGGCACCATCGCGTCGTAGCGATTGTCGCGGATGCCCATCTTCACCTTGTGCTCGAAGTCGATGCCCTCGACCTGCTCCAGGAAGCCGTGCACGAAATGCTGGCGCGATTGCTCACCGTCGCCCACGATGTCCAGCCCTGCGTCTTCCTGGGCCTTGATCCACAGCAAGGTCGCATCGGCCTTGGCCTGGCGCAGCGCATCGCCTTCGGCCATCCACTGAGGCCAGAGCTTGTTGGTTTCGGCCAGCCAGGCGGGCTTGGGCAGGCTGCCGGCGATGGAGGTTTCAAACATCTGGGAATTCCTTTGAAGCAAAAATGGATGGGGTGAGCATATGCTGGCGCCGTTTGGCCCGCTTGATGCGCTATGCCGTGGTTATCAGATCGCGCCATCAGAGCGCGTAGTCGGCAGCCCATTGTTCAAGAACGTTCCTGTACGGCTTGATGAAGTGCTCTTCTGCAAATTTCCCCTGCGTGACAGCCAGTTGGCTGCGTTCTTCGCGGTCGTAGACAATCTGGGTCGACGAGTAATCCTGGTTTTTCAGGCTCGGTTTGTAGAGTTTGCCTGCGGCAGAGTTGGCGTTGTAGATTTCGGGGCGATAGATCTTCTGGAAGGTTTCCATGGTGCTGATGGTGCCAATCAACTCGAGATTCGTGTAGTCGCCCAGCAGGTCGCCGTGAAAGTAGAAAGCCAGTGGCGCAACGCCATTCGGCGGCATGAAGAATCGCACCTGCATCCCCATCTTGGCAAAGTACTGGTCGGTCGAGGACAGTTCATTTTGCTGGTACTCGACACCCAGCACCGGGTGCTGGTTTCCGGTCCGCTGGTAGGTCTTGCTGGTCGAGGCGCTGATGCAGATGACAGGCGGCTTGCCGAAACGCTCCTTGTACAGGCCCGAGTTGGCAAACTGCTGGAACAGCTTTCCATGCAGGTCGCCAAAATCATGAGGCATGCCGAATTCCGCGCGATGGGCGTTGTATTGCGGCAGCACCACGCTGAAGTCGTAGTCGCGCACGTAGGATGAGAAATTGTTCCCTGCGATGCCGTCGATGCGCTTGTTCGTTTTCTGGTCGAGGATGCAGGGTTTCAGTATCTCGATCAGCGGAAACGCACCACTGGTGCCCTTGGCGTCCAGGCTCATCTCGACGGAGATGATCTCAAGCTCGACCGCGTAACGGTCTCCCGTCGGATTGTCCCAATGCGCCAGGTCATTGAAGCGGTTGTCGATCATCCTCAGCGTTTTGCGCAGGTTCTGTTGCCGGTTTGTTCCGCGGGCCAGGTTGGCAAAGTTGGTGGTGATGCGCGTACTGTCCGATGGCTGGTAGTTTTCATCGAAACGGATGCTCTTGAGGCTAAAGGCAAGTTCTTTGGTCATTGTGATCGGGTGGGCTGATTGTTGAAAGAAAAGACGGTTCTTGCTTCAGGCCGCAACCATTTCCTGGACCACAGAGGGCCGGGCTTGGCGCGCCAATTGACCAATGGCAATGCCCGTTGGACCGCCAGCCGGGCGCGCTCGATCAGGGCCTCGTTCTGCAGGCGGTAGTCGGCGAAATCGTGGTCCGTCGCGTAGACGCCCAGCGGCAAGGTGCGTGCCTGGAAGAAGCTGAACAGCGGCCGCAACTGGTGGTCGATCACCAGGGCATGGCGCTCGCTGCCGCCGGTGGCAGCCAGCAAGACCGGCTTGTCGACCAGGGCGTCCTGGTGGATGAAGTCGAAGAAGTGCTTGAACAATCCCGTGTAGGAGCCCCGGTAGACCGGCGTTGCCACCACCAGAACGTCGGCCTGTTCGACCGCTGCCAGTTCCCGCTCCACCGTGTCGGGCAGTTGGGAGCGCCAGACCGCCCCGGCCAGCTGCGGTGCGAGCTGGCCCAGTTCGACCAGGTGCTGTTCGCACGGGAACGCGTCGGCGATTAGGTCCAGCAGATGCCTTGCCAGGGTTGCCGCCTTGGAGGGACGCTGCAGCCCGCCAGAAACCGCAACGATACGCAGTGGATGTGCCGTGTTTGCTTTCATGGGAGTGGATGCTATTGGCGCGCAATGATGAAGTAAAATGGTTTTATTTCACGTATCCATGAATATGGCTCATTTGAATGCTTGAGCGCATCCACCTCAGCATCGTCCAGCAGGTCGAAAAACAAGGGTCGTTGACGGCCGCCGCAGGCGTGCTGAACCTGACCCAGTCGGCCCTGAGCCACAGCATGAAAAAGCTGGAGCAGCAACTGGGCACCGACATCTGGCTGCGCGAAGGCCGCAGCCTGCGCCTGACGCAGGCCGGCCAGTACCTGCTGGCGGTGGCCAACCGGGTGCTGCCGCAGCTGGATCTGGCCGAAGAGCGCCTGGGCCAGTTCGCGCAGGGCGAGCGTGGTGCGCTGCGCATCGGCATGGAATGCCACCCGTGCTACCAGTGGCTGCTCAAGGTGGTGTCACCCTACCTGGCCGCATGGCCCGACGTGGATGTGGACGTGAAGCAGAAATTCCAGTTCGGCGGGATCGGCGCGCTCTTCGGCTACGAGATCGACCTCTTGGTCACGCCCGACCCGCTGTTCAAGCCCGGTCTGAAGTTCGAGCCCGTGTTCGACTACGAGCAGGTGCTCGTCGTGGCCAGGGGCCATGCCCTGGCCGGCGCGGCCTACGTGAAGCCGCAGCAACTGACCCAGGAGGTGCTCATCAGCTACCCCGTGGACATCGAGCGCCTGGACATCTACAACCAGTTCCTGTTGCCCGCCGGCGTAACGCCCAGGCGCCACAAGGCCATCGAAACCACCGACATCATGCTGCAGATGGTTGCCAGCGGCCGCGGTGTGGCCGCGCTGCCGCGCTGGCTGGTCGAGGAGTACGCGGCCAAGATGGACGTGGTGCCCGTGCGGCTGGGCGTGCGCGGCATCGCCAAGCAGATCTTCCTGGGAGCACGCGAGGCGGATACCGCCATCGACTACGTGAGGGCCTTCATCGAACTGGCCCGCCAGCCTGCCGCGGCCCTCGCCATTGCGCCAAACGCCAAACGCCAAATGCTGAACGCTGAACGCTGAACGCTGAACGCCGCGATCGAACGCAAACCGCTGGTGTCGCGTTCGATTGCCCGGGCCGGGCCCCTTTGGACCCTAGGCCGGGATGAAAGTCCCGTGAAAGCCCAGTGGCACCGCCCGGTCCATGCTGCCCTGGGCCAGCGGGCCCTGGGCCAGCCGGCGGGCGTCGAACACCGATAGCAGCGTGCGACGGCGGAGTAGGTCCAGCGCCGTGCCCACCAGCCAGCCCTCGCCTTCCTTGGGGCCGGCCGTGCGGGCGGGGATGAACACATGTTCCTCGACCATCACGTCGGCGCCGTAGCGGTAGCGGTCCACCTTGCCGGTGTCCACGTTCAGCCGCGCGACGCAGTCGAAGCCTGGGCGGTTCGACACGGCGACCCGCTCGGCCATGAAGAGCTCCCTGTGCCGGCGGCCGACGAAACGGGGATCGATGCGCGGGAATTCGGCGTGGTGCGCCTGCAGGTTCTGCCGCGCACGCCCGCTGCGCGTGTCCAGTTCGACCAGGGCCACGGCATGCGAGGGTTCGCCCTTGAAGTCGCCGCGCATCAGTTCGCGAAAGCCCTGGTTGATGGCCGAGTCATCCTTGGAGCGGATGTAGTCGAGGTGGATGACTCCCTTGCCGTCCTCCCAGGCGTTGCCGGTGTGGAACAGGAAGCCGGTGGGCAGCTCCATCCATTGCGCCTGGTCGAGCCGGTCCTTGTGCAGCACCAGCGCCCGCATGCCCAGCTGTGGCTTCCAGACATGGCTGTCCAGGAAGGTGCTGCCCGCATGGGCCCGGTCCACATCGAACACGAGCGGGGGCAGCAGGAACACAAGGTGCTGCTCGGTCACCGCGAAGTCGTGCACCATGGCCATGTCCGGCACCTTGAGCGTGGCGGTTCGCACCTGCCCCTGGGCCGATACCTGGTAGATCGACAGCAGCCCATGGGCACTGCTCACGCCAAAATTCCACAGCGTGCCGTCGGCACCGATCTTGGGGTGGGCTGAGAAGGGCATGCCCGCATGTTCCGGCGTCCAGGTCTTGAGGGCCCCGGTTTCCAGGGTGTCGGCATCGAACCGCGTGGCCGAGCCGCCTTCCCACAGGGCGAGGGTTTCGCCCGCGTGGTGCACCACGCTGGTGTTGGCCACGTTGCCCGCATCGGCCGAGGCCATGGGGCTGCCCCCGGCCACCTGGGTGCCGAAGCTGTGGTGCAGGCGCCGGCCGGCCGCGTTCTCCGCCAGAAACTTCTGCGTGCGCAGAAAGCGCGCCTGGTGCGTGAGGCCCTGGTCGCTGAAGCGGTATTGCTGGATCATCCCGTCGCCGTCGAACCAGTGCTGGTAGCGCACATCGCCCAGGCTGTGTTGCGCAGGGCCATTGCGCAGCAGGGTGCCGCGCAAGTCCTTGGGCAGCTTGCCGCGCAGCTGCATGGGTTGGGGCGCGAGGTCGGCCTGCAGGCCCTCGAAGCCAAGGGTCCAGGGCGCGCCGCTGCGCCGCTCGTTGAAAGCGCTCAGCGTGGCGCCGGACTCGGGCCCGCCAGCAGCGTGTGCGGCAGAAAAGGGCAGGGCGCCCAGCGCGCTGCCGGCGGATCCCAGGGCCAGTGACTGGCAAAAGAGGCGTCGGTCCATGGTGTGTACTCCTGGTGTGCCGTTCACCGCAGCTGGATGGTGATGGTGGTGTCCTGCTGCAGCTCGAAGGCCGCATCCTGGAAGCGGGGCGGGCCCATGTTGCCCTGGGCGTCGCGGCTGAAGCCGGTGCGCTCCTGGGGCATGCCGACCAGGTTGGTGTCCAGTTTGCCGTTGCCGTTCTCGTCCTGGTACAGCGACAGCGCATAGCTGCCGGCGGGCAGGTCGCGCAGCACCAGCACGGTCTTGTCGCCCGACACCAGGGCCATGCCGCTCTGCACCGCCTTGCTGAACTTCAGCCAGCCGTCGGCGGAGCCATAGACCGCAGCCAGCACCGGCCCCTTGTCCGCCTTGGTGTTGCCCACCTCCACGGTCAGGTCCAGCGCATGCGCGTTGCCCAGTGCCAGGCATGCGCCGGCCAGGGCCAGGGCGCGCGCAGCGCGTGGAAGGTTGAGGGCGGTCAAAGGGGGCAAAGCCATCGTCATGTGCAGTTCTCCAGGGTGGATGGAGACATCCGTGTCTCCACTGCCCGCACTGTAAGAATGGCCCGGCCCGGCTGCCACTGGCGTGCGACGAAGTGGTGCAGGCGCGGCGCGAAAGGGGGTTGGCAGGGTGCGGGTGGCGGTGCCGGCGGTCGCCCGGTGCAACTGGTCGCACGCGCGACCTGCACAGAAATAAACGCGCCCCGGCGACAGAACGTGGGAACATGCGTCCGGGCGCCACCGGGTATTACCCTGACAAAATAAGCGGCCTGTGGTTGTTACGTTTTGACATACTTTGCGGTGTACATTGGTGGCTGCCGCCGCCATGACAATGTGCGGCCCACCGTTTGTGAGAGGTTTCAGAGCGACTGTGATTTCTGCCGAACTCCTGACCGATCTGTTTGCGGGTGCCGGTGAAGACTTCGTGGAGTCTTCGGCGCAGGCGCGCCTGCAGGCCCTGCTCGATGCCGTGCCTGTGGCGCTGATGGAATTCCGTCCGCAGGATGGGCGTTTGCTCCTGCGCGCGGCCAATGCCGCCGCGCGGCGCATGCCTGGCCTGGGGGGCGTGCGCGCCAGCGGCGCCGATGCAGTCGATGTCTTCGACCTGCTGGCCAGCACCAACCTGGTGGACCAGCTGCAGACCGTGGCGCGCACCGGCATGCTGCTGGAATGCCGCCAGGTGGCGCGCGAGCCAGGGCGGCTGCTGGTGGCCTGGGACGTGTCGGCACGCCGGCTCGACAACGGCTCCATCGTCGTCACGGTGCGCGATGCGAGCGAGGCCGAGAGCCTGCGCGCTGCGCTGGCCGCTTCCGAGCACGCGCTGCAGGATGTGCGGCGCGAGCTGCGCGAGCAGACCGATGTGTTCAATACCATGGAAAGCCTGGCCCAGACCGGGCACTGGCGGCGCATCGAGGACCCGGGCGAGACGGTGCTGCTGTGGTCCCCTGGCCTGTGCGACATTGCGGGCGTGGAGCGGCAGGAATGGGTGAGCCCCGAGCGCGCCGTCAGCGGCATCCTGGCCGAAGACCGCCATGTGTTCGAGACCGCGCGCGAGCGCGGCACCGGTGCCGATGTCGAGTACCGCTGGAAGCGCCCCGATGGCGAGATCCGCTGGATGCGCTCGCGCGTGCACCGGCTCATTGCCAAGGACGGCATGCGGGTGGACATGGGCGTGGTGCAGGACGTGACCGACGAGCGCCGCGCCGCCGAGCAGTTGCGCGAGCAACTGCTGTTCATTCAGCGCATTGCCAGCCGCATACCGGGCTTCATCTACCAGTACCGCCTGCACCTGGATGGCGTCACCAGCGTGCAGTACATCAGCGATGCGGTGCGCGACTTCATGGGGGTGGAGCCGCACGAGGTGACGGCCGACCATGGCGTGCTCTCCAACTGGGTGCTGGCCGAGGACCTGCAGGCCCTGCAGCGCTCGGCCCTGCAGTCGGTGCGCAAGCTCGTGCCCTGGCAGTGCGAGTACCGGGTGCGCATGCCCGATGGCAGCATCCGCTGGCACATGACGAACGCCATCCCGCACCGCGAGGCCGATGGCTCGGTGATCTCGCATGGCTTCACCATG
>NZ_JAUZDX010000013.1 GCF_030704685.1 Acidovorax sp. A1169
TAAACTAAGGTTTTGGCGTGGTATCTTGAGGTATTCAGGCAAAATTGGCCTCACATTCCGATAACCACCTCGGTGACTGAACGTCCCAATGTGGGCCTCCATGAGCGTTCCCACCTTGACCAGTGGTGCACCAGACGTCGCCATTGCTATCCTGCCATCCCCACCCCGATCCACCTTTGCCAGGATTTGAATTCCTAACCCACTTTTCACCGCCTTTGGGAACTTTAAACCCATTCGCCTCACCTGATTTCCCCGGAGCTTTTGGTCCATCCGGGTCATGCGCATTGTTCGGCGGCTTGATAAACATCGGGCCTGTAATATTCCATCCAATCCAATCCCCAAGAGCGGCTGCTCCAGCTACCGTTAGATCCGCCCCAGTAACAACAACTGGCACAAAGGGAATCAAAAAACCCAGCTTTCCTTAGGGGTCAATCCCATTGAGCGGATTGCGGTTCACATACCCAAGCCGATTGAACCCACCCTCCAACCCAATCGGATACGCTTGCGTATACCGCCCCTGCTCCGCACTGTAGCTGTGGAAGTAGTTGTAGTGCAGGTTGCTCTCTTTGTCGTAGTACTGCTCCGGACATCGTAGGTTGAACGTCACCTCGGGAATCGTAGTAGCGCCCGTGGTGGGGTTGGTGGTTTCGTTGGTGAAGCGCTTCGATCCCAGGGTGGGCTGTTCGTCGCCAAAGGCGCTGTAGGTCCACTGCCAGACCATCTGTTCGTCTGGGGGCAAAAGGCAAGACCTGACCCCTCCATCCCTTCTGCATCCATGCGCGCACGCAGGATTGAGCAGATTACGAATCCTTGACCTATATAGGCTGCCTTATACATTGACTCAATGAAAACTGGGGCTTGAAATCTTCATAAATGTAAAACGGCGCTCGCACTGAAACAGACCCAGGAGATATTCCTGAACAAACATAAATTTCATCCCCCTCTTCACCCACAAAGACGATCCCTGTTTGGACAACAATTTCATCGTCCTCGTAGACTACTCGTTCTATTTCTCGCACCGTAAATTCTGAAAAAATATTGCAAGCCCCAGCAGGGCTACCCTTACCCTCGGTGATTTTTGCTGAAACATTTAGGCTACCGACCTCATCCCAGCCCACCACAACAGTGCAAGCCGAGGAAAACTCAAGAGCCATACCATTATCGAATACGAATATCAACTGCCAAGCACACTGCAGGGTATGACCTTCTGGCAACCAATAGAATAATAATTTTACACCTCTCTTCAGATGACTCCACAAATCACTTACCGGGCTCTCCAGCTGAAATTTATACACCTTTTTTCCTGCCAAATTCATCTCAGGGGTAATGTAGGGTTTCATGGGGTTTATTTCCATTTGCTGGTATATCAATACTCTGACCACCACCGCTATTGCTGGGTCGCCCGAAAATTCCATTCTCTCCCACCAAACTTCCGGGTGGGGCTTTATCTCCAGGCCGCCAGGGACGAGTCCCTCCAGTCACTACATCCAAATCATCAAGAAAGTTTCCGTTTCCCCCAAGATCCGGTCGAAGAGGTCCACTGGTGTGTTTTCCACCACCTCGATTAGGTCCTGCCCGAGGATCACCCTGGTCTCCAACCAGATCATTTGGCAAAGGAGGTACAGACCCACCTCCGCCCTCACTAAGCATCCAATTCCAGCCCTTTTTGGCAACGTCTACGCATTGCCGCGCCATCTCCTCGCAAGCTGCCTTATTACCCGCACAGTAAATAAATGGTATGAATACCCAGGTCAGCGGGTGACTAAGAGCATTAAGACCCTTGGGGTCCGCATAAACAAGGGAATTTCCATTCACATACCCAAACCGATTGAACCCACCATCCAGCCCAATCGGATCGGCCTGCGTATACCGCCCTCGCTCCGCGCTGTAGCTCCTGAAGTAGTTGTAGTGCAGGTTGCTTTCTTTGTCGTAGTACTGCCCCGGGTAGCGCAGGTTGAAGGTGACCTCGGGGATGGGGGTGCTGCCCGTGGTGGGGCTGGTGGTTTCGTTGGTGAAGCGCTTGGAGCCCAGGGTGGGCTGCTCGTCGCCGAAGGCGCTGTAGGCCCATTGCCAGGCCACCTGGCCGTCGGGCTGTGTCAACTTGCGCGGGGTGTTCAGGTGGTCGCTGTGCACGGCGTATGCCACGCCGTTGACGATGGCGGCAATGGGCAAGGGGCCGTTGGCCGTGGGCAGGTAGATGTACTGGGTGGTGCCGGTGCTGTTGCTGCCGCCCATGCCGTATTCGCCCAGCAGGGTGCCGTCCTGGCCGTAGACATAAGCGAAGCCGAGCTTTTGCGCGTCGCTGCTGCCGGGGCTCCACAGGCGGGTGAAGAATTCGTAGGCGGTCTGGATCAGGCCTTTGTCTTGTTCCTTCTCCGCTTGCTCCTGGTCTTCGGGGTCGGCCAGCACGTTGTTGAGATTCTTGCCGCTGGTGGTTCCACCTGATCCGCTACCGCTGGCGAACAGCGGTTCGGTTTTGAACACGCGCTGGCCCAGGGCGTTGTGGGCGTACTGGGTGCTGGGGGCGTCCACGCCCGTGCCGGTGGTGACTTTTTCCAGGCGTTCCTGGCTGTCGTACTGGTAGGTGCGCAGGCCGTCGCTGAGCAGGTCACCGGCGGCGTTGTACTGGTAGGTGACGCTGGTGTTGGCGGTGCTGGCACCCGTTTGCGTCTGGCTGAAGCCGGTCTGGCGGTTGGCGGTGAGGGTGTAGGTGCGGTTGGTGGTGGTGCCTGCGCGCTGTTGGCTGCTGGTGGTGCGGTTGCCGTTGGCGTCGTAGGCGTAGGTGACGGTGTTGGCGGGGGTGCCGCTGGCGACTGTCTTGGTGAAGCCGGTGATGCGGCCTGCACGGTTGTAGGTCACCGTCCAGGTGGCGGGGGCCTGGGTGACCGTGCTGGCTTGCGCGTCGGTGCTGGCCGGCTGCATCAGGCTCTGGGTGAGGCTGGTGATGCGGCCTGCGGCGTCGTAGATGTAGCTGCTGAACTCGGTGGCGGTCAGTTGGCCTGCGGTGTTGTAGCTGCGGGTGGCATAGATGGGTGCCGAGGCGCCTGGCAGGTTCCATCTCCAGTCGGTGGGCTGGCCCAGGGGGCTCCAGGTGATGCCGCTGACGATGGGCTGGCCGGCCCAGGTCAGGCCGGTGAGCTGGCCCGTGGCGTCGTACACGTTCTGCAGGGTCTGGCCGCCGGGGTAAGTGGTCGAACTCAGCAGGCCCGTGGTGGGGTGGTGGCTGTAGGCCAGGGTGCGGGTGTCGTTGTTGATGAGCTTCTGGGTCTGACTCACCACCCGGCCGTGCACATCGCGCTGGTAGGTGGTCAGGCCGCTGGCGTCCTCGATCTCGCTGAGGTAGCCCTTGGCTGTAGGGGTGAGGTCGTAGCGAAGGGTGGTGGTGCCACCGGTGTGCACGATGGCCGTGGGGCGGCCCAGCAGGTCGCGGGTGATGGTGGTGGCCTGGCCCAGGGCGTTGGTGATGCTGCTGGGCAGGCCCAGGGCGTCGTACTGGGCGGTTTCGCTGCCGCTGTCGGGGCTGGTTTCTGTCTTTGCATTACCGAGCGCATCGCGGGTGTAGGCCGTGGTGACGCTCTTGGGGTCGGTGACGCTGGTGACGCCGTCCAGGGCGTTGTAGGTCAGGCTGGCCGTGGCGTTCTCGGCGTTGGTGAGGGTTTTGACGCGGCGCAGGGGGTCCAGGCCTTGGCTGGTGGTCTGGCTCAGGCCGTTGGTGGCGCTCACGGCGTCGCCGTTGGCGTCGTAGCCGTAGCTGGTGCTCTGGCCACCCACGCTAGTGCTGGCTACGCGGTTCAGGCTGTTGATGCTGCGGGCCAACTGCCAGGCCACCTGGTTCTGGCTGTTGCGCACTTCTTCGCTGGTGCGGTTGCCCATGTTGTCGAGCACGTAGGTGCCCGTGTTGCCACGGTTGTCACTCCAACCCGTGAGGCGCTGGGCCGCATCGTAGGTGTAGGTGAGGGCATGGCCGTGCGGCAGCGTGGCGGTTAGCACTTGGCCGCTGGGGCGGTAGGTCAGCGTGGTGACTCGCCCGCCCCGGTTGCTGGTGAGCATGCGGCCACGGGCGTCGTAGGTGTAGCTGGTCAACAGCCCGTTGGGCGCGGTGTGGCTGAGCACGCGGCCTGCACCGTCGTGGGTGTAGCTGTCTACGTGGCCCAGGGCATTGGTGCTCTGGGTGAGGTTGCCCAGCGTGTCGTAGGTGTAGCTGGTCACGGCACCGTTCGGAGCCGTTTCCGTCGCGACCAGGCCGGCGGCGTTGTAGGTCCAGGCAGTGGTGCGGGCTGTACCACCCGATGCTGTATCGGTGATGGTCTGGGTGAGTGGGTTGCCCAGGCTGTCGTAGGTGTAGCTCGTCACCCGCCCAGGTTCGGTGATGGTCACCGGCAGGCGCCACTGGGCGTGCCAGGTGGTGCTGGTGGTGCGGGATTCGGGTTGGCCGACTGCCTGCGTTGTGCTCAGAGGCAGGCGGCGGGTGGTGTCCCAGGTGTAGTTGGTGGAGAAACCTCGGAAGTCTTTTTCTGAGTCGATCAGGCCCAGCGGTGTCTGTGTTCTGGCGGTCGCATCTCCAGGCACGTCAGCGTCGGGTTTGCTGGAGCTGGTGACCGCTGCCTGGTTTTGGTTGATGCTGTAGTAATAGCTGCGCGCGGTCCCCAATGGGTCTGTCACGGTGGTGGCAACGCCGTACCGCCACCCGAAACTCACCTGGTAACGACTTACCCCGCCTGCACGAACAGTTTCCACAGGCTGGCCTTGCGCGTCATAGGTGTAGGTCGCGAGGCGAATGCCGTTTTCATCGACGATGCCCGTCAGCGCTTGCGGAAAAGCCGTGTTCTCGTAGACGTACGATTTGGACGAGCCGTCCGCATACCGCACGGTGACCAAGCGCTGTGTAGTGTCGTATTCGTAGGTTGCTTGAACCTGGGTTCCCGCCTTCACACCAGACAAACGGCCAGCGACGTCGTACAGCAATTGCAGGCTTCGGCCAAAGTGGTTGGTCACCTTGTCAAGACGGCCTTGCGTGTCATAAACGTATTGGTACACCCACCCATTGCGCTGGGAATGGCTCAGCAATTTTCCGCTTGTATCGAATTGACGAAGACTGTTGTCTGTGCTGGAGGTGTGCAACCAGCCTTGAGAATTTTTCACCAGCGCATCTGCACTGTCATTGGGTTGCCAAGCGGTGCCGTCCTGACTGAAGAGCAGCCTGCCTCCGTCACTCAGCGTGATGATCACAAGAGCAGCCCCTCCGCCCGTTGCGGCCCTATGGCTCAAGGCGTCTGAAAAACTTCGCGCCCATCCTCCACCCAGGTTACCCGGGCCTGCTGCGCGCCTGCTCAAGTAGTTGCGCCCAAACTCCAAGGAGTGCGGCTGCAGATCCACATAATCAATTTCATTCTGGTATTTTTGCGCAGAAGCGAGAAGAATTGGATTGCGCGTACTTTGCCCCCCCTGCCAAGGCGAGGGACCACCGAAAGAGGCCGCCGTGCACGACGGGGGCTTCGTGGGTGGCAAAGGCATGCAAGAATTACCAACCTCTGAATATCCGTAATTGCACGTACATTCTCCTGCTACGTCACTCGCATGGCTATTCTCAGGACATGGCTCAATGCGTTTCCAAAGAGAAAAATCCTGCCGACCCCAATCCTCCCCGTCTTTCATTCGCGTAACGGAACAGCCGGTCGCCTCACCCAACCAATAGATCACATACGGACTATTTTTGACAATTTGCCATTCAGGAGCCGGCCAATCCTCCTGACGTTTAGAAGTCCCCACATCACAAGCCTCTACAGGATCATAAAACCATGTAGGACCGCTGTACGTAGTGGGGAAAATAGTAGGCATATACTGCTTTTTCTTTGCAGTTATAGCCGCGTAGCCCGTTGCCGGAAGCAATGAAAAGCCCAACAGAAAAACAAATGCAAGGACCGAATAAAAAACGGTCAAAATTCGAAAGCCATTTTTCAGCACCACTTCTCCCTCTCATATTTATCGCCGAAATCATATCCAACAACCTCATGAGTGGTTGACACAGCAAGCGCAGGCCTTCTTGATTTTTGTAACGAAAGGCATCCGAGCTGCTCCAATCTCTAGGAAATGACTCCTCTACACCTCGTTATAAGCGGAGTAGATCCAGCGGTGCAAAATAGCAGCACTTCTGCCCATACATCCTATGGAACGCAGGCGCAGGAGTATCTGGACCAGAACGCGGGCCAGGCAGAGCGTGCGGCCTTGGTCTATGACGGTTTCATCACCCTTCCATCGGGCCGCACGGATGCCTTGATCGTGCTGGTGCGCTCGTTCGCACGGCCGCCCACCACGCTCACCATGGCGGTGCCCTACCGCAACGCGCAATCGCCCAGTGGCTTTGCCGTGCACCGGCCCAAGTTCTTGGGGTGGCAGGGGCCGGGCACGGCCGACTACCAGCTGCTGGGCGATGCGATCTTCGGGGGGTCGAATCGCACGAGGCGGCGGCGCCGGTATGGGCGCAGCACAACGATGATTCGATCTGAGGCGGCACGGTGCCGCGCGTTGGACGCTACACCCGGTGGGGCGGGTGCCGTTGGATGATGAAGCCCCGCGCCTGCGCAGGCCTAGTGAGTTCGGTCCACTGCAGGGGGCCATGGGCGGGGTCCTGGCGCAGCCCCGCGAACTTGACCCGGTTGCGAGCAAAGGTGGAGTACGACCACCACAGCACCGAGTCGCGCGAGAAGAATGCCATGCGCATCGATTCGCGGTTGCCGTGGGCGAGGCGGGTGCGCAGCAGGCCGCGGGTCACCGTGCGCCAGAGCACGCGCGGAAAGACAATGCCGCGCCCATAGTTGAGCCACACGATGTGCGTGGCGCGCGCCCACAGAACCTCGCGCACGGCGGTAGAGGGCCTGTTAACACTCATTTCGGGGATCGCGTTGCCCGGCGTGGGGGCTGGATGCTAGGCGCCCGTGCGCAGCAAGGTGTGCACCTTGCAAGCGCGGGTAACGCCGCAGACGGCCCCCAGGCTGGGTAACCCGAAGGGAAGGCCCTTGCCGGTGCGCCACTCGTCGTTGCGCTCCTTGCGTGTGCACATGCACACGCGGCGTCCCGCGCCTAGACCGGCGCGCCGGCAAGGGCCTTCGCGACCCCGAAATTAGTGTGAACAGGCCCTGGTTGCCGTCGGCCACCCAGCACTCGCCCGCAGTCGCGCTGCGCACGCGGGCCTCGAACTGCTCGTGCGGCACAGCCGCCCACCCGGGCCCCCAGTGCAAAGCATCGAGTTCGATGTGCGGACAACCGCAGGCCTGCGCCAGTGCGGCGGCAAAAGTGGACTTGCCGGCACCGCTGGTGCCGACGACTATGTAGCGCATGCAGGCCACATAGGGGCAGTGCATTCACGCAGGGGCATTCCTCTATTCTCCCGGGGTTGAAATGGTCTGAGCGCGCCGGCAGCGCTCAGTGGGGCGCCCCGGCGTGTGCTCCGGGGCACACGCCGGGGCCGATGGTGGGCTGTGAATGGGGTGCATGCAAGCGGCCATGTAGTATCTTCGATGCCCAGCGCATGTGCGCAGCCCAGCGGCCAACCACCACACAGTCCATTGAACGAAACCGCACCCATCTCTCTGCCAGCCACCAGCCACCGCAACGGACATGGCAGCAGCGCGCCCGCCCTGCTCTCGGTGGTCTGCCCCATGTTCAACGAAGAGGCCACGCTGGATCTCTTTTTTGCGCAGTTGCTGCCGGTGCTGGTGCAGACCGGGCTGGCCTTCGAGATCGTCTGCGTGAACGATGGCAGCCGCGATGGCACGCTGGCGCGGCTGCAGGCGCTGGGCGCCACGGTGCCGGGCCTGCGGGTCATCGACCTGTCGCGCAATTTCGGCAAGGAGGCGGCGCTGACCTGCGGCATCGACCATGCGCTGGGTGCGGCGGTGGTGCCGATCGATGCGGACCTGCAGGACCCGCCCGAACTCATTCTGGAGATGGTGCGGCTGTGGCAGCAGGGTTTTGACGTGGTGCTGGCCCAGCGCACCGACCGCAGCGCCGACCATGTGCTCAAGCGCAAGACATCGGAGTGGTTCTACCGCCTGCACAACCGCATTTCCGACTCGCAGATACCGCCCAACGTGGGCGACTTCCGGCTGATGGACCGCCAGGTGGTGGATGCGCTTAAGCGCCTGCCCGAGCGGCGCCGGTTCATGAAGGGCCTGTTCGCCTGGGTGGGGTTTCGCCAGGCGACGATTCCCTACACCCGGCCGGCCCGCGCGGCCGGGGACACGAAATTTTCTGGCTGGGGCCTGTGGAACCTGGCGGTGGAGGGGGTGACCTCGTTCTCGACCGTGCCGCTGCGCATCTGGACCTACCTGGGGCTGGCCGTCGCGCTGCTGGCGTTTGCCTATGGCCTGGTCATCGTGAGCCAGGTGGTGCTGTTCGGGCGCGACGCGCCGGGCTATGCGTCGCTGATCACGGTGGTGCTGTTTCTAGGCGGGCTGCAGCTCATCGGGCTGGGCGTGCTGGGGGAGTACCTGGGCCGCGTGTACATGGAGTCCAAGGGGCGGCCGATCTACCTGGTGCGCGAGCCTGCCGAACCACCGGGTACTACGACACCTGCGCAGTCAGTTGCGCCACACGAATCACCCAAACACCATGCGCCCTGAACTGCTTGCCCAGATGGCTGCGGTGCAGCAGACCCATTGGTGGTTTGCTGCACGGCGCGACATCCTTTCATCCGTCATCGACGGCCTGGCCTTGCCGGCCGCCCAACCCCGCGTGCTGGAGATCGGCTGCGGCCCAGGCGGCAACCTGGCAATGCTGGCGCGACACGGCAGCCTGAGCGCCATGGAATACGCGCCCGAGGCACGTGCCGCAGCAGGCAGACTGGGGCTGTGCCCGGTGGAGGCCGGTGGCCTGCCCGAGCCTGTGCCCTTTGCCGACGGCAGCTTCGACCTGGTCTGCCTGCTCGACGTGCTGGAGCACGTGGAGCACGACGACGCTGCGCTGGCCCGCGTGGCCCGGCTGCTCAAGCCTGGGGGGCGGCTGCTGCTCACCGTGCCTGCGTACCAGTGGCTGTGGTCGGGCCACGACGTGGACCACCACCACCACCGGCGCTACACCGCCGGTCGGGTGCGCGCCAAGGCCACAAAGGCCGGCCTGGTGGTGCACCGCGCGGGCTACTTCAATACCGTGCTGTTCCCGCTGATCGCGATAGCCCGCCTGGCGGGCAAGCTGGCAGGGCGCAAGGGCGGCGATACCGAAACGGCCCTGCCCTCGCCCTGGCTGAACGCCACCCTGCGCACCCTTTTCGGGGCCGAGCGCCCCCTGGTGGCACGCATGGGACTGCCGTTTGGTACGTCGGTGATTGCTGTGTTGGGACGTCCCTCTTGACCAGCATTCGTCGATCTGCCCTCGGTTTTGCCGTGGTGGGTGTGCTGTCCACCCTCACGCACGTCTGTGTTGCCACCCTGTGCATCGAGCTGCTGGGCGCGCGTCCGCCTGTGGCCAATGTGGTGGCGTTCGCCGTGGCCACCCTGTTCTCGTACACGGCCAACACGTTGCTGAGCTTTGGCCAGCAGCTGAACCTGGCCACCGCCTGGCGCTTCGGCCTGGTGGCGAGCGCGGGCGGTGTGGTCAGCACCTTCATGACCTGGCTGGTGGAGCGTGCCGGTGGCCACTATGCGCTGGGCATTGCACTGGTGGTGACGGTGATCCCGGCCTTCAGCTACTTGGGCCACCGGTTTTTCACCTACCGCCTGCGCTAGTGCGCGCCATTTGCCGTTGCCCCCTTTACTTGAACCCCTTGAATCCCTTGACCCCTTCATCGCCAACGCCTGACTGGCGCAAGAACAACGCCATTGCCTTGGGCCTGCTCGCCCTGCTGGTCTTTGTGCTGCATGGCAGCGCTGTGCACGCCTACTGGCGCTGGGACGACGGCACGCACCTCTTCAACAGCACGCAGTACACCCCCTGGTCGGTGTTTCTCAACCCCGAGGTGACGCGGGCCGTATCGGGCAACCAGTTCGCGCCCTGGAACCTGTTCGTCTACCAGGTCAACAGCGCCCTGTTCGGCATGGACCCGCGGGCGTTCTACCTGCATCACCTGCTGTCGCTGGCTGTGGCGGCCTTCGCCCTGTATGTGCTGATGCGCCAGTGGTTCGCACCATGGCGGGCGATGCTGGCCCCGGCCCTGCTATTGATGGGCGCGCCGGCCTTCCACATGGCGCAGCAGTTGATGGTGGGGCACTACCTGGACGGCCTCACCTTTGCCTGCCTGGCACTGTGGGCCCAGTTGCGTGCGGTGGAGCGCAGGCAATGGCGCTGGGCCTGGCTGGCGGCCGGGCTCTACCTGCTGTCCACGCTTTGCAAGGAGGTCTATGTGCCCTGGATCGCGCTGGCGCTGTTCATGCCCCTCGGCGCCGCGACGGCCCCCATGCCGTGGGTGCGCCGCTGGCGCTATGCCCTGCCCTCTCTGGCGGTCGCGCTGAGCTACGCCGCCGTGCGCGTGCTGGTGTTTTCCGGCGCGGGCGGGTACCAGCCCAGCACGCTGACAGGCTGGCACGACGTGCCCGGTGTGCTCGCAGCGATGGCCCTGATGCTGACCCACGGGCTGGTGGGCTCGGGCGTTCTGGGGCTGCTGGCCACGGCGCTGTGCCTGGTATGCGTTGGCGTCAGCCTGGCCACGCTGCCGCCGCAGGCGTGCCTGAAGGCGCTGGCGGCTTTGGGCGCGGCCATCACGGTGGTGGTTTTTCCACTCCTGTTCGTGGCGCGCCCGGGCCTGGAGTGGCAGCTCCACGCCCGGCTGCTGTGGGTGCCCTGGGCCGCGCTGTGCGTGCTGTGGTGCCTGCCCTGGCCGCCGCGGCTGGCGCGCTGGCATGCGCTGGCGCTGCTGGTTTTTGTGGTGACGGCGGGCCAGCAGGCCTGGGTGCAGCGCCAGCATGACCGCCCCATCGAGGCCATGTTCGATGCGCACTACGGCTTCGCGCTGCAACCGCCACCCGGCCAGGTGCTGCTCCCCACCCAGTTCAACACGCCCGGCTATGTGGCTGCGGTGACCATGAGCGCCCATGCCGCGCGCCAGCGCATGGAGCCCGGGCTGGCGCATGCCCAGCCCGCCCTGCTGCGCCAGTGGCCGGCGGATGCGGGCGAGCGCGCGCGCATCCGTGTCTGGCAGGACAGCTGCCTGTGCATTGCCCCCCTGGACACGCTGGCCCCGGCACTGCAGCAGGCTGCACTGCAAGCGCAACTGGGCAACCAGGCATTCGCAGCACCGCTGCGCCAGCCCCTGCCCTACATCGCCAACGCCTGGGGCGGCGCCATCGACTCCATCACCACCGAAGGCGGCGTGGTGCACGTGAGGGGGTGGACGCCGACGCTTGGCGCTGGCAAAAAACTGTTTCTGACCGGGTTTTCCGGCGTGCCGCCAGTGACCATCGACAACGTGCAGCGGCCCGATGTGGCCAGTGCCCACCGCCGCGCCGACATGCTGGACTCGGGGTTCCACGCCACGCTGCGATTTGCCAACCCAGACGCCGCACAGGCCGCCGCCGCCAGCCTGTGCGCGGTGGTTGCCGGCCAGTTGCCAGGGCAGGAGCACCAGTTCCTGATGCTGCCCATCGAAGGGGGCACGCGCTGCAAGAACGCGCTGATGCCCGCCACGACACGGCAGATGTGACGTACCGCATGAAAAACTCCACCAAACCCGCATGGGCTATCGATCTCGCCGTGCTGGCCGTGCTGTGCCTGCTGGCGTTTGCACTGCATGGCAGCGCCCTCAAAGGCTACTGGCGCTGGGACGATGGCCAGCATCTTATCTTCCTCGGCCTGTACAGCCCGTGGTCGGTGTTCATGGACCCGCAGGTGACGCGCACCGTCTCCGGCAACCAGTTCGCGCCCTGGAACCTGTTCATCTACCAGGTCAACCACGCCCTCTTCGGCCTGGAGCCTTTTGCCTACTACCTGCACCACCTGCTGTCGCTGGCGGGCGCTGCTGGCGCGCTGTACCTGCTGCTGCGCCGCTGGCTCGGGCGCTGGCAGGCGCTGCTGCCCGCGGCGCTGCTGCTGGTGGGCGCCCCGGCCGTGCACATGGCCCAGCAGCTGATGTCGGGGCACTACGTGAACGGCATGCTGTTCGCCTGCCTGGGCCTGTGGGCCTACGTGCATGCGGTGCAGAAGGCGCAGTGGCGCTGGGCCTGGCTGGCTGCGGGCTTCTACCTGATGTCGACCCTGTGCAAGGAGGTCTACGTCCCCTGGATCGCCCTGTACCTGCTGCTGCCGCTGCCTGCGGGCTCGCCCCGCGGCATGGCGCGCTGGCGCTTTGCCCTGCCTGCCCTCACCGTCGCCCTGGGCTACGCGGTGCTCCGCATCGCCGTGTTTGCGGGTGTGGGCGGGTACCACCGACACGCCCTGGACAGCTGGAGCGCCGTGCCGGCCTTTACTGCCGAGCTGGCGCGCGTGCTGACCGATGGCCTGCTGGGCGCCAACCTGCTGGGCGTGGCCGCAGCCGTGCTGTGCCTGGCGTGCGCCGTGGTGGCTGTGGCGGCACAGCCTGCCCCTGACCGACCACGGATGCTGGTGGGCCTGGGCGCTGCCGCCGTGGTGGTGGTCTTTCCGCTGCTGTTCGCGGTGCAGGCCTATGCGGACTGGATGGTGTACACGCGCTTTCTCTGGGTTCCCTGGGCCGCTGCATGCGTGCTGTGGAGCCTGAAGTGGCCCGCCCCCCTGGCACGCTGGAAGCTGGCGGCCCTGCTCGTCTTCGTTGCTGCGGCGGCGCAGCAGTCGGTGGCCCAGCGCGCGCATGACCGCCCCATCGACGCCATGTTCGACGCGCACTACGCCTTCGCCATGCAGCCGCCCGAGGGGCAGATCCTGGCGCCATTCGAGTTCTTCTCGCCCATCACCATGACCTCGATGATCATGAACGCACATGCAGCGCAGTTGATTCTCGAGCCGGACAAGCCCCATGCGAGCCCGGCCCTGCTGCGCACCGCACCGGCGGATGCCGCCGAGCGCGCGCGCATTCGGGTGTGGAGCGAAAAGTGCCTGTGCCTGGTGCCGCTGAGCAGCCTGCCGCCCGATGAGCAGGACGGCGCGGTGCGATCCCACCTGGTCAATGCCGGCGCCGTACTGCAGCTGGGCAAGAACCTCCCGCGCATGGCCAATGGGTACGGGGGGTCCATCGACGAGATCACCGTCGCGGGCCGCCAGATGCACCTGTCTGGCTGGACGCCGACCATCGGCACCGGCCGCAAGCTGGTGATCACGGGACTGCCCCCCGAGGCCCAGGCGCGGCTGGACGAATTGGTCAGCACCGAGCGCCCCGACGTCGTGCAGGCCTACCAGCGGCCCGACATGCTGCTGTCGGGCTTTCGCGCAACGCTCAGCTTTGCCGACGAGGCTAGCGCCCAGGCGGCCAGCAAGGTGCTGTGCGCCCTGGTCCCCGGCCAGCTGCCGGGCCAGGACAACCAGTTTTTGCTGCTGCCCGTGCAGGGCCAGCAGCGTTGCGGCGAGGCGCTGCTACCCAAGTGGACCCGGGTGGTGAGCGGGGACGGGCATTAGCCCAGGGTTCGCGCAAATCGAAGCAGGCATTGGCTTAGAGTGGCGCTGCCGGGCTTTACCGTATTGCGCAGGCTGCGCGCACGGACCAAGCGGCCTGCCGGCAACACTGCACAAGGCGTGCACAAGCCCGCCTCGGGGGTGTGCCGGGCGATGTAAAGTCTCGCGGGCATCCATACCAACTACTTACTGACCAGCCATGAAGGAGTTCATTTTGTCCAAGAAAGATCGGCGCCTGTTTCTTCTGGCCCTGCCGGGCCTGCTGGGCGCATGCGCGAGCAATCAGTTCACGGCCTCAGCGCCAGCGGCCAATGGCATCACGCTCGCGAAGAGCAGGCTTTACGTGTATTCCTTCATGGACGTGCGCGACTCGGAGTTCGGCCCCATGATGCTTGCCGAAATCGACCGCCAACTCGTTGCGGAGCTTGCCAAGGCTTCGGTCACGGCGCGGGTGTTGCGTTTCAAGGACAGCGAGGCGGGCAAGTACTACTCGACGACCAACTCAGGGATGTCGGTGCCAACGGGACAGACCATCAGCGGCAATCTCGCCAACGAAAAGTCACTTGCAACCAACTATCGCCTGGTCATATTTCCCAGCGACATGAAAATCACGGGCGCGTGGATGCACTACCAAGTCCGCTGGGAATTGTTCGATGCAGCCACCAACAAACGGGTGTGGGTAGCAACCTCGCATGGAAAGCACATGAACTTCGCCAAGAACGATGAAGATCCCCAAGCCCGCGCCAAGGGCATCGTGGACGGGTTTGTCGGGGAACTGCGCAAGAGCAGGCTGCTGTAGCAGGCTGCAAGACCATCCTCGGCTCCAACGGGGCTCGCGCCTGGACTGCCAGCGCGGCGGCGCAAACCGCCTACCGCCCCTTGGCCGGCGGCTTGCCGCCCAGCGGCGCCTGCTTGCTGCTGGGTGCGCTGCCGAGCTTGCCGCGCGAGGTTTCCAGCGGCGCGGGCAGGCTGCCCCGGGTGGTGGCGATGCCGCCAGCGCGCGTGGCGGTGGCTGCTGCTGCCGGGGGCCGGGCCTTGGGGGCGGGCACCACGCGCAGGGCACCTTCGTCGGCCAGTTTGTCGCGCATGCGGCGCGTCATGGACTGGGTGCTGTTGTCTGGCGCGGTGAAGAGGAACAGCGTGCCATGCGGACTGGACCAGGTGAGCTGGGTGTGCACGGCGCGGCCGTTGCTGATGAGCTCGACCCAGGCGCCCACCACGAATTCGGCGTAGGGCTCGGCCTTGGTGGGCGCGGCAGCGGCCGGTTCGGGCGGGGCGATGTCCACCAGGGCCTGGGCGCTGTCGTCGTAGCCGGCAACCGCCGCCACGGAGTCATTGGGGTCGCGCGAGTCTTGAACCGAGTCCTCGGGGTCGAGGGTGATCTTGGCGAAGGCGGCGCGCTCGAAGGCGTCCTGGTGCAGGCCCACCAGGCGCTGCAGGAAGGCGCTGGTCTTGGCCGCCGGATGGTCGATGGTCTGCAGGCCCTCGCGCAGCTTGACGAGCAGGCCGGGGATAGCCTCGGACAGGCGGTCGGGCTCGGCGCGGGTCAGCTCGGGCTGTGCGCTCCAAAGCAGCATGGGCACCAGGGCCAGGTAGCCGCCGGGGTCGTCCTCGCCGCCATCGGCCTGGGCAACCTGGGCCAGGGCCACCACCTCGGCCCAGGGGCCGGCGGCAAAGTCGAGCACGTCGGCGGGCACCCGCTCCAGGTCGGGCAGTTTGCGGATGTCGGCAGCGATCTTGCCGGCCAGCATTTCGCGCTGCTCGGCCTGCAGCGCGGCCTTGTCCTTCTCGGCCTGGCGGGCCTTGGCCTTTTGCACCTGCGAGTTCCAGGCGGCCTGCAGGGCCTTGAGCACGGTCTCGAACGGGGTTGCGTCCTTGATCTCGATGCCGGCCAGGTAGCCCACGGATTCGTTGAGCAGGCGGATGAAGCGGGCAAAGCCGGGCGCCTTCTCGTCCGGGAAGGCCAGGCTGCGCTGGGTCATCTCGTCGAGCAGCACGCGCGCGGGGTGACTTGGCTCGGTGAAGAAGGTCTGGTCGCGGCGCACCAGGTGCTTCAGCGCGGGCTCCAGGTTCTGCACCGCGCGCTGCACCGAGGGCAGCAGCCGCGAATCGCGTGCGATGTTCTCCATCATGCGGCCCACCACCTCGGCGGCCATGGCCGGCGGGTCCTGCGGGGCCACCACGGGCACGGTGTAGATCTGCTGGTAGGGCATGCCCGGCACGGTATACAGGTGCTGGGGTGCCGTGCCCGGCGTGGTGGGTGCCCAGACGCCTTGGGGTACCTGGTGCGCGACCTGCGCCGCGGCCTGCGGCACGCCTGCCAGGCGGCCCACCAGGCGTTCGAGCTGGGCCATGTCTTCCATGGCCTCGGCCACCACGTTGCCGGGGTGGTAGGCACCGCCCAGGCCCGAATGCATGCTGGCCGCACCGCTGGCAGCACCGCCGCCGCCGGCCCAGGCCGACTGCATGGCGGCGGGTTGAGAAGGCACGCCGCCACCACCCATGCCGCCGTAGCCGCGGGGGTCGAACGGATCGCCGCCTGCCAGCATCTGGCGCAGGATGCCCACGGTGAGCAGCGCCTCTTCGGCGGCCGCCGCCTGGGGGGACATCATGGGCGCGGGCATCTGGGCCTCGCCGCTCCAGTTGTTGTTCGGGTCGCCACTCCAGTTGTTGTTGCCGCCGCCGCCCATGCCGCGGCCATAGCCCGTGTTGCCATAGCCGGCGTTGCCGTAGCCACTGGGGCCGCCCATGGGGCCGCCATAGCCCGTGCCCGCGTAGCCGCCGCCATAGCCGGTGTTGCCACCGCCACCGCCCTGCATGCCGCCACCCGTGCGCGCGCCGGCGCCGGGTGCGCCCAGCACGGCGTAGCCCACGGGCTCCACGCCGTTGTCGCGCAGGGTTTTGACCATGGTCTTGTATTCGTCGACCAGCAGCTTGCCCAGCAGGTCGCGCATGTGCTGCATCCACAGCCCGCGGACCTCGGCGTTCACGCCGGTCTCGCCCACCACCTGCTGCAGGGCGCGGATGTAGCTTTCGGGCCGCAGGGGGTTGCGCTCGGGTTGTACGCTGCGCAGGCCCTGGGCCGAGCTGACCAGGGTGTTGAGCTCGGCCAGTATCGCCTCGGTGGCGTGCGAGGCCAGCTGCTGGGCACGGGCCAGCTCTACCTGGTTTTGCATCTCGCTCTCGTCCATGAGCGAGAGCTCGCCAAAATCCAGGGGCGAAGCGTCTGCGGAGCGGGATTTGCCCGCCGCGGCAGGCGGGCCTTCGGCAAAGATCTCCAGCAGGGCCATGGAGTAGCCCTTGACCAGGGCCGTCTCGTGCTGGCCCAGCAGGCGCAGGCTGTCACTGGCCAGGTTGCGCTGCTGGATGTTGCGCACCGTGCTCTCTTCGGCGGCCAGCGCGCTGCGGGTGACCGCAATGAGCTTGTCCATGAGCGCTTCGCCCCCGCGCACTGCGTTGACGACACAGGCACGGAAAACGGTTTTTGGAGAAGGCGCAACCTGGGACATGGTGAGATGGAGGGGAAACGGGGAGGAAAATTCGAAAAATCGTTTCCACCTGCAATCCTACTTGACCTGAGGGCCCTGCGCACAATTCCCTGGTGACCGAAGGCAGCACCTGTGGCCAACTCAAGGGATTTACCCCAGTCCAAAGCCCTGGGGTGCACAGGCCTGCCATTGTGTGCCAGTGACCATTCGTGGCCTGCCGCACAAAGTGCTGTCCTGCATGCCACGCAACCAGGACCGAGGTGGAGTCGTCTGTTTGCGCGGCTGGTTTCCGTGCGGGAAGAAGGCACGCCCTGGCGATTGCGCCGACAGCCCGGGTGGGTCCCTGGGCGCCGATGCGCCTTCTGCCGAGCACGCTCCCGGGCTTGATCGTGGTGCTTGCGCAACGCATGAATCGCGGCGCGGGTGCTAGGGCGTGTCATAAATCATTTCACCCCCGCGAAAGCCTGCAGCGCGGTGCAGTGCAAGGCGCCCTGAGTGCCGTGTAGCACGGCTACACAAGCGAAGGGCAACGCCGCAATGTGCCGCGCTGCAGGCTTTCCCTTCGGGCTGGCCCCGGCATGCGGCGTCTGCTTTGTCGCTCGGCTTGCCCATAGTCCACTATGGGCTGCGCCGCGCTTCGCGCATCCGTCCGCATGCCGGGGCCAGCGCGGGGGCGAAATGAACGATGACACGCCCTAGGCCGGACGCAGCGCCTCGCGGCTTTGCAGCCGTTGCCCAGGGCAGGCAAAGCGGGCCATTCCAGGGGGTTTCGGACAAACACCCTGGGCCGGAACCAGGGCAAAAGCCCCCCGGCCTTGTGGACACTCGCGCTGAGGCCTTTGCCGCAAGACTTGCGGTAGCCACGCTGCTATCCTGCGGGCCATGTGCGCTGGAACTTCGCGGGGGGCATCGGGCGCCGCTTGATCGGGTGGAACGGGCATGGTGCGCCACGGGGCCCCCGGTCGTGGCCCTTGTGCGTTACCGACTCCCTCTGCACTGCCTTGTTTTGATATGCCTGCGCCCCTGAGAACCCCACCGACCAGACAGTCCTGGCAAGGGCATTTGCTGGCCTGGGCCCTGCTGTGCGCCCTGGTGCTGGTGCTGCATGGCAGCGCCCTGCAGGGGACCTGGCGCTGGGACGACGGGCAGAACCTATTTAATTCGACACAGTATTCTCCCCGCTCCCTCTTTCTGGAATCGCAGGTGACACGCTTCGTCTCCTCCAACCAGATTGCGCCCTGGAACGTTTTCCTCTACCAGGTCAATGCCGCGCTCTTTGGGTTCAACCCATGGCCGTACTACCTGCACCATCTCGTGTCCCTGTCCTGCGCGGCATGGGCCCTGTACCTGCTGCTCTGCCACTGGCTGGGGCGCTGGCAGGCATTGTTGCCAGCCGCCCTGCTGCTATTGGGCGCACCTGCATTCCAGATGGCGCAGCAGTTGATGGTGGGGCACTACCTGGACGGCCTGACGTTCGCCTGCCTGGCGCTCTGGGCGCAGATCCATGCCGTGCGCCTGCTGCAATGGCGCTGGAGCCTGCTTGCGGCAGGGCTCTACCTGATGTCCTGCCTGTGCAAGGAGATCTATGCCCCCTGGATCGCCTTGCTGGTGTTCGTACCGCCCCCTGCTGGCGCACCGGCGGCCCCGGCGCGCTGGCGCTACGCGGTACCGGCCCTGCTGGTGGCCGTCGCCTATGCGGCCTTGCGCATCCATGTGTTCGCAGGCGCCGGCGGGTACACCCCGACCTCCCTGGATGGCTGGCAGGCCCTTGGCAGCGTGCTGGGCGCTATCGCCCGCACGCTGAATCAGGGCCTTCTGGGGGCGGGGGCCTTGGGCCTGGTGGCGGCCGGCCTGTGCCTTGCCTGTCTGGGGGCAGGCCTGGCGGCACAGCCGGCGTCAAGGCGCATGCCCATGGCCATGGGCATCGCCGCTGCCATCGTGGTGGTGGTTTTCCCGCTGCTGTTCGTGGTGGGGCCCGGTTTTGACTGGATGGGGAACACGCGGATTCTGTGGGTGCCCTGGGTGGGTGCATGTGTCCTGTGGAGCCTGCCGTGGCCCCGGCGTCTGGCAGCCTGGCACAAGGCCGCCCTGCTCGTCTTCGTGGCATCGGTGGTCCAGCAGGCCTACCTGCAGCGCCAGCACGACCGCACCATAGCGGCGGCGTTTGAAGCCTACTACGGCTTTGCGCTGGCACCGCCGCCAGGCCAGATGCTGTTGCAGCCAGAAGATCGGGCCAACGGCATGATCTGGCAGGCAATGAGCCTGTACAAGGCACGCCAGGCAATGGAGCCCCAGGCCTCCCACACCCTGCCCGCACTGGCGTGGCACTACCCCCACACAGCCCAGGAGCGCAGCCGCGTGGTGACCTGGGACAAGGGCTGCTCCTGCCTGGTGCGATTGACTGACATGCCGCCTGCGCAGCAGGAAGTCGCCCTCGCAGCAGGGATGCGCGGCGATCTCTTCATCCTGCCGATGAAGCAACCCCTGCGGTCGCTTGCCCATGCCTATGGCGGCGCTATCGACACCGTGACCGTCAGCGGGCGAGAACTGACGGTGGAGGGCTGGACGCCCACCCTGGGCCCCGGGCGCAAACTGGCGTTGATGGGTTTCGAGGAAGTACCGCAGGCACACATGGAGCCGATGGAGCGGCCCGACGTGGCCCGCGCCTTCGGCCGGCAGGACATGCTCGGATCGGGCTTTCGTGCCACACTGACCTTCGCTTCCGAGCAGGCCGCCCAGGCAGTCAGCACAGAATTTTGTGCCGTCACCTTCGGCCAGCTGCCGGGGCAGGAGCACATGATCATGCTGCTCAGACTGCCCGACAGCCAGCGCTGCGACACCGCCCTGGCGCCCAGGCCAACCCGGGCACCGCGCACGCCCCGAGCGCCCTGAGCAATCTCACAGGGCGCGCAGCGGCCTCGGGGGGGGGAGCCTTACTTCAGCGCCTTGAAGCGCATGCGCTTGGGCTTGGCACCCTCTTCGCCCAGGCGCTTCTTCTTGTCGGCTTCGTACTCCTGGTAGTTGCCGTCGAAGAAGGTCCACTGGCTGTCGCCTTCGCAGGCCAGGATGTGGGTGGCGATGCGGTCCAGGAACCAGCGGTCATGGCTGATGACCATGATGGAGCCGGCGAATTCGAGCAGCGCGTCTTCCAGTGCACGCAGGGTTTCCACGTCCAGATCGTTCGAGGGTTCATCGAGCATCAGCACGTTGCCGCCCGCGATCAGGGTCTTGGCCAGGTGCAGGCGCCCGCGTTCACCGCCCGACAGCATGCCGACCTTCTTTTGCTGGTCGCCGCCGTTGAAGTTGAAGCGGCCGCAGTAGGCGCGGCTGGCCATCTGGAACTTGCCCACGTTCAGGATGTCGAGGCCGCCCGAGACGTCTTCCCACACGGTCTTGTCGTCCGAGAGGTCGTCGCGGGTCTGGTCCACGAAGGCCATCTTCACGGTGGAGCCGATCTTGACCGTACCGCTGTCGGGTGCCTGCTTGCCCGCGATCATGCGGAACAGCGTGGATTTACCGGCGCCGTTGGGGCCGATGATGCCGACGATGGCACCGGCGGGCACCTTGAAGCTCAGGTTGTCGATGAGCACGCGGTCGCCGAAGGACTTGGTGACGTTTTCGAACTCGATGACTTCATGGCCCAGGCGGTCGGCCACGGGGATGAAGATTTCGTTGGTTTCGTTGCGCTTTTGGTACTCGAAGTCCGACAGTTCCTCAAAGCGGGCCAGGCGGGCCTTGCTCTTGGCTTGGCGGGCCTTGGGGTTCTGGCGCGACCATTCCAGTTCCTTCTTCAGGGCCTTGGCGCGCGATTCTTCGCCCTTTTGCTCCTGCTCCAGGCGGGCCTGCTTCTGGGTCAGCCAGTCGCTGTAGTTGCCCTTGTAAGGGATGCCGGAGCCCCGGTCGAGTTCCAGAATCCACTCGGCCGCGTTGTCGAGGAAGTAGCGGTCATGGGTGATGGCCACCACGGTGCCCGAGTAGCGCTGCAAAAATTGCTCCAGCCAGTCCACGGATTCGGCGTCCAAGTGGTTGGTGGGTTCGTCAAGCAGCAGCATGTCGGGCTTGGACAGCAGCAGGCGGCACAGGGCCACGCGGCGCTTTTCACCGCCGGACAGCATGCCCACCTTGGCATCCCATGGGGGCAGGCGCAGGGCGTCGGCGGCGATTTCGAGCTGGTGCTCGGAATCGGTGCCGGCGGTGGCGATGATGGCCTCGAGCTCGGCCTGCTCGGCGGCCAGGGCGTCGAAATCGGCGTCTTCTTCACCGTAGGCGGTGTACACCTCTTCCAGGCGGGCCTTGGCGGTCATCACCCGGCCCATGGCGGCTTCCACGCTCTCGCGCACCGTCTGGTCGGGGTCAAGCTGGGGTTCCTGGGGCAGGTAGCCGATGTTCAGGCCGGCCATGGGGATGGCTTCGCCCTCGATTTCCTTGTCCACGCCGGCCATGATCTTGAGCAGGGTGGACTTGCCCGAGCCGTTGGTGCCCAGCACGCCGATCTTGGCACCCGGGAAGAAGCTCAGGGAGATGTCTTTGAGGATCTGGCGCTTGGGCGGCACGATCTTGCCGACGCGGTTCATGGAAAATACGTATTGGGCCATTTGCTTGTCTTAAAACTTGCGGAAATTGGGCAGAAGAATTCTGCTTTCAAAACACCCATTATCGGGCCATGCGACAATACGCACCGTGACGGGCTCCAGTTGCCTGCCACATCAGCACACCGCTGGGGACGAAGGAGGCATTCCAACCTCTGGGCTCCCACCCTTGAACCTCGTCGGCTTGAGACTGGCTCGGCAACCCCCCGGTTGTACGACAGGCCGATACCCAGCGCCCCGGATGGGCGCATTCAACGACATGACATTTGACGAACTGAACCTGGCTCCTGCCATCCTGAAGGCCGTGCACGAAACGGGCTATGAGACCCCCACGCCCATTCAGGCCCAGGCCATTCCCGCCGTTCTCGCAGGCCACGACCTGCTGGCCGGCGCGCAGACTGGCACCGGCAAGACCGCCGCGTTCACCCTGCCCCTGCTGCACCGCTTGTCGCAAAGCGCTGCCCCCAAGAACAAGTTCGGCGGCAAGGGCATCCGTGCCCTGGTGCTGACCCCCACCCGTGAGCTCGCCGCCCAGGTGGAAGAGTCCGTACGCGAATACGGCAAATACCTCGATATCAACTCCACCGTCGTCTTCGGCGGCGTGGGCATGAACCCGCAGATCGACCGCATCAAGCGCGGCGTGGACATCCTGGTGGCCACCCCCGGCCGCCTGCTGGACCTGCAGCAACAGGGCTTCCTGGACCTGTCGACCGTGCAGGTGCTGGTGCTCGACGAAGCCGACCGCATGCTGGACATGGGCTTCATCCACGACGTGAAGAAGGTGCTGGCCCTGGTGCCCCGCGAAAAGCAGAGCCTGCTGTTCTCGGCCACCTTCAGCGACGAAATCCGCGACCTGGCCAACACCCTGCTCAAGAACCCCCAGAGCATCCAGGTCACGCCCAGCAACACTACGGTGCAGCGCATCACCCAGGTGATCCACCCCGTGGGCCGTGGCAAGAAAAAGCAGGTGCTGCTGCACATCATCCAGCAGCACAACTGGAGCCAGGTGCTGGTGTTCACCCGCACCAAGTTCGGCGCCAACAACGTGGCCGAGTTCCTGACCAAGAACGGCGTGAACGCCATGGCCCTGCACGGCAACAAGAGCCAGAGCGCCCGCACGCAGGCCCTGGCCGGCTTCAAGAGCGGTGACATCCGCGCCCTGGTGGCCACCGACATCGCGGCCCGCGGCATCGACATCGACGAGCTGCCGCACGTCGTGAACTACGAAATCCCGAACGTCTCGGAAGACTACGTCCACCGCATCGGCCGCACCGGCCGCGCCGGCAACAGCGGCGAAGCCGTGAGCCTGGTCTGCATGGACGAAGAAGGCTTCATGATGGACATTGAGCGCTTCACCAAGCAGCAGATTCCCGTCCAGATCATCGAAGGCTTCGGCCCCGACGCCGGCGAGAAGGCAGAGCCCATCGCCATGGGCCGCCAGACCATCTGGGGCGGCGCAGGCAAGCCCCCGAGCCGTGACGTGATGCAGGCAGCCGCCAAGGCCGCCCGCAGCGAAATGATGGAACGCATCCGCACCAACAAGGCCGGCCAGGGTGCTGGCGGCGGTGGTGGTGGCGGCGGCGACCGTGGCCCCCGCCCTGCCGGCGGTGGCAATGGCGGTGGTGGCGGTGGTGGCGGCGGCCGTGGCGGCCGTGCCGGTGGCGGCGCAGCAGCCGGCGGCGGCGGTGGCCCGCGCGGCGGCGCCCGTGCCGGTGGTGGTGGCGGCGGTGGCCAGGGCGGCGGCGCACGCGCCGGTGGCCCGGCACCTGCACGCAGCCGTTCCGGCGGCGGTGGTGGTGGCGGCGGCTACGAAGGCGGCGGTGGCGGTAATCGCCACGACGACTCGCAACCCCCACGCGCCAATGCCCACCTGGGCACGCAAATGGGCCACGCCAATCCCGGCCACCGCAGCTCCGGCCATGCCGGTGGCGGTGCCGGTGGCCAGCCCGACCCGATGCGCACCAGCGTAGACAGCATGGGCGGCGGCCGCCGTGGCGGTGGCTATCGTGGTGGCAACTCTGGAGGTGGCGGCTATGGCGGAGGCGGCACGGGTGGTTCTGGTGGCCGGGGCAACGGGCCTCGTGGGCCGGGCGGTCCTCGCGGCTCTTTTGGCCGCTGATCCGTCGGCAGCCAAAAGCACTAAACCAAGCAACGCAAGCGCAGCACCCGGCAACGGGGCGCTGCCACCCGAGGTGCATGCCCTGCATGCCCTCGGCCGGCGCACGCCGGACATGTCACACCCACGGCTGCACCTGCATGCCGTGGATTTTGCCGTTCTGGGCGCCAAGCCCGTGGTGCCGGCCCTGCCGCACGTGGATGATGTCTACATCACGCTGGGCACCACCATCAAGGCCGCAGGCAGCCAGGATGCGTTTCGCGCCGTGGACCTGGATGCCGTGATCGCCACGGCGCGCACCGCCCTGGCAGCCGGTGCCACCCGCTGCGGCGTGGTCACCGCCATGGGCGCCGATGCCCACTCCAAAATCTTCTACAACCGCGTCAAGGGCGAGGTCGAACAGGTGCTCAAGAGCCTGGGCTTTGCCACACTGGTGATCGCGCGCCCTTCCCTGCTGCTGGGCGAACGCCAGGCCCTGGGCCAGGCGCCGCGCGCAGCCGAGTCTTTCTCGATCAAGGCCTTCAAGCTGCTGGACCCGATCATCCCCGCCAACTACCGCGCCCGCCCGGGTGCGGATGTGGCGCGGGCGCTGGTGCGGGCCGTGCAGGCGGGGCAAACGGAGGGGGTGCCAAGGGTGCAGGAGTTGATGGGGCGGGGGCTGGATTGATACCGTCGCTTTGACGAACCGGCATTTGGTAGCTACCATTGATAGCCACCATCTGAAGGGAGCCCTCCATGGACACCGCACGCCTCTTCCAGTCAGGCCGCAGCCAGGCCGTCCGGCTGCCCAAGGAATACCGCTTTGCCGGCACCGAGGTTGTCGTCAAGCACTTTGGCAACGGCGTGCTGCTGCTGCCGGTGGAGGCCCCTTGGCAAACGCTGGAGCAAGGGCTGGCGGCATTCGAGCCAGGCTTTGTGCTGGAGCGCCAGCAGCCTGACGACCAGATGCGCGCAGAGATCACCCCATGATCCTGCTGGACACAAACATCTGCATCTACATCATCAATGCCAGGCCGCCTGCGGTGCTGGAGCGCTTTCGCCAATACCGGCTCGGCGACATCGGGATGTGCAGCGTGGTGGCGGCAGAACTGGCGTATGGCGTCGCCAAGAGCGGCTCGACACGCAACCGCCAGGCGCTGGAGATGTTCCTGGCCCCACTCACCATTTTGCCGTTCGACGACGCGGCCCTTTGGGCCTATGGCGACCTGCGCGCCGACCTGGAGCGCCGTGGCACGCCCATTGGCTCGCTCGACACCATGATTGCGGCCCATGCCGTGAGCCAACAGGCTCTGCTGGTCACCAACAACAGCCGCGAATTTTCGAAGGTGCCCGGCCTGCATTTGGACAACTGGGTTCCCGCAGCCTGAGAGCACAACCGCTGCTGCACTGCGGCAGACCCCCCGCCCTACTTCTTGCCAGCCAGCGATGCACGCACCGCATCCGTCTTGGCCACCACCGTGTCCGCACACGCCGCGATGCGCTCCACATCACAGGTGGCCAACTGCCGGTCGATGAGGGTGTCCTTGCCGGTTGAAACCCAGCTCGCTGAATAAACGATGGAGCCCGCGTCCTGCGCCGACATGGTGGCGATGCGCACGGTGAGCTGCGCCTTGGACGCTGGCTCCTTGTAGCGCATGGAGCTGCTCTTGCGGATGCCCTCGGTCACCAGGGCACCGAGGCGCGCGGCCTGTGGGCCATCGGCCTCGGCCACTACGGCAACGTCGCGCACGGCGGTGGTCTGCGCATAGGCCTGCGGCAGGTTGCCTGCCATGGCAGCGGTGATGGCGATAGCGGCCACGCTGGCGTTCTTCTTCATCATTGCATTCCCTCCCTTTTGTAAGTTTCGGAAGGATATGCCGTGCTGCTCACTTCACCCCTGGCGCAGGCCCAGCATTTCTTGAAAGTCTTCGTAACAGACAGCGCAGACCCAGCGATAGTGGTCCGACGTGGCATAGCCCTCGCGCAGCGCATCGGGGGCGTTCAGCGAGAACTCGGCCGAGCAGAACTCGCAGTGGTCGTGCTCCCATTCACGACGGTACGGCTGATAGGCCTTGCGTTCGAGCACCGCACCTTGGAGGTATTTTTCCTGCCCTTGCAGGCGCCAGTCGGTCATGTGTCAGCTGCCTTGTGAAAATGCGCGAGTGCACCTCAGGCGGCGACATGCAGCGGTCCTGACATGCTCCCTTCCGCGATTTCTCGCCCTAGCCGAAAACCAGATTCCCCGCATCCAGCGACGGCGGGCGCGACAGGTCCTCGTTGATGCCCATGGTCTGGCTGGCGCGCTCCACGGCCTGCCACAGGGGCGCGGGCATCTGCAGTATCTCTTCCGGCGAGGCAGAGCGCGCAATCCAGGCGCTGATTTCAAAGTGCTGCTCGTGGGTGAGCAGCTCCAGGTGCAGCATCTCGTCGATGGTCTTCATCTTTTGTTCGGGTCAGGTCGGTGGCTTTTCATACCGGGCACTCGCGAGCAAGCACCCGGAAACATGTTCTTGGGAACATGCTGCCACAAACACCGATGTCAAGGTGGGCAGGGGTGATGGGCCTGGCTTGAGCTGCCTTGATCTTGCCCCCGAAGCAGACTATGGCAGCCGGCGCCCCGGGCACCGTATCACCCATTTGCGTACTGCCCGAGCGCGGGGAATCTCGCCAAAATGGCGCGCACATCCACTCAGGCCATTGCGCCAGTGCGTCCCGTCCATGCTGATGATGATCCCCGCCATCCTGCTGATCGCCCTGCTCGCAGCCATCCGCCCAGGCCGGCACTCCCGTTCCGGTGACGGTGGTGCGCGGCGTCAGCCATATCGGGCTGGTGCTGGACCCGGGGGCCGTGCGGGCCGTGGCGCAGGCCTGCGGGGCCAACCCAAGTGAGTTGATCGCATGACCGAGGTCTTCGAAGGCCCTGCATTCTGCGGCGCCGTACTGCGGACCAGCCCTGCGTGCCCCACCGTCTGAACTTCACCATGCTGCCAAAAAAATGAAATTGTCCGAACCGCGAATTGCCAGCCTGGGGTTTGCCTTCAGCGCCATCCTTCCCCTTGGCGTCTGGTTCGCCCTTTTGTCACCGGATGCCTCCTCCGGCATGTCCTTCATGCAAAGCGCAGGCGCGTTCCTGACCCACGTAGTCACCGATGCAGAGGTGTCGCCGACGCTAAGGGTGCACTACATCCTGCTGGCGATGCTGCCTGCCGTGCTCCTGCTGCAGTCCGTCCTGACATGGCGCCAGGCCGCCTTGGCGGGTCCATGCCGGTTTTGGTGCATCTATCTGGGATGGGTCGCCACGGTCATGGCGATTGCGATTCTTCACTGGCCTTCTGCCATCGCCTCGGCACTCGCCACGTACCACGCGGGCAAGCGCTCGGTGGCCTGACCAGGCTTTGGAAGCGAACCCACACGAGTTTTCACGAGCAACGCACACCCTCCATCGCCATGCCATTCGACTTTCTGGCCGGCAACGGCCCCCAGATCCGCAACCCGGCCCACCATGTCGGCAGCATCGACCACCACGAGCTGCCGGCGATCCTGCGCCTGCTCGCGCACGCCGATTCGTTCTTCCTGCACAGGATCTTCGGCCTCTACGAGGACCAGACGTTTTCGACGCAGGAGGTCGAGCAGGCGCTCTCGCACCTGGTGCCACTGTTGGCCCGGCCCCTGGAGAGCGACGACCGCACGCTGCTGCACAAGCTCATCGCAGTGCTGGCGTATGCCCAGGTCACGCAGCAATCGCTGCATGGCGTGGCGGACTGAGCGGGTGCGAAGGAGCCTGCCCTGCTCTGCCCCGCACCGCCAAAGCAGGGGTACCCTCTCGGGAACGGCGCCCATGATCGGAGTATGTGCTGGTGCGCTCTGGGCAAAACCGTGACGTGACGGGAATCACCGTTTGTTACCTGGGATCGCCCCACAATGGCTCGTCATTCAATTTCTGATGTGCCCCAGCCGGGCTGATCTTTCTACCATCTGAATTTCTGATCGCACCGGCGATGGATATCCATCGTCCTGAGTTTCCGCAGACTTATTTTATCTTCCATTTTCATGGAGGCGGGGATTGCCATGGCCAGTTCAAAGGCATCGGCCCTCAATGGGCACTGCTCCGCTTTATCGAATAACAAGAACCATATATCCAATAGAGCAGGGAGATACTCGAATGCAAGCCACCTTTGGCGCAACTTCATTGACACCAGCCTCAGCAGGGCCCGGCCACACGGCGGCAAGCTTGCCGCTGCGCGCCGCGCCTGCAGGCTCGACCCGAAGCTGGTTGCGGCGCCCCGCTCAACTCGGATTATTCTTTCTCGCATTTTTTCTGGCGTGCACAACGGCACGGTTGATTCCCGCATTCCAGTCGCCGGACGAGATCGCTCACCTGTACCGCGCCGACATGATCGGTAACGGACAGTTATTGCTTGGAAAACCTGCACCGGAGGCCAAGGGTTATAGCGGCGGTCATGCGGACCAGCACCTGATCCAGTTCGCGAGCTGGATGCTGAAGATTGCGGGGGACAATAAAGAGAGGCTTTCCGCCACCTGGCTCATGGGCCAGGCATCACAGCATGGCTGGGCGAACGACCGGCAGTTCGTGGACGTGGCAGGCACGGCCTATTACATACCGTTGATCTACCTGCCACATGCGCTTGGCCTGTCGATATCGCGCCACATGGAGTGGTCGATGCGGGCCAGCTACGACTTCACAAGGGGCATGGTGACGCTCACGGTGCTGGCCTTGCTGGCCTGGGCCTGGCAGTTGCTGCCGCCCAACCTGCTGGTGCGGGCCCTGGTGCTGATGCCCATGTCGGCCTTCCAGATCCTGTCGCCCACCATCGACGGCTTGGGCATTGCGATGACACTGGTGCTCGGTGGGCTGGCCATCGCGCAGTACCAGGCCCAGTGCAACGGTGGCACCGCGGCGCCCTGCCGATGGCGGTACGCCGCCATCCTGGGCTTCACCTTCGTGCTCGTCACCTCGCGCACCCACCTGCTGCCGCTGCTGGCGATACCGCTGTTGCTGCTGTGCCAGCGCTTCTCCTGGACCCGGCTCGGCGGCTTCGTGCTGCTGTGCGCGGCCAGCCTGGGCTGGACGCTGTTCGTGCTGCTGACCACCATGGATGCGCGCATCGAGCGCTCGCACACCACGCTGCAGATCGTGCAGATCTACGTGGAGGATCCGCTGTACTTCCTGGGGCTGGTCGGCAGCACGCTGGCCGACAAGGACAAGGGGTACATGCTCATCTACTCTTTCGTCGGGGTGCTGGGCTGGCTCGACACCTTGATCCCCAAGCCGGCGATGCGGGGGATCTGGGCCGTGCTGGCGGCCCTGGCGCTGCTGGCCACCGTCTACGCGGGGCGCGAAGAGCGGCAGTACACGCCGCTGCGGGCCGTGCTGGCCATTTGCGCCGTCACCAGCACCCTGCTGGCCTTCTTTGCGATTGCGGTCACCTGGAACGACTACCCCGTGCCGGTCATTGCGGGCGTACAGGGGCGCTACTTCATCATGCCGGCGCTGCTGTTGGCGCTGGCACTCGGGCCGCTGGAAAAGGAGCGCACGCCCCTGCAGCAGGCCACCGAGTTCGGGGTGACCGGCGCAATGGCCGGGTACTTTCTGCTGGTGCTGGCGGTCACCCTGTATGGCCGCTACCAGTTGGCGGCATTCTGATGGGTCGGCACATGCGCTAACCAGCGCTCCGTGCGCTTGCGAACGGACGCAGGTGTGAGCAAGTGTGAAACTGGCCCCATGGTTGCCGCTGGCAACCGCTGCTCCGAGGGCCTTGCCATGTTGAATGCAACCGGTATACGTGTGGGCACCTGCCTCGCAGGCGCCATGGTCGGGGTGTTCCTTCTGGTGGCTGTCCCGGGCTGCCAATGGGGCGGCGGTGTGGCGCTGCTGCCGCCCGATGTCGCAGCCATCGAGGCCACGCTGGACGATAGCGTGCTCCGGGCCCGCATCGAAACCGCTCTGCTGCTCTCGCCGGTGATGGGCAGCACCCGCATCGCCGTCGATGTGATCAAGGGCGCTGTGCTGCTCAGCGGGCCCGCAGACGATCCGACACAGGTCGAGCTGGCGCTGTTCGTCGTGACCAATGTGCCGGGCGTCGTCCGGGTCGAAAGCATCCTGCTCACGCGCGCGCAAGCCCCGGCGCCCGATGCGAAACAGAGCCAAGCGGTCGATGTCGGCGCGGCACGGGCCAGCTTCATGCGCAGCGGAACGCTCATTCGCATGCCGGACCCCGACGGGGCGGAGCCCGTACTCCTGCAGCGCCCTGTGGCCGATGGCGCGGATGAAGCCGACAACATGGTAGTGCAAGCCCATGGTCTCTCGGGCAACAGCGCCAGTTTCGCCACCCGGAGCCGGGCCATGCTCTACGGGGTTCTGGGCATCGCATCCGTGGATGACGAGCTGCTGATCAAGCGCTGACCCGGCAGGGGCTGCTCCCCTGCGGCTTCAATGCAGCCACACCCATCATCTCGGTATAGACGGCCTTGTCGGCTGCATAGCAGCTGCAGGCCTGTACCTGCATGCCCTCGCGGTCCAGCACGGTCATCTCGCCCCGGCGGTAAGAGATCAGGCCGCTGTCCTACAGCTCGCTGGCGGCCACGGTGACCCCCACGCGGCGCACGCCCAGCATCAGGGCCAGAAACTCCTGGGTGACGTGAAAGCAGTTCGTGCCTGCCCGGTCCTGGCTCATCAGCAGCCAGCGCGCCAAGCGCGGGCGGATGGTGTGGTAGCGCTCGCACGCAGAGGCGGTGGCCTGCTGGTGCAGCCGCACCAGCACGCTGGACTGCAGCAGCCGCAGCAAAGCCGGGTTGGTGGCGGTCTCGGTGCGCAGCGCGGCGGCGCCGATGCGCCAGCTGGCGCCCGCGCCCTGCACCAGTGCCCGCCAGGGGGTACTGGCGGCGCCCAGAATGAGTTCGGCCCCCAGCATGGCCTCGCGCCCCACCATGCCCACCTCCAGCGAGGGGTGCTTGTCCACCCCCACCACCAGCGAGACAAAGCCCTCGCGGGGGAAATAGGCATGGCTCAGGGGCGTGCCAGGGGCACTCAGCTCGGCCGACAGGGTGAGCTCGAACGGCTCGCACTGGTCCAGCAGTCGCTTGCGCGCGGCCTGGGGAAGCCGCTCTATCAATTGGTTTTCGGTGGATGCCATGGCCTTCGGTGCTCGTGTCATGCAGCGCCTGAAAAACAAGGCGCCGCCTGTCCATCTCCAAGCCTGATCTTCGGATGGTGGGGCGGATCGCCAGTGTGGGAGCTGCGGCAGCGGCTGACTGTCTGGCAGCGCACATAGGCGTCGGCGCAAGAGGTCTATGAGGCGGTCGTCCCCGGCAGCAGCCGGTCATATTCCCGCTTGACCACGCTGTAGCATTCGCAGGTACGCTCTTCCAGGCCCGAGCGGTCCAGAATGCTGATGCGGCCGCGTGCATAGCTGATCAGTCCGGCCTTCTGCAGCTTGAGCGCCGCTTCGGTCACGCCCTCGCGCCGCACGCCCAGCATGTTGGCAATCAGCTCCTGTGTCATCACCAACTGGTTGCCCTGCAGGCGGTCCAGGCTCAGCAGCAGCCAGCGGCACAGCTGCTGGTCCAGCGAATGGTGGCGGTTGCACACCGCTGTCTGCGCCATCTGGGTGATCAGGGCCTGGGTGTAGCGCAGCATGAGGTGCATGACCGGACCCGCGCGCGCGAATTCATCCTTCACCACATCGGCCCTCAGCCGGTAGCCCGAGCCCCCGCTTTGCACCACGGCCCGGCTTGGCGTCGAGCCGCCCCCCATGAAGATGGAGATGCCCACCACCCCCTCGAAGCCCACCACGGCAATCTCGGCCGAGGCGCCGTCTTCCAGCACATAGAGCAGCGAGACAATGGAATTGGTAGGGAAGTACACATAAGGCGTCTTGCCACCCGACTCGTACAGCACCTCACCCAGCGGCAGTTCCACCGGCTCGAGGTCCGGCATCCAGCGCAGCCATTCGGCCTTGGGCAGGGCCGCCAGCAACTGGTTCTGCAGGGCAGCATGGGGCAAGGTCAAGGGCACTCCGTTCATCGGTCGATTCGGTCGGGGCAGGCGGGGGCGGTTGTACCCAAGCTGCACATTGAAGAACCCGCGAGGGTGGCCGCTCTAACACCCTTAGTCTGTACGGTATCGCACATATGGACAAATTGGAAAGAAAAGCTTGGCAGGACGGCCAATGCGGGATGGCCCTGCCCCGCTTTCCACGGCTGTGTGCGGCAGCGCACGGACGGTAACAAACCGCCATGCCACGCTGCAGACTATGCCGTTGCACCGTCTGGAGATGGCGGTGCCCACCCTTGACAACCACCACTGCAAGTACGCGATGCGCCCCCCCCCGGATGCGGGCGTTGCTACGAACCAGGACACCCGCGAAAGGACTGCCGTATGCAGCCCACCGACCCGGAAAAACAAGTCGCAGAACAGGCGCAGTTTGTGGCCATGGCCGCGGTGGGCCGCTGGGAAACGATTGTCGACGTGCTGACACCGATCCTCGGGCAGCGGGGCGTGGCCGCCCTGTACCGGCGCACCTTGAACGTGGCGGGCGCCTCGCACCCCTGCCTGATTGAGGCGCACGAGAGTGACGAACCCTTGAGCTTCAAGCGCCTGCGGCGGGTGCTGGCACAACAGAGCCCCGAAGCAGCGGCCGCCGCCACCGATGCGTCGCTGGAAACCTTCCATGGGCTGCTGAACAGCCTGATCGGAACCTCCCTTACCCAGCGGCTGCTGGGCTCGGTATGGTCCCCCATCTTCAGCGGCTCGCCCGCACAGGACACCAAGACATGACGAGCAGAGTGACGATCAGGCAGTTGGCCACCGGGGTTCCTGGCCTGGACGAGGTGCTGGGCGGGGGCATCTCCGAGTTCTCGTTCAACCTGATCGCCGGCCAGCCGGGCTGCGGCAAGACCACGCTGGCGCACCAGATCATGTTTGCGCTGGCCACGCCCGAGCGCCCGGCCATCTATTTCACGGTGCTGGGCGAGCCACCGCTGAAGATGCTGCGCTACCAACAGCAGTTCGGGTTCTTCGACAGCGAAAAGATCAACCACTCCATCCGCTTCATCAACCTGTCCGACGCCACGCTGGAAGGGGACCTGGACACCGTGCTGTGGCGCATCACCGAAGAGGTGCAAAAGCAAAGCCCGGCACTGGTGTTTGTCGATTCGTTCCGCTCCGTGGTGCTGGCCAATGAGGTGCTGGGCAAGTCACAGGCAGAGCTGCAGCAGTTTGTGCACCAGTTGGGCATGCTGATGACGAGCTGGCAGGCCACCACCTTTCTGATCGGCGAGTATTTCAACGACACCGAGGCCAACGCGGCGTGCACCGTGGCCGATGGGCTGATCTGGCTGCGCCAGAGCGTGCAGCGCAACTCCATGGTGCGCAAGATGGAGGTCTTGAAGATGCGCGGCCAGCCCACCCTGCCGGGGCTGCACACCTTTCGCATCGAACACGAGGGCATCCACGTCTTTGCGCCCGTGGCGCAGGAGCGCCCAGCACCTGCCGCGCGCACACCGCCGGTCGGCCGTGCGAGCCGCCTGTCGATCGGTGTCCAAGAGCTCGATACCATGCTCGGTGGGGGCCTGCCGCGGGGGTACTCGGTGCTGGTGGCGGGGCCATCGGGCTCGGGCAAGAGCATCCTGGCATCGGCCTTCCTGGCGGAGGGGGCCCGCCAGGGAGAAACCGGCGTGATCGCCGCCTTCGAGCAGCAGCCCAGCGGCTCGCGCAACCCCCTGGTGGCCGCGCTCATTGCGCAAGGCGTGGTGGGCATCGTGGACAGCCGCGCGCCCGATCTGTCCATCGACGAGATCGTGCACCTGCTCATCGCCGAGATAGAGCGCCTGAAGGCCACCCGCGTCGTGATCGACTCGCTCTCTGGGTTCGAACTGGCGCTGGCGCCGACCTTCCGGCAGGACTTTCGCGAATCGCTGTCGGGCATGGTCAGCGCACTGGCGCGCAGGGGCGTCACGGTGCTCATGACGTCCGAGCTGGAAGACCGCTACACCGACCTGCGCTTCAGCCCCCACGGCACGGCCTTTCTGACCGACGCCATCATCATGCAGCGCTACATCGAGATCGACAGCCGGCTGCGCCGCATGATCGCGGTGGTGAAGATACGCGCCAGCGCGCACTCCGATGAGATACGCCTGTTCCGCATCGACGACGGCGGCCTGCACATCGAAGACCGCGTGGCGGCCTACGAGGGCCTGCTGGGCCCGCGCCCCACGCGCCAACCAGACCGCCACGCAGCAGCAACGGGGGATGCGCGCTGATGCCGCGGCCTGACACCGAGCGCGCTGCGCCGACCGACCAACCGGCCCAGGCCGAGCCCCTGGCCCATGACCTGGCGCTGGTCGCCACGGACCTGCGCACCGCCTCGCAGGAGCTGACCGAGCTGCTGCTGCAGATCGACAACGCGCGCTGCCTGCTGGCCGACCTGCACACCGAGCTGCAGGACGCCAAGGCGCTGGTGGAGCCCGGCACCAGCCAGCACCTGGTGGAGGCCAACGCGCACCTGGTCGTCACCGCACTGCAAAGCCAGGCCGATACCGAGCAGGTCACGCAGGAGCTGACCGCGCTGTCGCGCTCGGCAGAGCTCGACGGGCTCACGCAGCTGCCCAACCGCGCCCTGCTGCACGACCGCTTCGTGCAGGCCATTGCGCACGCCAAGCGCCACCACAACCGGCTGGGGCTGCTGTTCATTGACCTGGACAAGTTCAAGTCCATCAACGACACCCTGGGACATGCGGCCGGGGATACGGTGCTGCAGCAGACCGCTCGCTGCATGGAAGCCTCGATCCGGGACGTGGACACCGTGAGCCGCTATGGAGGGGATGAGTTCGTGATCCTGCTGACGGACATCGCCGACATTTCGGACGCCAACCTGGTATCCGACAAGGTGGCCGCGGCCATTGCCACGCCAATGACGCTTGGGGCCGAGCAACTCGTGATCTCTGCCAGCATCGGCGTGTGCGTCTACCCGGACGATGGGCTGGAGCTTGATGACCTGATGCTTCGGGCAGATGCCGCCATGTACCGCGCCAAGAGGAAGAAGGACGAGGATCTGCCACCGCCTGCACCCGCCGGCGACCAGTGAGGCTGGGGAGTGCAAGGCCCGGCGCAACCAGCAAGTGGAGCGAGCTTGCGGGAGAACCTTCGCATCGCCCGCAAAGCGCGGCAACGCACAGATGAATGGTCACAGGGGACGCAGACTGAACGCCCCTCCCCACTCAGGAACCACCATGAAAAGCGACTCCCAACTCAAGCAGGACGTCACCGCCGAACTCCACTGGGAACCCGCAGTGAATGCATCCCAGATCGGTGTAGAGGTGAAGAACGGCATCGTCACCCTGGCGGGCCATGTCGACAGCTACACCGAAAAATGGAATGCCGAGCGCGCGGCGCAGCGCGTCACTGGCGTCACCGGCCTGGCTGTGGAGATGGAAGTCAGACTTCCCGGCCCCAACCAGCGGGACGACGCGGACATTGCCCGCTCAGCGAACGACCTGCTCAATTGGTCTTCCATGCTTGCCAAGGACAGTATCCAGGTCATGGTCGAAAAAGGCTGGGTCACCTTGACGGGCGAGGTACGGTGGGACTTCGAGCGGCGCGAGGTGACTTCCAGCATCCGCAAACTCATGGGTGTCACGGGTGTCAGCGACCAGATCAACATCAAGCCCATGGTCTCCGTGACGGTGCTCAAATCCGACATCGAAGCGGCACTGAAAAGGCGCGCCCACAACGATGCCGCGATGATCACGGTGAACGTGAAAGGCGCCGATGTCTATCTGTCTGGAACAGCCCACACCTGGGCTGAGCGGGACCTGGCAGGCCACGCCGCCTGGAGCGCACCTGGCGTGCAGAACGTGGTGGACAACATCGTCGTCACCTATTGATTCGACAGCGGTGGCCGACCCGCCACGGGCGGGCAATCGGCCACCGATGGGAGCAGCGCCATGTACTGCAGCACCGCTGAAGAGTCAGCCCTGTCCGTTGCCTGCCTGCGTCAAACCGCCAAAGCCTCTTTGGCAAGGCCCCACGCCTGAGACAGCTTGGCTGCGCGCCTGTGGTAGGAGTCCTTCACAAGTTCTGCGCGCGCCTCGATCATTGTGGAGGCGTCTCCCTTGGAGCGGCTGAGCTGTTCCTTGAAGGAATTGGCCTTGTCCTTGGCCTCCAGCTCAAGAAAGGCGACCCGGTCCTTGACGCGTTGAACATAGGCGTCCAAGCGGCTGTTGGTGCTGGCGATCCTGGATTGCCATCCTGATCTGGCAGCACCACTGGCACGGGACGCCTCGGCCTGCAGCTCATTGATCTCTGACTTGAGCGCAGCGACGTCGTGGTCGAACTGCTCCTCGACCATCTCCGTGCGGCTTTGCCGGAACACCTGCGCGCCAACGGCTTCCAGCGCCGCATCCACCGGAATGACCCACTCTTCTTCGATCTCGGCCACCAGCGCGACCTTTCCGGGGGTCAGAAAACGTTCGGTCTCTTCTATGAAATCGCGGCCAACCCCTGCCACCCAGAAGTCGCGAATGGCACCGGCAACCGTGCCTGTGACAGCGCCCAGGGCCACGCCCACCGGCCCGCCAAGAAGGCCAATCAAGCTCCCCACGGCCAGGCCGACACCTGCGCCGACGCCCCCCTGGTCCATGGACTTCTTCACAAGGACCTTTCCATCGGCATCCTTGAGCAACACCCCGCTGGAGTACAGCGTGATATCACCCGCTTCATGCAACTTGCGCAGGGCCTGCAACCCTGACTGCGCAGCCATTTCGTTGTCGAAGATCGATACCAACATCTTGTTCATTGCCAATCCATTTCTTTGCCAGTTGGAAAACCACGCGCCCACCTTCCGCGATGGCTTTCAGCCGGTAGCGGTGTCGATGGATTTGCGCAGGCGGGCTGTAGCAGCGCTGACCCCGGCCTCAAACTCTTTCCACCGCGCCACGGTGGCCTGCTTCATCTCCGTCAACTTGGCTTCTGCGGATTTCACATCGCCCTGTAGAGAGGATATTTCCTGGTCGATTTTGGCCTTGGCATCGGTTGCAGCGACACCCGCCCGCTTCTCCAGGTCCGCCACCTTCGCCCTGCCCCTGGCGATGTCCTTGTCTGCATCGGCCAGGAACTGGTCTCGTTTGGTCGTGTCGTTGGCATACTTGAACTCAAGCATGGATTTGATCGAGTCCTTGGTCGCGCCAGCCATCACCAGCCTGCCTGCATGGTCCTGGATCGCGGACACAGGAATCGCAACGTCGTGGCGCCCTATGCCGACAAAGCCGCCGGCGCTGACGATGACGTACGAAACGTTTCGTTCGGGAGAAATGATCAGGTCATCGACCTTGCCTACTTTCTTGCCGGCGTCGTTGTAGATGGTCTTGCCCATCAGCGTCTTCTTGACGCTCCAGCCTCTGGCAAGCTGTACCGACTCGGTCACAGTGGCGTCGAGCGTGGTGGTTGCGCCGGCAACCTGGGACCAGGCAGGCGTGTTCAGGCAAAGCGCGCTGCAGACGGCCAGCGCTGCCAAGGCCAGGGGGGATGATTGACTCTTCATGGTGAAGTTCCTCGTGTGTTTGCTGCCTGTGAGCGATGGGTTGCGGATGCATCCCTGCACAAGGTTGTAAGGACTTCGGGGGGCTGCGTCTGTTCGACAGCGCACGCCAGCAGACAACCCACTGCATTCGAAGCCCGAGCGTTCGCCACCGCACAGACGGCAGGGCCCAGGCCGGGTCAAGCTCAAGATCCACTCAATGACCCGGAGGCCCCATGAAGACCGATAGCCAACTGCAGCAGGACGTGAGTGCAGAGCTGCAATGGGAGCCGTCCATCTGCGCGGCGCACATCGGGGTGGAAGTGAAGGACGGTGTGGTCATCCTTGCGGGGCAGGTTGACTCCTATGCGGAGAAATGGAACGCCGAGCGCGCGGCACAGCGCGTCTCGGGGGTGCATGCCATCGCCACTGAACTCAAGGTCCACCTGCCTGGCGGCAGCCAGCGCACCGACGCACAGATCGCCGGGTCGGCGCAGCACATACTGGGGCTGTCTTCGTCCTTTCCCGCCGATGCGGTCAACGTGACTGTGGAAGCCGGCTGGGTCACGCTGACGGGCACGGTGGACTGGCAGTACCAACGGCGCGCAGCGGCAGCAGCGGTTCGGCACCTCTTGGGGGTCACCGGCGTGAGCGACAAGATCGACCTCAAGCCTTCGCTGACCGCAAGGTCGGTTCAGTCGGACATCGAGGCGGCGTTGATGCGCTCGTCGATCTCCAACGCGAAAAACATCACCGTCAGGCTGCATGGGGCCGAGGTCACTTTGACAGGAACCGTCCAGAGCTGGGCAGACCGCGCCATAGCCACCAATTCAGCATGGGGTACCCCCGGGGTTAGCAGCGTCATAGACATCATGACCCTGGCGTGATAGCGGCCAACAAAACTCTTCTGGCGTCGTTGCCGCGACTTGCCAGAACCGCTTCGCCGGGTTTTTGAGCCGCACCAAGTCCTTCGCGTGCCGCGCACCCGCTACAAAGGTTTCCATGCACCATTTTTTGTCCAACAACCGCAGCGAATTGATCGCGCGGTGCAAACGCAAGGTGGCCGAGCGCCCCCGGCGCAAAGCCACTGACCAGCAACTGGCCCATGGGGTGCCCATGTTCCTGGACCAACTCACCCGGACCCTCGCGGCCGAGGAGGATGACGACGCCGCGACCAGCGTTGCCATCTCGGGCCCCTCTGGCGGCGACGCGGGGGCCCTGTCTGAAATCGGCGTGAGTGCCACCGCGCATGGCAAGGAGCTGCTGCTGCTCGGCTACACCGTCGACCAGGTGGTTCACGACTACGGCGACCTGTGCCAGGCCATCACCGACCTGGCGTTCGAGCGGGATGCGCCGTTTGCCGTGGTGGAGTTCCGGACACTGAACCGGTGCCTGGACAACGCCATCGCCGACGCGGTGACGGAGTTCAGCTTTCAGCGCGATGCGCAGTTGTCCGTGCAACAGATCGCCGGCGAAAAGCAGCGGCTCGGGTTTCTGGTGCACGAGCTGCGCAACTCCCTGGGCACGGCCACCCTGGCCGTGCGGGCGCTCGAACTGGGCAACATGCCCATCGGCGGCGCCACCGGCGCGGTGCTTAAGCGCAGCCTGTCCACACTCGGCCTGCTGATCAGCAGGGCTACCGCCGAAGTGCGCGGCGAGGGCTCGGACCAGCGCCAGGCTTTTTCCGTCGCAGCGTTCATCTCCGACGTCGAACTGGCAGCGCGCCTGAACGTGGGCCTCAAAGGCGCTGTGCTGGAGGTCATTGCGGTAGACCCTGCGCTGGCGGTCGAAGCCAACCGCGACCTGCTGCACGCTGCGCTGGCCAACCTGCTGCAGAACGCCTTCAAGTACACGCACCAGGACACTGTAGTGAGGCTGACGGCCTATGCCTTAGGAGAGTATGTGCTGATGGACGTCGAGGACCACTGCGGCGGCCTGCCAGCGGGCGGCGCCGCCAGGATGTTCATCCCGTTTAGGCAGAACGACGACAGCCGCGCGGGCCTGGGGCTTGGGCTGTCCATCGCCCGCCAGAGCATCGAAGCCGACCACGGCACCCTGACCGTGCGCGATGTTCCGGGCTCGGGTTGCGTCTTCACCATCTCGCTGCCCCGGCACTCCATGCCATAGGCCAGGCAATAAGGGCCCCAACGGCCGCCAACAAAACGAAATGTTCCCCCATTGCGTCCGCCAGCGCACAGACGGCAACCGCCCGCCCGAACTATCTTGGGAAATGCCCCCGCACCGGACAATGACATGAATACGATAGCCCACCTGTCCCGCAGCCAGCGCGCAAGCCTTGCCAACCTTCTGCAAGCGCGCCGCACCGAAATGCAGGTGTTGCAGGCATTGCACCGGCAAGGTCTGTCGCAGGTGGACTCGGCCCACCAGGCCCTGGCGCAAGATGCCGGCGACGCACCGCAACTGGCGGAGGAACGCACGGTGGAAGGCGTACTGTCCGACATGCACAGCCAGGAGTTCGATGCGGTGGTCAGTGCACTGCAACGCATCCACGCCAAGGAGTACGGCCTGTGCACCGACTGCATGGCGGCCATCCCGTTCCAGCGGCTGTGCATTGAACCCCAGGCACTGCGCTGCGTGGCCTGCGAAAGCCGCTACGAGCGTAGCCAAAGGACGCCGACCCACCCGAAGGCGGCGACATGACCCCAGACGCCACGGCCTGCTGCGCCCCATGAAATACAAAGACTACTACGCCACCTTGGGCGTGCCACGCGACGCCACGCTGGAGCAGGTCAAGAAGGCCTACCGCAAGCTGGCCCGCCAGTACCATCCTGATCTCTCCAAGGATGCCGATGCCGAGGCAAAATTCAAGGAGCTTGCAGAAGCCTATGTGACCCTCAAGGATGCGGAAAAGCGCAGTGCCTACGACAACATCGGCAAGCACGTCCCCGGCGAGGAGTTCCAGCCGCCGCCCGCCTGGGAACGCCCTGGTGGCGGCAACGGCCCCACATTCGCGGACATGGACCTGGCTGACCTGCTGGCGGCCATGGGGCACGGACGGGCGGGCCGCCAGAGTGATCGCGGGCCGGTGCCGGGCCGTGATTTCGACACCACGGCCCGCATCAGCCTGGAGCAGGCGCACCAGGGAGCCAAGCTCACGCTGGAGCTTGATGACGGTGGCGCCGGCCGGGCGCTGGAAGTGACGATACCGGCGGGCGTGCGCGATGGCCAGAAGCTGCGCCTGCGTGGGCAAGGCGGCAAAGGGCACCAGGGCGGCCCCAATGGGGACATCTACCTGCACATTGCCCTGGCGCCGCACCCGCTGTTCCAGGTGCAGCAACATGACCTGTACTTCCACCTGGCGCTCAGCCCCTGGGAGGCGGCCCTGGGTGCGCAGGTGGAGATTCCCACCCTGGGCAACCCCATGCTGCTGACGGTGCCTGCGGGCACCCGCCACGCCCGCAAGCTCAGGGTGCGAGGGCAAGGCCTTGCCAATGGCCATGGCGGGCGCGGAGACTTCTATGCCGTGGTGCACCTGGACATTCCGAAGACGCTTTCTGCCCGCGAGCGGGAGCTGTTCCAGGAACTGGCCAGTGCATCGGATTTCAACCCCCGTGAAGCAACGACCCTGGAGCATGCCAATGGCCCCACAAGCACATGACTGGCACTGGCTGGACCAGCGCGCAAGCGTAAGCCTGTCCGACCTGACCCGAGCAAGCGGGCTGACCGCGCAGGAGCTGGCGGAGCTGGTCGACTATGGCGCCATCGCGCCGCTGGCCTCGGAGCAGGAGGAACTGCACTTCAGCGCGCAGTGCCTCGTCCCGCTGCGGGCAGCGGTCAAGCTGCGCGTCACCTATGACCTGGACATCTTCACGGTGGTGCTGCTGATGGACGGGCTGCAGCGCATCGAGGTGCTCACGCACCGCATCAGGACACTGGAAAGCCAGGTAGCGCGCCCCCATGGCGCATTGCCGCAGGCCATGCCAGAGCCGATCGACGTCACGGCCGAGTACAGGCCGTCCTGAACACGGCCTGCATCTTCAGGCCGTCTTGGTCATGTACCCCATCCACGGCCAATAGGTCAGCGAGAAGAGCACCAGCAAGGCAGTGGCCGCCAGCGTGATGGCGATGCCGGTGCGCACGAAGTCGCGGGCATCGAAGGTACCGGTGCCATAGGCAATCATGTTCTGGGGTGCGTTGACGGGCAGGATGAAGCCGAAGCTCACGACGAACTGCAGCAGCATGGTCATGCCGACCACGTTGATGCCCGGGGTCTGCACCGCCAGGAGCACGCTCATGATGATGGGGATCATCGTGGATGCCAGTGCCGTGGCGCTCGCGAACCCCAGGTGGATCACGATCAGGAACAGCGACAGCAGCATCAGGATTGCGAACGCGCTGGCCTGCTGCAGGCCCAGGTTCTGCACGATGAGGTGAGCCAGCCACCCGGCGGCCTGGGTCTTGAGCAGGGCCGTGCCGATGCTGATGCCGACCGCGAACAGCACCACCGTGCCCCAGGGAAAGCCGCGCTGGGACTCCTTCCAGTCCATGACGCCCAGGCGGGGCAGCAGCATCAGGGCGATGGCCGCGATGGTGGTGGACGAGGTGTCGAAGTCGTGCAGCACCTTCTCGGTCGCCCAAAAGCCCAGCAGCGCCAGCACGATGGCCAGCAGCTTCCACTCCCTGCTGCTGGTCTTGCCGATCAGATCGAGCTGCCGCCGTATCGTGGCCTGGCCGCCCGCGATCTCCTTCATCTCGGGCTTCATCATGCGCGTCATGATGAAATAGACGGCAATGCTCAGCAGCGCGGAGAACGGCGCTCCGGCGATGAACCATTCGAGCCAGGTGATGCTGGTCTGCAATTGCTTTTCGATGAAGCCGATGGCCACCATGTTCTGCGCGGCGGCGGTTTTGATGCCCACGTTCCACACGCTGGCGGTCTGCGCGGCGGTGATGACCAGCAGGCCGGCGAAGCGGCTGCGCTTGTCCACCTGGAAGGCCAGGATGAAGCCCATCATGATGGGGACCAGGCAAGCCACCCGCGCCGTGGTGCTGGGCACGATGAATGACAGCAGAAAGCCCACCCCCATGGCCCCGATCACGATGTGGTTGGTGCGCGCATCGACCCGGGACAGCACCAACAGCGCGATGCGCCGGTCGAGCCCCGTGGCCGTCATGGCCGCCGCGATGAAGCAGGCGGCAGCCACCAGCGCCACGGCGCTGTTCGAAAAGCCCGAGAGTGCCAGGCCGAGTGCTGCGCCTGTGCCCATAGCTTCGCCGGCGGGCCGGGCCGCATCGGGCACGGCGGCCAGCAGGAAGATCATCAGGGCGCCGATGACCACGGCGCTCACCGCGTAGTCCAGCGCCTCGGTCATCCAGACGATGACGGCAAACGCCAGGATCGCCAGCATGGCCTGGCCGGCCGGCGGAAGGCCCTGCGACGTCGGCATCCACAACACGGCAAGGAGCGCGGCCACGGCCAGAAAAAGTCCGACCGTTCTCACAACATGCCTGCCCGAAGCGGGAGGCACGGGCAGCACCGGAGGCACGAGGACAGGAACAAGGGGCGAGGCGGGTTTCATGGACGTTTCCTTGTGAGCAGCTTGCGCAACTCGCTGAACCACAGCACGGTGCTGCCCATCGCGCCGCAGACCAACCATTGGCCAGGCGACAGCGGTGCGGTGCCGAAGGCCAGGTTCAAGACCTGTAGGTGCACCACTGCCACCTGCAGCAGGGCGGACAGGGCCACCGCGCCCCACAGCCAGGGGTTGGTGGCCAGGTTGGCGAATGCGCTGGTGGTTTCGGAGCGGGCGTTGAAGCAGTTGAACAGGTGGGCGAAGACCAGCACGGTGAAGCCTGCGGTGCGGGCGTTGGCCAGATCGCGGTCGCCCTCGATCAGGCCGCCGGGCAGGTACATGTCCATGGTGAGCAGGGTGGCCAAGGCCACCACAATGCCGATCTGCACCACGCCCCACCACATGGCGGCGTCGATCACCCGCTCGCCCGGGTGGCGGGGCTTGCGCGCCATGGCGTCGTCGCTGGCGGGGTCCATGCCCATCGCCAGCGCGGGCCAGGAGTCGGTGATCAGGTTCAGCCACAGGATCTGCGTGGCCAGCAGCGGCAGCACCAGCGCGCCGCCGGGCGCGGTCAGGCCGATGACGCCGGCCCCCACCACACCCAGGAACACGGTCAGCACCTCGCCCATGTTGGACGACAGCAGGTAGCGCAAAAACTTGCGGATGTTGTCGAAGATGCCGCGCCCCTCGCGCACCGCTTCGATGATGGTGGCGAAGTTGTCGTCGGCCAGCACCATGCGGGCCGCGCCCTTGGCCACCTCGGTGCCGGTTACGCCCATGGCCACGCCGATGTCAGCGGCCTTGAGCGCGGGGGCATCGTTCACGCCGTCCCCGGTCATCGCGACGATGTGGCCGTCGGCCTGCAGGGCAGACACGATGCGCAGCTTGTGCGCGGGCGCCACGCGGGCGAAGACGGAGGTGCGGCGCACCGCCTGGGCGAAGGCCGCAGCGTCCAGCGCATCGATCTCGGCCCCGGTGAGCGCTGTGGCGCCGGGCGGCACCAGCCCCAGGTCGGCCGCGATGCGTGCCGCCGTGCGCGGGTGGTCGCCGGTGATCATGATGACCCGTATGCCGGCGCGCCGTGCCTCACGGATCGCCACCGCCGCCTCTTCGCGCGGCGGATCGATGATGCCCGCAGTGCCCACGAAGATGAGGCCGCGCTCCAGCGCATCCACCTCTTGCAGGTCCTCATGCGCGCCCAGGGGGCGGTAGGCCACCGCCAGCGTGCGCAGGGCGTCGCCCGAGAGTGCGTCCACATCGGCCAGTATCTTCGCGCGCAAGGCGGCGTCGAGCGCGACCACGTCCATCCCCACCCGGGCGTGGGTGCACAGGCCCAACAGCACGTCGGGCGCGCCCTTGCAGATGAGCACCCGCTCGCCGCCGTGCTCCAGATCGCGCTCGATGGTGGACATGCGCTTGCGCTCGGAGGTAAAGGGGTGCTCCGCAATGCGCTCGAACCGCTTTTTGCGCCGCGCCGTGGCGCCCAGTTTGTGCTCGGCCACCAGGAAAGCGGCCTCGGTGGGGTCGCCGTGAACTTGCCACGCGCCATCGTCGGCCTGCTGCAGAGATGCATTGCCCGCCAGGCTGCCGCCGCTGAGCAGCACCACCTGCTCGGCATGGAGCGGGCCCGGCTGCAAGGGCGTGCCGGCCCGCTGCACCTGGCCTTCGGGCGCATAGCCCACGCCCGTGACGTCGGTGGCGCCAGAGGCAGTCATGATGCGCACCACCGTCATCTCCGAGCGCGTGAGCGTGCCGGTCTTGTCGGTGCAGATGACCGAGGTGGCGCCCAGCGTCTCCACCGACGACAGGTTCTTGATGATGGCGTGGTGCCCGGCCATGCGCTGCACCCCCAGGGCCAGCACCACCGACAGGATGGCCGGCAGCCCCTCGGGCACGGCCGCCACGGCCAGGGCCACGCCCAGCAGCAGCACGCCGACAACCTCGGCCATGCTGTCGGGCCGGGAGATGAGCAAAATGGTGCCCACCACCACGGCGGCGATGGCCAGCACGGCCACGCCCAGCATGCGCCCGATGTGGGTGATCTCCTTTTCCAGCGGCGTGGGCTGCTCCACCGTGGCGGCCAGCATGCCGGCAATCGCGCCCATCTGCGTGGCCATGCCGGTGGCGACGACCAGTGCGCTGCCGCTGCCCTGGGCGACGAAGGTGCCCTTGAACACCATGTTCAACTGGTCGCCCAGTGCGGCGGGGCCTGGCAGGGGCGCGGGGTCCTTGAGCACGGCCTCGCTCTCGCCGGTGAGCGAGCTCTCCTGCATGCGCAGGGCGGCTGCGCGCACCAGGCGCGCATCGGCGGGCGTGGCATCGCCCTCGGCCAGCACCAGCAGGTCGCCCTTGACCAACTGCGCGCTCGGCACCCGCTGCACCTGGCCGCCGCGCACCACCGAGGCGGTGGGCGCGCTCATGCGCGCCAGCGCGGCCACGGCGTCGTGTGCCTTGGCTTCCTGCACATGGCCCAGCACCCCGTTGAGCAGGACGATGGCCGTGACGACGATGGCGTCCACCGGCCAGCCGTGCAGGCCCTCGAACACCCACGCCAGCAGCGACACGATGATCGCGCCCAGCAGCAGGTAGATGAGGGGGTCCTGGAACTGCGACAACAGGCGGCGCCAGGCGGCGGTGCGCGGGGTGGCCTGAAGTTCGTTGGGGCCGTCCCGGGCGAGCCTGCGCGCGGCCTCGTCTGCAGTGAGCCCGCTTGCCAGGTCGGTGCCGAGCAGGCGCGCCAGATCCTCGGCGCCTTGCGTTGATGGGTCGTGCGGCCCCTGCGGCTGTGCCATGCGGGCTATGCCTCGATGATTACCTTCAGCGCCTTGGTCTCTGCGGCCCGCCCGAACGTGTCGTAGGCCTGCAGGATGTCCGCGAGCTTGAAGCGGTGGGTGATAAGCTGCCTGGCGTCGATGCGCCGGGACTGCACGGTCTTGAGCAGCATGGGCATGGACACGGTATCGACCAGGCGCGTGGTGATGGTGATGTTGTGCGACCACAGCCGCTCCAGGTGCAGGTCGGCCTTGACGCCGTGCACGCCCACGTTGGCGATGGTGCCGCCAGCGGCCACGATGTCCTCGCACATCGTGAAGGTGGCCGGGATGCCGACGGCCTCGATGGCCGTGTCCACCCCGCGCCCGCCGGTGAGGGCCATCACCTGTTGGGCGGCGGTGCCATCGGCGCTGTTGACCGTGGCCGTGGCGCCAAAGCGCTTGCCCACGGCCAGGCGGTTGTCGTCCAGGTCGATCATGATGATCTCCGAGGGCGAGTACAGCTGCGCCGTGAGCAGCGCCGCCAGGCCGATGGGGCCGGCACCGACGATGGCCACCGTGGAGCCGGGCTGCACCTTGCCGTTGAGCACGCCGCACTCGAAGCCGGTGGGCAGGATGTCGCTGAGCATGACCAGCGCCTCTTCGTCCGCGCCGTCGGGGATGGGGTACAGGCTGGTGTCGGCATGCGGGATGCGCACGAACTCGGCCTGGGTGCCGTCGATGCGGTTGCCCAGCACCCAGCCCCCGGTGCTGCAGTGCGAATACATGCCCTTGCGGCAGTTCTCGCAGCGCCCGCAGGCGCTGATGCAGGAGATGAGCACCCGGTCGCCGGGCTTGAAGGTGGTGACACCCGGGCCCACCGAGTCGATCACGCCCACGCCTTCGTGGCCCAGGGTGGTGCCGGGCTGGCAGGTGGGCACGTCGCCCTTGAGGATGTGCAGGTCGGTGCCGCAGATGGTGGTGCGGGTGATGCGCACGACGGCGTCGGTGGCGTCCTGGATGGTGGGCTTGGGGCGTTCGTCCAGCTTCTTCTGGCCGGGGCCGTGGTACACGAGGGCGAGCATGGTGAGGGTCCTTTGGGTGGTCGGGGTGGCAATCCACTGTCTGCGCCATCCCGGTAGCTGTCAGTGCGCTGGCGCACAAATCTCCCAGGCAGTTGCTTTATTCGGCCGGCGTTTGATCCTGATCAAGCCTGCTGCACACAGGCCTTGCAGGACCATTGCAACCAAAGCCCGCTAGGATGGGCCCCTTGCAGTCACCGCCTGGGCAAGCGCCCTCCTCCCACTCCCCACCTGCTGTCCCCCATGCGCCCCACCCCTGCCGACACGACCCCGCCCCTGGACACGTTGATGGTGGCCACCTGCAATGTGCTCAACCTGGCCAACCCCGGGCGCATGTTCTACCCCAACCAGGACGCCTACACCGAGGCCGATTACGGGCGCAAGGTGGAGTGGCTGGGCAACCGGTTTCGCACGCTCAACGCCGATGTGCTGGCCGTGCAGGAGGTGTGGGACGAGGCGGCGCTGAAGGCGGCCATCGCGCACAGCGGGCTGCGCTACGATTTTGTATCGGTACCCGGTGCCGAGAACGACGCCACGCGCCATGGTGCCCAGGGCACGCCGCGCGTGGGCATTGCCACGCGGCTGAAGGTGGAGGCGGTGCAGTCGTTTGCGAACTTTCCGCCGGCCTTTCAGGTCGATGTGCCGGGCCTGGGCCCGCACACGCGCTTTGAGCGCCCGCCCCTGGTGGCCACGCTGCGCATGAAGCATGGGCAGCGGGTGAACGTGCTCACGGCTCACCTCAAGTCCAAGCGCCCCAAGTTTCTGCAGGACGCACAGGGCCATGCGCTGGAGGACAAGGACGACCGCAAGGTGGGCGCCCTGGCCTCGCTGCGCTCGCTGGTGATGCGCGGCGCCGAGGCCATGGCCCTGCGCTGCCTGGTGATCGACCTGCTGCAGCGCACCAGCGTGCCGCTGGTGGTGATGGGCGATTTCAACGACACGCCCGACAGCGTGACCACGCAGCTGATCTGCGCCACCACCGAGATCGCCTACGACCGCTCGGCCCGCGACGTGGCGCTGTTCAACGCCTATGACCTGCAGGGCGAGATGGCGCTCAAGAAGGACGTGGCCTTCTCCCACATCCACCAGGGTTCGCCCTCGGTGCTGGACCAGATCCTGGTGAGCGAGGAGTTTTTGCCGCGCGGGCGCAACAGCCTGGGCGACGTGCGCCGGGTGGACTATTTCAACGACCACCTGCACGAGGGCCGCGACCGCACCCGCTCGGACCATGGGTTCGTACGTGCGCTGCTGCGGCTGCAGATGGAACCGCAGCCTGCGCCCGCAGCCCCGCCAATGGGCTGAAAACCCACCCGCCACCAGCAGCGCGGCATCACCCATTTGCCTGCCTACACCGGCGCATGCCGGTGCTACAGTCCTCCGAGAAAAATGAGGAACAGACAGATGCGTTGGAACACCATCGCCATGGCCTGCCTGGGCCTTGCGGCCCTGTCCGCAGGCGCGCAGGTACACCGCTGCAAACAGCCGGACGGAAAGATGGTCTACAGCGACCAGCCCTGCACCCGCAGCCAGACAGGTGGGGTGATCCTCCCCGACCCCAGCGTGCGCGAAGTGGCCTGGGAGCAGGCGCGCAACAGGGCGCAAGGGGCAGGCACCGCCAACTCCGTGCCGTGCCGCAAGGCAAAGGAAGAAATGGCCCAGCTCGTGGGCCTGCGCACCCTGTCGCCAGAGGAAAAGCGCATCCGGGTGCAGGGGCAGGAAACGCGGGTGGCCGCCGCCTGTGGTGCCGAGCCACCGGGCGCAAGCCCGCCGCCAGTGGCCGGAAAGGCGCCTGCCGCGTCCGGGCCCGTGGTCTTCGTCTACTGCGAGGCCGGCTTCTGCCACGACAACAAGGGCGGTATCCATATGAAAAGCGGCCCGGATTTCGTGAATGCAGCCACCGGCAAGACCTGCTCGCGCGTAGGGGCCCAGACGATCTGCCATTGAACGGCCAAGCTTGCCCCGGCCGAAGCCCGCTATCGCCGCACACCCTGCAAAACGGCGTGCCGGCTGACACATGTGGTAACGAGGCGCCCAGTAAGATGCCGGGCCAGGCCCCGGATTGAGCAAGGGGCGACGAGACCTCTATATGACCATGCCCAGAGCCCACACCTCCCCACCGCCCCAGCAGCACACCGACGCCCAGACCAGCCGGGGGCCTGGCCGCACGGCGGCAGCCGCCCTGGTGGCCCTGCTGCTGGCGGCCTGCAGCAGCACGCCGCTGCCGCCCTGGAATGCGCCAGGTGCCACGGCGCCGCGCCCCAATGCCCCCGCCCCGGCGCCCCGCGTGCAGCCAGGCAGGGTGGTGCCCGGCCCGCTGGGCGCCCAGCAGCAGGCGCCCGCGCCGCAGCCCGCCGCCACAGGCGTCATCACCGCGCCGCTGCCGCCCACCGCACCGGTGGTGGGCCGCAACGAACCCCTGGCCACCCCGCCCTACGGCCCCGCCGTGATGGCACGCTTCCCGGACCCCACGGTGCGCTACAGCACGCCGGGCCTGGCGCCCGGCCGCCGCGCCTACACCACCAATGCCGAGCTGGAGCAATGGCTGCAGTCCGTGGCCTCGGGCACGGCAGGCAGCCCCTCGCGCGCCAGCGTGCTGCGCCTGGGCACCTCGCAGCGCGGCGAGCCCCTGGTGGGCCTGCTGCTCACCCGCGCCCCCGGTGACGACCCGGCCAGCCTGGATGCCGGCAAGCGCCCGACCGTGGTGCTGATCGGCCAGCAGCACGGCAACGAGCCCGCCGGCGCCGAGGCCCTGCTGGTCATTGCCAGCGAGCTGGGCCAGGGCCTGCTGGAGCCGCTGCTCGAACGCATCAACGTGATCGTGGTGCCGCGTGCCAACCCCGATGGTGCGCAGGCCGACACCCGGGCCACGGCCAACGGCATCGACATGAACCGCGACCACCTGCTGCTCAAGACGCCCGAGGCCCAGGCCATCGCGCGCCTGGTGCGCGACTACCGCCCCATTCTGGTGGTGGACGCACACGAGTACACCGTGGCCGGCCGCTACCTGCAGAAGTTCAACGCCGTGCAGCGCTATGACGCACTGCTGCAGTACACCACCACGGCCAACTACCCCGAGTTTCTGACCAAGGCCTCGCAGGAGTGGTACCACCAGCCCATGCAGGCCGCGCTCAAGGCGCAGAACCTCTCCAGCGAGTGGTACTACACCAATGCCACCGGTGCGGACGACCGCACCCTGTCGATGGGCGGCGTGCAGCCCGACACGGGCCGCAACGTGCATGGCCTCAAAAACACCGTGAGCCTCTTGATCGAAACGCGCGGCGTGGGCATCGGCCCGCTGCACATGCAGCGGCGCGTGCATACCCAGGTCACGGCCATCGCCAGCGCGCTGCGCTCCACCGCCGAGCGCGCCGCCAACCTGGAGCAGGTGCGCGGCTTCGTGGTGCGCGACATCTCGGCCAAGGCCTGCCGCGACAACGTAGTGGTCGAGGCCGGCCCCACGCCCACCCAGCGCGAAGTGGTCTTCATCGACCCCGAGACCGGCATGGACCGCCCGGTGCGCGTGGACTGGAACTCGTCGCTGAACCTGCGCACCCTCAAATCGCGCGCCCGCCCCTGCGGCTACTGGGTCTCGCAACAGGCCACCCCGGTGGTCGAGCGCCTCAAGCTGCTGGGCCTGCAGGTGCTGCGCATTGGCGAAGGCGGCTCGCTGCTGGCCGACACCTACCGCGAGACTGCGCGCGAAACCTCGGAGCGCCGCGACGTGCTGGGCACCATCAGCGACAGCGCCGACATCATCCGCGTGCAGGTCACCCCCGTGCGCGCCGCCATCGACGTGCCCGCCGGCAGCTACTACGTGCCCCTGAACCAGCCCCTGGCCCACCTGGCCGTGGCCGCGCTGGAGCCCGATACGCAGAACAGCTACTTCGCCAACCGCATGATCGAGGACCTGTCGCAGACGGCGCGCATCATGTCCACGCCGTCGCTGGTGTTTGAAGAGACGGATTGATCCATCCATGAAATACTCGCCTGCGCGCGACGCCAGCGGCAAGCCCCTCATTAACGGCAAGGAAGCCGCGATCGGTCTGCTGGGAATGGCCGCCGTCGTCGGACTGATGGTTTGGCAGAACCCCATCGTGCCTCCCTACACAGGCAGATTGGCATGGCTGTTTTCGCTGGCCGCACAATTGCTCGGCCCATCGGGCCCTGCCATCGCCATGTGGCTGTCCGTGGCCCTTTTGGCGGGCATGGGCGTGATGGCCTGGATCAACGCTGGTAGGCAGCCGCGCTGATCCAGGGAAGCCCCCTGACGCCTTTGAGGGATTGAGGGCCCTTTGGGGGTACTGGCTGGTGTGCAAGGGAAACATCGGGGACCGTATCCGAGGCCGATGCAGAACCCGGCCCATGGCCACCAACTACAAAACGACACCTGTTTCGCCATGGCGGTCACAGGGTGCAACCACCGGCCGCGACCTGCGGCCCCATACCAGCCTGATCGGGATCGCCATGGTTTTGCGGATGCCGAAGTTTCCCAGGGCGGCCAGTCTCTGGCCAGTGCTGGCCCTGGCGCTGTACGGCGTGGTGCAGCCCGCGCTCGCCCCGCTGCGCCAGGAACCTGCACGGTATGCGGCCATGAAGAAGCCGGACTATCCCCCTGAAGCACTGCTGGCGGGCATAGAGGGCAAGACCGTTCTCAGGGTGCTCATCAGCGCATCGGGCGCGGCCAGCCGGGTGGAGGTGCACCAGAGCTCGGGGCACCCGTCTCTGGATGCGGCGGCGCTGCAATCGGTCCAGCAGTTCCAGTTCGTTCCTGCCCGGACGAACGGGGTCGCACACGCCTCCTGGGCCAAAATTCCCATCGGCTTCAGCATCGATAGCCGCATGGCTCTGTTGTGCCCATCGACGTGGCTGCCTTGGTGCCGGGCAGAGGGAGCCGCCCCAACCCGGTAGCCGTGGGTCTGGCAGGCGCAGGATGGATGTGCATGGGCTGCTTGAATGGCACACCGCAGGCAGAATCGGGCCATCCGCACAAGGACGTTTCTCGCCCGAATGAGCACGCAAGACCACCCACCCCCGCTGTACCACGGCAGTTGCCTGTGCGGCGCCATCCACTACGAAGCCCGCGCCGAGATCAGGGCCGCCTCGCACTGCCACTGCAGCATGTGCCAGAAGGCGCATGGCGCGGCCTTCGGGTCCTATGGCAGTGTGCCGGTGGGCAGCTTTGCCTTCACGCGCGGCGCCGACGTGGTGAAGCGCCGCGACTCATCCCCCGGAGTCACGCGCACGTTCTGCCCGGAATGCGGCTCGCCGCTGACCTGGCACAGTGAGCATGGCGATGCGGCGGCGTGGATGTCGTTCTCGCTGGGCACGCTGGATACGCCGTTCACGCCGAAAAAGCCGCTGCACAGCATCCATGCGGGTTCGGTGCCTGCGTGGCATGTAGCGGGCGAAGCGCGCAAAGACTGAGCGGCTGCGGCAGGCAGAGAGGCAAGCATCCCATGGACTTTCAGATCAGGCGCGCTACCGCCGGCGATGCACCAGAGGTGGCCTTGCTGACCCGCGCCGCGTATGCGAAGTGGGTGCCGGTGATCGGGCGGGAGCCTTTGCCGATGAAGGCGGACTACGAGGCGGCTGTCAGGGAACACCTGGTCGATCTGCTGCACGTCGACGGCGTGCTCGCCGGCCTGGTCGAGATGATCCCTGAGCCGCAATGGCTGCTGATCGAGAACCTGGCAGTCGCGCCCGCCTTTCAGGGCCGTGGTTGTGCGCGCATCCTGCTCGCGCAGGCCGAACAAACGGCAAAGGTGCTGCAGCTCGCTGGACTCAGGCTCTTCACCAACAAGCAGTTTGCATCGAACGTGGATCTGTACCTGCACCAAGGCTTTGTCGTGGACCGCGAGGAGCCATTCATGGGGGGGTTCACCGTCTACATGAGCAAGCCGTTGGCGCCCGACAACGGCCCACCGGTCGCCCTGGATTGATTCCCCTGCCGCTCCCATGGCACCATCACGCCACCGCTGGCCGTGGCTGACCCCAGTGCAACGGGACGCGGTAACTAAAAATCAAATCCAACAAGGGGAATACCAATGAGGAATCAAGGCGCCATGGCCCTTTGCGGCCTGCTTGCTCGCGGGATGCATTGCCGTGATGGGTGGCAATCCAGCCCAGTCAACCCACGGCGGGGAAACACAGCGCGGGGTGTGCTCCATGGCTAATACCTACAACGGCATCGGCACGTCCTACCTGGGCAAGTGCAAGTTCGAGCAGGACGACTCGTTCGTCACCACCAAGTGGTTTCTGATCGGGTTTCCCATCTTTCCGATGGGCAGTGCGCGGCTGCGTGAACTGGGCAGCGAAGGTATTCCGTTTTTCAAACGCACCACGAACTATGAGTTCATCGAGGACGTGCCGCTTGACGTGATGCAGGTGCTGCGCATCTACGTGTACTCGGTGTTCATCGTCGCCTGGTTCGGGCACTGGGCCATGGGCAACCAGCCGCCGCTGGTGCGCTTCATCATGATCACGCTGGGGATCTTGCTGCCCTTTGCGATGCGGTTCCTGTCCAAGCGCATGGCGCAGTAGGCGTCAGCGTTGTCGAGCGGAGCGACGGCTGACTACGCAGAATCTGCGCCATCGGACAGCTATTGAACAAAGAGACGAGACATGCAAACCAGTTTGGAAAGAACCACCACCACACTCGGCGAGGCCTTGGGTGTCACCGCCATATGCTTTGGACTGATGATCTGGCAATCGACACAAGCCATGTTGGCCGGATTCCCGACCTCCCCGTTCACCAACGGCAGCATGCTGGGGCTGATCGCCATGGAGCTGGTCCTGGCCTCTGTTGCCATCGCAATCCTGCGGGCCCGCGGGTTCGCCATCGCAACGCTCTACCCCCGACCGACCATTCGGGGCGCAGCCACCGGTTCCGCGTTGTACCTCGCAGCATGGGTGTCGGCAGCGCTGGCGCTGACCCCTTTCAAGGATGCCGCACAGCCCATCGACAGCATGGTGTCCGAAGCCACCTTGTCGCTGGGGGTGGTTATCGCAGTGGCCGTCGTCAACGCAACGTTCGAGGAAGTTTTCCTGCTGGGGTTCCTCGTACGCGGGCTGCGTGGCTTTGGCCTGAACGTGGCCATTGGTGCGTCCCTGCTGGTGCGGTTGGCGTACCACCTTTACCAAGGCCCGCTGGGCGCCGTGTCTGTGCTCGCGTTCGGAATCGTCCTCACGCTGTATTTCGCCTCCACGAACAAGCTTTGGCCTCCGGTGTTTTGCCACATGCTGGGCGACATCATCCCTTTCCTTTAGGCTGGCTTGCCGCGCTGCTGCAGGCGAGGCGTTTGCGCGGGAGCGATGCAAAGGTCTTGCCGCCATCTTCTGCAGACCTAGCGCAAGGCTGCTACGCTGCCGCTTCCTTCAATTACCGATGAAGCGCCCCATGATCGACCTGCACTACTGGCCCACGCCCAACGGCTGGAAAATCTCCATCATGCTGGAGGAATGCGGCCTGCACTACCGCACGATCGCCGTGAACATCGGCCAGGGCGAGCAGTTCAAGCCCGACTTTCTGGCCATCAGCCCCAACAACCGCATGCCGGCCATCGTGGACCACGAGCCCCCGGGCGGCGGCGGGCCGGTGTCGGTGTTCGAGAGCGGCGCCATCCTGATGTACCTGGCCGAGAAGACCGGCAAATTCTGGTCCACCGAGCTGCGCCAGCGCTACGCGCAGATGCAGTGGCTGATGTGGCAGATGGGGGGCCTCGGGCCCATGTCGGGCCAGAACGGACACTTCAAGATCTACGCGCCCGAGAAGGTGCCCTATGCCATTGACCGCTACGGCAAGGAAGTGAACCGCCTGTACGGCGTGCTCGACGGCCAGCTCGCGCGCACGGGCGCCTACGTGGCGGGCGACGACTATTCGATTGCCGACATGGCCAGCCTGCCCTGGATCCGCTCGCATGTGGCGTACGAGATCCCGCTCGAGAACTTTCCGCACCTCAAGCGCTGGCACGACACCTTGATGGAGCGCCCCGCCGTGCAGCGCGGGCTGGACCTGTTCAAGGACCTGCGCAAGCCCATGACGGACGAGCAGAAGAAGGTGTTGTTCGGGCAGACGGCGGAGAGCATCCGCGACAGCGCCAAGCAGGCGGCGAATTGACCAACCATGGTGCGGTCCCCTGCAGATTCTGCCTGCGTTGACCATGGTGGACTTGCAACTGTCGGTAGTTGCTCAAAGCTCAAAGGACTGCCGGTACTCGGGCACGGTGCAGTCCCAGCCGTAGGTTTCCTCGATGGCCAAGCGCATGGCATCCGCTGCCACCGGCTCTCCGTGGGTCACAAAGACGCGGCGCGGTGAATGCTGCACACCGAGCCAGTCGAGCAGCTGGCGGCGGTCCGCGTGCGCAGAAAATTGCGCCAGGTTGGTGACCTCCGCGCGCACCTTCACGTACGCGCCGTGGATCTTGATGGCGTCTGCGCCGTCTACCAGGGCCTGGCCCCGGGTCCCCGCGGCCTGAAAGCCCGCAAACAGGATCGAGTTCTTGCGGTCCGGCGCATAGGCCTTCAGGTGGTGCAGCACCCTGCCGCCGGTGGCCATGCCGCTGGCGGAGACGATGACCGAGGGATAGCTCAGGCTGTTGAGCCGGCGTGACTCCTCCACCGTGTTGACGATGGTGGTCTGCACGCTCATCGCCTCGCACTCGATCGCCCCAAGGCGATGCTCGTCCGCGTGGTTCTTGTACAGGCCGGTGACGTCCGCAGCAATCGGGCTGTTGAGGTAGACGGGAAGGTCCGGAATGCGCCGCGCTGACTTGAGCAACTGGATGGCGTGGATCAAGGTCTGCGCCCGCCCCACGGCAAATGCGGGTGCGACCACGATGCCACCCCGGGCCGCAGTGCGGTTGATGACAGAGGCGAGCTCGACGAGCCCATCCTCGTCGGGATGCTGGCGGTTGCCGTAGGTGGACTCGACCACCACGTAGTCTGCCTTTTCGACGGTTTGCGGCGGCCGCATGAGCAGGTCATCGCTTCGCCCCACATCACCCGAAAACAGCAGACTCCCTCCGTCCCAGGCGATGCGCGCACTGGCAGCCCCGAGGATGTGCCCCGCACGCTGCAGCCGCCATGACCAGCCGCTCCAGGGCGAGCATTCGTGCCCGAAGGGGATCTCCTCGAACGCCTCGAGTGCCACGCGGGCATCCTCCTGGGTGTAGAGCGGCAGCGAAGGCTTGTGCCTGGAATGGCCATGGCGGTTGGCGTACTCTGCGTCCTCTTCCTGCAGCCATCCCGAGTCGGGCAGCAGCAATTGGCACAGCTCGCGCGTGGCCCCTGTGCAGTACACCTTTCCGCGAAATCCTGATTTCACCAACCGCGGCACATAGCCACTGTGGTCCAGGTGCGCATGGGTGAGCAAAACGGCATCGATGCTGGCAGCGTCCACCGGCAACGGATCCCAGTTGTGCAGCCTCAGCTGCTTGAGCCCCTGGAAAAGGCCGCAGTCGACCAACAGCCGGCGTCCGTTGTGGGTCAGCAGGTATTTCGAGCCGGTGACGGTGCCTGTTCCGCCCAGAAAGTCGATGCGCATGCCTGTCTCCGATCCATGTGGTGTGACCCGTGGCTTTGAACGACGCACGCCCCAAGCCCTGCCGTGCACACACCTTAGGCCCATTGGCCCTGGGCACCGTTGACCTGGATCAATGGAAGACGGGCCCTGGATTGCGCCGGTGATTGATCTGCCTCAATGGGGATAGGGCCAGGACGCGCACCATGGACCATGACCATCAAGGAGCTGCCATGTCATTTCTTCAAAGCAATGTCGGGGTGTTGGACCGGGCCTTGAGGCTGGCTGCGGGCGTGCTGCTGATCAGCCTGGCCGCCATGGGAACCATTGGCCCCTGGGGCTATATCGGTTTCGTGCTGCTTCTCACCGGCGTCATGGGAACCTGCCCGATCTACTCCCTGATCGACTTCAGCACCTTCAAGCGCCAAAAGCCTTGATGGGCTACACGATGACTCCCCGTCTATGGATCATTGGCGCACTGGGCCTGGTGTGCGCGGCGGCCGCACTATGGCTGGTGGTACGGATGTTCGTGGCGTGGATCACCTTCGACTGACCAGGCACCACGCCTGACCGCACAGGTCGATGTCGCCGTGACGAAACGGGGCAGCGGCCACCTGCCCCAGCCCCTTTCATTCTTGTTGACAGGAGTTCCAGATGGCGCACCCACTGCCCAAAATCATTGTGCTCGCATTGGTCACGACCAGCCTCACCGCCTTCGCAGCACAAGCAGGCGATCTCGCAGCCCGGCCGCCAGCACCCCAGGCCAACCCGTCGGCAGACAGTGTGGCCGCAAGGGCAGCCCACGACGCAGAGATCGCGGCCCGACAGGCCACAGCGGCAGCCAAAGCCGCCGCAGACAAGAGCAGGATGGCCGCAGGCAAGGTTTCCAGGGCGCTGGCGCAAGGCATACAGCGGGCAGCGCGCAAGGCCGCCGAGGCCGCGGTCAGGTTCGAAGAAAAGGCCGCCGCGTCGGCAGACAAGGCCATCGACCAGAGCAAAGAGGCTGCAATCCTCGCCCGCGCTGAGGCGCGCAAAGCATCTGAACTGGCAGGTGAGGCGCTGCAAAAGGCTGACGACGCGGCCAAGCGGTCCTTGCAGGCGAGCAGGCAAGAAACGCAGCAGGCAGCCCTTGCCACCCGAGAGGCGCTTGAACAGGCCGAACTTGCCATGCAGAAGGCGGCCAAAGCGGCGGCAGAAGCTTCATCGAAAGCCGCCAGGGCCTTGCGGCAGAGCGTCCCCCGCAAGCGCGGGGAACAGTGATGGCGCCTTGTCCCGCAAAGGCTGCGTATTTCTGCCGCTGCTGAGCACCCATTCCGGTGACAGTGGGAACGGCAGGCGCTGGACACCCAAATCTGCTCAATTGCACACCCGCAAGCTGCCGCCAATCGGCATCTGCATCGCTCAGTTGCCCTGAGGTGGCCCGAGGGATGTGCACGACCGGTTGAATCCATCGCCCCCAGCTGAATTTCAGCCTTGCCGCGAAGCAGTCAACCGATGGCAGCTTTCTACCATCTGCAGACAACGCCAAGGATACGCCTGGACCAGAACTGAGACCGGCCTGCGTCAATCATCGCGGCGTTGCCGCGGCGGCCGCTGCCTCTGCCGGATCAAATCTGCAAGGACCTTCACCTTGGGTTGTGGCGAATCCCTGCGCCAGATAAGCAAGGTCTTCACCGTTCGGAAGTCGCCCTTGAGCTTGTGCTCCGAAAGCCTGGCGCGTTCGGTGTAAGTGTCTAGCACTGCCGTCGGAATGAGCGCGACGCCCATGCCCGCCACACAACATCCAAGGATGGCGTGGTAGGACCCAACCTCGATGATTCGACTCGGTGCCATGTTGTCCCGTGCACACCAGGCCTCCAGTCGCTGGCGATGCGGACAGTCAGGTTCAAAGACCAGCAACGTGCCTTTTCGAATGTCATGGGCAGAGCGGATCGGCGGATGCCCGGCCGGTCCGATGACGAGCAGTTGCTCCGTGTACGCCACCAGGCTGTCCAGCTGCGGGTCGGACACGGGTTCTGCCACCAGCGCCGCGTCCAACTCACCAGAAAGCACGCGCGCTGTCAGCGGGCGCGGCGCGCCCGTGCGAAGTTCGATGGAAAGATCCGGGTAGTTATCGTGAATCTGCCCGATCAGCGACGGAAGGCGGATGGCTGCAGTGCTCTCCATCGCACCCAAATGAAGCACGCCACGCGGCACCTGCTCGTGCATTGCACCGCGCGCCTCCTCGGCCAAGGAGAGCAAGCGATTGGCGTATTCGAGCAACACCTTTCCTTGCGGCGATAACTGAAACTGCCGATTTTCCCGGTCAAAGAGTGTGACGCCGAGCTTGCTTTCGAGATTCTTGATGCGCGTCGTGACATTGGACGGGACGCGATGGAGCAATGCCGCCGCCCGTGTGATGCCACCAGCCGTCGCCACAGCCTTGAAAACGCGCAGATCGGGCAAGTCCATATTCTTAATTCAAGAAGGAAATAATTTTAATTATTCATTTTACGAGACGAACGATGCTTCCTAGACTGCGATCACTTTGTCATTGAAGTGCACACTTTTCGTTGAAAGAGGCCCCATGATCGTCACCGTTTTCAGATCCAGATTGAACGCCCAATTCCAGGGCGAATACCAGAAATCCGCAGCGCGGATGAGCGAGTTGGTCCGAGGCATTGCCGGCTACGTTTCGCACAAGGGCTTCACGGCTGACGACGGCGAACGGGTGACGATCGTGGAGTTTGAGTCCGAAGAAGGTCTAAAGGCCTGGGCGGCCCACCCAGAGCACGTTGGGGCCAAGAAGATGGGGCGACAGGTGTTCTTTTCTGAGTACCGCGTGCAGGTTTGCAACGTGGTCCGGGACTCGGCCACCCGCAAATCAGCAGCGGTCCGCCCTGATGCTTGAGCGCAGCAAGAGCACCTGTGCGGATACGCTTGTTCGCGTGGTGGAGCAATGCAGCGATCGTCCGAATCGCGTCTCGCGATCCAACGCTATCTGGCGACTGCTGGAGCTCTTGTGGAAGGACCAGTGCACACGGGCTGAGCGCGGGGCAAGGTCCGTTCCCTACTATTGAATGCGCAGGACTGACAGACCTACTCGGTACGGCGCCCCCTGACTGCTCATGGCTCTGATGGATGCAGTCTTGGCCAAGCGCTGCTTGACGTCGCTGTTCGCGGTGCCGAACTCCATGTCGACGCTACCGAACTTGACGCCCTTGAAACCCGAGGTACGCAAAGGCGCGCGTCAAACCTTTCGCTCCCGCACCCTGGCGCCATCGCGCACCGCAGAAGGTGGATAGACAATGACGTGCGCGCCTGGGGACAGCCCGTCCCGCAGCCAGGCAGTGCTCCCGTTGCGGCCGGCCAGGCTCACGCGCACCGTCCGGGCCCTGCCCTCCTCCATGGCAAATACCGCATAGACCGGTGCCTTGGCCTCGGCGTCCACCGCCGCAAGTGGGAACACCGCGCTCACCGGCACCTGCAGTACCTGCTCCTGCACCTGCGTGATGACGCGCACCCCCACCCGAAAGCCGTCGCCAAGCGCCAGCCACTGCTCGCGTGGGCTGGAGAGGCCGATCACCACGCGCACGCGCTGTTCTTCCACGCCCAGGGCCGAGACCTTGGTGAACGCCGAGGGTTCCACCCGGGTGACGTGCCCTTGCAGCACTTGCGGCCCGCCCCAGCGCTCAACCACCACCGAACTGCCCTGCCTGACCGCCAGCGCGTCGGCGGTCAAAAGCTCCGCCACAATCTCCAGCCTGCTGGTGTCTCCCAGTTCCAGCAGAGGCGTACCCAGGGCCACGGTAGATTCGTTGGCCTGCAGCACGCGCAGCACCTGGCCGGCGATGGGCGAGCGCACGGCAAACCCACGCCCTGCGGTCAGACCGGGTGGCTGCAGCCCTGTGCCCAACGCCGCGCGGGCCTGTTCCACGTCATGGCTTGCCACGTGCAACTGAGCGGTCGCGGCCTCCAGTTCCTTGACCGCGGCCCGCGCGGCCAGCCTGTCAGACTCCAGCCGGGTCGCGGCAATGAAGCCCTGCTGAGCAAGCTGCTCGCTGCGCCAGGCTTCGTTGCGCGCCTGCTCCAGCACCACGCGCGCGCGTCCCTGCCGCGCCGTGGCCCCCTCCACAGCGGCCTCGGCACCCTCCAGGCGCGCCCGCAGTTCGCGCCGCCCGCGCTCGTCCAGCAACGATGGCAGAGCCGGGGTCAGCAGTGCCACGGTGGCTCCCTCTGCGACGGCATCCCCTTCATGCAACTCGATGCGCGAGAGCCGACCCGCCAGGGGCGACGAAACGACGTAGCGCTCTGCCAGGCGGGTCTTGCCATCTTCCTCCACCGACATCTCGAATCGACCGACCATAGCGGGCGCCAGTTCAACTTCGATGGGCCGCGGCGCAAAGGCCCATGCGGCGGCAACCGCAAGGGCCAGCAACGCGCTGGCCGAGTAGATCCATGTCTTGGGTTTCACTGAGTTCACTCCCTGGTTTTCAAGGCCATCACCATGTCGAGCCGGTCGATGCGCCGGCGCACCACCAGTGCGCTGGCGACAGCAGCGGCGAGCACGGTCACCGCCGCCCAGCCGTAGGTGCGCGCACGGATGACCACCGGAAAGAAAAATTGGTCCGAGGCCAGCAGCCCCGCCACCGCATGCACCAGCGCCCAGCCAAGCACCATTCCCAGCGGCAGCGCCACGGCGATGCCCAGGCCCAGCTCGCCCAGCAGCAGCCCCGAGACCTCTGCCCGGGTGAAGCCCAGCACGCGCAGGCTGGCCAGCTCCCAGGTGCGCTCGGCCAAAGCGATGCGGGCGTTGTTGTAGACAACGCCCACCGCGATCACGGCGGCGAAGGCGGTCAGGATGGCGCTCATGATGCGCACGTTGCGCGCACTGATCTCCTGCATGTTGCGCAGCATCGTGGCCTTGCTGAAGGCCCCCGCCACGCGCGGCAGTGCACGCGTGGCTTCCAGCAGGGCCGGCTCGCTGCCACGCTCCAGGCCCAGCACGAAGCCGGTGCTGACATCGCCCTCCCCGAGTGCGCGGTTGAGCGCCCTGCGCTCCATGTAGGCATTGAGCCCCATCATCTCCTTGACGGTCTTGTCCACCGTCGCCTCAAATGCGCGCGGGCGCCCCTCCAGGACCTCCACCTGCACGCGATCCCCTGCTCTCAAGCCAAGCTTGCGGGCGAGGCGGTCGGTCAGCACCAAGCCAGCACCATCGGGTCGCGTTTCATGGGCGTCGGCATCGATGATGCGGTAGAGCACCGGGTTGCCCGGGTAGCCTCGGATAAGCGTGCGCTCGCGCAAGTGGCCATTGACCAGGGTCACGTTGACGAATCGCGTGGATTCCACGGCGGTCACGCCTGGCAAACGTGCCAGTTCCAGCCTTGCACTGTCGGTCAACGGGTCGGTCGCCCACACCGTCACGTCGCTGCGCAAGGACAGATTGAACTGGCGGTCGACAATGACTTCGATCGCGTCGCGAAAGAAGTTGCCCATGACCACGATGGCGACGGCGGCCGCTACACCGGTGATGGACAGGGCGGTACGCCACGGCCGGCGCTCCATGTTGCGCAGGATCATTCGCAGTGCGGTGGCGATGCCGGTGACCCCCATGCGCTCCAGCAGGGTGCGCCGGTAGCGCCCCGGTGCTGGCGGGCGCATGGCCTCGGCCGGCGCCAGGCGCACCGTTGCGGCTACCGCGTTGAGCGTGCCCAGCAAGGCGGTTCCCACCGTGAGGCCCATGCTGGCAAACAGCAGCTGGGGAGCGATGGAATGCGCGAAGGACGGAAAGCGAAAGAGTTCGGCGTACAGCCCGGTCAGCAGCGTGCCCAGTATCTTGCCCAGAGCCAGCCCCAGCAACATGCCCACCAACACGATCAGCATCACCAGCTTGAGGTAGTGCACGGCAATCGCCTGATTGGCATAGCCCAAGGCCTTCATTGCCGCGATCTGCTCGCGCTGGGTGGCCACCAGGCGCGAAACCACAACGTTCAGAAGGAAAGCGGCTACACCCAGAAAGATCGCTGGCAGAACAGTGCCCAGCACCCTTTGCTCCTTGATCTCGTTGTCCAGCATCTGGTGCGAGCTCTGGTGTTCACGCCCCACTGCCGGTTGGGCGCCATACGGTGCCAGGCGCGCAGTCACTGCGGCGATGGTGGCGGGCTCGCTTGCCTGCGGAGCCAGCTTGATGGCAACACGGTTGAACGCGCCCTCCATGTCGTACGCGGCGGCCAGCACGGACCGATCGACCCAGAACACGCCGAAGCCGCGCTGGTCTGGCATGCCCCACAGGCCTGCAAAGATGTATTCCGGCGACAGCGCGGCCCCTGCCATGACCAGCGTGCGGCGGCGGCCGTTGATCAGCGCACCGATGTATGCACCCTGCTTGAGCCCGTGCGCGTTGGCGAAGGCCTCGGACACCAGCGCAGGGATGGTCGCGCCAGATACCGGCACATCCTGGCCCAGGCCCGATCCGTCACGTGTGCTCACGCGGTTCAGGTGCATACCGTTGCTGCGCAGGTCGAGTCCGATCAGCTGGCCAACGATAGGGTCTGACTGGCCCGGCAGATCGATGCGCACGGGCATCTCGATGGTGGTCTGCACGTCTGCCACGCCCCGCAGTTCGCCCAGCTGCGCAGCCAATGCATTGGGAGCGCGCTTGACGCCGGCGAACACGTCAGCGAAGTGCCCCTGTTCATAGAAGCGCTCTCGCGCTTGCGCCAAAGACTCCACCGCAGACAGGCTGGTGATGAAGCCACCGATGCCGCTGGCCACCACCAGTGCGATGGTCAGGGCCTGGCTCCACATCAGGCGCAGGTCCCGCAGCAGCTTGCGGTCCAGCGCCTTCACCAGGACAGCTCCGCGGGCTGCATGCGGTGCGCGTTCATCTGCACCTTCTGGATGCGTCCATCGCCCAGGTAGATGACCCGGTCCGCCATGCCAGCGATGGCAGCGTTGTGGGTGATCACCACGGTCGTGGTGCCCAGTTCGGCGCTGATGCGGGCGATCACCTCCAGAACCAGCTTGCCCGTCTGGTAGTCCAGTGCACCGGTCGGTTCGTCGCACAGCAGTATGTCCGGCCGTTTGACGATGGCCCGGGCAATGGCCACGCGCTGCTGTTCGCCGCCGGACAACTGCGCCGGAAAATGGTCTCGCCGTGGTGTAAGGCCGACGAGCGCAATGGCTTCGTCCACGGGCATCGGGTGGGCCGCGATGTCCGTGACCAGCGCCAGATTCTCGCGCACGGTCAGGCTGGGAATCAGGTTGTAGAACTGGAACACGAAGCCTACGTGTTCGCGCCGGTAGGCAGTCAACTGCGCGTCGCTCGCGCCGCTCAGCAACAGATCGCCAAAGCGCAACTCTCCGCGCGTGGGCATATCCAGCCCACCCAGAATGTTGAGCAGTGTCGACTTGCCGCTACCCGATGCGCCCAGCAAGACCACGAATTCGCCGCGGCGGATGTCCAGATCCACATCGCGCAGTGCAGTCACCTCCACCTCGCCAGCTAGATAGGTTTTGGTCAGGCCATGGGCGCTGAAGACGCACGTGCCTTGCGGGCTGGATGCAGCGCGGTTCGAAGGCATGGGCACAGTGGTCATGGCTGACTATGTCAGCCGCTTCCTGCTAGCAGCTTGATGCCCATCAAGTGACGGACAGGTTGAACGGTGAATCACCCCCACACGGTCCACCAGGCCGTCAGCGATGCGAGGGCCAGGCTGCACGCCAGCGCCCCCGCAATGCGTACAGCGAACCATTTGCCACCCGCTACGGCTGCCACCACGCAACGGGTCAACGTGTTGGCACCGATGGCCACCAGCACGCCTGCGATCCAGTGATCAGCAGATACACGGCCGGCGGCATGCAGGGCGGCCAGCGCGGCGATGGAGGCATGGGGATCGAGCAGCGCCGCCAGCGCCACGCCGATGCTGCCTGCCGTGTCGCCCAGATGGCGCTGGGCGTTTCCCACCAGCAAGGTCACACCCGCAAGTACCAGCGCGACCAGAATGGCCTCGCGGGGGCGCAGGGCGGAGCCCTTGCTGTCCGGCAGCGCCTCGGGTGGGGCTGCCACTGCATGGCGGGCAAGCGCCGCGCCGCAGGCAGCCGCCCCCACCGCCCCGGCAAGTGCGGTGGGCAGCAGCGCCCACGCGGCACTCGGCGAGAGCGCCGCCGACAGCATCAGGGCCTGCAGCCAGGTGGCAGATGCCGAGACGGCGCCGCTCCCTGCCAGGACCGACAGCTGCTGTGGCTGGGCACGGGCCCGGCTGCCCAGCGATGCAATGCACGCCGTGCTGGAGACAAAGCCCGACACCAGGCCTGCCAGCAGCGGCCCGCCGCGCGGCCCCAGCCTGCGCAGCGCGACCTGGCCGCCCGCCTGCATCGCCAGGATCAGCAGCACCATCGCCGCCAGCGGGCGCGGATTGATGCCGCCCAGAATGTCCATCGGGTGCGACGGAACCAGCGGCAAAAGGATCAGCGCCAGGGCGATCAGCAGCAAGCCGTCATGCAATTCCTGCTCGCTGAGCAGTTCGGTCGCGAACCGGTGGAGATGGCTGCGCGCGGCCAGCAGCGCAGCCAGGCCGGCACCACAGGCTGCGCCCAGCGGCGGCGAAATGGCCGACTGCACCCCGATCATGTAGGTCACGAACAGGGCCATCTCGGTGGTCAGCCCCGGGTCTTTCGAGCGGCTTTTGAAATAGGCAATCGCCGCAAGCATGGCGACCAGCAGCGCGCCCACCAGCACCAAGCCTGGCACTGGCAGGCTTTGCGCCAACGCCCCGCCGACCGCCGCAACGGCAAAGCTGCGCACACCGGCCACTTCGCGGTCGTCGCCCTGCCCCTTGCGCCGTTCGCGCTCCGTGCCGATGAGAAGACCGACACCCAGCGCCACGGCCAGGCCGAGGGCCGGGAGCATGGTTGCCTCGCTGCTGGCAGTCGAATCCATCGGATACTCTCCTTCATGGCCTTGCGGCGCGAAAAGGCGCACCGCCCTTCAAGGCCCCAGGGGCTGCGCGCAGGACACCATCTTGGCGCCCCATGCGCCGCAAGAGCTTGACCCGGATCAAGAAACACTGCATTGCCACAGCGCTGCAGCCCCCGGCCGCGCCCAGCAGCACGGCTGAAAAAAGGGTCATCGGTATCGGCCAAGGATGACCAAGGTCAAAAGGGGAGCGACTGGAGCCATCGATGATGAAGTCCCCCTAAGGAGAACCCCATGTTCAAGCGCATTCTTGTTCCCGTTGATGGCAGCCAGACCTCCAACAAAGCCCTCACCACTGCGCTCGGGCTGGCGCGGGAAGGCGGCGCCGTGGTGCGCATCATGCATGCCCTCGACGACCTCGCACTGATTTCCGGCTACGACTACAGCGTCGATCTGCTTTCGGTTGCACGCAACCAGGCGCACGGCCTGCTGGCTGATGCGATGCTGATCGCCCGTGCTTCCGGGGTGGATTCGGACTCCCTGCTGGCGGAGATCCCGGGCATCCGGCTCGGTGAAACGGTCGCCATTCAGGCCCGCGAATGGAAGGCAGACCTGATCGTGGTGGGAACCCACGGGCGCAAGGGCTTGGGACGGGTGTTGCTGGGGAGCGGCGCGGAACAGGTCATTCGCACCGCCCCCGTTCCCGTGCTCGTGGTGCGCGGCGACGAATAGAGCGCTCGCACCGAACGTTTGCATCCCTGGGCACAGGAATGCTGGCCAACGTGAAGCAGGCCAGCCATGCAGGTGCCAAGCCCCCAACCCGACAACAAGGAACGAACCACCATGACCGTCCACTCCCTCCCCCTCCCGTCAGCGCCGTCCTCGGCAACTCCCTTGCGCGGGTTCTGGGACGCAGTGCAGCAGCATCAGTCTGCAGCCATAGCCGACTGCGTCACGTCACTGTGCCGCGGCCTTGACGGCATGCGGAAGGCACAGGCACACACCGTCCAGGCAGTGGCGCAACGGCATGCAGCAATTGCCGAAAAGCCCAAGGGCCCATGCACCCCGTGCGATCTCGTGGCACTGCAAACCGAGTGGCTTCAGTTCGGGATGGAAAGTGCTGTCCGGTACTGGCAACAGATGGGAATGCTTGCGCTCGACATGCAAACATCGGTACTGGGGTTTCGCAACCAGTATGCGTACCCCGATTTCTTGCTGGAAGCGGCATCCGCCTTAGATCGTGCGACCGGACGTGGCATTGCATCCACGCACTCCTGAGAGCGCATTTGTCCCAGTCCGCAACCGGATGATCGGCGGCGCAGCCAAGGTACGCCCGTCACGGAGACAAGCGCCCGCAGACCTGACAGCCGGCATCCTCCTACAGGTACATGCCCTGATTCACCATCTGCAGAATGGTGGCGTTACTGCCGCTCATCGTGCCCACCATATACACGGCCCATTGCTCGCCAGCACCTGCAAGGACGTCTTCCACGTAGTAGATGGACCCATTGGCGTTGTTGCCGGTACTGCCGCTCGCGAACGAGAAGACCACCGCCTTGCCGTCGCTGGCGATGATGACTTCGCCGGCGGCTCCCGTGCTGGCCGTCTTGATGTTGGTGGTGGACAGGCTTGAGCTTCCGTAGCGCACGCCGATGTTCTTGTTGGCCGTAAGGTCCAGGCGCACAGCATCGGCTGTTGCGTCCACCGCAGCGTTCAGTAGCGCGCCCGGTGCGCCGAGAAACCCCGAGAAATCGAACTTGCCAGTGCTGAGCACGCCGTCCAGGTTGTCAAGGCCGTTGTTGGAAGCCGTTGCCTCGAAGACATAGGTGGCGGCGCTACCGGCGGTGGTGATGGTGTCATTGCCGCTGCCCCCGCGCAACACGTCGGCACCGCCGTTGCCCACCAGGGTGTCGGCGGCTGACGTGCCAGTGAGTGCGTTGGCGCCGGCGTTACCACTCAGCGTGACGCCGCCCTTCGTATGCGTGCTGGCATCGATGTTTTCGGCTGTCGTGCCGATGCCGTTGACCGTTGCAATGCTGGCGGTGGTAAGCAGGTAGGACAGACCGGCGGAGAATTTGTCGCCCACGACCAGCGTCTCGCCTGCGGTCGATTGGAACAGGACGGTGTCGGTGCCGCCGCCGCCGGTGATTGCGGTGTCCGTCGCGGCCGCTGCCGCGGTGCTGAAGAGGAAAAGGTCGTTGCCCGTGCCGCCGACCAGGTTGTCTGCGCCTGCGCCGCCGGTGATGGTGTTGGCGCCCACGCCCACACCCTTGAGCGTCATGGCCGTGGTCACGCCGGAGAAGTTGATGGTGGAGGTCGACAAGCCGGAAGTGTCGCCCGAAAGATCAATGGTGGTCACGCCGCCCAGGTTGAAGTTGCTGTTGACAACGATGCTGTGCGCATAGTTTGTCGCGAACTGGCTTCGCGCCGTGATCTGCTCCACGCTGGTCATGCGCGTCATGTCAGACGAGGTTGTCAGGGCGATGCCGCCGTCGATCTCGGCAGTGTCGATGTCGTTGCCGCCATTGACCAGGTCGAGCAGCGCGTTTGCCGACAGAAACTGCACCATCGAACCGTACATGAACGTGTCGTTGCCGGCATCGCCGTTGAGGGTGTCGGCCCCGCCGCCGCCGGTGATGAAGTCCGCGCCGCCACCGGCATTGACAGTGTCGCTGCCGCTGCCCAGGGTGATGGTGTTGGCCCCGGCACCGCCCGTCACCGTGAGATTGCCCGTGCCGCCGCTGGCAGTCAGGTTGCCGGCCTCCAGAGCCACGCTGGCCGCAAAACCGCCGGCCAGCGTCAGCGACTGCCCAGCGGAGAGGGCTTGCGCATTGATCGACTGCGCAGCACCCAGCGTGACCGAATTGGTTCCTGCGGCCAGGGTGAAGTTCTCCACAGCCGCGTTCAGAACCTCGCCACCGCCGAGCGCCGAGGTGAGGATGATCCTGTCGTTGTTGCCCGTAGCGGTGATAGTGCCGAAGGCGGTGTACTGGTTTGCACGCATGGTGGCGTCGCCGCTGATCGCCAGGCTCTCGACCGAGCTGGTCGTGGCGGCGGCAATATTGGCGCCGTTGGCCGCAACCAGCACGTCCGCAGTGTGACCCAGGTTGTAGCTGACTGCACCCAAGGTCCCGCTCGCGTTCACCGTCGTGGCGTTGCTTGCGACGCCGTTAACGTTGGTGCCTGCCAGGACCGTGACGTTGTTTGAGCCGCCGCCGGAGACCGTGTAGGCTTCCACACCCGCGCGAGCCGTGATCGCACCGCCGGTGTTGACGGTCACGAAATCCGCGCCTCCAGCAGCCGTGATACTGGCGAGTGCCTCGTGCTGGGCCTGCGTCATGATGATGCCGCCGGTCAGCGTGAGGTTTTCCGCCGTGGTGGCCGCGCCGCCGTTGACGCCGGAGATGTTTGCGTTCGTTGTGGCGACGATCACGTCGGCGCTGGCCCCCAGCGCCCAGGTGCCGGTGACGGTGTTGCCGCCGACGTCAACGGTGGTGGCGTTGCCCGCTGCACCGATGATATTTGGTGCCCCCCCAAGCACCGTCAGCGTGTTGGAGCCGCCCCCGGAAAGCTTGTAGGTTTCGATGCCGGCCTTTGCGGTGACCGCTCCGCCCGTGGTGAGGGTCACCTCGTCCGAACCGCCGGTAGCACTGACGGTGGTAAACGCCTGGTGCTGTGCCTGCGACATGCTGATCGCACCGTTGATGGTGAGGTCCTTGGCCGTGGTGGCGCCGCCGCTGTTCACGCCCGAAAGGTTCACGCCGTTGCCTGCGCTGATCGCGCCGGAGAAGCCGTTGAGGACGTAGTTGCCGTTGACTGCCAGGCCGGGGGCGAGGACCAGTGTCGCCTCACCCGAACCGCCAGTCACGTTGGTGGTTCCATGGGTGATGAGAATGGTGTTCGGGACGCTGGAGTTTGCCACCCTGTAGGTTTCCACATCGGCGCGGGCGGTGACCGTGCCGACGTTGACAATGGTCACGCTGTCCGATGAGCCGGGCGCCGCAATGCTGGCCAGCGCCTCGTGCTGCGCCTGCGTCATGACGATGTTGCCGGTCAGCGCAAGCTTGTCCGCCGTGGTGGCGGCACCGCCGTTGACGAATTGGATGTAGGCGCCGTCGGTGGCGACCAGCGTGTCGTCGCTGGCGTGGCCCAGGGCCCAGGTTCCGGTGGGCGTGGCACCGGCAATGTCCAGCGTGGTCCCGGTGCCGGCGGGGCTGCTCTGGTTCTGCCCCGCGGCGCCCAGCGCCACGCTGTTGGCGAAGTTGCCCAGCACGAAGGATTCAACGCTGGCGGCCAGCGTGCCGCTGGCCTGGGTGGTCAGGGTCACGACCTGCGTGCCCGTGGTGCCGTTGGCCAGCGCGGCCTGCGCCGCCGTCATGGTGTAGTTGCCGGCAGCCAGCACGATGCTGTCTATGCCCGCTACCGTGGTGGCCGATATATCGCCCGGCCCGGCGCTGGCGATCACACTGTCCGCCCCGTGGGCCTTGAGCGTGGCGGCCACGCCACCACCCAGGGCGGCCAGCGTGTCGTGCACGGTGGTGGTGCCCGCATCGGTCAGCGTGCCTGCCGCACCGCCGGTGCCGATGCGCCCGATGGCCGCCTGCGCGGCCGTGAGGGTGTAGTTCTGTCCGCTGGTGAGGGCAAAGCCGCCGACCCCTGTCGCGGTGAACGCGGTGAGGTCTTCGCCACCCGCATTGGCCAGCACCAGGGCAGTGCCCGCGCCGGAGAACGCCTTGCCATTGGCCAGCGCGCTGCTGAGGGCAAGGGTAGAGCCTGCGGGCATGGCGAAGCCTGCCAGCGGGCCCGTCACCGTGGCGGTGCCCACGCTGCCGCCGCTGCTGGTGAAGGTGAAGGTGCCGCCCACCTCGGTCACGTCGATCTGCGTGCCCGCAGTGGTGAACGAGGCGATGTCGCCCACGCCCTTGGTCACAGCGAACACCGGTGGTGGCCCGCCACCGCCTGTATCCGGCACCAACGGCTGGTCGAGCACCAGCTTGGCCGCGGCCACCGAGGCCGGGTCCTGCGTCACGTTCTCCAGCACCTTTGCCAGGGCCGCGAAGTCGGTTTCCGTGCGGCCCGCGATCTGGGTGTGGTAGTAGGCCACCTCGGCCTTGTTCTCCAGCAGCGCGCGTGCTGCGACGTACTGCGCCGGCACGGTGGGCGACGCGAGGGCCTGCACGGCGGCGAGCATGATCTGCTGCGGCGGTGTACCCGTGTTGAAAAGGTCCGCCGCCAGGCGGTGCAGCCCGACATCGGCCGCAAGGCCCATGCCGGCCAGGAACTGGGTGGCAAAGGCGTCGCCCGCCATGCCGGCCGGGTAGCGCGCCTGGAACTGCGGCAGCCCCGCCAGCGCCGAGGCCAGATCGGGCAGGCTGTGGCCCACGTCTTCGTAGGTTTTTACCAACAGCGGCATGTAGGCACTGCCGGGGGAAATGCCCAGCATGCTGACAACGAGTTTGATGAGCAGCTTCTGCTCTTGCGTACTGACCGCCATGGTGCTTCTCCTGCAGGCTTGTGGTTACATGGGCCGCGGAGATGCGGAACAGTGGTCTCGATCATATTGGCGCCGTGCCCCCTGGATGCCACCAGAACAGGTAACAATGGCAGGCTTTACACCCGATCACCGTGGTTCGGCCCGCCGTGGCTGCAAACTGGCAAGCCCATTTCCGCAATGGCGCACTACACTGCGGATGGATCCCACCTTTCCCATCCTTCCTCCGATGCGCCCTCTTCGGTACTCCATCAACGTCACCCTGGACGGGTGCTGCGACCACCGCGCCATGCCTGCGGACGAAGAGCTGCACCGCCACGCGGTGGCGAACCTAGAACGCGCCGATGCCCTCCTCTTCGGGCGGTTGATCTACCAGATGATGGAGGCCGCGTTCCGACCCGCCGCATCGACCGAACCACGGCCTGGCTGGACGGACCCGTTTGCCCGGACCATCGACGCGGCCAAGAAGTACGTCGTGTCGGGCACCCTGGCGCAGGTCGACTGGAATGCGCAGTTGCTGCGCGGGGACCTGGGCACAGCCGTGCAACAGCTCAAGCAGCAGCCGGGCAAAGGGCTGTTCACAGGGGGAGTGCAGCTGCCGATGGCCTTGGCGCAGCTGGGTTTGATCGACGAGTACGAGTTCGTGGTGCACCCCAGGGTGGTGGGCCATGGGCCGGCCTTGTTCGCAGGGCTGTCGAAGCATGTCGACCTCAAGCTGGTGGGCCGGGTGGAGTTTGGCTCGGGGGCCGTAGCGATGCGGTATGAGCCGCGCAGGTAGGCTTGGAAAATGCAATCCTCGTCCCCCCCAACCCCGAGATCAACCGGTCGACACATAAGCTTGCCCTGTTCTGTGGCTGGTAAAGCCGTGAGCTCTTCGAGCCTGCGATAGTGCTCTGCTGTGCGATGAAGACGAGGGCATGGCACGCCCTACACCTGCCCGGCAGCCATCGAGGCGAGCATGGCCAGCGCCCACAGCAGCATGAGCGCAGCGAACCTTCGGGTATCGGCGGAAAGCGCCATGTACTGTTGCAGCACGCGGCGCAGCAGACCCCGGACGATGAAGAGTGGATTCATGAAAACACCCCAGGCCGCCACACCGGTGTTGAGGGATGGCAGCCTGGGCAGGTCTCGTTCGTTTGTTCGTTCGTTTGTTCGTTGCTCAGTCAGCGATGCGAACGCCCTGCACCTGGGCGCCCAGCTTGAAGTACAGCACGCCATCGGCGCCCAGCGTCCAGGGCGCCGTCTGCTGCGCGGCACTGCCTTCGGGCAGCACCCACTGCGGCACCAGGCGCCATTGGGCTCCAGTAAGCGTCAGCGTCATAGACCCATCACGGGCCGCAGGCTGAACGGCCAGCGTGGCGCCCGGCAGGGCAGCTCCCAGGATCGCGCTGGCCAGCGTTGGGCTCAGCAGCGCGGGCAGCAGCAACTGCCGCGCGCCCTGCCCTGCCTGCAGGTAGATGCGGCTCTGTTCGTCCACCCCGATCTGCGGGGTGCCGGTGGCGGGGGCGCCGCCGCCTGTCCAGTCGGGCCGCAACACGTAGGTGTGACCACCGGTGCGCAACTGCAGCACGCCTTCGGCGCCAAGCCTGGTCTGGGCATCGGGCAGCAATGCCGTGATGGCGTTGGCCAGGCCCGCCAGGTCGGCTACCGCAGGTGCAAACTGCACCACCACGCCGCCACGCACCCAGCGCAGCAGGCCCAGGGGGGTGAAGGTGACGCCATCGGGCAGTCGGGCATCGATGCTGATGGGCTGCACGGGCAGCAGTTGGATAGTCTGGCCGCCGTCGCGCACCAGCACCACGCCCGAGGGGGTGGTCTCCAGGCCCACGGCAAGGTTGGCGCCCGAGAGGCGGGTGACCGGGCCAGCCAGGCGCGCATAGGCCGCGCCGTCCACGGTGATGCTGGCGGGCAGGTTGGCAAACGCCATGGCATCGCCCACCTGCTGCGCATCGCCCTTGAGCGAGCCGAGTGCAATGGACACGGGCTTGCCCTGTGCGTCCACCTGCAGGCGCTCGCCCGCCAGCAGGCCCTGGCTGCCCAGCTCGGGCAGGGCCCCGGAGGCAGGCACCAACGAACCGCTGACCACGGCAACCGCCAGCGGCTGCGCGTCGATGCGCGTGCCCGCTGCCCCTGAACTGAGCAGCACCTCACCCGCCAGCGCCATGGGCTGGCCGAGGGCAGAAGAAGTCATGGACGCCCAGCCCTGCAGCACTATCAGCACCAGCACGCTCTGGCCGTTGACCTGGTTGGTCTTGAGCTGTGTGCCCGGCAGCGCCTGCACCGACAGCGGCTGGCCGTTGACAGTGATCTGCAGCGTGACCGGCGTGGTGCCCGTGCCGGGCACCACGATGGTGGCGCCTGCAGCGCCGGGGCCCACGACGATGGGCAGGGTGGGGTCGGTGATGGTGGTGGTGCCGGCGCTGTTGACGTTCACCAAGGTGGGTGCACCGCCCCCGGCGGGCGCGGCGGGCGCGGCGGGCGTGACCGGGGCGCTGGCGGCCGAGGCCACGCTGTCGCCCTCCCCATTGGTCGCCTTGACCGTGAAGGTGTACGCCGCGCCGTTGGCCAGCCCCATCACCGTGCAGGTGGTGGGCAGCGGACTGCCGGTGTTGACCGTGCAGGTCTTGGCCGGGTCGGCCACTGCGGTCACCGTGTAGGCGGTGATGGCACTGCCGCCATTGCTGGCGGGGGCCACCCAGGAAACACGGGCCTGGCTGTCGCCAGCGGTAGCGGTGACGGCGGTGGGGGCGCCGGGCTGCGTTGCGGGAGTGACTGCCGTGCTGGCGGCCGATGCCACGCTGTCGCCCAACGCATTCTTCGCCTTGACCGTGAAGGTGTAGGCCGTGCCGTTGGCAAGCCCCATCACCGTGCAGGTGGTGGGCAGCGGGCTGCCGGTGTTGACCGTGCAGGTCTTGGCCGGGTCGGCCACCGCTGCCACGGTATAGGCGGTGATGGCGCTGCCGCCATTGCTGGCGGGGGGTGTCCAGACCACGGTGGCCTGTGCATTGCCGGCGGTGGCGGTGACGGCGGTGGGGGCATCGGGGGCACCAGGCGGCACCAGCAGCAGCCGAGAACGCGTCGGTGCCGGCGCGAAGTAGGCGGCATCGGCGCCCGCACCGCCGGACTGGCGGGCCAGCACGCCGCACAGAGAATCGCCCTTGCCGGGCAGCACGGTCAGCGCAGTGCCGCTCACGGTGCAGACATCGGGCGTGAAGGTGTCGAACGCCACGGCCAGGCCGCTGCTGGCGGTGGCCGCCAGGGTGGTCGGGGTGCCCGAGGTAGGAGAGCCAGCCGCCACGGGATAGTCGATGGCCTGCGCTGCGGCGATGCGCGTTGGCACGCTGCGGCTCGCCGTGCCCCCGTTGCCCAGTTGGCCGCTGAAGTTATAACCCCAGCACTGCACGACCCCGGCCGTGGCCAGCGCGCAGGTGTGGCTGCCTCCTGCCGCAATGGCCGCCACCCCGCTGGCCAGGCCCGTGACGGCCTGGGGCGTGCTCTGGTCGGTGGTGCTGCCTTCGCCCAGTTGGCCTTCATTGTTGCGGCCCCAGCACTGCACGGCCCCGGCCGTGGTCAGCGCGCAGGTGTGAACGCTCCGTCCTACAATGGCCGCCACGCCGCTGGCCAGGCCCGTGACGGGCTGTGGCGTGCTCCTGTTGGTGGTGCTGCCATCGCCCAGTTGGCCGAAGTGGTTGGCCCCCCAGCACTGCACGGCCCCGGCCGTGGTCAGCGCGCAGGTGTAGCTGAACCCCGGCACAATGGCCTTGACCCCGCTGACCAGGCCCGTGACGGGCTGTGGCGTGCTCTTGTTGGTGGTACTGCCCTCGCCCAGCTGCCCGAACTGGTTGCGGCCCCAGCACTGCGCGGCCCCGGCCGTGGTCACGGCGCAGGTGTGCGCGTACCCTGCCGCCATGGCCGCCACCCCACTGGCCATGCCCGTGACGGCCTGGGGCGTGCTTTTGTTGGTGGTACTGCCATCGCCCAATTGGCCATAAATGTTCCAGCCCCAGCAATACACCGCCCCGGCGGTGGTCAGCGCGCAGGTGTGGTAATCCCCTGCCGCAATAGACGCCACCCCGCTGGCCAGGCCTGGGACGGGCTGGGGCGTGCTCTTGCTGGTGGTGCTGCCATCGCCGAGTTGGCCGAAGGGGCTGGCCCCCCAGCACTGCACGGCACCAGCCCTGGTCAGGGCGCAGGTGTGGTCGTACCCTGCCGCAATGGCCGCCACGCCGCTGGTCAGGCCTGTGACGGGCTGGGGCGTGCTCTTGTTGGTGCTGCTGCCATCGCCCAACTGGCCGGAAGTGTTGAAGCCCCAGCACTGCACGGCCCCGGCCGTGGTCAGCGCGCAGGTGTGGCCGTACCCCGTCACAACGGCCGCCACACCGCTGGCGAGGCCCGCGACGGGCTGGGGCGTGCTCTTGTTGGTGGTGCTGCCATCGCCCAGTTGGCCATCAAGGTTGCGGCCCCAGCACTGCACCGCCCCGGCCGTGGTCAGCGCGCAGGTGTGGTTGCCTCCTGCCGCAATGGCCGCCACCCCGCTGGCCAGGCCGGTGACGGGCTGGGGAGTGCTCTTGCTGGTGGTGCCGCCATCGCCCAGCTGGCCGTTTGCGTTGTGCCCCCAGCACTGCACGGCCCCGGCCGTGGTCAGCGCGCAGGTGTGGTAAACCCCTGCCGCAATAGACGCCTCCCCGCTGGCCAGGCCGGTGACGGGCTGGGGCGTGGTTTTGTCGGTGGTGCTGCCACCGCCGAGCTGCCCGAAATCGTTGCGGCCCCAGCACTGCACCGCCCCGGCCGTGGTCAGCGCGCAGGTGTTATGCAGCCCTGCAGAAATGGCCGCCGCCCCGCTGGCCAGGCCCGCGACGGGCTGGGGCGTGGTTTTACGGGTGATGCCGCCATCGCCGAGCTGCCCGAAATCGTTGCGGCCCCAGCACTGCACCGCCCCGGCCGTGGTCAGCGCGCAGGTGTGGTTGCCTCCTGCCGCAATGGCAGCCACCCCGCTGGCCATGCCCGTGACGGGCTGAGGCGTGGTTTTGTCGGTGGTGCTGCCATCGCCCAGTTGGCCGTACGCGTTGCGGCCCCAGCACTGCACAGCCCCGGCCGTGGTCAGCGCGCAGGTGTGGTAAACCCCTGCAGAAATGGCCGCCACCCCGCTGGCCAGGCCCGTAACGGGTTGGGGCGTGGTTGTGTTGGTGGTGCTGCCATCGCCCAGCTGGCCGAAGGGGTTGTTCCCCCAGCACTGTACGGCCCCGGCCGTGGTCAGCGCGCAGGTATGGTTGCCCCCTGCCGCAATGACCGCCACGCCGCTGGCCAGGCCCGTTACGGGCTGGGGCGTGCTCTTGCTGGTGGTGCTGCCATCGCCCAGCTGGCCTTCATTGTTGCGGCCCCAGCACTGCACCGCCCCGGCAGCTGTCAGCGCGCACGTGTGCTCGTTGCCCGCAGCCAACTGCTGCACAGGCTCCCCCAGCACCGTTTCCGGTACGGCCCCTTGGGCCCGCGCGGGCGTGGCCCCGGACAGCAGCAGCCAGGCCATCATCAGCCACAGCAGCATGGCCAACGGGCTGGCGGCGCGTCGCCAGGCCAGGGGCTCAGCTATGGCGGGAGTGCTTGAGAGGGGGGTCGGGCGGGTTGGCATGGGAGCAGCTTTAGTGGTGAAAGCGCCGGTGCAGGCGGCGCACAGGCGATAACACCGGAATCTATCGGCTTGCGGCCGGCTTGTATGTCCCTAGAACTAGCTACAAGCGAGGCGACGCGACCACGTCGCAGCGGCAAGGCGCCACCCACGGAGAGGCCTGCCGGCCCGAGTACACCGGGCCGGCCGCCAGCGCGAAAAGGGGGTGCAGCCTACGGTACGGGCGGGTGGCCGGGCGCTTGCAGCGGCAGCCACAGCACGCAGCGCGTGCCGGCCGCCGTGCTGGCCCAGGACATGCTGGCGCCGATGGCGTCGGCCCGGCGCAGCTGGTTCTTCAGGCCCCGCCCACGGGCCTGCAGTGCGGCGCCAACGTCGAAGCCGTGGCCGTCGTCCAGCACGCGCACCTCGATGCCGCCGGCGCTTTCCTCGCACTCGACGCGGATGCAGGAGGCCTGTGCGTGCTTGACCACGTTGGCAAAGCATTCCTGCAGGATGCGCAGCAGGTTCAGCGCACTGCCGGCATCAAGCCACGGCAGGGGCGGCACGTCCTGCACCTCCCAGCGCAGCTCAATGCCCATGCCCTCCAGGCGCGGCGCGAGCCGAAAGCGCAGGGTGGCCAGCAGCAGCAGCAGGTCGGCGTCCACGGGCTCCATGGAGTCGATGGCCAGCTTGAGGTCGTCCATGCACTCGGCCAGCACCTGGGCCAGCTCTTCGCTGCCGGCCTTGCCGTGGCGCACCAGGTGCAGCGCGCTGGTGAGGGAGGAGCCCAGGCCGTCGTGCATGTCCTGCATCAGGCGCTGGCGCTCTTGCGCCAGGGTGGCCCGGTGCTCGGTTTCGCGCAGGCGCTCGTAGCTCAGGGCCAGCTCGCCCTCGCGCTCGCGCAGGCGGTGCTCCAGATTGGCATTCACGCGCTCCATGCCGTCCAGGGCAGCCACATAGCGGTGCAGCATGATGTACGAGAAGATGAAGAATATGCCGATGTTGCTGTAGGGCCCCAGGTAGATGCCCTCCACGGGGACCAGCAGGTTGGTCTGCAGCAGCCAGTCGTAGCCGCCAGCCAGCAGGCTGATCAGCCCCCAGCCGCTGAGCAGGCCGGCCTCTCTGGAGCCGGTGCGCCAGGCATCGCGGCAGGCCACGGCCAGCAGCGTGGTGCCCAGCACCAGCAGCAGCCCGTACAGCAGCGGCGCGATGACCGCCGCCCGGGGCAGTGCCGGCAGCAACGGCAGCGTCAGCACGCTTACCAGTGCCGTGACCACGCAGGCCGTGATGGTCAGCCCGCGGTGGCGTACCCCATGCAGGTAGCGCAGGAAGAAATGCCCGACCAGCACCAGCCAGAACAGCGAGCTCACGGTGAGCCAGCTGAACCATTCATCGCGGATCGGCAGCCGGGGTCGGCTCACGAAATAGTGCAGCGTCCTCACGAACGCCACGACGGACGTGACGAAGAACAGCAGGTACAGCGGCTCGCGCCGCCGCCGCAGCCACACGCCCAGTGCGAAGAGGCCTGCGGCCAGGAAGGCGGCACTGCCCATCGCCGGAAAATCCGACTGCAGCCACGAGCGGATCTGGTAGCGCCAGCCGATGGCCGCGCGCGAGCCTACCCAGGCCGTGGACATGGCTGCGCTGGTGTGCCGCAGGCGCTGGCCTCGGATCTGCACCTCGCGCACGGGCGGCGTGCCCGCCGTGCCCTGCAGGGGAATCCACAGCGGCAGGTTCGAGGGGTTCCACAGCCAGCTCGCATCCGTCTGGTAGAGCAGCCGCCCGTCGCCGTAGATGGCGACCAGGCCGTCCGACTTCCAGCGCGGCAGGTACAGGTACAGGGGGGCGGACTGCTGCGCGAACTCGGGCACCGCCAGGCGGTACCAGACCTCGGTGGTCAGCGGCTGGCCCTGCTGCTGCTGAGGCACCTTCACCTGCGGCGACTGGGCAAACGGCAGCGCCACCGCCTCCCATGTGCCGCTCTGCATATCGCCCCCGTGCAGCGCATACGGCGGGGGCGTGAACCCCACGCTCGGGCGCTCCAGCCGCTGCGCCTGCACGATGTGCGCCGCCGAGCCGGCAGGCATCTGCCAGGCAGGTAGCGGCCCGTCAGGCGATGGCCCGGGTGCAGCCGCCAGCATTGCGCCGCAGCACAGCAGGCAGCAGGCCAGCAGAAAGGCGCGTGCCAGGGCGGTCTTCAGATCAGGCCCCGCGCACGTGCTTCGTAGATCGCCTCGGCCTTGGAGCGCACCTTGAGCTTGGCATAGGTGCGCCGCACGAAGGTGAGCACGGTGTGGTGCGATACATCCAGCGCCCGCGCAATCTCTTCTGCCGTGAAACCCTTGGTGATGTACTGCAGAACCTCGCGCTCGCGGGCGGACAGCGTGGCGGGGGCATCGGCTTGCACGGCTGCCTCCGGCGCCTGCACGCCGGCCTGCTTGAAGCGCATCAGCACCTGCCTGGCGATCAGCGGGCTGATCGGGCTGCCGCCCGCATGCAGGCTGCGGATCTCGCCCACGATGCGCTCAGGCATGCTGTCCTTGAGCAGGTAGCCGCTGGCTCCCGCCTCGATGGACTGCAGCACATGCGCCTCGTCGCCAAAGGCCGTGCTCACCATCACCGCGCAGCCGGGCCATCGCCGCGCAGCCGCCGCGATGGCCTCGATGCCCGAGCCATCGGGCAGGCCCAGGTCCACCAACAGCACATCGGCAGCCGGGCCGCCACCGTTCAGTGCGCGCAGCGCCTGCGCCAGCGTGTCGGCCACCCACAGCAGTTGCATGTCATCCGTCTGGCGGATCGCCGAGGCCACGGCCGCCTGGAAACGCGGGTCGTCCTCCACGAGCGCGATCTGGATGCTTGCGGGGTTGGCGATGGCAATGGCTTCTGGCATGGAACGGGGCGCTGGACCTGTCGGTATGTCTGTCTATCTGTCGGGGCGTGAAGGCCCGTGGAGTGTCCCACAGCACCGGCTTGCGCGCTGTCCCCAGTTCTAGTGACAAGCAAGGCAGGCCAGGCGTGTTGCCCCGCCAACCCATGCCCATCCAGCCGCGCGTTTCACGCTGGACAACTTGTCCAGTGCGGCGCGCCAGGCATGCCTATGATCCGGGGGCAATCCCGTAACACCACGCCCCACACCACACGCATGGCAACCCGTCAATCCAAGTGGACCGACCAGATCCATTCCCCCATCAGCGTACTGAACCATGCCCAGGGCCTGCACCTGGAGCGCTTTACCAGCGACGACCTCGATGAGATAGCAGGCTGCGACGACGTGGTGGAGCTGTCGCTGCGCAGCAGCAAGATGGCCGAGCCCCTGGACCTGGCCCGGCTGGCACACATCATCGGCCTGCGCAAGCTGAGCCTGGACAGGCTGAAGTTCAGCAACCTCGCGGCACTGCGGGCGCTGCCCCATCTGCAGCAACTGGTCATCGAGAACTGCATGTTCTCGGACTTCGATGCGCTCAACGGATTCAAGGCGCTGAAGTACCTGTTTCTGTGGCACAACAAGCTGGAGGCGTTTCCGGCGGGGCTGGACCTGCCGCAGCTCGCCAGCCTGTACCTGTCGGACAACCGCATCACGGACCTGGGCTTTGCGCGCAGCTACCCTACCCTTGCCAACCTGCATGCCGACAACAACCAGATCACCGACCTGTCGCCGCTGGCCGTATGCCCCCGCCTGACCGAGCTGCACGTGAACGACAACCCGGTGGCCAGCCTGGCGCCGCTGGCGGGCATGCGGTTCTCTCGGTTCTACGCCGATGCGCGGCACAACGAGGAAAAGGAGGCCCTGCAACTGCTGCTTCCCGAGCTGCCGCACGTGCAAGACGCCGAGCGGGTCGAGAGATGGCGCGTGGCCGACCTGATGCGCGCGCACGACTGGGCCCAGCTTTACGCCATCACCGATCTGGCGCTGCTCGGCGAGGCGTTCGCGAGCCTGGTGCACGGGCACTACGACGAAGACACGCTGCGCGGCGTGCTGGCCCACCCGGTGCCCGGCGCCTTCGACGCCATGCTTGCCGAGGGGCTCAGCCCGCACTACTCCACCGAGGCCGAGCTGATGATGAACGTGCTGAGCGGCTATGGCGAGCGGCTGATTCCCGTGCTGACCCAGTGCTTTCACACGGCGCTGGCGCGGCCCTGGTACCGGGGCAATGACTTCAGCGCCGGCAAGATGAAGCTGGAGCACGCGATGGTCATGCGCATCTTGGTCAAGGCCGCAAGCCCCGCCCATACCGACCTGTTCCTCGCCTACTTCAACGAGCGCGAGAGGTTTTCCGAGATGCATTTGTACTACTACAAAAAGCTGCTCGACGTGGTGGGCAAGACCCAGGCGCCACAGCTGGTGGAGCCGGTCATCGACCTGCTGCGCCTGGAAAAGCACATCATCGGCGGCGATGCAGCCTTCATGAAGAAGATTTTCAAGGCCATAGCCCAACTGGGCGGCAAGGCCGACGCCGCCGTGCTGGCCAGCCGCTACGACGTGGCCGCCGAAACCCGGCCCGACGTGTTGGCTGCGTACGAAGCCACGCTGGCGCGGCTGGGCAAGAAAAAAGCCTGACGCAGGAAGCGCCCCCAACCACCAATCAACTACGAAAATGCTGTTCAATTTCTGGGGTATCGCGGCAGTGGATACCACGCCGGCGGGCCTGGTGTTTGTGAGCCAGGAGTCGCGCATCGTGCTGGCCGAGGGGAACAACCATCCCCTGCTCACGCCCCCGGTCGACGAGTACCTGGAGTTCAGCATCGGTGGCAACAGGGTCGTCGGCAGCTACCGCAAGGAAGGCGAGCGCAACCGCATCACCCACGCGCAGGGTGAATGGGTGTCCATGCACAGCTTCCTGGGCGGCCAGCTCTCGTATGCACTCTTCGATGAAGCGCAGGAGGACGGGCAGGACTGGTATGTGGCGCGCCGCTGGAATGGCGAGCCGATTTTTCAGATGCCGTATTACTACGCCGAGCGCTACCTCGCCCCGGCCGCCATCGCCCTGGGCAACCAACAGCAGTGGGCGGTGTACGACCTGGCGGGAACGAAGCTCCAGGAGATCACCGGCGTCGACCGCTCCGAGCGGCGGTGGCGGCCCCGCTTCACCGACGGGCTGTTCTTCTTTCGCACCACCGAGGAGCCGATCTACCAGGTCTACGACGTGGACCAGCGCACATTCACGGGCACCGTCACCGTGGTGGATGGGCTGGTGGGGGTGCTCGCGCTGCCGGGCGGCGGCACCCTGTTGGTGGATGCCGAAGGGGTGAAGCTTTTGGGCAACGCAGGCAGTGCCGACAACGCATTGCAGACGCTGCACCGCTTCGATCCGCCCCTGGACGCTGATGGCAACAACTTCCTCGGCTGGCATGACGCCACGCGCGCCTACATGGCCTTCACCGGGTGGCTGCAGCCGCAGGTGCTGCTGGCCATCCCGCTGAGCGGCGCGGGGCACGCAGGCCCAACGCCAGTACAGGCCGAAGAGCTGCGCTGGGACACCCCGTGGGAGATCACCCACCGATGCGGCCTGGTGGATGGCCACAATTACCTCACGCTGCAACGCAAGGACCTGCTTGCCGAAAGCGCTCTGCTGGTGTGGCGTCCCGATGAGCCACTGACCCACGCGCTGCTGGAGCCCCACCTGAGCCCCGTGGTGCGCGTGACCCAGCCCCCTTCCGCCAAGAAGGGCAAGCACGGCTACCGCATAGAGATCGAAGACGCTTCTTCGGCCAACCGCGCAGTCCGCTCGGCTGCATTCGAGCTGGGCCGCCTGCTGGGCGAATCGTGCAGCGGCCCCTACAACACGGCACAGGTGATACAAGACCGCCAATTCGACGGGCAGTTTTACATTGACATCACCTGCGCCGTTGAACCCGATGAATTGGAGCGGGGGTACCTGACGGACTACATCCAGTACTTCAGGCACTGGGGCGGGCTGTCGCCTGCCGGCAGCAGGTCGGCCCTGGCGGACCCGGTCATCACCTGGCACATCGGCGTGCCGTGAGCGTTTTCCTTGAGACAGGTGCTGCCAAGGGTTTGCCGTCCATGAGCCACCAGCCCAGCAGCCCGCACTGCGGGGCGTTAAAGTCAGAGGCTTATGCCTTTGCCCGATTCGACAACTGCCTTGCGCACCTTCACGGGCGCCCAGGCTGAAACCGCTGACCCCCACCCCAATGCCACGCAGCCTGACGTGGTGAAGCCACACGGCGATCACCAACACAAATGGCTGCTGGGCCTGAGCCTGATCCTCATCGCCTGCAACCTTCGGCCGGTGTTTGGCAGCCTGTCCGTGGTGTTGCCCGAAATCATGCGCGACACCGGCCTGTCGGCTGTGGGTGCCAGCATGCTGACCACCTTGCCGATCGTGTGCCTGGGGCTGTTTTCCGCACCCACGCCCGCACTTGCCCGCCGGTACGGCCCGGAACGGGTGCTGCTGCTGGCCCTGCTGCTCATCACCGTGGGCACGGTGCTGCGCGCTGCGGGCACGCTGGCGCCGCTGTTTGCGTCGTCGGTGCTGGCAGGGGCCGGCATCGCCATGGGCAATGTGCTGCTGCCGGGCCTGGTCAAGCGCAGCTTTGCCCGCCACACCGCGCTGATGACGGGCCTGTACACGCTGGCGATCTGCGCGGGTGCCGCATCGGCCACGGCCTTGACCGTTCCGCTGATGGGCGCTGCATTCGATGCGGCCTGGCCCCCCGCCCTGGCGTTCTGGGCGCTGCCCGCCATCCTGGTGCTGCTGCTCTGGGCGCCGCAGGCGTGGCACACCCGTGCCCAGCCCCTCGACGGGGCGGCGGGGGGCGGCACACTCTGGCGCGATCGCCTGGCCTGGCAGGTGACTGCCTTCATGGGGCTGCAATCGGCCCTGGCCTTCATCGTGATGGGCTGGCTGTCGCCGCTGTTGCGGGAGCGCGGCATCGGCAGTGCGGACGCAGGCTACATCGTTGCAGTGTCGATACTGACCCAACTGGTCACCTGTCTGCTGGTGCCCTCGTTCGCCGCGCGCTGCCGCGACCAGCGGGCTTTGGCCGTGGGCATGAGCGCGTTGATCCTGGTCGCCTTTCTGGGCCTGATGGTCGGACCGCTGGGTGGCCGCTGGCTCTGGGCCGTACTGCTAGTCCACTGAAACCGAGAAATCGGCTGTGCGTGAGGGCCTGGCAGGGCCGCAATCTAGGCGGCGGGCGCAGCCGGGTTGCACACCCGGCGAGCACGGCAACGACGAGTGCGGCCCTGCCAGACCCTCACCCTTCGGGCCGGGGTGGCAGCGGGCGCATCGCGGCGTTGCGGGCTTTACCAAGGCGGCCAGCCTTGGCGGCAGCCCGCGCCTTGCGCTGCATCCCGCGGCCACCCCGGCGCACAGCCGATTTCTCGGTTTCAGTGGACTTTGCGGCCAGGGCGGTGGCTTTGCGCTGGCCCTGAGCCTGATCGTGATGCGCAGCGGCAATGCCCAGATCACAGCACAGCTCTCAGCCATGGCACAGGGCTGGGGCTACCTGCTGGCAGCCGGCGGCCCCCTGCTGGTGGGTGTGCTGCGCGAATGGACGGGCGGCTACGCGGCCAATGCTTGGCTGGTGGGAGCGCTTGCGGTGGCCATGGCATGGAGCGGTTGGGGGGCCGGGCGGCGCATGCTGGTTCAGGCAAGGGCGTGACTGGTTGTGCAGTGAGTGGGCCAACGGCCGGGCGGGGAGAATGTGCGTACGCGTTCCAGCGACATCGCCGGTCGCTTTGGTCCCCATAGCCGCTGCTACGATGACGGAAAACGGTCAGGGGCAAACTGACCTCAGCCACTCGGACTCGACGGCAAGATGTTCGCGAAATGTTCGCGAGCTGGCACTGACCCCTAGGCACCGGGATGGGCGACCGGCGCATTGCACAATTGCTATACATTGCACAACGTCACACACCCTCCAGAAGAAGGCCGCATGTCAATCACATCCACTTTGAAGTTCTCCGTTGCCGCACTGGCGCTTGTCACCGGCGGGTCTGTTCTTGCACAGGGCACGCCCATCAACGCGGCGGCGTTTGACGCGCTGGTAGCGCAGGGCCCCGTCGCCGATGCGGCGACCATCGCGTCGAGCACCTGGGCCACCAAGGTCAAGCAGGCCGGCACGCTGCGCCTGGGCGGCACGCAAACCTCCAATCTCTTCTCGCTGCTGAACGAGAAGGACGGCAAGATCCGCGGCTTCGACGCAGGCTTGGCCCAACTCGTCACCCGCTACATCCTGGGCGATGGGGCCAAGTACCAGTTCACGCAGGTGAATTCGTCCACCCGCGAGCAGGTGCTCATCAACGACCAGGTGGACATGGTGTTCGCCACGTACTCCATTACCCCCGCGCGCGCCGAGAAGATTGCGTTCGCCGGGCCTTACTACACCTCGCAGGCCGGGGTGCTGGTCAAGTCGAACAACAAGGCAATCCAGTCGTACAACGACCTGGCCGGCAAGAAGACCGCCACGCAGGCCGGCTCCACCGGGCCCGCCATCCTGGCGCAGGTCGCGCCCAAGGCGACGGTGCAAGAGTTTCAGACGCACCAGGAGGCCCTGGACGCACTGCGCCAGGGGCGCGTGGATGCCTATGTGACCGACCACACGCTGCTGCTCAACGCCCTGAGCCTGGGCTCCGGCGACGCGAAGCTGGCAGGCGCACCCTTCGGTGCGCAAGACCCCTACGGCATCGGCCTGCCCAAGGGCTCGGACGGCGTGGCCTTCATCAATGCCTTCTTGAAGAAGATCGAAGCCGACGGCACCTGGGCCAAGCTGTGGACCGTGTCCATCGGCCAGCGCACCGGCAGCGCGGACGTGCCCAAGCCGCCCGCCCTGCCGTAAACAATGGACGGGGTTTCTCGGCTCCTGGCTGACTACGGGCCTGCTTTCGGGCAGGCCCTTTTGCTCACGTGGAAGCTCACCGCGGTGTCCTTCGTGGCCGGCTTCGCGCTGGGCATGGTGGTGGCGGTGCTTCGGCTCCTGCCCGTGGCGCCGCTGCGCTGGGCCATGACGGTCTACGTCGAGATCTTTCGCAACATTCCCAGCGTGGCGCTGCTGATCTTCATCGTGTTCGCACTGCCCGATCTGAACGTCCTCATCGACTATGAGGCAAGCGTGGTGCTCACTCTCACCCTGGTCTGCTCTGCGTTCACGGCGGACTACGTCCGCACGGGCATCAACACCGTCGCCGGTGGCCAGGCCGAGGCTGCACTCAGCCTGGGCATGCGCCCGATGCGCGTCATCACTGCGGTGGTGTTGCCGCAGGCGCTGCGCGCCGTGGTGCAGCCGATGACCTCGCTGCTCATTGCGCTGATGCTGTCGACCTCGCTGGCGTCGCAGGTGCCGCTGCCGGGCCGGGAGCTCACCGCGCTCGTCTCCAAGATCGCCACCGACTCCGCCGCCGGCATGGCCGCGTTCGCGGTGGCCGCCGCGATGTACGTGGCCAGCGGCTTGCTCATCGCCTGGGCCGGTGCCACGCTTGAAAAGAAAGTGCGGATCCTGCGATGAGCCGCGCCCTGGAAGACATCCTGTTCGCTGCGCCCAGCCCGCAGGCCCGCAAGCTGACGCGCGTGGTGAGCGCGGTCGCAGCGGCCGTGCTGGTGCTGATGGCTGCAGCCGTCGTGTTCCGGTTCCACTCGGCAGGGCAGCTGGAGCTGCGCCTGTGGGAATTCTTCGCCCGGCCGACGACCTGGGCCTTCCTGGGCAAAGGCCTGCTCGGCACGCTGGCATCGGCGGCGATGGCCGCCGCCATCGCGCTGGCGTTGGGGCTGGTGCTGCTGCTGGGGCGGCTGGCGAAGCCCCGGCTCGTACGTTGGCCGAGTATCGCGGTGATCGAGTTCCTGCGCGGCACGCCGACGCTGCTGCTCATCTACGTGTGTTTTCTGGCGCTGCCATCGGTCGGCATCAAGCTGAGCACCTACTGGATGCTGACCCTGCCCGTCGGCCTAAGCACCGCTGCCGTGGTGGCCGAGGTCTATCGCGCGGGCGTGCTCGCGGTTCCCCGCGGCCAGACCGATGCTGCGCGAAGCCTGGGGCTGACCGAAGCCCAGGTCTTTTTGCACATCGTCTTTCCCCAGGCCCTTCGCTACATCGTGCCGGCGCTGGTTGCGCAGCTGGTCATCGTGGTAAAGGACACAACGTTCGGCTATGTCGTCACCTATGGCGAGCTGATGCAGAACGCCAAGGTGCTCATCGCCAACTACAGCTCACTGGTGCCCGTGTACCTCGTTGTCGCAGCGCTCTACTGCCTAGTGAACTACGCCATCTCCAGCGCCAGCAAGCGGCTCGGGCAGCCGATGCATTGAGCGCAGCCAGGCGGCCCGCCGGGCGGGGACGTGGCGCTCTGGCAAGAGTAGAGAAGAGGGTCATGGCCGACGCGGGCTGTTGGCACACACAGGGCGACCGGCAGCATCCGGTGCACAGCCGTCGTTCAGCCCGCTGATACGATGGCTGCCATTGGCCGAGGCTGTGTGAAAACGTCGATAGACGACTTTTGCAGGGGTACTTCAACCCTTGCTCGCATCGAGATCGTGCGTTGTAGGCCGATCTGAGCGGTCGACTTCTGAGTCGACTGGCAGGTCAAGGGCGCAACGCGCGTTTTCACACAGCCTCGGCCACAACCAGACGTTTGCACACCAGGTTATCTGCATGAAGACATCCACTCGCGCATTGATTGAGGTGCTGGCCAGCTCACCGGTTCTGGGCCCAGTCTCGCACGAGGCTAAAGAGTGCTGGGCGCCGCAGGAGCCCCCAGAGACGACGCTCTTGTCGAGCTTCGCCAAACGTTTGTTAGACGTCTCGACGAATCCAGCTGCCGCTGAGACACGGCGGGCTTTGCTTCTTGTTGAGACCGCCATGGAGAACGGGGATACAGCCTTGGTGACCATGGCGGCCACAGGGTTCATCGAGGGGCTAGTCGCTTCAGCGAGTGAGCTGGACGTGCTCCCACAGTTTCTTGCCGCACTTGGCCCATCGTCGCGGCGCCACGCAGATGCCTGGCTGGAGTTCAAGGGCTGAAACCGGCCAATATCGGACGGTCACAGATAGCAAAAATTCATCTTGAGCAGACATTGCAGCCCACTGCTTTCTTGAGTCGGCCCGACGGGACGAGCTCATTGGGCCACGGGTACGACGCTGTCATTCACTACCAAGAAGCAAGAAGCGAGATTCATATGTCCTTGTCTGGAATCGCAGGCCAATGGGTTGCTGCAATCGGTTTTCTCTTTGCAAGTCTGGTCTGCACACCAGCGGCTGCTACCACGGTGAGCGCCGGATACAGCCATTCCTGTGCAGCCTCCAGCACAAAAGCTCCGCAATGCTGGGGAACGCTCGCCGCACCGCAGTGGCTCACAGGCCGGGACTACATAGACATCCAGTCCGGCCGTGACTTCAGCTGTGCACTGCACAAGAGCGGTACGGTGAGCTGCTGGGGAAACAACGACTATTTTCAGCTAGGCATACCCACAGGTGCCACGCCTGGGCAGTCTGTAAGTGGGTTGCCCGCTGCAGTGCAGGTTGCGGTTGGCGAACGCCACGCCTGCGCAAGGACCCACGGCCGGGATGTCTATTGCTGGGGCGACGCGGGCCGTGGGCAACTGGGCACGGCTGCGGGCAGCGCAGCATCGGCTGTGGCGGTCAAGGTGCCCGGGCTGTCGGGCGCGGTGCAGGTGGCCGCCGCCCAGGCCAGCACCTGCGCTGTGCTGCAGGGCGGAGCGGTGGCCTGCGTGGGAGCGGGCAGCCTGCTCGCGGGTGCGGACTCCGACCCCGGCACGCCGCGCACCTTGCCGGGCATCGGGGATGCCGTGCGCCTCGCCGTCGCCGAGGGCCATGGCTGCCTGGTGCGCAGCGGTGGTCAGGTGGTGTGCTGGGGGCGCAATGCCAGCGGCGAGCTGGGCACGACCGCCTCCCCTGCCATTGCCGCTGTGCCCGTGGAGGTGCCGGGCCTGGGTGGGCCCGCCCAGGCGGTTGCCACTGGCGCCGGCTTCAGCTGCGCGCTGCTGCAAAGCGGCACCCTGGCCTGCTGGGGCAAGAACACCAGCGGCCAGTTGGGCACGGGCTACCCCTTGAACGCCGCGCAGGCGCCTGCGCCCGTGGTCGGCATTCTCAAGGCCCTGTCACTGAGTGCCGGGGCAGAGCACACCTGCGCCGTGCTGGAGGGTGGCTACGTCAACTGCTGGGGCAATGGTGCCAACAACCGCCTGTCCATCGCGTCGTGCGACCTGTCCAGCGCGTACTACCCCGGCTTCACCTATGCCCGCGGGCCCTCGTTCAACAACGCAGCATGTGGCTCTACCGGCCCGGCAGTGACACCCTACGCGGTCGACAAGCTGGGCCCGAATCGGGACATCGAGCTGGTGATGCGGTGGGCGGGTCGGACCCTGCCGGACGTCTTTCCTGGAGACTATTTCAGCGAGCTGTTCGACAACATCCCGAACTTTTGGCTTTCGAACTACCGTAACAGCCGCTACTTGGCTGTGAACATGCACGGCACTCCCAAGCTGATTTTCCTGGGACCAGAAAGCGGCAACGCCATGGTTGATCTTGGTCCGCTGATCGACTGGGTGCGCCCTATCAATCCCATCACGCCGTACATCGGCCAGTGGGTGCTGACCACCAACCAACCGTACTATCCGCCGTGCACCATCGACGTGCGGCACGCGACCGACGATTCCTCCGCCGGGCAGGTCTTTGGCACATGCTACGTGTCGAACGGCGAAGAGAGGGTCGACCTCTACGGAGAGATCGACAGTCGGGGCGTGGTGACGGCAGCCAGCCGCTTAGTAAATGCGCCGTTCTCGATCTACGGGCTTCTGAACAAGGACGGGAGCGGTGACGGCGTGTGGAAGAGCGGATGGATCGGCACGCAGTGGACGGCAAGCAAACGGTGAGTGAGCTGCCGAACATCCTGGATGGATAGCTCGTAGAGATGAGGCGTGGTGTTGAGAGCGGTTACCTTGAGCAAAGGCAAAAGACCGCGATGGACCCGTGGCTGCCGCTGATACGATGGCTGCCATCGGCCAGAAGCGGCCATTGGAGGCACAAGTGACACTCAAATGGAAACACTCCACTGATGGAGTCGACTGGGAAGAACTTTCTGCCCTGTATCGGGCCGCTCCACTGGGCGAGAAGAAGCCGCTTCATCTGCAGAAAGTCTTCTCAAACAGCATGTTTAAGTGTTTCGTCTATGAAAATACGAAGCTTGTGGCGGTGGGGCGTGCGCTCGCTGATGGTGGAGACTGCTCGTACATCTGCGACATTGCGGTATTGCCGAGCCATCAAGGCACAGGCCTTGGCAAACAGGTTGTCAGTGACCTGGTGGAATTGTCAGGTGGTCACAAGAAAATCATCTTGTATGCGGTCCCTGGCAAAGAGCCTTTCTACAGGAAGTTCGGCTTCATGCGAATGAAGACTGCTATGGGCATTTTTGAGAATCCACAGAAGCAGGTGGAGAGGGGCTACCTCAGTGAAGCCTAACCCTGCAATCGAGAGGATAAACACCGGCAAACCGGTGTCTGCTTCACAGCCGTCTGCCTCCGGGGACGCCAAAGGTCTGCATTGGGCCGGTGACTGCCGCTGATACGATGGCTGCCATCGGCCAGGAGCAGCCGGTGGCTTTTAGAAAAGGCGGACACTGAACGCCGAACGCAAGGGGCGCCGCAGGAGTCCGCCTTGGCCGCCCTGTCAGACCGCAATCGCTGTACTCCACTACGCTTTGAGCAGAGCATATTGCAGAAGATCGTGGTGCCGACCTGCCCAGTACCCAGCTTCCCGCTGATGCCCTTCTTGCACAAATCCGAGCTTCGCGAGCAGTGCCAGAGACGGCGCATTGTCAGGGTGTACCTGCGCCTCGATTCGATTCAGTTGCACCTCTCGGAAACCCCAAGCGATGATTGCCTCCAGCGCTTCTTTTGCGTATCCGTGTCCCTGATGCGCCGGAGCGATTTCGTATCCAACGACACAAGATCTCCAGTTTCGATTCCAGCGAAACAGGCCGCACGTACCAATCAGCCCTGGTCGGTCTTTCAGCTCCATGGCCCAGCGCGCCCCGGAGACCGGCTCTTTCCGCCAGCTCGCAAACGTAGCGATTAGTTTTTGGGCGCCATCAAGATCGGGAATCGGATCCGACCCGAACCATCGCATGTGCTCGCGGTCACCATGAATCTGAAGGAGACATTCGGCATCCGACTCCAGAATCTCACGCAGCGTGAGCCGAGATGTGTCAAGCGTTGAGAAATCGATCATGGGCTGCCTGCGGTCTAACGTACGTGGAACCGGCGACTTGGGAGAGGAGCCCGCGGAGCGGGCGGACGCCGCAAGGCGTCCGAGTTGACGAGCTTGTTATGCTGCGGTTCCGACCTACTTGGCAATGACATGCTTACTAGGATGAATGAGAAGCGCGAACGTGGCAAGCATAGTCACCTCCATGAGCACATAGCCAAGCCAATGTGGAAGCCCTAGCAGCGCAAATGCAATGAATCCCACTACTAAGGCTGGCACTACCGCAGCCGCCGCGTAGAACAAGCACTTTCTCAAGCTTGGAGCGCCTTTGCGGGTATTCCAAAATTTGAAGTAGATGCCCACGAGCGGAGCCAACAGCAAGAGCAGAAAGCCATTTCCGCCGCAATCGCCGTAGCAGCCGCCACGTGCATGGACGGACGACGCGGCGAGCAGTGCGAAGACTGCGACGCTCAGCTGGGCACCTCTGTTCCTACGCGGCATACGTAATGTGTCCCGCATACCTTGCGAAATAACTTGGACCGTGCGGGATATTCTGGACACTTTTTCCTCCTGGAAGTGGCTTGCAGCGTGGGCTTGCGTTCAGTGCGCTGTTCAAAAGCACAGATATAAAATTTCCACTAAACCCGGCAAGCGTCACCTGAGCAAACTATAGCTTGCTGTAGGCAGGCACCGGACACTTAGACCGCGCAGGTTGGACTGCAAGCCAGCGGGTAGCGAATCAACGGCAGCTTTGGGCGCAAAGCGGTCTTGCGCTCCTTTTTCAAGCGGCCCTTCAGCGCACCGCCGATCTCCGCTAAAAGCCGCGCAATCACCCCCCGATGACCTGCTGCCGCATCGGTGGATGCCAATGCCAGACTGGATGAATGAAGGCTGTTACCCGCGTCGGCTGGCGAACAGGTCGGCTGGCGTTCTACCGGCCACGTTGGCGACGCTGTCATCAGCGCCGTGCTGGCGCAGCAGGTCGATGACCTTCGGGTTGTCGTCCTGCGCAAACCAGCCCGCACCATCTTCGGAAACCCACGTCTGGCCGCTGCAGTAATGCAGGGCCGTGTTGCCGTAGACATCCACCGCGTGTACGTCGGCACCGGCGGCCAGCAGGTACTGCACAACCGCCAGGTCGTGCGCCAGCGCGGCAGCCATCAAGGGCGTGGCCATGCGGCGTACGCTGCCCAGGCTTTTGGTCACGGGGGCATTTACGTTGCAGCCCAGGTCTTCGACCAGGTAGCGCACCATCTCCAGCTCGGTCGGCATGGCGCTGTGGACCACGCAGGCGTGCAACAGCAAGTCAGGGCTCACCAGGTGGGCATGGCCCTGGGCGAGCTTGCGCACCATGTCCACCGACAGGCTCTGCACCGCGCCCTGCAGCGCACCCGCATTGACTTTTGCGCCGTGTGCCAGAAGCAGGTCCACGAAATCGACGCTGCCCGATTGGGTGGCAAAGCCCAGCGCGTCAGTGCCGTCCCTGGTGCGCGCGGCCATGTCCGGGTTGCGCTGCAGCACGGTATGCAGGTTGTGCGCCTGCACCGCCAGCTCTGCTGCGGCGTGGGCCTTTTCTTCGCGGCCTTCGTCGCTGTCGTCTTCCATCTGCGCATCGGCATGCTGCGAAATGGCCCAGCGGTAGCCTTCGCACGCCGCCAGCAAAGGCGTTTTGCCGTTGTAGTCACGACAGTCCACGCTGCCTTCGCTGGCGATGAGGGCATCGAGCTCGGCGGTGGTGATCTTGCGGTCCCCCATCTCGCTGATGAAGTCTTCGACCGCTTCGCTGGCGTGGTGTTCTTCTTCGTCGCCATCCTCCACATCAATGCCCAATTCACGCCACACAACCTTGGTCCCGTGGGCCATGGAGCCCGGGGTCTCTTCGTGCGCCAGATCTTCGATGAAATCCCAGTAGTAGGCCGAGAGGTCGACCGACTCACCGCCCTCGAACGGCACGAGCAGCAGGTCGCCGCCATCCACATCGCATTGCATGCCCAGCAGCTCGAACGCCCGCGCCAGGTAGCGGGTGCGTGCGAACTCTTCGGGGTTCTTCAGATAGTCTGCAATCACCATGTGTTTTGGACACCCGCGTTGCAGGTTCTGCAAGGCGGCGGCCTGATCGGCCTGGCGGATACGGAAGGTGCCGGGTTGAATGAATGAAGAAGCGTCTTGCATGAAATCCCTGTGTTGTTGTACTGGGCGATGTTGCCCGTGATGCATGCCGGTGACTGCTGAACGTGATGCGCCGCCCTGGCAGCCGAGTTTCAACAGCCTGCTAAACCCATGCGGGGAGAAACGGCTATCGACGAGCGGCGGCTCGTCACCTGGAGGCGACGGCCTTCTCCATCATCGCGAGAAGGGCCGCATCGACCTCGTCCGGCGCCTGGGCCTGCCTCTGGCGAAGGCGTTCGAGCACTGTGCCGGTCGCGGCGTGGTTTTCCCACGCTTCGCGGGTCCAGTCGCCGCGCAGATCGACATCCCAGCAGATCTCGCCCTTCATCATGTTGTCCACCAGCTCGCCCTCGGCATCCGGGTTTGCGCCGTGGCGTAGCAGCAGCTCGACAAGTGGCAGGCAGATCGAGCGCATCTCGGTGCCGCGACCGCACAGCAGCAGCGCGACGGCACCGAGCAGCGGGCCGCGCCAGCGCAGGCGCGTGTAACGGAAGTCCGGGCCACTGCCGCTGCCAGTCAGCCTGCTCACGCACAAGCGCACGGTCATGTTGGCGTCCAGACCTTGGGCGAGTAGCCCGGCCATGAAATCCACGATCAACTTGGAATCGCGCGCCAAGACGAAGGGCCGGTCGTCGCGTAGCGGGAAGTTGGCCATGAGCTCCAGATCCTGGGCGTCAAAGAGACTCTTTAACACCTCACGCTGAAAGATATCGGGCGCCATCCAGAACGCGGCACTCGCACCGCTTGCGAGCAGTTCGTTGGCCAGGGTCAGCGGCCGGCAGCCCACCATCGGGTGACGCAACACGTTGCGCAACAGGGAGTTGGGGCGGTCGTCCCACAGCGGGGTGTCTAGGTCCACCCCTGCAGCGACCAACTTGGCAACGGTGTCGGCGTCGCGTTCCTGCCAGTACATGCGCTCCAGGCGGCGTTGGTCGCTCATGGTCGGCGGCGCAACGGAGCGCGCGCCCAGTGTTTCCAGCACGGCCAGCACGTCTGGCCGGTCCTTGAAGAAGTTCACACTGTTGAAGAGCAGGCTGCCCCGCACCTGCTCCGGGTGCAGGGCCCAGCGGATCTGGGCGTTGACGTCCACGCCCTCGCGCGATGCAAGCACAGCAAGCAACTCGGGATGCTCGCAGAGCGCGCGCAGTAGCCATTCCGAACGCCACAGCGCCGCGGGATCGGCCTGCGGCGCCTCGATGAGAGTGCGCAGCAGCGCCGGGGTGTTCTTGCCGCCGTAGCCATCGATCACTTCTGCGATCTCGTCGACCCAGGCCAGGCAGGCGATCAGGTCAACGCCCGCGCTCAGCAGGGCCGACACCGCCTTGCCCAGCCGGGCCTTGGCCGCGTGGACCAGGAGCGGCGCGCCATCCACCACTGCGTCCTTCGGTGCGCCCCCCTTGATGGCCTTGGCGAAGGCAGCTTCCTTGCCCTCCAGCAACAGCTCCAGCAACTGCTCCTCCTGGGTCAGCGTCGGCACAGGGAAGGCCTTGGCTGACACCTTCTTGCCACCCTGGTAATGCAGCGTTCGCGTTTCGCCGACCTGCCCGTACCAAATGCGCACCCGGATATGCGTCGCACCAGCATCGTGCAATGCCTGGATGTGTGTCTTCTCAAGCTCGTCGCCGGATGAGCTATCGATCACGAAGCGCAGCGTCTCGCCGCGCAGCGACGTACTGGCCACAAAAGGGTTCTCCCAGTCGTCGAAGCAATCCTGCAGCGGCGCGGGCCACTGGTCAGCAAACTTGCCGACGGCAAGCTGAAGGTGATCGTGCAGCGTGGAAAGCTTGAGGGCGTCTACACCTACGCAAGTGAACGTCAGAATGTTGGAAGACATGAGGGTCTGTAGAAAGGCGAGAAGGGGTCTGAGGCGCCATTCTGTCTGGGCTCGGTGCCCGCTGGCTTGACAAATTGTCCACTGGCTCCAGACCATCTTCGCGGTAGGCCACGCGCGAATAGCTTCAACCAGTCCGCGCCAACGCTTTTCCCGTCCGGAAGGCTGAGAAGGACGCCGAGACTGCGAACTCCAACCGACGCTGGCAAACTGGGTTCTCAACCCGCCTTGCAGGCAAGCAGCAAAGACCGCCTCTGGCCGTATCTATCGTTGATCACTGGATCGCGCAACAGCACCAGAAGCCCCCCTCACCCCGATCCATGCAAGCGCGCCGGCGTCGTCGCCGTCCCATGCCGCGCCATGTCGTTCGCCCGGTCGATCACATGCCGCACCATGGCCTGGGCCAGGGCCTCTTCGGCGAGAAAGACGGTGCTGCCGTTCTCTTCCTCCAGCAGGCGCGCCTCCTGTTCGCTGTGGCTGCGGATCACGGTTTCGATCATGGGGTTGAGCAGCTTGGCGGTGGCAATCATCTGGCGCACCTTCAAGGTGTCGGGCGTGGCGATGACCAGCATGGCGGCGCGTGCGATGTGGGCCTGGATCAGCACCGCGGGCTCGACCGCGTCGCCGAACACGGCGGCGATGCCCTTGGCGCGCAGGGCCTCGACCAGCTCGCGGTTTTGCTCGGCCACGACAAAGGGCACGTCGTTGGCAGCCAAGGCCGCAGCCAGGCGGCGGCCCACCTTGCCGTAGCCCACCAGCACCACCTGGTGCGCGAGGAATTTGGCGTGGGTGGTCATGGGCAGCTCGGCCAGGGGGTCGTCGCGCTCTTCGAGCCGGCGCGCCAGGGCCGAGCGGGTGCGCAGCCAGCCCTGCAGCGGGGCAATGGCGTGGAACAGCATGGGGTTGAGCGCCATGGAGATAAGCGCGCCGGCCAGCACCAGGCTCGTGCCCTCGGCCGGCAGCAGGCCGAGCGACGCGCCCAGGCCCACCAAGATGAACGAGAACTCCCCTATCTGCGCCAGGCTGGCCGACACGGTGAGCGCGGTGTTGAGCGGGTAGCGGAACGACAGCACCAGGGCCGCGGCCGCCAGCGTCTTGCCGACCATGATGATGGCCACTACGGCCAGCACCTGCAGGGGGCGGTCCCACAGCACGGCGGGGTTGAAGAGCATGCCCACCGAGACGAAGAACAGCACGGCAAATGCGTCACGCAGGGGCAGGGATTCCTGCGCGGCGCGGTGGCTGAACTCCGACTCGCGCATCACCATGCCGGCGAAGAAGGCCCCCAGCGCGAACGACACGCCGAACAGCGCGGCCGAGCCGAAGGCGATGCCCACGGCCGCGGCCACCACGCACAGCGTGAACAGCTCGCGCGAGCCGGTGCGCGCCACCTGCCACAGCACCCAGGGGAACACGCGGCGCCCCACCACCAGCATCAGCACGACGAAGCCGCCCACCTGCAGCAGAGTGAGCCCCAGGGTCTTGGCCAGGTCCGAGGCATCGGCACTGGCGCCGTTGCCGCCCAGCACGCCGGCCAGGGGCGGCAGCAGCACGAGGACCAGCACCATGACCAGGTCTTCGACCACCAGCCAGCCGACCGCGATGCGGCCGGTATACGTCTCGAGGATGCCCAGGGTTTCGAGCGCGCGCAGCAGCACCACCGTGCTGGCCACCGACAGCGACAGGCCGAAAACCAGCGCCCCGCCCAGCCCCCAGCCCCACCAGTAGGCCAGGCCCATGCCCATGAGAGTGGCCACCATGATCTGCACCACGGCCCCCGGCACGGCGATCTTGCGCACCGCCAGCAGGTCACCGAGAGAAAAGTGCAGGCCCACGCCGAACATCAGCAGCATGACACCGATCTCGGCCAGTTGGCTGGCCATGGCGGCATCGGCCACGAAGCCCGGCGTGAACGGCCCGATCACCACCCCGGCCAGCAGATAGCCCACCAGCGCGGGCAGGCGCAGCCGCGTGGCGACAAACCCCAGCGCCAGCGCCAGCCCGAGCGCGGCGGCAATGGTGTTGATGAGGTTGACGCTGTGGGGCATGGTGGTGAAAGGCGGTGGAAAAAACTGGGCGAGTGCTTGCTTGGAACACGCAGGCAAATAGCGTGCCTTAATTCACGCAAGCTGCTGTCAATCTTATAACCGCAAGCACTGGCGATGCAAAAATCAAGGGCAATGCTGTGCCCTGAAATTCACCCCATGACCCGACCAACCACCACACCCCTGCCCCGCCCCGCCGGGCACGCCGCCAGCCCCCTCACCCGCCGCCGCCATGGATTCCTGGCCACGGCCGGTCTCGCGCTGGCACTGGTGCTGGCATCGCCCGCACCTTCCTGGGCCCAGCCGGCGGCAACGGCAGCAACCGCACCGGCAGCCAAGGCCGCCCCCAAGCTCACCCAGAGCTACCACGATCGCGTGGAGGAACTGCAGGACCAGGTGAACGAAGGCAAGCTCGCCGAAATCCGCGCTCGCATCGTCCCCACCACCGAGCGCAAGGTCTTCGACGTGGACGATGTGAACGACTCGCAGACCTGGTGGCAGTACGAGGACGACACCACCTTCGTCCACATCGAGAACGGCACCGGCCGCACGATCACGGGCCTGGTGCTGGACTTCTGGGTCGACAGCTGCTCCCAAAAGGCGAAGCCACCCAATACCGTGCATGTTCTGCTCAGGAAGCCCCTGCGCAAGAACGCCCAGGCGGTGGTGGTGGTACCACCGAGCAAGCTGCTGCACACCAAAAACGAGGTGAGCTGCCTGAGTGTGCGGGGGGCGTGGTAACCGCCCGTTGGGTGCAGCAATTGCGGTTGGCACTACCGGTCTGCCAGACGTCGGTCGCCCAGAGACCATGGGCCCGCGACAACGCTGCGAGGCCCTGAAACAGGAAAGCCCGCTCTGTGCGGGCTTTCTTGCCGGATTCAATCGTTCACTGTGGGACCAATGCCGTCCCGCAGTGCTTGCATTTGCGCGCGTCGTTGCGCACCAGCTCCCGACAATAGGGGCATCGAACATGCGTCTCGGCCGTGATTTTTTGGCCCGTTTCAACCTTGGCACTGTCCTGCTGCCACCTTCGCTCGCCATGTCTCTTCCTGACTTTTGTCCATTGATGGCTCGTGGGACCATGCGCCGTCCAGCCCCGACCGGCCTGCTTCTTGAAATCTGCCATTGCCAGCGCGAACCACCATTTGGCCGATCCTGCCTGCCCGAACAGGTATCATTCGGTACCTGCACACCCGGAGTTTGCGCAGTGCTCTGCCAACTCCCACCAATTTATAGCGCCAAACCCCGTGTTGGCGCTGTCTGCCTGTAGCTCAACCGGATAGAGCAATAGCCTTCTAAGCTATAGGTCGGGGGTTCGAGTCCCTCCAGGCAGGCCACATTCCTTGCACCCACGCTGACTGTTCGCACGCACCCCCGTCAGCCCGGCAACGCCACCAGGCACCAGTCGCCTTCTCCCTGCCACGCGATGTCCGCATCGACCTGCAGCGAACACGGCAGCAAGCCCCCGGCGCCCAGCACGCACACCGACAACAGCACCGCGTGGCCGCCCGCCGTGGCTCCGTGCCATGCCCTGGCATGCGCCAGAACTTCGCCCTGGATGGGCAGGCCCGCAGGCCGGCACTCGATGCGCCGGATCGCCGCGAAATCCACGCCCGTCCCCGTGCACTTGAAATACGCCTCCTTGAGGCTCCAGATCTGCAAGAAGTGGCGCTGGCGTGCAGGGCCATCGTCCAGGGCCTGCAGCTGCGCCAACTCCCCTGGCGTGCAGGCCATGCCGGCCAGGGCGAGCACATCGCGCCGGCTTGCGTGCAGGTCTTTCACCTCCAGGTCGATGCCCACCGGGTGCGGGGCCGCCGCGCAGGCAAGCCAGGCGCCGCTGTGGGACAGGGACAAGTGGGTGGATCCTGCAGCTTCCTCGCCATGATGCTGAGCGTTCAGGTGCGGCGCCCTGCCCTCGGGCGCGTCCAGCCGCCAGTGGTCGGCGGTGGTGCCGTGGGCCATGGCCAGCAGGTGGCGCAGGGCGTAACGGCAGGCGATGAACTCCTGGCGCCGGGCCGGGTGTTGCATGCCGGCCAGCCGGGCCGCTTCACTCTCCGTGAGCCACCCAGGTGCCTGTGGTGGTTGCTGCGCAGGTGCCGCCATGGGGGCCTGTGCGGCCAGCAGCAGCTGCAGCGCCGGGGGCATCACTGCCCGAAACGGACGTAGGTGCCCTTGAAGGTGACGCCGGTGAGCATGCTGCCCGCGTGGCATTCGTAGTTGACCGGGTCCTTGTAGACCTTGCCCTTGAAGGTGCTGTGCAGGTCCACCACTGCGTTGGCGCCGCGCTTCTTGGCGAATTCTTCGAGCGAGATCAGCGTGGACAGGGCCACCCAGTGGCAGGCCTCTTCCTTGGTCCGGCCGCCGGAGGAGGTCTTGCGGTTGGCGGTTTCTTCACCGATGGCGGTGCCGCCTTCGGGCGTGGGCGCACCCGACAGGTAGAACTTGACACTGCCGTCGAGCTTCTTGAGCTCCAGGCCCAGTTGCACGGCCTCTTCCAGGGGCAGCATCAGGACCTTCTCTGCGTGGGCGGCCATGCTTGCGCCAGCCAGTACGGCCAGTGCCAGGATCGTTTTCTTGATGCTCATGCTTTGCTTCCCTCTCTTGGGTCTCTTGGCGGATGAATGGATGGATGGATTGCCCGACCTGCCGTGGTGCGCGCAGGCCCGGCTCAGGGCGCCGTTCGCACGTAGGTGCCCTTGAACGCCACGACGGTCTGGTAGCTGCTCTGGTTGCACTCGAAGTGGACCGGGTCCTTGACGGTCTTTTCCTTGTAGAAGCTGTGCAGGTCGACCACGGCGTTGGCGCCCCGCTTCTTGGCGTTTTCCTGCAGGGCGATCAGGCCGGACAGGGCGGCCCAGTGGCAGGCGAACACTAGCTCCTTGCCGATGTTGCTGGTGCGGCGGTGCAGGTACTCTTCGCCAAGGGGCGTGGCCGTCCCCTGCGGCGCGGGGGCACCCGACAGGTGGAACGTGACGCTGCCGTCGAGCTTGCCCTCCCGGATGCCCCTGGCCACCGTCTCTTCGAGCGGCAACAGCGACGCCTTCTCCTCGCGCGCATGCGCCACGGTGGCGGCCGACAGCAGGGCCAGGGCCAGAACCAGTTGCTTCGTCATCGCATCAGACCTTGGCGTAGGTGCCCTTGAGCGTCACGCCGATCACCACGGCGCCGGCATGGCACTGGTAGGTGACCGGGTCCTTGACGGTGGCACGCTTGTAGTAGCTGTGCAGGTCCACCACGGCGTTGGCGCCCTTTTGCTTGGCCGATTCCTGGAAGGCGATCAGCGCCGACAGGGCGGCCCACTTGCAGCCATAGGCATCGTCCTTGCCCACGCCGTTGGTCTTCTTGTTGGCGATGTCTTCGCCCAGGCGGGTGCTGACCCGGGGCGTTTTGGCGCCCGAGAGGTAGAACTTGACGCTGCCGTCGAGCTTGCCCTGCTCCACGCCCATGCGCACCACTTCGTCCAGGGGCAGTGTCAGAACGGTATTGCGGGCCTGTGCCGCGCCCACGGCCGACAGCGCGGCCAGTGCCAGTATCCATTGCTTCATGCGGGTTCTCCTGCTGGGTAGTTGCCCCTCCGCGCGGGAGAGGCGGTTTCGAATGGCTGGTGTGGCCTGGCGCTGCGCGCCTGGCTTCAGGCGCCGACGCTGATGCGCTGCATGAGGTTGCGGATCCAGCGGTTGTAGTTGGGGTGGATGCGGCGGCCATCACCCGCCTCGGCGTAGTTGAGGTTGTAGCTGTTCAGGTAGTCGATCTTGTAGCCGGTGTGGTCGTAGCGCACCACGATGGCGGCCATGTGCTTGCCGTTCTTGTCGTACTGCAGCTCCAGGGTGCCCGGGGCTTCGCGGGTCACCGCCCAGCCCAGCGACTGGCCGGCCAGGATGATGCGATCGCGCACCTGTGCCTGGGTGGGCACGTAGGCGCTGGTGAAGACAACCTGCGGCGCATCGACGAGGGCCTCGGCGCGTGCATGCACCGTGCCGCTATGCAAAGCCAGTGCCAGCACGGCACCGATGGCCAGGGCGCTGCCCCGAGCGAAGGATTTCTCAATTCCCATTACTTACTCCCTCCAACGTTTGAATATCAAGGATGTGTTGATGCCGCCGAACGCAAAATTGTTGCTCATCACCACGTCGGTTTGCAGCTGGCGCGCCTGGCCCATGATGAAGTCCACCGCGCCGCAACGCGGGTCGGGCTCGGTGAGGTTGGCATTCTGGGCGAACCAGCCCTCACGCATCATCTCCAGCGTCATCCAGGCCTCCAGCGCGCCGCAGGCGCCCAGGGTGTGGCCCATGTAGCCCTTGAGGGTGCCCACGGGCACCGCGCCGCCAAACACCGCGTGCGTGGCGTGGCTCTCGGCGATGTCGCCCTGGTCCGTGGCCGTTCCGTGCGCATTGATGTAGCCGATGGCGTCGGGTGCCAGGCCGGCATCGGCCAGTGCCATGCGCATGGCCTGGGCCATGGTGACCGGGTTGGGGTGCGTGACGTGGGTGCCGTCGGAATTGGTGGCAAAGCCGATGATCTCGCCCAGGATCTGCGCGCCGCGCGCCTGGGCGTGCGCGAGCTCTTCGAGCACGAAGGTGCAGGCGCCCTCGCCCAGCACCAGGCCGTCGCGGTGGGCGTCAAACGGCCGGGGCGTGAGCTCGGGCGTGTCGTTCTTGGTGCTGGTGGCGAAAAGGGTGTCGAACACTGCCGCCTGGGTGGCGTCGAGCTCTTCTGCGCCACCGGCCAGCATGGCCAGCTGCTTGCCGCTCTGGATGGCCTCGTAGGCGTAGCCCAGGCCCTGGCTGCCCGAGGTGCAGGCGCTGGACGTGGGGATGACGCGGCCTGTGGCGCCAAAGAACACGCCCATGTTCACCGCGGCCGTGTGCGACATCATCTTGATGTAGGTGTTGGCGTTGATGCCCTCGGTGCTCTTGCCGGCGATCATGCGGCCGAAGTCACCGATGGCGGCCGGCGTGCCGGCCGAGGAGCCGTAGGAGACGCCCATGTGCCCGCTCTTGACGAAGGGGTCGCCCAACAGGCCGGCGTTCTCCAGCGCGATCTCGGTGGCGCGGGTGGCCATCAGCGCCACGCGGCCCATGCTGCGCATGGTCTTGCGGTTGTAGTGCGCGGGCAGCTCGAAGGGCGCCACGGTGCAGCCCAGCTGGGTGCTCAGGCCCTCGTAGCCTTCCCACTCGTGCATCACGCGGATCACGTTGCGGCCACTGAGCAGCTGGCTGCGCACTGTGGCCCAGTCGTTGCCCAGCGGGCTCAGGGCGCCGATGCCGGTGACGACCACGCGCTTCTTGCCTGTTGTTGTTGAGGTGCTCATCCAACCATCCCCCCATTGACCGAGATCACCTGGCGCGTGATGTACGACGCTTCTGCCCCCAGCAGAAAGGCGACCACGCCGGCCACCTCGTCCACCGTGCCCATGCGGCGCATGGGAATCATCGCCAGGGAGTGCTCCAGCACCTCTTCGCTGACCATTTCGGTGTCGATCAGGCCCGGGGCCACGCAGTTGACGGTGATGTCGCGCTTGGCCAGCTCGATGGCCAGCGACTTGGTGGCGGCGATCACCCCCGCCTTGGCCGCGCTGTAGTTGGCCTGGCCCCGGTTGCCCATGAGCGCCGAGACCGATGCCAGCGTGACGATGCGCCCGGGCTTGCGCCGGCGCACCATGGGCATCACCAGCGGGTGCAGCACGTTGTAGAAGGCGTCGAGGTTGGTGTGCACCACGCGGTCCCACTCCTCGCCGGTCATGGCGGGGAAGGCGTTGTCCATGGCGATGCCGGCATTGCAGACCACGCCGTAGTAGGCGCCATGGGCCTCGATGTCGGCATCGAGCGCGGCGGCGCAGGCGGCGCGGTCGGCCACATCGAACTGCAGCACGCGCGCACTGCGGCCCAGGGCCTGTATCTCGGCCACGGCGCTCAGCGCCTGGTCCATGCCACTCTTGCAGTGCACCACGATGTCGTGGCCGTCACGCGCCAGGCGCAGGGCGATGGCCCGGCCTATGCCCCGGCTGGAGCCGGTCACCAGCACGGTCGTGGCAGCAGTGGGCGATGGTGGTGGTGTGGTTGTCTTCGTCAGCTCGTTCATTCTCGGTATCGATGGCGTGTTGTCTGTGTAGAGGTGGGCTTGCCTGGGGCCTGGGGCCTGGCGGCCTGGTCACTGGCCCGTGGCGGGCGATGGTGGAATATAGGCGCTCCCATCCACCGGCTCAAAGACGGAAATGCGCGCGGTTGCCAACTCATTCGCGCCATCGGCTTCGATGCGGCAGTCGAACATGCTCAGGCCGTTGTCGCCCAGCAGCTCGCAGCGCACGCTGATGGTGAGGCGGGTACCGGGCGCAAAAAAGGGCTGCGCAGTCTCGTACCGGCGCGAGCCGAGCAGAAAACCGATCTGTACCGCCCTGCCCTTTTGCAGCGCACGACAGCCGGCCCAGGCTGCCACCGTCTGCGCCATGTACTCGATGCCCACCCACGAGGGCATGCCGGCATCATGCATGAAAATCCCGTCGCGCGGCACCGTGACCTCGGCAACGGCGCTCTCGTCGTCGGCGGCCAGCAGGCGGTCCAGCAGCAGCATGGCGCTGCGGTGGGGCACGTAGTTCTCTATGGGTAGAAGTTCACTGCTCATCGGCTTGTCGTCACTCATCAAGCGGCCTCGAACAGCAAGGTGCTGTTGCTGCCGCCAAAGGCAAAGGAATTGCTCATCACCACGCGCGCCGCGCGCCCCAGCTGCTGGCCCGGCGCCACGGCGGCCAGGGCCGGCATGGTGGGGTCGGCCACGCCATCCCACCAGTGCACGGGCAACACGCCCTGCGGATTGTGCTGCAGCACATGCCAGGCGACGGCGGCCTCCAGCGCGCCAGCGGCGGCCAGGGCATGGCCGGTGAGCGGCTTGGTGGAGCTTACCGCGACATCCAGGCCCAGAACGGCCTGCACCGCCCGGCTCTCCATGGCGTCGTTGTGCGGCGTGGCCGTGCCGTGCAGGTTGACATAGTCCACGGCGGCCGGCTGCATGCCGGCGCGCGCCAGCGCCTGCTGCATGGCGGCCACGGCGCCCTGGCCCGTGGGGTCGGGGGCGGACATGTGGTGCGCGTCCTGCGACTCGCCCCAGCCGGCCAGGCGCACGGGGCCCGCGTCGCGGCTCAGCACGAAGAAGGCCGCCGCCTCGCCCAGGTTGATGCCCCGGCGGTGGACCGACAAGGGGTTGCAGCGCTCGGCAGACACCGCCTCCAGCGCGCTGAAGCCGCCCACGGTGAAGCGGCCCAGCGCATCGACGCCGCCAGCGACCACCACATCGGCCATGCCCGACTGCAGCAGCCGCGCCGCCGAGGCCAGGGCCTTGGCGCCCGAGGAGCAGGCGGTGGAGATGGTGTGCGCAGGCCCGCGGATGCCCAGGTGCTGGGCCAGGAAAGCGGCCACATTGCCCATCTCCTGCACGGGGTACGCAAAGCCCGGGGGAAAGCACCCTTCGCGCGCCAGGTGGCGGGCTGCAGCCTCACCCTCTTCGATGCCCGCCGTGCTGGTGCCCACCACCAGGGCCACGCGCGTGGGGCCACAGCGGGCAATGGCCTGCGCCACCGCGCCCTGCAGCGCCTGCAGGGCGCCCCAGGCCAGCGCGTTGTTGCGCGAGCGCTGGTGCGGCGGCGCAAAGTCGAGTGCGGGCAGCACAGCGCCCTCGGGCAGGCAGCCCAGGGGCAGGGTGCGGCCGGGGGAATAGCGGTCGGTTCGCTGCAGGGTCTGCGGGTCGGTGGCGGCGAAGAGGTTGGCGCGCATCGCTTGCGCGCTGAGGCCCAGCGCGCTGCAGGCCGATGCGGCATTCAAATAGACATGCGGGCGGGTGGTCACGAAGGCTCCTGCGCCGGGGCGCACAGTTGGGAGCCCCCGGGCGATTCGACGCGCAAGGTGAAGGGCCCGCCAGGGTAGATGATCTCGACGGCCGAATCGCCGATGAACTGCACGCGCACCTGCTCGCGGCCGTCGCGCAGCAGGCGGCGGCCGGTGGCAGATGCCTCCACGCTCCAGGGCGGCTGCACGGCGCGCTGCACGGCGCGTGCGGGCCAGAAGGCCAGTTGCAGGTCGCTGAGCACCTGCTCGGGCGCGAGCTGCGCGGGCCAGTGGCGCGAGAGCTGTTTGTCCCACTGCCAGCCGTCCCACACCAGGGTGCCCATGCCCTGCCCCATCACGAAGAAGGCCAGGCGCACGGCCTCGGCATCCACTTCGAGCAGGGCTTCGAGCTGCTGCGCGGGCCGGCCGGGCACCTCCACCGTGAGGCGCTGCTGCACGGCGACCTCGCAGCGCAGGGCTGCGGGTGCCAGGGCCAGCAGGGGGCTGCGCGCGGCATCAGGGGCGCCCAGCGATGCGCAGCCTGCGAGCAGCGCGGCACACACCGCGGGGGCCATAGCACCAGGAATTCGCGCGGGGTTCATGCAGGCACAGCCCCCTGGCCTGGCGCCTGCCGCTGCTGCCGGCACACCTCGCCCAGCACCTGCAGGCGGCGCTGCGGCTCGGCGACATAGGGGTTCTTTGCGTCCCAGGCGTAGCCCGCGAGGATGGAGGAAATCATGCGCCGGATCTCGGGGTTGCTGTGCTGCTCGTGGAAGATCACGTCCTGAAAGCCCCCGTCGTACCAGCCCTGCACGAAGGCGCGGAAGGTGTTCACCCCTGCCTGCAGCGGCACGGCATAGTCCTGCTGCCAATCCACGGCCTCGCCGCGCCAGGCACGCGCTATGCAGCGCGCGGCCAGGCTGGCCGAGGTGACGGCGATGGTCACGCCGCTGGAAAACACCGGGTCCAGGAACTCGCCCGCATTGCCCAGCAGCGCAAAGCCCTTGCCCCACAGCGCGGTGACGTTGGCGGCATAGCCGGTGATGGAGCGGCCCGGCGTGTCCCACACAGCGTTGCGCAGCACGTGCGCCAGGCTCGGCGTCTCGGCGATGATGGCGCGCAGGCGCTCGACCTCGCTGCCTTCATACCGCGCCAGGAACTCGGGCGTGGCCACCACGCCCTGCGAGCAGCGGCCGCCGGCAAAGGGGATGGTCCAGAACCAGACCTCGTGGTGCACCGGGTGCACCGTGATCAAAATCTTGCTGCGGTCCATGTCGCCATGGGCGATGCCGTCTTCGATGTGGGTGAACAGCGCCCCGCGCACCGGGAAGTCCGACGGGCGCTCCAGCTGCAGCATGCGCGGCAGGATGCGCGCGAAGCCGCTCGCGTCGAGCAGAAAGCGCGCCTGCACCGTGTATTCCTCGCCTTCGGGCGAGGTGACCGACACCTCGGGCTGCTCGCCCGACACGTCCACGGCGGTCACCGTGTGGCGGTAGCGCACCTCGGCACCGGCCTTGGCGGCGGCATCGGCCAGCACCTTGTCGAAGTCGCCGCGCTGCACCTGGTAGGTGGTGCCCCAGCCGGGCGAGAACTTGTCGCGAAAGTCGAAGTCGGTGCGCAGATCGCCCTTGGCGAAGGCCGCGCCGTTCTTGTACTGGAAGCCCGCCTCCACCACATCCTGCAGCATGCCGGCCTCTTCGATGTAGGCCATGCTCTGCGGCAGCAGGCTCTCGCCAATCGAAAAGCGCGGAAAGGTCTCTTTCTCCAGCACCAGCACCTGGCGACCCTGCTTGCGCAGCAGGCCGGCGGCCACGGCGCCCGAGGGGCCCGCGCCCACGATCAGCACCTCGGTCTGTTCCATCCGACGTTGTTGCATCAATGTTCCTTGTTGTCCGTGGCACTGCGAAACAGCGGTGCCAGCACCAGCACCAGCGGCAGGCCCAGCATGAGGGTAAGGCCAAAGGCCTTGAGTGCCGGTGTGGCCGACAGCCCCAGCAGCCCGAACGACAGCCAGGTGCTGCCCGCGCCAATGACCACCGCCAGCCAGGCATGGGGGTCGTCCTCATGCTCCTGCAGGAAGATACCGTAGTCGATGCCCACGCCCAGCAGAAGCATCAGCGCCAGCACGTTGAACAGCTGCCACGGCGCGCCGAAGGCGGTGAGCACGCCCACCACCACCAGGCTGGCCAGCACGGTGGGCATCCAGGCGCGCCAGGCCTTGCGGCCAAAGCGCAGCCACAGGGCGGCCAGCACCAGCACATGGCCCAGCAGCAGCAGCTCGGTCATGGAGATACGGTAACGCTGCAGCAGGGCGGAGATCTCGGCCGGCTTGTCGACCCAGGCGACGCCTTCCAGGCCCTCGGCAGCACCGGCCAGCGCGGGCAGCGATGCGAGGTCCCTCACGCCGCGCAGCATGAGCAGGCTGCGGTGGCTGCCGTCGCGCTCGCCCAGCCACAGCGGCCGCGCGGCGGCCGAGATGGGTTGCGCCAGCCAGGCCTGCACGGTGATGGGCGCGGGCGGCGGCGTGGCGGGCCGGGCAAAGCTTTCGCCGAGCTCGGCGTTGACGCCCTTGAACACGGCGTCGTGTGCGCGCGCCACCAGCTCTCCATCGCTGTCCTGGCGCCGGGCCGAGGGCACCCAGTCCGATACCGCGCTGTAGCCCACCAGCAGCTGGCGCGCCACCAGGGCGTCGAGCCGGTCCCTGAGTTCTTCTTCGCGCTGCAGCACCTGCTCGGGCGAGTTGCCCTGCACCAGGTAGAACTGCGCGGGGCTGGGCAGGCCCAGGATCTCGCCCACCTGGCGCTGCTGGGCTACGAGCGGGGTGGATGCGTTCTGCAGCTGGCGCACGTCGTCTTGCGCGCGCAGGCCGCCCAGCAGCCACAGGAGCAGCGCCATGGCCACGCACACCGCCACCGAGCCGGGCAGCGCATGGCGCCAGCGCGGCCAGGCCATCAGCGTCTGGCCGATGCGCTGGGCCACCGGGCTGTGCGGCATGCTGCCCCGGTCGAGCCAGGGGAACCAGCAGACCACGGTGAGCATGGCCGCCGTGAGCCCCACCACCGAGAACACGGCCATCTGCCGCAGGCCCGGGAAGGCTGCTGCGCCCAGCGCCAGGTAGGCGATGGCGCTGGTGCCCAGGGCCAGCCACAGCGCCGGCATCAGAGCGCGCATCAGCCCATGCGGGCTGCGACCTGGCGCGCCCTGGCGGCTGGCGAAGTAGTGGATGCCATAGTCTTCCGCCACGCCCACCAAGCTGGCGCCGAACACCAGGGTCAAGAGGTGTACCTGCCCGAAGAACAGCGCCGTGACCGACAGCGCCACCGCGCAGCCCACCAGCAGCGACACGCCCACCAGTGCCACCGGCCGCAGCGAGCGAAACGCCAGCCAGGCCAGCAGCAGCACGCCGGCCAGCGAGCCCCAGCCGATGGTGTTGATCTCCCAGTTGGCCTGCACTGCGGCCGCCTCGGCATGCAGGGGCACGCCGGCGGTGAGCATGTGGGCACCCGGCCACTTCGCGCGCACCTGCGCCAGCGCAGCCTGCAAGGCGCCATCAAGCACCGGCTCGCCGGACAGGCGAAAGGCCGAGCCCTCCAGCGTGAACTGCAGCACCGCCCACTGCTGGCCGTCGGCCGCCACCCACAGCTCGCCGTCGCGCGGGCGGGCCTGGCTTTGCGCGCCGCGCGCGGCCCACCACTGGGTCCACAGGCCCAGGGGGTCGCTCACCCAGTCGGACAGGCGGGCCTGCACGGCGGGCTGGTACAGGTCCTGCAGCGCCTTTTGCACCAGCGCGGCATCGGGCGTGCCGGCCAGCATGGCACGCTGCGCGGGCGTGAGCAAACGCTCGCGCCAGGGTTGGTAGAAGCCGAGCGCAGCCTCCATGGAGGTCTTTTGCGCGATGGGGTCCTCGCGCAGGCGCGCACCGGCGCCGGTGGCCAGCGACTGGCGGAACACCTGCACGGCGGCGCGCGCATCGGCCCACTCGCCCGCGCCCAGCAGCACCACCACCTGGCGCGACATCTGGCCCACCAGTTGCTCGGTGGCCAGGGCCATGTCGGGTGCCTGCTCGTTCACGGGCAGCAAGGCCATCACGTCGGTGTCGATGCCGTCGTGCTTCCAGAACTGCCACTGGTGCACGCCCACGGCAATGAGCACCAGCAGCCAGGCCAGCGCGGCTGTGCGCCAGAGCCAGCCGGGGGGTGCGTCCTGCGCCGGGGTGCGCGCCGTCATTCGAACTGCGCCGCGTCCTGCGGGCGCAGCGCGTTCTCGGCCACGGGCGTGAGGATGCGGATCAGGCTGCTGTCACCGCGCGCCTCCTGCAGCCTGACCTCCTGCACAAACTGGTTGCCCTGCAGGTCCACGGCGGCCAGCCACTGGGCCAGCGTGGGGTCGCGCGGCACCAGGTGCAGCGACCAGCCCTTGGCGGCCACCTGCCCGGTCACCTCGAAGTGCTGGGCCAGCTCGGCCAGGTTGGCCGACATCACGGCGAACAGCATGGCGTTGACGGTGCGCAGCACGGGCTCGTCCTGCGCGCGCATCTGCGTGGTGAGCTTGCCATCGCTGCCGCGCGACTGCAGGCTGTCGGGCCGCACCACCAGCGTGGACTCGAAGGGCCTCTGCACATGCCAGACGATGCCCTTGCCGCGCGCCACGACGAAGTCGCCACTGGAGCGCAGCGGCTGCTTGAAGCCCTTGACGGTCTTGAGCTGCTCGAAGCCGCCGCGCACCACGGGAGCGTCGTGTACGCGCTGGCGCACCTGGGCCAGCAGGTCCTGGGCAGCGGGTTCTGCCGCATGGGCCGGCACGAGCACCAGCGCACACAGGGCCAGCGCGGCAGCCCGCAACCAGAGAGCGGGCTTCATGGTGCCACCCCCAGCCGTTCCCACAGCACCGGCGGGCAGACGAAGCACATGGCACGGGTCTGCATATCCACCGCCACCTGGATGGTGTGGGCGCTGTTGACCTTTTGGCCCGTGGCGGCGTCGCTGATCAGGTAGTCGATGCGCAGGCGGTTCTCCCACTCGGTGATGGTGGCGCGCACCTTGAGCACCTGGCCAAAGGTGGCCGGGCGCACGTACTTGAGGCGCATATCCACCACGGGCCATCCATAGCCCGACTCGCGCATGCGCGGGTAGTCGTAGTCGAATTTGGCGAGCAGCGCGCTGCGCGCCAGTTCAAGAAAGCGCACGTAGTGGCCGTGATAGACGATCTCCATCACGTCAATGTCGTAGAACGCGGGCGTGATCTCGATCTCATGGCTGAGCCGCTCGCGCGAGGCCAGCTCTTTCTCAGTGGACATGCGGCAGCCTCCGGGCGGGCGTGAAAAAGGGGGTCATGCAGGCAATCATGCAGCGGGGACCGGGCGCGCGGGGGCGGCCTGATCCCAGAAGGGGAAAAAATTGAACCAGTCGTAGGGCGCCTTGCGCAGCATGCGCTCGAGCTGCTGCGCGAACAGGGCCGCGTACTCGGCCAGCGCCTGCTCGCGCCGGGCGCGCGGCAGCAGCACGCGCTCGGCCAGCGGCACGAACTCGACCGCGTAGCCTGCGCCATCGTGCACGCAGCCCATGAAGTACAGCGGGCATTCGAGCACGGAAGCCAGCACGTAGGGACCGCAGGGAAACGGCGCCTGGTGCCCGAGGAAGGTGGCATGCGTGACGCGGCCCTCGCGCACGGGCACGCGGTCGCCGGCAATGGCGATGAGCTCGCCGCGCGCCACGCGCTCGCTGAGCATCATGGCCGTGGCGGCGTTGAACTCGGTCACCTGCAGCAGCTGCACGCCGCTGTCGGGCGCCAGGCGCTGCAGCACGCGGTTGAAGCGCTCGGCGTGCGCCGTATGCACCAGGATGCTCAGGCGCAGGCCCGCGTGCCGCTCGGCAATGGCCCGGCACAGCTCGATGCAGCCCATGTGCGCGGTGACCACCACGGCGCCCCGGCCCTGTTGCTGGAGCAGCGCACTGAACTGCTCGCGCCCGGTGAAGGCCACGCGGTCGAAGCGGTAACGCCCGGTGAGGGCCAGCAGCTTGTCGAGGATCACCTGCGCAAACATGCGAAAGTGCCGCTGGCTCTGGCGCCAGCCCGGCACGGCAGGCCACAGGCCGTGGGCCGCCTGCATGCGCTGTAGGTACTGCAGCGACGAGCGGCGCGCCACCGGGCTGGCCAGCCAGTAGTAGGCGACGATGGGGTACAGGCACAGCAGAAAGGGCCAGCGCCCCAGAAACCGGTGCACCTGGACCATGAGCCACATGCCCGCGACGAAGGTGTTCTCGCCCATCTGCGCCCAGTGCGGCGCATCGGCCGCAGCCTTGGCGTCGGGCGCCGGTGCCGTCATGCCGCCTGCCCGGTACGGCGCCGCCCCACGAGCTTGCGCGCCAGCAGCACGGGGCTGCGCAGCAGCATGCCGCCGAACAGCCGCGTGTGCATGCCCGAGATGAGCACGTTGTCGCGCCACACGCGAAAGTGCGAGAGCCCGTCCTGCGGATAGGTCACGGCCGTGCGCTGGGTGACGAAGGGCACGCCCTTCCAGTGCATGCGCACGAGGATCTCGGTGTCGAACTCCATGTGCTTGCCGATGCGCGCGCCGTCCATCACGCCGATGGCCTCGCGCAGCGGGTAGACGCGAAAGCCGCACATCGAGTCCTCGATGTCCAGCGACAAGGTGTTGATCCACACCCACACGTGCGTGGCATAGCGCCCGTACAGGCGCGCCTTGGGCACGCTGGCGTCGTAGCGCGGCGCACCGCAGACCATGGTGCCAGGCTGCGCGCGGGCCAGCGCGATGAAGGCCGGGATGTCGGCCACGGCGTGCTGGCCGTCGGCATCGATCTGCAGCGCATGGCTGTGGCCCGTGGCCAGCGCATGGCGCATGCCGGTCATCACGGCGCCGCCCTTGCCCTGGTTCTGCGGCAGGCGCAGCAAGGTGACCTGTGCGCCGTGCTGCACCGCCAGCGCGTCGAGCACGGCGGCGCAGCCGGGCTCGGAGCCATCGTCGACCAGGATGCAGTGCAGGCCCGCACCGAGCACGCCCTGCACCATGCGGGCGATGGTGGTGGGGTGGTTGTAGACGGGGATGATGGCCACGGGGTTGAATGCGGCGTGCGTCATGCAGCACCTCCCTGCACCAGGCGGCCACTGGCGTGCGGGCCTCGGTGGGACGTGAGCGAGAACTGCAGCTGGCCCTTGTCGGGCACCCATTGCAGCTGCACCTGCACGCTGGTGCCGGGCAGGATGGGCTGCTGGAACTTGACCACCTCGGCCCGCATGAAGGCCGCCGGGATGCCGAAGGCCTGCGTGCCCAGGGTCACCACCCAGTGCAGCTGCGCCACGCCGGGCACGATGGGGGCGCCGGGGAAATGGCCGTCGAGCACGCGCAGCCCGGGGTCCACCTGCAGCGTGGCCGTGGCGCGCAGGTCGCCACGCTCTGTCCATTGCGGCTGCGGCATGAGCGGGCGAAACAGCGCCAGCAGGTCGTGCTGCGTGGTCTTGCCCTGCGCGTTCTGCGGCAGGCGCAGCACGTAGCGCCAGCTGCGCGGCAGGGCCACGCGGTCCACGCAAGGCTCCAGCATCGCGCGCAATGCAGCGCCCAGGGCGCGGCGGCCCTGCTGCTGCAGCGCCAGCCAGCCGGCGTCGCTGAGCGCCAGCACCATGCCCACGCGGTCGGCGGCGGGCGGCGCTTCGAGCACCACGGCCCGGGCTGCGGCCACCCAGTCGCTGGCCAGCAGCGCGGTTTCCATCGCGGTCAGCGAGATGCGCTTTTCGGCAATCTTCACGATGCGGTCGGCCCGGCCCTGCAGCACGAAGCCGGCGCCGCCGTCCTGCGGCAGCGCGCGGTCGGCGGTCTCCCACCAGGCATCGGCATCGGGCAGGTGGCCCGAGCGCACCGAGAGGCAGCCGCTGTCAGCCAGGCGCACCTGCACACCCGGCAGGGGCTGCCAGGCATCGCCCTGCTCTGCCCTGCGCCGCCAGGCAATGCCGCCGGTCTCGGAGCTGCCGAAGACTTCGGTCGTGGAATGGCCAAGCAGCGCCAGGGCATGGGCCGAGGCCTCGGGCGGCAAGGGGCCACCCGACGAGAAGATGCCGCGCAGGCCCTGGGAAGCCGCCGCCCAGTCGAGCGCATCCGGCAGGCGGCTGAGCATGGCCGGGCTGGAGATCAACACGCAAGGGCCAGGCTGCGACAGCTGCGCCACCAGCTCCTCGGGGTAGCGCAGGAACCAGGTGCCCAGGTGCCGGCCAGCCGCCAGCGGCCACAGCACGCGGAACAGCAGGCCATAGATGTGCTGGTGCGACACGGTGGCCAGCGTGCGCAGGCCCGGCACATCCGCCATGGGGCCGAACACGGCCTGCAGCGCATGCACCTCGGCATCGAGCTGCGATAAATACTTGACGATTCGCTCGGGCACGCCCGTGGAGCCCGAGGTGAACAGCACGACCTGGGCTGAGCGCAGCGACAGGGGCTGCAGCACCACGGCCGGGGCGGCGGCTTCGTCGGGCTGCAGGGCACCGGGCAGCAGGCCTGCGGTGGCCTGCACCTGGGGCAGCAGGTGCGCCAGGGTGTGCGGCTGCAGGTCGCTGGCCAGCACCGGGGTCTTGCCCGCGTGCCAGGCGCCCCAGAGGGCGGCGGCAAAGGCCAGCGGGTCGTCGAAATACAGGCCCACCTCGGTGCCCTGCACCTGCTGGAAGGCGGCGCACCAGGACTGCACGGACAGCACCCAGTCGGCGTGCTGCACCGTGCTGCCACCGGTGATCGCCACCGCGTGTGCCGCCGCACGGGCCTGCGGCAGGGCCACTTCAGACAGCGCCGTAAATGCTTTCACTTTGCTCGATTCCTGGATTCTTGGAGTTGTTGGACAGGGACGGGGAATTCAAATTCAGGCCAGCGCGCCGCGGCGCTTGACCCACTGGCGCACACACCACTCGGTGCCCATCAGACAGCCCATCAGCACATAGGCGATGAGCCCGTTGTACAGCGCCCAGGTGGCATCGCTGCTGAAGGCCGCGGTGTAGGCCGCCGCAGCGCCGTTGGCCACGAAGAACAGGCACCACACGGCGGTCACCTTGCGGGTGTAGCGTACCCCGGCTGCGGGCAGGTCGGGCTCGGTCAGCCGGGCCAGGCGCTCGACCACCGTGGGCGGGTGGCGCAGGCTCACCAGAAACACCACCAGCAGCACGGCGTTGACCAGCACCGGGTAGAGCTTGACGGCCAGCGCATCGCCCTGCCACCAGGCGGCCAGGGCCAGCACCGCCGCGCCCGAGGCCACGGCCCACCAAAAGCGCTGGCGCGTGACCACGGCGCGCGCCACGGCCAGCGCCACCAGCAGCACGGCCAGCCACTGCGGCGCCACGTGGCCCATGGCCAGGTACACGCCCAGCGGGTACAACACCGTCAGCACCACCAGCACGGCGGTCACGAGCTTGTGCATGGTGGCTGGCAGCTTGCCCGTGCGCTCAGGTGGCGGCGGCAGCGTCGTTCACCAGCCGGTGCAGCGCGTCGACCACGTCCTGCACGGTGCGCACCGACTTGAAGGCGTCGGCGTTCAGGCGCTTGCCCACCCAGGGCTTGAGCTGCACGATCAGGTCCACGGCGTCGATGCTGTCGATGTCCAGGTCGTCATACAGGCGGGCCTCGGGGGTGATGCGGGCGGCGTCGATTTCAAACGTCTCGCGCAGGATGGCGGCGATGCGTTCGTAGATGGCTTCTTTGTTCATGTTGGATTTTTCCGTGAATGCCGCCTGCTTCAGTGCGTGCGGCTGGCGGCCACGAAGGCGGCCAGCGCCTGCACGCTGCCAAAGTGCTTGCGCGTCTGCTCCGAGTCGGCCGACATGCTCAGGCCGTAGCGCTTTTGCAGGGCCAGGCCGAGCTCCAGCGCGTCGATCGAATCCAGGCCCAGGCCTTCGACGAACAGCGGCGCTGCGGGGTCGATGTCCTCGGGCGCGATGTCTTCGAGCGCCAGGCTGGAGATGATGATTTCTTTGATTTCTTGCTCAAGTTGAAGCACGGGCAGGTCCCTTGAAAAGTTGTTCGGACAAGTGCTCGGTCACATGGCGCGCAGCCAGGGAGTCGCTGGCGGCCGAGGCACAGAATTCTTGCACCGCGATGTCGGGCTGCACCTGGATGGTGAAGTGCGGCTTGCGCACGGGCACCTTCCACCACGGCGTGCCCTTGGTCAGCATGGGCAGGCTGCTGTGGATGTGCACCGGCGTGATGTCGATGCGCCCGCGCACCGCCACGTGGGCGGCACCGCGCTGCAGCCGATTGGCGCCCTGCAGCGGGGTGCGCGTGCCCTCCGGGAAGATGATGAGGTTGTTGCCGTCCTTGAGCGAGCGCACGCAGTCTTCCAGCAGCCCCGCGCCATCGCCGTTGGTGATGAAGCCCGCCGCCCGGATGGGGCCGCGCGTGAAGGGGTTGCTCGCCAGCGCCGCCTTGACGATGCAGTCCGCATGGCGCACGAAGGAGATCAGGAACACCACGTCGATCAGCGAGGGGTGGTTGGCCAGGATCAAAAGGCCCCGGCGCTGCAGGCGCTCGGCGCCATGCACCTCGTAGGAGATCACGCCCACCCAGTTCATCAGCCCCACGAAGCCGCGAAAGCAGTAGTGGATGATGGTCTGCGACAGCTGCTGCTGGCGCGCGGCACCGCGCACGAAGAGCATGGCCACGGGGCACACCACGATACCCAGCACGATGCCGCCCAGGCCGAACACGGAAAAGCAGAGCCCCGTGGCCAAGATGCGCCAGGCGCGGTTGATCACTTCAAGCATGCACGCGCTCCCACATCCATCGGCCCGAGGCATGGCCACGCACCAGGCTTTGCCGCTCGCCCTGCAGCAGAAAATGCAGAGCATCGAGCCCGTGCGGCAGGCCGCCCGCCTGGCCTTCGCCCAGCGGCGCATCGTCGTCGAGCGCCTGCAGCACAAAACCTGCTTCGCCCGCCTGCAGGGGCGCCAGCAAGGCGGCCCAGGCGTATTCGGCTGCGGGCTCGTCGTGGAAGGCCGCGTAGTCGGGCGGCAGCACCTCGTCGTAGCAAACCAGCAGCACCCCGGCCGCGCCCGGAGGTGCATCGCTGAGCAGGCCCAGGGCTTCGACCACACCGGCCTCGGGCGCACAGTGCGAGGACGCAACGCAGACCGCGTTGGCGCGCATGCCGCGCAAAATGGAATGCTGGGCCCCTACGGCGTTGTGCACCGACAGGCCGAAGGCGGTGGGCGACAGGGGTTCATCCAGGGCCTGGGAACGCAGCAGCGCCAGCGCCTTGTCGGCATCGCCATAGCGCGAGGCCCAGACCACGGGGATGTCGGCGCCCTCTGCGGGCGGCAGCACCGCATCGGCCACGGCAACCGCCATCTTCGCCAGGTGGCCCAGGCGGCGGCGCGACATGGCGGGCACGTGGGGCAGCTCGACCGCCGTGTCCCCCACGGGGCACACCGGGGCCTTGGCCCACTGCAGCCATTGCTCCTGACTTTGCAGGCCCGGTGCTATCGCAGCCCACGCCCGAACGGCGAACGCAGCGCGCACGGCCCTCTCCTGATTTCATTGGTTAGCGTGTGTACGGCACACACGAGCCAATTATCTCAGAAACCCCCTTGGCGGCGACAGTTTTACCGTTACAAAAACACACAAATACCCGCCCTCGCGCGGGTTGCGCGTGATGGCGCAACGGTTTAAAAGTTAACGCCCACCCGTTCGGGTGGGGCGCTTCGTTGCATCCAGGCGACAAGGGCACCGCAGAGCCCGGCCCGCCCTATTCCTCGAACCCGAACCCTACCGCCGACACCCCGGCCGCACTGGCCCGGGCCACCAGGTACTGGCCCGGCCCGACCACGATGGCCGTGCGCTCGAGCACGCCCGAGGGCGGCAGGTACACGTCGTATTCGATCCACTCCGCATCGGTGGGTGTGGCTGCGGCAGCCAGCGCCACCCGCGCCAGCACGGCCCAGGTGTTGCGGTTGACCAGCGACAGCGTGAGCGTGCCGGTCAGCGTGGCTGGCTGGTAGAGGGTGGTGGCCGTGGCCGCAGCCAGGTCCAGTGCAAAAAGGCGTCCGTTGGCCATGTTGATCAAGCTCCTGAAAGAAAGAAAACCTTGCTGCGCGACTGCACCGGCGCCCACTGATGCACGCCGGCAACCACGAACAGCGCCAGCGGCCGGGCCTGCACCGGCGACACGGGCAGGCCGATGGCCCCGCCCGCCTGGGCGCTGACCCAGGCCTGCACCCAGTTCGTGCTAGCCAGGGCCTGGCTGTTGTCGCCCGGGGGCACGGGCGTGGCGGCGGTGACAGTGCCGGTCACCGTGACGTTGCCCGTGAAGGACTGGTCCCCCGTGAGGGCGTTGCCGCCGGCCAGGTTGGCCTTGGTGGCCAGGCCGGTGGCAAGCTGGCCGGTCTGCCCGGCCACGCCGTCGAAGCCCAGCTCGACGCGCTGGAACTCGTCCTTGAGGACCTGCTCGTCCACGCGCTGGCCGGGCAGCGGGTTGAAGACGCGGTGGTAGAAGGTGTTGGCCATGGGAGGGATTCCTTGGGTTGGCTATCGGTCCAGGCGCCGCGGCGTGTACACCACCGACACGCTCTGCAGCGTGTGGGGCAGCTCGTCGCGCGCGGTGCTCACAACGTTCAGGCTGAGGTCGGTGCCCACGCCGTCCAGCCGCACCTTGGAGAGCACGTTGGCCGGCACGCTGTAGTAGCTCTGGCCGTAGTTGCTCACGCTGTAATAAGCGCCGCCGGCGTTCTGCAGCACGTTGACCACGTCGGTCAGGCCCACCTCGGGCTTGCCCAGGCTGTACTCGCCCTGCACCAGCAGGCGGCAGGCGCTGCGGTTCTTGCTCTCCAGGTCCACGCGCCGAAAGCGCTTTTTCTCCATCGGGCTCTTGGTGTGGTTGAAGGCCAGGCGCAGGTAGGCCTGGATCTGCGCGCCGTCGAAGCTGCGGCCCCGGTCGGCCTCGTAGACAAAGCCGTCGTCGCTGCCGAAGAAGTTGCGCGGCTCGCCGCCCACCACCGCATCGCAGGTGCAGCGCACCGTGCGGCCATAGTCGATGGGCATGAAGGCCAGCGCGCTGCCGCCGTCCGCCGTGGGGATGGGCGTGACGCTCAGGCTCTCGCCCGTGGCGAAGAACAGGCGCATGCGCTTGTCGGCCCGGTTGACCACCGAGGCCGTGACCTGCCGAGCCTTGAGCAACCGCTGGATGCGCGAGGACAGCGGCAGCCGCTCGAAGTTGCCGAAGGCCTGCGTGGCGCTGACCACGGCCACGCCCAGGGTGTCGAACACCAGCACACGGCCCAGGTTCTGCACGCTGCCGCGCTGGGCGCCCACGTCGTCGGCAAAGTTCACGAAGCGCCAGTCGGCACTGCTGCTGCCGTACAGCACCCAGGTGCGCTCGGCAGCGAACACCATGAGTGCGCCGCCCTCGGCGTCCGAGGGCAGCACCTGGAAGCCTGTGACCACGTCGCCGGCCGCGATCTCGGCGGCGCCCACCACGGCGGACCAGCGGCAGGGGTCGCCCACGGCACTGTGCTGCACCGAGCCCTCGAAGCTCAAGAACAGGTGGTTCTTGTGCGCCACGCAGTGCACGGGCTTGTCCACCGCCATGCCGGTGGCCAGGGGCACCAGCACCTCGCCGTCGAACTCGAAGCCGCGGTTCACGCCATCGGCACCGTAGATGCGCTGCTGCCCGGCGCGGCCGTTGAAGTTGTAGACCACGGCATCGAGCCGGCCGCCGGGCAACTGGGTGATCGCCGTCTCGGCGCCGCTGGCGGTGGCGGCCACCCCGGCCGTGAAGGCGCCCGCGGTGAACGGCCCGCCCGACGGCGCCGTGACGATGAAGCGCCCCTTGGCCGTGCCGGCCGCCCAGGTGCCCGACTCGACCACCACGCGCTTGACCATCGCGGACACGACCCCCTTGGTGATGTTGGCGCCCACGGCCGGCTCTGCCCCGCTGCCGCCGGTGAAGGCTAGCTCGTGGTGATGGAACACCGGCATCCAGCCGGTGGCCGAGCTCTTGTAGATGCTGCAGGCCGTGGCGGCCACGTTGTCGCGCCAGGCGTAGACCGTGCCGTTCAATACGGCAATGCCCCGCAGCGGCCCCGACCCCGGCACGGCGCCAATGGCCGCGCGGTAGTGGTCGGCGGCCAGCGCCGCAAAGGCGTTGTCGTCAAAGCCGTCGATGTCCGAGGCATCGCCGTCGAACACGCCCACCGGGCTGCCCGCCACCGTGAGCACCTCGCCCACGGCGAATGCGCCCGTGAGCTTTGTCACCACCATCTGCGCCGCATTGCGCAGCGCCAGCACCAGGGCCGTGGCCCCCGAGGTGGCACCCGCCACCGTCTGCCCCACGGCCATGCCCGTGAAGGCGGTGGCGGCGCGCAGGCATTTGTAGGCCGCATCGCTGGGCCGGGGCCGGCCGTCGAAGCGCTCGTAGCCGCCGATGCGCTCATAGCCCTCCAGGGCCGAGCTTTCGTAGTTGATCGCCCCCGTCACCATGCCCGGACGCAGGGTGAGCTGGGCCGACTCGGCATCGAGCCCGCCCGCGAGCGGGAAATACTGGGTCTTGAGCGCCGGCATGCGCATCTCGCCACTCATGCCAGGGGCCTCGCACCGAAACCCGGGCGTGGCAGCTGCGACTGCGCCAGCGCCGAGAAGCCCATGCTGTAGTTCTGCTCGGCGCGCTGGTAGACCTCGCTGGCCGCGTCGAAGCCGCCGTACTCGCGCAGCGCGCGCCAGCCGATGAGGTTGTGAAAGCGCGCCGGCAGGGCCGGCTCGTCGGCGTCGAGCACCATGTCCACCACGTCCTTCACATAGGCCGCGCGCACCATGTGCGCCGCGTCGGGCGTGGGGCCCACCAGCAGCTCGCCGCCGGGCGCCATGCTCCAGCACTGCAGCGCGCCCGGCGCATGCACACCCACCAGAAAGCGCTGGCGGAACGCCTCGTAGTCGAGCCACGCCAGCGCATGCTCGCTCACCTGCCCATCGGCCACGCGCCAGGCGCTGGGGCGGTAGCCGTCGGCCGCGGGCTTCCAGGCGGCAAAGTCGGCAAGGGCAAAGCCCGGGGCAGCGGCCTCGGGCACCATCAGCATGGCACCGGCCGCCACCTGGCCCAGCGCCTCGCCGCGGCGAAACAGCCAGGACTCGTGCGCCAGCGCGATGTCGCGCCAGGCCCAGTTCACCCACTCGAACACGCGGGCATCGTCGCCACTGGCCGTGGTGGCCGATGCCGGCGGGCCGCCGGACAAGCCGCTCTCGCGCTTGACAGCCCGGGCCAGTTGCAGGAAGTTCATGGTGCGCGCCCTCCCCGCTCAGCTCTTGCGTTGCAGGGGGAAGCGGGGCTTGTCCACCCAGCGCATCCTGTCGATGTTCTCAGGCTCCTCGGGGTCGGCCTCGCGCACCGTGTAGGCCAGGCCTTCGATGTGGTCGGCCATCTCCACCGGCACGCGCACCCAGCGCTCGCGCTGGATCTGGATCTGGTAGTTGTTGAGCCCGAAGAACGGCTGCTGCGGCTCGTGCAGCTCGCCCTTGAAGAGCTTGATCTCGCAGGTCTGGCCCGAGAAGCCGTGCTGCTGCACGGCCACGTCGATATCGGTGTCTGTGCCGGCGGTGGGTTCGGCCAATGTGGCGGCCTTGGGTTGTGCTTTTGCCATGGGGGATGTTCCTTCCAAAGAAGGGGCCGGCAGCGTGCCGGCCCGGGGGTTGCTATGCCAGGGTCAGGCGGACACGCCGTGCTCGATTCGGGTCATCCAGGCGTCGTTCAGGATCGCCGCCGCCGACCACATCTTGAAAGCCACATGCCCGCGCTGGCCCATGGGGTCGCTGTCGCTGGGCTTGGGGTTCACCACGATGGGCGTGAGGCCCGAGCCCGATGCCGACAGGTTCACCGTGGCATAGGCCTCCTTGCCGACGATGACCGACTGGTACACGTCCACCGCCGTGCCGCCCAGCATGCCGTTCAGCGTGGCATTGCCGGCGTTGACCAGCGGCGCGTACAGCGTGGACGAGACGAAGCGGATGTTCTCGAACGAGCCGATCTCGTTCTCGCACAGCGGCTTGAAGGTGCCATAGTTCTGGATGCGCGTGTAGCCGGCCGGGAAGAACGCCGGGTTCTGCAGGTCCATCTCCACGTTGGGGTGCACGAAGCACACGTAGCACGGCGGGATGGGCAGCGTGCCCACGCCATCGGTGGCGTTGAGCACGGTGGTCAGCGCCCGCGCGTCCTGCGCCTTGAGCTGGCGGATCGCGCGGCGCGCCACGTTGGCCGTCATGGTCGTGTTCACCGTGTTGCGCGCCACGCCGTTGGCGTACAGCACCTGCGTGCCGGCCTTGATGGTGTTGTACAGGATCAGCTCCTGCGTCTGGCCCGCGGTCTCGCCCAGCGAGGCGCTCAGTTCGCTGAGCACCGGGTCTTCGTGCGTGTCGGCGATCACGTCGGTGATCTGCACGCGCTGGCCGTACTGCTCCAGGTTGGCCGACACGTCGGTGCTGGTGATGTTGCCCTGCACGGGCGTCACGCCCTCGGTCAGCGGCGTGGTGGTGGGTGCCAGGCGGCCATAGCGGCGCCACTTGACCACCTTGGTCTTGCCCTTGGGCACGGCAGTCACCACGGCAAACTTGGCCATGTTCAGGGAGGGCTGGGCACGCTCCAGCATCTTGTCTACCGCATAGGCGGCGGTACGGGGGGTGATGTCACCGTAAACGGTCATATCGATTGCTCCTCATCGGGAAAATTGGGTGTGGGTGTCCAGGCGCTGCGGGTGGCCGCAGCGCCTGTCATGGAGCGCATGGGGGCGTCAGCCCGCGCGCGTCAGGCGCTGGCGCCGAAAGAAGTCCAGCGACGCCTCGAAGTCGTCCTCAGGGGGCAGCCCGCCCTTGGCGCCGCTGGCGCGCGAAGGCAGGCCCGCCGCCGACTGCAGCCGCGCGGCATTGGCGCTGGCGCGCTGGGCGGCCGGCTGCTGGGGGTAGTGGGCAATGGGCGCACGGCCCGCGCGGCGCAGGTGCGCGTCGTAGGCGTCCATCACCGCAATGGCCTCACCCGGGTCCTGCCCCTGGTAGAAGGCCGCCTGTATGGGCTGCGGCTGGGTGTGGATCCAGGCGCTGAAATCCGTGCTGCGCACCACCTCCACGGCATTCGGGTAGGTGGATTGGAAGGTCTGCATCGCGGCCTCGTAGGCGGCGCTGCGTTGCTCCTGCGCGCGCTGCTCCTGCTCGGCGCGCAGGCCGTGCAACGGCTCGACCATGCGGGCGGCGGTCTGCTCGGCCACCGTCGCGGCCTTCGCATCCACGGCCTGCAGGGCCTGCTGCACGGCGCCCACCAGCCCATGCAGCTCGGGGAACTGCTGCACCTTCTGGGACAGCTCGGCCAGCCGGGCTGCGGCGGCGGATCCATCCGCGGCAGCGCCCGGCGCGGCCTTGCCGCTGCCCTTGAGTTGTGCGTTCTCCTGCAGCAGGCGGTCGCGCTCGGCCCGCGCCTGGTTCAGGTAGCGGTTGAGCTGGCCCACGCGGCCCATCTCGCTGCGCGCCTTGTGCAGCTCTTCCTGCGTGCGGCGCAGCAGCTCGGCGGGGTCGGGGTTGCCGTCCCTGCCTGCGTGTTGCGCGGCGCTGGATGCAGGTGCGCGCGCACGGGTCTGCGCAGCGTCGGTGCCTGTGGCTTCGGCGCCCATCGCCGCTGCTGCGAGCATGCCCCCGTCAGGGCCTGCCGGCATGGCGGTGGTGGGCGCCTGCACCTGGGCATCCGCACCCGTTTCCGCACGCTCCTGGCGCAGCGCATCCAGCGCCTGCGCCATCTGGTCTTCGGCATCGAGCGCGCCGGCTGCGCGCTCGCCGGGTTCGAGGCTGGCGGCGGTGGTGGAGTGGTTGCTGTTGCTGCTGCTGTCGGTGGCGTTCATGGTGCGGTCTATCCTTCTTCGGCATGGCCCGCGCGGGCCAGAGGCAGTGGTGGTTGCTGACACCGGGCACATCGCCCGTGAAAGCAATGTCCGCGAAGAGGCGACCGCGCTGAAGGGGTGGCATATATGCCGCACACCATGGCAACAAACAGGCGAAAAAAAGCCCGCTCGAAGCGGGCTGCCCATGGTTCACGCAGAGACGGGTCTATTCGATCCCCGGAAAGTTCTAGTCGATGAACGAGACCACCAACCCGTTGGGGTCTGCAGGCATGCCGTTGGCCTTGCAGTGCTCCAGGTAGCCTGCCCAGAACCGGCGCACCTGATCGTCCAGGCTCGGCGGGAACTGCATCTGCGCGGCCACCATGTCCTGCCACGACCCCTCGTCGCCATACACCTGCGCCAGCCGGGGCTGCATGGCGACCAGCGCCTCGTCCTGTTCCTCGCTCAACTGCCCCATCACATCCAGAAAATAGCTGTCCAGCAGCCTCAGAAACGGCTTGCCTGCGTAGCGGTCCATCGCATTCCTCCTTGGGTTTATCGGGTGCAGACGAAATTCCCCCCTGGGCACCCGACACTCCAAGATCGGGCGATCACAAATCAGAAAAATCAACCGCCCAAAGCATCCCTGCCGCCACCGAAGCGACGGAAAAACACAGCATCCGGCCATTCGTCGTCGTAGGCCTCCAAAATGCTATGCAAGGCAGTCGACATCTTTCTGGAGTGGAATTCAGAATTCTCCTGCTGAGCAAACGCCAGGATTTCCGGCCAACGAAGCTCTCGCATGCAATACCCTATGGCGGTATCCGAAAAGCATACCTCGCCCTGCCGCCCGCCATACCGCTGCCGACGGATGTCGTCCATGAGCAGCTGCGCCAACTGCTGGCGGTGCTGAGCGTTGCGCTGCAAAAAACCCAGCAGTTCCTCGTACAAAGGCTCCATCTCATCTTCGCCGGTTTCAGCGTAGTTCACGGCGCGGAATTTTTGACACAACCTATTGAAATTTTCGATGATGAGATCATTCATTTCTTCACCCATTTCCTGCTCTTGAAGTCAAAGATTTTGTAGATGTATCTTTCATCAGAAACTTGGAAGCCATGGTTTCGAAAGGCCTTGACTGCGGCCCCCGCTGCTGCGTCTCCGTTGGGAAGGTAATGGCCTGACGCGTTATCGATGTACTTGACAGTTCCCCACAGCACCTTGGCTTCACCGGCGGCAATGACCTTTTCTCCTCGTGCCAGATCGACATGGCCAAAACCACCTGGATCGTGCGGTTTGCGCGCCATGATCAACGCACCATTTTCCTTGAACACATAGAGAACATTTGCAGGCATTCTCAACGCTTGGTCTGTCGTCAAGGCCGGCACATCGCGAAGCTCCCTTGCGTCATCGGGAAATCGATTCGCAAAAACCGGCCCTGGTGGCAATGCATGGATGGGCCAGGCAGGTGGCCCATCGAATGCCTCCGCGCCATTGTGAGAACCAAGGCGCTCTGGAACAAGCTTTCCAGCACCGGTCGCCGAGAAAATCTGCAGCACTTTCTGGACACTGGCTGGCGGCACCAGCACACCTCCTGGAATTTGCAGCCGCTCAGCCTCTCCGATCCCAGCCCGAAGGAGTTGATCCGCAATTTCGGCAGGATCACCGCCCGTTACTGCCAGCGAGCCTTCATCCAACAAAGCCATTCTCGGATGCGAAGGAGTCAAGGCAGGGGATGCGACCGGCAAGACAGGCCCCTGGAGCCCTGAACCTGCATCCGGAGCCTGCGTAAGGGGCGACAAGATACCCCGGGCGCGCTCGGCACTTCGTGGCGCCACCAAAGCGCCTTGCGATCCTGGAAAGATATCCTCAGCAGCAATACCCGCCTGCAGCAATGCGTCGCGGATGAGCGCCAGATCCCCCGTCACGGCCAGCGTACCAGTGGGCTGTGTGTCCACTTGCAGGATAGCGGCGGCCGGGGGTGGGGCAAGCTCCTGCGCCTGCCCGGCTTGCGCTGCATCCCCCTGAGGGTCCACTATTGGCTGTGCCATGTGCGCGGCAGGCTCGCTCACCATCGCAAGCTCAGGCCCCCCTTGCGCCGCTGGTGGGTTCGCGCGCTCGGCCCCGCCCAGGGCGCGATCAGGCGGCAGGTCGGAAGGCACGGACAAGTAGTCCTCAGGCAACGCAGAAGCCTGTTCGGCATGCACTGGTGGCATTGGCGTGGTGTGCTGCTCCCCAACCACTGGCACATCGGCCTTGTGTACTCCATACTGGGCCGGCGCTCCCTTTCCGCCGCGCAAGCCGCCCACCGTGCCGGCATGGGCACCGAACAGGGCGCCGGCTGCGAAGTCATCCACATACTGGGCGCCAGTTCCTTCCCTGAAAGGCGCTCTGCCAGCGCCCAACTCTTCAGGCACACGCTGCACAGCCTCGGTCCCTCCCTGCACGGCCATCTGGATGCCCACGGACTTGCCCAGGCGTTCCAGCGCGTTGCCTTTGAATGTGTGGGTGCTCAGGGCGTTCAGGCCTATCCGGTCCGCCAGTGTGTCGATGGCGGTGGAGACCGTGGCACCGGCCAGCATCGCGGGCAGATTGAGCGCCTTGCCGGTTCTGCGCGCCTCTTCAACCGCTTCACCATAGACAGAACCAAAGGTCTGCACCGTGCTGTTCAACGCAATGCCGACCGCCTCGCCCAGCGCCTTCTTGCCCACGGTGTTCGCGATCAGGCCGCCCATGCCGGCCGAAAGAATGGTGGTTGCATGCCCGCGTTCATTGGGCGATGCAGCACTGGCGCCAAGGCCTGTACCGGGCGGGGTACCGGCGTCCGGCTACCCAAGCAACAGGCGAGCCCTGTCCGCACTGCCAGGCGACACCAACACGCGATCAACTATCTGGATCAGTTCAGCCGTGCCGATACCTGCCCGTTGCAGGCGCGAAATGGTGGCTGCCGGATTGTCGCCAGCTACCGCCCGCAAGCCCCTGTCCAACAATGTGAGGCGCAATGCTGCGGGGCGGCCTGGAGCGCACAGGCCTGTGCAGCATCGGTTTCTGCGGCTCCGCCGCCCACACCCGCCCCGACCGCTTCGACTATCGCCGCAGCAATTCTGCAACCAGGGCGAGCAACGTCACTGCCGCGAACAACGCATAGACCGCCACGACGGCTTTGGCCCAGCGATCCCCGGCCTTGGAGCGGCTCCAGATCACTGCGATCGAGTAAGGGATTTTTCTGGCGGCACAGTAGAGCGCTGGCGCCAGAAGTCCTGTTGCCAAAAGCGGCAGATAGGCCATGGGCAGCAGTGGATGGATACCGTAGAAGAACTGGAAGAGTATCTGCAAGAAAACGCTCACTCAATGTCGATGGGAAAAGCCGAAGGGGCATCCGGGCGGGCGCTCGGTCGCCGAAAAGCGGCAAGGCAGCTGTTTGCACGAACCCTCAAGCGCCGTCACGCCGTCGCCTCTTCACCACAGCACCCCGATCAGCGCAAACGCCCCGCCCAGCACGAACATGGTCTGGAACAGCATGCTGCGCAGCTTTTCGTCGGCGCTTTCGCCGGACCACGACTCCACGCCCGTGAGCTGGATCACCGAGCCCCAGGTGGCGAAGATGGCGCCCAGGGCAGCCAGGACCTTGCCCATGTCGTCCGGAAAAACCAGCTCCAGCGGCCGGCCCAGGCCCGAGTACATGATGACCAGCAGCATGAACACCCCCACGATGGCCAGGCCCGAGCGCCAGAACTGGGTGCGCGTGCGCAGCAGGCGCGCGAGCGATGCCTGGCGCATGGCCTCCAGCTCGGTGCCGGTGCTCCATGCGCCCGCGTTGTAGCGCGCCAGCTGGTCAGCGGGCTGGATGATGATGGCCAGGTCATGCGCGGCCGCCATGTCGGCGAAGCGCTGGCGGCTGAACAGAAACGCCCACAACGTCGGAAAGGTACTGAGACGCTTGGGCACCACGGGGGGCACCGGGGACGGCATGCTAGTGTTCTGAGTTGGAAGTTCGTTGAAGAAAGAAATCTGCCGAAATCGCTGCCAAGCTAGGCGCAAAGCGCAGACATGCCGGGCGCATGGCGAGCATTTGCAACGACGCATGGCGGGGATTGTCGGTAGATTTATTCAACGAATTTCTAACCCGGAACACTAGTGTCCGCCCTCTTTCGCGCTGGCAGCAGCAGCCCATGCACGGCGCCGTGCGAGGGTGCGGTGCAACGGTGCGTGAAGTGGGAAATGCGATCTACTGCCATCCCCGGATCATAGGGGCAGGTGGCACAGGTGCAATGAATCAATGACCGGCATGGTCCCGGCGGCGAACTGTGGTGCCTTTCGGAATGGGGTTGGCAGGCAGTGGGTGCCCTCACCCGGCATTGATCCACAGCATGGGGTCAAGTTGCCGGTCGAGGAGTTCGCCCACCCCCATGCGGGCCGAGACACGCCGCAGACGCTCGTTCTGGTGCAGATTTTTTCGGGTCAGCCCGAACACATTCACCCCCACGAAGCCGAAGGGCGGAAGGAAGTAGTGGTCGGCCAGAAAGCCCTCGTGGTCAAAGCCGAAGTTCTTCGTGAAGTCGCGTGCATGGCCGTTGTCCTCGTACACATACGAGGTCAGCTTGTGGAGCTTGGCGACCGAGAAGGCAAAGCGCAGCACCAGCAGGCTGGCAGCCATGATGGTGCTGGCAGCCACCTCCCCGGGGAAGCCCAGCGAGACCTCGGCCCGGGCGTTGTCCCGGCTGTAGCCCGACAGCGAGGCCAGGCCAACCGGGCGCTGGCGGCTGTCCAGCACCGTCCAGTGGATGGTGCCCGAGTCTTCGAAATGCGACAGATAGGAGTTGCCCAGTGCCCGCGCAAGATCGCCGCGCCAGGGCTTTTGCCGGTTGTACAGGGTGGTGAAGGTGTTCTGCTCGAATGCTTCGCGAAAGAACGCGGCATCACTCGGGCCCGATTTGACGAGGCTGGCGTGCCGCGACGCCTGGGGCTCCCACCACTGCGCGGCATACCGCTGGCCGTACTGGATCCAGCCGAGCAACTGCGCCTGGTCCAGCCGGGCGTGGTTGTCGGCCAGGAACTGCCGCAGCAGCAGGCGGACGCTGGCAGACCCCGTCTGCCTGAGCGCGGCCTCCAGCGCGGGGACCAGTACCTGGCCCTGATCATGTTCCGCCGGGAGGCTGCTGCCGGGCACCTGCATGTCCGGCGTCAAAGCGCCATCAGCAAGCCGGTCGATGCGTACTGCGAGAAGTTGATGGACGTACCCACCAGCTCCAGCTGCGCCACGCCCGACAGGAAGGTGGCCTGCGTGTAGGCGCCGCTGGTGATCAGCGATTCGAATGTGGCCACGGTGGCACTGTCGGCCGTGGCCCCGGTGACCGACTTGTAGACCAGGGAGACGAGCTGGGCGTTCGTAGAGCCACCCGCGAGCGCGGCGATGTAGCCCGAATCGATGAGGTAGGAGCTGACCTCCGTGAGCGAGAAGCCCTGGTCCAGCAGGGGCAGGATGTTGTTGGCGATCAGCCCGCCATCCTTGAGGCCAGGAGCCCCCTTGACGGTGTAGGCCAGCAGGGCGGCATTCTTGCCAGCCTGCCCGTTGCCCAGGTCGAACGCAACGTACTCCTTGTTGGTCCTGAAACGCTCGACATCGGTCAGGATGTTCGTGTTGTCGGCGGTGACGATGGAGGTGGCGCCATCGGCGCGCTTGGTGACCGTGCCCACGGCGTTGCCAGAATAGATCACCGTGTCGGTACCCGCGCCGCCGTTGATGGTCTTGACACCCTTGCCCGAGGCAATGAAATCATTGCCACCCCCGGCACTGATGGTGTCGGTCCCCTTGCCGGTGGACAGGTAGTCGCCCTCCAGCGAGCCGCCCAGGTTGTCGTGCCCGTCGGTACCCACCATGGAGGGATTCGGCGCGCCCTTGAGCGCACGCAGCTCGGCCGTCGAAATGATCCGGTCGGAAAACCGATAGAGCTCGAAGTTCTTGGTGACGTCGACACCATCGCTGCCGGAAGCACTGTGTTCTATGGTGACGACGTTCGTATCGCGGTCCACCCTCACGTTGTATGCGCTGAGGGCGCCGGTGAAGATGGCGGTGTCGATGCCGGCGCCGCCGTCCAGGCTGTCATTGCCCTTGCCACCAGTGATGAAGTCATTGCCCTCGTTGCCGGCAATGGTGTCATTGCCTTTGCCGCCCTTGATCACATCCGCACGCGCCAGGCCAACAAGGCTTTCGGCATTGTCCGTGCCGGTGATGGCATTGGCCGTCGCCGACGTAGGCACGGGAATGGTGATGGGGCTCGGCGCGGGCGATGGCACGGGAGCGGGAGCGGGAGCAGGGGCCGGAGCTGGGGCGGGTGCAGGCGCGGCCACAGCGGTGCCTACATCCTCGTACACCTGAAGCGTGTAGAAGGTGTAGTAGGTGCCCTGATTCCAGCTGGCAGAGACATAGAAGTCACCGGAGTACGGTGCCGTCCAATCGAAGATGGTGTCGCTCTCGTAGTAGGCCCCGTCACTCATCCGCATGGAGGCCAGGTCGTCCCCCTCGCTGTTGGCGACAATGATGTTGCCGCTCTTGTCGGCGATCTTGAGCAGATAGGGGTCGAAGTACGAAGAACTATTGAAGGTGTAGTTTGCACCTTCGCGCGCAGTGAAGCGGTACGTATCGTGCAGCAGCGCATATTTATCGGTGCCAGCAACCAACGCACTGTTGTCCCAGGTCACTCCCGCTACTGTCGGTGTGTAGGGCGTGAGCCTCAAAACCCCGGCAGAGGCCATTTCAGAAGCCGTGAGGTCCGGCAGATAGTCCAGTGTCTGGTAAGCAGCCATCGAGTTTTTTTCCTTGATTATTGGTGAGCTGACAATCGACGATTGCCCGGTTTGGCATCGGATAGGTGCACCGCCGACGCAAAGGCCCTCCCAGGCCCCGCGGCGACTCTATCCGAAATGCCTTCATTCGTAAAATTTTGTAATGCCATTCGGTGCTGGACGGAAATGGCCCATTGGGGTGCGGCATTGGTCGCAGCACGTTGCAGCCGATTGCCGACTGCCCAAAGCTCACGGCGCAATCCGCAGCACCTCACTTCGCCAGCAGCCTGGCCTTGAGGTTCTGGAATTCCAGCTCGGTAATGGTGCCATCGGCCTTGAGCCTGGCGAGCTTTTGCAGCTCATCCGCCACCAGGCCCTGGGTTGCGGAGCCCGACGCCGTGGGGGGTACCGAAGCTGGCGCGGGCACTGCCGCCGGAGCGCTCACCCGGCGGTACTTCGCAGCCTCCACGCCGGCCTGGGCCACCAGGTCGTTCACCACCTGCGCATCGATCTCGATCGGGGTGGGGTTGGCGCCCAGGCCCGACAGCTGTATGCGCAGGGGCTGCGTGCGGGCACGCTCCACGGCGGCGGGCGTAAGGTCGATGAAGATTTCTTCCGCGTAGGAGCAGCCGCTGCGGCACGACACCACCCGTGCGCCCAGGCGGCCAAGCTTGAGGCCCTCGCCCGCATCCGTCTGCGCCACGGACAGCGCCTTCCATGAGCTTGCGCGGTAGATCTCGTAGTAGTGCACGTAGAAGTCGACGTCGCCCGTGGCCTTGCTCACCAGAGCCGACAGTGTCCAGCGCCGCACATCCATCGCACCGGCTTCGCGGCTGACGGGCTGCGCCTCCAGCTTGGCGAAGCGGTAAAAATCGCCGGTACCCGGCTGGAGGGCTCCGCGCTTCTTGGCCGCCGCGTCCTTCACGCTGCCGCCGAGCGGCGGTGCAGGCGTATCGGAAAACACGCCCCGGTTCATGGCCTCCATGTTCTGAGCCTGCTGGGCAAAGGCCGCAGCGGCGCACAGCGCCATGGTGGCCACGGCCAGATTTCTTGCAAGTCCCTGCATGGGTCTCCCTCTCGACTTTGTTGTGTGGGCCCGGCTCTCACCAGGCAGCCGCATGATCATAGAACCTGCCTACAGCAACGCCACAGATGCCGCGGCGGATGACACAGGCGCCCAAAGGACAACGGGCCTACCCGCGCAGGGCCGATGCAGAGGCAACCCCGCCTTGCCCGGCATCACACCCCGGCGCCCACGCCTGGCGCCATTTCCACCGAATAGAACACCCGCCGCAGCTCCGCATCGTCCGACTGCACACTGGCCTGCACCTGCTCGGCAAAGTGCGCCAGAAAGCGCTGTGCAGCGAGCGACGGGGTTTCGTTGCTGCGGCGGATGATGCCCACGGTGCGCGGGGCGAACTGCTCGCGCAGTTGCAGCGCCACCATGCTGCCGCGCAGCGACGCGGTCTCGGCCAGCGGCCAGGGGCAGAAGGTGAGCATGTCGGTCTTTTGCACCAGGGTCAGCATCAGCGAGGCCGACTGCGCCAGGTGGATGTGGTGGCGCGGCACGGCGGCGCCGTGCTGGGTGAAGAGCTGGTCCATCAATTCTCGTTCACCACCGGGGCCGAAGTTGAGCACCCAGTCATCGCCCAGCAATTCGTGGATGGACGATGCGCCCGCACGCGGGTGACCGGCACGGGCCATCACGGTGGCCTCGTAGGTAAAGAGCGGCGTGGACTGCAGGCCCAGCATCTCGTCGGGCGCCGCGATGCGGCCGATCATCAGGTCCAGGCTGCCCTCGCGCAACTTGGGGTAGGCCAGGGCCGAGAAGCCGTCGAACAGCTCCAGCTGCACATGCGGCATCTCGGCGCGAAACGGGGGCAGCACGCGCGCCAGCAGGGTCTGTGCCACCCAGGGGGTGATGCCGATGGAAAGGCGCTGGGGCGCGCCCGCGTCGCGGTGGCGGGCCAGGTCCTGTTCGGCCTGGTGCATTTGCTCGAGGATGCGCTGGGCATGCTGCACCAGGTCGCGCCCGGCAGGCGTGAGACCGATGCCGCCACTGTGCCGGGTGAACAGCGCCAGCTGGCAGTCTGCCTCCAGCTCGCGCATGCCCTGGGTCACGGCCGCCTGCGTCACGCCCAGCGCACGCGCCGCCGCGCGGATGCTGCCGTGCGCAGCCACCGCAGCAATGTAGCGCATCTGGTGCAGTTTCATGCTGGCCATTATGGGTGCCCGCAGGCCCCGGCCGCTCTTGCAGCCCTGCCCCAGCACAACCCAGTGACAACAGCAAGACAAGCACCGCCATGCGGTGCAAGGCAACCCCTGTCTGCCACCGGGAGGGTGCGGTTTCTAGACTTTGCCTGCATACCGCACACCACACCAAGAACCGCCATGAACCAGGTCACCGAACGAGACAACGAACAACAACAGCAGCCGCACCAGCACGCCCATGCGCACGGCAGCGCCTGGCCCGCCGACCCCGTGCTGCCTGGCATCCGCGCCATCGAGGCAGAGATGGTGGCGCTGCGCCATCACATCCATGCGCATCCCGAGCTGGCGTTTGAAGAATTCGCCACCGGCGACCTGGTGGCAGGGCGCCTGGCCGAGTGGGGCTACACGGTGCACCGGGGCCTGGGTGGCACCGGCGTAGTGGGCACGCTGCGCCTGGGCAGCAGCGCGCGCGTGCTGGGCCTGCGCGCCGACATGGACGCCCTGCCCATCCACGAGGAAACCGGCCTGCCCTACGCCAGCACCCACCAGGGCAAGATGCACGCCTGCGGGCATGATGGGCACACCGCCATCCTGCTGGCCGCGGCGCGCCACCTGGCAAAGGAGCGCAGCTTCGACGGCACGCTGCACCTCATCTTCCAGCCTGCCGAAGAGGGTCTGGGCGGCGGCCGCAAGATGATCGAGGACGGCCTGTTCGAGCAATTCCCCTGCGACGCCATCTTCGCCCTGCACAACATGCCCGGACACCCAGTGGGCACCTTCGGCTTCATGGGCGGGCCGTTCATGGCCTCGTCGGACTCGGTCACCATCACCGTCAAGGGCCGGGGTGGCCACGGCTCCGCCCCGCACCTGGCGGCCGACCCGGTGGTGGCGGCCGCGCACATCGTGCTGGCGCTGCAGACCATCGTCTCGCGCAATGTGGACCCGCGCGAGATGGCCGTCATCTCCGTGGGCGCCATCCACGGCGGCGATGCGCCCAACGTGATCCCCGGCAGCGTGCTCATGCGCCTGACGGTGCGCGCCTACCGCCCCGAGATCCGCGCCATGCTGCGCGAGCGCATCACCGCACTGGTACAGGCCCAGGCTGCCACGCTGGGCGTGCAGGCCGAGGTGGACTACCACTGGCGCTACCCGGCCCTGGTGAACGACGTGGCCAGCACCGACTTTGCACGCCAGGTCGCGCTCGACTGGCTGGGCGAGGACGGCCTCATGCCCAACCTGCAGCCCCTGACCGGCAGCGAAGACTTCTCCTTCATGCTGGAGCAGTGCCCCGGCAGCTACCTCATCGTGGGCAACGGCGTGGGTGATGCGCATGGCAGCGGCGGCTGCATGGTGCACAACCCCGGCTACGACTTCAACGACGCCTGCCTGCCGCTGGCGTCGACCTACTGGGTCAAGCTGACCGAGCGCTTCCTGGCAGCGCCGGCCTGATCCCTGCTTGCCCCGCCCCCTTACCCTGTTCGCAACCCTTCACCTCCACGGCCCCCGACCATGCACATGCCCATCTCACGTCTGTTGACCCCCTTCCTCGCCGTGCGGCCCACGCGCCGGGGCGCCCTCGGGCTTGCCGTGGCTGCGGCGGCATGGGCCTGCCATGCGCCCGCCGCCCTGGCCCAGGGCGCGCCAGCCTGGCCCACCAAGCCGGTGAAGATCGTCATTGGCTACCCACCAGGCGGCTCGGTGGACCAGGCCGCGCGCATCATCGGCGACGCGCTGGGCCCCAGGCTCGGCGCCACGCTGGTCATGGACAACCAGAGCGGCGCTGCCGGCGCCATTGCCGCGCAGCGCGTGGTCAGCAGCCCGGCCGACGGCTACACCCTGCTGGTGGGCTCCAGCAACGAGATGGCCGCCACCGGCCTGGTGAACCCGGCGCAGAAGTACGACCCGCTCAAGGACCTGGCGCCCATCGGCCTCATCGCCACCGCCCCCGTGCTGCTGGTGGCCGGCCCCAAGACGGGTGTGAAGACCCTGGCCGAGTTCATCGACCTGGCCAAGCGCAACCCCGGCAAGTTCAGCTACGGCAGCTCGGGCGTGGGCTCCACGCTGCACTTCGCGGGCGAGCTCATCAAGCAGCGCGCCGGCATCTTCATGACGCACATCCCCTACCGCGGCACCGCCTCGCTAACCAGCGACCTGGCCGGCGGCACGCTGGACTTTGCGATGCTGTCGCCCACCGCCGCCCTGCCCTTCATCCAGAGCGGCCGCCTGGTGCCCCTGGCCATCACCAGCGCCGCGCGCAGCCCGGCCCTGCCCAACGTGCCCGCGCTGGCCGAGCACCCGCTGCTCAAGAACTACGACCTGGTCGGCTGGTTCGCCATGGCCGCCCCGCGCAACCTGCCGCCAGCCCTGGCCCAGCAGCTCACTCAGGGCCTCAAGGCCACCCTGCAGGACCCGGTCGTGCGGCGCCGTCTCGAAGACGCTGGCATGGTGCTGCCCACGCCCCAATCCAACCTGGCCACGCTGATGCGTGACGACATGGCGCAGTACGCCAAGCTGGTGGACTTTGCCAAGATGAAAGACTGAACGCCTCGTCAGGGCGTGCGATCATGCGGCAGACCTATATGTTCTTCCAACGGCCTGCCCATGACGACCACTACTGCCTCCCCTGAACAATGCGCCGCCCTGCGCACCGCGCTGCTGGCGCTGCACCGCCACCTGATCGAGCTGGAGCGGCGCGACTATGAAAAGGTGCACGGCCGTCAGTCGGCAGGCGAGTTCCTGCAGGTCATGGCCTATGCCGAGTCCATGCGCTGGCTGGAGCCCCTGAGCCGCCTGATCGTCATGCTCGACGAGGCCATGGAGCCCGACAACGCCGATGCGGCCGAGGCGCCCCAGGTCGTGGCACGCCGCGTGCGCGAGATGCTCAAGCTCGAGCATTCGGCCGAGGCGGATTTTTCAGGGCATTACCAGCGGCACTTTAACACCTCGCCCGAACTGGCGATGGCGCATGCGGCGGTGATCAAGGCGCTGGGGTAGGACTGCACCTGGGCTCGCAGGGGCGCTTCCTGCGGTGCAGCTCAGCCAGCCTCATCGGGCTGAACCAGATTGATCAGATTACCGCAGGTATCCTCCAATAGCACCATCGTGATCGGCCCCGCGCGCATGGGCTCGCCGCGAAACTGCACGCCACTGGCCTTGAGCCGCGCGTAGTCGCCCGCCAGGTCCTTGGTGATGAAGGCCGTGGCCGGAATGCCCGCCTCGAACAAAGCGCGCTGGTACACGGCCGAGGGCGGAAACGCCATGGGTTCAAGCACCAGTTCCACTCCCTCGACCCCGTCGGGCGAGTTGACGGTGAGCCAGCGGAAGGTGCCCATGGGGATGTCCTTGTCCTTCACGAAGCCCAGTTGCTCGGTGTAGAACTTCAGTGCCTTTTCCTGGTCGTCCACGAGGACGCTGGCGAGTTTGATCTGCATGGCGGTTGGCTCCTCAAAGCGGTTTGCGCGCTATTGCATTGAGCAGGGTTTCTTCGCGCTCCTTGGGCACGCCAAAGCCCAGCCACTCCAGGGCGCCCAGGTCCTTTCGGCTCCACCACAGGTAGGGCATGCTGATGTGCTCGGGCTTCACCTCGAAGCCGGCTTCGCCCAGCATCGCCAAAAATTCCGGCGCGCTGCGCTGCACGTGCATGGGATGGCGAAACAGCAGGCGGATGGCCAGGCTGTGGATGTACGCGCGGGTGCTTTCGGCCAGCAGCAGGTGGCCGCCCGGCTTGAGCACGCGAAAGATCTCGGCCAGCGCGGCCTGCTGGTCGACGATGTGGTGCAGGGTCTGGTGGCACAGAACCAGGTCCACCGATGCGTCGGACAGCGGGATGTGCTCGGCATGCGCATGGTGCAGTATGACGGGGGGGCTGACCGTCTGGCGCATCGCTGCGCTGCGCTCGGCAAAGTCCGGCTCGGGATCGAGGGCATGGATCTGGCTGGGGCGAAAGCGCTCCGCCAGCTCCGGGATGGAATGGCCCAGGCCGGTACCGATGTCCAGCACCGCACCGCCCTTGGGCAGATCGGGTGCCAGGCGCTGCAGGTCGTTGAGGGCGCGCTGCAGCACATGCACGCGCCAGGTCGCGGTGGACAGGAACCACAGGCCGAAGCGGGTCTCGGGGATGAAGGCGTGCGCCGTTGTGGCGGCCGGGGGGGATGAAAGAGAGGGCATGGATGGGCTTTAGCTGGGTGCCTGTTCGATGTTCGGGATGGCGGGCCGGACGACAGGTGCCACATCGGACGGCTTTCCACCGGATGATAGGTGAAGGGAACGCCCTGCCCCTAAACCCTGCACGAACAGATTCCTGACCACTTTGGCTAGTGCCGTCCATTGCCTCGTGGCCCCTCTCATGACTTCGCTGGCCGCGCCTGCCGCGAGCAGCAGCAGCCTCTGGCGCACTTGCTGGACACGGTGCTGGACGGCATGGTCGGCATTGCGTTTGCGGTGGTGGTCTCGACACTGGATGGCCGCACGCACCTGACAGAGCACCATGAGATGGCGCTGGCTTAGCAACACTCGCTGCGCAGTCTCAGCTCAGTTGGCTTTGTTCCCCACGCCGGCGCGCAGGGCCGTCACGACCTTGGCTTGGCCTGCGCAACAAACCGCACGATGGCATCCACCAGCCCCGGCGCCAGCGGCTGGCCCGGGTTGGCATAGGTCGCCATGTTGGCTGCGGGGTCGTCCGTCAGCACCGCCTTGAGCACATGGTTGGTATCGGGCAGCAGCACCAGTTGGGCGGCAGGATGGGCCTGGGCCAGCAGGCGCGCGTCCTGCACGCCCACCTGCAGGTCGCGCTCGCCCTGCAGCACCAGCACGGGTTTTTTGGTGGCGGCGATGAGCCTGGCCGGGTCTTGCGCAAAGGCGCTGATCAGAAAGCCCTGCACCGCCTCGTTGAACAAGGGCTGCAAGGCAGGGTGCAGGCTGGCCGGGTCCACGCGGGCGCCGCCCTCCAGCCTGGTGATCGCGGCCAGCGCCTGGTCCAGGATGGGCGCATTGGCCGGGTTGGCGCGCCATTGGTCACTCAATTGGTCGCGCAGCACCTGGCCCAGGGGCCGGCCGGGCGTGGCCACCAGCAGCAGGCCGCAGATGCCCTGCACCTCACTGCCCCCTTGCGCAGCGGCCAGCGCGACCAGCCCGCCCTCGCTGTGGCCCAGCACCCACACGCAGGGCACACCGGTGCTGCGGCGGATGGCGCCCACCCAGCTGTACACGTCGGCCACGTAGTCAGGGATGGTGACGGCGTTCGCATCGGCCACCGCCTTGGCACTGCCGAACATGCCGCGCTTGTCGATGCGCACCGTGGCAATTCCCCGGGCCACCAGGTCCTGCGCCAGCAGCCGGTAGGTGGCGGCATTCACGCCCATGGGGTTGTTGCCATCGCGGTCGGTGGGGCCCGAGCCCGGCACGATCATCACCACGGGCGCGCCCGGCTTCGCAGGCGACAACAGCGTGCCCCTGAGCGGCGCCAGCGGGCCCCGGGCTTCGATGGACTTCTCGCGCAGATCGGCGGCGGGCTGTGCTGCTGCGTCCAGCGATGCGGCCACCGCCACCAGGGCCAGAAGGAGTGCTTTCATGCAGCCGAGTATTTCCTACACGCCATGGCCGGGGTGTTAGAAGGTGTTGCCCATGGGGAATTCACAGCCGCCAGGGCGCGCCCGGCGCGAACTGCCCCACCATCCACGCCTTGAACGCCGCCATGGCCGCCGTGCTGAACCGCCCCGAGGGTCGCACCAGGTAGATGCCCGCATGCGCGTTGAGGCCCCAAGGTTCCAGCACCGGCACCAGGTGGCCGGCAGCAATGTCGGGGCTGACCAGCCAGTCGCCTGCGGCCATGATGCCCAGGCCCAGGCGCGCGGCGGCCAGAAGGGCCTCGTTGTCGTTGCTGATGAGGGTGCCCTTGATCTGTATCGCCTCGGTCACCCCGTCGCGCGTCAGGCGCCATTCGGGGTAGGAGCGCAGCCCCGTGAAACCCAGGCAGTTGTGCGCGCCCAGGTCACCCGGCACCTGGGGCGTGCCTTGGCGCTGCAGATAGGCCGGTGCCGCGCACAGGATGCGCCTGTGCTCGCACAGCCGCGTGGCCACGAGCCGACTATCTTCGAGCTCGCCGATGCGAATGGCCGCATCGAAATGCTCGGCCACGATGTCGACGAAGCGCTCTGCGTATTCCACCTCCACCACCACCTCGGGGTGGGCCATGGCAAAGCCGGCCACCATGGGGCTGAGCCAGCGCCGCCCCATCGCGGCGGGCATGGAAAGGCGCAGCCGGCCACGCACCTCGTGCGATCCCTGCGCGGCCTCCTTCTGCGCCTCAGCGATCAGCAGCGCGGCATGGCGCACCTTCTCCACCAGACGCACACCGTCATCGGTAAAGCGCAGCTGCCGGGTGGTGCGCTCCACCAGGCGCACGCCCAGGCGCGCCTCCAGCGAAGCCAAGCGCCTGGACATCACCGAGGGGTGCTTGTTCAGCACCCGCCCCGCAGCCGCGAACGAACCCTCGGCATGCAGCGCCAGCAGCGTGGCGAGTTCATCGGCGTGTTGGCTGTCGAGCAGGTCCATGGGGCAATCACAATGCAGTCACGGGGACTGTACGCCATGCCCCGGCCCTTCACGGTCAAGGCACCAGCACAATCGCCCCTTGCGACCGGCCCTGCTCCAGGTCCGCATGCGCCGCAGCCACGTCTGCCAGCGGATAGCGCCGCCAGACCTGCGGGCGAACGATGCCGGCCGCCACTGCGGCGAGTACATCGCGCGCACGCTCCTGGTACTCAGCCGCTGTGGCCGTGTGCGCCGCCAGCGAGGGCCGCGTGAGGAACAGCGAGCCCTTGGCATTGAGCGTGCTGACCTCGATGGGCGCCGGCATGCCCGACGCCGCGCCAAACGACACCAGTAGCCCGCGCGGGCGCAGGCTGTCTAGCGAGGCCTCCAGCGTCAGGCGGCCGATGGAGTCGTACACCACGTCGGCCTTGTGGCCCTGCGTGGCCTCCTTCACCTGGTCGGCCAGCGTGGCGGCATCGAACACGAAGACCTCGTTGCAGCCCGCGGCGCGCGCGCGCTCCACACTCTCGGCCTTGGACACCACGCCGATGACCAAGGCGCCCAGGTGCCGCGCCCACGCGGCCATGATCTGCCCCAACCCGCCCGCCGCGCCGTAGACCACGATGCGCGTGCCCGGCCCCACGGCGTACGTCGTTTTGAGCAGGTACTGCGCCGTGATGCCCTTGAACAGCACGGCCGCCGCATCGTCAAAGGCCACCGAGTCGGGCAGCTTCACCAGCCTGTCGGCCGGGAACAGCCGCGCACCCGCATACGCCCCCAGCGGCCCCGTGGCATAGGCCACGCGGTCGCCCACGGCGACGTTGCTGACGCCTGTGCCGATGGCCGCGACCGTGCCCGCCCCTTCGAGCCCCAGGCCCGAGGGCAAAGGGATGCGCACCGCGCCCTTGCGCTGGCTCACGTCCAATGGGTTCACGCCGATGGCGGCCTGGGTGAGCCAGACCTCGCCCGGGCCGGGGGCCTGGGGTTCGGAGGTGCGGAGGTGCATCACTTCGGGGCTGCCGGTTTCATGGATTGCAATGTGGGTGGCCATGCGCGCTGTCCTGATGGGTTGCGTTGAGGGATGGGAAGCAGAGCAGGCAAGCGTAGGGACGCAGCGCCACGACAGCAATCGGCCCCGGTGCAGTTCAGTCGTGCATGGCATGCACAAGTGGGTAGCACCCACCCGAACGGGTGACCAAGTGATTTTTGTGTGTGCACAAGACGCCAAAGCTGCTAGAACACGCCCCATGAACCGTGCCCGCCCCTTCCCCCAGCGCATCGCCCTCTGGCTCTTGGCACTGACTGCCTGGCTGCTGCTGGCCACGATGCCGCCCCCCGCCCAAGCCACCACGCTCAGCACCGGGTATGACACCTCGTGCTCCGTCTCCAACGACTGGGTGGCGCAGTGCTGGGGTGCGGTGCCGCTGGCCAAGACCGGCACCGCGGGCATTGCCGACCTGCGCGCAGGCAAGGGCTTCAATTGCGCGCTGCGCAAGGACGAGACTGTGAGCTGCTGGGGCGACATGGGCAGCCTGTCGTTCGGCCCCGCAACGGGCGACACGCCGGGCCAGGCCATTGCGGGCGTGCGGCAGGCCACCCAGTTGGCCGTGGGCGCCACCCACGCCTGCGCGCTGAGCCGAGGGGTGGTGTACTGCTGGGGCGATGCCAGCCGGGGCCAGCGCGGTGCACCGGTGAGCCCTGCGCCATCGGCCCAGGCCACCTACGTGGAGGGCCTGTACCAGGTGGTGCGCGTGGCCGCCGGCAACGGCAGCACCTGCGGGGTCAAGGGTGATGGCACCGTGTGGTGCTACGGCAGCGGTAGCCAGCTCACCGCACCGGGCGGCATGGCCCCCGCGCCCGGCACAGGCACCATGGTGCCGGGCATCAGCGACGCGGTGGACGTGTCGCTCTTCGACGGCCACGGCTGCGTGCTGCGCAAGACAGGGGCTGTGGCCTGCTGGGGCAGCAATGCCAACGGCGAGTTGGGCACGACGCCGAGCACCACGCCGGTGACCGCTCCATTGGACGTACCGGACCTCGGCGGCGCAGCCAAGGCCGTTGCCGTGGGGCCGGGCTATACCTGCGCCGTGCTCGCCGACGGAACGGTGAAGTGCTGGGGTGGCAATCCCAACGTGCAGCTGGGCATAGGCTACCACCGGGACTCCGCCACGCCAGCAACAGGCAAGGTGCTGGGCATCGCCGATGCCACCACCATCAGCGCAGGCGCAACGCATGCCTGCGCGGTGCTCGATGCCGGCTACGTCAACTGCTGGGGCATCGGCATCGGCCGCGGCGATGGCCTTTGCGATACCGTGGGAGCCTACTACCCAGGCGTGCAATACAGCTACGCCAGCTCCAATCTCGCGGCATGCTTCAGTGGGGCATCCGCCACTCCCTATGCCGTGCGGGCGCTTGGCCCGCTAGCCGATGCGAACCAGGTGATGGACTGGGCAGAGGCCAGCCTGCCACGGACCTTTCCGCCCCAGTTCCAGATCCCCTCGTTGCCTGATCGCATCCACAACTACCTGGTCCGCGCCTACCCTGGCGACACCTACCTCGCCGTCAACGGCCACGGCACGCCGCACCTGATGTACCTGGGCCCCGAGAGCGGCGGCCAGCTGCGCGACCTGGGCCGCCTGGCCCAGTGGGCGCGGCAGGCGCGCGCCTCGCAGCCCGTAACGCCGCCCATCAACACCACGCTGCAACTGCTGCGGACAGAGGTCAACGTGGACTTCTTTCCCGGGGCTCACCGCACCGGCTGCGACAACCTGTCCGTCTGGTAGCAGTTGAGCGCCACCGCAGGCAACGCCCTGCCCGCGGGCCTCAAGCCGACCTCGGTACGGCTGCTCAAGGGCGACACCTATGTTGATGTACCGAACATCCGCGAGGACAGCAGATACCCTGCGCTATCCCCTTTCTACACGGGCACGGCATGGGGCTGCCCCGCCACGTTGATCCGTGGCGACGACGACGTGGAGGTGGTGCTGTACTTCACCATCGGCGGCGAGGCGTGGCAGGTGCGGGCCAAGGTGAAAGTGACGGAATCGTCCTGAGGGCCGGCCCTCTGGCGCAGCGCGAAACAAGACCCGCAGGCCAGGCGCGCACCGCCCCGTCAAAAATCGTACTTGACGCGTGCCGTCAGCATGTTGCCGCGTTGCCCATAAGTCTTGCCGTAGAGGTACGCCGCCTGCCAGCCAAACTCGTGGTCGCCGAACTTGACGCTGCCGAACAGCGCCGGGCCCGCACGGTGCGACTGCTCGCGCCGCGGCGCCCAATCGTCCCACCGCCCCACCTCGCCGAAGCCCTGCGCGCCGAAGTGCAGGTCTGGCATCCAGCGTTGGCGCACCTGCCACTGGTACTTGAGCTGCGTCGGCTTGCGCGAGAAGCCGCCGTAGCCTTTTTCGAAGAACACATTGAAGTTCAGTTGCGTGCGGCCGATGTCGGTCTGGAAGGCCGGGCCGAACTCCAGCGTATGCCCATCGCCCAGGTGCTTCGGTGCCGATACCAGCGTGTGGATCGCCAGGTCGAACGGGTACTCCCCCTGGGTCAGCAGCACGTCGTTCTGCCAGTTCCAGCTCGACAGCGTGGTGGGAGTGTCCGATGCGGTGATCCAGCTGGCGATCACCTCGGTGTACCAGCGGGCGTTGACGTTCCAGCCCAGCCCCACCTCGGGCCACTTGGTCAGCGCCGAGCCCCGCGAGGCCACAGTCCAGTAGCGGAAATCAATGGTCATTTCACCGGGATCGCTGTACGCGGTGACCACGTAGTAGCCCGGGTCCGCCAACGCGGCCCCGCTGGCCAGGGCGGCAGGGATGCACAACACGCGGAATATCGAGCGCAGCAACCGGGGCCTTTCCGGCACGCAGGCATATGGACAACGCGCCCATGCGAATGGATGAGCAGCCCATTGTGCGGGGCCCTGGCAGCGAGGTCGAGCGCTGTTACCTGAGTGAGGCCCTAACGTTGCAAATGCGAGAAAGGCGCGGGCGCTCTCTCAGCAGCCCCTGTGGTGTGAACTCACCGCCCGTGCACCTGCTCCACATACAAACCCAGCCACGACAACCTCCCAGACACTTCGACCGTGCCACCGGCCGGCGGCATGGCACCTTCCAGGCGCCGGTGCAGGCAGATCCTGAAGGAAGTTGCACCCTGGAGTTCGAATGTCGCAGTGTGGTTGCACCCCCGTCGTGCGTGACGCTGCTCGACGGACGCCACCTGGACCTCCGCGCGGGCATCCGAACCAAAGGTCCACCCCAGCAGCGCGGCCCAGCCCCAAGGCGCCGTAGACACCATGCAGGCACTCAGCACCACCAACGCGGGGTACACAAGCAGCCAACGCTCGGCCCAGCTGCGCGCACGGGGTTCCCGCGCGTGCTCAACCCGCATCGCAATGAACCACATGGCCGCAAACACCGGCAGCAAGCCAAGAAAAAGCAGCCACGCCAGCGGGCCGTATGCGACCTCGCCAAACCACATGAATTGCTGCGCCAGGGACAGCCCGAGGACCATGCCGATCACTGTGTAGGCAACGACCAGCAGCACCGAAATCTGGTACTTGCGCGAAAGCATCCAGCGCCTGGGCGCTTTGGCCGGCGCATCAAAGTTCCATGGGCCCTTCCTCTTTTGCGCTGCCTCCCGCGCCTTTATCTCGCGCACCTGGGCCTCGCCAATCGCCAGCAACCGCGCCTCGATGCGGGCCGTCTCCTGTTCGTCCGGATTCACCCTTCGCTCAGGCGTTGCCGGCTCCATTCCAGGCGGGTCTGCCACATCACCCGTACCGGCACCGGGTGGCACGCCATGGAGCCCATCGCCAATCGGGCTCTTGGCCGGTTGCACGGCCGTAGTGCGCTCACTTGGCATGGATCTCTCGCACATACAGCCCCAGGCGCGAAACGCGCCCATACACGGCCACCGTGTCCCCGGCACCCGGCGCCTTTGCGGCCAGGCGCTCCTCCACGCAGATGCGCGCCACCGTTCCACGGAACTCCAGGCGGGCATGTTGACCGCAAGGAACATAGTTTCGCAGCGGCTCGATCGAGAGCACACGGGCTTCCACGCGCGAAGGCGTGCCAGCCATCCAGCCCAGGTAGGCAAGCCATCCCCAGGGCGCAGCGGCCACCGCTACCGCGCACAGCAGGGCCAGGAGGGGGTACGCGATCACCGTGCGAAAAAATACGCCAGGGAGTGGGTCTGCCATTTGGGGCACCACCCTTTCGAGCCGGCACAACACCACGACGAAGACCGGTACCAGCACACCCACCATCCACGGCATGGCAGCGCGCAGGGCGGTGTTGCCGAAGAACAGGAATCCCCCGCCCATGGCCCATTCGAAATAGAGGCCGCCCAACACGAAAACGAGCGACACCATCGCAGGCACCGCGAACCTGCAGGGCAGCAGGATTCTGGCGCGTTCCTGTTCCCGCTGCAGTCGGGCCAGCCGCAGGTGCCGTGCCCGCAGCGGCTGGATTGCACCCATGCCTTTGCGCACTTCGCCCAACACCCGCGCTTCACGCCGGTTCTGCGCAGCCGCCAGTTCCTCAGGGGTCTGCCTTCGCCTTCGTCCGTTGGGCTCACTTCGCATGCACCGCCCCCACATGCAACCCCCAGCGCGACACCAGCCCGGCCACCACCACGGTATTGCCCGCGCGCGGCATCACGCCCGTCACGGCGGTGTTCATGCACACCCTGCCCGTGCTGCCGCGAAACTCCAGGCGGGCGTACTGGTTGCAGCTGCTCGAAATGCGCGGTGCCTCCACCGACACCACGAGCGCCTCCACGCGCGCAGGTTTACCAACCAGTTCGCCCAGGTAGGCGGCCCAGCCCCAGGGGGCGGCACCCAGCGCTGCAGCACTCAGCAGCGCCGCGAAGGGATACACCACCATCTGCCGCACGAACCTGGTGGGCATCTGCGCCACCCACCAGGGCGCCAGCACCTCGGTGCGGCACAGTGCCCAGTACCACAGCGGGGCCGCAGCCAGCACCAGCCAGGGCGTGGCGGAGCGCAGGGTGGCGTGACCGGAGACGAGGAAATGGTCGCCCTGTGCCATCTCGAAGAGGGCACCGCCAAAGACGAAGACGAGCATGGCCACGAAGACCATGGCCAGCCCGTAGGGCACGAACAGGCGCTCGGCAGGCTGCTTATGCAGCAATTGCTCGCGCCGCTGCTGGGCCTGCCGCATCCGTGCGCGGCGCTCCTGCTCTTTTTGCTTTTGCACCTGGCCCTGCACGCGCGACTGGGCGCGCTGCTGGGCGGCGGCCAGCTCTTCGCGGCTGCGGCGGCGCTGTGGTGGTGCATCGGTTGCGCGGGCGGTGCTGCCGGGTGCGGCAGCACCCGTTGCGTAGGCGGCTGGCAGCGCAGGGGCCAGGCCTTCGGGGTGGCGGTGGTCTCTCATGGTGTCTTTTTTTATGGCTCGAAAACTCCCTCGCAACCATCGTAAGCGCAGCCCTTGAATCGGCATATTTCGCGTTTGCCATGCAGGTTGTAGGTGCTTTGGGCCACCCTCAAGACGCTGGGGCAACCGAAGGCAACCTATGCGCCCGGGCACCGCACAACGGCGCCAAAGAGCCTGCAGCATTCCTGTTTGTCACGTACCATGGCACGCCCTGCCGCAACTGTTTTTGACCGAAAAGGAGCTGGACCACCATGTGCGATTCGAATGACGACCTCCACAAGTACACCCGCCGCGACTTTACGGCGTGGGCGGCTTCGGCCGGCCTGCTGACAGCATTGCCTGCGGTGGCCAACGCTGCAGCGGTGGCAGAGCGTGACGTGACCATCACCACGCCAGACGGAAGCTGCGACGCCTACTTTGTCGCGCCGACCTCGGGTCCGGCCCCCGGGGTGCTCGTGTGGCCCGACATCTTCGGCCTGCGCCCGGCTTTTCGGCAGATGGGCAAGCGCCTGGCAGAGTCGGGCTACAGCGTGCTCGTCGTCAACCCTTTCTATCGTCAGAAGAAGGCGCCTACCGCAGCACAGGGCGGCCAGACGCCGATTGCCGAAGTGATGCCGCTGATGCAGGCCCTGACGCCCGCCATGCATTTGAGCGACGGCAAGACCTTCGTGGCGTGGCTCGATGCCCAGGCCGAGGTGGACAAGGCGCGCAAGATCGGCACCACCGGCTACTGCATGGGCGGGCCGATTGCGGTGCGCACGGCCCTGGTGGCGGCGGGCCGCGTGGGTGCGGTGGCCAGCTTCCATGGCGCGGCCATGGTGACGCCAGCGGCTGACAGCCCCCATCGGCTGGTGGCGCAGACCAAGGCGCAGTACCTCATTGCGATTGCCGAGAACGACGATACCAAGGACCCAGAGGCCAAGGCCAGCCTGCGCGCCGCGTTCGAGGGCGCCAAGCTGCAGGCCGAGGTGGAGGTCTACCCCGCCGCCCACGGCTGGTGCCCTCCCGACTCGCGGGTCTACGACGCCGCCCAGGCAGACCGCGCCTGGGCGCGCCTGCTCGCCACCTTCGGCAAGGCACTGGCCTGAAGTGAAAAACACCCCCTGAGTCGCTTCGCGCCTTCACCCCTCTCTCGACTCGCTGCGCGAGTCGGGAGGGGGACGCCCCCAGTGCACGCAAGCGAAGCGCCGCATACGCGGCTTGGCGGCCCTTGCACGGGGGCACTGGCTTTGGCCGCGCCAGTTTCGTGCGTCGCGGGTGGCGCGCAGCGCAATGAATAACTGATACCGGCCTGAATGAATGCATCCCGGGCGCCGCAGCGTCCGGGCATGCATGTGCCGGGTTGCCGCACGCTCCTGGCGCGCTCACTCCCGCCAGCGAAACGACCGCACCAGCATCCACGCGCTCACCGCCATGCCCACCATGGGGATGGCCGCCACCACCGCCACTGCGGCGCGCGCGGCGGGCGGCCAATCGAAGTCGCGCCCCGTGCGCCAGGCGCCGAAGGCGGCGATCAGGCCCATCACGGCCATGCCCGTGCGAAAGCTCGCACCCTCCTTGAAGAACAGGATCAGCAGCACCACGTTGGCCGCGCCAATGAGCAGGGCCAGGTGGCCCAGGTGCAGCGAGAAGGTGGTGCGCTGGTAGCTGCGGTCGCGCTCCGGCATGCGCTCGTCGTCATCCTCGCCCTCGTCCTGCGCCAACTGGCCGCGCGCTCGGCCCGGCGCCGGGCTTTGCGGGGATGCGGCAGCGGCCGGTGGAGTCGGCGCGCCCCCGGCGCGGCCCCAGTCCGTGCCAGACAGGCCTGCCGCTGCGGCAGCGCCGACACCAGCCGCCACAGCGGCGCCCGCCGCACCCTTCGGGGGCGCGCCGATGCCGCCCGCGCCGGCCTGCAGCCCTTTCTCTCGCAGCACGGCGCGCAGGCGGCCCGGCTCGCGCAGAGCCGCCACCAGGGCGCGCACGGGGCCCTGCTCATGGGGCGCAATCTTCAGGTCGTCCACCCGCATGGTGGTGCCGCGCGTGTTGGCCAGCATGAACAGCGCCTTGGCGACCTGCTTGTCCCTGGGGCCGCCAGTGCCGTTCTCGATGGCGACCCCCAGGTTGTAGGTGCCGTCGGCATGGCCGGCCTCGGCCGCCTGGGCATACCAGTCGCGGGCCTGGGCCAGGTTCACCAGGCCGCCGTCGCGGCCATGCTCGTCCAGCGTGCCCATGTAGAACGCCGCATGCGGATTGCCCTCGCGGGCAAACCAGCCCACCAGGTCACGCAGCACCGATCCGGTCCACACCACCGGGGCTGTGGCGGGCGCCGACGGTGCCATGGGCGCCAGGCTCAGGCCGCCGGGGGATTCGGCCTCTTCCTTCGCCTGCCGCAGCTTTTGCTCCTGCTGCCACTGGTCCCTGGCTGCAGCATTCCATTTGGCGGCCTCGGCCATGTCGACCGGGCCGCCCCAGCCGCGCTCGTGCATCAGTGCCAGCAGGCGCTTGGCGGGCTCGTGGTCCCAGTCCACGGCGCGCTGGCACCAGTAGCGGGCGTTCTCGTAGCTGGGCTCCTCCCAGCCGATCACCGACTCCAGCGCGGTGTAGAAGGCCGCCAGCTCGTGGCCCATCGACGCCGCAGCCTTCATGCCATCCGCAGCCTCGATGCGCTTGCGGGTGTACAGCAGCATCTGCTCGTTGTGCACATAGGCATCGTCCACCGCCTTGCGCTCGCCATCCACGATCGTGAGCAGCATGGCGCCCGATGCGGACTTGAGGCGCGCCATCAAGGTCTGTATGCGCCCTTTGGCCTCGACGGGAAAGCGCTCGTAGAAGGCCTGCGCGTCCTGCCGCGTCGGCGCATCGTGCGCGCCCAGCAGCTGCAGCGCGGCCGCCAGGTCAAAGTGCCGGCGCTGGCCCATGGTGCCAAAGCGCAGCGCGCGGCCCATGGCGTACAGGGCGTGCAGGTTGCCGCGCGCGGCATGGGTGCGGTACTCGGCCCAGGCCGTGGCGTCGTCGCCGGCCTTGCGGGCCTGTTCGGCGCGCTTGAGCTGCAGGTCCGGCTCCTCGGGCACATCGCCATTGCCCAGGTAGTGCACGCCGCTTTGCGGGTCGTACAGGTTCAGGCCCAGCCGGGTGGCCTGCGCCCAGGCAAACTCGAAGGCATCGTCCCAGTGTTCGGTGCGGGTGTTGATGCCAAAGCCGAGCGTGGCGTCTTCGGTAACGCCGTCTTCGCTGCCGTCCAGCCACACGTCCATCGCTTCGGGATAACGCTCCTGCAGCGCCCGGCCCCACACCAGGAATCGGGGGTTCTGCCCCGGCGGCGGGGTGGCGAACACGCGCTCGAACTGCGCGTCGGCCTCCGCCTTGGTGGTGGGCCACGGCCAATCGGCCGGCTTTTCCCAGAGCTGCAGCGTGTAACTCATCCTCAGAGCCCTCCCAGGCTTGGTATCTGTCGGGGATTCTAGAGCGGGACATTACCGCGTCACGCCCCTGCCGTGGCCTGCTCGCACCACGTTTCGTTACATCGTGCCTGTGACTGCGGCCACATGCGCGGCAGCCCCCGCGTTCCTAGAATGGCCTTCGACAGTCCCGGGAGGATGAGGACCATGAACTACTACACAAGCAACCCGTTCTTTTTTGCATTGCGGCTTTTGCGCAAGGCCACTGCCATGGCGGCGCTGGCACTGCCTGCTGCTTTCTTCCTCATGTCACCGGCGGCAACGGCCACCACCGTGAGCATGGGCTACGGGCACGGCTGTTCGGTGGCCGATACCAACCAGGTGACCTGCTGGGGCAGCGTGGCGTTGCCTACCCTGGGCACCATTCCAGTGAGGGACGTGCAGGTGGGCCGCGACTTCAGCTGCGCGCGGCTGAACGGCATCGTCAAGTGCTGGGGCAACAATGACTTCTCCCAGCTGGGCGAATCGGCCACCAACCCTGAAGGCCAATGGGCGCGCGGGCCTGAGCAGGCGCAGCAGATCGCTGTGGGGGCGCGGCACGCCTGCGCGCTGTCTTACGGCGCACCGTATTGCTGGGGCGACGCCAGCCAGAGCCAGATGGGCGAGCCCGCCCGAACCACGGTGGCCAAGGCCACTGTGCTGGCGGGCTTGAGGGGCATCTCGCATATTGCGGCGGGCAATGGTGCCACGTGCATGGTGCGATCGGACCGGAGCGTCGTCTGCGTCGGCGCGGGCAGCGGCTTGGCGGGCGCTGACGTGGAACCGCGCACGCCGCGAACGGTGCCAGGCATCACCGACGCACTGGAGGTATCGATCTTCGACGGCCACGCCTGCGTGCTGCGTGTGGCAGGTCAGGTCTCCTGCTGGGGCAACAACCGCCATGGAGAGCTGGGCATACCCGCAGGCAGCGGCCCGCTCACGACCCCGGTCGAGGTCCCGGGCCTGGGCGCTGCGGCCAAATCCGTGGCCGCAGGCAATGGCTACACCTGCGCCCTGCTCGTCAACGGCACCGTCAAATGCTGGGGCACCCATTTCAATGGCCAGTTGGGCACCGGCCTGGGCCCCGACACCGCCACCCCGGCCACCGGCCTGGTCATCGGCATCACCGATGCCACAGCCATCAGCGCGGGGAAAACCGCCGCCTGTGCAGCGCTCGAAGGCGGCTATGTGCAGTGCTGGGGCGAAGGCGCCGGCTGGAGCAGCGCCTACTGTCGCGTGCCAGGCGGGCTGTACCCGGGTGTTCCCGCCTCCTACGGCCCCTACCCCGACCTCCCCATCTGCCGCGTGCCGGGCTCTGCCGCGCCCATGGCGGTCCAGGGCCTGGGCCCGGCGCGCGATGCGGCCCAGGTGCTGGAATGGGCCGAGAAAACCATGCCGCAGACCTTCACTGCGCAGACAACGGCCACCGTGCCAGACCACATCGACAATTTCTACCTGCGCGAGTATCCAGGCGGCCACCAGTTGGCCATCAACGGCCATGGGACCCCGCACCTCATCTACAGCGGCCCCCTGACCGCAGGGCAAGTGGCCGACCTGGGGCCCTTGTACCAATGGCTGCGCAAAGCGACCCAGGACGAGGGCCACAAGAGTGGCCTGCAACTGCAGGCGATGCCGATCATTCACCAGATCAGCTTTGGCAATGTATGCAATGGGTTTGTACTTCCCCACGCCATTCGGGGTGGCATGAACGGTTTGCCATTGGACTTGAAAACCACCTCGGTGCGTGTGGAAAGCGACGCAGGCTCCATGGAATTCCCCGTCCAGGAACGCTACCGCATGACGGTGCTGACTTCCGAAACCGACTGGATTTCCCAACGCATGCGGCGGGAGGGCGAGCCCATTCCTCCCGGGATGAAAGAAGAACCGGTGCTGTACGGTCGCACGGATGCTTGCCCGAAGTTTGACCTTTTGGGCCAGACCGTGGATGTGGTCGTTTTCTACACCCTCGGCAACAGAAAAGGGCAATTGCGCACCCGGGTCAAGGTCATCCCGAGCCCAACCGTGTAGCACGGCTCCGTGCAAAAAGCAACCCGCCCCTTGCTGCCCACCAGCATACCCATTGGCCCGGTGACATCCCTGAAGGACCTCCCATGAACCGCAGATTCCACGCCCTACAGCTTCTGCAGAAGCTGTTTGCCACCGCTGCCCTGTTGCTGACCACCGCCTTCACACCATCAGCCTCCATGGCCACCACTGTGAGCATGGGTTACACCCACGGCTGCTCGGTGGCCGATACCCACCAGGCCAGTTGCTGGGGCAGCGTGCCCGTGCAGGACCAGGCGCCCGCCACGGTGCTGGACGTGCGGGCGGGGCGCGGTTTCAGCTGCGCCCTGCTGGCGGGCGGCATCGTGCGCTGCTGGGGCAACAACGAACTTTCGCAGCTGGGCACCAATGCCCCCACCACCGCCGGCCTGGGCGTGGGAGGCATGTGGCGCTTCACGCAACTGGCCGTGGGCCTGACGCATGCCTGCGCCCTGCTCGACTCCCAGGCCTACTGCTGGGGTGACGGCAGCCGGGGGCAACTGGGCGCTGGCAGTGCAGCCAGATCGGCGGCTCCCATCGCGGTGGAGGGGCTGTCCAAGGCCGTGCACCTCGCGGCGGGCCAGGGTGCCACCTGCGTGGTGCAGTGGGACGGCAAGGTCGCCTGCGTCGGCCTGGGCAGCGAACTCTCCGGCGGCCTGGATGAGCCCCGTGTGGCACGCACCGTGCCCGGCATTACCGATGCACGCGAGGTCGCACTCTTCGACGGCCATGCCTGCGTGCTGCGCGCCGGGGGCAAGGTGTCGTGCTGGGGGCAGAACCGCTATGGTCAACTGGGCATACCGGCCGGCAGCGACATCCTGCGCAGCCCGGTCGAAGTGACGACCCTGGGCGCCGCAGCCAAGGCCGTCGCCGTGGGCAATGGTTTCAGCTGCGCCCTGCTGGTCAACGGCACCGTGAAGTGCTGGGGCATCAACGCCGTCGGCCAGTTGGGCACGGCACTGGGCGGTGCGGCTACGGGCCTGGTCACCGGCATCACCACCGCCACCGCCATCAGCGCCGGGCAGACGGCCGCTTGCGTGGCCTTGCAGGGTGGCTACGTGCAGTGCTGGGGCCAGGGCGCGGGCTGGAGCAACGGTGTCTGTGGCTCAACGGGCGGTACCTACCCGGAGCACCCCACCTCCTGGGGTCCCTATGACGAGCCCGCGATTTGCCGCTTCCCGGGCTCGTTCGCCCCCCTGGCCGTCAAGGGCCTGGGCGCGGCCAGCGATGCAGGCCAGGTGCTGGACTGGGCCGAAAAGGCCATGCCCGGCACCTTCCAGGCCCAGGCATCCAGTGATCCCGATCCAGGCAATAGCCAGCTCTACCTGCGCCAGTACCCGGGCGGGCACAGGCTGGGCGTCAACGCCCACGGCACGCCGCACCTGCTGTACCTGGGCCCCATCAGCGAGGGCAGGCTGCTCGACCTGGGCCCGCTGGACCGCTGGCTGAGCGAGGCGCGTCAGGAGGAAGGCATGAAAAGCGGCCTGCAGCTGCAGGCCGCGCCCTACCTCAACCTCATGCCCGGCGTCGCCTTCACGGACCGGATCCCCAGCCCGTGCAGCTACTTCCTGGTGCCCTTTGCCATTCGCGGCGGCGCGAACGGCCTGCCCAAAGGGCTGGTCGCCACCAGCGTGCGGGTGCAGAACACCAGCGGCACGAGCATGGAGTTCCCCATCCGTGGCCTGGGCCAGTATGCGAGCGAGCGCCTCATCACCGAGACGGACTGGGTCACGCAGCGCTTCCTCCAACCGGGCCAGGCGATGCCGGCCGGTATGAAGCTGGAGACGGTGCTGAGCGACGTCGCCGAAGGCTGCCCCGTGGCCGTGCGCCCGGACGACGAGGTGGGCGTGACGGTTCTCTACACCCTGGGCGGCCGCAAGGGGCAGTTGCGCACGCGGGCCAAGGTCGGGGCGGCTTACTAGGTAATGGGTTGGGCAGCGGTGCCGGCGCGCCGCCTCTGTGGCTCACACAACCGACACGGCCGCAGCGGCCCCCTGCTCCTTCGCACCCAGCACCGGCGGCGTAGTCACGATGGAGCGCAAATTCGGCACCGCTCGCCGCAGCGCCGCCAGATCCGGCCGGGGCCGGCGCAACTCGGGCCGCGTGGCAAACGCCCGCTCCATCGCCAGCGATGCCCCCAGCACCTGGTGGTCCTGCCGAAACCCGCCCACGATCTGTAGGCCGAACGGCATGCCCCGGTGGTCCACGCCGCAGGGCAGCGACAGGGCCGGGTGCGTCATCAGCGTGACCACGTAGGTCAGGCTCAGCCAGCGGTAGTAGGTCGCCTGCTGCTCGCCGTTGATGGTGTCGGCGTACAGCTGCGTCCACGCAAATGGCGAGACGGGCGTGGTGGGCGACAGGATCAGGTCGTAATCCGCAAAGGTGCGCTGCGTGGCCTGAATGATGCGCGTCTGCTCGGCCTGGGCCCAGGCGCTGTCGAGCAGGCTCATGCGCTTGCCCATTTCGTAGTTGGCGCGGGTGTTGGGGCCCAGGCTGTCGGGGTCGCGGTCGTAGGCGGCCTGCATGCCTGCGACAAAGGCCTCGGCGCGCAGCACGTCGAAGCAGCGGTGGGTGTCGCCCAGGTCAAACTTCACCTCATCGCAACTGCGGAACAGGTGCCGCATGGCCGCGATCTTGGCGCGGAAGCTGGCGCGTATGCCCTCGTCCACCGCGCAGGTGCCAAAGTCCTCGGTGTACGCCACGCGCAGGCGGCCCAGGTCCACCTCGGGCGGGGTGAGGAAGCCCATCGCATCGAGCGGGTAGCTCAGCGGGTCGCCCGCGTGCATGCCGGCCGACGCGGCCAGCTGCAGGCACGCATCTTCCACCGTGCGGCCCATGGGGCCGACCACCGAGATGGGTGTCCACCCCAGCGGCTTGCGCACGCTGGGCACCACGCCCGGCGAGGGGCGAAAACCCACCACCCCGCACTTGGCCGCGGGGATGCGCAGCGAGCCCCCCGTGTCCGACCCAGTACACACCGGCAGCAGATCGCAGGCCAGCGCTGCGGCCGAGCCGCCCGAGGAGCCCCCGGCGTTGAGGTTGGGGTTGAACGGGTTGCCCGTGGCGCCCCACACCGTGTTGCGCGAATTGGCGCCCGCACCCAGCTCGGGCACATTGGTCTTGCCGGCCACGATGGCGCCGGCCCGGCGCAGGCGCGCCACGAGCTCGATGTCCTGCGTGGGCACATGGTCGCGGTAGATGGCCGAGCCCCAGGTGGTGAGCAGGCCCTCGGTGGGCTCCAGGTCCTTCACGCCCAACGGCAGGCCGTGCAGCAGGCCCAGGGGCGCAGTGCCATCCACCACGGCCTGCTCGGCCGCGCGCGCCTCGGTGCGGGCGCGGTCGAAGCAGGTGGCGGTGACGGCATTCACGAAGGGGTTGATGCGCTCGATGCGGTCGATGCAGGCATCGAGCAGCTCGACCGGCGATATCTCCTTGCGCCCGATGAGCCGGCGCAGCGCCACGGCGGATTGCTCCACCAGCGCATCGCCGGGGCGGCTGGCGGTGTCGGGGCGGTCGGGTTGAACGAAGGTGGACGAGGCGGTATCGGGCATGGTCAGTCGGCGGTGATGTTGGAACGTGCGGCCACGGCGCGCATCGTCGGCAGCTCGCGCTGGATCAGCTCGCTGGCCGCAGCGCCGCTGCTGAACGCAGGCTCCATGCCCTGGGCAGTCAGCTTGGCCTTGGTCTCGGGGTCGGCCACGGTGGTGGCCAGCGCCTTCTCCAGCTTGGCGCGCACCTCGGGTGGCAGGCCCCTGGGTGCGGCCACCACCAGCCAGGTGTCCAGGTTGATGTCGGGGTAGCCGGCCTCGGCCAGCGTAGGCACATTGGGCAGCAGCGGCGAGCGCTTGGCGGTGGTGACGGCAATGGCTTTGATCTTGCCGGTCTTGAGCTGCGGGATGGCGGCGCTCACCGTGTCCACGGTGAAGGGCACCTGCCCGCCCATCAGGTCCGTCATGGCCGGGGCGCTGCCCTTGTAGGGGATGTGCGCCATCTTCAGCCCCGTGGCCTGCAAGATGGTCTCACCCGCGAAGTGCGCCGTAGTGCCGCTGCCGAACGAGCCGTACGAATACTTGCCCGGCGCCGCCTTCACGTAGTCGACGAACTGCTTGACGCTTTGCACCGGCACCTCCTGGTTGGCCAGCAGGATCAAGCCCGTGCGGCCCGAGATGCCGATGGGCTCGAAGCCCTTGACCGGGTCGTACGGCAGGTTGCTGCGGATGGCCGGGTTCACCGTGAAGGTGGTGCCCGAGCTCATGAGCAGCGTGTACCCGTCTGCCGGCGCCTTGCTCACGTAGCTGGCGCCGATGATGGTGCCCGCGCCCGCGCGGTTCTCGATCACGATGGGCTGGCCCAGCGCCTGCCCCATGCGCAGCGCGATCACGCGGCCCAGCACGTCGGTGGCGCCGCCCGGCGGGAAGGGGATCACCAGCGTGATGGGCTTGGTGGGGAATGCGGTCTCGGCCGCCTTCGCGGGGGCACTGAACGCAGCCAGCGCGGCCACGCTGGCCAGGCCGGCGAACAGCATGGCGTGCAGGCGGTGGGCGCGCTCAGGGTTGGATCGGGTGGCAGACTGCGGCATCGGTGTTTTCATGAACAGCATTCCTGAAAGAGAGGTCGGTTGGTCGTCAGCGTCACATCCACGCCATGCAGCCATGGTAGGAGCCGGTATTGAATGCTACAAGCGCAATCTTTAGAATTGTGGAATGCCAAAACGGCAATCGACACGGAGCACTCCATGGCCAGCCACATCCTGCAAGAGACCGCCGTCCGCTACTTTCTGGAGGTGGTGCGCGCAGGCTCGGTGAAAGACGCCGCCCTGCGCCTGAACGTGGCGCCCTCGGCCGTGAGCCGGCAGGTGGCGCGCCTGGAGCGCGAGATGGACACCCTGCTCTTCGAGCGCCAGGCGCGCGGCATGGTGCCCAATGCGGCAGGCGAGCTGCTGGCCGCGCACGCCAAGCGCGTGCAGCAAGACAACGAGCGCGTGCTGAGCGACATATCCGCCCTGCGGGGCCTGCGCAAAGGCTTTGTGCGCGTGGCCAGCGCGGCCGGCTTTGCCTACGACCTGCTGCCCACGCTGATCGCGCGCTTCGGCGAAACGTATGAAGGCATTCGCTTTCACCTGGAGATGTGCGCCCAGGGCGACGTGCCGGGCCGCATCCGCGACGGCGAGGCCGACATCGGCATCACCCTGAGCGGCCTGCCCGAGCCCGGCATCAAGCTCGAGCTGCGCCACCCTTGCCCGGTGCTGGCCGTCATGTCGCGCCGCCACCCGCTGGCCGCGCAGCGCCAGCTATCGCTCAGCCAGGTGGTGGCCTACCCGCTGGCCCTGCCCACGCCGGTCAGCTCCATCCGCCAGCTGCTGGACACCAGCTGCAGCCGCCAGGGCCTGCAGTACGCCACCGCCATCACCAGCAACCACGCCGACTCGCTGGTGAGCTACGCCGCCACAGCGCCCGAGGCGATTGCCTTCTACGGCGAGCTTTCGGTGCGCACCCGCCTGCAGTCGCTGGACCTGGTGGCCATTGCCCTGCGCGACCGCGAGATGAACGAGCGCTACCTGGAGGTGCAAACCCTGGCCGGCCGCGCCCTGCCGGCCGCGGGCAAGGCGTTTGTGCAGTTCCTCACCGAGCACATCAAGGCCGGGTAGCGGCGGGCAGGCGGGCGGGTGGGGGTTGGCCCCCCGCCCTGCTGCATATATGCCGGCACTCCCCAGCGGCTGAACCGCGCGCCAGAGTGGTCTCGTACCACCAACCTCCGCGCGGAGCCCTTTCCATGAACCTGTACGAACTGGCCTCGCAAGACGAGGCCTGGGGCGCTTTCACCCTCGACGACAACAACGACGGCACACCATTGTCCGCGTGGCCTGCGGACCCGCCCGTCCCCCTACCGCTCGACGCAGCCCTGGATGCTGCCGCCCTCGAATACGGGGTGGACGCCGACGTGCTGCGCGCGCTGGGCCACGGCGGCTCGGTCGATTCCATTTTTGACACCGCAGCCTCGCTGCGCTCGCGCCTGCAGGTCTTCGATGGCGACTACGCCCAGGCCCTGGCCTCCTACCGCTGGGAAGAAGAGGGCAACGCTGGCGATGCCTTGGCGGCACCGGCCGCTGCACCCCTCTCGCCCCCGGCCCTGGCCGATGCGCAGGTGCCCGCCCCGGGGCCTGCACCGACGCCGGCCCCCTCGGCACGGCCCCGGCCCGCGCGGCCCCAGGCAGACGCGCCCGTGCCAGGGGCGCCGCCATCGCAAGCCACAAGGCCAGACCAGCCCCCTGCCCCGCCAGACGGCAGGCTGGGCGCCGCCGACGATCCGCGCAGCCTGGTGTACCGCCAGGCCCACTCAGCGCAGAAGCCTTTGGTGGACGCGGCCAGGAGCCAGCCGGGCAGCAGCATCGATACAGCCAGCTTTGCCCCGGCGCGGCCCGAGGTGCGCCAAGCCTTGGGCAACGCCTGGGACGCGGCCAGCCCCGGGGAACGCCAGCGCATGCAATCCATGCCCGGCTGGCAGGGCCAGCTGGCACGCGAGCGGGCGGCACAGTACGCCCAGGCGGACAAGGGGGTTCTGGCCGCATCGCCGACGGCGGCCCTGCTCGATGGCCGTGCAGAAAGCCGCGCGAAGGCGCAGCCCGCTGCGGGCGCGGCCCCACGCACGGGTGGCAACGACAGGGCGCAGGCCCCTTCCGCGCGGCCAAGCGCCGTGCCTGCGGTGGCGGTCGAGCCTGCATCCCTGACGCAGCGCAGTTGGGGCGAGGCATTCTCAGACACCACAAAATCCGTCGCCCAGGGCCTGCTCGACGTGGCATCGCTTCCGGGCGTGGCCTACAGCGCAGCCACGGGCGACTACGACACAAGCTACCTGAACGCCATCCGCGGCACGCAAGAGGTGCTGCAAGACGAAAAATCGCCCGCCTTGCAAGCCCAGGCGCAGGCCCTGCAACAGAAGCTCGCCACGGCCGAGGGCTGGCGCGAAAAGCTGGCCGTGGGCGGCTGGGAGACACTGAAAAACCCCACCTTGCTGGGCGATACCCTTGCGCGCAGCGGGCCGGGCATGCTCGCCGGGGGCCTGCTCGGGCGGGCAGCAGGCGGCGCGGTCGACGCTGCGGGCAATGCGCTGCTGGGCCGCACCATCGCCACCGGGTCCGAAGCGGCAGCGAGATCGGCCGTGGCGCTCAAGAACGCAGCGCCCGCCATGGCATCGGGCACCGCCGTCGGCGCATCGGCCGCGCAGCAAGGGGCCTCGGTCGCCAACGACCTGTATGCAGAACTGCGCAACCTGCCCGCGTCCGCCTTTGCGGCGGAGCCGGAGTTCCAGCAACTGGCCCGCGAGCATGGCCAGGACAAGGCACGCGACATCCTGGCCGCAGCAGCCACCACCCGCGCATTGCTGGTGGGCACCGGGGCATCGGTGCTGTCGATGAAACTGGTGCCCGGCGGCGATGCCATCGAAAAGGTGTTCCTGCCATCGCACCTGAAGGGCGGCGCGGCGCGCGAGGCCGTGAAATCCAGCTCCTTCCTCACCCAACCACTGACCCGCGGGATGCAGGGCAACCTGGGCACCCAGGCGCTGGAGATCGCGGTGCAAGGGCTCAAGCACGGCACGACCGGCTCGCTCTCCGAAGGGACCGAAGAAGCATCGGGCGCCGTGGCCAAGGGCCTGGAACTCTCGCGCGCCGGCCAGGACGTGAAACTCGGCGACATGGCAGGCGAGGCCGCAGGCCAGGGCATGGCGGCCGGCTTTGCCATGGACGGCGCGGCCGGTACGCGCGGAGCAAACGCCGCACCCCGCGTGCAGAACCAGCCGACATGGCCAAGCACCCCACCCGCCTCGCCCCCGCCAACCGCAACGACCATGGCACGCGGGCAAACAGCGCCCGAGGCGCCCACCGCCAGCGGCCCCGCAGCGCCCCCGCCCCCCTCTCCATCGACCACCCCTGCTGCGGCACTGCTGCCCGGCTATTCACAAGCCAGCGCCACAAAAAAAGCCCAGGCGGAGGCCGAGATACTGCGCCAGGCCGAGGCTCTGCCGGCGCGCGATGCCGCAACCGCCACAACCATCACACCAAGCCCTGCCGCCCCATCGGCAGCGCCCGCGACGCCCTTGCCGGCATCGACGGACGGCAACCGCAGCGGCACGCAGCAAGGCGCCAACGCCTTGCCGCAAGGGCAGGTCAACAGCGATGCAGACCAGGCGGAGACAGCCACCCAGGCAACCGCCACAGATCCCGCCGCCAATGCACCCGGCACCCCAGCTCCAGCCCCAACGCCTTCCACGCTGAATGCTGAAGCGGATGCCAGCGCTGCAGCCACAGAAACAGCACCAACAACCACCCAGCACGGCTCGGCCCACCACACGGCAGCATCCCAGGTGCAGACTCCTGCCCCGATAGAGGCACAGGTCCAGGCCCTGGACTCCGGCATGCTCGTCATCGGCGGCGACCAGGCCACCATACTCGCGCACCTGCAGGCTGGCGGCGTGCGCGGTGCGGAGCCATTCGCGGGCGTGACCCTGGTGCCCGTGGACCAGGCGGCACTGGCACAGCAGGTGCTCAGCCGCCCACTCGCTGCATCGGCTGACACGCGGGCGGATCGGGGGTCTCAGCGCGCATCCGAAACAGCCGCCTTGCCCCGGAGCAGCACTGCAGCACAGCTTGCGCCCTCTGCGACCCGAGCGCCAACGACTGGCGACACCACAGCCGGCCCCAGCGCAGTGGGTGCCAGTGCACCTCGCACGGAGGGGCGGCATGGCTCGCCCGCGAGCGCTGCAGCGTCTCAGCCTGTGCCCGTCATGGAGATGCAGCGCGACGGCACGCTGATGGTCCGAGGCGACCCCGTACAGCTGCAGGAGCGCCTGCGCCAAGGCGGCGTGGACCGCGTGCTGCGGCGCAAGGGCGGCGTGCTCGTCGGGCTTGACCAGGTGGGCAAGGCGCGGCAGTTGCTGCTGCAGCCGCCGCCACGCACCTCGGCCTCGGCAGGCCCCTCCCTGCCCTCACTGCCCTCCTTGCCGGGCCAGCAGTTCAGCCGCAGCGCACCAGATCAGAACTCCAAAGCCAAGGATTTTCTCTCCCACCCGCCCAGAGTGACCAGCTTGGCGACCTTGGCAAACAGCGCCGGGGCCAATTTTGAGAGGATCGTCACGCAGGTCCCTGGCCTTGTGGTGTTGCGTGCCGATGCACTTCACCCAGACAGCCTTGGAAGCACCCTGGACTCTGTTGCCGCGACCTTTTCAGGAGGGCGCTATGCGACCATGGACCTTCTCGAAGACCTGGTGCTGTATCGTGCCTGGACTCCAGGGCAATCGAGGGAGTTTGGAGGCTTCTGGTCATTGGACAAACCAGTTGGATCTCTGCAGACCAGGATTGACTCCGCCTTGCTGCCCGAATGGGGTGTCTTGCGCGGAACCGGCTTTCGTTCACAAGCCACCGACTTCACCACCATCAAGGTTCCTGCAGGTACCAGAGTGCACGCCGGGGAAGTAGGAAGTCAGGGCGGGCAGTGGGTTGGAGGCGGCAGCCAGATACTCATTGAAGGCGGCCCTCAAGAAGTTTGGAAAATCGATGGAGGAAAGCTCAGATGAATAAAGATGCAATGTGCCAATGCGAAATCCGCCAAGTGGGTCGTTTTGACGGCTGGGATGACTTTGACGAATTTATCACCGTCTTGAACGGGGAACCCTCGCTAGTCCCTGCACGTGTCGCTCAACCCGACTCCTATGTGGGCCTGGTCGAACGTTGGTACCAATGTTCGGCCTGCGCGACGATGTGGCGATTGGTAGAGCCGGACCCCCCCTTCGAAGGACTGTGGCAGAAGGTCGATTCTCCGCAGCCGTGAAGGTAGCTTGCTTGGTCTGCCAAAGTACAACCCATCTACGCCGCAAGTACCAAGCTCTCTAACAGCTTGTACCTATTGGCAGAGCGTCGAGGCCGTGGGTGATTGCCACCCAGGCCGACCTCAAGGCGTACAGCGACTTGCCCGGTCCAGCCCCCAGCCCCCGCGCCCATAGATGCACAGATCCAGGCCCTGGACTCCGGCATGCTCGTCGTCGGCGGCGACCAGGCCACCATCTTGGCGCACCTGCAGGCTGGCGGCGTGCGCGGTGCCGAACCATTCGCGGGTGTGACCCTGGTGCCTGTGGACCAGGCGGCACTGGCACAGCAGGTGCTAAGCCTCCCTGCAACGGGCGCTGCACCGACCGGCAGGCTATCCGAGCCAGGCTCTTCGGTGCCAGATGGCGGCGATGGGCAGGTTGCGAAAAGGCGCATGTCTGATGACGTGCAGGACAACTTGGAGGCGAAACCACGAGGGGATGCTGGCGCCTTCTTTCCCCGCAACTTTGCCGACGCCGGCGAAGCGCTTCAGGCATCAGCCGAAGAAGACCATCCCGACTACACTTTGCACGATGACCGAGTACCAAGCTCCTCAACCGGACCCAGTGACGGGGATCGTACGCATGCCGTTTCATCGGATGCTGCCACCCCTGTCATTTTGCGGAGGATGGGAAAACAGGGAGTCGCGCTACGAGACGCGCGGCTTCCTGATCTGGGAGCAGGACGGGCAAGAAGCGGCTCCCCCGACCCTGACCGCGCTATCGCAGCCCACCCACGGAACGGCAAGGACCGCCTGTCAGCACGCGAGCCTGCCCAGCCAGACGATGGATACAGCGTTGGCACAGCGTACTTGGCAAAAGGCGCCGTTGGCGGACCTCGCGGTGGAGGATCCCACCAAAGAGACTTCACGGCACCCCGGGCCACTCTTGTGGGACTTGGAATCGCCGAGCGCATCGCCGTTGCCGGCAGCCAGGCCCTTATCGGTGAGCGGGTAGATTCGCCAGAGCACCTGGCAGAGCTTGCGCAGGTCTACCGGGATCCCCGGTACGAAACGTTTCGGGTTTTCTTCATCAAAGACGGCAAGGTGGTGCATGCCACGGGTGTGAGTGCGCGCCTGCCCGCCAGAACGCCGATGGTGCCTGCGGGCATGACTGAGGCACAGTACCTTGCGCAGTTCCGCGAGGGCATGCGCCGTACCGGGGCCCAAGGCTACTACATTCTGCACAACCATCCATCGGGCAATCCGCACCCAAGCCCCGAGGATCTTGAGCTGACAGAGCACCTTGCCCGGCAGGTGCCAGGGATGCTCGCGCATGTGGTCATCAACAGCAATAAGTACGCGGTTGTCACGCCGCAAGATGCAGCGCAACGGGCGGCGCCCGAAGCGATGGTTCACCTGAAACACTTTGGCCCTGACATGCTGCTTCGGGCAAGCAAGCCGATGGCAGCTCTGGGCGAGACTATCCAATCATCAGATGCACTGGCGATGGTGGGCAAGTCCATGCAAAAGCCGGGCTGGATCACATTGGTTGGCATTGGTTCTGACAGCCGCGTTCGGGCCATCGCAGAAGCCCCCTCAAACATTTTCGCGCGCAGCCCCGCCTACCTGGCAGCCTCGGTCCGCAGATTCTCCCGAATGTCGGGGTCTGCCCAGGTGTTTGCGGTAGGCGATGCCGGCGATATCAACAACAGCCCGGTGCGCCGGGCTGTCGAGGCAGGCATCCTGCGAGACGCCGTGACTGACTTGGGGCAATCGTTGGCCGAGGGGGGACGCATGCCCGCAAGGCGCAACGACCGCGCGCACTTTCGAGACAACACCGAGAGTGCCAATGGACAGCAACCAGAGTTCTCCAACGCTCACCCAACTCCCGCCCCAGTGCGCGTGGAAATGCAGCGCGACGGCACGCTGATGGTCAAAGGCGACCCCGCACAGTTGCAGGAGCGCCTGCGCCAAGGCGGCGTGGACCGCGTGCTGCGGCGCAAAGGCGGCGTGGTTGTCGGGCTCGATCAGGTGGACAAGGCGCGGCAGTTGCTGGGCAGCCTGCAGCCTGCGCAACCTCACAATCCTGCACCCAGCCAAGGCAAGCTCGTTGCAGAGAGCTACCGCAGCGGCTACAGTAGTGTCAATGGACGCGTTCAAGAACCAACCCAGCCCGACGATGGACTCGGACCCACTCAAGGCGACGCCCGAGCGGCCGGCGATGGTGCTTTGCGGCGGGGTGGTGGAGCACCCTTACCGCATCGGACCGCCTCTCTCGTGGGAGTCGGATTTGCCGGGCGAATGGAGCCAGCCGACGACCAAGGGAGCAGCCAGGGGATTCTGCGGCGGGATGGAAGAACATCCCTACCACGTAGGACCGCCGCTCTCGTGGGACTTGGAATCGCCGAGCGAATCGAACGCTCCGGCAGCCAATCCCTCCTTGGCGAGCAAGTAGACAGCCCGCAACGCCTGGCCGAGCTGGCCCAGGTGTATCGCGATCCCCGGTTCGAGACGTTCCGGGTTTTCTTTGTCAAGGACGGCGTGGTGGTGCATGCCACCGGCGTTAGTTCCCGCATGCCTGGCACAGCGCCCATGGCTCCTGCTGGCGTCAGCGAGCAAGAGTATGTGAACCAGATGCGCGACATCAAGCAGAAGACTGGGGCGGACTCTTACTACCTGCTGCACAACCATCCGTCGGGCAATCCCACGCCCAGCCCTGAGGACGTTGGACTCACACGCATGCTGGGGGCGCATGTCCCGGGTCTCGTGGCTCACGTTGTCATCAACAGCAACAAATACGCCGTGATCGACGCTGCGAACCAAGGCAGAGAACCTGCCGACATGGTGCGCTACCAAGACTTCGGCGAGGACAGGCTGCTCAAGGCCAGCAAGCCCATGGCGGTATTGGGCGAAAAGATGGCTGGGCCAGACGACCTTGCCATCGTGGGCAAGTCCATGCAGCGGCCAGGCTGGATCACGCTCATCGGCACCGGCGCAGATGGCAAGGTGCGCGCGATCTCCGAAGCGCCAGCCAGCATCCTCACGCGCAACTATCCCTACCTGGCGGCCACCGTGCGCCGCTTCATGCGCCAGTCAGGCTCGGGCAGCGTTTTCGCGGTAGGCGACGCGGGCGACATAGGGTCCAAGCCTGTGCGCGATGCACTGGCTGCGGGCATCCTTCGTGACGCGCTGCCCGATGCAGGGCGCACACTGCACCAGCAGGGCGTGCATACGGGCGGCAAAGGCTTCTCGCTGACCCGGGGGCGCCGGGTCGCCGAGGGCGAACCTGGGTCGAGCTCCCCAAGCGCCGTGAGCATGCACACGCAGCGCGACGGCACGCTGATGGTCCGAGGCGATCCCACACAGTTGCAGGAGCGCCTGCGCCAAGGCGGCGTGGACCGCGCGCTGCGGCGCAAGGGCGGCGTGCTCGTCGGGCTTGACCAAGTGGGCAAAGCGCGGCAGTTCCTGCTGCAGCAGCCGTCAAGCGCCCCAGCCTGGGCAGGCGCCCCTCCCGGCCCTCCCGCCCCTCCCTATCGGGCCAGCAATTCAGCCGCAGCGCACCAGATCAAGCTTCACAGGCCAGGGGCCTGCCCTCCAAGCCCGCCACCGTGCAGTCCGTGCGCGCCGCAGTGGCCAAGCTCACCATCAGCATGGGCCTGCTGGCCAACGGCCTCGGCCGTGTGGTGGTGGCCACCTCGGCCGACATCCAGGCGCACTGGGAGCCCCTGGTCGGCAAGGTGGACATGGGCTCGCCGGATTCGGGCTTGGCGCAAGGTTTCTACGATCCCAATAGCAAGACCGTCTTCCTCATCTCCGACCACATAGAAGCCGGCCAGGAGATGGCTGTGGCCGCGCACGAGCTGGTGCACAAGCATGGCAAGGCGGTGCTGGGCAAAGCGAGGTGGAGGCAACTGCACGAGGTGATTGGCAGCTGGGCGAACAGGCCCGAGGGGAGCCTGGAGCGCCGGGTCTACGACGAGGCCGCAGCGCGCGTGCAGGCTTCGCGGCCGGCCGGAGCGGATGAGACCAGCTACAGCAGCGAAGAACTCTTCCCCTATGCCGTGCAGGTTGCGATGGAGCTGGGGGTGCAGCCTACGGCGCTGATGCCGGCCAACTCGGTGCAGGGCTGGCTGGCGAGGGTGCGGGCATCGCTGAAGGACGTGCTCGGCAAGCTGACGGGCAATCCACAGGCTTTTGATGGGCAGGATTTGGTGGACCTGGCGTTTGCGGTGGTGCAACGCGAGAACCCAGCGTATCGCGCGCAATCCGAAGCCAGAGCTGTGGAAGAGATCTCACATGAGCGCAACGATCTGCAGTTCAGCCGCGGAGCATCTCGCGCTCCAGACGGCAACTATGTTCCCCCACCCATTGAAAACATCGTGCCCGCAGAAATACTGGCCAGCGCACGTGAAACCATTGAGCGCTTGATGCCACTGGCCGTGGAGACTGCCAACAGCGATCCTCAGGCACTTGCACAAGCAGCGCTGGAGCTGCAGCCCTACCTTGAGCGAGCGGAGCAAGCCAAGCCTGCGTTCGATCAAGCGGTACGTGATGTGGTCAACGAGGCGGGTGCTTTGGGTGTGCAATTGGCGCCAGTCAAAGGGATCAAGCGCGCCGCCGAGAAGGTGGTACTTGATGGGACATCGGTAGCCGGCATCAAGGATCTGTTGAGAGCTACTGTTGTCGTTAGAACTTACGCGGATGCCCAGACTGTTCTGCAAGTCCTAGCAGGCTGAAGAAATACTGTTTTCGGATCGGAAATTTGTTCGATTCGAGGGTGTCTTACCCCTTGCCAGCATCAGAAAAGTCGCTTGTAGCGCGTTCTACGAGGTCGAAGATTTTTGGGAAACGCTGGCCGGGAGGTATTTCTTCAGCCTGCTAGAGAGAAATCTCGATCTGGAGAATGTCAAGAACCGCACTCCTGGAGTTCTCACAAGCGCCATCGGCATTCACATCGAGCACAAGGGAGTGCTGCCTTCAGGTTATGCGGATGTGCTGGTGAATCTTGAGTTTGACGGGGTCAAAGCAGAAGTGCAGATCAATGTGCCCGCAATGTTGTCAGTGAAGGCTGCTGAGGCTCACACCCTCTACGAAATAGAGAGAGTGTTGCCAATGAATTCGCCAGCCAAGCTTGAAGCAAGATTGCAGGCACGCAGACTTCAGGACGCAGCGCGAGCGGCCGCAGCACCATAGAACGCTGCAGACGCGCGGAATCTTTCTTCAGAGATTTCTTCTCCATTGCGAGAGACGGCCATACAGGGAGCCAAGTCACCCAAGTCGGTCACTCTGGCGCACGTACCGTCAGGCATGTAAGCAAAAATGTCACCGCTGTAGGTTTCCTCAAACTTGGTACCTACAGGGAACGAACTGGGAAGAGGGAAAGATGATTTCACAAGAAAAAGCCTCCTTTGGAGGCTTATCTTAATATCAAAGTTTATTAAAGACAAGAATTTTTTCAAATAGATGACTCGCAGCAGGGTAATAAGCCACATAGAAGCGAGCCCTCCCAGGGCACCATACATAGTCCCATCAAGCACGCAATAGTTGCCAAACTCACCAACAGCTGGGCCTGCTGGCCAACGGCCTCGGCCGCGTGGTGGTGGCCACCTCAGCCGACATCCAGAGGCACTGGGAGCCGCTGGTCGGCAAGGTGGACATGGGCTCGCGGGATTTGGGCTTGGCGCAAGGTTTCTATGACCCCCACAGCAAGACCGTCTTCCTCATTGCCGACCACATAGAAACCGGCCAGGAGATGGCCGTGGCCGCGCACGAGCTGGTGCACAAGCATGGCAAGGCGGTGATGGGCGAAGCAAGGTGGAGGCAACTGCACGAGGTGATTGGCAGTTGGGCGAACAGGCCCGAGGGCAGCTTGGAGCGCGAGGTCTACGACGAGGCCGCAGCGCGCGTGCAGGGTTCGCGGCCGGCCGGAGCGGATGAGACCAGCTACAGCAGCGAAGAACTCTTCCCCTATGCCGTGCAGGTTGCGATGGAGCTGGGCGAGCAGCCTACGGCGCTGATGCCGGCCAACTCGGTGCAGGGCTGGCTGGCGCGGGTGCGCGCATCGCTGCAGACAGCGCTCAACAAGCTGACCAACAACCCGCAGGCGTTTGACGGGCAGGATCTGGTGGACCTGGCGTTTGGCATTGCGCAGCAAGAACGCGCAGGGGCTGCCCCGGTTCAGTGGCAAGGCGAAGTGGCACGGTCCGCGGGCGGCAGCGCAAGCCCTTCCTCTCCCTCGTCCTCTTCACCGCCCCGTCCCCTCCAGATGAGCCGCGATACAGGCAAGGACGGTGCGGGGACGGCGAAGGAGAAAGGCCCGCTGGGTTCGGAGGGCAATCCGCGTCCGGTTCCGCTCACAGATTTCAAGGTTCGGATAATTGCGGACGACCACCCAAGTAACGCCATTACGATGCTCGTGGACGGAGAGCATGTTGTTTTTTCCGGCATCGAAATAAAGGATGGCGATCCCATCCTATTTATTGGAAAAAATGGGAAAAAGAAATCAGGAGAGCACATAGTAATCGACGCCCATGGAGTGACAGAGGCGATGCCGAAGGCAGTGATTTCTTATTACATTGAAACGAAGGGCGCCCCTCCGGTTGGATTTCCGGGAAATTTGACTGATGATAATCGCAAAAATTTCCGAAAAGAGTTCGACAAACATTGCGCAAGAGATCACATTGGCACAATGGATGATTGGGCGCAGTCCGCAATAAGGGACATATCGTTCGGTAAAGCCAGGCAGAAACTGGGGTATGGGGTTTTTGAAATAGAGTTGCTGGGCTTTGTCAATGTCGGTGATTTTAAAAATGTGCCCAAAGAAATAAATGTTATTGCAAGGCGCTATTGATTTTTAAAGGAGTTACCATGACGGGGTTGGATGAAGAAGATTTGGAGATGCTGAAGTATTATCTTGGGAGAGACGTTTCCCAGGAGGTAGGGAGCTGTCGTGATTACATGGATGTGTACAATCTGCATATCGAGGATTTGCGCGAGCTTGTTCGAAAAAGAGCGGATGTGTATGCAGCGATGTACGTAATGCATCTTCTTGGGAAGGGGGGGCTTCGGAATGCAAAATTATTTATATGTGATGTTGTTAAAGAGAATGAAAATATTGATGATTGGTTGAGAGATAGTTACCAGGAAGGGTGAGATAATTTTCTGCGAAAGCTATAAGGATGGTCTGCAAAACCCCCATTCGCCAGACCGGCACAGCCTGATGTCGAGCGCAAGGTCACTTGATGCCTGCGTAATCCGCTTTTTGGGACCGGTTTGACACCGTTTGCAGGCCTGTTTCAGACCTTGTGGCGCCCCCTCGAAACGGCGAGTTCAAACACGGTCGCGGCACGCTGGCTGGAATTGCTGAACAAAGAGATCGACTCGGAAGTGATCGCCCTCTGCAACGGATCTTCTACAGCCGCGACAGACGATCCAGTGACGTAGCAGGCTGCCCCGACCCCATAGACGCACAGGTCCAGGCCTTGGACTCCGGCATGCTCGTCGTCGGCGGCGATCAGGCCACCATCCTGGCGCACCTGCAGGCAGGCGGCGTGCGCGGTGCCGAGCCGTTTGCGGGCGTGACGCTGGTGCCCGTGGACCAGGCGGTACTGGCGCAACAGGTGCTCAGCCGCCCACTCGCTGCACCGGCTGACCCGCAGGCAGGCCGTGGGTCTCAGCGCGCATCGGCAATGGTCACCTTGCCAGGGACCAGAGCTGCCGCACAGCTTGCGCCCGCTACTGCTCGAAAACCAACGGCTGGCGACTTCACAGCGGGCCTCAGCGCGGTGGGCGCCGATGCACCTCGCACAGGTCATGGATCGCAGGCGAATGCTGGAGCGCTTCAGCCCGTGCCAGTCATGGAGATGCAGCGCGACGGCACGCTGATGGTCAAAGGCGACCCCGCACAGTTGCAGGAGCGCCTGCGCAAAGGCGGCGTGGACCGCATGCTGCGGCGCAAGGGCGGCGTGCTCATCGGGCTCGACCAAGTAGACAAGGCACGGCAGTTGCTGGGTGCACCCCAACCCCACCCTGCGCAGATAAGCGAAGGCGCAGATACTGCAGGATCGCCACCCATCAATGCCCTCCACGCCAGTTCGGTTGCCTTCGAATCGCCCTCAGCCACCTCAGTTGCATCATCAAGTGACGATGCTCAACGCGAATCCAGAATTCAGGAACAGGCGCGCATACTGCAAGGAGCACCTGTGGCTGTGCTCAAAGGCAATGAAGCGCCTCACGGGTATCCGCTCCTGCGCGACTGGGCGGTGAGACTGTTCCAAGGCTTCGGCAACAAAGCCACGAACAGAGAAATTGGTCAGGTGGTGCTGGACGAACGGTCGGTGCGCGACTTAATGGCACACCGCATGAATCCTTACAAGGCGGTGGCGTTCGCCGCAGCAAGACAGGTGGTGGAGCATGGTGCTCTCGTACTGAGCGCACAGCACAGTCGCGACACCACGGGCCACTTCATCAGCGCGCCGGTGAGCATTGCAGGGGTGGAGAACATAGTCACCGTGCTGGTTCGTACAACGACGAACAGCCAGCGCATGTACCTGCACAGTGCAATCACAAAAGAAAGCCTCCTGAAGTCCGGTAATTCCGGGGCCGACACCGTGGACGGTGTGGAGCGATCCGGCAAGGCAACTTCAGGAGACGTGGCCAGTGTACTTCGCAGGTTGTTGACGGTCAACGTAGAGGTGCCAGTTGCCAGCATCTCCAAGCCTGCACCCCGCAATGCCACATCCAAATTCAGTACGCACAGCGGTAACCACGCACCAGGGCTATCTCCTGAACAGGTGCAGGAGCTTGTGCAGCAGGCCTTGTCGGGGCTCCGGAACCCGCCACCAGTCGACGTCGTGGGGCGGAGCGAAGAGGCTTGGATCGGGGCGCCGGAAGGTGTAATGGGAGCGGCGCTGCCAGAAGAGGGCCGGATCGTGATCGTCGCTTCGGCTCACCAGAACGCCGACGCGGTGGCCGAGACGCTTTTCCATGAAATGTTCCATTTGGGAGTGCGCAATGTATTGCCGAGCCGCGATTATGTGCAGTCCATGCTGGACTTGGCAAAGCGCGACAGACGGGTGCAGCAATACGCGATTGAATGGAAGGCGAAAGCGCCGGATGCTCCGCATCAACTGCGCGTGTTGCGTGAGAGGGGCTTCACCGGAACCGAGCTGACAGCCCAATACGAGGCCCTTGCCATCGAAGAGGGTTTGGCCGTAGTGGCCGAAGAGCTTCGTGCCCAGAAGCTGGCGGGCACCCGTCTGGGCATGCGCATCCGAACGCTGGCCAACTGGCTGGCCAGCGTGGCGGACCGCATGGGCATGGGGCTTCTGGCCGCTTCGATCCGAGCGATGAGCTACAACGAGGCCGAGCGCTTCGTGATGCGCGCCATCGACCAGGCGGGGGCAGTTGGCGCGGAAACTTCGCACACCGGGCAGACACGGTTCAGCACCCGCAGCGCGCAAGATCCATCGGCCGGCCTTCAAACTGATGACAAGAATGATGGCACGCAGATCCACTCCATGCGCATGGAGACGCAGCGCGACGGCACGCTGATGGTCCGAGGCGATCCCACACAGTTGCAAGAGCGCCTGCGCCAAGGCGGCGTGGACCGCGTGCTACAGCGCAAGGGCGGCGTGGTCGTCGGGCTTGACCAGGTACACAAGGCGCGGCAGTTGCTGCAGCAGCCACCAAGCGCCCCAGCCTGGGCAGGCCCCTCCCGGCCCTCCCGCCCCTCCCTGCCGGGCCAGCAATTCAGCCGCAGCGCACCAGATCAAGCTTCACAGGCCAGGGGCCTGCCCTCCAAGCCCGCCACCGTTCAATCGGTGCGCGCTGCGGTTGCCAAGCTCACCAACAGCATGGGCCTGCTGGCAGAGGGCCGTGGCCGCGTGGTCGTTGCCACCTCGGCCGACATCCAGGCGCACTGGGAGCCCCTGATCGGCGAAGTCGATATGGGTTCGCAAGACATCGGTCTGGCCCAGGGGTTCTTCGACCCCAGCACCGACACCGTCTTCCTCATCGCCGACCACATCGAAGCCGGCCAGGAGATTGCCGTGGCCGCGCACGAGCTGGCGCACAAACATGGCAAGGCGGTGCTGGGCGAAGCGGGGTGGAGGCACCTGCACGAAGTGATCGGCAGTTGGGCGAACAGGCCCGAGGGGAGCCTGGAGCGGCGGGTCTACGACGAGGCCATGGCACGCGTGCAGGCTTCGCGGCCAGACAGCGCAGCGCCAGACACCTACAGCAGCGAAGAACTATTCCCCTACGCAGTGCAAGTGGCGATGGAGCTGGGCGTACAGCCTACCGCACTGATGCCGGCCAACTCGGTGCAGGGCTGGCTGGCGAGGGTGCGGGCCGCCATGCATGGGGCATGGGACAGGCTCACGAACAAGCCTGAGCTTTTCGACAGCCAGGACTTGGTGGACCTGGCGTTCGCGGTGGCGCAGCGGGAGAACCCGGCATATGCCAGCAAGTTCGACGAGCCTTCAGCTCCTGTTGCGCCAAGGCCGGGCATAACGGCCCAGCAAGCGCAGGACATTGTGGACAAGGTGCTTCAGGGTTTGGACATGCGTGGGACCGTTACACCAGTGATCGTGCAGAACCCAACTGCTGCTGGTCTTGTCGCGCCTGAGAGCATGCCAAGTGGCGGGGTAAGTGAGGGGAGGCTCTACCTTTTCCTTGAGGGAATCAGGGATGAGGTTGAGGGGTTCAGGGTCGTATTCCACGAACTTTTTCATCTGGGCCTCAGTCAGTCGGTCACGTTGCAAGAATACCGCCAAACCATGCTGCATCTACTGGCAGATCCACTGGTGCGCAAATACGCGGCACGCTGGAAAAATTCGGAGGATGGTCACAGCCGCCGTAGCTCCATGCCCATCAATAATTGGCATGCGCTGGCCGTGGAAGAGGCCCTCGCGGACATGGCTGAAGAAATTCACCATGAGCGTGGTGGCGTCGGCACCCGGGAAATGGCGGACTGGGTGCGCCGCACGATTGCCTGGATGGCCGACTTGGCACACCATTGGGGCATGCCCGGGGTAGCCCGGCGACTGCGCGGCATGACGCTGACACAGGCCGAGGCGTTCGTTGTGGGCGCCGTGCTCAAGGCCCGCACGGGTGCGCCGGTGCTTTTGCCAGATGCACGCTGGGCAAGCTCTCGCAACGGACGCGACCCAGTTGCCGCCAAAGCCGCATACGAATTGATGTACCGACGCGGCCAAGCAGCAATGGGCCAGACGGGCTGGCAGCAACTGCACGAGCCCATCGGTGCCTGGGCCAATGCACCCGAAGGCAGCTCAGAGCGCCAGATATACGACGAGGCCTTGCGATTGATACAGGCATCGCGACCAGACGAGGAGGCGACTGCAGGCGGCGCCACCCAAGCACTGTTCCCGTATGCGGTGCAGGCAGCGCTGCAAATACGTATCCAACCTACGGCCAAGGAGCCTGTCAACACGGCTGCAGGCTGGCTTGCACGGGTGCGGGGTGGCTTGCGCTCGACCTGGAACAAGCTGGCAACGGACAAGGGTGATTTCAACTCCATGAACCTTGTGGATCTGGCGTTTGCCCTGGCCCAGCAAGAGAACCCTGAACATCGCCCTGAACTAGATGCTGTTGCGCAAGAGCTTGCGGATGAGACGGCACAACTGCTCAGTAGCATTAGCGGCGCAGAGGATCTGTTTTCATTGCCAAGGTCGCGCAAAGACACGGTTGCAGATATCGCCGCAGAGCATTCGCCCGCTATTGAAGTGCTAAAGACTGATCTAGCCGGCGAGACGAAGTACACCTTGTTTCTGCCGGATGGCACTGTGGCGACAATCACCAGCCGGGATCCTACGCCTCATGAAGTGTTCGGCATGGACGACGCCAGTGGCCAGTACATCACCGAGCGCCCTGGAGAGAAGTCACCGCCAGTAGGCGCTCGCTCGGATGTGTGGGTGGATGTTTCGCGCCTGGAGCAAGGGAAATGGGGTGGCGTGATCTATAACATTGCAGCGACCTTTGCGCACAACACAGGGCGGATCTTCATTGGCGACCCTTCGGGCCTGAAGGACATCGCATTACGCAGACGCTCAGAACAAATGCTCGCCAGCGCACTGAAGTTCGGCACCACAGACCACCTTGCACCGCACCCACGGCAAGTGGCCGGCGATGCCAGGCTGGGCGTGCCACCATTGCACTGGGTCTATGGCGACAGCGTGGGCAACATCCAGCGCCTGATTGACGTGAACCTAGCCGCTCTGGACAATGCTCTCCCCGACGCCAGGAACCTCACCTATGACCTCGACACCGGCCACTTCATCGACGCCCGCACCGGAGACCGCCTCTCCAAAGAAGCACTGGCTCGATCCGCTGACGCCAGCCGAGCTGAAGGCGCGGTATCAGCGTCTAGCGCCGGCTGGCGCACGGTTGCGCGAGGAGCTGTCTTGCGTGCCCTTTTGGGCCGATGGGATCAAGGCAGCGAGGGCACAAGCAAGGGCGCAGGGGGAGAGCGAAGAGGTGGCCGAAGCGAAGGAGTGGATGGGGTTGGCCGGCAATCAGATCAACCTGCATCGCCCCGAAACGGCGAGTTCCAACGCGGTCGCAGCACACTGGCTGGAATTGCTGAACAGCGAGATCGACTCGGAAGTGAGCGGCCTTTCCAACGGATCTTCTACAGCCGCGACAGACGATCCAGTGAGGTAGCACAGTAGCCGCAACCCAAGCGGCTTTGCTGAGCGCCAAACTCCATCGGCCATTGCTGCTTACGATGGCAGGCTGCCTCGACCCCATAGACGTGCCGATCCAGGGGCCCTGGACTCCGGCATGCTCGTCGTCGGCGGCGACCAGGCCACCATCCTCGCGCACCTGCAGGCTGGCGGCGTGCACGGTGCCGAACCATTCGCGGGCGTGACCCTGGTGCCTGTGGACCAGGCGGCACTGGCACAGCAGGTGCTCAGCGGCCCACTCGCTGCACAGGCTGGCCCGGTTGGCACGCAGGCAGGCCGTGGATCTCAGCGCGCATCGGTAGCGGCCACTTTGCCACGGACCAGAACTGCCGCACAGCTTGCGCCCGCTGCGACCCAAGTGCCGACGGCTGGCGGCTCCACGGCCGGCCCCAGCGCAGTGGGTGCCAGTGCTCCTCGTACTGAGGGGCGGCATGGCTCGCCAACGAATGTGGCGAATGCTGGATCGTCTCATCCCGTACCAGTCATGGAGATGCAGCGCGATGGCACGCTGATGGTCCGAGGCGACCCCTTACAGCTGCAGGAGCGCCTGCGCCAAGGCGGCGTGGACCGCGTGCTGCGGCGCAATGGTGGTCTGCTCGTCGGGTAGACCAAGTAGGCAAGGCGCGGCAGCTGCTGGGCGGCCCGCAGCCTGCGCAACCTCACAATCCTGCACCAAGCCAAGGCAGGCTCGTTGCAGAGAGCTACCGCAGCGGCTACAGTGATGCCGATGGACGCGTTCACGAACCAACCCAGCCCGACGATGGACTCGGACCCACTCAAGGCGACGCCCGAGCGGCCGGCGATGGTGCTTTGCGGCGGGGTGGTGGAGCACCCTTACCGCGTCGAGCCGCCACTCTCGTGGGACCTGGAATCTCCGAGCGCGTCCAGCTTGCCGGCAGCCAGGCCCTCGTCGGTGAACGGGTAGATTCGCCAGAGCAACTTCGTTTGCCGACCGTTCAACGGCTGCGGCCCATGGTGTACCGCTTACCCGCCCTCCTCAACCCCCCGCACGCCGCCACACCAGCCCCAGCGCCTTGAATTTCTGCCAAGCGGTGGCGCGTTCGTCCGAGAGCACGTCGAGAAAGTCCGACAGGCGTTTGGACTTGACCATGGTGTAGATGGTCAGCGCGGTGGTGAACGCGAACACGAGGGCGAAGATCCCCAGCTTGCGGCCCAAAGGCGCGTCGGCCTCGGCCAGCAGGTTCATGCCCAGGAAGCCGGTGGTCACGGTGCCGATCAGGCCGAAGATGGTGACGACCGTGAGCCGCACGACGGTGTTGGCCTGGCGGCGCAGGCTGTCGGCGTCCAGGTACTGGTTCATTTCGCCGATGCGCTCCTTGACCTCGGTGTACAGCGGGTCCAGCCCGAGGTGGTTGGCACACATGCGGAACAGGGCGCGCACCTGGGCCTGTTCGGACACTTCGTGGAACCAGTATCGGTGCGTGAAGCGCAGAAAACCGGCAAAGCTGTCGCGGATGGTGCGCTTGAAGCGGCGCACGCTGGCGGCGTCGGCAATGTCCAGGTCTTTCAGGGCCTCGGCCAAGCGGTCCGAGAACATCAGCAGCGCCGCCTTCTGGAAGTGCGCGATCAAGAACAGCAAAAAATGCTGGTGCCTGAACTGCGCCAGCACGCCCCGGTCGCGGCAGACGTAGAACGGGCTGCCGGCATTGCCCAGCACCAGCAGCGAGTGGCCGCTGCACAGATAGCGTGTGTTGGGGGCGGCGCCGCTGCTGCTCCAGAAGCGGTCGTAGCAGAACCGCTTTTCAAAGTCGGCCAGGTGCTCTTCGGAATAAGGCAGGCAGGTGTCGTCGTGGCTGGGCGGGGCCGCCCCCGTCACCAGGCCGAAGCGGATGAAGTCGCTGCGGCTGAGCGCGCGCGGGTCGTCCAGCGCCAGAAAGGCCAGCTGCGGCATGCGGTAGTACTCGATCTGGCGGTAGCGCAGGGGGCCTGTGCGCTCGGAATGGTCGCTCACCAGCGGCTCCAGCAGCCAGGCCCAGTGGGCCGAGATGCGCGGGGCGCGGTGGCTGCTGACGTGGGCCATGAAGAGGTCGCGCTGGTTGGCGTCGGACGCGGCCAGCACCTGCCCGGCGGCGTCAAGCCACTCGGCGCTGTACAGGCAGTGCTGGGCATGGCCCTCTGGATCCCAGCCGGCGGGGTAGCCACGGCCGAAGCGGTACAGCAGCTCCTGCGCCTGGGCGAGCTGCAGGTCGCGGGCGCTGACCTCGACATTGAGCAGCACCAGGTCCAGGTCGAGAAAAAAGTACAGGTCCACATGCACGATGTCGAGCGTGATCGGCGCATCGCCGGGGCGCAGCACCGCCCGCACGGCGCTGACGTCGCTGCGCCGAAACACCCGCATTGGCGAGCCCATGGCACGGCTGCCTTCCCGGCTGCGCCCTTCGCCATACAGGAAGCGCTGCACATAGGGCAAAAAGGTGACGAACTCGTTGTAGTGGCGTTCATGAAAACGGCTGCTGTCGCCCGTGAATTCGTCCACCACCTCGCGCCAGGGCGAGGCCTCCTCGCCCATGTCGGCCAGCAACTGCCAGGGCTTGGCATGCCGGCCCTCGGAGCCCCGCACCGGCATCAGGCGCAGGGGCCACAGCAGGACCTGGCGAAACTCCCGCACGCAGGCGGGGTGGGACTCAGCGGACATGGGTGGCCTTTCGTGGGGAGCCCGGCAAAGTCGATGCTACCGAAAACCGCAGGGGATGGGTTGCTCGCGCAGCCATCGAGCGCTCCGTTCAGGGGGAGGTGAACAAAGGCCGTCGGTATCAGGCCGCGACGCGGCCACTCTCGGCCAGCCGCTTGAGCGATGCCAGGGTGATAGGAAGCCCGGTGCGCAACGGGTTGCCGACGATGGGGCCGAGCACAAAAGACAGTGCGCCAGAAAAAGTCACCCGGTGGACGACTTCGGTGCCGGCCGCCGTGGGGTGGAGCTCGTGCTCGAACAGCATGCGAAAGAGGGGAATCCGGGACTCGACGGTGAACGATTGGTTGGGCACCACGGAGATGAAATCCATGGGGACCGCCATCCCCTTGGGCGGGGTGATCCGGCCTTTGCTCCCGGTCTGGAAGGGTCCGTCGATCGACGAGTCCTTGGTATCCGGGTCCCAGGTTTTCCAGTTGGCGACATCCGCGTAGATCGCGAATATCTTCTCGGGGGGCACGGAGACGGTGACTCGGCTTTCCACTTGCATGCGGGGACTCCTGTAGGGCTTACCGATGATTCAACGAAGCCCCAGACTCTAACGGCTCTGGCAGGTGTGCCGCGCACAGGGTCGCACAGAGGCACACGAAGGTGCGCCAGGGCGAACGGCGGCGACCCTGGGTTACCGGCGGCAGGGATCAAGCACGCCGCCCCCGCCCGGCCGCCTTGGCGCGGTAGAGCGAGGCGTCCGCACGCTCCATGAGGCCGCGCCAGCCATCGTCGCCCGCAAAGGCCACGCCCACGCTGGCGCCGATGTGCACCCTGCGCCCGCCCAGGTCAAAGGGCTGGCCGGCGGCGGCCACTAGCTTGTCGGCCACCTGCTCGGCCGCTGCCTGGCCGGGCATGCCGCCCAGCACCACAACGAACTCGTCGCCGCCCACGCGCGCCACCAGGTCCAGGGGCCGCACCAGGGCAATGAAGCGCGCGGCCACCGCCTGCAGCAGTTGGTCGCCCACCGGGTGGCCCCAGGTGTCGTTGACGGGCTTGAAGCGGTCCAGGTCCACGTACAGCATGGCCACGCCGTGTGCTTCGGCCAGGGGGATGCGCTGCAGGTGCGCCTCCAGGCCCTGCCGGTTCACCAGGCCGGTGAGCGCATCGCGCTCGCTCAGGCCGATGAGGCGCGACTCGCGCTGGCGGTGGATGGTCACGTCGTCCAGCACGGCGATGAAGCCATCGGGCTGGCCGCTCTCGGACTGGCGGGGCACCAGGCTGATGGCCATGTTCCTCGGGCGCCCGCGCAGCTGCAGCACCAGCTCGAACGCGGTGGGCTCGCCGGCCAGCGCCTTGTCGATGAAGCCCATGCTGTCACGCAGCTCGGCCAGCGGCACCACCTCGCCGATGCGCAGGCCCACGATCTCTGCGCGCGAGGGGCCCACGAGCTTTTCGAACGCAGAGTTGACGAACTCATAGCGGCCCTCGCGGTCCACCACGGCGATCACGTCGGGAATCGCCTCGGCAATCGAACTCAGCGTACGCTGCTGGCGAAACAGGTCGGCACGCGAGCGCTGCTGCGCAGAGATGTCGCGCATCACGGCCGTGTAGCGCACCACCCGGCCATCGGCGTCACGGTGGGACAGCACCGAGTGGTCCACCGCAATCGGCTGGCCGGTCACCAGCACCGTGCTTTCGCCCATCCACACCCCGGTCTTGATCACCGAGGGCATCACCTCGTCGCGGTAGCGCCGGGTGGTTTCGGGCGTGTTGAAGTCGGTGAAGCGGTGCTGCGTGACGTCGTAGCCCGCGCCATAGCCCTGGGCCTTGCGCGCGGCGGGGTTCATGTAGGTCACGCGCCCTTCGGCGTCGGCCTGCACCACGAAGTCGGGCGTGGCTTCCAGGATCTGGCTGAGCATGTGCAGCGACTCTTCGGCCCGCTTGCGGTCGGTGATGTCCTGCAGCGCACCCACCACGCGCACCGGGGCGCCCAGTTCGTCGTATTCGGTGTTGCCGATGGCGCGCGCCCAGACGCGCGTGCCGTCGGGCCGGCGCAGCGGGGCTTCGATCTCCCACTTCTCGCCGGTGGCGATGCCTTTTTCAAAGGCGGCGATGAGCCGCTCCTGCGCGCCGTCCTCGTAGAAGCCGACCACGCCGGGCAGCGTGGGCACGAAGGCATCGTCCACGCCATGGATGCCTCGCACCATGGGCGACCAGTGGACCACGCTGGTGTGCAGGTCCACCGTCCAGGGGCCCACCAGCGCCAGCTCGCCCATGCGCTGCAGCAGGGCCTGGTTGGCCTGCAGCTGGCGCTCGGCGGTATGGCGGTGGCTGGCTTCGCGGATGAACCCGGTGGCGCCGATGCCCCCGTTCATGCGCAGCGGGGCGATGGACAGCTCCACGGGCAGGCGGTGCCCGTCCTTGTGCAGCGCCTGCAGCTCGAAGCGACGGCGCAGCACGGGGCCCTCGCCCGTGCGCTGCAGCCGGGCCATGCCATAGAGATGGGCGCTGCGCAGCTCGGGCGGGATGATGAGCTCGTGCATCGGGCGCCCCATGGCTTCGTCGTGGCTCCAGCCCAGCGTCGCCTGCGCCTGGTGGTTCCACTCGGTGATGAAGCCGCCGGGGTCGATGCTGATGAAGGCGTCCTGCGTGCTGACCAGCATGCTTTGCAGTGCCTCGTCGCTTGCCGACCGGGTCGGCAAGGTGTGCGGACTGACTGAGAGGCCCGGGGGCAGAGAGCCTGGCGCCCGCGCATGCGGGTCGCTGCCCAGCGGCTCGCGCAGGTCCCAGCGGGGGCGCTGGCTGGCAAAGGCGCTGCGTGTGCTGCGGACCGCACCGGGGTCGTCGAGCGTGCCCACCGCCACCTCGACCACGTCGGGCCGGCCCTCCTCCAGGCGAAACAGCTGGCTGCCGCACTGCGGGCACAGCTGGCGCACCGCGTGCTCGGACGAGTGCCAGGTGTGCAGGGCCCCGTAGGTGCGCAAGGTGGCACGCTCGCCCTCCAGCCACGCCATGCCGGCCCCGCCGGACGCCCTGCGGCAGCTCTCGCAGTAGCACACGGCAGCCTCCAGCTCCAGGGCATGCACCGCGTACTCGACGCGGCGGCAAGCGCATCGGCCTCTCATCACCACCGGAGCTGTTCTCATATGCGCCCTCCAACCCTGGCGTGCATCCCGGGTTCTGTTCTTGTGCCTTGCCATGCAGGCAGCAGCAGGTGTCCACCGCAGGGCTGCCCTCGCTCCCTGCCCAAACCCTAACCGGTCTTGCCCCCGGGCCCTGTAGGACAGCGCCCACGCGCACCCTGCAGCGCTCTCGTCCCCCACGCCACCAGTGTGCAGTTGGATTGCCAATCCGGCAATCCAGTCATCGAAAAATGGCGCCGCAGCCGGGCCCGCCACCCCTTGGGGGCCGGCACAATCGGTGCCTTTCGCCCGAGCTTTCGGCCCTGCCCTTCCCCTGTCCGCCGCCGCAATAATCACCCCCATGGAAACCCTTGTTCTCGGCGCCGGCATCGTCGGCGTCAGTACCGCCCTGGCGCTGCAGCAGCGTGGCCACGCCGTGACCCTCGTCGACCGCCAGGCGCCTGGCCGCGAGACCTCGTACGGCAATGCCGGCATCATCCAGCGCGAGGCCGTGCAGCCCTACGCCTTTCCGCGCAGCATCGCCACGCTGGCGCGTGTGGCCACCGGCTTGAGCAACGACGCCCACTACCACTGGGGGGCCCTGCTGCACCTGGCGCCGCAGTTGTTCAGCTACTGGGCCGCATCAGCCCCCGCGCGCTACGCGCCCATCGCGCAGGCCTACAGCCGCCTGATCGAGCACTGCATCACCGAGCACCGCGGCTGGATCGAGCAGGCCGGCGCCAGCGACCTGGTGCACAAGGATGGCTGGCTGCAGCTGTACCGCAGCGGCCCGGCGTTCGACGCTGCGGCAAAGCAGGCCAGCGCCGTCGCCGCATCGCACCACCTGGCCTGCCAGGTGCTCGGCACGGCCGCCCTGGCCGCCGCCCAGCCGGTGCTGCAGATGCCACTGGCCGGCGCCGTGCACTGGCAAGACCCCTGGACCGTGCGCGACCCCGGCGAGCTGGTGGCGCGCTACGCGCGGCTGTTTGTGCAGCGCGGCGGGCAGCTGGCCACGGGTGACGCGCTGACGTTGCGCCAGCAAGGCAGCGGCTGGGCCGTGCAGGTGGACTCTGGCAGCATCAGCGCGCAGCACGCCGTCATCGCCCTGGGCCCCTGGGCCGGTGCGCTCACCACGCGCCTGGGCTACCGCCTGCCGCTGTTCAGCAAGCGCGGCTACCACCGGCACTTTGCCGGCGGGCCCACGCTGACCATGCCCGCGCTGGACATCGAACGCGGTGTGATGCTCGCCCCCATGGCGCGCGGCCTGCGCCTGACCACCGGGGCCGAGTTCGCGCTGCAAGACGCCCCCGCCACCCCCGTGCAGCTGCGCCGCGCGGAGATCTCCACGCGCGAACTGCTGCCCCTGGGCGAGCCGGTGGAGGCCACGCCCTGGCTGGGCGCCCGCCCCTGCACCGCCGACATGCTGCCCGTGCTCGGCCCCGCACCGCGCCATGCGGGCCTGTGGTTCAACTTCGGCCACGCGCACCAGGGCTTCACCCTGGGGCCCGTCACCGGCCGGCTGGTGGCCGAGCTGATCAGCGGCGAGGCGCCGTTCGTGGACCCGGCGCCTTATTTGGCGCAGCGGTTTTTGTAACAGACCGAGCCGCGCAGGCGCTGCAGCCCCCTATCGCAGCACCCTGCGGGGGCGCCATGCCCGCATCACCCATATTGGCGATTGCGGCCAGGGCACTGTTGCCTTGAAATCGTGAAACCAATGGATACAAGTGTGTCCATCAAGACACATGCGTTCGCGCGCATTTTTCTCTTCACCTGCTGGCCACCACAACCCCAAGAAGCGCACGCCGGCGCAACCCCGATTCACCACTGCCATGATGCTCACCCGCACGCTCAAGAAAATTGCCGCCGCCACCGCCACCGCCATCGTCGCCAGCCTGGGTGCCGCCAGCCCCGCATGGGCCGACATCACCGCATCGGCCACGGCCAGCGGCCCATCGAGCGCCTACACCCTGGTCGCCCGCGTCACGCCCGACGCCCAGTACGTGGGCCGCGGCAAGCTGTACTTTGTGATGCAGCACGGTTCGCAGATCTACGCACTGTCGGAGACCCGTGGCTTCGTCCCTTACACGGGTGGCGAACCGCCGGAATACCGCACCATCGCCCAGGCCACCGAGACCATCACCGTGCAAGGCTGGAACACCACGGCCCAGGCCGGTGCCTCGATCTTCGTGGGCTTTGGCACCGATGTGATGGACATGGTCAACAACGGCAGGTTCAAGCTGGTGGCCACGCTGCCGGCGGCGCCTGCGCCAACGCCGACGCCCACACCGACCCCAACGCCCCCGGTGACCACCAACCCCTATGCGGTGCACAACGGCACCTATATGTGCTATGACGACTATGGCCGCTCGGGCACAGTCACCGCCACCTTCACCGCCAGCAACACGGTGATCGACACCACCCGGCTGACGACGATTCCGGTGTACTCGTACAACCTTTCGCTTAGCACCATCGTCAGCCAGCCCGGTTACAGGACCTACAGCAGCACGAGCCTGCCGCTCAAGCTGGTCATGCTCAATCCGTCCGGGGGGCCTTACAGCCTGGCGATCGGCTACCAATCGAACGCCTACAGCAGCCAGATTGTTTACGTCTGCACCAAACGCTGAGACGGCGCGGCAAACGCAAGCAAGAGTGCCCTGCGGCAATCACCGCCGCGAGAACACGCTGGCGGCCTCGGTGCTTCTTTTGCAAGCGAGCCGGACCATCCAGCACATCCCGTCACAGATTACACATTCACCGCCGCCCCATCCACTGCCCAGCGGCACTCCGCCATCCAGGTGGGCAAGGCGGGGTCGCGCACCACGGGCGCCAGGGCACGCAGCGTGGTGTTCATCTGGCTGTCGAACCAGTGCAGCTTCTGCTCGGCGAACTGGATGGACGACAGCGCCTGCAGCACCAGCTTGCCCCCGTCCACCACCGGCAGCGGCAGCGCCGCGCGAAACGCCATGTCCAGCGACGGGTGCTCGCGCACCAGCTCCTGCAAAAAGGCGCAGGCCCCATCGATGGCCTGCGCATGCCGCGCGTGGAAGGCCGGGCTCATCTCTTCGGTGCCCAGGAACTTGGCAACGCCGGCGAGCGACTCGAACGGGGTGGGCAGGCGGGTAGGGGTGGGGGTTGTTGAGGGCATGGTGGCGGTCGGCTGGGCTGAGGAATGGCAACGGCAACCGCGCGCAGGCGGTATAGGCACGTATCCAACGTAACAGTATGCGCCCGCCGCGTGCCCCGCTGCCCGGACGGGGCGCAAAATGCACTGCGCGCGCCTGCTGCTGCAGCGACGGCAGCGCGTCCGTATCCAAGTAAACCGCTTTCAACGCCATCGCGTTGAATGCGCTGTAACCGGACACCGCCATGCCCACCACCCTGCCCAAAAGTACCCTGAGCACCTTGCGCAAACTGCTCGCAGGCGCGGCCCTGGCACTGGGCCTTGGCGCCCTGCCCGCCTTCGGCCAGATAACCACGGTGGCCACCACCATCAGCGGCACCACGCAGGCCCTGAACTTCGCCGTCAGCGTCAACCCCGAGGCCCGGTTCCTGGGCCAGGGCAGGCTGTACTTCGTGCTGCTGCACAACGGGCAGTTCTACCTGCTGTCCGAGACACGTGGCTTCGTGCCCTACACGGGCGGCGAGATCCCTGAGTACCGCACCATCCGCCAGCCGACCGAGACCATCGCTGTCAGCAACTGGAACACCCGCGCACAGCTGGGTGGCGCCATCTTCGTGGGCTACGGCAACGACTTCTCGGAGATGCTGGCCAGCGGCCGCTACCGCCAGGTGGCCACCCTGGCCGAATACCCCATCCCGCCCGTGGCGGGCGACCCCTACGCGGCCTACAGCGGCGCCTACCTGTGCTCCAGCAACACGGGCGCCACCTACAACGCCACCGCCACCTTCACAGCCGCCCAGGCGGTGGTGGACACATCCCGCATGCCCGCCATTGCGCTGCCCAGCATCAGCGTGCCTTTCGACGGCCTGGGCAGCAGCGGCGACCGCATCTACGCCAACCGCGACTTCCCGCTGTACCTGGTGTCGCTGGACACGACGGCAGCCGCCCGCTACCCGCTCGCGCTGGCCTACCAGGCCAACGACTTCAGCGCCTCGCACATCTTCGTGTGCGCAAGGCGCTGAAAGCGCCCTTCTCTCAGGCATTTCACGCGCGCGGCTGAGCCCCACTGGGGGCGAAACGCCTGAGGTGCACCGTCCAGCGCCTCCCCGATACCGCCCGTCGGCGCGCAGCGCCATGTCGTGACATTTGGTTTCACGCCACAGTGCGCGCCCCACCCCGGTGATAGATTCGCCGGTCGCTCGGGCCACGCGCCGGGCGTGCCCCGATCCACCGCCAACAGATACACACACCATGGCCGTTACCGTCTCCGACCTGCAGAACATGCGTTTTTCCGGCAACCCGCAGGCCGATGCCTTGCTGGGCGGCACTCCCATCTGGAACTTCTGGCCCGACGGCCGGAAGGTCATCTACTACACCTTCGACGCGGGTGCCAGCAGCGAAGCGGCCAAGAAAACCGGCAGCGCGGTCACGGCCTTCAACGCCGACCAGAAGCAGTCCACCCTGCAGATCCTGCAGCACGCCTCTGCCGTCACCGGCATCGTCTTTACCGAGGTGTCCACCTCGGCCCAGGCCGACCTGCACTTCGCGGCCACCAACCTGCAGGGCCCCTCCACCGCAGGCCTGGCATCGTCTGGCTACAACTACAGCTACTCCGGCCCCAACCAGGTGGTGGGCTCGCTGAACATCGAGGCCGTGGTCTACCTGGACAACGTGGAGCACGCCGGCATCAACAACAAGCCCACGGCCGGCGGCTCGGGCTACGAGGTGCTGCTGCACGAAGTGGGGCACGCGCTGGGCCTGTCGCACCCCTTCGACTCCTCGCACCCCCTGCCTGCGGGGCAGGACAACACCAACAACACCGTCATGTCGTACACGCATGCCGGCCCGAACAAGACCACCTTCCAGGGCTACGACCTGCTGGCGCTCGACTGGCTGTATGGCCGCGACGGCCTGGGCGGCACCTACGGTTTCAACTCCACCAAGGGCCCGACGCTGACCTTCGATGCAGCGCCCGCCCCAGCCCCAGCCCCGGCCCCTGCACCGGCCCCGGCACCCACACCAGCTCCGGCGCCGAGCCCAACACCCGCCCCTGCGCCCACAACACCGACAACGCCTACGGCCCCACCTACCCCCACCAAGCCCACGCCGGCACCGACGCCCACGCCCACCACCCCCAACCTGCCCACAGGCAACCAGGGCACGGGCGATGCAGACCTGTTCAACAGCAAGCCCGCCACCGAGACCTTCAACGGCGGTGCGGGCGTGGACACGCTGGTGGCCCACGGCAACCGCGGGCAGTACACGCTGCAGCCGCTGTCGGGCGGCAACTGGCAACTCAACGACAAGGGCACCGGCCTCGACGGCATCGACACCCTGCAGCAGATCGAGCGCGTGCGCTTTGCAGATCACTCCGTGGCGCTGGACCTGAACGGCGCCGCCGGCACCGCCGCGCGCCTCATCAGCACCCTGCTGGGCTCCGACGCGCTGAAGAACCGCGGCCTGGTGGGTTCTGTGATCAAGGCAGTGGACGAATCGGGGGCCACGCCCCAGCAACTCGCAGAACTGGCCCTGGCCGCCGTGGCCGGCCCCTCTGCCACGCCCGAGCAGGTAGTGGCCCTGCTGTACGCCAACCTGTTCGGCACTGCGGCCGATGCCGGCACCGTGCAGAACCTTGCAGGCCTGCTCAAGTCGGGCAGCTACACCGGCGCATCGCTGACCTGGGCCGTGGCCAGCTCGGACCTCACGGCCAGCAAGATCAACCTGGTGGGGCTGAGCCAGGTGGGGCTGGAATACATCTGAACCGAATGGATGCGCAGGGACCGCCTGCGCATCCACGGCCTTGGCGCAGTCGGCGCCGCGCACCCACGGGAAGCCAAGGCGCCCGGCGCAGCCCTACCTTTGGGGGATACCGCCCGCCAGAAATTTGCACTCCAATCACGTTCGATGCCCCTTGACAAGCAATGCTTTGCCAAGAGCAGACATGTTCGCCCCGGCGACTGCAGGCCCCGGAGAACACTCCCCTCTGGTGCCATGGTCCCTGGGGCACAACACCTGGCCAAGCCAGCGACCGTGGCATACCCAACGTGATTACCGCACTTTTCGAATTCACCCGCTCTGGCGTCTGCAAGGTTGTACCGAGCGTATCCGCCTCCACGGACGCCCAGGCCGTGCTGCTCAACTGGACACTGATGGCCAACGACCGCGCATTCCGCACGGTGCTCGACCTGCCCGACCGCCTGGTGGCCGAACTCAGCTGGAACGAGCGGCACGACACCGCCCAGCGGCACGACCTCGACTCCTGGGCCCGCCGCCTGGACATCACCGTGTCCAACGCACTGCGCATGTCGCACAGCGACTGGCAGACCGCACGCCCCCTGGCGGCGTAAGGCGCCGCGCCCGCGCCCGCCCCTGGTCAGCCCACCGCGCCTGCCGGCACCTGGCAGGGCCTGATCGCACCGCCGCCCGATCCACCGCCGTTGCAGTGAACAGAGCGGCCCGCCGGGCTACTCCGGATAGGTTACGGTCCCCCCGCCAATAATCACGGGGCCTTCACACTGGACCACAAATCCGCTTGACCGATCCCGAATTTCAATCCCTTGCTCTCCTTCTGGCAGGGTCACTACTTCGCATTGGATATCGCAGCCAGACCAGCGAACCGGGCCACTTATATTCAGGCATTGCACAAATGTCACGCCAATGAATTCAGTCGAGACACCACTGCGTTGCCATCCGATGGTGAACCGATCATGGCCATTGACATAGCCGGCAAAAAAAACGTTCTCACCGCGCCACTCCGCGAAGAAAGAGGCCAACCCGTGCATATCTTGCTGTTTGAACTTCACTGTCTCACCTCCAATGAGACCGCTTTGGCAGAACCTCTCATCAACCCAATGATTGGCATGCTTCTGTAGGGGCTGTCAACAGGGGTCTTGTCGACACACTCCAGGACATGCCGGACAAATCGATTGATGATTTCCCTCTTTTTATCCCGATTGTTATTAGGAAGCAATCTCAGACAATCAGCAAGATGAATGGAAAAATCAATATCTCCTTCTCGCCGATACACTTCACCCCACAAATCCCTCTCAAGAGCTGCCCACGGAAAACGTGGGAGCATATGGCGATACCAGTAACGCAGCTCTGAAAGCCTCGTGACCTGAAAGCTCAGCTGAAGAGCCCTTTGCATCAATACCCGATCACGAACTGCCCGCCTGAAAACACGAAGCCCCATGGAGCTCACTTTTGACACTTCGTGCGTCAACAAAAAATCCAGGCACTCCCAGGCACTTTCTCTTTCAGCATGGGTCACATATTGGGAAATGCCATTCTCAACTCGACTATCCATGACATGAGACCCAATGGCTCGCCGAATCTCATCGATCGAAGAAAAATACATTCGACCCGCCTTAATAGTCATCATGACGATCCTCAAATTTATCAAATGGCAATCTGAATTCTTTTGCCCAATCAGATCTGGCCGGCTCCGGCCTGTAATGCCCAGATGAATTCGTCCATCGAAAAAGTGTTCCTCTGTTGTTCTTTCCCGATCCAAATTTTATCTTTCCAGCATACTCCACCGGCTGCCCTCGCGCAATGTCGATGTGCCCTTGCTTCTCTTGCCCGCCAGCCAGTCCAACAAAAATCTGGCCCCCTTGAATTACATAGTTATAAGTTCCTTTTGCCGTCAGGGAATCACCGGAGCCATATATTTTCCACCTGCCATCACTCCCCTGCCTTAGCTCACCCCTCTTCAGCTTGCGCGGATCGGGCTGATCCGTGAACAAATTTACAAACTGTCCATCGGCATTTCTCAGTTGCGGGCTGCTGCTGCCATCAAGGAATGGTACGGAGACAGCATGTGCCTCTTGCTGCGTCGGCAGATTGCCTGCAGGTGGAGGTTTTGTAGAGGCCCCCCCACGAGCCAACCCAGAATAGAGCGCGGCGGGAAGCGAGGAATCCAATGACGTACCCTGTGCGACATCCGGCGACGCCAGCAAACCCATTGCCAGAGCAGCCTCGTGCACAGGCACCATCATCCCTTCAGCGAACCGTTTCGCGTCGCGTACACCACCTGCAAGCAGTCCCGCCTCCAAGGCATCCGGGTCTCCACGCACAGCAAGCATGCCGGACTCAAGCGCAATGATCTGCTTGACGACAGGTGCGACGGGCGGAGCGCGCGTTCCGTTGTTTCCGGGCAAAGACAACGGCGGCGCCGCCAGTGCCTGCTGCGCCTGCGTTGCTTGCTCTGGAGCTACCAGCAGGCTGCGGTCAAACAAGAAAACCTTGCTGACGCCCGCTTTTTTCAGAAATGCTTCCAGCGCACGGGGATCACCCTCCACGCTCAGCGTGCCTTCATCGGTCAAGCGCACTGCACCGACAAATGGCGATACCGAAACATCTGCGCTGGAATCCAAGACCTCGCCGCCTTGTGCACCCGATTCATGCAAGTCGATGACTGTGGCCAATCTCTGCGGCCCATCCGTCGCCTCGGTCGGCTGGGCCACGGCCCCGAGATTGGAGGAGAGCCCGGCAGGTGCTTCCGACACGTCCAAATGGCTGTCAGGCACGGCATGCGCTCCCTCCTCGACAGAGGCAGCGCCCACAGTTCGCAGTCCATGGGCATCCGAGTTGCGCGCTGCGGCGCTGGGCGAGCCGACAGGAGCGGCCGGTGCCGCCCTCTGGGCTGGCACGCGGGGCGCAGGCAGGTCGTCTGCACGCCTACCACCGTTTTCGGCAGTATTTGCCGATGCGACCCGCAGGGGATTGTGGACCCCGCCCAGTTCGCCGGCCATCTCCGCGAACACCTGCCCGGGCTGGTCGACCTCCCCCTTTTGCGCCAGCTGTTTCCCGGCTTCACCGGCACCACCCAAAGCGCCTTGCACACCAGCCTGCAGCGGTGCGTTGATGGCCTGGCGCGCGGCCTGGTTCTTGAAGACCTTGGGTACCAGTGTCTTGCTGGCCAGGCCCCCGGAGACTGCATCCATCGTGCCCACGATGGCGCCACCCTTTCCAGCATAGGCCATGGCCTCGTGCAGCATCTTCCTTCACAGTCAGCTTGACTAGCTTGGAGCGCCCATTCACCTGCATGTGCGCGAAGAAGCGATGAACTGCGCGGATGTTCAGGTCGTCACTGCGGTCCTGCTTGCTCCAACCCAGGATTGCATGCTCAAACAAGCTGTCCGCATTGGCTACGGCCATGGAATGCGTAGCGGGTGTCTCGGACTTGGCCACAGCCTTGCCGCTGAGCATCTTGTCGAGTGAATTGCGCGATACCACTGCCTTGAGGCCAGTGGACTCGTTGGTTAGCTCTTTGCCCTGAAATTGCTTAACCGCCTCGCGTGCTTCGCTGAAGGTTGATGCTTCGCGCACCTTCGGCACTCGGGTTCGGCTGAACAACAAGGCAGTGCGTTGAGCCGTTCCATGCACAAGGTCAGTTGCGGCACCAGAAGTATCGTCGCGTGTGGAGCGTTCCCGCTGCGCAATGCCAAACGCCAAATCCACCAGGTCCTGCCCATCGAAAGCCTGCGGATTCCCGGTCAGCTTGCCCAGCAAGGCCTGCAGCGATGCCCGCACCCGCGCCAGCCACCCCTGCACCGTAGTGATGGGCCGCATGGCCGTGGGCTCCACGCCCAGGTCCATCGCCACCTGCACGGCATAGGGGAACAGTTCTTCGCTGCTGTAGCTGGCCGCGTCTGCGCCCGCCGGGCGCGAGGCATCCACGCGCCGCACCGCCTCGTCGTACACCTGCCGCTCCAGGCTGCCATCGGGCTTACCCACCCAGGTGCCGATTACCTCGTGCAGTTGCCTCCAGCCCCTCTCACCGAGCACCGCCTTGCCGTGCTTGTGCATCAGCTCGTGCGCAGCCACAGCCATCTCCTGGCCGGCTTCGATGTGGTCGGCGATCAGGAAGACGGTTTGTGTTTCTGGGTCGTAGAAGCCATGGGCAAGGCCGGTGTTTTGCGAGCCCATGTCCACCTCGCCGATCAGGGGTTCCCAGTGCTCCTTGATCTCGTCTGAGGTGGTGGCCACCACACGGCCCCGGCCGCCAGCCAAGAGGCCCATGCTGTTGGTCAGCCTGGCAACCGCAGCGCGCACGGAATGAACGGTGGCGGGCTGCGATGGCAGGCCCCTGGCCTGCGAAGCCTGATCTGGCGCAGGTGGCGCGCTGCGGCTGAACTGCTGGCCCTGCCGGGATGGGCTGGGCGAGGACTGGGGTCGCGCAGCCGCCAGCAGCACCTTCCGCGCCTTGTCCACCTCATCGAGCCCGACCACAATGCCACCCTTGCGCTCGATCACGCGGTCCACACCGCCGGCCAGCAGGCGGGCACAGATGAGCTTGGCGTCGCCCCTGACCATCAGCGTGCCGTCGCGCAGTGGCTCCATTTGCACGGGTGCCTGTGGCAGCGCGCGCACATCCGCAGCGCTGGCTTGCGCGCCTGCCTGCTGCCCCTGCACCGCAAGTGGCGCAGCGAGGCCAGCCGCGCTGGTGCCTGCGGTTCGTGCCCCGGCGAAGGTGCCGGAGGCTGCCGGTTCTCCACGAAGGACTGCCGGGGCTTGCTGGGCTCCCTGAAGACTGGCTGCCTCCTGCGCGGCATTCGCCGCTGTCAAGGCGCGCGCAGGCACGCCGCCCACCTGCCGGTGGGCCGACTCGACAGGCGGTGCGCTCAGCACCCGCCGCGCCAGGGCCGCCTGCTCCACCGGCACCACCGTCACGCCAGAGAAAGACCTTGCACCGCCCACGCCGCCTGCCTGCAGGCGCGACTGGATCGCGGCTTGGTCGCCCCGCACCACGAGCATGCCCGAGTCGAGGGCCTGCACCTGCATAGGAACCTGGGCCGCTGCGGTGTGGCGGGCTGCGCCCTGCTCTTCGGCCTGCGCCGCGCTGGGATCGGCGTCCGCAGAGGTGGACGCGGCGGTTGATGGAGCAGCCTGACCCGCATCGGCATCAGTCGGCGCATCCTGCGCGGGCAATGCCTCGGCATGGCGCAGTATCTCGGCCTCGGCCTGGGCCTTCCTATCGGCGGCGGCCACCTCTGACCAGGTGGCGCCGCTGCCGGGCAGCATGCCGCCGGAATAGGCGTAGGAATGCTCAATCGGAGCAGCAGAGAGGTCTGCAGAGGGAGAAGGTGGTGAGGGCGGCGGGGGCGATGCGGGCCCGCCAGCAGTGTGCGGCTCGGTACCCCTTTGCCCACGCGCTGTGGGCGGTACAGGAGGAACGGTGGGCCGGGTAGGCTGGTCCTGCACGCGCGGGGCTGCACCCGCCCCGCGCGCCCCCGCAGTGCCGCCCATGACGCCCCCCACGGCCATGCCCTGCCCTGCCCTGCGGCCTCGCCGGCCATCTCATCGAGCTTCACGTCCTGGCCGGCCCGCGAGAGTTCCAGGCCCTTGGCCACTGCGCCGGACGCTTCCTCGGCCCCCTCGGAGAACGATTCGGCTGCAGCGGATCTGGCCCTTTGCACCAGCACCTCCAGCGCCTGGGAGCCAAGGCTTCCTTCCTTACCCCGCGTCAGCGGCCGGGTCATGAAGGAGGTGGACTTGACGGCCTCGCGCGCCGTGCCCTTCAGGTGCGAGGGCAGGAACATCTTTTCGATGGCGTCGCCGCCGGGCACCAGCTTCATCGACAGCACGGACGCCCCGGTATCACTAGGGCCTGTTCACACCAATTTCGGGGTCGCGAAGGCCCTTGCCGGCGTGCCAATCTAGGCGCGCGACGCCGCCTGTGCATGTGCACACGCAAGGAGCGCAACGACGAGTGGCGCGCCGGCAAGGGCCTTCCCTTCGGGTTACCCAGCCTGGGGGCCGTCTGCGGCGTTACCCGCGCTTGCAAGGTGCACACCTTGCTGCGCACGGGCGCCTTGCATCCAGCCCACAGGCCGGGCAACGCGATCCCCGAAATTGGTGTGAACAGGCCCTACAGCGCGCGGTTTGCGGCCGCCGCGGCCAGGATGCTTCGGGCCTTGTCTTCGCCGTGCTCCCGGGCCAGTTGCTGGAACTCAGGCTCCGCCGCAAAGGCGGACGTGGGCAGCTTTTGCAGCTCTGCATACAACTCGTTGGCGACCGAAGCGCCCTGCTGCGCAGCCGATAGGCGCGAGTCCCCAGAGCGGGGCAGGGCAATCCAAGCGCCAGGACTCCGGCCCCGGCCTGCCGGCAACCATCTTGCGCGGGCTTGCAGCTCGCGAATGAAGGGCTGGATCAGGCCATCTGCGTCTGCAGAGCGCGCGACTGCTCAGCTGTTGGCTGGAAGCTGAGGGTATTGAAAGATGCCCCCATGGCTCGGCAAAAGCGTACCTACCAACTGAAGCTACAGCAAAGGCACTTCGTAGAATCGGGAGTTCAACTTGGGCTGCACTGCATTCCATAGCATCAGCTTGTTGGACCCCCAATAATCATCGCCTTGCCCTCCCAGTATCGCTGCAAGCTTGCCATTTTTTTGCCAGCTCAAGCACAGAGCAACCTCGCACGGCCGATTCTCCAGTCGAGGATTAATCGGATTTTCCTTGATGATGGACATGCCAATCAATTGATCACCGACAAAATCGCGCCATTTCGCTTGCGAAAAGACCGGATCCGATGCTTCAATTGGAAAAAGCACACCCTCCTTTTCGCTCATCGGCGTGGCGCCAAGCCGCCTATTTCTGTCACTGTCAAGCCAAACAATCGCACTATTAAGGCTGTCATCCTCCCCAACCCCGAGGATTCCGGCTCCTTCGAACGTGAGACCCAGCGGCCCTTCAGTCCCTTCAAAAACACGCGAAGGCGACTCTTCCATTTCGGCTCCCGCCTCTTCCTTGGGAAATATGCTGTATCTCGTGAATGAAATCAGCTTGCGCCCCAAGAAAGTTCGGAGAAGAGGAATAGATTGAGATGGCGTCGGTTGATCTTTATATTGGTCAATCATTAAAATCCCTATTTTCCTTCGGCCAATTTTACCAAACAATCGATCATCTTTATGTTTTTTCGATAACCCACATCACCCACCGCAAGCCTTAATGATTCAGATATCACAATACCACCATCTTTTCCCACAAGAAACTGCAGATCGGATATATGCAACTTGGCCCCTTCAATTTTTCCTCTGATGAGTATCAAATCAGAAATACTTCGCTTATTCAACAAACTTAGATCGCCGACAACCGTCGCATGGCCATCCACCATTCTGACCGCATCTTTGGTCCCCGCCTCAAATCGATCGTACA
>NZ_JAUZDX010000014.1 GCF_030704685.1 Acidovorax sp. A1169
AGGTGCGCCGCCGGGCGCACACCCCGGCCTCCGCCCTCCAACATGGCACGCGCCAACCACGACCACAGAAGCAGCCACCAACCAGGAACAACAGCGCCCACGCCCCTTGCTGGCAGCCGCTTCCCCACCAGAGCCCAGATCAGAGCGAGCGCGTCAGCCCGCCGTCGACGCGCAGGTTCTGGCCGGTGATGTAAGCCCCGCCCTCCGACGCCAGGAACGCGATGGTCGCAGCGATTTCCGCGCTCTTGCCGTAGCGGCCCAGGGGCACGGTCTGGCGGCGTTCTTCCGTGGCGGGCAGGCTGTCGATCCAGCCGGGCAGCACGTTGTTCATGCGGATGTTGTCCTTGGCGTAGCTGTCGGTGAACAGCTTGGTGAAGGCCGCCAGGCCGGCACGGAACACGGCGGAGGTGGGGAACATCGCGCTCGGCTCGAAGGCCCAGGCGGTGGAGATGTTGATGATGCTGCCCCCGCCCTGCTTTTGCATGTGGGGCACGACCAGGCGCGTCGGGCGGATCACGTTGAGCAGGTAGACGTCCATGCCCGTGTGCCACTGCTCGTCGGTCAGGTCCAGCACCGGCGCGCGCGGGCCGTGGCCGGCGCTGTTGACCAGCACGTCGACGCGGCCCCAGCGGGCCACCGCCTGGTCCACCAGCCGACCCAGGTCCTCCACGGACTGGTTGGAGCCAGTCACGCCCAGGCCGCCCAGCTCGGCGGCCAGCGCCTCGCCCTTGCCCGACGAGGACAGAATGCCCACGCGGTAACCATCGGCCGCCAGCTTGCGCGCGGCCGCTGCGCCCATGCCGCTGCCGCCGGCGGTGATGAGGGCCACTTTTTCTACTGACATGTGCAAATTCCTGTGCGTTGGTTGGCGGTTGCCTCCCAACGCCTTGCGTGGGGAAGATGTTTCAAGCAAGGAATGGTAGCGGCAGTGTGGCTTTCGCGCAGTTGATCCCGGCCCGCCGCACGGCGCCTGGTGACAGCAGCAGGGGCGCGCGTCTTCAGCGTGGTGCCTGCGCCAGCGCCACCGCATCTTCCCCGGCGGGAAAGCGCAGCTGTGCACCGGCACCCGTGGTGGCTTGCCACACGGCCTGGGCCACGTCGGCCTCCGTCGTGACGGCGCCGATCTGCGCGAACGACGCGAACACGCTGTGTGCATAGGGCGCATAGGCCTCGGGGATCAGGCCCTGCATGCGCTCGCTGCCGTTGCTGGTGAAGCGGGTGGAGGGCGCGTAGCCCGGCTGCACCAGCTTCACGCGCACATTGAAGGCTTCGAGCTCGAAGGCCAGCGACGCCGTGAAGCCCTCGATGGCCGTCTTGCTCGCGGTGTACACCGCCACCAGGGGCATGGGCGCCAGGGTGGCGCTGGAGGTCACATTGACGATGGTGCCCGCGCGGCGCGCACACATCTGCGGCAGCACGGCCTGCGCCATGGCCATGGGGCCGAAGGTGTTGGTCTCGAACACCTCGCGCACGGTGGCCATGGGCGTGGCCTCGAAGGCGCCGAACAGGCCGATGCCGGCGTTGTTCACCAGCACGTCAATGCGCCCGGCCTGGGCCAGCACGGCGGCAATGCTGTCGGCGCGGGTCACGTCGAGCGGCAGCACGCGCATGCGCTCGCCGGTGGGCAGCAGGTCGGCGCGCGGGCTGCGCATGGTGGCGATCACGTTCCAGCCCTTGGCGTGGAAGTGGCCCGCGGTTTCGAGGCCGTAGCCGGAGGAGCAGCCGGTGATGAGGACAGTGTGGGTCATTGTGATTTCCGGGGGGGGGGTTGAATGGAAGGGCTTGACAAGGCCCCAACGATAGGGACCATTGACCGGACCATCCACAACGAAACGTCCTGTTTTCATTAGCAATCGTCCGGCCATGAACGATCCCCTTGCCGAAGTCATCGCCCTGCTGCAGCCGCGCGCCGTGTTTTCCAAAGGCATCAGCGGCGCGGGCCGCTGGGCCGTGCGCTATTCCGATTTCGGGCACCCGAGCTTTTGCGTGGTGCTGGAAGGCCGCTGCAGCCTGGCGGTGGACGGGCAGGACGCCATCACCCTCGGGGCCGGCGACTTCGTGCTGCTGCCGGCCACGCCTGGCTTCACCATGGCGGGGGCCGAACCGGCGGCGCCTCGGTCCATCGACCCGAAGACGGCGCCCGCCCCCACCGGCGAAGTGCGCCACGGCGAGCAGGACGGCCCGCCCGATGTGCGCCTGCTGGGCGGCTACTTTGTCTTCGGCTCGCCCGACGCGGCCCTGCTGGTGTCCCTGCTGCCGGCGCTGATGCACGTGCGCGGGGTCGAGCACCTGCAGGCGCTGGTGCAGCTGGTGGGCAAGGAATCGGCGGCGGACCGCCCGGGCCGCGACCTGGTGCTGTCTCGCCTGGTGGAGCTGCTGCTCATCGAGGCCCTGCGCTCGACCTCATCGGGCGACGAGGCACCGCCCGGCCTGCTGCGCGGCCTGGCCGATGCGCGCATTGGCCAGGCCATGCGCCACATGCACACCAGCCCTGCCCGCCCTTGGACCATGGCGCAACTGGCACAGACGGCGGCGCTCTCGCGCTCGGCCTTCTACGAACGCTTTGCGCGCGCCGTGGGCATGCCGCCCATGGAGTACCTGCTGGGCTCGCGCATGGCACTGGCCAAGGGCCTGCTGCGCCAGGGCGGCCTGGCCATGGCCGAGGTGGCCGAGCGCGTGGGCTACGGCTCGGCCAGCACGTTCAGCACCGCGTTCAGCCGGCATGTGGGGCAGGCGCCGGGGCGGTATGCGCGGGCGGGGTGAGGCTGCGCAGCGCAGCGTCCTGCCGTGCACTCACCAGTCGCCAGGCTCCTGGCCACAAGCCCCCGCCGTACCACGGCACGCTACTGCGGGTGGTTCGGCGATGCGCCTGAAGCTGGAAGGGGGGCACTGGTGGCGCTGTCGATGCTGGCCTTGTTGCTGCAGTAGACGCTGACCGGGTGGGCCATGACGGCCTGCTGACAAAAGCGGTCCGCACGCCATGGCAGCATATGCGCTTGCGGAGGGGTACCCCGCTCCACGCCCTGCACACACCACCGCCCTCTGGAGAACACCATGCCCACTGCAGCCGACCGCGTTGCCCAACTGCTCGACGACCTCCGCGCACACGATGCGGACCGCTACACACTGGTCCAGACCCTGCGTGACACCGTGCTGGGCCTGGATGCATCGGTGACCGAGGAAGTGAAGTACGGAGGCATCCTGTTCAGTGCAGACAGGCCCTTTTGCGGCATATTCTCGTACACCAAGCACGTGTCGCTGGAGTTCAGCGAAGGTGCCGCCCTGCCCGACCCGCATGGCGTGCTGGAGGGCGCTGGCAAAAGGCGGCGTCACATCAAGCTGGCCACGGTGCAGGACATGGCGGCAAAGCATGTGGCCGAGTACCTGAAGCACGCATTCCAGGCCGCCGCATGAGTTGTTGAGCGTCAGGGCTTGCCGGCGTCCACCACCAGCACCTCATGCACCGCCGTGGCGGCATTGCCGCCCGTGCGCAGGCCGCCGCCGAAGACGTGTACGCGCTTGCCCAGCGTGGCCGCGCCGAGGCCGTGGCGCGGCGTGGGCAGTGGCGGCAAGGCGGACCAACGGTCGGTGGCGGGGTCGTAAACCCAGCTGTCGGCAAACACCTTCTGCTCGGGCACCCACTGCTCGCCGCCGAACACGTAGAGCTTTCCGTCCAGCACCGTGGCCGCCAGGCCGCCCTGGGCCTGCGGCATGGGGGCGCGCGTGGCCCAGGTGTCGGTGGCGGGGTCGTAGACCTCCAGAGTGGGCACGTTCACCTGGCGGGCCGTGCCGTCGGGGTTCTTACCGTACTGGCGCCCGCCAACCACATAGACCTTGCCGCCGATGACGCCATAGGCCGCGCTGTTGCGCGCCGTGGGCGCCGGGGCGCGGGCCGACCACTGCGCACGCACAGGGTCGAACACCTCGTTGAGGGTGCTGTCCACATGCTCGTCGAAATGGCTGGCCGCGGGCGTGGCGCGCACGCGCCCGCCGATGAGGTAGAGCTTGCCATCTACTGCCGCGGCGATGCCCTCGGCACGCGGCGTGGCCAAGTCGGTGCCGGCGCGCCAGGCGTTGCGCGCGGGGTCGTAGATGAACATGGTGGGCTGCGCCTGCCAGACGGGAAAGCCCCCCGTGAAACCGCCCACGCCGTAGAGCTGCCCACCGACGGCGGTGAGCGTCATGTGGTGGCGCGCCTGCGGCAAGGTGGCCAGCCGCGTCCAGGCATCCGTTGCCGGGTCGTAGGCCTCGAAGTGGGCCGAGTAGCCGGTATTGGGGCTGAGCAGGCCGCCCGCCACGTAGATCTTGCCGCCCAGCACCTCGGGGTACAGCTCCTGGCGCGCCACGCCCGCCAGGGCCGCAGTGGTCCAGATGGCCACAGCAGCAGCGGGAGCGCCCTGGCTCCATGCCAAGGGTGCCAGCGCCAGCAGGCCGGCCAGGGTGGCGAAGCGGGCAAGGCGCAGGGGGAAACGGGAGGACATGGGCATGGGTCGTGATCCAGGTGATTGCTTGCTGCCGACTGTAAAAGTGCCTACAGCGAAGCGATAGACCCATAATGATTCACAAACAATGAACCCTGGCTACACAATGAACCGCATTCCGCTGGCCGACCTCGAAGTCTTCGCCGCCGTGGCCCGGCATGGCAGCTTTCGCCGCGCGGCGCTGGAGCGGGGCGTGACGCCCTCGCTGCTGAGCCAGAACCTGCGCCGGCTGGAAGAGCAGTTGGGCGTGGTGCTGCTCAAACGCACCACGCGCAGTGTGGCGCCCAGCGATGCGGGCAAGGAGCTGTTCGCCCACCTGGAGCCGGCCCTGGCCCAGATAGCGGATGCGGTAGACCGGCTCAACCGCTACCGCGAGATGCCCTTCGGCACGCTGCGCCTGAATGCGCCGGGCCCCATTGCACACTTCGTGCTGGCACCACTGGTGGCGCGCTTTCAGCAGGCCTACCCGGACATCGGCGTGGACATCAGCGCCGACGCGGCCATGACGGACATCGTCAAGGGCGGCTTCGATGCCGGCGTGCGCTTTGCCGACGACCTGGCGCAGGACGTGGTGGCCGTGCCCATCGGCCCGGCGCAGCGCTATGCCGTGGTGGGATCGCCCGCCTACCTGGCCGAGCACGGACGGCCCGCCACGCCGCAGGACCTGGCGACGCACCGCTGCATACGGCGGCGCTTTCCGGGTGGCACCCTGTTCACCTGGCACTTCGCGCGCGATGGCGAAAGCGCCAGTGTGGTGCCGCGCGGGCCGCTCACGGTGAACGATGCGCACATCGCCCTCAACGCCGCCCTGCACGGCGCGGGCCTGGCCTATGTGCACGAAAGCTATGTGCTGGCCGACGAGGCAGCCGGCCGGCTCGAGCGCGTGCTGGCCGACTGGGCGCCGGGCCTGGGCGTGCCCTACCTGTACTACCCGCAGCAGCGCTACGTGCCCGTCCCGCTGCGCAGCTTCATCGACTTTGCGCGGCAGCAACCGGTGGAGCTGGCGGCACCGTGATCAGGTCCTCGGGGCAAGAGCTACATCCATGAAGAAAGGGCCCGCAGGCCCTTTCTCGATCATGCATCAGGTCAGTGCTGCTCCGTTCAGGCAAACAAGCCCTTGTGTTGGTCCCGCAGCAAATTCTTCTGCACCTTGCCCATGGTATTGCGCGGCAATTCGTCGGCCACGAAGCAGCGCTTCGGGATCTTGAAGTTGGCCAGCTGCGACTTGAGCTGCGCCACGATGGCCTCGCCATCGAGCTTGGCACCCGGCTTGGCGATGACCACGGCCACGCCCACTTCACCAAAGTCCGGGTGGGGCACGCCCACTAGGGCGCTTTCGGCCACGCCGGGCATGTCGTTGATGTAGCCCTCGATCTCGGCCGGGTAGACGTTGTAGCCGCCGCTGATGATCAGGTCCTTGCTGCGCCCGACGATGCTCACGTAGCCGCGCTCGTCGACCTTGCCCACGTCGCCGGTCTTGAACCAGCCGTCGGCCGTGAACTCCTCGGCCGTCTTCTCGGGCATGCGCCAGTAGCCCTTGAAGACGTTGGGGCCCTTGACCTGGATGGCGCCGATCTCGCCCACCGGCAGCGGCTTGTTCGCATCGTCCACCACGCGCAGGCCCACGCCGGGCAGAGGGAAGCCCACGGTGGCGCCGCGCCGCTCGGTCTGGCCCTGGTGGCGCTTGTCGGCCGCATAGGGGTTGGAGGTGAGCATGATGGTTTCGCTCATGCCGTAGCGCTCCAGGATGGTGTGGCCCGTGCGCTGCTGCCATTCGTTGAAGGTCTCGATCAGCAGCGGCGCGGAGCCCGCGACGAACAGGCGCATGTTCTTCGCGGTCTCTTTGGTGAGCCCCGGCTCGGCCAGCAGGCGCACGTAGAGCGTGGGCACGCCCATGAAGACGGTGGCGCGCGGCATGGCGGCGAGCACGGCCTTGGGGTCGAATTTGCTGAACCAGATCATCTTGCTGCCGTTGATCAGCGCGCCGTGCATGGCCACGAACAGGCCGTGCACGTGGAAGATGGGCAGCGCGTGGATCAGCACATCCCCCGGCTTCCAGCCCCAGTATTCCTTGAGCACCTGGGCGTTGGACAGCAGGTTGCCGTGCGTGAGCATGGCGCCCTTGCTACGGCCCGTGGTGCCGCTGGTGTAGAGGATGGCGGCCAGGTCGTCGGCCTTTCGCTGCACGGGCGTGTGCTCATCTGCATGGTGCGCGGCGCGGTCCAGCAAACTGCCGGTGCGGTCGTCGCCCAGCGTGAAGACATGCTGCGTGCCCTGGGTGAAGGCGATCTTGCTCACCCAGCCGAAATTGCCGGGCGTGCAGACCACCACGGCAGGCTCGGCGTTGCCGATGAAGTACTCGATCTCGGCGCTCTGGTAGGCGGTGTTGAGCGGCAGGAACACGTAGCCCGCGCGCAAGGTGGCCAGGTACAGCAGCAGCGCTTCGACCGATTTCTCGACCTGCACGGCCACGCGGCTGCCCTCGGGCAGCTTGAGCGACACCAGCAGGTTGGCGATGCGGGCGCTGGCGCGGTCCAGGTCGCTCCAGCTGTAGAGCAGCGGCCGGCCATCGGCGGTGGAGGTCTCCACCGCCGTGCTGGCCAGGTCTGCGGGGAAGGCGGCGCGCAGGGCGCAAAAGAGGTTTTGCTGAGGGGTGGAACTCATGGTGCGGTCATCCGTATAGGCAACAAAGCGGCGGTTCAAAACACAGGGGGGCGTTTTTGAAGAAATGCGGTGATGCCTTCGCGGTGCTCGGCGCTGTCCGCGTAGGCATAAGGGTCTGTGGCGTGGTGGTGGCTGGAAGACGCAGGGTGGTGCTGCGACGGGTCGATGGACGGCGGCGCTTTCAGCGCACGCAGGGTCTGCTTGTTCAGGCGTGCGGCCCCTGGCGCCAGCGCCGCGATGCGGCAGGCGCTGGCCAGGGCCTCGGCGCGGGCCTCCTGGGCATCGGCCACCACGCGGCTCAGAAAGCCACGCGAGAACATCTCGTCAGCGCCAAAGGTGGCGGCTTCCAGCAGCATCTGGCGCGCGGTGACCTCGCCCACGGCGCCGGCCACCAGTTGCGCCTCGCGCGGGGCCATGGGAAAGCCCAGGCGTGCAATGGGTGCGCCAAAGCGCGCGCCAGCATGGGCCACGCGCACGTCGCAGCAGCTGGCAATCTCCACGCCCGCGCCCATGCAGGCGCCGACGATGTGGGCGACGATGGGCACGTCGCAGTCGAGCATGGCCGAGAGCCCGCCCCAGACATCGCCTTCGTGGAATTCACGCAGCGCCGCCGCGTCGAAGCGAAAGCCCGGGTACTCCGAGATATCGCCACCCGCGCAGAAGGCCGCGCCCTCGCCTTCGATCAGCACGCAGCGCACATCGTGGCTGCGCTGAATGTCCTTGAACACCGCGCGCAGTTGCTGCCACATGCCACGCGACATGGCGTTGAGCCGGCCGGTGTGGCGCAGCGTGACCTGCACCACGCCAGCATCGCCGGCTGCACCGGGCGCTCGCGTAGCGACTACCTCGGCCCTGGTTGCCGATGTCCCTGCGGGTACTGCTACTGCCTGCATATCGCCTTTTCTCTTAGTTGTTTATGGCGCTGAGCGCGCCCCACATCGCATGAGACTGGCGCGGCCCAGGCCAGTGCCCCCGTGCAAGGGCCGCCCCGCCGCAACGGGGGCGTCCCCCTCCCGACTCGCGCAGCGAGGAGAGAGAGGGGCTGAGGGCCGCGGCTCCAAGCATGCCTGCGCAGGCTTGGACGTGCTCGAAGAGCCGTCGCCTCTGGCGACGGCACCGAGGCGCGAAGCGACTCAGGGGGTGCTTCATTTCAGTCGAGCTTGGCGCCCGAGGCCTTGACCACCGTGGCCCAGCGCTTGACTTCGCTGCTGACCATGGCGCCGAACTGCTGCTGGGTGAGGCCGCCGTAGTCGGCCCCGTTGCTGGCCCAGATGGTCTTGAGTTCTTCGGCCGTGCCCAGGCGCTTGATTTCGTCCACGATGCGCGCCTGGATGTCGGCTGGCGTGCCCTTGGGCGCCCAAAGGCCGTACCAGGTGGTCACGGTGTAGTCGGGCAGGCCCACTTCGGCGGCGCAGGGCACATCGGGGAAGGCCGGGTTGCGCTTGCTGCCCGAGACCATCAGCGCCTTGATGCGCCCCCCCTTGATGTGCGCCGCCGATGAGCCCAGGCCGTCGAACATCATGTCCACATTGCCGGCGATCAGATCCTGCAGGGCCGGGCCTGCGCCGCGGTAGGGGATGTGGGTGATGAAGGTGCCAGTTTGTTGCTTGAACAGCTCGCCCGCCAGGTGGTGCGAGGTGCCGGCACCGGCCGAGCCATAGTTAAGCTTGGCAGGGTTGCGCTTGACGAAATCGATGAACTGCTGGAAGTTGGCCACCGGTACGGCCTTGGGGTTGACCACCACCACCTGCGGCACGTTGGCCAGCAGGGCCAGGGGGATGAAGTCCTTCTCGATGTCGTAGTCGAGCTTGGGGTACATCGACGGGGCGATGGCGTGGTGCACGGCACCCATGAACAGGGTGTAGCCGTCGGGTGCCCCCTTGGCGGCAAAACTGGCGCCCACGGTGCCGCCCGCGCCGCCCCGGTTGTCGATGACCAGGGCCTTGCCCGTGGACTTGGCAAACTGCGCGGCCAGAGGGCGCGCAAACGCATCGGTGCCCCCGCCTGCGGGGAACGGCACCACCACGGTCACCGGCTTGCTAGGCCATGCGGACGCCTGGGCCCAGCTGTTGCCACAGGCCAGTGCGGCGGCCGCAGCAGCGGCACCGCGCAGCACGTCGCGGCGCTGCAGGTCGTTGTCTTTCATCTTGTCTCCTGTCTTATAAAAATAGAAATAAAAGGTCCAACACAACAAAGGCGCATGGTAGCGCCGCCTCACGACACGGGTGTCACCGATGCACGCCACGGCCCCAGGGGTTACGGGTTACCCCTCTGGACGCGGCACACAGGCGCGGTGACGCCGCGATTCAGCCCCTGCACAGGCTGTCGATGTCTCCCGATGCGGGCACCTTGCCCTGTGCCAGCATGCTGCGGTGCTTGTCGATGCGCTTCAAGTCATACAGGTAGTTGACCATCAGCCCGTACGACTGCTTGAGCCCCTTGGTGGAGGGGTCGCCGCCCCAGTTCAGGCGCTCAACGCGCGCGCCATTGCCCAGGTGAAAGCGCGCCACCGGGTCCACGGGCTTGCCCTCGGCCAGCTCGCGCGCCAGGTAGTGGGCCGCGCATTCGAGCAGCATCTGCCGCACGGGCGAGCGGGCGTCCAGGTCCAGCGGCTTTTCGAGCGCGGTGAGCAGGTGCGCGGCCTGGGGCGGCTCGAAGCCCACGGCGCGGCCCAGCTCGGCGCGGCGCTTGTCGTCCAGCCGCTCCAGCATGGGTGCCGCATGCTTGGCCAGCCAGCCACGAAAGCCGGGGATGGGCGACAGCGTGGCAAAGGTGCGCAGGCGCGGGAACTCCTCGGTCAGCGTTTCCACCACGTGCTTGATCAGCGAATCACCAAAACTCACGCCGCGCAGCCCCGTCTGGGTGTTGCTGATGGAGTAGAAAATGGCCGTGGTGGCCTTGGCCAGGTCGGCCGGTGCGGCGGCCTCGTCCAGCAGCGGGGTAATGCTGCTGGAGATGCGATCCACCAGCGCCACCTCGACAAAGATCAACGGCTCGTTGGGCAGGCGCGGGTGGAAGAAGCCGTAGCAGCGGCGGTCGCTGTCCAGCCGGTTCTTCACGTCGGCCCAGCTGCGGATGTCGTGCACCGCCTCGTACTTGATGAGCTTTTCGATCAGCGAGGCAGGCGAGTCCCACGACAGGCGGCGCAGCTCCAGGAAGGCCACGTCGAACCAGGTCGAGAACAGGTGCTCCAGCTCCGCATCGAGCGGCAGCAGGCGCTTGTCGGCCTTGAGCAGGGGCAGCAGCTCGGCGCGCATGTCCAGCAAAAAACGCATGCCTTCGGGCACCACCGCAAAGCGCTGCAGCAGCCGTGTGCGCGGCGACACCAGGGCGCGGCGCAGGCTGATCTCGGCCTGGCCCTCCTCGGCCGTGCCGGCTGCGGCCTCGTAGCGCTGGCGGGCGGACTTGAAGCGCGTGGCATCGGGTGCGAACTGCTCGCACAGCAGCAGCCACATGTCACGCCGCTCCTCGGGCGCGGCCTCGGCATACCACTGGGCCACGCCGTGGGCGCGGCGCCCGCCTTCGAGCTCGCTCACCTGCGGGGCCACCACCTCCTGCAGGTCCGCCAGCAGGCGGCGCAGGGCACGCGGCGACAAGGCCTCCTGCCCGCGGCGCAGCGTGGCCGCCAGGCGTTCGTTGGTGGAGCGCGGGACAGCCACCTTGGCCACCACGTCGGTCACGTTGGCCTTGTCGGCGGCCGCTCGCGCAAGCTTGTCGCCCGGGGCCTTGTCACCGGCAGGCTTGTCGCCTGCGGCTTTGTCGATGGCGGGTGCAGCAGAGCGCAGGCGCGAGACGCTGCGGGCAATCCATTCGGGGGCAGTGTTCATGTTCATGGTGTCAACCTCGATTGCTGGGTGCGGGCTACGTCGCGCAAGGCCTCGCGCTGGCGCAGCAGGTGGGTGCGCATGGCCTCCTCGGCGGCATCGCAGTCCCGGGCCTTCAGGGCGGCAAACACCGCCAGGTGCTCGGCCAGGCTCTGCTGCAGGCGGCCGGGCGCGTGCAACTGCTGCAGCCGCGCCAGGCGCAGGATCTTGCGCAGATCGCCGATCACCTGGGCCAGCCAGCGGTTGTCCGCCAGCGTGATGAAGGCCTCGTGGATGGCGTGGTTGGCTGCGTAGTATTCGGGGATGCGCCCGGCTGCGGCGTGGGCCTGCAGGCGCTGGTGCAGCACCTCCAGCGCGGCCACGTCGCCCGCACTGGCGCGGCGCGTGGCCTCGTGCGCGGCGCGGCCTTCGAGCAGCGCGATCACGGGGAAGATATCGTCGAGGTCCTGGGACGTGACCTCGGCCACAAAGCAGCCACGGCGCGGCTCGTGGCGCAGCAGGCCCTCGGCCACCAGCACCTTGAGCGCCTCACGCAACGGCGTGCGCGAAATCTCCAGCCGCTCGCACAGCGCCGCCTCGTCCAGAAACATGCCCGGCGCCAGCGTGCCGGCAAAGATCTCCTCGCGCAGGCGCGAGGCGACTTCATCGTGCAGGGAATTGGATACCAGGCGCATGTGCGGGTGAACTCCGGGTGAATCAGCTGCCAGGCCCCACAAGGGCCCCCGGCTTTTGCCGCCAACGTGCCATCAAATGACGGCAAACGCAGGCTTTGCTCTCACATGGTTGTAATTTCTCATAATTATGGAAAATGACAAGAGGGGAAACGTGTTTTTTGGTAAGGCAGGGCCAAATTTGGAGAAAAGAGGCAGTGGAGCAACAGCCGTCAGGGCTCGAAGCGGCACACTGGCGAGTAGCAAAGGTGCGCAAGTGGGTAGCAGCAACGCTGTAACCTCGCAGAGTGAATTTGTTATCCGTCGCGCCGCTGCACGTAGGTCGTTCCCTCTGTAGCTCACCCGTTGCAGCGCAAGCATTCGTTCACAACAAGAAGCCTTGAACAGAGAACATGAAAAAACTGCGCGAGCTGGTCAGAACCATCGACGTAGAGCCATTCAGCACTGGTGACGGAGATGCATTTCGATTCCGTCTCGAGATCTCGCGCGAAGTGAATACCACCCGGTACCAAGGGCGGGTCTTCCGGCTGGAAACCTACAGGCTGCAGCCCACCTTTCCCGTGGCCGGCGACGATGCGGCAGAAGGCAAGGACGATGCGCTGATCTATGTCGGAGACCATATGTTCGACCCCGACCTGTTGCAAGGCACTTCAGCGGATGAGGTGATGGGCAAGTTCCAGGCACGTTTCGACGGGCTGTTTGGCAAGGGCTGAAAGCCCAGCGCCCTGCCCCATCAATCCCCTGCGTTGCGCCGTGCCACCCAGTAAGTCGCCCCCTGCGCCCCATAGCGCTCCGCATGCGGCTCATTGCGGTACAGCGTAAAGGTATCTCCGGGCACCAGGTGGCGCTCCTGGCCCTCGCAGGTGAGCCACATCTCGCCCTGCACGACGATAGCGCTCACGCCGAAGTCGTGGCGGTGCTCGGGCACCACCTGGCCGGGGGCCCATTCGCGCACCCGCACTTCGTCGAACCCGCCGGCAAGCGACTGGGCCTGGAATTGCTCGAAGCTCAAAGGTACGGCGGGCATGGCGTTCATCTGGCTTGTCTCCTGCAGGCATGCGGGACTGGCGGTTTTGTTACATCGGCAATTTTAGGGGCGTGCCTATGCATGCGTGGTCTGGCGCTTGCGCCTGACAGCAGCACTTGCCGCTGCTGCCGCCTTGCCCTCCTCGCCCGCCGCAATCAGTGCCTTCACCCGCGCCAGGTCGCGCGGCGTGGCCGGGGTGTAGATCACCATGCCCAGGTCGGGCCGGCCATCGACGGCAAAGGCCGAATACTCCAGGTCGATGGGGCCAGCCACGGGGTGCACCACGTGCTTGGGGTGCTCGCCATAGCTGCTCTGCACACCGTTGTCGCGCCAGAGCGCGCGGAACTCGGGGTCGAGATGGCACAACTCGTCCACCATGGGCTGCACGCGGGCAGCAGCACCGGCGCGCGCCACGTCGGCGCGGAAGGCGCCGACGATGAAGCGCGAATCGCGCTCCCAGTTGGGCATCTTGCGGCGCAGCGCCGCGCTGCCGAAAACCACGCGCAGGATGTTGCGCTGCCCCACGGGCAGCGCGCCATAGTCGGTCAGCACCAGGGTGGAGGCATGGTTCCAGGCGACAACATCCCAGGTGGAGGTTTTCACATAGGCGGCGCTGGTTTCGAGCGAATCGAGCACGCGCTGCAACCGGGGCGTCACGCCCTCTGGGTCCTGAAAGCGCACCTCGGGTGGGCGGCCCAGGGCGAGCAAAAAGACATACTCGCGCTCGGCTTCGGTGAGCATCAGCGCGCGGGCGATGCGCGCCAGCACGTCGGCCGAAGGCGCCCCGCCGCGCCCCTGCTCCAGCCAGGTGTACCAGGTGGCACTGACATGGGCGCGCTGGGCGACTTCTTCGCGGCGCAGGCCGGGCGTGCGCCGGCGCGCGAGCGGAAAGCCCAGGGCGGCAGGGTCCAGCCGGGTGCGGCGGTCGCGCAGGTAGTTGCCCAGCGGGTTGTCGTTGGTGTCGGGCATGGATGCAGTCCTGTTACTTTTTATACCTGTATAATATCACTACTTTACCCGGATAAGCGCCGTGGCGACACTGCCTTCCTTTCACAGGAAGGACATCACCATGCGAGTATTCGTGACCGGCGCGACCGGTTTTGTGGGAACGGCCGTCGTCAATGAGCTGATCGATGCGGGCCACAGTGTGCTGGGCCTGGCCCGCTCGGACGAAGGGGCCGAGCGCCTGGCCGCCGTGGGGGCCGAGGTGCACCGCGGCTCCATCGACGACCTGCCCAGCCTGCGCCGCGGCGTTGCCCACGCCGATGGCGTGATCCACACGGCGTTCAACCACGACTTTTCAACCTATGCGGCCAACTGCGAGGCGGACCGGCGGGTCATCGCGGCGCTGGGCGCCGAGCTTGCGGGCACCAACCGGCCCCTGCTCGTGACCACCGGCATGACGCTGCTGGGCAACAGGGGCGGCGTGGGCACCGAAGAGGATGCGCCCGTGCCCAGCAGCGCCGGTGTGCCGCGCAGCGCCTCGGAAGAGGCTGCCACCGCCCTGGCGCAGCAGGGAGTGCATGCCTGCGTGGTGCGGCTGCCGCAGGTGCACGACCCGTTCAAGCAGGGCCTGATCACCTACCTGATCGCGCTGGCCCGCGAGAAAGGGGTGTCGGCCTACCTGGGCGAAGGCGCCAACCGCTGGCCCGCCGTGCATGTGCTCGATGCCGCCTGCCTGTACCGGCTGGTGCTGGAACAGGGCCAGGCCGGCGCACGCTACCACGCGGTGGGCGAAGAAGGTGTGGCCCTCAGGGCGGTTGCCGAATCCATCGGCCGGTGTCTGAACCTGCCCGTGGCCTCGGTACCGGCCAGTGATGCCGAGCAGCACTTTGGCTGGCTGGCCCGCTTTGCCGGTATGGACAGCCCCGCCTCCAGCGCGCTCACGCAGCAGCGCCTGGGCTGGCGGCCGGTGGAGACCACACTGATCGCGGACCTGGACCGCGCGCAGTTCTGAGCCGGCAGAAGCATCCGTGCGGCGGTCATCAGCACCGTCAGGCATGCCTCCCTACAATGGGCCGAACAGGAGGAGTCCAACGCATGCCGCCAAAGCCATCGCCCCGCCCCACCACCGTCTCCATGCCACGCCGCACGGCCCTGTTGGCGGCAGCCGCCGCCACGGCGCTGGCTGCCTGCGGCGGTGGCGGCTCGTCCAGCGAAGAGCCGCCTGCCGAGCCTGTGGGCCAGGTCATCAACTCGTCGCTCAGGTCCGAAGCGACGGGCGGCTCGTACGCCATCCGCGTCTACCTGCCCCCGGCCTATGCCACGGGCACGGCCACTCTGCCCACCATCTATGTGACCGAAGGCGATGCGGTGTACGGCAGCAGCGGCCTGGCCCCCACGCGCTTCGACACCTTCAAGCAGGTGATGCAGCGCCGGGGCACACAGGCCATCCTGGTCGGCATCGGTGGCACGGCCCAACGCGGCACGGACTTCCTGCTGCCCGGCGCTGCCGTCTACCTGAATTTCATCACCAAGGAGCTGGCACCCAGCATCGAGCGCCAGTACCGCGCCGACCCCAAGCGCCGCGCTCTCTCGGGTCTGTCGCACGGCGGCTACTTCGTGGTGGCAGCCCTGGTGATCGAGGGAATGGCCGGCGCGCTGAGCTTCTCGCACTACCTGTCCACCGAGTCCAGCGTGGGCGGCCACGGTGATGCGAGGGCCTTCCTCGCCTATGAAAAGCAGCTCGACGGCAAGCCCCTGCCCGCCACGCTGTTCCTGACGGGCGCCATCAACGGCAATACGGTACTCATCGTCAATCCGCTGTATACCCAGATGGCCGCGCAGAGCAACCCGGGGCTGACGCTGCTCAGGGCAGAGTACAACGCCAGCCACGTCGGTGCCGACGTACCCGCCTTCGAGGATGCACTCCAGCGCTTCTTCCCGTAACGGCAGCTTGGGCTCCGTCCCCATGCTGCACATCGCGCTGGCAGACAGTCCGCATGCCTCGCTGACCGACCTGCTCTGCGAACTGAATGCCTACTACGCCGATGCCGGCGTGGCCACGGCCCCGCGCGAGGCCGTGCATGCGCACCTGCGCGACCACCTGCTCGCGCCCGGCTCGCCCGTGCGTCTGGTGGTGGCCAGCGATGCGGCGGGCAAGGCCCATGGGTTTGCAGCCATCGTTTTCCTGCACTCGCTGGTGGACCCAAGCCCCGGGCACCGGCTGCAGTGCATGGTCAAGGAGTTGTTCGTCAGCGCGAGCGCCCGAGGCCGGGGGACAGGCCGCGCGCTGATGGCCTGGGTGGCCCGCCATGCCGCCAGCGAAGGCTGCGGCCGCATGGACTGGAACGTGAAGGCCGGCAACCACGCGGGCATCGCCTTCTACGAAAGCCTGGGTGCGGTGCTCGTGGCCGACAGGCTGAGCTACCGGCTCACGCGCGAAGCCATGGACCAGCTGGCCGGCCCCTGAAAAGGTCGACTCAGGGCTTGGCGCCCGCCTGGCTCACCTGCCCGATCAGGCGGTGGTAAAAGCGGATCGCATCCGCATAATTGGCGATCTCCAGGCGCTCGTTGGTTCCATGAAAGCGCTTGAGGTCCTCCGAGTTCGCGCGCACGGGCGAGAACTTGAAGATGTGGTCGCTGATGGCGCCGTAGTGCTGCGAATCCGTGCCCGCCACCATCAGGCCCGGGGCCACCAGCACATCGGGAAAGATCTCGCGGATGGTCTGGTTGAGCAGCCGGTACTGGGTGGAATCGGTGGGTGCGACCTTGGAGGCGTCCACCGCGCCGGGCAGCGGGCTCAGCTCGTACTGCGCCGTGGGCGCGCTGATCTTGCTGCGCATGTGCTCCATCACCTGCTCCTGAGTATCGCCGGGCATGATGCGGAAATTGACCGTGGCCTCGGCGCGGCCGGGCACCACGTTGTCGCGGTTGCCGGCATTCACGATGGTCAGCGCCGTGGTGGTGCGCAGCATGGCGTTGGTGCTGGCAGCGCCTTCGAACTGCTTTTGCACCACGGGGCGGAACAGCCACAGGTTGGACAGCACCACCCGATTCACGCCGCCCATCTCGGGCGCCAAGGTGTCGAACAGCTCGCCCGCCACGCCGCGTATGCCGCCGGGCATCTGCTCTTCGTCCAGGCGTTTGAGCGCGTCGCTCATCATGGCGATGGCGCTGCTGCCCTTGTGCGGCGGCATGGACGAATGGCCGGGCGTGCCCGACATCTTCATCACCACCGACATGTAGCCCTTCTCGGCCACGCCGATGACGGCGGCCGGCTTGGCCAGGCCGGGCATCACGCCGTCCAGGATCAACAAGCCTTCGTCGATCAAGAAATCCAGGCGCACCTTGCGCTCCTGCAGCAGCGTGGCGATCTTGGCGGCGCCGCGCAGGCCGCCCACTTCCTCGTCGGCACCGAAGGCCAGGTAGATGGTGCGCTGGGGCGCAAAGCCGCTGGCCAGCAGCATCTCCACGGCTTCGAGCTGGCTCATGAGGTTGCCCTTGTCGTCCCAGGAGCCACGGCCCCAGACGAAGCCGCCCTCAATGGCGCCCGAGTACGGGGGCTGGGCCCAGTCGCCCTCGGTGCCGGGCGCCACGGGCACCACGTCCTGGTGCGCCATCAGCATCACCGGGGCGGCATTCGCATCGCTGCCGGGCCAGGTGTAGAGAAGGCTCAGGTCGCCCACCACCTCGCGCTTGAGCTTGGCGTGCACCAGCGGAAAGCGCTGCTGCAGCAAGGCGTGGAACTGCAGGAACTGGCCGGCGCTGAAGTTGGCATCGTCGCGCGAGGACTCGGTACGCAGGCGCACTGCTTCGGCCAGGCGGGCGGCCACGGCGGCATCGTCCACCGGCAGGCGGGCGATGGGCGCCACCTCCAGTTGGCGCGAGCCCTTGCGCGCGGTGTTGATACCCAGCGCCGCTACCAGCAGCACCACCAGGGCCAGCAGCCCCAGCAGGAGTTTCTTGATCATGTACGTCAGCGCTTTCTTGGATTCGGTGGGCGGGAGAGAGGGCTGCATGCTATGCCGGTAACGAAATGTTCGTCCAATGCATAATTCAAGTCGTTTCGTTCGATTTTCCGCATGAGCACCACCATCGCCCAGTTGCGCCATTTCATTGCCCTGGCCGACAGCGGCAGCTTCACCCGTGCGGCCGACAGCACGCGGCGCTCGCAGGCCGCCTTCAGCCGCAGCATCGCCATGCTGGAGGCCCACCTGGGCGCGGCACTGGTCGAGCGCAGCGGCCAGCGCAATGCGCTCACACCCATAGGCCGCACCGTGCTCGAACACGCGCGCCAGGTGGTGGCCCAGGCCGACGAGCTGCACCAGGTGGTGCGCCACCACGTCAGCGGCGAAGCGGGCTCCGTGCGCCTGGGGATGAGCGCCACGCCCCATGCCCTGCTGGGCAGCCGCCTGCTGCACATGGCGGCGGGGCAAGCAGGCCACATGCGCCTGCAGCTGAGCGGCGGGCCCCAGGCGCAGCAGATACAAGCCCTGCGCGACCGCGCGCTGGACGCGCTGGTAATGGACCAGCGCTCCCTCCCCGGAGCCCATGCCGACCTGGAAGTGCACACCCTGGCCGAGTTGCCCACCGGGGTTCTGGTGCGGCCCGGCCACCCCCTGGCACAACGGCACCCCGTGCGATTTGCCGACCTCACGGAATTTGCCGTGGCCTGCACCGGCATGAGCGCGGCCATGGGACGGCTGCTGGTGCAGCGCCTGGGCCTGCAGGCGCACCCCGACACACTGATCACCCTGGGCAGCGAATCGGTGGCCGACCTGCTGGACGTGGTCAGCCACACGGATGCGGTCTACCTGGGCATCGTGGCCCCGGCCGCGCCCTTGCTGGCGCAGGGCCGACTGGTGGCGCTGGACATACCGACACAAGGACTGCAATCGCACATCGCCTGGGTGCAGCGCGTGGCGCGCACGCCCAACCCGGTGCTGGACGGCATCCGCGGGCAGGTGCAGGCCTGGCTGGGGGAGGCAGGTTCCATAGAGCAAGCGGCCGACCTGCCGGCATAATCGCCGCCCCATCCAGCCCGCCCCCTGCATCCATGGCCTATTCCTTCACCTTCGCTCCGCCCTCCCCCGAAGACCTGCAGGCCGGCACGCTCGGCAAGCAGATGCGTGAGTTCAACTACCGTACGGTGGGCGAGTACCCGCAGGCGCAGCCGGTGCGGCTGGACGTGCGCGACCCGGACGGCCGGCTGGTGGCGGGCATCCGCTCCTATGTGTTCCTGTACTGGCTGCAGACCGACGTGCTGTGGGTGGCCGAGGATCAGCGCGGCAACGGCCTCGGTGCCCGCCTCTTGGGCATGGCCGAAGCGCAAGGCAAGGCATTGGGTGCCAAGAACGCCAAGCTCGAAACCTTCGAGTGGCAGGCACGTGCCTTCTACATCAAGCAGGGTTACGCCGAGTACGCGCGCATCGACGACTACATCCAGGGCCAGTACCTGGCCCTGATGCGCAAGCCGCTGGGCTGAGAGGCTGAAATCACCCCACCAGTGGGGACCTGAACACCGGGTGCTCCATCGGCAGCACCTGCTGCGCCAACGGCACGGCCAGGGCCATGCCCCGGTCGCTGTTGGTCAACAGCACAAAGCCATCGCCCGAGCCGGGCGAGACCATCGCGAAATTGCGAAAGCCCGGGTTGTTGCCCCACTGCCAGAGCATGGGGCCTGAGGGGGTGCGCTCGATGCCCCAGCCATAGCCCCACTCCAGCCCCAGCGCCTTGTCGGCCACCACGGGGGCGGACAAGGCCAGCGCCAGCAAGCGCTCATCTGCCACGACGGCGGCCAGCAGGCGCGCATAGTCTCCCGCCGTGGTGTACAGCGAGGCGGCAGCCACGGGCAGGCCCCAGCGCATGCCGCTGGCGGCGCCGCCATGGGCATGCACGGCCCGGCCTTCCAAGGTGGCCTTCCAGACCAGGCTGGAATCGCGCATGCCCAGGGGTGCAAAGACCTCAGCATCCATCCACTGCGCGATGGGCGTGCCGGTGACGGCCTCCATCACGGTCTGCAGCAGCACATAGCCTTCGCCCGAATAGCGCCAGCGCTGGCCGGGCTCGAAGGCGGGGGCCAGCGTGCCACCGGTCCAGTTGGGCAGGCCCGAGGTGTGGTTGAGCAAGGCGGCCACCGGGATGCGGGCCAGCGTGCTGGCGGGCACGGTGTCGCTGGCATCGCCGGGTTTACGCCGCAGCACATGCTGGTAGTGCACATAGCCTTGCGGCAGGTAGTGCGAGACAGGCGCATGCAGGTCCAGCTGCCCCGCCAGGGCCAGGCGCAGCATGGCATAAGCGACGACGGGTTTGGTCAGCGAGGCGGCCTGGAACACCGCGTCGGGTGCCGCACCACAGGTGCCTGCCACCACGGTCTCCTGCACACGGCCCGCCTGCAGCGTGGCATGCGCCGCCGCGCACACGCCCAGGCTGGCAGCCACCTCGGCCACCTGCTGGTGTTGGTAGCGCGTGAGGTCCGTGGCACATGACGACAGCAGCGGTGACGCGCCAGCGCTGGCCAGAAGGAGCCGGCGGCGGGTGACGGTCATCGGCACCGCGCGGCAGGTCAGGACTTGGGCGTGGTGAGCGCAGGCGTGCCGCCCTCGCGCTTGGCGGCCCACAGCCACATCAGGATGCCCGCCACGATCATCGGCACGCACAGCCACTGGCCCATGCTCATGCCCAGCGAGAGGATGCCCAGGTGCGCATCGGGCTCACGGAAGTATTCGGCGATGAAGCGGAAAGCCCCGTAGCCTATCAGGAAGACGGCGGCCACCTGGCCCTCACGGCGCTCGCGCCGGGCATACAGCCACAGCAGCACGAACAGCAGCAGCCCTTCCAGCAAGAACTGGTAGACCTGCGAGGGGTGGCGCGGCAGCATGGAGCCGCTTTGCGGGAACACCATGCCCCAGGGCAGGTCGGGGCTGGCAAAGCGGCCCCAGAGTTCGCCATTGATGAAGTTGCCGACGCGGCCTGCCGCCAGCCCCGTGGGCACGCAGGGCGCCACGAAGTCGGCCACCTGCAGCCAGGGGCGCTTGCGCGAGTGGGCAAACCACAGCATGGACACGATCACGCCCAGCAGCCCGCCATGGAAAGCCATGCCGCCCTGCCACACGTAGAAAATCTCCAGCGGGTGACTCAGGTAATAGCCGGGCTTGTAGAACAGGCAGTAGCCCACCCGCCCGCCGATCACCACGCCCGCCACGCCCAGGAAGAGGATGTCCTCCACATCCTTGCGCGTCCACGCGCCCGGGCCGGTGATGGAGGCGAACGGCTGGTGCCGCAGCCGGGCGATGCCCAGCAGCATGAACAGCCCGAAGGCCGCCAGGTAGGTCAGGCCATACCAGTGGATGGCCAGCGGGCCCACTTGCAGGGCGATGGGGTCGATTTGGGGGTAGGTCAGCATTTGGGCGGTATTGTGCCCGCGCGCCGTGGCGGTTGGCAGCCGGCAGCCCCGCGAGGTGTGGGGGAAGCTGGCGCGGGGCCCTGTGGCGCACGGCACGGACACCCGATGAGAACGCTTCTGATCCCTGTACGCATGCAGAGCGCGCTGAGGGGGACATTCCCCCCAAACGCCTTCGTCCGCGCGATACTCCCCGCCAGAATTCAAGGATAAAAACATGCAGGGAAACCCACAGGTCGTCGACTACTTCAAGGATCTGCTGCGCGGCGAACTGGCCGCGCGCGACCAGTATTTCGCGCATTCGCGCATCTATGAAGACCAGGGCTTCATCAAGCTCTACACCCGCCTCGACCACGAGATGCAGGAAGAGACCCAGCACGCCGACGCGCTGCTGCGCCGCATCCTCTTCCTGGGCGGCCGCCCCGACATGCGGCCCAAGGAGTTCACCCCCGGCGAAACCGTGCCCGAGATGCTGCGCAAGGACCTGGCCACCGAATACGAAGTGCGCACCGCCCTGCAAAACGGCATGGCGCTGTGCGAGAGCGTGGGCGACTACGTGAGCCGCGACCTGCTGCTGACCCAGCTGCGCGACACCGAGGAAGACCACGCCTACTGGCTCGAAAAGCAGATCGGCCTGATCGACAAGATTGGCCTGCAGAACTACCTGCAGTCACAAACCTCCGCCTGAGCCAGCCCCCACGGAACTCGCGCGCCCCGCGCCGGGTTCAGGCAAGGGGGTTGCCCGTACATCCGGTCCCACCGGCCAGTTCTGGTGTCCACTCAATGCAGGCGTGGGCCTTCTTCGTCGTAGTAGTGCCGCGCCTCGTCCCACTCAGGCGCTGGTGGCGCAAAAAGCAGATCCCGGTCACCGGCATCCTGCAGCCCATGGGCGTCTGCCGGCTCCAGCATTCCCGCCATTTCCTGGGCAAAACTGCGCAGCGCAATGAACTCGCAGGAGATGCGTTGGAAGATGACCTCACTGACCCGGTAGGACCCCGGCCCAGAGTCCTCGGGGTCGTTGGAAATCTGCAGCGCCGTCACCCCGTCCATCAAGGCAATGGCATGCACCCCCAGCGATGCGAAGTGGGACACCAGTACCTTCAAGTCGATGCAGACAAAGAGATGAAATGCCCCCTGCATGAACAGAACGGCATTTTCAGCAGTCATTGACAGGGTGAACGGCTGCATCGGCACCCAGGCCATTTCGGGCGCCACCTGTATCGACATCATCGACTTCGATGCCATACCCTTGAGCGCACGCAGGCAACCCGGGTTGCTCTGGTAGTAGTCCGTGCGGATCGCCACGTAGCGCAGGCCCTCTTCCGGCAAGACCTGCGCGATGCCCGACTCCATGCCCTGCTGCACACAGGTGTTGAGGTGCACCGCATGCGCTGTTGCGGGGTGGATTTCCGGCGGCGGCGCATTGCGCGTGCTGCGGAAATCCGCCGGAAAACCGCCCGCCAGAAGCTGCATGGTGCGCCGCAGTTCCTCGTCCAGGAGCTTCCCTGAGCAACCCCTTTGCACGAAAGACGTCAGTTCCACGGGCTGCGGTTCACTGCCCGCCAGCACGCAGATATCGCCTTGCCCCACCATGTTCGTCACATCGGCCAGCACAACGGGGATGCCCATGCCGGTGCCCAGCCTCAGGGCACGGTACCGCCTGCGAAACGTTTCCTGCCGGGAGATGAGTCCCGCGCGTTCCTTGGCCTGGGTTCTCTGCGCAAAATAGAAGTACCTGTGGCGTTGGGGCGGATGGTAGGTCGCCGCAATGCCATCGCCAAAGCAGCGGTACAGAAAGCGCAGATGTTCCAGCGCGTCACAGCGGTCCTGGATTTTCAGAACCAGCTCTTTCGTCTCGCGCGCCTTCTCTCCGATCAGCCGCTCTCTCACCAGGCGCTGCTTGAGGCGGAGCCTGGCGTCCTGAAGGCGGTCATGGCTCAGCTTCGAGCGGGCGATGCGCCGGATGAGCAGTTGCTGAAGTTCCAGGACGAGATTCACCCGCCCTGGGTCGCCCTGGATGGTGCCGAGCAGCCGCGCGGCCTTCAGGAGCCACTCCATCTCTCGGGGAAACCTCAAGGGGAAAGGCATTCGCAGTCTCCTCAAAGCGTGCAATGGACAAGTTCAAACCGGGTTGCGGGCTTTCGGCTTGCCAGTCAACCTGTCTGCAGGATAGCGCCCATGCGGCAGCGAACGCCAGCAAATTATCGCTTGTTGACATTGTGGCCCGGACAGCGGTGGCTGGCGCCTCCTGGGCGCACCTCCACTGACCGTAGCAGCTTGGCATGTGGCCAGATCTGTGGGCCGATTGTCATTGCAGCCAACCAGCCGAACGCCGACACTGGGGGCATGCCCCACCCCACCCGCACCGTTGCCTGCCTGATCTACCCCGGCGTGATGAGCCTGGACGCCATCGGCCCGATGCAGGTGTTCGGTTCGGCCAATGCAGAGCGCACCGGCCATGGCCTGCCGCCGGCCTATGCGCTGCGCCTGCTGGCGGGCGCGCCGGGGCCCGTCACCACCTCGGCCGGTTTTGCGCTGGTGGCCGATGGCAGCTGGGCCGATACCGACCCCGCCGGCCTGGACACCGTGCTGGTGGCAGGCGGCGATGGTGTGGCCGACCAGTTGGGCCACGCCGGCATGCAGCAGTGGCTGCGCCGTGCCGCGCCCCAGGTGCGCCGCCTGGGCTCGGTCTGCTCGGGCGCGCTGCTGCTGGCCCAGGCCGGCCTGCTCGACGGCCTGCGCGCCACCACGCACTGGTGCCGCATGGACAGCATGCGCCAGGACTACCCCGCCGTGCAGGTGGACGAGGACTGCCTGCACACCTACGACGCGGCCCACCCCGTGTACGGCCACCTGTTCACCTCGGCCGGCGTCACGGCCGGCATCGATCTGGCCCTGGCGCTGGTGGAGGCGGACCTGGGCCGCCCCATGGCCCTGGCTGTGGCGCGCCGGCTGGTGATGTTCATGCGCCGCCCGGGCGGGCAGGCCCAGTTCAGCGCGCTGCTGGCGCCCGAGACCCGGCATGCGCCCCGGCTGGCGGCGCTGCTCGAATGGATTCCCTCGCAGCTCGGCGGCGACCTGTCGCTTGGCGCCCTGGCCGGGCAGGCCTGCATGCCGCCGCGCACGCTCACGCGCGTGTTCCAGCGTGAGCTGGGCACCACGCCGGGCCGCTATGTGGAGCGCGTGCGCGTGGAGGCCGCCTCCACCCTGCTCGCCCAGGCCCAGGCGTCCGTCTCCACCGTGGCCCGGCTGTGCGGCTTCGAGCACCCTGAGAACCTGCGCCGCAGTTTTCACAAGCACCGCGCGGTGAGCCCGCAGGCCTATGCGCAGCGCTTTGGCGCCGGTGCCTTGCTGGACTGAGCGCCCTCCTCATCCCCCACCGCGCCGCTCACGGCGCACCACCGAAAGCCCCGCCCATGCTGCTTCTGCGCAATGCCTCCGTTCGCCTGCTGTTCGCCGGCCAGGCCCTGTACTGGGGCTGCTCCATCATCGGCATCACGCTGACCTCCATCGTCGGCGCGCGGCTGGCGCCCTGGCCGGCGCTGGCCACCTTGCCGCTGGCACTGCTGGTGTTGGGCAACCTGCTGTCGGTGCAGCCGCTGTCGCTGTTCATGCAGCGCCACGGCCGGCGCGCGGGGCTGCAGGCCGGCGCGCTGTGCGGCGTGGCGGGCGGGCTCATCAGCATGGCGGGGGTGCAGTGGGGCAGCTTTGCCGTCTTCTGCGCGGGCACGCTGGCCATCGGCGCCTACCAGGCATCCTCGGGCTACTACACCTATGCCGCGCTGGAGGCAGTGGATGCACAGCAGAAAGGCCGGGCCGCCGCCTGCGTGGTAGCCGGCGGCCTGTGCGCGGCGGTGTTCGCGCCGCCGCTGGCGCTGTGGTCGCGCAACCTGCTGGCCACGCCGCTGGCGGGTGCCTATCTGGCCATTGCGGCACTGGCCGCGCTGGGCTGGGTGGTGATGGCGCGGCTGCGCGAGGGCGTGGCCCCCAAGCCGGCCGCAGGCGGCATGGCGGCCATGCGCGCCCTGCTGGCGCGGCCCGGCCTGCGCGCGGCGGTGGTGATGACGGCCATCGGCCACGGCCTGATGATCCTGGTGATGAACGCCACGCCGCTGGCGATGGAGGTCTGCGGCTTCTCGGCTGCGTCCGCCGCGCAGGTCATCCAGTGGCATGTGATCGGCATGTTCGCGCCCGCTCTGTTCTCGGGCGCACTGGTGGACCGCTTCGGCAGCCGCCGCGTGGCCACCGTGGGTGCCCTGTGCCTGGCGGCCAGCGCGGTGGTGGCGCTGTCGGGCATCTCCTTCACCGAGTTTTTGGCCAGCTCCTTCCTGCTGGGCACGGGCTGGAACCTGATGGTGATCTCGGGCACCACGCTGCTGGCCGAAAGCCATGCTCCCGAAGAGCGCGGCCAGGCGCAGGCACTGATGCAGTTGGCCAACGGCATCGTGGCGGCGATGATGTCCTTTGCCTCGGGCGCATTGCTGACTGGCGTGGGCTGGACTGCCATCAACGCCGTGGCGCTGCCGCTGCTGGCCGTTGCGGCGGGGCTGCTGTTCGTGCGCGGCCGCGCTGCGGCCGCGGCTTAGAGCGGCTAACAAAACTCTTCTGGCGTCGTTGCTGCGTCTTGTCGTACTGCTCGTACTGCCTGCAACGCAGCGCCTGGCCAGAACCGCTTCGCTGAGTTTTGTTCTCCGCTCTTAACCTGCAGCCGAGCGCTCGCGCACGAAGTCGACGAAACGCGCCAGCGCCGGGTTGTTCAGCGCAGCCGGCCAGACCAGGCTGGTTTCGCATACCGGAAGGGGACCGGGCACCGCTTTCACGGCCTTGGTCCGCGCCTTGCCCGGGGCAGGCCCGAACGCATCGGCCGCGCGGTAGACCACCCCCTCGCGGCGAAACTGGGTCACGCTCTCGGGCACCCAGGCCACGCCCAGGCCGCCCCACACTAGGTTGACGATGGTCTGCATCTGGATCGCCTCCTGCGCCACCACGGGCACGCGGCCAGCCGCGTGGTACAGCGCAAAGATCGCGTCGTGCAGCGAGGGCACGATGCGGCGCGGAAAGATCACCAGCGGCTCGGCCAGCACTTGCGCCAGGTCCAGGCGCGGCACACCGGCCAGCGGGTGGCTTGCGGGCAGCGCCAGCACCAAGGGTTCTTCGGCCACCGCCAGGCGCGCCAGCTCCGGCGGGGCCGCGCCGGGCGAATGCAGCACCAGCCCGCCATCGAGCTCGCCGCGCGCGAACAGCGCGCGCTGCACGTCGCCCGTGGCCTCCACCAGCTCCAGCGCCACCTGCGGGCACAGCACGCGAAAATCGCGCACCCACTCGGGCAGCCGCTCGAAGCCGATGGTGGAGACAAAGGCCAGCCGCACCCGCCCCACCTCGCCCGCCGCCGCCGCGCGCGCCCGCACCGGCAGCGCCTGCGCGCGCTCCAGAAAGTCGCGCACGTCGGGCAGCAGGGCCTCGCCCGCCGGCGTCAGCGCCACGCGCCGGCGCGTGCGGTCGAACAGCATCACGCCCAGCGAGCGCTCCATCTGCGCAATCGCCTGGGTCAGCGGCGGCTGCGTCATGTGCAGGCGCAGCGCGGCCCGGCCAAAGTGCAGCTCCTCGGCCACGGCGACGAACTGGCGCCAGGCGCGCACGTCGATGAATGTCTCTTTCATATGTTTTATATATTAATGGAGCAGATGAAAGGGATTGGAAACGCAGCGCCAAACCTCGCATACTTGCAACCCGAAAGCACGGGACACGTGGAACGCTGCGCTGTCCTCCCCCACAACAACGACTCCCCCACCAGGAAACACGCCATGGCAGACAGCAAGACCATCCCGATCCAGCCCATCAACCACCGCAGCGCCAACATCACGCAAGGCAAGTCGCGTGCGCCCAACCGCTCCATGTACTACGCCATGGGCTACGAGGAAGGCGACTTCGTCAAGCCCATGGTCGGCGTGGCCAACGGCCACAGCACCATCACCCCCTGCAATAGCGGCCTGCAGAAGCTGGCCGACGCGGCCATCGCCGGCATCGAGGAAGCGGGCGGCAACGCCCAGGTGTTCGGCACGCCCACCATCTCGGACGGCATGGCCATGGGCACCGAAGGCATGAAGTACAGCCTGGTCAGCCGCGAGGTGATCAGCGACTGCATCGAGACCTGCGTGGGCGGCCAGTGGATGGACGGCGTGCTGGTGGTCGGCGGCTGCGACAAGAACATGCCCGGCGGCCTGATGGGCATGCTGCGCGCCAACGTGCCCGCCATCTACGTGTACGGCGGCACCATCCTGCCGGGCCGCTACCAGGACAAGGACCTGAACATCGTGAGCGTATTCGAGGCCGTGGGCGAGAACGCCGCCGGCAAGCTGAGCGACTTCGACCTCAAAGAGATCGAAAAGCGCGCCATCCCCGGCACCGGCTCGTGCGGCGGCATGTACACCGCCAACACCATGTCCAGCGCCTTCGAGGCCCTGGGCATCAGCCTGCCCTACTCGTCCACCATGGCCAACCCGCACGACGAGAAGATGAACTCGGCCAAGGAATCGGCCAAGGTGCTGATCGAGGCCATCAAGATGGACCTCAAGCCCCGCGACATCGTGACCAAGAAGGCCATCGAGAACGCCGTGGCCGTGATCATGGCCACCGGCGGCTCCACCAACGCCGTGCTGCACTTCCTGGCCATCGCCCACACCGCAGGCGTGGAGTGGAGCATCGACGACTTCGAGCGCATCCGCAAGCAGACCCCCGTGCTGTGCGACCTGAAGCCCAGCGGCAAGTACCTGGCCGTGGACCTGCACCGCGCAGGCGGCATTCCGCAAGTGATGAAGGTGCTGCTCAACGCCGGCCTGCTGCACGGTGACTGCATCACCATCAGCGGCAAAACCATTGCCGAAGTGCTCAAGGACGTGCCCGATGTACCCCGAGCCGACCAGGACGTGATCCGCGGCATCGACAAGCCCATGTACGCCCAGGGCCACCTGGCCATCTTGAAGGGCAACCTCAGCCCCGAAGGCGCCGTGGCCAAGATCACCGGCCTGAAGAACCCCGTCATCACCGGCCCGGCCCGCGTTTTCGACGACGAGCAGTCCGCCCTAGAAGCCATCCTGGCCGGCAAGATCGTTGCCGGCGACGTGATGGTGCTGCGCTACCTGGGCCCCAAGGGCGGCCCCGGCATGCCCGAAATGCTGGCCCCCACCGGCGCGCTCATCGGCGCTGGCCTGGGCGAAAGCGTGGGCCTCATCACCGACGGCCGCTTCTCCGGCGGCACCTGGGGCATGGTGGTCGGCCACGTGGCGCCTGAAGCGGCGGCAGGCGGCACCATTGCCTTCGTCAACGAAGGCGACAGCATCACCATCGACGCGCGCCAACTGCTGCTGGAGCTGAACGTGCCAGAAGAAGAAATCGCCAAGCGCCGCGCCGCCTGGACGGCGCCAGCACCGCGCTACACCCGCGGCGTGCAGGCCAAGTTCGCGTTCAATGCCTCTAGCGCGAGCAAGGGCGCGGTGCTGGACGCGTATTGAGGAAAGGCAACGGGATGGTGCAGGGCTTGAGGGGCGGGTAGCCCCCCAGCCTCGCCCATCCCCACAATATGAACGCCTGCAGCTTTGCTGTAGGCGTTTTGCTTTTTACGGCCCCTGATTCGGGCCGATTGGAATGCAGCCCTGTATCAGATGGTGCTCTTGGCTGCCTGCGGTCCCTGCGCCAGCTGCACGCGGTGCTTGCCTGAACGCTTGGCCTCCAGCATGGCGGCGTCGGCCTCGGCCAGCAGCTCCTGCGCGTCCAGCCGGCCCCGTGACAGCGCGACGCCGATGCTCATGCCCACCTGCACGGGTGCCTGCGAGGCCAGCAGTTGCACGGGCTGGCAGGCGGCCTGCATCAGGCGATCGAGCACGGCCCCCCATTCGTCACCGGCCACGGGCGTGAGGACCAGCACGAACTCATCGCCGCCGATGCGCGCCGCCGTGTCCGATGCGCGGATGCTCCCACGCACGCGCCCGGCCAGCTCGACCAGGAGCTGGTCGCCTGCGTCGTGCCCCAACTGGTCGTTCACGGCCTTGAAGCCGTCCAGGTCGGCAAAGCAGACAGCCACCCCATGGCCGGCCCGCTGTGCCGCAGCCAGGGCCTGGCGCAAGCGGTCCAACAACAGCAGGCGGTTGGGCAACTGCGTGAGCGCGTCGTGGAAGGCCACGTGGGTGATCTGCTCATGCGCCCGCTTGGCCGCAGAGATGTCCACCGCCATCCAGAAGGTCTCGCGGTCCGACAGGCGCACGCCACTCAGGTCCACCCAGATGGCGTCGCCGTTCTTGTGCTGCAGGCGCACATCGGTGCGAAAGTTCTGGCCCTGGTCCAGCCGCAGCGCCGCGGCATTCTCCACGTTGCGGTGGTCCTGGCCATGGGCATACAGGTCCTGCACCTGGGCACCGTCGAGCTCGCCGGGCGCATGGCCCAGCATGCGTTCCATCGCGGCATTCTTCCAGGTGATGGTGCGGTCGCGCAGCTTGACCATGCCCACGAGGTCGCTGTTGAGCATGGCCGACTGGTCGTGCAGCAGGGCCTGCACCTGCTGCAGCGCCTGGTGCTGCGCCGTCACGTCGATCGCCACGGTGCGGCTCATCAGGAAGTTGCCCTGGGCATCGCGCACGGCCGTGGCGTTGATGCGCACGAAGCGGCTTTCAGCGCCCGGTGGTGCCAGCTCGACCTCGATCTCCGGGGCCTGCTCCTGCAGGGTCAGCACGATGAAGTGGTCATGGAATCGCTGGCGGCTTGCGCCCTGCAGCAGGTCGCCGAAGCGGGAGTGGGGCTCCACGGGGGTGCCCCCAAGCCACTGCTGCAGGGTGGCGTTGATGTGCACGACACAGCCATCGGCATCGAGCGAGAAATACCCGCAGGGCGCGTGGTCGTACAGGTCGCGGATGCGCGCGGAGGACTCTTCCAGGCTTTGCAGCAGGCGCTGCCTGTCGGTGATGTCGCGGGCGGAGCCGAAGATCAGCAACTGCCCGTCGATGTCCACCGCATGCCAGTGCAGGTCGACGTCGATGACCTGGCCGTCCGCCCGCCGGTGCTGCACCTCCACACGCTGGCGGTCACCGTCACACACCCTGGTCAGCCAGGCGCGGATGGCCGCCTCGTTCTGCTTGGCGTCCCAGCTGGAGACATGCCGGCCCTGCAGCGCCTCCCGGGAAGATCGGTGCATCTGCGCGAACGAATCGCTCATCTCGACCAGGTGACCTTGGCGGTCGATAATGTGGATGCCGTCACCGGCCACGCGCAGCAGGGTCTGCGTGCGCCGGCTTTGCGCCTCCAGGGCGCGCAGGGTGCCCAGCTCGCGCAGCCACAGCCGGTAGACCACGACGGCGGCGGCGCAGCTCAGCAGCCACATCAGGCCGGCCATGAGCGTGAGCATGCGCGCCTCCTGGGCCAGGGGCTGAAAGAAATGCTGGTTGTTGAGCCCCGCCAGGACAATGAACGGCCAGCCCTGCACCTCCCGGTAGGCCACCGTCCGTTCCACCCCATCGGTCGCAGAGACCGCCGTGTAGACACCGGAAGAAGGCTTGCTCGCCAGCGCCGCCCGCAGCTCATCGGAGACCTGGGCCGAGCCGATCTCGACGCGTACTTCGTTCCCGGGCGACATCCAGGCCACGAAACGCAGATCCCGCATCCTGAGCGTGATGGCGTCGCGCTCACCCAGCTCATAGCCGTGGAACAGCTGTGCAAAGTGGTCCACCCGGATGGTTGCGTACAGAACGCCCGCGAACCGGCCTTGCACAGCCAGGCGGCGCGCGATGACGATCACCCAGTTGCCTGAAACCTGGGAGACCACGGGGCGGGAAACGATGGGATCGCCCGAAACGGCCAGCCTGGCCTGCTTGAAGAACTCTCGGTCCGATATGGACGGTACCGTCGCTCCTCCCACCTGATTGCCCCAGCGCACCGCTCCCGCCTCGTCTGCCAGGCGAAAGCCTTCGGCACCCGGGAGCAGGCTGCGCCGCTCATTGAGCAGCCGATGGATGTCTTCGTCCGTCGCCCGGGCGCCAAACCCGCTGCGCTGGAGGTCGTCCAGCGTCATCCTCAGCACTGCATCGATGAGCCCGAGTTCGGACCCCACGTTGGCCCCGGTGATGGCTACCAGGCTTTCCGCCGTGGCCCGAGCACGGTCTTCGTGGTTTTGCCGCGACGCCGACAGCACCCACAGGACCAGGCCGCACAGCAGCGCGGCGAGCAGGGCATTGGCTCCGGTGAGCAACATGCCCAGCCTGCGGCCAGGGTGCTCGGCGCGCAGGGGCAGCGGTGCGGATTTCTCGGCCATTGGCAATGCTAGCCGAAGCCTTGGCGCAGGGCCACCGGGCCCGCCCCTGGCCCGGATGGATGCGTGGTGCCGTTGCGCCAGTGTTCTCTGATGCAGGTCAACAGCGCTGTCGGCCATCGGTGGTCCACTCACAGACAGCCCGACCCCTGCCCTCCAGGGGCTCCCGGGAACTCAAGCGCTTCTTACCGACGGAGAAATGACAGATGACGATCAAGATGAAAAACGCCGCAGCCATGCTGCTGACCACACTGCTCGCCGGCCCGGCGCTGGCCGCGACCTGCGACGTGGAGATCGAAGCCAACGATGCCATGCAGTTCAACAAGTCCAGCATCGCCGTTCCCGCCAGCTGCAAGCAGTTCACCGTGAAGCTCAAGCACGTGGGCAAGCTGCCCAAGGCTGCCATGGGCCACAACTGGGTGCTGAGCAAGGCCGCCGACATGCAGGGCGTGGCTGCCGATGGCATGGCAGCCGGCGTGGACAAGGCCTATGTCAAGGCCGGTGATGCCCGCGTGATCGCGCACACCAAGGTCATCGGCGGCGGCGAAGCCGATGCGGTGGCCTTTGACGTGGCCAAACTCAAGGCGGGCGAGGCCTACGTCTGGTTCTGCTCCTTCCCCGGGCATTCGAGCCTGATGAAGGGCACGCTGGCGCTGGCCAAGTGACGCTGACACGGCAGGGGGCGCGGCCCTCGGGTGCAGCCGAGCAACCGCTCAGGTAGAAGGTTCGGCTTTCTGGCACGATCGGCGGGTACCACCCGCACGCAACCCAGAAAAGGCCCGGATCCGCATGAGCATCGTCGTTTATTGGCAAGAAGCGCCCGGAGTGGCCGCCATGCAGGCGTTTGGCGCCCACGAGCTGGCGCCGGCCCTGCAGTTCTGCGAGGCCCGGCGCAAGGCGGGCAAACGCCATGTGAGCCTGTCGACGGAGCTGACCGAGAGCGTGGGCCGGCCTGGCGTGAACACGGTAGAGGCCCGGCTGCTGCCCGACGGCACGCCGTATGATTGGACCAAGACCCACCGGGGTGCCGGCCCGGACACGCCGGTGGGCAGTAACGGCGGCGCCTGAAGCGCTGGTGCACCGGTCCCTGAACGCATTGCCGGCCCTTCCGTGCCCCTGCTGCCCCACCCTCCCTTGCTCGAACAGGTGCTGCGCACGGTCATGCGCCGCTACAGGCTGCCCGCAGCGCCGGCAGCCTGCGCGCAACGGCTGGAGACCAGCCCCGCCACCGCGCTGGCCATGGCCATCGACCAGGCGCGCAGCGCTGCGCAGCATGCACACCCGCCCGATGCGGCCGCCCGGCGCCTGTTCACCGGCTCGCTGGCGCGCCTGATCGGGGATGCCATGCGTGCGGACAGCGGCGATGCCGCCTACCAGGCCATGGTGCTCGCGCACCACGCGCCCCCAGTGCACGAGGCCATGGCACTGCAAGCCCATGCCGAGAAGGACGAGCGCGAGCTGCGCAGCATCGTCAACGCCGTCGCGCACCCCGCCAAACTCCCGCACTGCACAGCGGGCCCCCAACGTGAAGCGCTGGCGCAGCTGCATGCAGCCCACGCCTCGGCGCAGTGGGATGCGCTTGCAGCCACCGCCCAGCGGTTGCTCGCCATGCCGGAGCTGGCTGGCGAGACGCGATTGCAGCGCGACCTGGCACGGCTGCTGGGCGGTGCAGCGCTCACGCGCATGCAGCGCACCACGCTGCTCGCCGCCGACCCGCAGGTGCAGCAATACCAGGCCCTGCGCGACCAGCATGGCCCCCGCTCGGGCAGCCCCGCCGCCGTCGCGAAAGGCCAGGCCGCGCAGCACCGTGGCGCAGCAGTGGAGGCGTTGGCCGCACAGGCGCTCGAAGCACTGGCGCAGCGGCTCAATGCAGCCGAAGGTGCGGCAGGGGATGCGGCCGGGGGAACGGCAGGTGCATGGCGCGTGGTGACGTCGATGCGGGTGCCGTCCACGCTACCAGGCAGCGCAGAGCGCGCCAAGAGCGAATGGGATGCGGTGCTGCTGCGGCAGGCGGCAGCGCCCGCCGGTGTGCCAGAGCCTGCCTGGGATGTGTGCCTGCTGGTCGAAGCCAAGGCCTCCATCGACGCGGCCACCACGGATTTTCCGCGCCTGCTGCGCGGCCTGAGCCTGCTCGCCCAGGCGGACCCGAAGGCTGCCTACACCTTCAGCACGCACCAGGGCCCGGTGCTGCTGCGCGGCGCTGTGCTGAGCGCCCTGGGCACGGGCGACGCCGAGCTGCCCGGCAGCGTGCTCTACTGCTGCGATGCACCGGCCGAGGCGGCGCCGCACCTGCTGAGCGCCGCCAGCCGCATGCAACTGCTGTCCGCCCCCGAGAGCCTCAACTTTGCCAGTGCAGGGGCCCGAGGCCAGCCTGCGGATGCGCGGGATCTCGAACCGGTCTGGCAGCGGCTGCTGGAGTCGCCCCAGTGGGAGTCCGTGCTCCACCAGTACCCGGCGATGCGCCGTGTGCGGGAGTTGGTGGTGCATGTGGCGGACCTGTGCGCCGCCATCCACCCCTGAAGGGCAACCAGGGTGCGCCGAAGACCTGCAGCCTTGCTCAGCGGATCGGGAAGGCGTACATCAGCCCGTTCTTGTTCCACTGGTTGTTCAGGCCGCGCTGCAGGCCCAGGGCCGACTTGGGGCCTACGTTGCGCTCGAAGATCTCACCGTAGTTGCCCGTGGTCTTGACGGCGCGGGCCAGCCAGTCACGGTCCAGCCCCAGCAGCTTGCCGGTGTCTTCGGTGGTGCCCAGCAGGCGCTGCACCACGGGGTCGGTGCTGCCGGTCTTGAGGCGGTCGACCGAGGACTGGGCCACGCCATATTCCTCGGCCTCGATCAGCCCATAGACCACCCACTTGACGATGGCAAACCACTCATCGTCGCCACGGCGCACCATGGGGCCCAGGGGCTCCTTGGAAATCAGCTCGGGCAGCACCACATGCTCCGACGGGTCCTTGGCCTCCTTGTTGCGCACCGATGCGAGGCCGGAGGCGTCCGTGGTGTAGCCCACGCAGCGCCCCGCGAAGTAGGCGGCGGTGGCGGCCTCGACCTTTTCGAACACGGCAGGCTTGATGGCCAGGTTGTTGGCCTTCGAATAATCGACGAGGTTCTTCTCGGTGGTGGTGCCCGATTGCACGCACACCGTCTGGCCCTTGAGCTGCTTCAAGCCCTTGATGCCGCTTTTCTTGAGCACCATCACGCCCTGGCCGTCGTAGTAGGTGACGGCCGTCTGGTGCAGGCCCATGGACGCATCGCGCGTCAAAGAAAAAGTGGTGTTGCGCGAGAGCACGTCGATCTCGCCAGACTGCAGCGCCGTGAAGCGCTGCTGGGTGTTGAGCGGCACGAACTTGACCTTCTCGCCATCGCCCAGCACCGCCGCCGCCACTGCGCGGCAGATGTCCACATCCAGGCCCGACCACTTGCCCCCCGCATCGGCCACCGAAAAGCCGGCCAGCGCCGTGTTGACGCCGCAGACCACCAGGCCCCGGGCCTTGATGCCGTCCAGCGTCTTGCCCGCCTGCGCGGACAAGGGTGCGGCACATGTGGCGACGAGGAACAGGCTGGTGACTGCGGTGCGCAGGGGGGAATGGGTCATGAAAGGCGTGCTCCTTGAAAAGGCGGTCGCGGTGCACTCTGCGCACCGCCCGCCGTTACCTTGTGGGTGCGAGATTCTGGAAGATACGCGCCGTGCACCCGCATCGGGGTTTACGAGGATGGAGGCAACAGGCTACACGCATTGCGCCGCCGCATTTGAAAGCAGAACAGCTGCTTACAAAGATCGGGCCGCATCGACCCATCAGGCAGATAGGCAGATAGGCAGATAGGCAGATAGGCAGATAGGCAGATAGGCGATCAGGCCAGCTTCTTCTGCAGAAACTGCGCCTGCCCCATCGCCGGGTCCAGCGCATACGGCGCGAAACCCTCGCGCAGGTACAGCACCATGGCACTGGTGTTGCCCGAGAGCACTTCGAGCGTGAGCTTGCAGGCACCGCGCTCGCGCGCGATAGTCTCGACCAGCGCCAGCATGCGCTGCGCAATGCGCTGGCCGCGCCAGTCGGGCGCCACCACCACGTCGTGCACATTGACCAGGGGCTGGCAAGCAAAGGTGGAAAAGCCCTCGAAGCAGTTGACCAGGCCCACGGGCACGGGCGCCGCGCCCTCTTGCTGGGCCCAGGCCAGCACGCTGAAGGCCTGTGGGCGCTGCCGCAGTGCGGCGGGCAGGCCCTGCAGCACCTGCTCGGCCAGCGGCTGGGCACCACCGGCAGCGTCACGGGCATAGCCGTCGAGCAGTTGCACCAGCGCCTGGGCGTCGCCGGGATCGGCGTAGTCCACAAGGCGCACGGTGATCACGGCGGGCTGTTCGGTAGCCATGGTGTCAGCCTGCACGGGCGGCATCGGCCAGGCGCTGGGCGCAGTGGCTGGCCTGCCGGGCCTCGCGCGCCTCGACCATCACGCGCAGCAGGGGCTCGGTGCCGCTGGCGCGTATCAGCACGCGGCCCGTGGTGCCCAGCTCCTGCTTAACGGCCTCGGTCTCACGGGCCAACAGCTGATTCGACTTCCAGTCCTGCCCGGGCGCCAGGCGCACGTTGAGCAGCACCTGGGGGTACAGGGTGACATCGCTGAGCAGCTCGGGCAGCTTCCTGCCGCTGCGCACGCAGGCCTGCAGCACCTGCAGGGCGCTGACCAGGCCATCGCCCGTGGTGTGGCGGTCCAGCGCCAGCAGGTGGCCCGAGCCCTCGCCGCCCAGCGTCCAGCCGTGGCGGGCCAGCTCTTCGAGCACATAGCGGTCGCCCACCTTGGCGCGCACGAATTGCACGCCGCGCTGCTGCAGCGCCACCTCCACGGCCATGTTGGTCATGAGGGTGCCGACCACACCGGGCACCTCTTCGCCGCGGCCCAGGCGGTCGGCCGCCATGAGGTACAGCAGCTCGTCGCCGTTGTACAGGCGGCCCGTGGCATCCACCATCTGCAGGCGGTCGGCATCGCCGTCGAGCGCGATGCCGTAGTCGGCGCGGTTGGCGCGCACCGAGCGCACCAGCGCTTCGGGGTGCGTGGCCCCCACCTCGTGGTTGATGTTCAGGCCATCGGGCGCGCAGCCGATGGACAACACCTCGGCGCCCAGTTCGTGGAACACCTTGGGCGCCACCTGGTAGGCCGCGCCATGGGCGCCATCCACCACGATCTTCAGGCCCTTCAGGGTCAGGTCCTGCGGGAAGGTGCTCTTGCAGAACTCGATGTAGCGGCCCGCCGCGTCGTCGAGACGGCGCGCCTTGCCCAGGCTGGCCGAATCGGCCCACACCGGGGCTTCGGACAGGGCCGCTTCCACGGCCAGCTCCCAGGCGTCGGGCAGTTTGGTGCCCTGGGCGCTGAAGAATTTGATGCCGTTGTCGGGAAACGCATTGTGGCTGGCGCTGATCACCACGCCCAGGCTGGCGCGCTGCGCGCGCGTGAGGTAGGCCACGCCCGGCGTGGGCAGCGGGCCGAGCAGCACCACGTCCACCCCGGCCGAGTTGAAGCCCGACTCCAGCGCGCTTTCGAGCATGTAGCCCGAGATGCGCGTGTCCTTGCCGATGAGCACGGTGGGGCGTTCTTCGGTGCGGCGCAGCACGCGCCCCACGGCATGGGCCAGGCGCAGCACGAAGTCAGGGGTGATGGGGGCCTGGCCCACGGTACCGCGGATGCCGTCGGTGCCGAAATACTGGCGTGTCATGTGTGAGATCTCCTCGGGTTCTGTCGCTTTTTGGTTTTGCTTCGCACTTGCTCGTACCGGCCTCGTACCTGCCACAGCCCTCACGGCTGTCGCTGCTGCTCCATGGCCTGCCACACGGCCAGGGCGGTCACCGTCTCGGCCACGTCGTGCACGCGCACGATGCGCGCACCGTTCACCACCGCCAGCAGCGCCGCCGCCACGCTGGGCAGCATGCGCTCGCCGGCCACGGCCAGCCCGGTCACAGCCCCCAGGGACGACTTGCGCGACCAGCCGGCCAATACCGCGTAGCCGGTGGCCGCCAGCTCCTGCTGACGCGCCAGCAGCGCAAAGTTCTGCTCCACCGTCTTGCCAAAGCCTATGCCGGGGTCGAGTGCAATGCGCCCGGGGGCCACGCCCAGGGCCTGCAGACCGTCGGCCGCCTGCGCCAGGAACGACAGCACCTGGGCCACCACGTCGCCCGCCATGGGCGCCACCTGCATGGTCTGCGGATCGCGGTGCATGTGCATCAGGCAAACCCCGCACAGCGGGTGGCCGGCCACCACGGCCGCCGCCCCAGGCTGGCGCAGCGCCCACACATCGTTGACGATGTCGGCCCCCAGGTCGAGCACGGCTTGCATCACCTCGGGCTTGTAGGTGTCCACCGAAACCGGTACGCCCAGCGACACGGCCCCCTGCACCACCGGTAGCACGCGGGCCAGCTCTTCGGCCAGCGGCACGGCGGGGCTGCCGGGGCGCGTGGATTCACCGCCGATGTCGAGGATGTGCGCACCCTCGTGCACCAGTTGCTCGCAATGGCGCAGCGCAGCGGCCGTGCTGGCGTGCTGCCCGCCGTCCGAGAACGAATCGGGCGTGACATTGACGATGCCCATGACCTGCGGCCGGGCGAGGTCAATGGCGAAGCGGGAGGTCTGCCAGAGCATGGAATGGGAGGTAGTCCACCGGGGACTGAACGGCGCCGCCAGGGACGCACAGGCAGGGGGACGGAAGGGAAGTGGATGCGGGAGAAAGAAGAAGAAAGGGGTGCTGCCGGGCCCGGCCACGAAAAACGGGGCACTGGGCCCCGTTGCTGCGGTCGAACCGCTGGTCCGCCTGTCGTGCCTGGACTCTGTCTATCAGGCGGCCGATGGTGCTGCTGGCGCAGCCTCGGTGGCCACGGCAGGCGTGCCGCCGCCGGGGGTGTCGCCACCCGACGAAGGCGTGCGCGGCGTCCAGTCCTTGGGAGGGCGTGGAGGCTTTCCGGCCATGATGTCGTCGAGCTGCTCCGTGTCGATGGTTTCCCATTCGAGCAGGGCCTTGGCCATGGCGTGCATCTTGTCGCTGTTCTCTTCGATCAGGCGGCGGGCCAGGTCGTATTGCTCGTCGATGATGCGGCGCACCTCGCCATCGACCTTTTCCATGGTCTGCTCGCTCATGTTCGTGGTCTTGGTGACCGAACGGCCCAGGAACACTTCGCCCTCGTTCTCGGCATAGACCATCGGGCCCAACGCTGCGGTCATGCCGTAGCGGGTCACCATGTCACGTGCGATGTGCGTGGCACGCTCGAAGTCGTTGCTGGCGCCGGTGGTCATCTGGTTCATGAACACTTCTTCGGCAATGCGGCCACCGAACAGCATGCTGATCTGGTTGAGCATGTATTCACGGTCGTAGCTGTAGCGGTCCTGCGCGGGCAGGCTCATCGTCACGCCCAGGGCACGGCCACGGGGGATGATGGTGACCTTGTGCACCGGGTCGCACTTGGGCAGCAGCTTGCCGATCAGTGCGTGGCCGGACTCGTGGTAGGCCGTGTTGCGGCGCTCTTCCTCGGGCATGACCATGCTCTTGCGCTCGGGGCCCATGAGGATCTTGTCCTTGGCCTTCTCGAAGTCCTGCATCTCCACGGTGCGGGCGTTGCGGCGCGCAGCCATCAGGGCGGCTTCATTGCACAGATTGGCCAGGTCGGCACCGCTCATGCCGGGCGTGCCCCGGGCGATGATGTTCGGGGCTACGTCCTGGCCGATCGGGATCTTGCGCATGTGCACGTTCAGGATCTGTTCGCGGCCGCGGATGTCGGGCAGCGTCACGTACACCTGGCGGTCGAAACGGCCGGGGCGCAGCAGGGCGGCGTCCAGGATGTCGGGGCGGTTGGTGGCAGCCACCACGATCACGCCCAGGTTGGTTTCGAAGCCGTCCATCTCGACCAGCATCTGGTTCAGGGTCTGCTCGCGCTCGTCGTTGCCACCACCGAGGCCGGCACCGCGCTGGCGGCCCACGGCGTCGATTTCATCGATGAAGATGATGCAGGGGGCGTTCTTCTTGGCGTTGTCGAACATGTCGCGCACACGGGCCGCGCCCACGCCGACGAACATTTCCACGAAGTCGGAGCCCGAGATGCTGAAGAACGGCACCTTGGCTTCGCCCGCGATGGACTTGGCCAAGAGGGTCTTGCCGGTACCGGGCGGGCCGACAAGCAGCAGGCCGCGCGGAATGCGCCCGCCGAGCTTCTGGAATTTCTGCGGGTCTTTGAGGAAGTCCACGACTTCCTTGACTTCTTCCTTGGCCTCGTCGCAACCGGCCACGTCCGCGAACGTGACCTGGTTGTTGTTCTCGTCGAGCATGCGTGCCTTGCTCTTGCCGAAACTGAAGGCACCGCCCTTGCCGCCGCCCTGCATCTGGCGCATGAAGTAGACCCATACGCCGATCAGCAGCAGCATGGGGCCCCAGCTGACCAGCAAGGTCATGAGCAGGGAGCCTTCTTCACGGGGCTTGACGTCGAACTTGACGTTGTGGGTGATCAGGTCGCCCACCAGGCCACGGTCCAGCACCGATGCGTTCGTGCGGATTTTGCGGTCGTCGTTGGTCGTGGCAACGATCTCGCCGCCGCTCAGCCCCTCGGGGATGGTGGCGCTCTTGATACGGTTGTTACGAACTTCTTCGAGGAATTCGGAGTACCCGATATGTCCTGCGCTGGCGCCGCCACGGGTGTCAAACTGCTTGAACACCGTGAACAGCACCATGGCAATGACCAGCCATACGGCAATTTTTGAAAACCACTGATTGTTCAAGCGGGGCTCCAGTTGCAAGGGAGAAAGGGCGACGGTCACAAAGCCGTCACGGCCTATATGTGGCCCATTTTAGGTCTTTCAAGCGCAGACACCATGGCTATTCCCCCTAGCGGCCATGGGCACCGCTCGGGATTTGCGGGGGTTTGTCACATATCGGCGGGGGTTTTGCCTCTCAGGCAGCCCCCTTTTGGAGATTTCGGCGCATCACGCCGATTTCTTGAGGCCCATGCCGACCAGGAAGGTTTCTGACGATTTATCGCGCGATGCCTTGGGTTTGACGGGTTTCACCACCTTGAAGGTCTGCTTGAACAGCGTGACCAGGTCGCTGTAGCCGCTGCCGTGAAAAAGCTTGACCACCAGCGCCCCATCGGGCTTGAGGTGGGTGGTGGCGAATTCCACCGCCAGCTCGACCAGATGGGAAATGCGGGCGGCGTCGGCCGATTCAATGCCCGAGAGGTTGGGAGCCATGTCCGAGACCACCACGTCCACCACCCGGCCGTCCAGCGCCGCCTCCAGTTGCGCCAGCACCGCCTCTTCGCGAAAATCCCCGTTCAGGAAGGTCACGCCCTCGACGGGCTCCATGGGCAGGATGTCCAGGGCGATGATGGTGCCGTTGAGTTGCCCCGTGGCCGCGCCACCCGGCGACAGGCGCCGGCGCACGTACTGGCTCCAGGCGCCGGGCGTGGAGCCCAGGTCCACCACGGTATTGCCGGGCTTGATGAGGTGCAGCTGCTCATCGATCTCCTTGAGCTTGTAGGCTGCACGGGCCCGAAAACCCTCTTTCTGGGCCAACTTGACGTAGGTGTCGTTGACGTGGTCATTGAGCCACGCCTTGTTGACCTTCTTGCTTTGGGTTTTGACTTTCATTGCGTTCTATTCCTGTTTCAGGGAAGGCGTTAAGGATGGCATTTAGCGTTTCTTTCGCCTTCGCTTGCCATTCGTCATTTTCGTCTAGCTGATCTGCTAGGCCTTCTAGTACCGCCATCGTTGGGTCTAACCCCGCAATCTGCGCTAGCTTGATGCGCTTGTCGATGGTGCACACACGAGTCCCCGCTTTCCAGTTCGATACGTGAGGTCGGCTTTCGCCCAGTAGCTCGGCAAGCTTTGTCTGGCTCCCTGCGATCGCGGCGGCCTTCTCAATGGTGTCGATTAGTGGCATATGTAGCTTTCTATTGGTACATGTACCAAATGTTTGGTACTATTCGTCACGTATCAATTTTTTGGTACGTGATGGTAACAGTACCCCGGTGCTGTTGTTGTTCCACACAGCCAATAGAGGCACACGCAATGTCATTCACAAGCACTATCCAGCTCCTCAAAGTCTCTGAAGAGACCTCCAAGAAACTCAACCCCGACACCGGCAAGCCCTACATCTCTCACGTTGCGCGCTGCGCCCTGATCAACGATGACGGTGAGCTCGAAACCGTAGGCCGCTTGCGCGTGCCTCGTGACCTGGTCGAACAGGCGAAGGTCGGGATTTATCGCGCTGGCTTCGCATTGCGCGTGCCTGACTACGGCGCTGATAAGGGTGAGGTCGTGGCGGTCCTCACCAGCTTGACTCCAGTACCGCCCCAGCGCCAAGCCGCTACGCCCGCCCCAGCTCCCAAGGCTTCCGCCTGAGGCTCTTCATGCCTGCCAATCTCGATCTAAACGACAAGCTCGTGAAGCGCGGCCTTCCCGTTTCCTGGCATGGCTGGCGTGGCACCGTGCAGCGCGTTCGCACGGGCCGTTGCTTGATCAAATTCAACGTCGATCAGGCTGACGCAACAGTCAAGGTTGCGCCCACCTGGGTTGACTGTTCCTCAGTGCAGGTGGTGTCTCGTGGCTGACTGGCTCTTGGCAATTGGGCTCGCTTGCTTCTTCTGGCTGGCATTCCTTGCTGGTATTTCGCCATTGCTCAAGGTCATCAAGTGGGCATTCCCGCCCAAGCGGGACTACTGACCATGGCCCTTTGCCTCTTCATTGAAGCGTCTGCATCTGGCCCGCCTTCTGCGGCTTCTGCGACCGGCAAAACGCTCCTGCCCTGGGCAGTCGGTGACGCCACCCTTTCCGGTGGCTCCTACACCTGCCCCAGTGGCTCCCATCTGCTGCTCACGGTGGCAGAAGCCAACCAACAAATTTCCCTCCCTCCGTTGCAAATAACGACGGCGGAAGGGGTCGCAATCAGCAGCGCCATCCTGCTGGTATGGGGTGCGGGCTGGGCCTTTCGAGTGCTCATCCAAACCCTGAAACACACCGATGGAAATTCAACCTCAGAAACGGAGTAACACATGAACCGCATCACCTTCCGCAAGCCTGCTCTGCAAGCCATCGTCGCATCGGCACTCCTGGCCGCTGCAACCGCCTCCCAAGCCGCAGCCGTGGACGTCGCCTCTGTCGTCACAGACATTGCCGCCCAAGCCGCACCCATCGGTCTGATCGGCGCTGCCGTGCTGCTGATCTACGTGGGCGTCAAGGCCTTCCAGTGGGTGCGCAAGGCTCTGTCCTAAGCCACCCGGCATAAGACCCCTGACCGGCCGGCAGGGGGCCTTTGCCAAAGCCCACGCGGTGGGTTTCGTCAAGGGGTAGCACATGGGCTTTTTCGTCATCATCGCAATGCTGGGGGCCGCATGGCTAATCTTCTCCGCGTAGTCCTCGCGGCTATCCTGTGCACCCTCTGCGCTGCGTCCTTCGCACTGCCCAAGGCGCCCCAGTATGAGATTTGGGTTGGCTCGACAGTAAAGCTTGGCCCGTTCGGTTCTTTGTCTGCTGCGTGCAGTGCTTGGGTCGCAGAGCGCAACTCTCAACAGACCGTGGATACCTATGCAGTGACAGGCACGCAGGCACCCCGTACATGCGTGATGTCTCTCACCACCCGCAGGCCACCCGGCGCACCTGATACGTGGACTCCGCAGACTATGACCGGTCTGCAGATTCCTGCCTATGAGGTTGGTACTTCATGTCCCGCCAACAGCACCGACGACGGCACCGGCAACTGTGTTTGCGCCTCAACCCATGAAGAAAAAGATGGCCAGTGTCGCCCCAAAAATCCATGCCCCTCCGGTCAGCATGAAGAGGGCGGCGCATGCGTCCCTGACAGCTGCAAGCCCGATGAAGTGCGCGTCAATGGCGTGTGTGTCCCTGAGCCACCCTGCCCCCCTGGCGAAAAGCGTGTCAATGGCGTTTGCAAGAAAAATGGATGCGACGTTGGCAAGGTGATGGGCACTTACGACGCCCCAGATGGCCGCGCTGCTTTCTACTGCGAAAAGGATGGCGGGCAGTTCTGCACTGTCAAGGCCATCGGCAGCGTTTGTGCTTCGTATGACGGTCACACGTCATGTGCTGGCACTGGGCGCCTCACAGGTTCCACATGCACGCCGGGTGCAAATAGCTCTGGCGAAGGCGGTCCAAGAAGGGATGGCAACAGCGGCGATAGCACTAAGCCGAATGGCGGCAGCGGTGGCAACGGCGGCGGGAGCAATAACGGCACCGGCCCCCCTGGTTCACAAGGCCCTGCAGGTCCTGGGAACGGTGGCGGTGGTGGCACAAACCCCAATCCCACTGCGCCTACAAACCCTGGCTATAACCCGGACCCGACAACGCCCGGCAATCCTCACCCGCCGACAACCTCCGGTCCTGGTGGTAGCAGCGGCATGCCTACGCCCAAGCCTCAGGCGCCCGATGCCGGTGGCAATTGCCCTGCGGGCTACACCAAGCAAGGCAAGGTCTGTATCAAGAATCCGACTGCACCCAATGGCGACGGCCTGTGCCCTCCTGACACAGTGAAGATTGGCAGCGTGTGTGTCTACACCCGCCCGGGTGGCGATGGCAGTGGCGATGGCGATGGCGATGGCGATGGTGACGGTGACGGTGACGGCGATGGCGATGGCAACACGTTTGAGGGTTCTTGCAATGAGGGTTTCATGTGTGAGGGCGATGCCATCCAGTGCGCCATAGCTCGTGAGCAGCACCGTCGCTCCTGCAAGCTTTTCGACGACAAAAGCGCTGAGTCAGATCTCTATGCGGAAGAGACCAAGAAAGACCTAATGCGCGACGTCACCAAAGATTTGCCCGGCAATGAAGAGATCGATATCGCGTCCAAGCTCAACAGCACGGATGCCCTCGGCGGCGGCGGTGCCTGCATACAGGATTTGCACTTGACGGTGTGGCGGCAAGCGGTGGACCTGCCTATCTCGAAGCTCTGCACTGTGCTCGCGCAGTTGGGCTACATCCTCGTCGCGGTCAGCTCTCTTGCGGCTGCTCGCATCATCGTGAAGGGCTGATCATGCCGATATTCATTGCTGCACTCATGGGCGCATTCCTGCGCATGATGGCGTCCTTCGTGGGCCGTGTACTGCTCAACCTCGGTGTTGCCGTCATCACCTACAAGGGCATGGAAACCGGCCTTGAACAGCTCAAGCAACAGGCCCTTTCTGCCTTCGGCGGATTGCCTCCTGACCTCATGGCCTTGCTCACCTACATGAAGGTCGGTGTGGCTATCTCGATCATCACCAGCGCATTGCTGGCCCGCGTCTTCATCAACGGCATGAACGGCGTTGCAAAGCGGTTCGTGAAGAAGTAACCATGCTGCATCTGATCACTGGCGCCAACGGCGCAGGTAAGACCCTTAACACCCTCAAATGGGTTCGCGAACTGCAGGTCAAGGAAAACCGCCCGGTGTGCCACAACGGGCGCTTTGATGTAGTCGAAGGCGGTGAGCTGTCGAACTGGAAAAAGATCGACATCAAGGATTGGCAGAACGAGCCGGACGGCACGATTTTCCTCGTCGACGAGTGCCACAACGATTTTCCATTGCGCCCGCCAAGCGGCACGCCCCCGGAATACGTGCGCATGCTGGCGGAGCACCGCAAGCGCGGTTTCGATTTCTTCCTGGTCACCCAGCACCCGCAGAACATTGACGCTTTCGTGCGTCGGCTGATCGGCCCGCCTGGATGGCATCGGCACCTAAAGCGCACATTCGGCGTTGATATGGTGAGCGTGCTGGAATGGGCTGCGGTCAACCCCAACTGCGAGAAAGACGGCAGCGGAAAAACCGCCAGCGTCAGCATGGTGCCCTTCCCTAAAGAGGTGTATACGTGGTACCGCAGCGCCAGCCTTCACACCGGCAAAAAGAGAATCCCAAAGGCCGTTTGGTTCCTGTTGGTTGCGGCGATTCTGGTGCCGCTGTTCGGCTATTACGCGTTCTCGCTGACCTATAAAAACGTCACAAAGCACGCAACCGCGGCTGGAGTGCCAGCGCCTGGCGCAACGCAGGTTGCAGCGGCGGCTCCCCCTGCGTCCCTCAAGCCCACGCCGGAGCAATACCTCGCCGATCGCACGCCTCGCATTCCCGATTTTCCGCACACGGCACCGGCCTATGATGAGGTCACAAAGCCCAAGCAAGCGCCTTACCCTGCGGCGTGCATCCACATGGCCGGAACCTGCAAGTGCTACACCCAGCAAGCCACGCTCCTGCAGGTGTCTGGCACGGTCTGTTTGCAGATAGTCAAACAGGGGTTTTTTATGGAATGGGCTGACCCGCCAAGGGAGCATCAGGAGCGCCAGCAGCGGCCCCAGTTGCTCGTACAGGCTAACGGGCCGACTGACCCCCGCCAGCAGCCGCCGCAGCCCCGCCAAGCCCGCACAGTGCCCATGCCTGAGGTACAGCCGCCTGACCCCACGCAGATCACGCAGGCCGACGTGACGGGCGCGCTACGGGCTCGCAATCCGGCCTTTGCCAAGTTCGGCGGGGGTGGCCTGTGATAGTGCTCTACAGCGGCTGCATGGGCGCGGGCATGTCGTACCTGTCTGAGAGACAAACCGGGGGCCCCAAAGTGGCGACTAGCCACGCGCCGCAGGCTTGGGGGCAGGGGTATGGGGCAGCACGCCCCATGTCAACCGTCGTGCACCTCGTACCCCTTGATGAGTCCCCAGCAAGCGCAGCAGCGGACACGCATGCGCAAGCGAAGCGCGCAGGCGGGGCCGCGCGGAGCGCGGCCTAGATTTATCCCATAAACACTTTGGAACACGGGCCACGGGACGGCCCAAAAAGGTGAACCCGGCAGAGCTGGCAGGCCCTCCGGGTTCGTGATGTAAACCACTACGACTGGTCCACATGATCCGCATTTTCGACGAAACGCGCCCAACCGCCAAATTCACCCCTGCTGAGCTGCTCGATATGCACCGGCGTGGCGTCCCGCTTGTTGCGTTTGAGGGAAAGATGGGCGATGGCATCAACCTCAAAGCGCACGATCTTGGCAATGGCCATATCGAGATGTCCGGCGCCGCCCCTACAAAGTGGGTCGAGCTGGAGTGGTCGCCGATGGCCCTGGAGATGTACCTGGAGTGTGTGCTAAAGCACCGTGAAGACAACGCCGACGAGTTGCGGGAAAAGTCCCTCACCATCGCGGCAAACCGTGCTAAATCTAAGGTGCGCAAGCTCTGCAAAGCCATGGGTGCAGATACCATGCTCACGCTCACGTACAGGGCCAATGAGTGTTCTGTGCAGCAGGCCAAAAAAGACCTCAAAGAGTTCGTGCGCCGTTTGCGCCGCGTCATGCCTCAGTTCAAGGCTGTGGCCGTTTACGAAACCCAAAAGCGCGGTGCAGTGCATTGGCACATTGCTACTGCTAACGTGCCTGTCTCGTTCATCCAGCGCAGTGCCAGCGGCCTGCCCTGCAAGGTGAAGAGTTTTGAGGCCATACGGGCCATCTGGCGGTCTGTGACGGGCACCCGGCAGGGCAACATAGACATAGCCCGCCGCAAGGCATCCAGCACACGCAGCCCTGCCCAAATTGCGGCCTATATCGCCAAGTACATCGTGAAGGCATTCCGTGAGGGTGAGGCCTTCTCAAACCGTTACAGCGCCTTCGGTGCACCAGACATGCCCAAGCCGATCAACATGGGCCACTTCCCCGACACCCTCAGTGCATGGACGGCGGCCTATGCTTGCATGCTCGATGTGCACCATGTTGTCTTGGAAAAGCTGTCAAAGTGGAAAGACTGGTTTGTGCTGCATGGTGAGCTGCCCAACAAGCGCAGGAAAGGCGCTGTAGGGCTCCAGACAGTCAGGGGCTAGCCATGGGTACCGTCAGCACAAAACAGGCGTTCGTTACCGGTAACGCCACCTCGCGGCGTGTCGCTGAGCATCGTTCGCAGCATGTGCGCCTCGATGTGTCGATCAATCCCCGGATCGGTCTAACGCTCGATGACTTGGCGGTTCATTTCGACACGTCCCGTGCTGTGGTTGTACGGTCTTTGCTCCGCTTCGCTCTGACAAACAGGGATTGGCGACAACAGGGCTTGCTCTGGCGCGACGAATAGCGCGATATGTATGCAGCAGGTTAACACTGTTCATTCATACAGGTATCTTTACGCCCCGCAACAAACTGAGGGGGAGTAATGGCACTCATTGGATACGCGCGCGTTTCAACAAAGGATCAGGAAACACATTTGCAGTTGGATGCATTGGGGAAGGCCGGCGTCAAGCTGGTCTATCAAGAAAAGGGTAGCTCGGTAGGCGCCCGTCCTGAGTTACAAAAGGCGCTTGCTGCCCTTGGCTCCGGCGATGTGCTTGTTGTCTACAAGATGGATCGCATTGCAAGGTCGCTGAAGGATCTTCTTTCTATCCTGGATCGCATCAAGGCTTCTGGAGCAGCCATTCGATCACTCACTGAGCCGCTAGATACGTCCAGCCCATTGGGCATGTTCATGATTCAGATTCTTGGTGCTGTCGGCCAGTTGGAGCGCTCTATAACTCGTGAGCGCACTGTTGCTGGTCAAGTTGCGGCCGTAAAGCGTGGTGTCGTCTTCGGGCGCCCCAAGCTGCTCTCACCTGAGCAGGAATCTTCGGCCCTGGCGGCAGTCGATGGCGGGCGTTCTATGTCTGCTGTAGCACGCGACTACAAGGTTTCCTTGATCGTCATCCGCCGCCTTATTGCTGAGCGAAAGGGGCAAAAAAATACCGGGCTGTACCCGGTTCTTAAGCAGTATCTGGATGAGTGACATCGCTTCTTCTGTTAACTTTCATTGTGTTTTTCTTTCAGCCTCGATAATACGGCCCATGCCCCAAATTCAATTGACTCCCGCTGAGCGCCGGGAATACCGCGCCGATGCCCATCACCTCAACCCCGTGGTGCTCGTGGGCGGCGATGGCCTCACCCCCGCCGTGCAAAAGGAAATCGACGCCGCCCTGAACGCCCACGGGCTGATCAAGGTGCGCGTTTTCAACGACGACCGCGCCGCCCGCGAGCTGATGTACCAGCAGCTCACGGCCGACCTGAGCGCCGCGCCCATCCAGCACATCGGCAAGCTCCTCGTGCTGTGGCGCCCCCAGCCCGCCAAGGACAAGGAGCGCACCATCGACGAAGACCGCATGCCCGGCCCGCGCGACGTGAAGGTGCTCAAGTACAGCAAGCGCGCCGGCCAGCGCCCCGAGGTCAAGCAGCTGCGCGTGCTGGGCAACCAGCGCCTGACGCCCGGCGGCCAGATCAAGCGGGCCAAGAAGCCCAAGCTCAAGTCCGTCAAGAAACGCCAGGCTGACTGATCCGCATGCAGGCCACGCCCGCTGGCGGCGCTGCGCCCCCCGGGGGCCAGCGCCATGTCATCTGCATGAAATGGGGCACGAAATACGGCCCCGAATACGTCAACCGCCTCTATGCCATGGTGCGCAGGCACCTGGCTGGCGATTTCAACTTCGTCTGCCTTACCGACAGCAATGCCGGCATCCGCAGCGAAGTGCAGTGCCTGCCCATCCCGCCGCTTGACCTGCCTGCCGGCATTCCCGAGCGCGGCTGGACCAAGCTCGTCACCTTCAGCGCCGACCTGCACGGCCTCAAGGGCACGGCGCTGTTTCTCGACGTGGACGTGGTCGTCACCGGCCCGCTCGATGATTTCTTCACCCAGCCGGGCGAGTTCCTCATCATCCACGATTACAAGCGCCCCTGGCGCGTCACGGGCAATTCGTCGGTGTACCGCTTCGAGCTGGGCGCCCACCCGGACGTGCTCGACTATTTTCGCGGCCATTTCGCGCAGATCCGTGAGCAGTTCCGCAACGAGCAGGCCTACCTGTCGGACTTTCTGCACCGCCAGGGCAAGCTCGCCTACTGGCCTGCGGCCTGGTGCCCAAGCTTCAAGTACCACGGCATCCCCGCCTGGCCCAGCAATTACTGGAAGGCGCCCTTCGTGCCGCAGGATGCGCGCATCGTGATCTTCCACGGCGAATGCAACCCACCCGACGCACTGGCCGGCCGGCGCAACCGGCGTTTTCGCTACATCCGCCCCGCCACCTGGGTGGCGGAGCACTGGCACGAATAGGCGGATTCAAAGACCGGGCTGCGCCGGCCCGGCCCCGTCTTCGGCGGGAGCGACCGCAACCTGCACGGTACGCCACAGCACCACCAGCGCGCACACCCACTGCAGCACGTACATGCCGGTGCCTACGGAGTGCCACAGGCGCAGGTCCTGCCGCGCGACGATGCGCGGCGACACGCCGAACTGCACCAGCAGGGCGAGCAGCAAGCCACCGAGCACGAAGCCCAACACGGCCTTGGCCCAGGGCTCCTGGAACTCCTCGTGCCGGCGCCGCGATATGAGCAGCAGCAGCATGCAGCAGGCCACCGTGACCCAGGTCTGTGCCGCGAACAGCTTCGCCGCCATCTGCCCGGCCATCGCGGCCGAGGGCAAGTTGGCGAACAGCAGGGGCACCACCAGGAAACCCACGGTGGTCAGGCTACCCCACCACAGGGCAGCGGCCAGTGCCGGAAGGCGCGCAGCGATCATGAAGCCAAAGAGGGCCTGCTGGCCTCAGACGTAGCTGACGGCCACCACCTCGTAGCGGCGAACGCCGCCCGGTGCCTGCACTTCGGCGGTGTCGCCCTCTTCCTTGCCGATCAGCGCGCGCGCGATGGGGCTGGAGACGTTGATCAGGCCCTGCTTGAGGTCGGCCTCGTCCTCGCCCACGATCTGGTAGGTCACCGTGTCGCCGGACTCTTCGTCTTCGAGCTCCACCGTGGCGCCGAACACCACCTTGCCGCCCGCGTCCACGGCGGTCGGGTCGATGATCTGCGCGGCGGACAGCTTGCCCTCCACCTCCTGGATGCGGCCTTCGATGAAGCCCTGGCGGTCCTTGGCGGCTTCGTACTCGGCGTTTTCGCTCAGGTCACCCTGCGCGCGGGCGTCGGAAATGGCCGTGATCACCCAGGGGCGGTCCACGGTCTTCAAGCGGTGCAACTCTTCGCGCAGCTTCTCCGCGCCGCGCTTGGTGATGGGAATGGTGGTCATGTCCGTCGTCGTTCGGGTTGTCAAAAAAACGACACCGCCGAGCGCAGGCCGGGCGGTGTCATGGACATGATTATGCCGCGTGTTGGGCGAGGGTCCAAGCACCCACCAACACCCGCAGGAAGAGGCCCGATTTTCAGTCCCGCCCGGCCCGCTCGATGCTGGCGGCTGCCAGCGCCGGGTCGGAAAAGCAGATCTCGTGGCTGCCCTGGCACTCCACCAGGCGGAACAGGCCCAGCCGCTCCGACAGGCGTGGGTGCCAGGGCAGGCTGTGGGGCAAGGCCGCGTCCTGCTGGGCGTTCAGGTAGCTCTTGCCGATCTCCAGCGCCGCCAGAGGCACGGGCAGGCGCGCCGGTTCGGTGAAGGTAAGGTAGGGGTGCGGGTTGAGCAGCGCATAGCTGCTGCGCGCCAGGGCCTCGTCGGCATCGTTGATGAAGGCCTCGCGCCAGATCGGGTACGGCAGCATCACCGCATTGCCGTTGGCCGCCGCCACCTGGTCGAACAGCGCGCGGTAGTGGGGCGGCACCAGGTCGTTGAGGCATTCGCCGTCCAGCGGCACGAAGGCGTTCCAGTACACCAGTCGGCGGATGCGCCCGGGCAGCCTCGCCGCCATGTGGCTGATGACCATGCCGCCATAGCTGTGGCCCACCAGGCGCACGTCCGTGAGGTCCTGGCCTTCGATGAAGGCTGCGAGCGAGTCCACCGCATCGGCCAGGCCCGTGGCCGCCCGGTCGTCGCCCGGCCTGTTGCCGGCCAGGGTGGGGCAATGCACCGTGTGGCCGCGTGCGCGCAGGTGGCCGGCCGTGGCCTCCATCTCGGCGCCGGTGTGCCAGGCGCCATGGACCAGGACATAGGATTCCGCCATCGTTGTCTCCTTCGGGGTAGTTGTGCCAGGCCGGGCGACATGCCCTGCCCTGGCGATACCTTACGAAGAAGACAGGGGCCTGGCTGGCCTGGTTGCGCCAGGGCGCTGTGCCGAAAGTGCCAGGCGCCCGGGCCGATGGGCACCCGGGCGGACAAGGCATGAAAAAAGCCCGTACTACTGCGGTACGGGCTTTTTTCATGGGGCCAGGAATGATCGCTCAAGCGGCCAGCGTGCGGCCCTTACCGAGGGCATCGCCCGCGCTCGGTGCAGGCACTCAGCGCGGCTTGCGCGGCGCGATGCCCAGGGCTTCCTTGTTCTTGTTGATGCGGTCCTGCTTGCGCGTCGCCATCTTTTCCATGGCCTTGCGCTTGGTGTAGCCGGTCGCATCGGCCCAGGCCCACCAGACGATGGTGGCGCCGTAGAAGCCCAGGATCCACCACCAATCCATGTTCGCGACGGGGCCGATTTCAAAGTATTTGAGTGCCGTCAGGATAACGGCGATGGCGAGCAGGTACATGGCAATCTCCAATCAGTACGGGTGCGCAGGGGCTTGGCGGCCGACGGGCCCCAGGTCAACCCAAGTCACTACAATTCCGTTAAAAGAACTGTAACCCAACCCACAGGAAAATCCCCACCATGAAGCGCACTCTGATCACATTGGCCCTTACGCTGTCGGTCGCGGGCCCCGCCATGGCCGATCTGGCGCTGGCCACGGCCAAGAGCTGCATGGCCTGCCATGCCATGGACAAGAAGGTGGTGGGCCCCTCCTACAAGGAAGTGGCGGCCAAGTACGCGGGCCAGAAGGACGCCGTAGACAAGCTGGCCGGCAAGATCATGAAGGGTGGCGGAGGCGTGTGGGGCCCCGTGCCCATGCCCGCCAATGCGCAGGTCAACGAAGCCGACGCGAAGAAGCTGGCCGCCTGGGTGCTGACGGTGAAGTAAGCCGCCGGGCGCCAGGGCACCGCGCCCTCCCCTGCCAACAAACGACAACAGCCGCGCCACTGTGCCAGTGGGGCGGCTGTTGTGCTTTGCGGGCCAGGATGCTGGCCAGACCGTGTTACACGAGGTTCATGTCGGCCCCGCGCACGCGCATTTGCTGCTCCAGTTGTCCCACATAGGCGGCGGTGGTGTTGTCGGATTCCTGGGCACGTGCGGCCAGGCGGGTTTCGAGGTGGTCCAGCCGGGCCAGCAAGGCGGTGTGCGTTTGCTGCTGCTGGGTTTCCAGGAAGGCGCGCAACTCGGTGAAGCGCGAGGCTTCGGCCTTGTCGGCCAGCTCACGCTGGGCCTGCAGCTCCTTGGTGTGGCGGCGCGTCTCCAGCAGCACCGAGCCCTGCAGCGACAGCACATAGGCCACGCCGACGATGGCCAGCAAGGCCGTGAGGCCCAGCATGAGCATGCCCAGTGGCGCCTCCAGTGTGGTCACGCCCAGGGACACGGGCACGGGGGCAGACAGCGCTGCCCAGTTGAGGGCCGCCAGCACGGCAATGGCCAGCATGGTCAGCAGCAGCACGATGGATCGTAATTGCATGGGAAAAGCTCCGTTCGTTCGTTGCACGCATCGCACGCCGGCCCTCATGGCCGGCGGCGCGTTGAACGGGTTGTAACCGATGCAGGGCGGCAAACGCCGACCTTGCAGCGGTTTGCCGAAGCTGTCCTACAGGGGCGGCCGCCTGGCCGCTGCGCGGCGGCCGGTGGCCGGGATAAAAAAGTTGCGAAGCGTCCCGAAACGAAAAAAAGAGAGGGAGGGAGGAAAACGCTCCGGAAGGGGCAGTCGGAACCCATGGGACCGAAAGGCTTCGCAACGTCAAAATGGTACTTCAATCACGGCGGTGGATGATCGACGAGGATTCTGTGGCCACGTCACATCGCTGCGCGATATGAGTGTCCCCAAACCCCGCAAGCGCTGCGCGCTGACGCCATTGCACGGCGCCATCTGGATCAGTTGGCCCGGGCCAACTGATCCAGAATTGCGGGGTTTTGTGGCCACGTCACATCGCTGCGCGATAGGAGCGTCCCCGAACCGGCAGCGCTGCGCGCTGGCGCCGTTGCACGGCGCCTTCTGGATCAGTTGGTCTGCGACAACTGATCCAGGATTGCCGGATTCTCAAGCGTGGAAGTATCTTGGGTGATCGCCTCCCCCTTGGCAATGCTGCGCAGCAGCCGGCGCATGATCTTGCCGCTGCGCGTCTTGGGCAGGTTGTCGCCGAAACGGATGTCCTTGGGCTTGGCGATGGGGCCGATTTCCTTGGCGACCCAGGCGCGCAGTTCGTTGGCGATCTGCTTGGCCTCTTCGCCGGTGGGGCGCGAGCGCTTGAGCACGACGAAGGCGCAGATGGCCTCGCCGGTCACGTCGTCGGGGCGGCCCACCACGGCGGCTTCGGCCACCAGGTCGGTCTTGGAGACCAGGGCCGACTCGATTTCCATCGTGCCCATGCGGTGGCCCGAGACGTTGAGCACATCGTCGATGCGGCCGGTGATGCGAAAGTAGGCGCGGTCGCTGCTGCGCACGGCACCGTCGCCGGCCAGGTAGTAGCCCTTGAGCTCTTCGGGGAAGTAGGCCTTCTTGAAGCGCTCGGGGTCGTTCCAGATGGTGCGGATCATGCTGGGCCAGGGGCGCTTGATGACCAGGATGCCGCCCGTGCCGTTGGCGATGTCGTTGCCCAGCTCATCGACGATGGCGGCGGTGATGCCGGGCAGCGGCAGCGTGCAGCTGCCGGGCACCAGCGGCGTGGCGCCGGGCAGCGGGGTGATGACGTGGCCGCCGGTCTCGGTCTGCCAGAAGGTGTCCACGATGGGGCAGCGCTCGCCGCCCACGTTCTTGTGGTACCACATCCAGGCTTCGGGGTTGATGGGCTCGCCCACGCTGCCCAGGATGCGCAGGCTCGACAGGTCCGAGCGCGCGGGATGCACGGAGGCATCGCCCTCGGCCGCCTTGATGAGCGAACGGATGGCGGTGGGGGCCGTGTAGAAGATGGTGCACTTGTGCTTTTCGATCATCTGCCAGAAGCGCCCGGCGTTGGGGAAGGTGGGGATGCCTTCGAAGATGATCTGCGTGGCGCCCGCAGCCAGCGGGCCGTAGGCCACGTAGGTGTGGCCGGTGATCCAGCCGATGTCGGCCGTGCACCAGAAGATGTCGTCAGGCCGCAGGTCGAAGGTCCAGTCCATCGTGAGCTTGGCCCACAGCAGGTAGCCGCCGGTGGAGTGCTGCACGCCCTTGGGCTTGCCGGTGGAGCCGCTGGTGTACAGGATGAACAGCGGGTGCTCTGCGCCCACGGCCACGGGCGGGCAGTCGGTGCTCTGGCCTTCGAGGGCTTCGGTGAAGGTCTTGTCGCGCCCGGCCACCATGTTGCAGGCGGTGGGCGTGCGCTGGTAGACGAAGACGTTGCGGATGGTATCGCAGCCGCCGGCGGCCAGGGCCTCGTCGATGATGGCCTTGAGCGGCAGCTCCTTGCCGCCGCGCATCTGGTAGTTGGCGGTGATCACGGCCACGGCACCGGCGTCGATGATGCGCTCCTGCACCGCCTTGGCGCTGAAGCCGCCGAACACCACGCTGTGCGTGGCGCCGATGCGCGCGCAGGCCTGCATGGCGATCACGCCCTCCACCGTCATGGGCATGTAGATCAGCACGCGGTCGCCCTTTTGCACGCCGTGGGCCTTGAGCGCATTGGCGAACTGGCCCACGCGGGCCAGCAGCTCCTTGTAGGTCACACGGGTCACCGTGCCATCGTCGGCCTCGAAGATGATCGCGTCTTTGTTCTCGGTGGGCGTGCCGATGTGGCGGTCCAGGCAGTTGGCGCTGGCATTGAGTTCGCCGTCGTCGAACCACTGGTAGAACGGGGCGTTGGATTCGTCCAGCGTGCGGGTGAAGGGCCGGGTCCACTGCACGTTCTCGCGCGCCAGGCGCGCCCAGAAGCCTTCGAAGTCCTGCTCGGCCTCGGCGCACAGGGCGTCGTAGCCGGCCATGCCGGAGACGCGGGCGGCTTTGACGATGGCGTCCGACGGCGGAAACACGCGGTTTTCGACCAGCACGGACTCGATTGCCGATGTAGAGGTGGATGCTGCACTCATCTTGTTGTCTCCTGGGTCTGATGGAATTGGTTTGGCCGGTACTGTCCTGCGCGGCACTTACAAGCCACTGACTGGCACGAAGCTTACAGGTCCTGTCACAGGCCACTGCGGGAGACACCCTAAAATCGCGCGTCTCCCCTACCCCACCCCCTTTATGTCCGCCCCCAAGCCCCCCCTCAAGCCCACGCCCATGCGCCCCCTGTCCTCGCTGATCTTTGCGAGCCGCTGGCTGCAACTGCCCCTGTACCTGGGCCTGATCCTGGCGCAGGCGGTGTATGTGTTCCATTTCTGGGTGGAGCTGGTGCACCTGATCGAGGCCGCCTTCGGCAACACGGCGGCGCTCAAACAGCTGGTTTCCAGCATCGGCTACAAGAGCGATTTCGAGGTCACGGCGCTCAACGAGACCATCATCATGCTGGTGGTGCTGGCGCTGATCGACGTGGTGATGATCTCCAACCTGCTGATCATGGTCATCGTGGGCGGCTACGAGACCTTTGTCTCGCGCCTGCACCTCGAAGACCACCCCGACCAGCCCGAATGGCTGAGCCACGTGAACGCCTCGGTGCTCAAGGTCAAGCTGGCCACGGCCATCATCGGCATCAGCTCCATCCACCTGCTCAAGACCTTCATCAACGCCGCCAACTACGACGAGAAGGTGCTGATGTGGCAGACCATCATCCACGTGGTGTTCCTGCTGAGCGCGCTGGCCATCGCGGCGACGGACCGCCTGATGGCGCACAGCACACCGCCTGCACGGCACTGACCGGCCCCGGCCAACCAAGCCCCGCAAGGACCTGCCCGCCAGGTCCGGCGGGGCTTTTTTCATGGGCAACGCGCGCGGTGCGCCCGCTTATACCACCGTCGTAAAAACCCGCATTCCCGACATAAACGCACTGAATACATATAATTCACCGGTGTTTTACAACCTGCAACGCAGGTAATTCGTCCTTTTCACAGGGCGAATCCCCCAGTCGGGGCGGCTGAAACCTGTTGACGGACAGCAGCCTCCGACGCCATGGCCGGATCTCCGGCCCTGATGTATCGTTCAGCGTTCGGCCACCCCTGCGGGGCCGCGCCGACTCTGAGGCCCTTGCGCACCACCTTGCGTGCCATCCGGGCCGATCCGGGCACCTGCCGTGCCCACCCCTTGCCTTTGTGCCCTGCGCCTGCGCGCCGGGTCGGCTGCCGCATCAGGGTTCCGCTTTTCCGGCCTTCCATCGAGCCTGGGCCACCTGCAGGTGGCCGGGCGTGTTGATCCACCAGCCATCCACCGAGGAAGGACCCACCCCATGGCCAAACAAATCACCATCGAGCATGTGTTCAAGGTTTTCGGCGACACGCCGCAGACCGCGCTGGACCTGGCACGCCAGGGCCTGGGCAAGAAAGACATCCTGACGCAGACCGGCAATTCCATCGCCGTCTTCGACGCCAGCTTCACCATCGCGGCCGGCGAGATCTTCGTCGTCATGGGCCTGTCGGGCTCGGGCAAATCCACGCTGGTGCGCATGCTCAACCGCCTGATCGAACCCACGGCCGGCCGCATCCTGGTGGAAGGCGAGGACATCAACGCCCTGGGCGAGCGCCAGCTGCGCGCCCTGCGCCGCAAGGACATCAGCATGGTGTTCCAGTCCTTCGCCCTCATGCCGCACCTGACGGTGCAGGACAACGCCGCCTTCGGGCTCGAACTGGCCGGGGTGGGCCGTGCGGAGCGCCAGCAGCAGGCCGCCCTGGCGCTGGAGCAGGTGGGCCTGGCCGGCTGGGGCGCGAGCTACCCCGACGAGCTCTCCGGCGGCATGCAGCAGCGCGTGGGCCTGGCGCGGGCGCTGGCCAGCGACCCGTCCATCCTGCTCATGGACGAGGCTTTCTCCGCCCTGGACCCGATCATCCGCTCGGAGATGCAGGGCGAGCTGCTGCGCCTGCAGCAGGTGCGCCGGCGCACCATCGTCTTCATCTCGCACGACCTGGACGAGGCCATGCGCATCGGCGACCGCATTGCCATCATGAAAGACGGCGAAGTGGTGCAGGTGGGCACGCCCGACGAGATCCTGCGAAACCCTGCCAACGACTACGTGCGCAGCTTCGTGCGCGGCGTGGACGCAGCCGCCGTGTTCAAGGCCGGCGACATCGCGCGCAAGCGCCTCACCGTGGTGAACGAGCACAGCGACCGGGGCGCCCGTGCGGCGCTGCAGCTGATCGAGGGGCACGATGACGACTTCGCCTACGTGCTCAGCCCCAGCCGGCGCTACCTGGGCACCGTGTCGGCCGACTCGCTGCGCGCGGCCCTGCGCGGCCACACCGGGCCGCTGGGGCTGCAGCATGCCTACATCGGAGGGGTGGAGCCCATCGCTGCGCAGGCGCCGGTGGCCGACCTGTTCGGCCAGGTGGCGCAGGCGCCCTGCGCGCTGCCCGTGGTGGAGGCCGATGGGCGCTTTCGCGGCGCCATCAGCAAGACCACGCTGCTGCGCTTTCTGGACCGGGACACACCGCCCCTTCCCGCCGCCACCACCCCATCGACCGCCACCACCGGGAGCCCCGCATGACCGAGACCACGCTGAACCCAACACTCCCCGCCATGGCGCGGGAAGCATCCCTGCCCCTTCAGACCGAAACCAGCCCCTGGGCCGGCGATGCCGCCACCGCCCTGCCGCAGCCCGCGCCCTTCATCGATCCCTGGCAGGCCTCCATGCAGGCCGGCGACGGCGGCGCAGCGTCCACCGACTGGCTCAACGCTCCGCTACCGGCTGCGGACCTGGCGGGCACGGTCGACCCCACTGCAGCCAGCAGCCTGAACCCCGGCCAGTGGCTCGACGGCTCCGTGCCCGTACAGGCCTGGATCAACCAGGGCCTTGGCTGGGCGGTGGAACACTTTCGCCCCTTTTTCCAGAGTATGCGCGCGCCCATCGACGGCACGCTCAGCGGGGTCGAGGGCCTGCTCACCAGCCTGCCCGCCCCGGCCATGGTGGTGCTGGCAGGCCTGCTGGCCTGGCAGTTCGCGGGCCGGGCCCTCGCACTGGGCACGGTGGTGTCGCTGGCCCTGGTGGCGCTGCTGGGCATCTGGCCCGAGGCCATGGTCACGCTGTCGCTGGTGCTCACCTCGCTGGCCTTCTGCGTGCTGATCGGCCTGCCCCTGGGCATCGTGCTGGCCAGCAGCGACCGCGCCCAGCGCCTCATGCGCCCGCTGCTCGACGCCATGCAGACCACGCCGGCCTTCGTCTACCTGGTGCCGGTGGTGATGCTGTTCGGCATTGGCAACGTGCCGGGCGTGATGGTCACCATCGTCTTTGCGCTGCCGCCGCTGGTGCGCCTGACCAACCTGGGACTGCGCCAGGTGCGGCCCGACCTGATCGAGGCCTCGCGCGCCTACGGCGCGTCGCCGCTGCAGATGCTGGTGAAGGTGCAGCTGCCGCTGGCCATGCCATCCATCATGGCCGGCATCAACCAGGCGCTGATGCTGTCGCTGTCGATGGTGGTCATCGCCTCGATGATCGCCGTGGGCGGCCTGGGGCAGATGGTGCTGCGCGGCATCGGCCGGCTGGACATGGGCCTGGCCACCGTGGGCGGCCTGGGCATCGTGCTGCTGGCCATCACGCTGGACCGCATCACCCAGTCCCTGGGCCGGCCGCGCCGCGGCGTGCGCCACTGGTGGCACACCGGCCCTGCGGGCCTGGTGTTGCGCACCACATCGCGCCTGGTGCAGCCACGCCGGGCCGCGCAAGGCCCGGGTGCCCTGCCCGCCCTGCGCTGATCCCCCACCCGACACGAGGAAACGAACCCATGGCATCCATGAACCACCGCATCGCCACCGTGCTTGCCGCCTTCACCCTGGCAGGCGGCGCCTGCGCGCAAGCCAACCTGCCCGGCAAGGGCATCGCCGTGCAGCCCCTGCAAAGCTCCATCGCCGAAGAGAGCTTCCAGACCCTGCTGGTGGGCCGCGCGCTCGAAAAGCTGGGCTACACCGTACAGCCCATCAAGGAGGTCGAGTACCCCACCGCCCACGTGGCCATCGCCCAGGGCGACGCCACCTACATGGCCAACCACTGGGACCCGCTGCACGCCGACTTCTACCGCAATGCGGGTGGCGACGCCAAACTCTCGCGCACCGGCAGCTATTCGCAGAACGCCGTGCAGGGCTACCTGATCGACAAGAAGACGGCCGAGCAGTACGGCATCACCCACATCGACCAGCTCAAGGACCCGAAGCTCGCCCGCCTGTTCGACACCAACGGCGATGACAAGGCCGACCTCACCGGCTGCACGCCCGGCTGGGGCTGCGAGGGCGTGATCGAGCACCAACTCACGGCCTACGGCCTCACCGGCACGGTGACCCACGTGCAGGGCAGCTACTCGGCGTTGATCGCCGACACCCTTGCCCGGTTCAAGCAGGGCCAGCCCATCCTGCACTACACCTGGACGCCTTACTGGGTCAGCGGCGTGCTGCGCCCCGGCCAGGAAGTGGTGTGGCTGCAGGTGCCGCACTCCGCGCTGCCGGGCGAGCAGGCCGCTCTGGAGACGCGCCTGGCGAATGGCAGAAACTACGGCTTCATCCCCAACCACCAGCGCATCGTGGCCAACCGGCAGTTCACCGACCAGAACCCGGCGGCAGCGAAGCTGTTCGAGGTGATGCAACTGCCCGTGGGCGACATCAACGCCCAGAACCTGGCCATGCGCGACGGGCAGAACCGGCCCGCCGACCTCACGCGCCATGCGGACGGCTGGATCCGCGCGCACCAGGCCACCTTCGACAGCTGGATCGCACAGGCGCTGGCGGCATCCAGGTAACTCCGCAAGTTGTGCGGAATGTCTCACTCTTTCGGGTGAGTGTGTGTGGTGCAGGCCACAAGTGGCCGCAGCGCGCTGCAGGTGGCGGGGCGTGCGCCGCATAATCCGGCCGCTTCGACCCACCCTTGCCGGCCATCGACTTGTGGCCTGCCGCACCACCATGCAATGCCCGCGCTGCAACTGGCAAAACCACGCCTTCTACACCCAATGCTTCAGCTGCCAGGCGCCGCTGCCGGTGGCTGGCACGCAGGCAGGTGCAGCCCCAGCCCCATTCCCTGACGCCAAAGCCCCGGCCCCCAAGCCTGCGCAAAAGCAGGCACACCAGGCCGAATTGGTCGAGGTGTTTCCCGGCACCCTGCCGCGCCTGGGCGCCACACTGATCGACGGGTTCCTCATGCTGGTCCTGCCCATCGCGATGGTGCTGGTCTGGGTGTTGGCCCGACCGTTATTCGACGCAGCCCCGAACGCCGTCTACCCGGCCGCGCTGGCACTGGCGGTGCTGGGCCTGTTCTCCCCCGCGCTGATGGACGCCATGGGCCGGGGCTCGCCAGGCAAGCGCCTGCTCGGCATGCGCGTCACCACGCGCACGGGCGAGCGGCCCGGCGTGGTGCGCTCCATGCTGCGGCATTTCCTCAAGTACACGCTGACCTTGGGGCTCACGGTGGCCGTGCCCTTTTTGCTGCACCGCGTGCTCACGGCCCTGTTCGGCGAGCGCGGCCTGCACAGCTCGATGACGGGCACCTTCGTCGTTTCCAGCAACGCCAGCGACACCGCCATCCAGAAGGCCGTGGCACTGGAACGCGGGCCGGGCTGGTTCCTCAAGGCGATGGTGGCGCTGGGAGCGCTGTCGGCCTTCAGTTTCGCGATCATGGTGGCCGCGGCGCTGTGGAACCAGGGCGACGAGCCCGCCAACCCGCACCGCGACCAGGTACGCCTGCTGGACAAGGCTGCGCGCCCCGTGCTGCAACTGGTGGAGAACCACTACCGCAACACCGGCAGCTTTCCTGCCAATGCGGCGGCCATCGGCCTGGCCCAGACGGGGCAGTTGCCGGCAGGCTTCAAGGCGCTGGCAATCGAACCGGCCAATGGCGTGGTACGCCTGACCATTGCCGACGGCGCGGGCGAGCCACTGGACGGCAAGCACCTGGTCTACATGCCCACGATGAAGAAGCGCAAGGGCCAGGGCGACATCGGCAAATGGCAGTGCGGCAGCGACGACATCGCGCGCGAGAACCTGTCCTTCGGTTGCCGCCACGCCGTGGCGGGCGCGGCGAAATAGACCACGGGCAGGCCGCCCAAGCTGGCTGCGGCGCCGTCCCACGCCGGTGTCGAGCGGGCTCCTACGGCCGCTCCCGGCAGGCCGCGGTGTGATCGGGGCATGCCTTCGCCCGCCTCCTCCCCACGCAAGACCACCCCATCCCGCCCCCGCCTGCCCGGTGGGCTGCGCTATGTCAGCACCGCCATGCCGGGCCTCACGCGCGTGAAGCGCGGCAAGGCCTTTCGCTACCGCAGCCCCGACGGGCAGTGGGTGGTGGATCCCGACGAGGTGGCGCGCATCAACCGGCTGGCGATACCGCCGGCCTACACCAGCGTGTGGATCTGCCCGCTGCCCAACGGCCACCTGCAGGCCACGGGTCTGGACGCGCGCGGCCGGCTGCAGTACCGCTACCACCCGGACTGGCGGCGGCAGCGCGACGAGCACAAGTTCGACCGCATGCAGGCCTTTGGCCGCGCGCTGCCGCGCATCCGAGCGCGCGTGGCGCGCGATCTGAAGGACGGCGCACGCGGCAACGCCCTCTCGCGCACCCTGGTACTGGCCACGCTGTTGCGCCTGCTGGACACCACCTTCGTGCGCGTGGGCAATGAGGAGTACGCCAGCAGCAACAACTCCTTCGGCCTGACCACGCTGCGCACACGCCATGCCAGGCTGCACGGCAGCAAGCTCACACTGAGCTTCAGGGGCAAGAGCGGCGTGCCGCAGCAGGCCGCGCTGGACGACCAGCGCGTGGCCCGCGTGGTGCGCCGCTGCCAGCAACTGCCGGGGCAGGAGCTGTTCCAGTACGAAGGCGATGACGGACAACCCCACGCGGTGGGCTCGGGCGATGTGAACGACTACCTGGCCGAGATCACCGGGGCCGACAAGGCCGGCGCCGATGCCATGCGCTTTACCGCCAAGGACTTCCGCACCTGGCACGGCACGGTGCAGGCGCTGGAGCTCACGCGCCTGGCCTGCGCGGGCCCGGCGGGGCCACAGGCCTACAGCGCCAGGGACATCCTGGCCGAGGTGGCGCGCCAGCTCGGCAACACACCCGCCGTGTGCAAGAAGTCGTACGTGCACCCGGCGGTGCTGGAGCTGGGCTCGCGCCTGGTGTCCGACGCAGGGCCGGGCATGCAGTCGGTGTGGGAGCGCGCCGGCGGCGCGGCATCGCCCCGGGGGCTGAGCGCGGCGGAGCGGCGGCTGCTGGCCTTTCTGCACAAGCCGCGCGGCAAGGCGGCGGCAAAAGCCTGAGTCCGTGTCGCCAAGGTGCCGCGCCGAGCCTCGGCTGGGGTGGTGGGTGGCTAAAATTGCTGCAGCGCGGCAAAAACAGCGGTCCCTCCTGCCGCCATCGGTACCCCCATCGACATCGCCCCCACGAGCAGCCCATCACCATGCTGGAATCACTGAGCAGCGGCGCTGACCGCAACGCGCAGCAGCGCCCCTTCCTGAGCCTGGAAGAGCGCGACGCCATCAACCGCGGCCGGTGGTTCGCGGCGCTCACGCCCTCGCTCAGGCACGACATCCTGCGCCTGGGCCGCGTCACGCGCTACGCGCACGGCAAGATGATCGTCGAGCAGGGCAAGCCGGCAACGGACTGGTTCACCTGTGCCAGCGGCGCCATCCGCTTTCGGCGCACCACGCCCTCGGGCAAGCAGGTCACGCTGGCCTATGTGGAGCCGGGCATCTGGGTCGGCGAGGCCGAGGTGCTGCACCAGGGCGCCAACACCTACGACGCCCACGCGCATGGCCCCACCACGGTGCTCAGCGTGGCCGAGGCGGTGTTCCGCCAGCTGCTGCGCGAACACCCCTCGTTCGGCGAGGCGCTGCTCACCCTGCAGGCGCGGCGCATGCGCTATCTGTACTGGATGATGGAGGACATGGCCACCCTGCCCCTGCGCGCACGGCTGGCCAAGCAACTCCTGCACATGCTGCGCCGCTTCGGCGAGCGCGCGGCCGTGCCCGGCACGCGCGGCGCCATCGGTCTGTCGCTGGTGCAGGACGAGCTGGCGCAGCTGCTGGGCGGCTCGCGCCAGCGTATCAACATGGAGCTCAAGTGGATGGAGCGCGAGGGCATCATCGGCATCCACCAGCGCGACATCGTGGTGCACAACCTCGCGCAGCTCGAAGCGCTGGCGCAGCAGGAGTCGCTGCCGCACAGCGAACCCGCAACAGTTCACAGAACCGATTGACAGCTGCCTGAGTAGCCGCGCGCGGACACTACTGCGCGCGCAACATGCCCGGCGACACCCCCAGCACGCGGCGCATGGCGCGCGCCATGTGGCTCTGGTGCGCAAAGCCCGCCGCCAGGGCCACCTGGCTGGCCGGCAACTGGCCCTGGCGCAGCAGCGCGCGGGCGCGCTCCACCCGGCGCTGCACCACGTACTCGTGCACAGGCACGCCCAGCGAACGCTTGAACAGCGTCTTGAAGTGCGACATGCTGCTGTGCGCCACGCCGGCCAGCACCGGCAGCGAGAGGTCTTGGTCCAGCCGGTTCTCGATGTAGTCCACCACCCGGCGCAGCTGCGCCGCGGACAGGCTGGGCGGCGCCTTCCTGGCCAGCGTGTAGCGGCCCAGCAGGTGCACGGCCAGGGCCGTGCCCAGGCTCTCGGCATATAGGCGACCATTGGGCGAACCGGCCTGGCGCTCGGCCTCCAGCGCCCAGGCGATGTGCGCCAGGTGCGCGTCCTGGAACTGGTGGAGCGGCGCCAGGGCGGCGCGGCCGGGCGGCAGGCCAGCCTCCAGGGCTATGCGTTCGAGCAGTGCCGGCGCAAAGCGCAGCACCACCGAGCGGCCCGGCCCGTCTTCATGCCAGATGTCGGACTGCCCGGCGGCGACGATGTCCACGTCGCCGCGCGTGTAGACAAAGCGCTGCGCGCCGCACTGGCCCTGCACCGGCTCGCCCGAATGCACGCGGATGCGCATATCTGCCATCGGCTTGAGCTCGACCACGCCGCCCGGCGTTTCCACCAGGTCCACCTGCAGGCCGGCGCGGCCGGGGGTAATCGCCAATGCAGATTCGTCCATCCGTGCTCTCCAAAAAGCCGTTCGTGCGCGACCGGCCAAGCGTTCCTGCGGATTATTCAATGGCCGCCGCGGAAGCACTTTGCGCCCGCGGTTTGGCGCTACTGAACGAAAGGGATTGGCATGAAAACGACCGTGATCGGAATGGGGACCATGGGCAAGAAGCTGGCCGCACTGCTGCTGCAGGCAGACCACCGGGTGAGCGTATGGAACCGCTCGCCGGCCCACGCCGCCGAGGTGGTGGGCCTGGGGGCCACCCTGCACCAGGACGTGGCGCAGGCCATCGCCGCCAGCGAGGTGATCGTGGTCTGCGTGAAGGACTACGAGGTGGCCAACGCCATCCTGCTGTCACCGGGGGTGGGAGCGGCATTGAAGGGCCGCACGTTGGTGCACCTGACCACCGGCAGCCCCCAGGAGGCGCTGGACATGGACGGCTGGGTGCGCAGCCAGGGCGCCCACTACCTGGACGGCGCGATACAGGCCGCCCCAGAGCAGATGGGGCTGCCGACGACGCCGGTCTTCGTGTCGGGCGCGCAGCAGGCCTTCAACAACGCGCAGGCCGTGCTGCAGGTGTTCGGCGGCGGCGTCACGTTCCTGGGCGAGCGCCCCTCGCTCGCCTCGGCGATGGATTTCGCCACGCTGTCGTATGTCTACGGCGCCACCGTGGGCTTCTTCCACGGCGCCCGCATTGCCGAGACGGAGGGCCTCGACGTCGAGCACTACGGCGTGCTTGTGAACCAGATCGCGCCCTCGTTCGGCGCCTTCCTGCAGCACCAGGGCACGGTGATCCACAGCGGCGACTTCGCCATCACGCAAAGCCCGCTGCGCATCTCCATCGACGCCACGCGCCGCATCGCACAGCACGCGCGCGACGCCGGCATCCACGCCGCCGTGCCGGAGCTGGCGGAAACGCTGTTCCGCCAAGCCGAGGAAGCGGGCTACGCAGACGAGGAAGCGGCGGCCGTGGTCAAGGTGATGCGTGCCAACAAGTGACCACGCTCAACGCCCCACCATGTTGCCCGGCACCACCCACTGGTCGAACTGCTCGCCCGTCACATGGCCCGAGCCCACGGCGGCTTCGCGCAGGCTGGTGCCTTCCTTGTGGGCCTTCTTGGCGATAAAGGCGGCCTTGTCGTAGCCGATGTGGGTGTTGAGCGCCGTCACCAGCATCAGCGAGCGGTCGACCAGCTCGGTGATGCGTTCGCGGTTGGGCTCGATACCCACGGCGCACTGGTCGTTGAAGCTGACCATGCCGTCGGCCAAGAGGCGCACGCTCTGCAGGAAGTTGTGCGCCACCATGGGGCGGAACACGTTGAGCTCGAAGTTGCCCGAGGCGCCGCCGAAGTTGATGGCCACGTCGTTGCCGAACACCTGGGCGGCCAGCATGGTCACGGCCTCGCTCTGCGTGGGGTTGACCTTGCCGGGCATGATGGACGAGCCGGGCTCGTTCTCGGGGATGCTGAGCTCGCCGATGCCGCTGCGCGGGCCGCTGGCCAGCCAGCGCACGTCGTTGGCGATCTTCATCATGCTGGCGGCCAGGGTCTTGAGCGCACCGTGCGCATGCACCAGGCCATCCACCGAGGCCAGGGCCTCGAACTTGTTGGGCGCGGTGACGAAGGGCAGGCCCGTCAGGCGCGCCAGCTCGGCGGCGGACTGCTCGGCGTAGCCCTTGGGGGCGTTGAGGCCCGTGCCCACCGCCGTGCCGCCCAGGGCCAGCTCGTACAGGTGAGGCAGCGCCGCGCGCACGTGGCGCTCGCCATGGTCGAGCTGGGCCACGTAGCCCGAGAACTCCTGGCCCAGCGTGAGCGGGGTGGCGTCCTGCAGGTGGGTGCGCCCGATCTTGACGATGCCGTCGAAGTCCTTGGCTTTCTTGTCTAAGGTGGCGCGCAGCTTGGCAATCGCGGGCAGCAGCTTGTGCGTGAGCGCTTCCACAGCGGCCACATGCATGGCAGTGGGGAACACGTCGTTGCTCGACTGGCTGCGGTTCACGTCGTCGTTGGGGTGCACCAGGCGGCCGTCCCCGCGCTCGCCGCCCAAAATCTCGCTGGCACGGTTGGCCAGCACCTCGTTGACGTTCATGTTGGTCTGCGTGCCCGAGCCCGTCTGCCACACCACCAACGGGAACTCGCCAGGGTGCTTGCCTGCGATGACTTCATCGGCGGCGGCGACGATGGCCTCGGTCTTCTTGGCGTCCTGCAGGCCCAGGGCCTGGTTCACCACGGCCGAGGCGCGCTTGACCTGGGCCAGCGCCTTGATGATCTCGCGCGGCTGCTGCTCGCCCGAGATGTCGAAGTTCTGCAGCGAGCGCTGCGTCTGCGCGCCCCACAGCTTGTCGGCCGGCACTTCGATGGGGCCAAAGGTGTCGCGTTCGGTACGGGAGGTCATGGGAAACGGTACTCCAGGGTAAACAACTGTCAGATGGGCCAGCACGGCCCGGTGCGGCAGCGGCGGGCCGCAGAAAAGGGGTGGCCGAGGGGAGCCCGGCGCGCCCGGAGCATAAGGCAAAACAAAACAATTCTCATTTACCAACCCGAAAGCATGGGCAGATTCCGGGGAAATGCGACTGCCGCCGATGGGCGCACAGCATCCATGGATTGTGCCGCCATGCCCGCCCATGGGCTGCGGGCCTAGAGCCCCCACTCCAACAAATTTCGCAACAAATTGGTACACTTTGTCCCACAAAGAACCTGTTCACGGTGTTTTTCCGGGGCGCGTCGCCTGTGACGGAATGCCGCTCCATGGATCCCAGGCCGCACTGCAGATGCCCCCCGGCAAGCCTGCGGAGCAGCCCCATCCCCATACCCCTCTTGCCGGGCACATTGCCCTGGTTGAACCTTGGGAGCCCGCAGCAGGGTGTGCAGCCGCATGGCCTGTGCCGCTCTGCCTGCGGCCTGCACGCGTTCAATCCGAGAGACCATGAACAGGTTCTGCCGCCCGCACAGGCGCGCCCTCTTGACGGCGCGCCTGTGCGGGCGCAACCTGCCTATCCAGAACCAATGCCTTTTTCCTGTTTGTCCATTCCATGAACACGTTCATGCCTTTCAGCTACAACCTGTTCGTGGTGGCAGCCTCTTTTGCCATTGCCATGCTGGCCTCCTACGTCACGCTGGACCTGGCACGGCGGGTGCGCACGGCGCAGCGCCGCGTAGGCCTGGCCTGGTGGGCGGCGGGCTCCATCGTCATGGGCACGGGCATCTGGTCCATGCACTTCCTGGGCATGCAGGCGTTCAAGCTGCCCATCGAGATCGGTTTTTCCGGCGGCGCCACCCTGCTGTCCTGGCTGGCGGCAGTGGCGGCATCGGGCGTGGCGCTGGAGCTGGCCAGCCGCGAGCACTTTGGCAACACCCAGCTCGCACTGGGGGCCCTGGTGATGGGCGCCGGCATCAGCGGCATGCACTACATCGGCATGGCGGCCATGGACATGAACCCCGGCATCGTCTGGGACTACCGGGTGGTGGTCCTGTCGGTGCTGATCGCGGTGCTGGCCTCGGCCTCGGCACTGCTCATCTTCAAACTGCTGCGCCGCGTGCGGCCCAGCCAGCGCGTGGGCTACCAGCTGGCCGCCTCGTTCGTGATGGCAGTGGCCATCTGCGGCATGCACTACACCGGCATGGCGGCAGCCCGCTTTGCGGTGGGCGCCGTGTGCCTGAGCGCCGGCGAGCTGGGTGGCCCGGGTATGACGGCGATGGTGCTCATCGCCACCGGCATGCTGCTGGTGAGCACGCTGTTCACCTCCATCCTGGACTCACGGCTGCAGAACACGGCGCAGCAGCTCACCCATTCGCTGCGGGAGAGCAATGCGCGCCTGCAGGCCGCCAACGACGAACTGCAAAAGCGCGCCTTTGCCGACGCACTCACCGGCCTGCCCAACCGCCTGCTGTTCGAGGACCGCCTCATCCATGCCCTGCTGCGCCTGGACCGCACGAATCACCACCGTGTGGAAGACCGGCTGGCCGTGCTGTTCGTCGACCTTGACGGCTTCAAGCCCATCAACGACTCGTTCGGCCATGCGGCCGGCGACGTGATTCTGCGCAGCGCAGCGGACCGGCTGCGCCAGGAGGCGCGCGAGAGCGACACGGTGGCCCGCGTGGGTGGCGATGAGTTCCTGATCCTGCTGGAAGACGTGACCGACGTGGCCGCCTGCGTCAGCATGGCCAACCGCGTGCTCGAATCGCTGTCGCGGCCCTTCGAGGTGTCGGGCAAGAAGGTCCAGATCGCCTGCTCCATCGGCATCGTCGTGCACCCCGACCATGGCGACCGCACCAAGCTGGTGGCCAACGCCGATGCGGCCATGTACGCCGCCAAGCGCGCAGGCGGTGGCTGCTACGCGCTGTTCGAGCCCCACATGGGCTCGGACGCCTCCGAGCAGTTGGAGCTGCTGAACGACCTGCGCCAGGCGCTGGACCGGGGCGAGCTGGCCCTGCACTACCAACCCAAGATCGACGGCACGCGCGGCCAGATCAGCGGCGTGGAGGCACTGCTGCGCTGGAACCACCCCAAGCACGGCATGGTGCCCCCCATGGTGTTCATCACCCTGGCCGAGCGCTTCGGCCTGATCGGGCGCCTGGGCGCCTGGGTCATCAACGAAGCCTGCCGCCAGACGGCCGAGTGGGGCCGCAGCGGCCTGCGCATGCGCGTGGCCATCAACCTGTCGGTGCACCAGCTGCGCGAAAGCGGCCTGGCCGAGCGCATCGGGCAGGCGCTGCAGTTTCACGGGCTCGATGCCTCGCAACTGCTGTGCGAGATCACCGAATCGGTGGCCATGGAGGACATCAAGGCCACGCAGCGCACCTTCGAAGGGCTGGCACGCATCGGCGTGTTCCTGTCCATCGACGACTTCGGCACCGGCTACTCCAGCCTCAACTACCTGCGCCAACTGCCCGCGCAGCAGCTCAAGATCGACCGCAGCTTCGTCAACGACCTGGAAGACAGCGAAGACGCCCGCGCCGTGGTGAGCGCCGTGGTGAGCCTGGCACACGCGCTGGGCCTGCGCGTGGTGGCCGAGGGCGTGGAAACCAGCGGCCAGCGCGACATCCTGCTGGCCATGGACTGTGACGAACTGCAGGGTTTCTTCTTTGCCCGCCCCATGCCGGCGGATTCGCTGTTCGCCTGGTCGCAGGGCGAAAAGCCGGACGGTGCCGTGGACTTCACGCCGTCCGTGATCGGGAGCTTGTGATGCCCCCTGAGGCGCTTCGCGCCTTCCCCCTCAGGGGGACGCCCCCAGCGCGGCGGGGCGGCCCTTGCGCGGGGGCACTGGCTTGAGCCGCGCGCCTTTTCAGACATACGCTGGCTTTTTTGCGGGACCCGCCAGTGCTAAGTCCTTCGGTCCCCGTGACCATCGGTAGCAATCGTCGGCATGTTCTTACACCGCGCAGCGCAGGGCGCGCGCACCATGGCACCACAGTGGCCGCACCGCCATTGCCGTGCCGACTCCCGTTGACCGGTGCGCACCCAGCCAGATCGGAGACTTCCATGGCCAACAGCAGCCTGCTCGGCATCGACGCCGACAACCTCCCGCCCACCCACAGCGCCACCGGCAACGACAGCATGGGCCCCAGCGATGCGTCCGACTCGGGCAGCGACAGCGCCGGCGTCTACAGCGCCGACCCCGAGATGGACACCGACCGCTACGGCACCGGCGAGCGCGCCAGCGTCGAGCCCGGCCTGCACCGCGAAGCGCGCGACATCCTGCCCGACCACATGGAATCCCTCGCATCCGCAGACGACGCGGACGGCGACCTGCCCGCAGATCCCCTGGTGGATGTCGATGCCGACATGTACCCCGAAGAAGACAGCGAAGAGCCCGGGGTCGAGGACGAACCCGCCTGAACCGGCCCCGCCCCCTGCCAAGGGGTCTATGCCAGCAAGGCCCCGCGCACCGCGTCGAAGCTGCGCTGGTCAGGCGCACAGACCAGCCCGCCCGCGGTGTGCGACGGCAGATAGCCGCTGCCATCAAAGTGGCCCGAATACCCGCCCGCCTCGCGGTGCAGCAGCCAGCCAGCGGCATGGTCCCAGGGCATGAGCCTGTTGTAGAACACGGCATGCACATGGCCAGCAGCGGCGAGCCGGTATTCGTGCGCCGCGCAGCGCAACCAGGTGCTCATGCCCAGGCGCGACAGCCGGGAGTTGACCTCTGTGCGCAGCGGCTCCGGCAGGAAGTTGGTGCCCACCACGCATTCCATCTCTCCCACCGGCACCGGCGGCGCCACCTGCAGCGCCATGCGCTCACCGCCAGCCGATTCCATCCACGCGCCACCGCCCTTGATGGCAAAGGCCGTATCCGCGCGCACGGGATCGTGGATGGCTGCGGCGACCACCTCGCCCGCCACGGTCACGGCCGCCATCACGCCGAACAGCGGCAGGCCAGAGGCGAAGTTCTTCGTGCCGTCCAGCGGGTCGATGATGAAGGCCAGGTCGGCCGTGGCGATGGAGGCGAGCAGCGAAGGATCGCGCCCGGCGGATTCTTCCCCGATATAGGCAGCGCCACTGCGGTGCCGTGCACGCAAAGCCGACAGGATGGCCGCCTCCGCTGACTCATCAGCCTCCGTCACGATGTCGAAGGCCGAGGTCTTTTGCCGGCGGTCTACCGCAGACAGGCGCGTGAAGCGGGGCATGATTTCCTCACGCGCTGCGACCGCCAGAAGGGCACCGAGAAACTCAAGTTCTGTCGAGGCGTAGACCATGGGTGAAGGCGCCAGATGGTGGAGTTGCACCATCCTATCTTTTGCGCCGCGGCTCGGCGAATGCGGGCCATTTCCCGTGCCAGCCCCCTGTCAGCACGCGGGTGGGATAATTGTGCTCGGCGCCGTCCCAGGCGGCAGCCAGCGTGCACAGACACGCACCCGTTCCGCCCACGACAGAAACACGATGACCACCACGATCAAGTACGACGATCTCGTCGAGTCCGTTGCTGCTGCGCTGCAGTACATCTCCTACTACCACCCCAGCGACTACATCGCCCACCTGGCGCGCGCCTACGAGCGCGAGCAGAGCGCCGCGGCCAAGGACGCGATCGCCCAGATCCTGACCAACAGCAAGATGAGCGCCACCGGCCAGCGCCCGATCTGCCAGGACACCGGCATCGTCAACGTGTTCTTGAAGGTCGGCATGGACGTGCGCTGGGAAGGCTTCCCCGGCGGTCTGGAAGACGCCATCAACGAAGGCGTGCGCCGCGGCTACAACCACCCCGACAACACCCTGCGCGCCAGCGTGGTGGCCGACCCCGAGTTCGACCGCAAGAACACCAAGGACAACACGCCTGCGGTGATCTTCGCGCAGATCGTGCCCGGCGCCAGCCTGGACATCACCGTGGCGGCCAAGGGCGGCGGCAGCGAGAACAAGAGCAAGATGATCATGCTCAACCCCGGTGACAGCGTGATCGACTGGGTGCTCAAGACCGTGCCCACCATGGGCGCCGGCTGGTGCCCGCCGGGCATGCTGGGTATCGGCATCGGCGGCACGGCCGAGAAGGCGGTGCTGCTGGCCAAGGAAAGTCTGATGGACGACCTCGATATGTACGAGCTGCAGGCCAAGTCCTCGCGCGGCGACAAGCTCAACAAGGTCGAGGAGATGCGCCTGGAGCTGTACCACAAGGTCAACGCCCTGGGAATCGGCGCGCAGGGCCTGGGCGGGCTGACCACGGTGCTGGACGTGAAGATCAAGATGTACCCCACCCACGCGGCCAGCAAGCCCGTGGCCATGATCCCCAACTGCGCAGCCACGCGCCACGCGCACTTCGTGATGGATGGCTCGGGCCCGGTGTACATGAACCCGCCTTCGCTGGACCTGTGGCCCAACGTGAACTGGGCGCCCGACTACAACAAGAGCAAGAAGGTCAACCTGGACACCCTGACCAAGGAAGAAGTGGCCAGCTGGAAGCCCGGCGACACGCTTCTGCTCAACGGCAAGATGCTCACCGGCCGCGACGCCGCGCACAAGCGCATCAAGGACATGCTGGCCCGGGGCGAGAAGCTGCCCGTGGACTTCACCAACCGCGTGATCTACTACGTGGGACCGGTGGACCCGGTGCGTGACGAGGCCGTGGGCCCCGCTGGCCCGACCACCGCCACGCGCATGGACGGTTTTACCGAGATGATGCTGGCCGAGACCGGACTGATCGCGATGATCGGCAAGTCCGAACGCGGCCCGGTGGCCATCGAGGCGATCAAGAAGCACCGGAGCGCCTACCTGATGGCCGTGGGTGGCGCTGCCTACCTGGTGAGCAAGGCCATCAAGACCGCCAAGGTGCTGGGCTTTGCCGACCTGGGGATGGAAGCCATCTACGAATTCGACGTGGTGGACATGCCGGTGACGGTGGCGGTGGATGCCGGGGGCACCAGTGCCCACATCACCGGACCGGCGGAGTGGCAAAAGCGCATTGCCACTGGCGAGTTCCGGGGTATCGAGGTAGCAGCGGCCTGACCGGCTGACGGCGCCGGCTGAAGAGCCCGGCCAAGACCACGATCCCCCGGCAGTGCACCAGGCACGGCCGGGGGATTTTTCTTGGCACGTGCCAGGTTTTCATACCGGTGCCCGTGCGCCGCAGGCGTGGTGGAGTTACATTGCTCGGCACACTTTTCTTTTCCACCGCCCGCCCCGTCCCATCCCGCCATGACCTCCCCGAATTCACAGCCCATCGGCGTCTTTGACAGCGGCGTGGGCGGCCTCAGCGTACTGCGGGCCCTGCGCGCCGAGCTGCCGCACGAGCGCTTCGTCTACCTGGCCGACAGCGCGCATGCCCCCTATGGCGAGCGCGGCGATGCCTATGTGGGCGCGCGCACGCATGCCATCACGCGCCACCTGCTGGAGCAGCATGGCATCAAGGCGCTGGTGGTGGCCTGCAACACGGCCACGGCTGCGGCCATCCACGAGGTGCGCAGCCGCTACCCGGCCCTGCCGCTGGTGGGGCTGGAACCGGCCATCAAGCCCGCCTTGGCCGTGACGCAGACCGGGCGCGTAGGCGTGATCGGCACGCGCGGCACCTTGACCAGCGCCAAGTTCGGCAAGCTGCTGGCCAGCCTGCAGGGCCAGGCCGAGTTTGTGACGCAGCCCTGCGATGGTCTGGCCCATGCCATCGAGCGCAGCGTGGACCGCCCCGTGCCCGCCAGCCCCCAAGGCACCGAGACCTGGGAACTGTGCGAGCGCTACATCGACGCCATGGGCCCCTTCGGCACCGGCGCCGGTGCCATCGACACCCTGGTGCTGGGCTGCACGCACTACATCTTTGCCGAGCGCGACCTGCGCACGCTGGTGGGCCCCGCGGTGCGCTTCATCGAGACCGGCGAACCCGTGGCACGCCAGACGCGGCGGCTGCTGGAAAGCGCCGGCCTGCTGGCAGCCGCCGCCGCAGAAACGCCACGGGCGCAGCTCTTCACCACCGGCGGCCTGCCCCAATTGCAGGCAGCGGCACAGCGCTGGCTGGACCTGCCCACCGACTGCTGCCAGACGGTGGCGATTGCATCTCACACCACCGAACACAGCGCGGCCTAGGCGCGTTGGATTTTTTGGCGCTTTTTGACGACCGACCCGGCATGACCATCTCCCTGCGAGCCCTACGGCTCATGACCCTCGTGCCGCTGCTGGCAGTGGCCTGCGCCGTGGCGCAGACGGCCCCTCCTTCCGCACCCTCGCCACAGGACCTGGCACAGGAACAGATCGCGGAGCTTGAAAAAGCCCAGCGCGCGATGATCCAGGACCTCAAGCGCCAGTTGGCGGAGATGCCGGAGACCGTGCGAAAGCAGCGGCTGCGCGCCCGCATCGCGGAGATCGAAGGCCGCGCCAACCTTCCCCGGGATCTGTACATATCACCGAGCGCGAAGATGAGCGCGCCCATGAAGACCTACTACGAGCGCATGAAGGTGCGCATCGAAGACTGCGGCACACGCCATTTTCCGAGCCAGGACGGGCGCAAGCTCTACGGCCAGGGCGTGGTGGGCATCACCCTGGCCAACGACGGCTCGGTGATCCAGGCAGACGTGCTGCAGTCATCGCAGGACAAGGCGCTGGACGAGCACATGCTCAAGCTGGTGCATGCCTCGGCCCCGTTCGGCACACCACCGGCCAGGCCCATGGCCAATGGTTCGCCGGTCTACCGCCGCCTGGTGGTGATCACCGGCTTCGATTTCAACCGCGACAGCGAGAAACCAGCGCCCGATCCCGTGCCGGCCCAGGAGCGCTGCAAGTGGGGATGAACTGATACGGATTTGCCTTTAACCGTATAGCGTCGTTGGTTCGCCTTGCCGTGCTACAGCACTGTCTGCGGCTCCCGCCTAGCTATACGATCAAATGCAAATCCGTATGAGCCCCGCCAGCGCTCGGCAACTCACCCCCTCGGTTTCGCCCACATCGTTACGCAGGCGCCCCACCCCACAGCCGCTCGCCGGAGTGCTCGACATGCGTGAGGTACAGGCGCAGGTCGAACTCGTACTGGTGGTATTGCGGCTCCATGTGCTGGCACAACTGGTAGAAGGCCTTGCCGTGGTCCTTCTCGCGCAGGTGCGCGAGTTCGTGCACCACGATCATGCGCAGAAACTCGTCCGGCCCCTGCTTGAACATCGCGGCAATGCGGATCTCGTGCTTGGTGGCCAGGCGATTGCCCTGCACCCGTGATACGGTGGTGTGCAGGCCCAGGGCATGCCGCACCACGTGGATCTTGTTGTCGAAGATGACCTTGTTGACGGTGCCCGCATTGCGCAGGTGGCGGCTTTTCAGCTCCTGCGCGTAGTCGTACAGCGCCTTGTCGCTGCGCACGGCATGGGCCTCGGGGTACTTCTTGAGCAGCGCCGCGCCCAGGCGGCCCTGGGCGAGCAGGTCGCGGGCCTGCTGCTGCAGGGGGGCGGGGTAGGACTGCAGGTAGGGCAATGCGGCGGCGGTCATAGGGTGAGAATTGTCGGCAACGAGGAACGGCGGCAGCCTTGAGGCACAGGCCAGGAAGTAATGCCCAGGGGCTATAGTGCATTTTTGCACCCCCGCGAGATGGATCGATCAGCCATGCGATTTCTGCACACCGTCGCGCTTGTAACGCTGCTGGCTTCGGCAAGCGCCACGGCCTCCCCAGAGTCTTCACCACCCACCGCATCTTCCGTTCAGACAAACATTGCGCAGCTGGAACAACAGCAGGCAGAGCTGATGAAAAAGCTCAAGAGCGATCTGGCGGGCATGGAAGAATCCTCCCGCAAGCGGGAACTCCAACGGCACCTCGCAGAGATCGAACGCCGTACGCAAGGGGCGTCGAACCTGTACGTGTCGCCCGCATCCCAAATGACGCCGGAGATGAAGATCTTCTTCGAGGGAACCATGCGGCGCCTGGAAGACTGCGGCACGCGCCATTTCCCGAGCCGAGATGGAAAGAAGCTCTATGGCAAAGGAGTGCTTAGACTCACCGTTGCCAGGAGCGGCGCCCTGGAGCAGGTGGAGATCATGGAGTCATCGAAGAACCGTTTGCTGGACAAGCACATGCTCAAGGTGGTTCGCGCATCGGCGCCTTTCGGCCCACCTCCAGCACAGCCGGTCATCGATGGCTCAACAACCTACCACCACCTGGTCCTGGTCACGCGCTTTCACTTCAACAAAGATGACGCACCACCGCCAGAGGACCTGCCGGAAAAGGAGCGGTGCCGATGGAAATGAGGAAGGCGGCAACGGACTCTTCACTCTCCAGCCGCAGGTAGCCGCCCACAGCCGGAGTCCCCTGCTGATCGCCCCCGCGGCGCGTGCAACGAACGAGCTCAGTGCAGGTGGCGCGGGCGGCGGCCGCCGCCACCATGGCCGCTGCCGCCCGAGCCGCCGCCACCGGGGCCGCGCGGGGGCTTGCCGATCTCCAGCGAGTTCACCAGGGCATCGAAGCGCTGGCTGAACAGCTTGTCGATCTCGGCCACCACACCACCCAGCTCGGCGCCGTCGAAATGGCGTTCCATCATGTTCACCACGTCCTGCACCAGCAGGTCGCGCTGCACCTGCATGATGGCGGCCGGCGTGGGGCCCACGAAGAGCATCAGAAAGTCATCGCGCGACTCGGCGCCCTCTTCGCCGTCTTCGTCTTCATCGAAGTCGGCGTCGTAGAAGGTGACCTCGATGGCAGCGCCCAGTTCGGACAGCTCGTTGAGGCTCATGCACATCTCGTCCAGCGACTGGCGGAAGTCCTCATCGCCGCGCACGGTCCAGCACATCTGCAGCAAATGCTCCTGCGCGTCGAACTTGATGCCCGGCTCTTCTTCATAGGCACTGGCAGCGCCATCGGCCAAAGAACGCGCGCCAGCGTACTTCCACAAGGGCTTCAAGGCCTCCTGGATCTGGTCGAAGCTGGCATCGGCGCGCAGCTGGACCTGGCCGTGGACGTGGATTTCGAAGGGTGCGTTGTAACTTGACATGACTGAATCGTAATAGTGCCCGTAGCCGGGGTCGGCAAGCCTCATGCCTGCTGGCTTGCCCTGGAATGGGGGAAAGATGGAGCCTTGTCGGCGCTGGTGCAGCCTTTCAGCCCCACGATAGCGCTATTTTCTCATGGCGCCAAGGCCATTTGGATCGCGTGGCGCAGAAGCCATTGCGCTGAGCCCGGCGCATGGGGCGTACGGCACAACCTGCATGCCATCAATGGGGTATTCCCATCCGATCGAAAACGGCTGCCGGTGACTGCTTGCCAGCAACCGGGCCGGCGCCTTGCCCGGTCTGCGCACCAACCCGTGTCCGCGCCGGTTAAGTGGGAAAAAACGGGAAACGAAACTTCAGAAGTGTTCCGCACAGCACGGAAACCCAGTGCATCCCAACCGATGCACCCCCATGATTTCAATCGATTTTCCCCATTGCAGGGAAGACCAAGGAGATTGAAATGCTTGTGTTGGTGCCCCGAGCCGGGGTCGAACCGGCACGCCCCTTTTCAGGAAAGCGGCGGATTTTAAGTCCGCAGTGTCTACCAATTTCACCATCGGGGCGCCGGCTGACCACGGCGGCCGTGCAAGGCACGGATCTGCATGGCAGCGTAGCGTGGGCCGTGCGGGTGTGCAATGCCCTGTCGCATCCGGTCACACAATGGCGCCATCAGAAGCTGCCATTGCACGACACCAAGAAAAAAGGGAAGCCTAAGCTTCCCTTTTTGAATCTGGAGCGGGAAAAGAGTCTCGAACTCTCGACCTCAACCTTGGCAAGGTTGCGCTCTACCAACTGAGCTATTCCCGCATTTCACTGTGCTGCTGTCGTTACCGTCAGTCTGCATCAGCAAGACTCAAATTATAGCGCCATTTTTTGGGCTTGCAAACTTCGGCGCCAAAAAATTTGCGTCTGCCTTGCGCGGCACGGGGCGGGTGCCTGCAGATCGAGCTTGAGTCGCCCATGCTCCACCCGGAAAAAAGCCCGTATGGAGGCGGGCTTGAACTCGTGATGGTCACGAGGGGAGGAAGCCGCTGGTGCTGCGGCGGTTCCATGCTACTACGGAACCGGCGTGCAGTGTGCAGGATCGGCGGCCTTGGTCGTGGAGGACATCCTCACTGGCCTGCTGCGCAGCGCGGCCGTGCCGAGGGTCCGCAATCAGAACACCGACAGCCCGGTCCTGGCGGTGAACAGTTCCAGCGCGTGCATGCCCAGCAGCGAGTTTCCGGTTGCATCGAGCGCGGGCGACCACACGCACAGGCTCAGGCGGTCAGGAACCACCGCCACGATGCCACCGCCCACGCCGCTCTTGCAGGGCAGGCCGATGCGGAACGCGAACTCTCCGGCCGCGTCGTAGGTGCCACAGGTCAGCATCAGCGAATTGATGCGGCGCGTCTGCCGCTCGGTCAGCAGCTGCTCGCCACTGAACGGGTGGCGGCCATCGCGGCACAGGTAGCCGGTGGCCCGCGCAAGCTGCAGGCAGCTCATGCCCACCGCGCAGTGGTGGAAGTAGGCATCCAGCACGGCTGCGACATCGTTGTCGATCTTGCCGAAGCTTTTCATGAAGTTGCCCAGCGCCATGTTGCGAAAGCCGGTGGCGGCTTCCGAGGCGGCCACCTCCTCGTCAAAGTGCACCGGCTCGTTGCACAGGCTGGACAACAGCTCCAGCATGGCGGCCTTGGCGTCGCCCTGGCTGACCAGGCGATCGGTGACGGCAATCGCACCGGCATTGATGAAGGGGTTGCGCGGCGTCCCCTGCTCGGCCTCGAGCTGCACCAGCGAATTGAACGGGTTGCCCGAGGGTTCGCGGCCGATGCGGTCCCACAGGGTGTCGCCCAAAGCACCCATCCCCAGGGTCAGGGAAAAGAGCTTGGAGATGCTCTGGATCGAGAACGGTGTACCGCTGTCGCCGGCCTGCGCCTCCTGGTCATCGCAGGTGCGCAGCGCGATGCCGAACTGGGCCGCCGGCACCCGCGCCAGCGCCGGGATGTAGTTGGCCACCTGGCCTTGTGCGCCCAGCAGAGGGCGCACTGTCTCGACGATTTCTTCAAGAATGGGCTGGAATTGCATGGTGTGATTGTCGATCAGCCATCCACAGACGGAAGCGGCCCGACGGGCCTTTCACCTACAGCGCAGCGCGAACACCCCTGGGAAGATGGTCAGCTTGCATTTTCTAACGGTTTTTCCATGCGACAGAGTTACGCTTTCCGTCGTTCGGGCCGTGTTCAGAACTTTGTTCCAAACGGTTCGCACTGGAGAGGGCGCCATGCTCGCCCGGCCTGCCCACTGTCAGGCCATTTCTGCATCTTTGATCGGGATCGGAAGCTTTCGTGACAGCGTTCATGCCTTCGAGCTACAACCTCTTCCTGGTGGCGGTGTCGCTGGCCATGGCCATGTTCGCCTCCTACGTGAGCTTCGACATGGCCCGCAGGGTGCGCACCTCGCAACGCGGCATCGGCCTGGCCTGGTGGGCTGCGGGTTCGCTGGTCATGGGAACCGGCATCTGGTCCATGCATTTCGTAGGCATGCAGGCGCTGGAGCTGCCCATTCCCATCGGCTACTCGCAGGGGCTGACCTTCGCGTCCTGGCTGGCGGCGGTTGCGGCATCCGGCATGGCCCTGGAACTGGCCAGCCGAAAGCGGCTCGACAAACTGCGCATCCTGCTCGGCGCCATGGCGATGGGCGGCGGCATCACCGCCATGCACTACCTGGGCATGGCCGCCATGCGCATGTCGCCCGGCATCACCTGGAACATGCCGCTGGTGGCGCTGTCGGTGCTGGTGTCGTTCCTCGCGTCCACGCTGGCGCTGCTCATCTTCAAGCTGCTGCGCCGGGTGGAGCGGCCTCGGCGCATGGGTTATCAGTTGGCGGCGGCATTCGTGTTCGCCATGGCGATCTGCGGCACGCACTACCTGGGCATGGCGGCCGCCAGCTTCGCGGCGGGCTCGGTCTGCCTGACTGCCGGCGAGCTGGGTGGGCCCGGCCTGCAGACGGCTGTGGCAATGATTGCGGGCGCACTGCTGGTGGTCACCTTGCTCACGTCCATCCTGGATTCCAGGCTGCAGCGCGCCGCGCGAGGCGCATCGCATTCCATGCACGAGAGCAACGCACGCCTGCAGGCCGCCAACGAAGAGCTCCAGCAGCGCGCCTTTGCCGACCCGTTGACGGGGCTGCCCAACCGCCTGCTGTTCGAGGACCGCCTGGCCCAGGCCACCCGCCGGCTGGAGCGCAGCAACCACGACGGGGTGGTCGAACGCATGGCCGTGCTGTTCGTGGACCTGGACGGGTTCAAGCCCATCAATGACTCGTTCGGGCATGCGGTGGGCGATGTCGTGATCCGCAAGGCGGCATCGCGCCTGCGCGACGAGGCCCGCGACTGCGACACCGTGGCCCGCGTGGGTGGCGACGAGTTCCTGATCCTGCTCAACGACGTTGCCGACGAACAAGCCAGCATTTCTGTGGCCCAAAGGGTGCTGGCGTCGTTGTCGCAGCCCTTCGAGGCATCGGGGCGGCGCATCGAGATCTCCTGCTCCATCGGCATCGTGGTGCACCCGGGCCACAGCGAGAGCAACAAGATCGTGGCCAATGCCGACGCAGCGATGTACGCCGCCAAGCGCGCAGGCGGCAGCTGCTACGCATTGTTCGAGCCCCATATGGTGTCCGACGTGTCGGAGCAGCTGGCACTGCAGAGCGACCTGCGCCATGCGCTGGAGCGGGGACAACTGTCCCTGCACTACCAGCCCAAGATCGACGGGCGGCGGGGCCAGATCAGCGGTGTCGAGGCCCTGCTGCGCTGGAATCACCCGCTCCACGGCATGGTCAGCCCGCTCGTGTTCATTCCTCTGGCGGAGCGGATAGGCCTCATCGGCCGTCTCGGCCAATGGGTCATCGACGAGGCCTGCCGCCAGACCGCTGAGTGGGGCCGCGACGGCCTGCGCATGCGCGTGGCGGTGAACCTGTCCGTACACCAGTTGCGCGACAAAGGCCTGGTCGACCGCATCGGGCAGACCCTACAGGACCATGGCCTGGACGCATCGCAGCTGCTGTGCGAGATCACAGAGACCGTGGCGATGGAGGACATCAAGGCCGTGCAGCACACCTTCGAGGGGCTCGGCGATATCGGCGTGTACCTGTCCATCGACGACTTTGGCACAGGCTACTCCAGCCTGCGCTACCTGAGCCAGTTGCCCGCCCGGCAGCTCAAGATCGACCGCAGTTTCGTGGGAGACCTTGAACACAGCACCAACGCACGCGCCGTGGTGGCCGCCGTGGTGGGCCTGGCCCACGCCCTGGGCCTGCGTGTTGTGGCCGAGGGGGTGGAGACCGAGCGACAGCGCGACATTCTCCTGGCCATGGAGTGCGACGAACTGCAGGGCTTTCTGTTCGCGCGCCCCATGCCACCCGCCGCCCTGCTGGCATGGGCCCATGGGGCCAAGCCCGAAGGCGGTGCCGACTTCACGCCCTCGCTGGTGGGTGCACTCGCGCCCCTGTGAGCGCGGGCACGGGCTTGCCATGCGAACCCCCAACAAAGCGACCCCGTCCATCCAGCCCGGTGGGAGGATTGCCGAGAAACGGCCATAACAAAAAAGCCCGCTATCGATGCGATAGCGGGCTTTTCAATACTGGCTTCAAGAATTCTGGAGGCGCGAACCAGAGTCGAACTGGTCTAACCGGATTTGCAATCCGGGGCATAACCGATTTGCTATCGCGCCGCTAGCCTCAGATTCTAACCGAATTTGCAGGCACCGTTGCCAACCGCCGGCTACTGCAGCGCAAAATCTACCGCCGCTTTCGCATGCAGGGCCGTGGTGTCCAGCAGTGGCAGCGGGCTGTGGCCTTGCTGCACCAGCAGCGATATCTCGGTGCAACCCAGCACGATGGCGTCGCAGCCCTGGGCCTGCAGTTGCGCAATGGCTTGCTGGTAGAAGAGGCGCGACGCATCGCGCACGATGCCCTGGCACAACTCTTCGTAGATCACGCGGTGCACTTCGGCGCGGGTGGGCCCGTCAGGCGTGGCGACTTCAAGGCCGTAGTCCTGCACCAGCTTGTCCTTGAGAAATGCCTGCTCCATGGTGAACGCCGTGGCCAGCAGGCCCAGCTTGCGCAGCCCTTGCCGTCGCGCAGCCTGTCCCACGGGGTCGGCGATGTGCAGAAACGGCAGCGGCGTGGCGGCGGCAATGGTGCCGGCCAGCTTGTGCATGGTGTTCGTGCACAGCACGATGGCGTCGGCGCCCGCAGCGTGCAGCATGCGGGCGCTGTCAGCCAGCAGGGCGCCGGCGTCGTCCCAGCGGCCTTCGTGCTGGGCCTGGGCGATGGGGCCGAAGTCCACGCTGTGGATGAGCAATTGCGCCGAGCGCAGCGGCCCCAGGCGCTTGCGCACTTCCTGGTTCATCAGGCGGTAGTACTCGGCGGTCGATTCCCAGCTCATGCCGCCGATCAGACCTATGGTCTTCACATGGATCTCCTGGTTGAAAGCTGCCATCATCCCCACCGTGCATTCCATCGTCTATCACGGAATTTCAGCCGCTCCGGGTCCTGCCGCCTTCACGGTGGAACTGCTCGCGCGCTCGCCCTACAGTGCACGGGACGATGCGCAGCGGGCCTCCTTCGGCATTGCGCTGGAGCGCCAGCGCGGCGTTCACGCCATAGGCACCGACCGGCGCGAGGACTTCGACACCTGGGTGGGCACGATGTCGTTCACGCCGCCGGGCCTGGATGTGTTCTCGGAATCGGCCACGGGCGGCGAGTACCTGGTGGTCCGCTGGGATGCATCCCGTGCGGATGCCGGGCAGCCCGCAACCCGCCCGCAGCGCACCGCACCCCCTGCCCTGCTGCTGCAGGCCCTGGCACTGCGCGGGCTGCTGGTGCGGCAGGCACCGCCCGGGCAGGTGGAGGCGTTGGTGCAGGCTTTTCTGGCCGGGCTCGACGCCGTCCATGCGGCCCCGGCCAGCGCCCAGGCCCTAGCAGCACTGCGACCGCTGTACGCGCGCGTGCTGGAGCGCATCGATGACGAGATCGGCCACCCCGACGAAGACCTGTCGCTCGCGGCGTTGAGCGCCCGGGTGCAGCACACACCGCTGGTCTTTCTGCGCCACTTCAAACAGCTGACCGGCATGACGCCGCACGCCTACGTGAACGAGCGCCGGCTGCAACGTGCGCGGCATCTGCTGCACGCACCGCACGGTACGCTGGCCGACGTGGCCGCCACGGCGGGCTACGCCAGCCAGTCGCACATGGGTACGGCCTTGCTCAAAGCCTTGGGACTGACGCCCTCGGCGTACCGGCGCGGGTCCCGCTGAACCCCACCATGATCCAGGACGCCACACCGCCACCCCGCCGCGTTGCACTCCGCGACCAGCACCCCATCCCCAGCAGGAGCCCATGGCTGCGGGCCACCTGCCTGGCTGCAGCGCTGACCATGGGCGCAGGGACGGAGACCCACGGCACACCACCCGCGCGCCCGCCTGCGGGCACCGACGTGGACGAAACCCGCACCGTGGCCCAGCGCACGCGCGCGCCTGCAGACTGCCTGTCGGTGGTGCAGGAGGGCGTCACGGTGCTGCTGGACCGCAGCGAGCTCAGTCGCCAGGCCCACGCCAAACCCACGCAGTGGAAGACCGAGGCCGAGCGCATGGCCCTGATCGACGGGCGGCGCGCGGCGGCGCTGCTGCAGGCCGCCGCCCCCGCCCGGGGTGGCGGCCCAGCCTGCCACCAGGTCACACAAACACTGGACGGCGAAGACCAGTTCGTGGTGCTCGCCCACCTGGAGCGCGGCGCGGCGGCCGTGCTGCCCGCAGGCGCCACGCAGCCCGTGCCTTCCGTGGCCATCCGCTACCTGGGCCAGCGCTGCGGCCCGCTGTGCGGGCGCGGGAGCATCATGGTGTCCATCCCCGGGCAGCAGCGGCCTTTCATGGTCACGCACTGGTGGGCGTCCTGAAGCCGTCCTGGAAAAAGCAGCTTGTCCTGGCCGTGGTGCTGGCCGCCGCGACCGGCGCCCTAATGCTCTGGTGGCTGCTGCACCAGCAGCACCTGCCCACAGAGGCCATCGCCACCGCCCAGGCCTTTGTACGCGACGTGGAGCAGCGCGACTACGCAGCGGCATTCGGGCGCACGCTGGCCGGCCCCGCCACCGGCACGACGCCCCTCCAACTGCAGACCAACGCACAACGCCAGCTGTGTCCTCCCGCCCGCTTGGACTACACCCTCCCATTCCAATCGCATGGCAACCGGTTGCGCCGATGGGCTGCCGGCCGCACGCTCGACGAACCGCAGGTGCGCGTGGAATTCGTGGGCAGCCCCTGCCTGTTTGGCATCACGCTTCGGCGCACAGCAGACGGCCAATGGAAGGTGGTGGGTTTTGCCAGCCACGCGGGGTAGGACGTTACCTGCGCTCGAAGGTATGCTCGCCCTCCAGCGCCCCTCCTGCGCCCGGGGACTGGGGCTCCATCCATGAATGCGACAACGAGGACCGCGTCTCCATGCTCCGCCTTTTGAAGATATTCGCCTGGTGCACTGCACTGCTTGCCGGCAGCGCCATGTCCCAACCCACCGCCCCCTGCAGCAGCGGTACGGGGATGCTAGCCAACACCTCCTGGCAACTGGTCCCGCGCCAGGGCATCACCTGCGGCACCTTGCAGGTCAGCATGGGCCAGAATCGCGAAGCGCTGCGCAAGGCGATGGGCGCAGCGGGCTTTGTGCCACCCAAGCCCGGCAGCTACCCCGACGAGGACGACTTCCTCACCGCCGACAAATCCACTTTCATCCGCGTGCGCTACGACGGCAGCAAGGTGCAGGACATCGAATTCCTCGCCGGCACGCTGAAGTACCAGGGCGTGGACCTGCACCGCAACACCAGCTTCGCCAAACTCAAGCGCCAGTTCAAGGCGATGAAGCTCAGTTTTCGGAACACGAAATGGCTGGGTGACGGCCAGGACTGCCCCGAGCTCGCGATCAACATTGCCAGGCACGAAGACGTGGGCGGCGATGGCGACGGAATCGAGTGGGTGATTCTGAGCAGCACCTTCAAGTAACGTGCTCCGCTATCCTGATCAGCAAGCTGTTTCGGAGGTTTCCACCATGCCCACAAGCGGACACTCGCCAAGGCTCTGCGCCTCGGTCCTGCACGGCGCTCTGGTTCTGCTGCTGGTGGGGGCCGCATCAGCGCAGCCAGCCGCTGCGCAGGACCACTGCGTGCGCCTCATCTGCGGCAAAGGCAGCGAAGACGACTATTGCACCATCCGCCCCGCCCAGTTGGTGGCCCGCATGCCTGCAGCCTTCGCGATAGTGTCGGTTCGCGGCAACACGCTCGTAGCCACCCAAGGGGATGCGACTACCGCCAATTGCGCCCCCGCGAAGCGCCTGGCCCAGGAAGTCTCCCTGGACAGAGCCAGCCTCTACGGGTCCGTGGAAATCACAGGCCAACTCCAGGCAACCGGCATCCTGCGGTTCGAGCCCAACGATGGCGGTGAACTGGAATTCAGACCCGGACGGGAAACATTCAAGGGCACCGGCCCGTTCTTTCGGGCCAACTTCCAGCGCATCAAGCTCGACTCTGCGCGACCTGCGGTCAACGTGGTCCCGCCGCGCCCACTGGCCGGCGCCGACTGCTGGCAGGCCCAGGCCACGGCACAGCTGTCGGACTTCTCGGTGCTGGTCGGCGACACCTCTGCGGCAGGAACCTATCCTCGCCGGGCGCGAATCACCGCCGTCCGCGGCTTCACCCGCTGCACATGGGGTGGCCCCTGAGCATCTGCCAGGCCGTGCTGGCGCAGGCATCGGAGTTGGAGACGGTATGAGGGGCTGAGCGATGCGGTTCGGCGTGCGGCGATGGAGCCACCCGCATCGGCAAGCGCGAGCGCCGTGCAGCGCTGCAGGCGCAACGACTGCGCGGGGGTGACTGAGCAAAGGAAGCTGCCACCCGGCAGCGGCCGACAGGCAAGGAGATGACCAAGCGCAGAGGATGGCGAAAAACAAAAAAGGATCCCGAAGGATCCTTTTTGTTTGCCGGCTGCCTGAGCAGCCTGCGATGTATGGAGCGGGAAAAGAGTCTCGAACTCTCGACCTCAACCTTGGCAAGGTTGCGCTCTACCAACTGAGCTATTCCCGCATTTTACCGAAGCCTTACATTGTACATCGTTTAGTACGTTGTGTGCTGCGATGGAGTGAATTGTAGCGCATTTTTTGGGGGTCTCTGAAAGTCCCCTCAAAAAATTTGCGATGCCTTCACTCCATCGACTTTTTACCCAGCAGCTTCGCTACCAGGTATCAGTGCTTGAGGCCATCTGCCGCAGGCGCAGCAGCCTTGTCGGTCGATGGCGCAGGCGCCACGGCCACCTCTTCGTCCGTCAGGGGCACGGGCATGGTTTCGAGGGCGATTTCCAGCACCTTGTCGATCCAGCGCACGGGCACGATCTCCAGACCGCTTTTGACGTTGTCCGGGATCTCGGCCAGGTCCTTCACGTTCTCTTCAGGGATCAGCACCGTCTTGATGCCGCCGCGCAGGGCCGCGAGCAGCTTCTCCTTCAGGCCGCCGATGGCGGTGACTTCGCCGCGCAGCGTGATCTCGCCGGTCATGGCCACGTCGGCGCGCACGGGGATGCCCGTGAGTGCCGAGACGAAGGCCGTGGTCATGGCGGCACCGGCGCTCGGGCCGTCCTTGGGGGTGGCGCCGTCGGGCACGTGGATGTGGATGTCGCGCTTCTCGAAGGCTTCGTCCTTGATGCCCAGGATGCGCGAGCGGCTGCGCACCACAGTGCGGGCGGCCTCGACGGATTCCTTCATCACGTCGCCCAGCGAGCCGGTGCGCGTGATCACGCCCTTGCCGGGCATGGCGGCGGCTTCGATGGTGAGCAGGTCGCCACCCACCTCGGTCCACGCCAGGCCGACCACTTGGCCCACCTGGTTCTGCGCCTCGGCACGGCCGTAGGTGTACTTGCGCACACCCAGAAAGTCGGGCAGGTTGTCGGCGGTGACGACGACTTGCGGCTCGTACTTCTTGAGCTGCAGGCCCTTGACCACCTTGCGGCAGATCTTGGACAGCTCGCGCTCCAGCGAGCGCACGCCGGCTTCGCGGGTGTAGTAGCGCACCATGTCGCGCACGGCGGGCTCAGTGATCTCCAGCTCCTCGTCCTTCACGCCATTGTTCTTGAGCTGCTTGGGCAGCAGGTACTTCATGGCGATGCTGGTCTTCTCGTCCTCGGTGTAACCCGACAGGCGGATCACCTCCATGCGGTCGAGCAGGGCCGGCGGGATGTTCATCGAGTTCGACGTGGCGACGAACATCACGTCGGAGAGGTCGAAGTCCACCTCGACGTAGTGGTCGCCGAAGGTGTGGTTCTGCTCGGGGTCCAGCACCTCCAGCAGCGCACTCGACGGGTCGCCACGGAAGTCGGTACCGAGCTTGTCGATCTCGTCGAGCAGGAACAGCGGATTGCGCGTGCCCACCTTCGAGAGGCTCTGCAGCACCTTGCCCGGCAAAGCGCCGATGTAGGTGCGGCGGTGCCCGCGGATCTCGGCCTCGTCGCGCATGCCGCCCAGGGCCATGCGCACGTACTTGCGCCCGGTGGCCTTGGCGATCGACTGGCCCAGCGAGGTCTTGCCCACGCCAGGAGGGCCCACCAGGCACAGGATGGGCGCCTTCACCTTGTCCACGCGCTGCTGCACTGCGAGGTACTCAAGGATGCGGTCCTTGACCTTGTCCAGGCCGAAGTGGTCTTCGTTGAGCACGCCTTCGGCATTCACCAGGTCGTGCTTGATCTTGGTCTTCTTGGCCCAAGGCAGTGCCGTGAGCACGTCGATGTAGTTGCGCACCACGGTGGCCTCGGCCGACATGGGCGACATGAGCTTGAGCTTCTTGAACTCGGCATCGGCCTTCTTGCGCGCCTCGGCAGGCATCTTGGCGAGCTTGATCTTCTTTTCGATCTCCTCGATGTCCGCGCCCTCTTCGCCCTCGCCCAGTTCCTTCTGGATGGCCTTGACCTGCTCGTTGAGGTAGAAGTCGCGCTGGTTCTTCTCCATCTGGCGCTTCACGCGGCCACGGATCTTCTTGTCCACGTTCAGGATGTCGACCTCGCGGTCGAGCTGCTCGAACAGGTTCTCCAGGCGCGCCTTCACGTCCGACAGGTCGAGCACGATCTGCTTGTTCTCAAGCTTGAGCGGCAGGTGCGCGGCAATCGTGTCGGCCAGACGACCCGGATCATCGATGCTGGAGATGCTGGTGAGGATCTCGGGCGGGATCTTCTTGTTGAGCTTGACGTACTGGTCAAACTGCTGCATCACCGCGCGGCGCAGGGCCTCGATCTCGCTGGGCTTGGTGGCCTCGGCGGACTGCTCCACGGGCGTCACGGTGGCGTTGAAGTGCGTCTCGGCGTCTTCGATGGAAGACACCAGTGCGCGCTGCTGGCCTTCGACCAGCACCTTCACGGTGCCGTCAGGCAGCTTGAGCATCTGCAGGATCGTGGAGACGCAGCCGACGTCGAACATGTCGGCCACCGAGGGCTCGTCCTTGGCGGCGGCCTTCTGGGCCACCAGCATGATGCGGCGGTCGGCCTCCATGGCCAGCTCCAGCGCCTTGATGCTCTTGGGGCGGCCCACGAAGAGCGGTATCACCATGTGGGGGAACACCACCACGTCGCGCAGGGGCAACAGCGGCAGGTCAATGGGGGTGGCTGGCAGGGGGGTATGTCCGGACATGGAAATCCTCAGTTAACTCTGTGGAATATGGTCCACATGTGGGGATTTTCAACCCCCGTGCCCAGCCGTGCTGGCACAAGGGTTGAATGGCGGCGTAGCCAGGCGCGGTGCATGCAAGAAGGGGCTTGCATGGCACCACGGGGACATGTCAGGCCTTCTTGGCCGCTTCTCGGTACACGAGGAGCGGCGGCTTGCTTTCGTCGATGGTGGATTCGTCCACCACGACCTTCTCGACATTGCTCTGGTTGGGCAGGTCGAACATGGTGCCGATCAGGGACTGCTCCAGGATCGAACGCAGGCCCCGGGCACCGGTCTTGCGCGCCAGCGCCTTGCGGGCGATGGCCTTGAGCGCTGCAGGACGGATCTCCAGGTCCACGCCTTCCATGGCCAGGAGCTTGCTGTACTGCTTGACCAGCGCATTCTTGGGCGCGGTCAGGATCTCGACCAGCGCGTCTTCGCTGAGCTCGGCCAGGGCCGTCACCACGGGCATGCGGCCCACGAGTTCGGGTATCAGGCCGAACTTGATCAAATCCTCGGGCTCGATCTCGGTGAACACCTCGGTCAGCGAGCGCTGCTTCTTGCTCTTGACCGATGCGCCAAAACCGATGCCCGATGCCTCGGTGCGGTTCTCGATCACCTTCTCCAGGCCGGCGAACGCGCCGCCGCAGATGAACAAAATGTTGGTCGTGTCGATCTGCAAGAAGTCCTGGTTCGGGTGCTTGCGCCCGCCCTGGGGCGGCACGCTGGCCATGGTGCCTTCGATCAGCTTGAGCAGCGCCTGCTGCACGCCCTCGCCCGACACGTCGCGGGTGATGGAGGGGTTGTCCGACTTGCGCGAGATCTTGTCGATCTCGTCGATGTAGACGATGCCGCGCTGGGCCCGCTCGACTTCGTAGTTGCAGCTTTGCAGCAGCTTCTGGACGATGTTCTCCACGTCCTCGCCCACGTAGCCGGCTTCCGTCAGCGTGGTGGCGTCGGCCATCACGAAGGGCACGTCCAGCATGCGCGCCAAGGTCTGGGCCAGCAGCGTCTTGCCCGAACCCGTGGGCCCGATCAAGAGGATGTTGCTCTTGGACAGCTCGATGTCGTCCTTGTGCGCCTTGTCCTTGTGGCGCAGGCGCTTGTAGTGGTTGTACACCGCGACAGCCAGCGTGCGCTTGGCCACGTCCTGGCCGATGACATAGTTGTCCAGGTTGGACTTGATCTCCAGGGGCGTGGGCAGGTCGCTCTTGGCGTCCTTGGCCAGGTCGCCGGAGGGCAGCTCGTCACGGATGATTTCGTTGCACAGGTCAATGCACTCGTCGCAGATAAAGACGGACGGTCCGGCGATCAGCTTCTTCACTTCGTGCTGGCTTTTGCCGCAGAAAGAGCAGTAGAGGGTTTTCTCGCTGGAGGAGCCTTTTTTCTCGGCCATGGGGGCAATGCCTTGTTACGGAAAGTTGTCGGGAGATGATAACCAAATAAAAAGCGGCGCTGTTTCCCCGGGAAACTGCCTGCTTTCCAGGGCGGGAATGCACCGCACTCCACCCAAGCCTACAGGAGGGAGGCACCAGGCAAGCCGGGTGCCCCCCGTTTTCAGGGAAACCAACGCCGCTGACCGATCACGCTACCCTTATCAGGGGCGCTTGGCGATCACCTGGTCAACCAGGCCGTAGTCCTTGGCCTCGTCGGCCGTGAGGAAGTAATCGCGCTCGGTGTCGTTCTTGACCTTTTCCAGCGGCTGGCCCGTGCGCTCGGCCAGGATGCGGTTCATCTGGTCCTTGGTGCGCAGGATGTCGCGCGCATGGATCTCGATGTCGGTGGCCTGGCCGCGTGCGCCGCCCAGCACCTGGTGGATCATGACCTTGGAGTTGGGCAGCGAAAAACGCTTGCCCTTGGCGCCGGCCGCCAGCAGGAAGGCGCCCATGCTGGCCGCAAAGCCCACGCACATGGTCGACACATCGGGCTTGATGAACTGCATGGTGTCGTAGATGGCCATGCCGGCCGTCACGCTGCCACCCGGCGAGTTGATGTAGAACGAAATGTCCTTGTCGGGGTTCTCGCTCTCCAAAAAGAGCAGCTGCGCCACCACCAGGTTGGCGGTCTGGTCGTTGACCTCGCCCACCAGAAAGATGATGCGCTCCTTGAGCAGGCGCGAATAGATGTCGTAGGAGCGCTCGCCGCGTCCCGACTGCTCGATGACCATGGGGACCATGCCCAGGGCTTGTGTATCCAGTGAACTCATGTTTTCTCCAGTGCAAGCACGTACTGTACCCAGAAATGAATTGGGGCTTGTGCATGAAAGCACAAGCCCCTGCGGCAAGCTATCGCCGGGCCACCCACACAAGGATGGCTGGCGAACACCGGCTTTAGCCTTGCTGGCCCATCAGTTCGTCGAACGACACGGCCTTGTCAACGACCTTGGCCTTGCCCAGCACGAAGTCGGTCACGTTGTTCTCGATGACCACGGCTTCCACTTCGGCCAGGCGTTGGCGGTCGCCGAAGTACCAGCGCACCACGTCTTCGGGCTTCTCGTAGCTGGCAGCCAGCTCGTCGATGTGGGCCTTGAGCTGCTCGGGCTTGGCCTGCAGTTCGTTGGCACGCACCAGCTCGGCCACCACCAGGCCCAGGCGCACGCGGCGCTCGGCCTGGGGACGGAACACGTCTTCAGGGATCTCGGCCTTGTCGGCGTCCTTCAGGCCGCGTTGCTTGAGGTCAGCGCGGGCGCCTTCCAGCAGGCGGCCGATTTCGGCCTGCACGCTCGAATTGGGCAGGTCGAGTTCGGCCTTGGCCACCAGGGCGTCCATCACGGCTTGCTTGTTGCGGGCCAGCAGGCGGAACTTGACTTCGCGCTCCAGGTTCTTCTTGATGTCGGCGCGCAGGCCGTCCACCGAGCCGTCGGCGATGCCCAGCGACTTGGCCAGGGCGTCGTTCACTTCGGGCAGGTTGGCGGCTTCGATCTTCTTGACCGTGACCAGGAAGTCAGCCGTCTTGCCGGCCACGTCCTTGCCGTGGTAGTCGGCAGGGAAAGCCAGCGGGAAGGTCTTGCTTTCGCCGGTCTTCATGCCGCGCACGGCTTCTTCGAATTCCTTGAGCATCTGGCCTTCGCCGACCAGGAACTGGAAGTCTTCGGCCTTGCCGCCTTCGAACGGCTCGCCGTCGATCTTGCCTTCGAAGTCCACAGACACGCGGTCACCGTCTTCGGCAGCGGCGCCCTGGGCGCGCTGGGCGAAAGTGCGGCGCTGCTTGCGCAGGATGTCGATGGTCTTGTCGATCGCCGAATCGGTCACATCGGCCGATAGCTTCTCGACTTCGGCGTCCGACAGGTCACCGATCTTGACTTCGGGGAACACTTCGAAGATGGCGTCGAAGGTCACCTGGCCTTCGGGGGCGCCGTCTTTTTCGGTGATGCGGGGCTGACCGGCCACGCGCAGCTTGGCTTCGTTGGCGGCCACGGCAAACGCTTCACCGACCTTGTCGTTGAGCACTTCGTACTGCACGGAATAGCCGTAACGCTGGGCGACCACGTTCATGGGCACCTTGCCGGGACGGAAGCCGTCCATCTTCACGGTGCGCGCCAAGCGCTTCAGACGCGTGTCGACTTCGGTCTGGATCACGGTCAGGGGCACGCTCAGCGTGATCTTGCGCTCGAGCTTCTCAAGGGTTTCAACAGTAACGGACATGGCTATTCCTCTTATGGATGTGATCGTGCTGTCTGCAGCGCAGTGTTCCGCAAAGTCTCACATGGATGGTGCGCGGGGCGGGACTCGAACCCGCACAGTATTGCTACCGTCAGGACCTAAACCTGGTGCGTCTACCAATTTCGCCACCCGCGCGGTTCTACAACTAACAAACAAACAGGCGGCAAGCTATGCCCGCCGCCTGTGTGAAATCGGTCAACCTTAGATTTTAACCTGAGAAGCGGCGCACACCGATTTCCGCATGCACATTGCGTGCAAGGGTTCACCCTGCCCCGAGGCCCCTGCCAGCAGCAGGGGGATGGCCATCGGCGGGTACTCAGAGGCTGGGATTCGCAGCCTCTCAGGCCAGGGCGGCGCGCTCGTCCTCGGGCCGCTTCACGCGGAACCAGGCGGCGTACATGGCCGGCAGGGCCAGCAAGGTGAGCACCGTGGCCACGATCAGCCCGCCCATGATGGCCACGGCCATCGGACCCCAGAACACGCTGCGCGACAGCGGGATCATGGCCAGCACGGCAGCGGCCGCCGTGAGCACGATGGGGCGCAGCCGGCGCACGGCGGATTCCACAATCGCGTCCCACGCGGGGATGCCCTTGGCGCGGTCCTGTTCGATCTGGTCAATCAGAATCACCGAGTTGCGCTGGATCATGCCCATCAGCGCGATCACGCCAAGCAGGGCCACAAAGCCGAAGGGGCGGTTGAGCAGGATCAGCGCGCCCGCCACCCCGGCCAGGCCCAGCGGCCCGGTCAGAAACACCAGCATCGCGCGGCTGAAGCTGTGCAGTTGCAGCATCAGCAGCGTGAAGGTGACGAACAGCATGATCGGGATGCCCGCCGCAATGGAGGCCGAGCCCTTGGAGCTTTCCTCCACAGCACCTGCCACCTCGATGCGGTAACCGCCTTGCCCCGCCTCGCGCCACTTGGCCTCGATGGCGCGCAGGCCCGGCAGCAGCTGCGCGGTGACGGTGGCGCCCTGCACGCCTTCGGTCACGTCGCCCTGCACGGTGATGGCGTAGTCGCGGTTCTCACGCCACATCACGCCCGGCTCCCAGGTGAACACGGGCTTGGCGATCTGCGTGAGCGGGATCGACTTGCCCGAGGCCGTGGGCAGGTAGGCGTTGGCGATGTCGGTGATGGCGTTGCGCTCATCGAGCGGCTGGCGCAGCATGATGTCGATGAGCTTGTCGCCCTCGCGGAACTGGCCGACCTGCGTGCCCGAAAGAATGGTCTTGCTGGCCTGGGCGATGGACTGGCTGGTCACGCCCAGGGCGCGCGCCTTGGCCTGGTCCACCTCCAGGCGCAGCACCTTCACGGACTCGTTCCAGTTGTCGTTCACGCCGCGCATCTGGGGGTTCTCGCGCAGCGCGGCCTTGACCTCGTCGGCGCGCTCGCGCAGCACCAGCGGGTCCAGCCCGACCACGCGGAACTGCACCGGGTAAGGCACGGGCGGCCCGTTGGGCAGCAGCTTCACGCGGCCACGCACTTCAGGGAACTCCTGCGCCAGCAGGCCGGGCAGCTTGATGCGCAGGCTCTCGCGCACCTTCAGGTCCTGCGGCACCACGATGAACTGCGACACGTTGCTCTGCGGGAACACCTGGTCCAGCGGCAGGTAGAAACGCGGCACACCCGAGCCCACCCAGGTGCTCACGGTGTTCACGCCCGGCTCGGCCAGCAGGCGCGCTTCCACGCGCTTGGTGACCTCTTCGTTGCCCGCGAAGGACGTGCCTTCGGGAAACCACACGTCGACGATGATCTCGGGGCGGCTCGAATCGGGGAAGAACTGCTGCTGCACCTGGCCCATGCCGAAGATGCCCAGGGCAAACGTACCCACGGTGAGGGCGATGGTGATCCAGCGGTGGCGCACGCACCAGGTGACCAAGCGGCGAAAGAAGTTGTAGAACGGGCTGTCGAACACTTCGTGCCCGCCCGCCTCCACGCCGTGGTGCTCCTGAGCGTGGGCCACATGGGCCGGCACCTTGAGCAGCAGGGTGCCCAGGTAGGGCACGAAGTAGACCGAGACGATCCAGCTCAGGACCAGCGCGAGCACCGTCACCGCGAAGATCGCGAAGGTGTACTCGCCGGTGGTCGACTTGGCGATGCCGATGGGCAGAAAGCCCACCGCCGTGATCAGCGTGCCTGTGAGCATGGGCATGGCCGTGAGCTCGTAGGCGAAGGTGGCGGCGCGCACCTTGTCGTAGCCCTCTTCGAGCTTGAGCACCATCATCTCCACGGCGATGATGGCGTCATCCACCAGGAGGCCCAGGGCGATGATCAGCGAGCCCAGCGAGATCTTGTGCAGCCCGATGTTCCAGTACCACATGCCCAGAAAGGTCACGGCCAACACCATGGGGATGGTGATGCCCACCACCAGGCCGGGGCGCGGGTCGATGTACCAGCGCTTCCACAGCGGCTGCTTGCCGGGGCGGCGGTGGAAACCCAGGGCGACGAAGCTCACGGCCAGCACGATGACCACGGCCTCGATCAGCACCTTCACGAATTCGTTGACCGAGGTGGCCACGGCCTTGGGCTGGTCCTGCACGTTCACCAGCTTCACGCCGGCGGGCAGCGCGGAGCCGATGCGGTCGGTGGCCACATGCAGCGCCTTGCCAAGGGCGATGATGTCGCCGCCCTTGGTCATGGAGACACCCAGGGCGATCACTTCCTTGCCCTGGTGGCGCACCTTCACGGCGGTGGGTTCCACGTAGCCACGCTTGATCTCGGCGATGTCGCCCAGGCGAAGCTGCGCGCCGGAGGGGCCGCGGATCGGCATGGCCGCGAGGTCTTCCACCGCATTGAACTGGCCGGCCACGCGCACCTGCACCTGGTCCAGCGGCGTCTGCACGGCGCCCGCGCCTTCCACGGCGTTCTGCTGGCCCAGTTGGGCCAGCACCTGGTTCATGTCCAGGCCCAACTGCGAAAGGCGCTTTTGCGAAATCTCGATGAAGAGCTTTTCATCCTGCACACCAAACAGCTCGACCTTGGCCACGTCGGGCACGCGCAGCAGCTGCTGGCGTGCGTCGTCGGCAAAGTTCTTGAGCTCGGCGTAGCTGAAGCCTTCGGATTCAAGCGCGTAGATCACGCCATACACGTCACCGAAGTCGTCGTTGAAGAACGGCCCCTGGATGCCCGAGGGCAACGTGTAGCGCATGTCGCCGATCTTCTTGCGCACGGTGTACCAGACGTTGGCCACCTCGGCCGCCTTGGACGAGTCCTTGATCTGGAAGATGATCTGCGACTCGCCAGGCTTGGAGTAGCTGCGGATCTTGTCGGCGTAGGGCACCTCCTGCAAGGTGCGCTCGAGCTTGTCGGTGACCTGCTCCGCCACCTGCTGCGCCGTGGCGCCGGGCCAGTAGGTGCGCACCACCATGGCACGGAAGGTGAAGGGCGGGTCTTCGTCCTGCCCCAGCTGGAAGTAGGCGGCAAAGCCCAGCAGCATCAGCACCACCATCAGGTAGCGCGTGAGCGCCGGGTGGTCTAGCGCCCATTTGGAGAGGTTGAACCCCTCTTTTGGTTGGATCTGGCTCATGGCGGGCCCTTACTTGGAAGCAGGGGCCGCAGCCACGGGCGTCGCCGCTGGCGCGGGGGCCGCTGCAGCAGCGGGCAGTGCCACATTGCCGGCAGCCGTCTGCGCCTTGGTCGCAGGGGCACCATTCGATTTGGGCTGGTAGATCATGACCTTCTGCCCGGGCGAAAGCACGTGCACGCCGGTGGCCACCACCTGCATGCCAGGGGTCAGGCCTGCGGCCACCACGGCATCGTTGCCGTCGGCCGTGGCGATCTGCACCACCTGGGATTTGACGGTGCTGGTGGCCGCGTCGTACACCCATACGGCCGTGGACTGGCCCTCCTGGCGCAGCGCGCTGGTGGGCAGCTTGATGGCCACCACGCCGGCATGGCCCAGCGCCTTGGGCTGGGCATACACCGTGGCGCCCAAGGCCGGGGCGTCCTTGCCCTCGATGGCCACCTTGACCTGGAAGGTGCGCGTGGCCGCATCGGCGCTGGCCGCCACCTCGCGCACCTTGCCCGCCAGCTCGGCGCCGCCCGACCAGCCGCGCACGGCCACGTCGGAGCCCACGGTGATCTGGGCGACCTTGTCCTCGGGCACGGAAAACACCACGTCGCGCGGGCCGTCCTGCGCGATGCGCACCACCGGCGTACCGGCAGAGACGACTTGGCCCGGCTCGGCCTCGATGCCCGTGACCACGCCCGACACGTCGGCCACCAGGCGCGTGTAGGTGGCCTGGTTGCCCTGCGAAGACAGCTGTGCGCGCGCCTGGTCCAGCGTGGCCTGCGCGGCCTTCAAGGTCGCGTCGCGGCGCTCCAGCTCGGCGCCGCTGATGAAGTTCTGGTCCTTCAGCGTCTGGTAGCGCTTGTAGTCGGCTGCCGCCAGGTCGCGCTGCGTGGTGGCCGAAGCCAGTTGCGCACGCGCCGAATCGGCCGCCAGCTGGTAGTCGCGCGGGTCGAGCTGGGCCAGCACGTCGCCGGCTTTCACGCGCTGGCCGAGCTCGGCTTGGCGCTGCACGATCTTGCCCGCCACGCGAAAGCCCAGGCGCGATTCCACCCGGGCACGCACCTCACCGGCGTATTCCACCTGCGACTGCAATGCTCCCACGCCCACCGTCATCAGCTTGACGGAACGCACCGGCTCCTCGGGCGGGGCCGGCCGCGAGCAGGCGGCCAGCACCAGGGCCGAGGCCGCCAGCAACAAAAACCTGGAGGGCCGGTGAATGGGCCGCGAGGCGGAGGGTGTTCGCATGGAAAATCCGATGAATGAAAAGGGCAACACGAAGGTCGGCCAGCGCCTCCCCCACGACCGCCAGGGCGCTCAGGGTTAACACTGACAAAACAAGTTACTGACTGACTGGTTAGTAATCTATGAGAACGCCCCCGCCTTGTCAAGCGACAATCCACGCCGTGAACCCCACCCAAAGCACCTCGCCCGCTGCCGCCCCATCCACCGCCCCTGCGGTGGCCCCGCCGGTCACGCATTACGAAAATTTCCCCGTCGCATCGCTGCTGTGCCCGCCGCACCTGCGCCCCGTCATCGCCGCCATCTACGCCTTCGCCCGCACGGCCGACGACATTGCCGACGAGGGCGATGCCCTGCCCGCCGAGCGCCTGACCGATCTGGCCGCGTTCAACGCCGACCTCTCGGCCATTGCCGAGGGCCACGCCCCCTCGCCGCGCTGGGCCGATGTGTTCGTGCCGCTGCAGGCCGTGCTGGTCAGCCACCACCTGCCCGTGCCGCTGCTGGCCGACCTGTTGAGCGCCTTTGCCCAGGACGTGGAAAAAACCCGCGACGCCGACGGCTACGCCGACCGCACCGAGCTGCTCGATTACTGCCGCCGCTCGGCTAACCCCGTGGGCCGGCTGCTGCTGCACCTGTACGGCGTGGACGGTGAAAAGGCCCTGTCGCAGAGCGACGACATCTGCACCGCGCTGCAACTGGCCAACTTCTGGCAGGACCTGAGCGTGGACATCCCGCGCGGGCGCCACTACCTGCCGCGCGAGGACTGCGCCGCCCACGGAGCCTGCCAAGCCGAGCTGCTGGAGCTGCGCAGCACGCCGGAGAACGCCCGCCTCATCCTGGGGGTGGCCGCCTGGGCCCGCGCCAGCATGCTGCGCGGCGCGCCGCTGGTGCACCGCCTGCCCGGTCGTGCCGGCTGGGAGCTGCGCCTGGTGGTGCAAGGCGGCCTGCGCATCCTGGACAAGGTGCAGGCCCTGAAAGGGGCCAGCCTGCACACGCGCCCCCGGCTCAACCCCTGGGACTGGTGCGTGATGCTGGGGCGGGCGCTGGTGATGTAGCCCTCTCCACCCGCGCTCGGGCACACTCGCGGACCTACCGAACGACCGCGAACGCGGCACCTGCACATTACCGAGGGAGGGCCCGCTCCATGTCTTACAGGCATCTCTTCAAGATCCTCCAATGGGGGCTGATCCTCTTTTGCCTGGGCTTTGCCATTGTGGGCGGCGTGGTGGCCGAGCGCACACTGGAGCTGCTGCACTGCCAGCCGCATGCCGACCCCGCACTGCGCAGTTGCTCCTGGCTGTCCAACGCACTGGGCATGCGCCTTGTCCCCTTCCTCACGGCCGAGGGCGTGGCCGACTACCCATTCGTGCTGCTGCGCAACTTCTGGGCGCTGATCGCCGTGTGGGTTCTGGCCCTGGTGGCCCTGCGCAGGGCTGAACGCAACGCCGCCAGCGCCGCAGCGGCGGCACCTGGCAGCAGGCCGCCCGCCCGCCCCGGCGTCACCAGCGCCGACATGGCCCGCTGGGCGGCACGTGCCGGCTTCTGGGCGCTGTTGCTCGGGCTCGTCGGGTTCTGCATCGCCTTTGGCACGCCCATCCTGGGCAACCAGGTGGCCCGGGAGATGCTGGGCGCACTGGGTTGCTCACCCGGCACGTTCGACCCCTTCTCATCGCCCTGCATGTCGGCCCCAGGCTTCTGGACGCACCGGCTCACGCTCTACGTCATCCCGCTCGCGGGCCCGCTGCTGGCGCCGCTATGGCTGGTGATGGCTTTCTGGGATGTGCTGATCGCATGGATGCTGCTCACGGCCGCAGCGTACTTTCTGCAACGCCGTCTGGCGCTACGCGCCTCCTAGCCAGCCGCAGAACGCCACCGACGCCGCATCCTGCGCGGCCCGCGGCGAGAGCATCCAGTAATACTTCTTGTCGCCCGAGAGCAGCTCCGGGAAGGGCATGGCCAGCAGCCCGCCGGCCAGCGCCTCGCCCAGAAAACGCGGGTTGCCCAGCGCCACGCCCAGGCCCTGGATGGCGGCCTGCACGCTCAGGTGGGCATGGTCGAAAACCAGGTCGCCGGCGGGCTGGATGTCTTGTGCGCCCGCCTCCCGCAGCCACTGCTGCCACACCAGCGGGGTCGAGCGGCTGTGCAGCAGCGTGTGCCGCGCCAGATCGCGTGGCGCCTGGATGGCCTTGGCGCCCGCCAGCAGCGCAGGGCCGCACACGGGGGTCAGCACATCGGGAAGAAACGCACCCGCACGGATGCCGCGCCAGGGGGTGCGCTGCTGCAGCACCGCCAGCTCGCCATCGGCAAAGCAACGGATGGAGACGTCATAGTCCGCCGGCTCGAAGTCCAGATGCCCTACGGTGGTGACGAGCTGCACATCCAGCCCTGGCATCTGCGCGCAAAAGGCCGACAGGCGCGGGATCAGCCACTGCGTGGCGAAGGTCGACGTGGCATTCACCGCCAGCGTGTTGCGCCGCGTGGGCCGCTTGATGCCGGCGGTGGACCGGGCCATCAGGTCCAGCGCGCTGGTCAGCCCCGGCAGGTAGGCAGCGCCCGGCGGCGTGAGCGCCAGGCCCCGCCCCTCGCGCTGTACCAGGGCCACACCCAGCCATTCCTCCAGCGCCTTGATCTGGTGGCTGACGGCGCTTTGCGTCACCGACAGTTCGTGCGCGGCCTGCGTCACGCTGAGCAGCCGGCCTGCCGCCTCGAAGGCGCGCAGCATGTTCAGCGGCGGCAGGCGGCGGGGCGAGCCCGTTGCGGACAACCCGATTTTGGCATGAGCTGATTTCATGAATCCACGAATTATTGTCGATAGTCATCCGCACAGCCGTCTCTTAGCATTGGCCGCATGCAAGGACACAACTGGTTAGATTTGCTCATTATGTGCCGGGCCTGCGACATGCCTGCGCAGCGGCCCGCCCGGCCAGCACCGGTGCAAAGCCCTCCCGCCGGCCCAGGGCATGCGCGCACCGCCATCGCCCCGCCATCCAACGACGCCACACTGGCCCTCCCCCTGCCCACCATGACGGCTTCCAGCGCAAGCACCACCGCACCGATCTCTGCCACGGCCCCGGCACGCCCTTTGGCCGCCAGCCGGGCAGCGGCGCACGCCACGCGCGTGGCCTTTTTCATCAGCGGCTTTGCCATGGCGGCCTGGGCACCCCTGGTGCCGTTCACCAAAACGCGGCTTTCGATCCACGAAGCCACACTCGGCCTGCTGTTGCTGTGCATGGGCGCAGGCTCCATCGTCTCCATGCCGCTGGCCGGTGCGCTCAGCGCGCGCTGGGGCTGCCGGCGGGTGCTGGTGGCGTCTACGCTGCTGGTCTGCGCCAGCCTGCCGCTGCTGGCCCTGGCACCCACGGCGCCCTGGCTGGGCGTGGCGCTGTTCCTGTTCGGCGCGGGCATCGGCGGGCTGGGCTGCGCGGGCAACATCCAGGCCGTCCTCGTCGAGCGGGCCAGCGGCCGGCCCATGATGTCGGGCTTTCACGGGCTGTTCAGCCTGGGCGGCGTAGCGGGGGCCGGCGGTGTGATCGGGCTGCTGGGCCTGGGCGCATCGCTGTGGCAGGCCACCGGCGCAGTGGCAGCTGTGGTGCTGGCGCTGCTGGCGGCGGCGGGGCCGCACTTCCTGGCCCGGGGCACAGAACAGAGCAGCCCGGCCTTCGCCCGACCCGACATGGAAAGTGGGTCGGTCTTCGCCCGCCCCACGGGGGTGGTGCTGTTCATCGGCATGCTGTGCTTCATCCTCTTTCTGGCCGAAGGCGCCATGCTGGACTGGAGCGCCGTGCTCCTCACCCAGGTGCAGGGCATGCCCGCCGAGCGCGCAGGCCTGGGCTATGCCGCCTTTGCGGCTGCGATGACGCTGGGGCGTCTCACCGGAGACCGCTGGGTGCGCCGCATCGGCCCGCCGCGTGCGGTGCTGGCGGGTGCCTTGATCGCCTCCGCCGGCCTGGCGCTGGCCACGCTGGCGCCCACCTGGCCGCTGGCCCTGCCCGGCTTTGCACTGGTGGGCCTGGGCTGTTCCAACATCGTGCCCGTGCTGTTCTCCCTCGCGGGCAGGCAGCACGCCATGCCCGAGAGCCTGGCCGTGCCCGCCATTGCCACCATGGGCTATGCGGGCGTGCTCATGGGCCCGGCGCTGATCGGCTTCGTGGCCCACGGCACCAGCCTGGTGGCCGCCATGCTGGTGCTGGTGGCCTTGCTCGTGGGCGTGGCCATGGGCGCCAGGCGCCTGGGCGCACTGGACTGACGGAACGAACACAACGCGACGCGAATCACAACGCCATGGCCACCGATTGCAGCACCGCCCCGCCCGCCGCCAGCCCAAGCGCGGCAGCACCGCGCGTGGCGGCCCGGCTGCGCGTGGCCGTGCGCCACGCGCCCACCTCGCTGTGCCTGCGCATCACCTGCCTGAACACCGCTGCAACACCCTCGCCCGCCCAGAGCCTGGAGCACAGCCTGGCCCAGGTACTGGCCGCCGCCGACCGCCTGCTGCGCGAGGCCGGCAGCCACAGGCACCGCACCCTCTCGTGCGAGCTGTTCGTGCGCGACCCCGCCCACACGGCGGATGCCAGGCGCATGGTGTGCAGTTGGATGGCCGGCGGCCTGGCCCGCCAGCAGGTGGCACCACCGGCGGTGCACGCCCATTCGCTGGCGCGGCCACAGCCCCCTGCGGCCGGCACGGCAGGCCAGGCGGCAGCAGCACCCCTGGTGGAAATGTCGCTGGTGGTGGCGCACAGGGCAGACAGAAGCGCTTTGTAAGAAACATTCATGGGTGGCAAGCCGGGCCAGCGACGCCTTGTCAAGCCGCACCGTGATGGCCTCAGGCCATTGTGGAGCATCAATAAGTTGCTATCCAAGGAATAGCAATCGACGGCAGCCACCGGCCTTGCCCCCCGTGCCCGGTCGAACCGCTCAGGGATAACGTGTGGGCTGCCACGGAGCCGTGCGGTTAGCCTCGCCCCCACTCCAGCGCCAAGAGTGCTGGCAGTGCGAAGACGCATGTTGTCTTGTTCATGATCGACCGGCCAGCGATGGCGCCACCCGCGCCATCGCTGCCTTCTCTGTGTATGGGCTGGCGGCATGCGGCCGTCGCTGTTGTTCACCGAACCCACCGGTATCCCATTGAAGGCACAGCACCCCATGTCCGTCAGCGTTTTCGACCTCTTCAAGATCGGCATCGGCCCCTCCAGCTCGCACACCGTGGGGCCCATGATCGCGGCGCGGCAGTTTGCCTGCCACCTGCAGGCCACGGTGGGCCTGGCGGCGGTGCAAAGCGTGGGGGTGGAGCTGTTCGGCTCGCTCTCGGCCACAGGCGTGGGCCACGGCACCGACACCGCCGTGCTGCTGGGCCTAGCCGGGCACGAGCCCGAGCACATCGATCCCGACCAGATAGCGCCCACCATCGCCCAGATCCGCGCCAGCCGCAGCCTGGCCCTGCTGGGCGAGCACGCCGTGCCCTTCGTCGAGAAGGAGCACCTGCTGTTTCGCCGCCGCAGCCTGCCCTTGCACCCCAACGGCATGGCCTTCCATGCGCTGGATGCCAACGGCGTGAAGATTGCCGAGCGCGAGTACTACTCGGTGGGCGGCGGCTTCGTGACGGATGCGGCCGGCGAGCGCGTGCTGAACCCGGCAGCGGCATCGGGGCCCAGTGCCGCCGGGCACGGCAACGGCCTGCCCTACCCCTTCAGCACCGGGGCCGACTTGCTGGCCCAATGCCAGGCCACCGGCATGGCGGTGGATCAGATCATGGTGGCCAACGAGCTGCACTGGCGCAGCGCCGCCGAGTTGCGCCGCCAGTTGCTGGCCATCTGGCACACCATGGCCGGCGCCGTGCAGCGCGGTTGCGCGGCCACCGGCACCCTGCCCGGCCCCATGCACGTGCGCCGCCGCGCGGCCGAGCTGCACAAGAGCCTGAACACCCAGTCCGAGGCCGCCCGGGGCGACCCCTTGTCGATGATGGACTGGGTGAACCTCTACGCCATGGCCGTCAACGAGGAAAACGCTGCCGGTGGCCGCGTGGTGACCGCCCCCACCAACGGCGCGGCCGGCGTGATCCCGGCCGTGCTGCAGTACTACGTGAACTTTCTGCCCGGCGCGGATGAGGAGGGCATCGCCACCTTCCTTCTCACCGCCGGTGCCATCGGCATCATCTACAAGAAAAACGCATCGCTGTCGGGCGCCGAGGTGGGCTGCCAGGGCGAGGTGGGCGTGGCCTGCTCCATGGCTGCCGGCGCCCTGGCCGCCGTGATGGGCGGCAGCCCCGAGCAGGTGGAGAACGCCGCCGAGATCGGCATGGAGCACAACCTCGGAATGACCTGCGACCCGGTGGGCGGGCTGGTGCAGATCCCCTGCATCGAGCGCAACGCCATGGGCGCCATCAAGGCCATCAACGCTGCCCGCATGGCGCTGCGCGGCGATGGCCAGCATGTGGTCTCGCTCGACAAGGTGATCAAGACCATGATGCAGACCGGCGCGGACATGAAGGTCAAGTACAAGGAAACCTCGCGCGGCGGGCTGGCGGTGAACGTCGTCGAGTGCTGAGGGCGAGGCCTGGCAGCCGCCAACCCCTACTCCAGTAGGGTTCTCAAGGACCGGACGGGCCCACAAAATCGGGCTTTTTGCCATGACCACACTGCTCCCTGCCACTTCACCCACCGCCTTTGCAACCTGCCTCTCGCTGATCGCCGTCGCCGCCGCACTGGCCGGCTGCGGCGGCGGCAGCGATGACGCCCCACAGCTGGACGTGGCCCTGCTCGCGGGCGACTGGCAGCACCAGGGCTGCCATGTGGTCAGCAGCAACCTGAGCCAGCGCAGCGTCATGCGCATGGTGCGCCAGGAGACCACGCTGTTCACCCAAACCTATGGTGCGTTGACCTACACCAACGGCGACTGCACGGGCAGCGGCACGGTGGGGGACTTCTCGCCGGACACTGCCAACCAGCTTGCGGCACGCCGCACGGCGTCCACCGGCTCCCTGGCCATCTTCTGGGGATACTGGACCGGTGATCCGGCCGACAGCCCTCCCTACGGCCGGTGGGTGCTCAAGGGCGATTTCATGTGCCCTGCGTTCTACGGCACCTTGACCATCTACCCCTCGCCGCCGCCCCCGGAGCCGCACACCTACTACGACCTGGAAATCGCCACACGCCAGACCGACGAGATGCTGCAGCGCAGGGCCTGCTTCACGCGCATGCCCGCATAGGCCGCTGCTCGCGCTCAACCTGCCGCGACCAGCGCCGCCAGCTTGGCCAGCCTCGTTGTCTTCGGGCACCACACCGGGCGGCAGGCCTTCGTGCAGCGCGACCAGCCAAGTCACGCCACCCGGCTCGTCCGAAAGTTCCACCATCAGAGTCATCCAGCCCTGCCTGTCGGGGTTGGTGGTATCGAACTCCATCACCTCGACCACCTGCTGATCCACAACCAGTTCCCTGAAGTGGCCATGGTAGGTATCGGTGTGCGCCGAGGTCTTGCCGGCCAGGCCGGGCTCTTCGCGGGTGAGCGAGACCCGAAAGCGCCCGCCCTCGCGCGCATCGAAGGCATGCACCACCAGGGTCATGCCGTCGGGCTCCTTCCATTGCGCGATGGCATCGTCATAAGATGGCAACCACTATTGCGCATTGTGATTCTCCCGTTTGGCGCCACCATTCCATCACCCCAAGGAAGCCCCATGTCCAACAGCCAATTCGCCTTCATCCAACGCCAGTCCGTTCCCGACCGCGCCACGCTGCAGGCCTCGCTGGACCGGCTCGGGTTCGACCTTAAGCTGCACCCGGACTTCACCCGCTTCGACGACTCGGGCTTTCTGCCCTTCACGCTCAATGGCACAGAAGGCCCGGGGTTCGAGATCCACTACAGCGAGGCGCAGGACGTGGTGGGGGACGACGAGGACTTCGCCGCCATTGCCGATGGCCGCGACTACTGCATCACCATGAGCTGGGGTGGCCGCATGAAGGACCTGGCCTGCGTGATGATGGTCAGCTGCGCACTGGCCCAGGACTTCGGCGCGGCGGTGTCGTACGAGGGGGAGGAACCCTCGCCACTGGAGGAGATGCTGCACACCGTGCAGGTGGCGCTCAAAGAGGCAGCAAAAGAAAAATAAGCGAACAGGCAGGCAAGCTGCCGCCCTTATTAGGCGAACGGCCTCTTGGGCACCTGCCGGGCCAGCTCCGCAAAATGGCCCACGCTGCCCCAGGCCGTGCACGAGCCCACCACATACAGCCGCGACTTCGCGCGCGAGGCCATGACGTTGAGGATATTGGGCACACCGCCGGCCCACTGCCGGGCGCCCTTCTCGCCCGCCATGGGGGCGCCCAGCACGGCGATCACGGCCTCGGCTTCCTTGCCCTGGAAGGTGTGGATGGTGCCCACGCGTTCGTCAAGCCATTTGCGCGCATCGACCCCGAAGAGCTCGAACAGCTGGGGTTCGGCGCGCAGCAGCAGGCGCATTTCCTGCGCCACCACGCGGAAGGGGCAGATCACGTAGATATCCGGGTGCTGCACGCCGGCGCGGGCCAGCTTGCGCAGCATGCGCATGACCACCTGGCCCTCTTCGGCGCTCCACTTGGGGGCGCTGGCGGTGGAGCTGGTGTCGGGGTCGAACCAGGCGGAGGGGCCCAGCACGTCGGCGACATCGCCCACGCTGTCCGGCCCCATGGCCGGCACCATGCGGTTGTCGTAGGCAATCGCGTTGGACACGCCGAACATGGGCTCCTGGAAGCGGCGGCGCACCAGCAGCGGCAGGCCCACCACGCGGGTGCCGTCGGGCGTGCTGAAGCGCGCCTGGATGGCGCTGGCGCTGTCGGCCAGGGTCTGCACGGATGCCTGGGGGGCGCACCACAGGCCGCGGTCCACGCGCTGCTGCAGGGCGATCTGGTTCACCAGGTTCTCGGGGATGGTGACCACCGGCGGGATCTGCAGCGTATCGCCCACGATGACGGCACGCCGGGCGCGCATGAGCGCACCCACCGCCGCCTGGGGCGTGGCCTGCCCGGCTTCGTCCACCAACAGCCAGCCGAACGATGCGGGAGCCAGGTCGCCCAGCATGCGGTGCACGGACGCGAAGGTGGTGGCCACCACGGGCACCACCAGGAACAGGCTGGACCACAGGTCCGGCAGCAACTGGCGCTTGGCCGTGTCCTGGAAGGTGCCCGACTGCAGGGCGGCCATCAGCACGCCCAGGTTGTGCTCCATCTTGTGGGCGGCCACGGTGACGAAGGCCTTGTGCACCTCCAGCGCGGCGATGAACAGCTTCTCGCGCTCCTTGTGGATCTGGTCGTTGAGCCAGGGCATGGCCAGGTTCCAGGCCTCATGGCCGCGGTCGAAGAAGGATTCGTCCACGAAGCGGTCACCGATGCGGGCGTAGGCCTCCTTGAGCATGGCGCCCAGATTCTCTTCCTCGCGCTGCGCGGTTTCGAGCTGGGCGTTGACCATGCCCAGCTCTTCGGCAAATCCCTTTTGCCGCTGCGCTGCCGTTTCCAGCGTGGCCTGCACCTGCGCTTCGGCGCGCACGGCCTCGCGGTGGACGCCCTCGCGCGCAGACGCCTCGGACATCCAGCGCCGAAACGCCTCCGAGACGAACACCCGCGCCGAGACGCCGGGGCGGGCCGCCTGCAGGGCCTGCAGCTCGCGCTCGGCCGCCACGACGGCGGCGCGGGCCTTGCTGGAGCCCTCGATGGCCAGGGCGTAAGCGGCTGCCGCCGTGCTCAGCGACTGGGCGGTGGCCTTGTGCCTGACGTGCAGCTGGCTGATGTCATCGTGCAGTCGGGTCAGCCGGGGGGCCAGTGTCCGCGCCTCTTCCAGGCGGGCAAGAATGGCCTCGACCGAATGCTTGAGCTCGATGAACGACTTGCGCGCCCGTTTCCACTGCTGCAGCGCCGCATCGCCGCTGAGCGGCCGCTCGGCCGCGACGATGCGGGGCGCCACCATGCGGGGCGCCTGGCCTTCTGCGGCGGGCTCCGGCCGCGACACGTCCAGCCCGCGTGCCGCCTTGAGGTAGGTGGCAAAGCCGAAGTCCTCGTGCAGCCAGAACCGCTGGCGAAAATCCCGGCGGTTGCGGCTGTTGCCGAGCGCGGCGGCCATCAGACCCCATGGCTGGTCGGCGGGGTCGGCTGGGATATTCTTTTCCTCGCCATACAGCAAGGCCCTGGCGGTGGAGGCAAAGTACCGGGGGCCGGGCTCGATGCTGCGGCCGGCGGGCAGCTCACGGCTGACGTTTTCCACCGCCTTGTTGTTGCTCGATGCGACGAGCACCTCGAAGCCCTTGATCCGCGGGTCCAGCCCATGCAGGTGGAGAAACTCCCCATCGCCCACCTGGAATCGCTGGCCGGTCGGGATGAACGCCTTGTTCGGATCGTCGAACTCCACCAGCCGGGCTGCGCGGCTCTCCACGCAATGGGCCACCAGGTCGCGCAGCAGGGTCATCTTGCCGGTGCCCGGGGGGCCGTTCACCGCCAGGATGCCCTGCCTGTCACCAGCAAATTCGCTGCGCGCGGCGTTCACGGCTGCCTGCTGCAGCGTCACCACCGGGTGGCTGCCCCGGCTGGGCCAGCGCGCTGGCGGAAAGCGCGCGGGGGCAATCAGCGCGGCAATGCCTGCGGTGTCCTTGAGCAAATCGACTGCCGACGCTGGCTTCAGCACGGACAGGTAGCGCAGCAGGGTTTCGGGCGCGGTCCCGGCATCCACCATGGCGCGCGCCTTGGCCAGGTCGTCGAGGTAGAACGAGTTGATGGGCGGCAAATCCGGCGCGCCCTCCAGCTTGGGGTGGCGGTACAGCCGCGCCACGAAGCTCGGTGGCAGCACATGGTCGGGGCGCAGGCCCAGGGTGCTGCACAGCCAGGCATGGATGTCGTGGATCGCCTTCAGGTCCAGCGGCAGGGGCCGGCCCCCGCCATCCACCCGCACGAGGCGCTGGTGCAGTTGCTCGCGCAGGAGCCGTTCGGCATCGGGCCAGCGTGCGAGCGTGCCGGCCTTGCCGCGCAGCACCGCAGGCACGCCCCACGCAAAGCTGGAGATGGAAACGGTGTCAGGGCCAGCGGGCAGGCCGTCCTGGTCCACGATGGCCATGGCGATGGGCGCACGGTGCCTTTGAAAGGTGCGCGTCTCCTCGTCCTTGCCGAACGAGGCCAGCAGGTCGGTCATGCACATTTCCATGCTGACCTCGCCCAGCACGACAAGGTAGAACAGCCGGAACGGCGGCTTGTAGGACTGCTCGCCCCGCTGCCACGGCAAGGGTTCGCCATCGACCTTGGCGATGGCCGCACGGTCGCCGCCGACGAGCGTTGCCGGGTCGGTGTAGGCCAGTGGGGCCAGCACCTCCAGCGACAGCCAGGACGACAGGATGGCGTGGGCCGAGTCCTGCACGGCGTGCGCTGAGGCGGCAGGCGCCAACTCCAGTGCAGCCAGGGCGGCCCCGGCCTCGGCATCGCCGGACCGCGCCGCGCGAGGGGTGGCTGCGGCCGCCAGGGTATCGGCGTGCTCCCCCGCGGGCCGGACCGATGCGCCAAGCAAGGAAAGGGAGAACGGTGCCCGGTCCACAGCGCCTGCCTGTCCGTCGGTCAGCGGGGCGCTGCCAGGCAGCGCAGCAGGGGCCGGCTGGCGAAAGGCAGCGCCTGCGCGGCGATGGGGCTTTTTGACGGGAAATGCATTGGCGACCTCTTTCGTACCCTGTGTGGCTTCGTGCGGCGTTGGCAGATCGGCGCGGCCCTCCCCGGAATCGGGGTGATTGGCGTGGGGGGAGGACATGTCAATCAAAAAATGCGCGCAGCCAAGCATGTTACATGCGGTAGCCCGGTACTCCCAGTGCTTTGCCGATGCAGTGGCTGGTGCAGGTGCCGCGCCGCCACAAAAAACGGCGAGCCAGGCATACCGGGCCGCCATGTGGCGCAATGCCGACGCCTGGGCAGCGAGAAAGTGGCAAACCTGCCCGAGCCCCATCACAATCCGCGCACCAGCGGGGCTGGTCCATGCAATGCCCACAAGGCATGCTTTGGGGTGCGCGTCTTCGGGCGCCTTTTTTCATCGGGCATCCACCCGACTCCTTTTCTTCTCTTCCTTCCATGAAATCTGTTTCGATGCTGCGCCACGTGGCGCTGATGGCGGCCCTGTTGCTGGCCAACGCCCCTGCCTGGGCCGAAGACACGCTGGCGCGCATTGCCAGCGCGGGCGAGCTGCGCCTGGGCCACCGCGAAAAGTCGCTGCCCTTTTCGTACAAGGACGCCACGAGCGGCAAGGTGCAGGGCTACACCGTGGACATCTGCCTGCAGATCTATGAGGAGATCAAGAAGGAGTTGAAGCGCCCGGACCTGAAGCTCAAGTACCTGCTGGTGGACGGCAAGAACCGCATCAGCGACGTGAAGGACAACGTGGTGGACCTGGAGTGCGGCGGCACGGCCAACACGGCGGCGCGGCAAAAGGAGATCGCCTTCAGCCACCACATCTTCGTGGCATCCTCGGCCTTCCTGGTGCGCAAGAACTCGGGCATCAAGACGCTGGACGACCTGCAGAACAAGAAGATTGCCGTGCAGGGCAAGACCACCAACGAGAACCTGCTCAAGGCCAACGAGCGTACCTTCAACCGCAAGTTCAACTACGTGGCGGTGGACAGCACGCTGGACGCCGTGAACGCGCTGGCCAAGGGCGAGGCCGACGCGGCCTTTGCCGACGACGCGGGCATCTGGATCCCGCTGACGCGCCTGGGCAAGTCCATGGACGACTACCAGTTCCTGGAAAAGCGCCTCTCGGTGGAGCCCTACAGCATCGGCCTGCGCCGTGAGGACCCCAAGTTCAAGGAGCTGGTGGACCGCGTCACGCGCCGCATGATCCAGGGCGGCGACATGCTGACGCTGTACAAGCGCTGGTTCAGCTCGGACCAGGGTACGCTGCCGATGAGCATCTTCATGAAGGAAGCACTGCGCAGACCCAGCGATATTGGCGTCGAACAGATCGCTTTCTGATTCAATCAAAATGACGGGGGGATTGATCCGCGTCAAGCCCACGCTCACTTCCTGACATCTGGCCAAATTCAGGCGGGCGATGGACCCTGGTCGTTTTATAGTCGATAGTAATAATTTGTAGCTATTACATGACGACGACAGATCCCCTTTTGACCACCGATGTGGACACGGGCGACAGCCCCCACTACCTGCGCGCGCTGACCGACATGGCCGACGAGCGCACGGTGGTGGCCGGTGCCGCCATCTACACCGACAACGGGATCAAGCTGGTGGAAAAGGGCGCGCGCATCGACAGCCGCCTGTACGAGCGCCTGGTGCAGCACAAGCTGCGCGAGCCCATCGACAAGCACCTGTCCATCGAGAACCCGGTAACGGCCGAGGCCCTGATCGCCGCCGGCCAGGAGCTGGCCGGCGAGGACCTGCTGGCCAACCTGCTGGCCGAGGCCATCGGCTCCGCCGTGCGGCTGCTGGCGCCGCTGCGCTCGCTGGCGCTGCCGGGGCCCATTGCCTGCAAGCTCACGGTGATGCGGGAAAAACGGCCCGAGCTATACCAGCACAGCCTGCGCATGATGATGGTGGCCGTGTTCCTGGGGCTCAAGGCCGGCATGCCCGAGCGCGACTGCGCCACGCTGGCTGCGGCGGCCTTGCTGCACGACCTGGGCGTGCTGCACATGGACCCGGCCTGGAACGACCCCGATTTCAAGGCGGTGGGCGTGCAGCGCAAGCACCTGGTGGCGCACCCGATCACCGGCATGCTCATGGTGCGCGACACCAACGCCTATCCCAAGGCGGCCGAGGCAGCCGTGCTGGAGCACCACGAGCGCATGGACGGCAGCGGCTACCCGCGCGGGCTGGCGGGCGCCGATATCTCGCCCATGGGCCGCATCCTGCTGCTGGCCGAGGTGGTGGCCGGCTTCTACGAAAAATACGAGGACATGCCGGCGCAGCGCCTGTCGCTGGTGCTGCGGCTCAACCACCGCAAGTTCCCGGCCGCCCTGGTGGTGCACATTTTGCCGCTGCTGCAGGAGGAGGTGGCCCGCGAGTCGGCCCTGATGCCACTGGGCGACGATGCGCCCCGCCAGGCCGGGCTGCTGGCCGAGGCCTTCATCAAATGGGACGAGCTCAAGACCGCCCTGCCCCCGCCCGTGCTCAAGGCCATGGCCCCCAGCAGCGCGTTCGCGTTTGCCGACGCACGGCTGATGGCACTGCAGAAGGCCTTGGTGGAAGCCGGCTCGCACCCCCAGCACCAGGCGGACCTGATGGCCCAGTTGCAGGGCGACGCCATAGGCCTGGCCGAGGTCGCCCTGGTGGGCCGCGAAGCGCTGTTTCAGCTGCAGAGCGTGCTCAATGCCTGCCACCGCCGCTGGCCCGAACTGGAAAAGCGCGCCACGCCCGGCGATGCGGCCGTGGCCAACTGGTGTGATTGGGCGGTGGAGCGGCTATAAGCTTGGCGGCCAACGCATCCCCGTCAAAAAACATAGCTGCCCGTACTTTGTGACAGGCGGCCTGTCGCCCCTGCAACAACCCCCTGTGTGCCGGCACCCCGCCACGGCATGGGACAATCGGCCCCCATGACACCGCAGCAGTACGTACAACAAAAAGCCGTCGCTTCAGGAAGCAGCTTCTACTACGCCTTCCTGTTCCTGCCGGCGCCCCGGCGCGCGGCCATCACCGCGTTCTATGCGTTTTGCCGCGAAGTGGACGACGTGGTGGACGAAGTGAGCGATGCGGGCGTGGCCCGCACCAAGCTGGCCTGGTGGCAGGCCGAGGTGGCCAAGGCCTATGCCGGCCAGCCCACCCACCCCGTGATGCAGGCACTGATGCCGCTGGTGGCGGACTACGGCATCGAGCAGCGCCACCTGCAGGCCGTGATCGACGGCTGCCAGATGGACCTGGAGCAGACCCGCTACCTCGACTTTGCCGGCCTCACCCAATACTGCCACCTGGTGGCGGGCATCGTGGGCGAGGTCACGGCGCGCATCTTCGGCCAGACGGACGAGCGCACCACGCAATACGCCCACACCCTGGGCCGCGCCTTCCAGCTGACCAACATCATCCGCGACGTGGGCGAAGACGCGATGATGGGGCGCATCTACCTGCCCGTGTCGGAGCTGCAGCAGTTCGACGTGAAGGCGCACGAGATCCTCAAGCGCCAATACTCCGACCGATTCACGGCACTGATGAAGTTCCAATCCGAACGCGCGCACCGCACCTACGACGAGGCCCTGGCCCTGCTGCCCGACGCCGACCGCCGCGCGCAGAAGCCCGGGCTGATGATGGCCAGCATCTACCGCACGCTGCTGCGCGAGATCGAGCGCGACAACTTCCAGGTGCTGCACCAGCGCATCCGCCTCACGCCGCTGCGCAAGTTCTGGCTGGCGTGGAAGGTGCAGGCGCTGGGGCGCATGTAGTCCACCGCCACGGAAAACCCGCCATGAACCGGTCTGTGCCTCCCTCGTTCAGCACGCGCCTGGTCGCTGCCGCCTTGCTGGCACTCGCCATGGGCGCCACCGCCCTGCCCCAGCCCGCGCACGCCTTCTGGGGCCTGCTGGGCAAGGCCGCCAGCGGTGCCGGCAAGGCGGCTGGCGGCACTGCTGGCAAGGCAGCCGGGGCTGCGGGTGCGGCCGGGGCGGCAGGGGCCGCTGGCGAGGCAGCCACCGCAGCCGGCACGGCCGGCAAGGCGGCGGCTGCCGGTGCAGGCGCCGCCACGCTGGCCGACGATGCCGCCCGGGCGGGAGGCAAGGGGGCTGGCACTGCCGACGCCGCAGGCGGCGCCGCCCATGGGTTCAGCGCCGTCAACGCGGCGCTGCCGCCCGAAGTGGCCATGTACCTGGCCAAGCCCGCCGCCAGCCTGACGGGCACCGATACGGCGGCCATGATGGGCATGTACCAGCGCATGGTGGCGCAGGCAGGCAAGACCGGCGATTTCAGCGTGATCGAGCGCATGCCCCAGGTGCATGGCGCAAAGACGCTGCCGCAGGCTGCCCATCCCATGCCGGTGCCGGTCAAGGCCGGCGCCACGGCGCAACAGCCATCGCCAGCAGCGGCTGCTGCACCCTCACCATCGGCCGCCGCCGAGATGAGCCTGGCCGGGCTGCGCCTGCTCGCGCACGCCGGATCGGCCGGCCACCGCGCGGCCCAGAACGAGCTGCGCGATCGCTGCGCCGACCCGGCTGTGCTGCGCACCGCACCGGCCGATGTGCAGGCGCAGTGCAAGGCAGCGCTGGCCACAAAACCTGCCGCCTCAGCCAAGCCACGGCCTTCCGCTTCATGAAGATCGCCGTCGTCGGCGCGGGCTGGGCCGGCATGGCCGCGGCCATCGCACACGCGCAGGCCGGCCACGCCGTCACCGTGCTGGAGGCTGCGCGCACCGTGGGCGGCCGCGCCCGCGCGGTACCGGCCACCCTGCCCGATGGCACGCCCGCCACGCTGGACAACGGCCAGCACATCCTCATCGGCGCCTACACCGAAAGCCTGCGCCTGATGCGCCTGGTGGGGGTGGATGCCGACACCGCCCTGCTGCGCCTGCCGCTCACCCTGCAGTTCCCCGACGGCACGGGCCTGGCCCTGCCCGACCTGCCGCCGCCCTTGGACGCCTTGCTGGGCATCGCGCGTGCGCGCGGCTGGCACTGGCGCGACAAGCTCGCCCTGCTGCGCGCGGCCAGCGGCTGGCAGTTAGGTGGTTTCCGCTGCGCGCCACACACCTCGGTGGCGCAGTTGTGCGCGGGCTTGCCCACGCGGCTGATGGCCGAGTTCATCGACCCGCTGTGCGTGTCGGCGCTGAATACCCCGGCGGCCGAGGCCAGCGGCCAGGTGTTTCTGCGGGTGCTGCAGGACAGCCTGTTCAGCGGCCGGGGTGGGTCGAACCTGCTGCTGCCGCGCGTGAACCTGGGCGCGCTGTTCCCCGAAGCCGCAGCGCGCTGGCTGGTGGCACAGCACGACGGCGCAGTGCAGGCGGGCCAGCGTGTGCAGGGCATTGCCCAGCAGGCAGATGGGCGCTGGAAACTGCACGGCACGGACTTCGCCGGCCCCTACGAGCACATCACGCTGGCCTGCCCGCCATGGGAGGCCAGCCGCCTCATCGCCAGCGCCACGGGCCTGCCTGCGGCGCACGATGTGGCGCGCCAGCAGTGGTGCGCTGCGGCCGATGCGCTGCGCTTCGAAGCCATCACCACCGCGTATCTGCACGGCGCAGGGGCTCGCCTGGCCCAGCCCATGCTGGCGCTGCGCAATACGGCAGAACACCCCGCACAGTTCGTGTTCGACCGCGGGCAGCTCGATGGCCTGCACGGTGTGCTGGCCTTCGTGGTCAGCGCCAGCACCGGCGAGCGCGCGGTGGTCACCGAACAGGTGCTGCGCCAGGCCGCCGAGCAGTTGGGGCTGCCATCGCTGCAGCCCCTGCAGACCGTGGTCGAAAAGCGCGCAACCTTTGCCTGCACGCCCGGACTGGCACGCCCTGGCATGCAGGTGGCGCCAGGCCTGGTGGCCTGCGGCGACTATGTGGACGGACCCTACCCCGCCACGCTGGAAGGCGCGGTGCTGTGCGGCACGGCGGCTGCCGCACTGGCCCCGGCGCATTGACGACCACCTCGGGAAAACCCCGAGACGATATGCACCCCACAGGCCCAGCATGGGCCCCGACTGACAGCATTCCGAAAGCCGCCTGGCGCCACCATCGGCGCAGGCCATTTTTCTTTCGGGCCGCTTTGCTTTTGACGGAGACAACCCCCATGCATGCACACGACCACCACGATCCATTTTCACTGGACGCACGGCGCCGCCAGTTCCTGGCCGCCACAGGCGCACTGGGCCTGTCCGGCCTGCTGCCCGGCATGGCGCAGGCGCAAGCCGCCTGGCCCGCCAAGTCCATCCGCTTCGTGGTGCCCTTCGCCCCGGGCGGCAGCTCGGAGATCGTGGCGCGCTCCACGGCGGCCGAGCTCTCCAAGACCCTGGGCCAGAGCGTGTTCGTGGACAACAAGCCCGGTGCGGCGGGCAACATCGCCATGTCCGAAGTGGCGCGCGCGGAAGACCAGCACACCCTGATCCTGGGCCACATCGGCACGCTGGCGGTGAACCCCTACATCTTCGACAAGCTGCCCTACGACCCCAACAAGGACTTCAAGCCCGTGAGCCTGTTGGCCAAGGTACCCAGCCTGTACGTGGTGCATCCCGACGTGCCGGCCAAGAACCTGCGCGAGTTCGTGGCCTACGTGAAGAGCAAGCCCGGCAAGCTGAGCTACGGCTCGGCCGGCAACGGCAGCGCCGGCCACCTGGCGTTCGAGTACCTGAAGATGACGGCCGACATGTTCATGCTGCACGTGCCCTACCGCGGCACCGGCCCGATGATGACCGACCTGATCTCGGGCCGCGTGGATGCCTCGGCCGTGGGTGCGGCGGCCATCCTGCCCTTCATCAAATCGGGCAAGGTGCGCTGCATCGCCACCGGCTCGGTCAAGCGCCTGCCGCAGCTGCCCGACGTGGGCACGGTGGCCGAGCAGGGCTTCCCCGGCTTCGAGATGACGCAGTGGTACGGCATGCTGGCCCCCGCCAGTCTGCCCGCCGCCCACCTGGACAAGCTGGCCGTGGAAACCGCCAAGGCCGTCAGGTCGCCCAGCTCGCTGGAGCGCCTGAACGCCGACGCGGCCGAAGCCATTGGAGACACGCCGGCGCAGTTTGCGCAGTTCATCGCAGCCGAGCAGGCGCGGTGGAAGAAGGTGCTGCTGCGCGCCAAGGTGAAGCCGGATTGAAGGTCTTCCGCGCCCAGGGGCGCGGGGTAGGTAGCATCGAGCCACCATGCGCATCCTCCTGGCCGAAGACGAACACACCCTGGGCACCTGGCTGAGCCGGGCGCTGGAGCACGCGGGCATCCAGGTGGAATGGGTGACCGACGGCCGCCTGGCCGACCGCGCACTGCAGCAGCGCGACCACGACGCCCTGGTGCTGGACCTGGGCCTGCCCGGCCTGGACGGCCATGCCGTGCTGCAGCGCCTGCGCGAGCGCGACCAGCGCCTGCCCGCCCTGATTTTGACCGCCCGCGACTCGCTCGACGAGCGCGTGCGCTCGCTCAACGCCGGGGCCGACGACTTCCTGGCCAAGCCCTTCGAGCTGGCCGAGCTGGAGGCCCGCCTGCACGCCCTGGTGCGCCGCGCGCGCGGCACCGAGCACCCGCGCCTGGCCTGCGGGCCGCTGGTGTTCGATGGTGCGCGCAAGCAGTTCGTGCTGCACGGCGAGCCGCTGGCCTTGTCACCGAGGGAGCAGGCGGTGCTCAGGGTGCTGGTGCAGCGCAGTGGGGAGCCGTTTTCCAAGCAGCAGATTCTGGAGCGGGTGTTTTCGGATGATGAGGATGTGCATCCCGAAGCCGTCGAGGTGTTTGTGCACCGGCTTCGCAAGAGGCTGGATGGGAGTGGGGTGAGGATCACTACGCTGCGCGGGCTGGGGTATGCGTTGGAGCAGGAGTGATGGCTTCTGCTCGTTGGCTATGGTTGCTGCATGCTTTGCTTGAGGGCGGAGGCCGGGTCTCGGCCCGGCGGCCGAGGTACTTGTTCTTTGCTTCGCCAAAGAAAAGTACCCAAAAGAAAGGCGACCCCGCTGCCCGTGTCCCCCTCGCCGGAGGCGAGGGGGCAGCCTGCGATGCTCGGTCCTGGGGTGTGCCGCAGAACTCGCTGCGTTCTTCGAACTCCGCTCAAACAGCTTCGGCAAGCCAGACAACGAGGCGCGTGTCCTTCGGCACGCGCTCACCCCAGTCCCTGTGCTTCTCGGCACGGTCAGAAGGGGATGGGAGCGGGCTCCACACGGGCCATTGCTTCGCTCGGCCTGTGTTCCTTCGCTGCGCTCGGCTCGCCAGGGCGGCTGCGCCGCCCGTCGGCAGCGCGCAGCGTGTAACCGCCCCCAGGCGCAGCTGCGAAGCAGCAGCCGTCTTTGTCCCCGCTCCCCACCCCTGCTGGCTGCGCCGAGAAGCGCAGGAACTGGGGTGGGCGTGTGTGCCGAAGGACACACACGCTTCGTCGTCTAGCTCGTCGCTGCTGTCTGAGCGGAGTTCGAAGAACGCAGCGAGTTCAGCGACGCCCACCCCAGATCCGAGCATCGCAGGCTGCCCCCGTTCGCCCGACAGGGCGAATGGGGGACGCAGACTGGGGGTCGCCTTCTCTTTGGTGACTTTCTCTTGGCGACGCAAGAGAAAGTTACTGCGCCGCCGGGCGCACACCCCGGCTCCCGCCCCTTGCAAAGGCACAGAGCACCCACGCGCAGAGCCGTCCTCCCATCGGCCAGAGGACAGCTGAGATGGCTCAAGCAACACCGTCCAGCACAGCCCCCAGCAGTCCCTGGGTCAGGCTACGCCGCACCAGCCTCTGGCGCCTGCTGGCCCTCCTCCTCCTCCCCGTCCTCGCCCTCGTCACCTGCGTGGAACTGTGGATGACAAGGCACGACGCCCTCGAAGCCGCCAACGCCGCCTACGACCGTTCATTGCTAGGCGCCCTCAAATCCATAGACGCCAACATCTCCACCGCCTCCGGCGGCCTGTCCGCCGAACTCCCCTACACCATGCTCGAATTCTTCGAGCTCACCGCCAGCGGGCATGTGTACTTCCGCGTCGCCTCGTCCGATGGCTTGGTGGAACTGGGCAACGCCGATCTGCCCCTGCCCCCGGGCCCGCTGGAGCCCGGCGTACCCCGCTTCTACGACGCCACCTACTTCGGCGAATCCGTGCGCCTGGCCGCCTACAGGCGCATGGTGGACATGAGCAACGGCGCCATCCCGGCCACCGCAGACGGCCCGGGCAGCGTGCTCGTGCAGGTGGCCGAGAGCACGCAGTCGCGCCAGGAATTCACGCGCCGCTTCGTTCAGCGTGCCGCCCTGCGCGATGGCCTGGTGCTGGCCCTCATGGTGCTGGGCGCCGCGGCCACATTGGCTGTTGCGCTGCGCCCGCTGTCGCGCCTGGCGCGTGGTGTGCAGGAGCGCAGCCCCGACGACATGACCCCGATTGCCGACACCGACCTGCCCGCCGACATCCGCCCCCTGGTGGCGGCGGTGAACGGACAGATGGCGCGCACCCAGGCGCTGGTGGCGCAGCAGCGGCAGTTCCTTGACGATGCCTCGCACCAGTTGCGCACGCACCTGACCACGCTGCAGATGCAGATCGACTACGCACGCCGCGAGCCCGACCCCGCCCAGGTGCAGGACGCGCTGGCCGCCATCGGCGGCGAGATCGCGCGCGCCACGCGCAGCACGCAGCAGCTGCTGGCCCTGGGCCGCAGCGACACAGCGGCCGTCGAGTTCGCGCCCTTCGACCTGGCCGCACTGCTGCGCACCGTGGCGCTGGAGCTGCTGCCCCAGGCGCGGGCCAAGCAGATCGACTTCGGCATCCACACACCCACCCCGGAGTTCATGGCCGTGGCCGACAGCGGCCTGCTGCGCGAGGCCCTCACCAACCTGGCCGCCAACGCCATTGCCTACACGCCTGCGCACGGCACCATCACCCTGTCGGCTGCGGGCGACGCCCTTGGCTGGAGCGTGAATGTGGAGGACAACGGCCCCGGCATGGCGCCCGAGGAGCGCGCTGCCCTGGGCCAGCGCTACCGGCGCGGCTCGCAGGCAGCGGCCGGGGGCTCGGGCCTGGGCCTGGCCATCGCGCGCTCCATCGCCGAGCGGCACCGCGGCGCGCTGCGGCTGGAAGCACGGCCCAGCGGGCCGGGCCTGCTGGCGATACTCTGGTGGCCCAAGCCATGATGATCTCCATGCCCTCCACTGACCACTCCCTGCACGCCCTCGCGCACTCGCGCCGCCATGTGCTGGCGACCCTGCTCAGCGGCATGGCCACCGGCGCGCAGGCCGATGCCAGCGCCGAGCCCGGCGAGTGCGTGGCCCCGTCCAAACCCGGGGGTGGCTTCGGCCTCACCTGCGGGCTGGCGGCCGATGCCATCCAGGCCGTGCGCCCAGGCCGCACACCGCTGCCGACACGCTTCCTGCCGGGCGGCATCGGCGCCGTGGCCTTCGACCAGGTGGCCACGGGGCGCCTGGGCGGGCCCGGCACGCTGGTGGCCTTCTCCAGCGGTTCGCTGCTCAACATCGCACAGGGCCGCTTTGGCCCGCACCCGGTGAACGCCGTGCGCTTCATCGCCACGCTGGGCACCGACTACGGGGTGATCGCCGTGCACCGCGATGCCCGGTACCAGAACCTGGCGCAGGTGACAGCGGCGCTGCAGCGCGACTCGGCGCGCGTGGTCTTCGGCGCGGGCGGCACCATCGGCAGCCAGGACTGGATCAAGGCCGCGCAGCTGGTGCGCGCGGCGGGGCAGGACCACAAGAAGATGCGCTTCGTCGCCTTCGAAGGCGGCGGCGAGGCGCTCAAGGCCCTGAAGGGCGGGCACCTCGACATCTTCACCGGGGACGCGGCCGAGGCCATGCAGGCCGCTGCCCAGGGCCTACCGCTGCGCTTTCTGGCCGTGCTGGCACCCGAGCGACTGCAAGGCACCCTGGCCGGCCTGCCCACCGCACGCGAGCAGGGCGTTGACCTGGTCTGGCCCACCGTGCGCGGCCTGTACATGGCCGCCACCGCCCCCGAGGCCGCCATGCGCGCCTGGACCAGCGCCTTCGAGGCCGCCATGGCTGCGCCCGGCTACGTCGCACTGTGCAGCCGCTTCGGCCTGTACCCCTTTGCCCTCACCGGCGCGGCGCTCGACGGCTTCGTGCAGCGCAGCCTGCAGGACTACCGGCGCATGGCGCAGGACCTGGGGTTGCGCACCTGGCCGCGCTGATCCGTTGTTCCGTTGTCAGGGTGGGCGGCGTCTTGTCGCACTACCCGTACTGCCTGCGACGCAGCCTGGCCAGAACCGCTTCGCTGAATTCTTTTTTACCCGCTCTTATTCGTCCTGCGCCTGACCGTCATCACGCAGCCGGCGATCCAGCTTGCCACGCAGCGACTCGGTGTCTTTCAGGAACTGGTCTACGGGCACGGCCGGCGCCACGCGCAGGCCTGGCGGGAACAGGCTGCTCATGTACAGCCTGTTCGACAGGCGCATGTTGTTCAGCCACTGCGCACCCAGCCACGACGGCAATCCCAATGCCACCAGCGCAGCCAGCGTCCAGGCCAAACCCACGCGGCGGCGCGGCAGCACCGTTGACAGGTGGGCATACAACGCCCCCGCCAGCAGCAGCGCCACCAGCACATTGGCAAACCGAGAAAAGGATTCCAACGAGAAAGTGAACGCCACAAAGTTCGCCACCAGGTGCACCGCATCCACCGCCAAGGCGGCAGTGCAGGCGATGCGCACATGGCGCCAGAACCGAAGCTGGCCGCCGAACACTTTGCTGGCCACCGCCCATACGCCCGACCAGACGCCCAGGCTGGCCAGCAGGCCAAGCACTAGGCCAGGAACAGACTTCAGATACTGCGACGCATCGCGGGCCTCCAGCCACGCTGATCCCAATGCCGCAGCCAGCACCAGCACCATGAGCGCTGCCGTGGTGGCCACCGTGCTCCACGGAAACTGTGGCAGCGCCTGTTCGTCGGCGATGGGGGCATCGGCCAGGCGCAGCGCGACGTGGGTGTGGCCCAGGTCGATGGGCGTGCCGCCCGGCCAGTCGAATCGCTCCCCCTGGGCGTAGTGTTTGCGCTGCAGGCGCGCGCCATTGCGGGTGTGCAGAACCTCCACCTGTACCGCGCGCGGGGCATCTTCCAGGCGGTCGATGCGCAGGTGCGAGGGCGCGACGAACGGATCGTCCAGCACCAGGTCACAGTCCAGGCCCCTGCCCACCGTCACGGGCCAGCGGGTGATGGGGGCGCGTGCCAGCAGTGCGCCGTGGCGGCCAAAGGCTTCGATGAGGCCGAGGGTGGGCATCATGGTGCGGCCTCCCAGCGAAACGCCTTGAGGTAGTGGCTGGCCAGCTTCATGCCGTTGTCAAAAGCGATGCCTTGCACATCCAGGCGGCCCAGGATGCCTTGCGTGGGCTGGTTGACCGAGGCTGTCAGCACGGTCATGTTGTACAGGCCGGGCAGCTTGCGGTAGGCAGACATGCAGACCACCGCCCGCAGCGGCAGGCTGCCGGAGTCCACAAAACGTTCGCTGCATTCAACGGCGGTCTGGTGGCGGTTGCCACGCGTTTGGAAGCGCTCGTTGGCAAAGCTTTGCGAGAACACCCGGGCAAACCGCGCCGCGCTCAGCGTGGGGGCGTTATAGGCTTCATACGCCAGGCGCACGGTGCCGGTGCTGTAGTCGCCGGCCACGACATCGCTGTCAGCCTGGCACTGCGTCCGCTCCAGGTTCAAACCCGGAAATTTCGGGTCGCGGCCCGATCCCCAGCACCGCGCCAGCGCGTCATCGGGCACCGGCACCCGGTAGTTGCCGTGGCGTTGCTCACGAAATGGCGCTTTCAGAAACCGCTCGGTCAGCACCTGCTGGTGCCCTGTCAGTTGCCTTGTCATCTCCGCGTACGCGGGCTGCGTGATGGGCTCTGCGCTGGCCGCGCGCTGCACCAGCGCCTGGGCAAACTCGGCGGGGATCAAGAAGCTGACCTGCTCGCCATCGAGCCGCTTGGCCACGTTGACGCCCAGCACCCGCCCCGAATCGTCCACCGAGGGGCCGCCGCTCATGCCGGGGTTGAGCGTGCCGCCAAAGAAAATCCGCGGATAGAAGCTGCGCCGCACCAGCCCGTTGTAGGTGCCCTCTGTGACTGCAAAGCCGATATCCAGCGGGTTGCCCAGCGAGTAGATGCGCTCGCCCTGTGCCAGGGCCTCTGCGGCGGGCCGAAAGCTCAGCACCGGCGCCGCTGCGGTGCGGGCCTTGGCGCGCAGCACCGCTAGGTCGCGCTGCACGTCGAACGCCAGCAGCTCGACCTCGCCCTCCGGCCCCTCCATCGTGACGTACACGCCGCGGTAACGCTCGGGCTCCAGCGCCAACTGGCTGGCCACATGGAAATTGGTGACGATCAGGCCGTCCGCAGAGACAAAGAACCCTGAGCCGATCGACGCCTGGGTATCGGCATTGCGCAGCAGCGTGCGGATCTGCACCAGTTTGTCGCGCGACAGCTCATAGATGCGCCGGGCATCGCGGGACAGGGGTGCAGCGGGCACAGCAGCGGCACCGGCACCGGCAGCCTCCGCTGTCGCCGATGCGGCCGCACTGCTGTCCACCGGCTCGACACCCGCTGCAGCGGGCGGCATCGCTTTGGATGCCGGCGGCGCAGGCAATGCCGCGCCTGTGGCGCGAATGGCGGGCGCGCCGGCGGTCGCAGCCACGGCCGTGGGGGCAGTCGCAGGGTGGGGTGCATTCTGGGCGTGGGCCCCAGCACAGGCCAGAACAAGAAGGGGTGCTGCGGCACGCCGCAGCGAGCAGGTCAAAAGGAAAGGCATCGCGGCATTCTATTGACGCTCTGCACCGCACACACGCTGTACGGGCAGCTCAGGGTTGCGGCCCATCCAGGCGGACATCGCTGGGGCTTTTTGACCGCCCTTACAAGGTGCTCCCCAGCGCGCCCAGCAACCTGGCGCTCACCTCGACGGCATCGGGCGTGTCGAACTGCATGTTGTGCTGGTCCGTCAGCGGGCCGTGGCCCGGCTCCATGCGTCCGTCAGCGTCGTAGCCCATGGCCTTGAACTTCCAGGTCCCACCCACCTTTTTGAGCGAGCCCACATGTGCGCCAGTGGCCGTGTGCACGGCCACCACGGCGGAGTTGAGGGGCAACAACTGCAAGGGGCCCGCCACGGGGCCGGGCGGCACGTGCAATAAGGTGGGTTTGAAGGCAGGCGGCTGGGGCGGACTCAGGGGCATGAGGGTGTTTGTAACTCAAAACGCATACCTCCCACCTGCAACCCGGGATGCCTGCAGAACTGCCGGGGCATGGCGCAGGGCCTGGGGCTGCGCACCTGACCGCGTTAGTCGATTGCCAGTTCTGGCCTGTTGGTTGACAGAACGGGCCGCTGCAATCACCCATTTGTGTGAACTACTGCGCACTTACCAAATAGTAAAAGTCTGCAACCGCGCGCCAAAGCGCCGATGCGTGTGGATACTGGCGTCTCCACAAAAACCGGCTCAACGACGAAGGGAGGCCAGGGCCCACAACAGGCCCCGGCTGGATCGCTCGTGATGTGCCCGACCACCATGACATCCTGGATCGCCACCCTGTGCCTGGCTGCGGCTTCGGCACTCACCGCCACGGCCGCCAGCGCAGCCACATTCACCATTCCCGATGCGGGCGTGTCGTTCAACGCGCCCGAGGGCTTCACCCAGCTCAGCGCGGAAGAGATCGGCAGCAAATACCCGTCCAACCGCGCGCCCAACTTCGTGGTGGGCAACGCCCGGCGCACGACCACCATCGCCTTCGACCTCAAGCCCCAGGGCCTGCCCAAGGACAAGCTGCCGCAGGCCAAGGCCTCGTTCGAAACCCTGTTCGACCGCATCATCCCGGGCATCGAGTGGAAGGAAAAGAAACTCCTGGACATGCAAGGCCAGCAGTGGATCTACTTCGAGATGACCTCGCGCGCCATCGACACCGACATCTACAACATCATGATGGTCACCCCCCACCGGGGCAAGATGCTGGTCTTCAACTTCAACTCCACCAAGAGCGAGTTTCCGTCGGTGGAGAAGGAGTTGAGGAAAAGCCTGCAGACGATTGCGGTGACGGGAGCGGGCGAGTAGCCAGCCTGGCGGCAATCCCGACCCATGACCCATCGCAAGGCATGCAGGACGGGCATTTCTCCTACCCGCAGCGGCCCGGCATCCAGGCATATTCGAGCGCCTGTCCGTCCACAGCAGCCCCAGGAGAGCGACCATGGCGACGAATGGTGACCCGAACCTCACGCCCGCTGCCCAGTTGGCTGAAAAAGCCAAGACCCCTTTCCCCGGTGCATCCGCCGAATACGAGGCCGCGCGCAAGGCCCTGCTAGCCGAAGAGATCGAGTTTCGCCGCCACATGACGCGCCTGGTCGCGCAGCGCCAGTCCCTGCCACCCGGCCCGGTGATCACCAAGGACTACCGCTTCAAGGACGAGCAGGGCTTCGATGCCAGCCTCATCGACCTGTTCGGCGACAAGGACACCCTTGTCACCTACTTCTGGATGTACGGCCCGCAGCGCCAGCGCCCCTGCCCCATGTGCACCAACTGGCTCGGCGCGGTGGAGGGCAACGCGGCCGACATCAAGCAGCGCGTGGCCCTCAAGATCCTGGGCCGCTCGCCCGTGGAACGCCAGTACGCCTTTGCCCAGGAGCGCGGCTGGCGCGACCTGAACTTCGGGTAGACCGTGGAAGACGGCTATGCGAAGGACCTGGGCGTCCTGATGGACGACGGCAGCGAGTACCCGGCGCTGGTGGTTTTCCAACGCGACGGCGAGCAGGTCCGCCTGTTCTGGGCCAGCGAGAGGACCCAGGAGATGGCCGACCCGGGCCAGGACCCGCGCGATGCGCCGGACATTGCGTCGCTGTGGTCGATTCTGGACCTGACTCCCGGAGGGCGACCTGCGGACTAGTATCCGAAATCGCAGTACTGAGTCGGAACGGAATGCGCCGACCTTGGCCCGCGCTCGCTTCTGTGCTTGCTGCCTCTACGCGGCGTTGGCAGATCGATTCGGTGCAGCCGGCCCCGCCAGCATCTTGCGCTCACGCCACGCCTGCTGCACAAACGGGTCCGTCACCGCATAGGTGCCATGCCCCTTGCGCACGATGAGGTTGGCGTCGCGCAGTTCTTCCGACACGCGCTGCACCTGGTCGGCCGTGACTTCGCGGCCCACGGTGGCGGTGTATTCGGCCAGTGCGTCGATAGTGAACAAGCCGCTGGCATCGCCCTCCACACGCGCCACGCGATCAAAGATCGCGCCGGCCAGCACACCCAGGTCTTCGAGCTTGCGCAGCTCCACGTCGGCCGCCGCGCCCTTGAGGGTGGAGGCGATCACCGGCAGCAGGCGGTCGGCCTCGGTGGGGTCTTCGCGCTGCAGCTGGCGCAGGGCGCGGATCAGCTCTTCGGGCCGCCGGCCCAGCAGGTTGAAAGCTGCGGTGGCCACGGGCAGGCTGGGCAGCACGGGGGCGCCCTCCTGCGCAATGCCCTGCAGCACATAGGCCACGTAGTCGCCGTCGAGCGTGGGGTATTCGACCGAGGTGGCGCCTGCAAAGGCATGCTTGCCCTGCAGCGTCATGCCCACCACCTGCGCGCGGTGCGAGCCGGTGCCGATGAAGAGGAAATGCCCAGGGGTGTCCGGCCGCGGGTTGATCGCATCGCGCGCGGCCTTGATGGCCAGCAGCATCTGCGCGCCATCGTCGCCGGCCAGGGCCTGCTGCACCTCGTCCACGATCAGGACCAGGTCGGTGCGGGCCAGCTCGATCACCTCGGTGAGTGCCTGCGCCAGCGTCACCCCGCCCTTGGCCCCCACCTCATTGAGCTGAAAGCCGAACTTGAATCCGCCCGCGCCCACATCCGCCCCTTTGAGCCGCGCCAGGCGGCCCAAAACCCCCGAGGCCGGTGTCTGCAGGTCGGCCAGTGCACGCCGGATGGCCGCGTGCACCAGGGTGGCCGGGTCGGCCTTGGTGTCAGCCCACAGGTCGACATAGATCACGATGGCACCCTTGGCCTCCAGCGCGGGGATCAGGTCCTGGCGCAGAAAGGTCGTCTTGCCGGTGCGCCGCAGGCCCGACAGGAACAGGCCCGAGCGCAGCCCCTGGTCAAGCAGGCCGGGCTCCAAGAGCTGCTTGGCCATCTGTTCGGCCAGTGCGGGGCGGTGGAAAAGGTCCATTTAGCGGATTTTAGTCAAAACCAATAATTAGTACAAACCGCTAAAACAAACAGAATCGGGCGATTGTCTCTCCGCAGTGCGCCTCAGACCGCCGTGAGCACCCGCCACACGGTCAACTCTTCCCCCACTACCGGTTCCGCCACGATGCCATTGGCCACCACGCCATCGTCGCTCTCGGCCTCGCAGGCCACTACCGCGATCGCGCCGTAGCGCTGGCTGGTCGTCACCACGCACCAGCCGTCGGGCAGGGCACGCCGAGTGCGCTGGTGGGTGGCCGTCCAATGGGTGCTGGCCTGGGCTTCGAGAATGGCTGGGCCAGGTTCCGCCACGGGCTGCTGCATCACGGGCACTTCCACCTCCAGCACGGTACCGGCCGCCACGGGCGTGGTCTGCAGGCCATGGCCCCGCAGCCAGTCGGCCACGGCCTGGGGCATGGCGTAGGCCCAGGGGCGCTGCACGGTGGCGGTGGGCACGAAGTGGGCGTAGTGCGGCACCTGCACGCTGATGGGGCCGCCGGTCAGGGTGTAGGGCTCGCGCGTGAGCACTTCCACAGTGGTATCGGGCACGGCCTCGAGCGCGTAGCGGATGGCGACCTGCTCGGGCGGCTCCGCGCAGGCGGCGAGCAACTCGACGATCTCCTTGCCGTTGGCGGCGGCATAGACCAGTGCCTCGCGCAGCACGGCATAGGTCACCTCCACGCGCTCCTGGTAGCTGATGTACGAATAGGCCTCCAGCAGCACATCGAGCCGGTTGGTCAGGCCCCGGTAGTTGCAGCCAAAGCGCGGGTGGTGGGTGTAGGTGATCCAGCCCTGGCCCTGGCCGCCCTCGTCGCGCACGAAGTTGCCGTACCAGAAGGTGTCCAGGCCCTCGGTGCGCTTCACCGCGGCCTGCACAGCGGGCATCATGCGCTCGCGCATATACGCCACGGGCTCGGCGCGGCCCGTGTGCTCGGTGTGGGGGATGTCGTAGGTCAGCGCAAAGCGGTGGATGGAGCCATTGGTGGCATGGCAGTCCAGCGTGAGGTGCGGGTTCCAGGGATGGCACACGCGATGTTGCAAGAGGCGCATTTCTGGCGCCTGCTGGCGCATGTAGTCGCGGTTGAGGTTCACGCCCGCCGCGTTGGTGCGCGTGCCCACCAGGGCCGGGCCGTCCTGCCCGCGCAAGTGGGCGATGTCGAGCGGGCGGTGGTCGGCGCTCATGCGGTCGTTGCCGTCGGGGTTGAACAGCGGCACCACCACCAGCACGGTGCGCGTGAGCAGGTCTTCGCCATGGTCGCCGCGCAGCAGGTTGCGCACCAGCATGAGCACGCCCTCCTTGCCCTCCACCTCGCCGGCATGGATGCCGCAGATGATCAGCACCACGGGCAGGCCGCTGGCCTGCGCGGCCTCGGGCGTGTGGTGGCCCTGGGCCGACAGCACCATCAGCGGCAGTTGCCGCCCCTCGGGCGAGCTGCCGAAATCGCTGACGTGCAGGCGCGGGTCGCCCCGGGCCGCCAGGCCCTGCACATAGACCATCACGTCGGCGTGGGTGGATGTCTCGGCATAGGCGCTGGATTCGGCGCGGGTGAGCAGGGGGGTAGGTGCTGAGGACATGGGCTGAATGTTAGAGCCTGTTTGTCCTGTTTCTTCATCACCTCTCCAGCCACCACTGGATCAAGACCTTGGCGATGAACCCGATGAACCCCACGCCCAGCCCCAGGAACAGCACAAAGGTGCCGAAGCGCCCCGCCTTGGACTCCCATGCCAGCTGGCCAATGATGAACAGCATGTAGGCGATGAAGGCGCCTATGCCGTAGGTGAGGAAGAAGCCCGAGATCTGCGCCTCGGTGAAGCCGAAGATCATCGCACCGCTCCATCCGCACCACCCGTCCCACCCCGGCCATCGCGCGCCGGCAGGCCCGAGGCATCCACCAGGTCACGGTAGGCATGCCAGCTGGCATGGCCCAGCATGGGCATCACCGCGATCAGCCCCAGCAGCAGCGATGCCAGGCCCAGCAAGGTGAAGCCCAGGATCAGCGCCGCCCACAGGGCCATGGGCAGCGGATTGGCCAGCACTGCCTGCCAACTGGTGAGCACGGCCTGGCGCAGCGTGGCGCGCCGGTCCAGCAGCAGCGGCATGGCCACCACGCTGGAGGCAAAGATGGGCGCGGCCAGCAGGCTGCCCAGCGCCAGCCACAGCGCGAACAGGCGGCTGTCGGGAGCCAGCACCACGTGGTGCATGAAATCCAGTGGCGTGAGGATGGGCAGGGGTGACATCAGCGTGATGAGCGCCGCCGAGGTGATGACCCAGCCCGTTGCCGCCAGCGCCAGCAGCACGCCGAACTGCACCAGGCACCAATAGTCGTGGTCACCCCACTTGGCGGGGTGGCTGTGCTGCCAATTCACCCAGGTGCGGCGCACCAGCGAGATACTGGCGGGCTCACCGCGTTCCAGCGCACGGCTCAGCGCATACAGGCTGGTGGCGAGCACCGGCGCCACCACCAGAAACCCCGACAGCGCCCCGGCCAGCAGCCAGAAGCGGTGGTGCGCCACGGCCAGCAACGTGCCGCCGAACAGCGCCACGGCCAGGCCATGCGCAAAACTGAGCCAGCCGGCGCGCACCATGTCGCGCCAGGCCAGGGCCAGCCAGGCCAGCGGCTGCATGAGCCCGATGGTGCGCACGGGCGGCAGGAACGGAAGGGGCTTTGGGCGCATGGTGGCCCAAGTCTCGCGTGCAGCCTTGGCGCGCGTCTTGATCTGCGACAAGAAAATGCCGCGCCGATTGAAGGCAGGTGCACCTCAGCGCTGGGGTGGGTCAGCCAGAACTACGGGGATTGCAGCCAACAGCTCGCGGATGGCGGTGAGGCTGGCCACCGTGGCATGCGGCGGCTCGCCATGGGCCTCATGGGCCCAGGGGTGATTCGGGGTATTGAGCCAGATGGCCTGCATGCCGGCGGCCAGCGCCCCCTGCACGTCCAGCGCGGCATCGTCGCCCACGTGCAGCACCTCGTGCGGCTGCACGTTGGCGGCACTGGCGGCGGCGTGGAAGATGCGCGCATCGGGCTTGGCGATGCCGAACGCGGTGGCGCTGATGCTGGCCTTGAAGTAGTGGCCGATGCCGATGCGATGCACGTCGGCATTGCCGTTGGACAAGGCCACCACCGGGTAGCGGGCAGCCAGAAAGGCCAGCGTGTCGTGCGCGTCAGCGAACAACTCCACACGCTGGCGCTCGCCAAAGAACAGGTCGAACGCGGGCTCGGCCAGGGTGGGCTCATCGCCCGCCTGGGTGAGTGCCAGGCGGATGGACTCGCGGCGCAGCGCGCTCAGGTCGTGTACCAGGTCAGGCCGCAGCGTCACCATCTGGTTGCGGATGCCGCGCAGCGCCTGCGTGTCGGAGAACAGCGCGGCCGTGGCCGGTGCGTGGTCGGCGAGCCACTGCAGTAGCACGGCCTCGGCCCGCTCGATGGTGGGCCAGATGGGCCACAGCGTGTCGTCCAGATCGATGGTGATGGCGCGGATGCGGGAAATATCCAAGGAGAGAGCAGGCATGGCAAACCACCCAAAAGATTCACGGCCCGGAAGCCCGGGCAGCGGCCAGGTCGGCCGCCGCGAAGGATAACGCAGCATCCGGCAGGCCGCGCCACGCAGCACGCCAAACCCTTACCAACCGCCCACCCCGCGCACCGCAGCCACAGACGACCCCCGCACCACCAGCTTGCCAGGCAGCAGGCGCTCCCGCGCAGGCGCCTGCAGACCCTGCATCCGTTCAATGAGGCATTGCGCCGCGCAGCGGCCGATGTCATGGGTGGGCTGCGCCACCGTGGTCAGGCCCGGCCCGATCAGGGGCGCCCATTCAGGGTCGTCGAAGCCGACAAAGCCGATATCGCGGCCAAAGGCCCAGCCCAGCCGCACCATGGCGGCGGCCACCCGCAGCGTGACCACGGAATTGCCTGCGACCACAGCCCCTCGCGCCCTGCCACCGGTACGCTGCCCCAGCGCGTGTAGCGCGGCATCCAGCACCTCGTCCGACGCATCGACCAGTTCCAGCACCGCGCCCTGCACGCCAGCCCCGCGCTCGCGGATGCACTGCGAAAACGCGGCCGCCCGCTCCAGGCGCGAACTCACGCCCGCCAGGGGCTGGGTGACGTAAAGCAGCTCGCTCCAGCCCTCGTCGATCAGGTGCGTGCAGGCGGAGCGCATGGCGCCGGGGTTGTCCAGCGACACGAAGTCGGCTTCCAGGCCCGCATGCCTGCGGTCCACCAGCACGGCAGGCCGGCCATGCAACGAGCTGAGCTCGGCATGGCCCTCGTCCTGCCCCTGGGTGTTGAGGATGAACCCGTCCACCTGGTAGCTCGCCAGCGCGTCGATGGCGCTGCGCTCGCGCTGGCGGTCATTGCCCAGGTTGAACAGCATCACCAGGTAGCCGGCCTCCTGGCACGCCTCTTCGGCCCCGCGCAGCACGGCCACCGAGAAGGGATTGGTGATGTCGGCCACCACCAGGCCGATCAGGCGCGAGCGCCCGTGGCTGAGCGCCTGGGCCATGGGGCTGGGCACATAGCCGAGCTGGGCGATGGCGGCCTCGACCCGGGCGGCGATATCGGGGCTGAGCAGGCGCTCGCGGTGGTTGAAGAAACGCGACACGGTGGCCTTGGACACGCCAGCCGCAGCCGCCACGTCGGCAATCGTGGGCCGGTCTCGGCCAGCCGTATCGACAGGGGCGGCGGCGGTCGCCTTGGCGGTGGGTGCGCGCGGCTTGCTGCTGCTCATGCGCCGATTGTCCCGTACACCGCGGCGGGCTTTTCGCCGGCCAGCGCCTGCAGCAGGTTCGTCACCGCCAACCGGGCCATGGCATGGCGCGTGCCGTGCGTGGCCGATCCGATGTGCGGCAGCGGCGTCACGCGCGGATGGGTGCGCAGGGGCGAGGCCAGCGGCAGCGGCTCGGTGGCAAACACGTCGAGCCCCGCTGCGCGCAGCGTGCCGTGGTCCAGCGCCGCCAGCAGGTCGTCTTCGACAACCGTGGCACCGCGCCCCCCGTTGATGAAGATGGCGCCCGGTTTCATGGCCGCAAAGGCCCGCGCATCGACCAGGCCGCGCGTGCTGTCCGACAGCGGCAGCAGTGCCACCACGATGTCCGCGCGCGCCAGCAGGCCATCGAGCGGCACATGCTCGGCCCGGCCTAGCAGCGCGGGTGCCAGCAGCGCCAGGTCCACCGGGTGGCGCGCATGGTACAGCACCGGCATGCCAAAGCCCAGTGCGGCACGGCGCGCCACGGCCTGGCCAATGCGGCCAAAGCCCAGCAGGCCCAGCGTCCTGCCATGCACGTCGTGACCGAACAGGTCTTCGCCGATGCTGCCGTCCCACCGGCCCTCGCGCACCATCTGCGACAGCTCCACCACCCGGCGGCAGGTGGCCATGAGCAGCGCAAACACCGCATCGGCCACGGTCTCGTCGAGCACGCCCGGCGTGTGGCACAGCAGGATGCCGCGCGATTGCAGGGCCTGCAGCGGGTAGTTGTCCACCCCCACCGAGATGCTGGAGATCGCCTGCAGCTGCGGCGCACGCGCCAGCAGCTCGGCGCTGATGGGAAAGCTGGCGCCGATGAGGCCATGGGCCTCGAGCAAGGCCGCATCAAACGCGGCGCGCTGCGCCGGCTGGCGCGGGTCGGCCACGGTCACCTCGTGCACCGCCTGCAGGCGGGCCAACTGGTCCGGCGGCAGGGTGCGGTACACCAGCACGTTCTTGCGGCTCATAGGCCGGCCTGCTCCAGCTCCAGGCGCGTGGGCAGCCCTTCCGTGTCGCCCAGCACCTGCACGGCCCGGGCGCCAATCCAGGCACCGCGGCGCACTGCATCGGGCACGCTGCGGCCGGCCAGCAGGGCGCTGATGACGCCCACGGCAAAGCCATCGCCCGCACCCACCGTGTCCACCACCTCGGCCACGGGGAAGCCAGCCACATGCCCGGTGCCCGCCACATCGCTGTCGAAATAAGCGCCCTGCGCACCAAGCTTGACGACCACCAGTTTGGCTCCGCGTGCGCGGTAAAAGCCCGCCACGCCCTCGGGCGAGGTCTCGCCTGTGAGGAACACGCCCTCCTCCATACCCGGCAGCACCCAGTCGGCAAAGCGCGAAAGCTCGTTGATCTGGTGCCGCATCACCTCGGGCGATGACCAGAGCGTCGGGCGCAGGTTGGGGTCGAACGAGATGGTGCGGCCCGCAGCGCGCATCACCTGCAGCGTGCGCTGTGCAGCCTGCAGGCTGGTCTCGGAAATCGCCGCGAACACGCCCGTGGCATGCAGGTGGCGCGCACTGCGCAGCCAGGGTTCGTCCACATCGGCCGGGCCCATCTGGCTCGCGGCCGAGCCCTTGCGGTGGTATTCCACCTTCGGGTCGCTGCCATCGGTCACGCGCTCCTTGAACTGGAACCCCGTGCGCTGCGTGGCATCACAGGTCACATGCGAGCAATCGATGCCCTCGGCCTGCATGGTGGCCAGCAGCGAGCGCCCCATGGAATCGGTGCCCAGGCGGCTCGCCCAGCCAACCTTCAGGCCCAGGCGCGCCAGGCCGATGGCCACGTTGGTCTCGGCCCCCGCGGTGCGCTTGTGGAAGCCCGTGGCATGTTCCAGCGGCCCGGGCTCGTTGGCCACCAGCAGCAGCATGGCCTCGCCGAACAGCGCCACGTCGAAAGCGGTGTCTATTTTTCCTTCGCTCATGCCTGCCTCCGTGCATCGCGGATCACGGCCAGTTGCGCGCGCGTCACGGCCACCAGGTCGTCGCCGATCAACGGGTACTCGATGGCGTGCGGCACATCCGCAGGCAGCGCCCGCAAGATGGCGCGCCAGGGCGCGATGGAATCGGCCAGCGGCACCGCCACCCATTTGCCGGGCAGGCGCTGCACGCCCTTGCAGTGCACGTAGCGCACGCGGTGGGCCAGGGCCTGTGCGGCCTGCAGCGGGCACTCGCCCTGCCAGTGCCAGTTGCCCATGTCGAAGGTCATGCCCAGGTCCAGCCCCGCGCGCTCCTGCGCGACAAAGAAAGCCTGCATCGCCGCCAGCGTGCCGGCCGTGGCGGTCTGGTCGTTCTCGATCACCAGCTCGACCGGCCCATCCGCCAGCAAGTCCTTCAGGCGCGCCAGCGAGCCGTGCGAGCCCGTGCCAAAGCCGCCAATCGCCATCTTCAGGCGCGGCGCTTTGAGAACGCCGGCAGCGGACAGCCCCCGCGCCAGCGCGGGCTCGTTGAGCGCGCCATCCGGCGCCCACAGCCCCTCGGGGCTGGAGTACACCGCCGCCTTGCCCGCCAGCGCGGGCAGCTCGGCGGCGGCGTCGCGCAGCATTTCGCCGCGCACCTCGACGCCGTCGGCACCGGCCTCGCGGGCCAGTTCGGTACACCACAGCTGCCCGTGGCGCCCCACCTCGGCCGCGCCGAAGGAAGAAAGGGAAATAAGTACCTTCATTGGCTGCACTTCTTTTGTCATGCCCGCGCGCCCAGGGCGCTGCGGCGCTGGTCATCCACCGCGGTTCAGTGCGCGTTGTGGGAGCTAAGGATCTGGCCCAGGAACTGGCGCGTCTTCTCATGCTGCGGCTGACCGAAGAACTCGGCGGGCGGCGCCTGCTCAAGAATCTTGCCGTCGGCCATGAAGATCACGCGGTCGGCCACGCTGCGGGCAAAACCCATCTCATGGGTCACGCACAGCATGGTCATGCCGTCCTCGGCCAGGCCGATCATGGTGTCGAGCACTTCCTTGACCATTTCGGGGTCCAGGGCAGAGGTGGGCTCGTCGAACAGCATCACCTTGGGCGCCATGCACAGCGCCCGCGCAATGGCCACGCGCTGCTGCTGCCCGCCCGACAGCTGGCTCGGGTGCTTGTGCGCCTGCTCGGGGATGCGCACGCGCGTGAGGTATTTCATCGCCACCTCCTCGGCCTCGGCCCGGCCCATGCCGCGCGAGCGCATCGGTGCCAGGGTGCAGTTCTCCAGAATGGTCAGGTGCGGGAACAGGTTGAACTGCTGGAACACCATGCCCACCTCGGCGCGCACGGCGTCCACGTTCTTGCCGCCGGCCGTCAGATCAATGCCGTCCACCTCGATGCGGCCCTTCTGCACCGCCTCCAGGCGGTTGATGCAGCGGATCAGGGTGGACTTGCCCGAACCCGACGGGCCGCAGATCACGATGCGCTCGCCAGCGCGCACCGACAGGTCGATGTCGGTGAGCACCTGAAAGCTGTCGAACCACTTGTTGACCCCCTCCATGCGGATGATCGGCGCTGCGCCGGGGGTGGTCGTGACTGCGTCCGTCATGGCGAGAATCTCCCTGTCCTGGTCGTTATTACTGCAGCTTGGGCAGGTCGGTTTCAAGCCACTTGCGGTAGAGCTTGTTGAGCTCGCCATTGGCCGTGTTGCGCGCCACGAACTCATCCATGGATTTGTGCAGCTCTTCCTGGCCGGGACGCATGGCGATGCCCATGGCCTGCTGCAGCAGGTTGAACTTGTTCTCGAAGGTGTTGGCGGGCACGCGCTTGGCGATCTGCGCCGCCACGGTGACAGAGCAGCCGATGGCGTCCACCTGGCCCGAGATCAGCGCCTGCATGGCCGATGCGTCGTCGTCGAAGCGGCGGATCTCGGTGCCCTCGGGTGCAGCCTTGGTGACCGCCACGTCCTGCGTGCTGGCACGGGCCACGCCCACGCGCACGCCCTTGAGGTCGGCCGCGCTCTTGATGGTGCTGCCCGTCTTGCCGTACAGCACGATGGTGGCGGCCGCATAGGGCTGCGAAAACTGCACCTGCTTGGCGCGCTCGGGCGTGATGGCCAGGGATGCCACCAGCACATCGACCTTGTTGGTCAGCAAGAAGGGAATGCGGTTGGGGCCGGTGACAGGGACGATGTTGACCTTGACGCCCAGGTCCTTGGCCAGCAGCTTGGCGACGTCGGCGTCGTAGCCATCGGGCTGGTTCTGCGCATTGGTCGTGCCATAGGGAGGAAAGTCCACCAGCATGCCGATGGTGATCTCGCCCTTCTTCTTGATGTCGGCCGTGCTCTGCGCCGATGCCAGCGGGGCGAAGGCCGTGAGCGCAGCGCCCAGGCCCAGGGCAGCCAGGGCAGCGGTGGTGGTGCGGCGATAGTGCGAAAAGGTCATCTCATGTCTCCTGTGTGGTTGGTATGGAATGCACGCTTGGGAAAAGAGGAATTCATCGCGCCAGCACCCGGGCGCGCTTGCGCTCCATGCGGGCGGCCAGCAGCGACAGCGGCCAGCAGATAACGAAGTACAGCGCCGCCACGGTGGTGAACACGTGCAGCGGCTGAAAGGTGGCGTTGTTGATGATCTGGCCCGCCCGCGTGATCTCGGTGAAGCCGATGATGGCGGCCAGCGACGTGCCCTTGATGATCTGCACCACATAGCCCACGGTGGGGGGCAGCGCGATCTTGAAGGCCTGGGGCAGCACCACAAAGCGCATGCGCGAGAGGTAGTTGAGGTTCAGGGCCTGCGCTGCCTCCCACTGCCCGCGCGGAATGGCCTCGATGCAGCCGCGCCAGATCTCGCCCAGAAAGGCGGCACTGTTGAGCACCAGCGCAATGCCGGCGGCCAGCCAGGGGTTGATGTCCAGCCCCAGCACCGGGGCTCCGAAAAAGATCAAGAACAGCTGCAGCAGCAGCGGCGTGCCCTGGAACACCTGGATGAACAGGGTGGCGGCCCAGCGCGCGGCAGTGTTTTCGGACGTGCGCGCCAGCGCCACCACCAGGCCCAGCAGCGAACCGCCCACGAAGGCCATGGCCGACAGCGCCAGCGTCCACTGGGCGGCCTGCACGATGAACCAGAACTCGGAAACTCCAAAAGTGCGCATGGCCGGTCCTCAGCGACGGTCGGGGTAGTTGAGCGTGCGCTGATAGATCAGCTTGAACAGCCCGGAGAACGACACGGCCAGCAGCAGATAGATGGCCGCCACGACGATGTAGATCTCAAAACTGCGAAAGGTCTGCGACTGCAGGTTGGCTGCCACCGAGGTCACGTCGTCGGCCGAGATAACCGAGACCACGGCAGAGCTCAGCATCAGCAAGATGAACTGGCTGGTGAGCGCCGGGTAGATGGCCTTGAGGGCCGGCTTGAGCACCACGAAGCGGAAGATCTCCCAGGGCTTGAGGTTCAGCGCCCGCCCGGCCTCGATCTGCCCCTTGGGGATGGACTCGATCCCGGCGCGCACGATCTCTGCCGCGTAGGCCCCCAGGTTCACCACCATCGCGGTCAATGCCGCCGTATAGGGCGACCAGCGCAGGCCGATGGACGGCAGGGCAAAGAAAAAGAAGAACAGCTGCACGATGAACGGCGTGTTGCGGATCAGCTCGATGTAGGCATTGACGACGAAGCGCAGCCAGGCCGGCCCGGATGTCTTGCCCCAGGCGCAGGCGATGGCCACCACCAGCCCCAGCACCGTCGCGGTGAGCGACAGCTGCACGGTGATCCAGGTGCCCTTGAGCAGCAGGGGCCAGGCGGCAAAAACGGATTCGAACTGGAATTGGTAGTTCACGGCAAAAGCCTGTCAGGTGGCATGGCAGGAGTCTATGAAACCGGTTTCATTAGCGCATGAGGGGTTTCCCGGAGCCGCTTTCTCCCTCCAGGAGATGGCTGGTGAATGCCTGGGCCACAATGCCGCATGCGTTTTCAACCCGAACCCCCTTTCACCCACGGCCAGCCCGAACGCACAGCCATCCTGCTGTGCAACCTGGGCACGCCCGACGAGGCCACGGCGCCGGCCGTGCGCCGCTACCTGGCGCAATTCCTTGCGGACCACCGCGTAGTGGAGATCCCTAAGCTGGCATGGCTGCCCATCCTGCACGGCATCATCCTGCGCACCCGCCCCGCCAAGTCCGCGGCCAAGTACGCCAGTGTGTGGACGCCCGAGGGCTCGCCCCTGGCGGTGTGGACAGCGAAACAGGCCACGCTGCTGCGCGGCTGGCTGGGCGAGGCCGGCCACCAGGTGCTGGTGCGCCATGCCATGCGCTACGGCAACCCGTCCATCGCCAGCCAGCTCGATGCGCTCAAGGCCGAGGGCGCCACGCGCATCCTCATCCTGCCGCTGTACCCCCAGTACTCCGGCCCCACCACGGCCAGCGTGTTCGACGCGGTGTATGAATGGGCAGCACGCACGCGCCACGTGCCCGAACTGCGCTTCGTGAACCGCTATCACGACCACCCCGGCTACATCGATGCGCTGGCCCGCAGCATCGAGGCGCACTGGAAGGTGAATGGCCAGCCCGACAAGCTGGTGATGAGCTTCCACGGCGTACCCGAGCGCACGCTCATGCTGGGTGACCCCTACCACTGCGAGAGCCTGAAGACCGGTCGCCTGCTGGCCGAGCGCCTGGGCCTGCGCCGCGAGCGCTACGTGCTCACCTTCCAGTCGCGCTTTGGCAAGGCCAAGTGGCTGCAGCCCTACACCCAGCCCACCATCGAGGCCCTGGGCAAGGCCGGCACGCGCCGGGTGGACGTGGTCTGCCCCGGCTTCACCAGCGACTGCCTGGAGACGCTGGAAGAGATCAACATGGAGGTGCGCGAGGCCTTTTTGCATGCGGGTGGGCAGGAGTTCCACTACATCCCCTGCCTGAACGACAGCAGCCACTGGATCACCGCGCTGAGCCGCGTGGCCCAGCAGCACCTGGCGGGCTGGCCCACCCAGGTGGAGGATGCCGCCACGCAGGCCGATGCGCGCGAGCGCGCACTGGCGGGCGGCGCGCCCCAGGGCGCGACCCCACCGGGCCGCTGACCGGCACGGGGCGTGCGCCCCGGCCCCTCCCATTTCCCTTGCATCCCCCTGCCCCCGAATTGTCTTCCATGCCCGCATCCGCCCGCGCCCTGTCTGCACACCAACTGCGGCTGACCGTCGACCCCGCCACGCTCGGCTTTGCCAGCACGGCCGAGCTCACGGGCTTGCCCCTGCCCTGGATCGGCCAGGAGCGCGCCGAGGCCGCCGCCCGCTTCGGCCTGGCCATGCAGCAGCCCGACTACCACCTCTTCGTGCTGGGCGACGTGGGCAGCGGCCGCGCATCGCTGCTGCACCAGGCCATGCTGGCCGAGGCCGCGCGGCGCCCCGTGCCGCCCGACCTGTGCTACCTGCACGACTTCGATGCACCGGAGCGCCCACGCGCACTGCGCTTGCCTGCGGGCCAGGGCCGCCTGCTGCGCCAGGCCCTGGCCGACATGGGCACGCGGCTGGAGGCCGAGGTGCCCCAGCACCTGGCAGGCCCCGCCTTCCTGGCCGATGCGGCGCGCATCGAGCAGCGCTGGCAGGTGCAGGAGCGCGAGGCGCTGGCCGCGCTCGACGCATTTGCGCTCGCGCGCCAGTTGCGCCTGGTGCGCGACAACGGGCAGATGCTGGTCACCCCCCTGGGCCCGCGCGGCCAGCCCCTGTCCGACGCCGAGGCGCGCGTGCAGCCGCCCGAGCGCCGCGCCGCCATCGAACGCGACGAGGACGCCCTGCGCAGCGAGATCGAGCGCTTTGCCCAGGCCATGCGCCCGCTGGAGCGCGAACGCGACGCAGCCCTGGACACCCTGCGCAGCACAGTGATCACGCCGCTGGTGCAGCAGGCGCTGCAGGCCGCGCGCGGCATCGCCGGCCAGCAGGCGCCGCACGCCGGGCGCCTTGCGCAGTGGCTGGACCAGGTAGAGCGCGCCTTGCTCGGCAGCATCGACCTGCTGGAACCCTACTACGGCGACAACGAGGCCGATGCCGAAGCCGACCGCCGCGACGACCTGGACGCGCTGCTCGCAAAGTGCCGCGTGAACCTGGCGGTGGACAACGGCGGGCGCACCGGCGCCCCCGTGATCGTCGAAGACAACCCGCAACTGCGCAGCCTGATGGGCAGCATCGACCACGGCGCCAATGCCGACGACGCCGACCCCGGGCAGGCCGACGTATCGGCCATCCATGCCGGCAGCCTGCTGCGCGCGCACGGCGGCTTCATCCTGCTGCACCTGCACGACCTGGCCGCCGAAGAGGGCCTGTGGCCGCGCGTGCGCCGCTTCCTGCGCAGCCGCCGGCTGCAGATCAGCGACGAGGCGGGTGCCGCTGGCAGCGCAGGTGGCGGCGCCAGCGCCGGCACGCCCGCCGGCCTGCAGCCCGAGCCGGTGGATGTGGACGTGAAAATCGTCCTCATCGGCTCGGTGGATGAGTTCTACGCCCTGCAGGACAGCGACCCCGAGGCCGCGCGGCGCTTTCGTGTGAAGGTGGACTTTGCCGACCGCTTCATCGCCACTTCGGCATCGCACCGCGCTACCGCCATCTTCGTGGCGCACTGCTGCGTGCAGCGCGGCCTGCCGCACTTCGGCCCCGAGGCCGTGGCGCTGCTGATCGAGCAGAGCCACCGCGAGGCCGACGACCAGGGCCGCCAGAGCGCCCGCTTCGCCCAAGCCGAGGCGCTGGTGATCGAGAGCGCCGCCATGTGCCGCATGCGCAGCCCTGCCGATGCCACGGCCCTGGTGAAGGCCGCCGACGTGCAGGCTGCCCTGGCCGCCCAGCGGCTGCGCCACAACCAGACCGAGGAAGAGCTGCACCAGACCCTGGCCGAGGGCGAATGCCTCATCAGCCTGCAGGGCACTGCGGTGGGCCAGGTCAACGCCCTGTCGCAGATCGACCTCGGCGACTACCGTTTCGGCTTTCCGGTGCGCATCACCGCGCGCAGCTTCGCCGGGCAGGAGGGGCTGCTCAACATCGACCGCGAGGTCCACATGTCCGGTCCCATCCACGACAAGGGCGTGCTCATCCTGCACGGCTACCTCACGGCCCTGTTCAGCCATGTGGCGCCGCTGGCGCTCAATGCCTCCATCGTGTTCGAGCAGGAGTACAGCGGTGTGGAGGGCGACTCGGCCTCGTGCGCCGAGCTGTACGCGCTGCTGTCCAGCCTGTCGGGCCTCCCGCTGCGCCAGGGCATTGCGGTGACCGGCGCACTCAACCAGCACGGCGAGGTGCTGCCCGTGGGCGGCATCAACGAAAAGATCGAAGGCTGGTTCCAGGCCTGCGCTGCCGCCGGGCTCGACGGCACGCAGGGCGTGCTCATCCCCGCGCGCAACCAGCGCCACCTGATGCTGTCGCGCCCCATCCTCAACGCGGTGGAGCGCGGCCTGTTCCACGTCCATACCGTGCAGCATGTCAGCGAGGGCATCGCCCTGCTGACGGGCGAGGCCTCCGGCATGGCGCCGGGTGCGCTGCTGGCGGCCGATGCCGCCGACGATGTAACCCAGACCGTGCTCAGCCGTGCCGAGCAGACCCTGCGCGCCTACCGGCGTGCGTGCCAGAGCGCGGGGCATACGCGGGCGGGGCGCGCCGGGCGCAGACCACGGCGCGATTGAAGCCGGGCCCTGCCTGGCGCATCCGTGTCCACCGCGTGACAAAGGTCAGACCAGAGTCACCAACGTGACGCTCCAGCCACCTCCTGCAGTGTTTTCCCCGACCCATTGTGGTGCATGCGCGCTCGATACTGGCTGTGCCGCCGGTCCATTGCGCGCACCCTGCGTGCAGCGATGGAAGGGCACAGCACTACAACAGCAGACACGCCGATGCACCCCTTCTCCACGCCCATCGCGCCTGCCCTCACGCGCCGCCGGGTGCTGTCGTCAGCAGCGGCCACCGCTGTCGCCCTGCCCGGCTGGGCACTGGCACAGCAGACCGAGCCCTGGCGCATCGGCCAGACGGCCGCCCTCACGGGCCCGCTGGCCTTCCCGTTCGTGGAGATGAACAAGGGCATTGCCGCGGCCTTCCAGGAGGTCAACGAGCGCGGTGGCATCGACGGGCGGCGCCTGCAGTTCACCAGCACCGACGATGGCGGCGACCCGGCCAGGGCGGGTGCCAATGCAAAGAAGCTGCTGGAGGAGGACAAGGTCTTCGCCCTGCTGTCCTGCGGCGGCACCACCAGCGTGATGGGCGCGCTGCCCGTGGCCATGGCGGCCAAGGTGCCGGTGATCGCCCCCGCTACGGGCTCGGATGCGCTGCGGCCGTTCAACCCCCTGGTGTTCCATGCGCGTGCCAGCTATTCGCAGGAGCTCCACAAGATCGTGCAGCAGCTGGGCTCCACAGGCTTCACCAAGTGCGCGGTGGCCTATATCGACAACCCGTTCGGCAAGGCCACGCTGGCGGCCTTCGATGCGGCGGCCAAGGCGCACAACAACAAGGACTGGAAGGCCTTCCTCTTGCCCGAGACCGAGGAAGGCGTGGCGCGCACGGTGGACGAGATCACCGCCTGGCAGCCCACGGCCCTGATCTCGCTGGCGGTGGGCGCCGTGGGCATACCGTTCTACAAGGCGCTGCGCCAGCGCGTGAAGGCGCCTGCGTTCTCGATCTCGTTCCTGGGTTCGCGGCCGCTGCTGGCGGCGCTGGGCGAGTCGGCGCGCGGCATCACCGTGGCCCAGGTGGCACCCAACCCCGACAACGTGGCCAAGCCCATCGTCAAGGCCTACCGCGATGCGCTCAAGGCCAGCGCGGCCAGTGCCGAGCCGGGCTATTCGTCGCTGGAGGGCTACCTGAGCGCGCGCCTGATGATCGAGGCCCTGCGCCGCACGGGCCGCACTGCAACGCGCGAAAAGCTCATCGAGGCACTGCACACCATGCGCCCCTACGACATGGGCGGCTTCGAGTTGCGCTATGGACCGCAGGACCACAACGGCACGGACTTCGTGGAGCTGTCTTACTTCAACGGCGAGCGGTTTCGGCGCTGATAGATCACTGCGCGAACGCAAAGCCCTGGTTGCGAAAGGTCTGCACCGGCAGCGCCAGCTGGGTCTCGGCCTCACCTTGCTGCGCAGGCGGCTGATCAGCCCTCCCCGGCCACGTAGGACATCCGCTCGTGTTGCTCCGGGAATTGCCGAATTGGGCGTTTGCGTGGGTAGTATGGGGCATCGTTCATTCAGTTACACCCCTCACAACCATGCCTGCGATCGGTCTCCCCTGGCCACCCAATCTCCAAATCGACGGATCGACCTACCTGGTGCGGCCGCTGGCGCTGGCTGCGCCATCGAATGTGCCGGAGCGGGTTTTCATCTTCGAAGAGGACGGCTCGCCCGTGCTCACCGTGCGCCGTGACTGGGCCAGCTACCCCGAAGCGCTCTACACCGCAGAACAGAAGCTCCGGGAGCATTTGGCGCCAACGCCGATCAATGTTTTTGGCGGCTGATGAGCGTGCCTTTCGCGAGGCAGCGGCGAGACCTTGAGGCGCTGGCGCCACTGCAGTGCAGCCTTTTCAGCGCTGCAATGCCAGGGCTATTCCTCTACTGATTCGCGCATGATTCCGCGTGCCACACAGCACTGGTGCAGTTCGCTGGTGGCCAGCATGCCCTGCAGCAGCGGGTAGGTGACACGTGCCACCAGCCACTCGTCATCCGGCTGCGACAGTATTTCTCCGGACCGTCCTGCGCCCAGCGCCGTCCAGAACTGCAGAACCCCGATGGCATCCGTGTTGGCATGGGCGAATCTTCCGTGGGCCACCTTGCGAGCGCGGGTGAATTTGAAGGTTTCGGATTGGGTACGCATCGGCTTTGCAGAACAGAGAAACAGCGAGGACAAAAAGCCTTCGCATGGTGTACTGCCTGGGCCTAACTCTGTGTAGGCGAACACCGCAAATACCTACCGCGGGGCAGGCTTACCAGGGCAATGGCTGCCCGCCGTATGCGTAGAAACCACCCGTGCATTCGGGCGTGAGCCCATCGATCACACGCAGCATGTCGGCCGCCGCGTCCGCCGCCGGCCGGCCGATCTCGGCGCCGCGAAACGGGGCCGACAGGGCAGAGTCCACCGTGCCGGGGTGCAGCGCCACCAGCACGGCCTGTGGGTTGCCGCGCTGCACCTCGATGGCCGCGGTCTTGAGGAACATGTTCAGCGCCGCTTTCGAGGCCCGGTAGCTGTACCAGCCGCCCAGCCGGTTGTCGCCAATGCTGCCCACCTTGGCCGACAACACCGCCAGCACGCTGCGGTCCTTGGCCAGCAGCGGCGCAAAATGCGCCATGACCAGCGCCGGGCCCATGGCATTGGTGCGCAGGCAGGCCTGCATCTGCGCATAGTTGAGCTGACCCAGGCGCTTTTCTGGCATGCCTTCGGGGCCGTGCAGCATGCCGGTGGCGACGATGACGAGGTGAAACGGGCCCTGCGGTGCCAGCGCTGCCGCCGCCTCGGACACTGTGGCTTCGTGCGCGAAATCGATGGGTGGCAACGTGCTTCTTCCCAGTCCGACCACCAGCGCACAGCGCGGGTCGGCCTGCAGGTGCTGCACGAAGGCACTGCCGATGCCGCCCGAGGCACCAAGGACGAGGGCGCGAAAGCCCTGCGGGAAAGAACGAAGGTGGTCTGTCAGCATGTCAAAGGGAGGCCCATACCCCCATCATGCACCAGGGCCAAGCCATCGTTCTCAAGGCCATTGCAGCCGGGTAGGTGCCCGGTACTGCGAACGCGGCAGCGCGCTGGCCGCAGGCCCACCCGCCGTGCGCACCAGCGCAGGCTCCGCAGACCCAGGGTCCTGCACGCCGTGCACGAAGAAACGGTCCACCAGCGCATAGTGCTCGGGCACGTTGAGGGCCGGGGCATGGCCGCAACCGGGCACCTCGATCACGCGGGCCTGGCCGCGGGCGCCAGGGCCGCGCATGAGCATCTCGATGGTGGTCTCACGCAGCACCAGGTCGGAGTCTTCGCCGCGCAGGCACAGCACGGGGATGTCGAGCGCGTCGTAGTGGTCCCAGATCAGGTAGTCGTTGGCATGGTGCGTGAACTGCTGCACCATGGCCGGGTCGTAATGCGGGGTCACGCGGCCGTCGGGCAGGCGGCGGGTGCTGGTCTCGGTCAGGCGGCGCCACTGCGCATCGCTGAGCCAGCCATAGGGCTGGTAGACTTGGCGGAAGAAGGCCTCCAGTTCCGCCACGGTATCGAACGCAGGCGGCTGGCCCGCATAGGCCTTGATGCGCCCGAGCGCATCGTCGGCCAGGCGCGGTGCGTTGTCGTTGAGCAGCAGGCTGCGGATGCGGCCCTTGAGCCCCGGCTCAAACAGGCCCGAGGCGCACACGGTGCCGATGGCTCCGCCCATGGAGGTGCCCACCCAGTGGGCCTGCTCGATCCCCAGTGCGTCGAACAGCCCCGCCGCGATGCGGGCGTAGGAGCGCAACTGGTAGTCCTGGGCCGGCTCACGCGCCCACTGGCTCAGGCCGCGGCCGATGGTGTCGGGGCAGATCACGCGGTAGCGGGGCGCCAGGTGGGCGGCCAGGTCGTCCATGTCGCGGCCGGTGCGGGCCAGGCCGTGCCAGGCCACCACCACCGGGGCATCGGGCGCGCCCCATTCGGTGTAGTGGATTTCATAGCCGGCGCAGGTGGCATAGCGCGATAACGGGGTCATGGTGGACAACCTTGTGAGTCAGTGGATGGGACGGCGCAGTCGAAGACTGCCCCTATTTCATAAGTCGGCCGTTGGCGCCTATGACGGTCACTTCGACATACCGCGAGCCGATGCGGTTGGTGGGCGAATAGCCCAGGCTGATGCCGCCCAGGTCGTAGTTCTGCAGTGATTCGAGCGCTTTGACCACCTTGGCGCGCGTGGGCGCGGGGCCGGCGCGGCGCAGCGCCTCGACCAGCACCTTGGCACCCAGGAACTGCTCGAAGCTGGTGTAGTTGACCTCGGCCTCGGGCGCATACTTCTTGAGCAGGGTCTGGTACTCGCGCACCACGGGCAGTTGCGGGCGGAAGGGGTAGGGCACCACCTGGCTGATGCCCAGGCCATGCGCATTCTTCAGGCCGGCGAGCTTCACGAGTTCGGTCGGGTCCACCACCGAGATGTTGTACAGCTGCGCGCCGCCGCCCTGCTCGCGGTAGCGCTGGATGAAGGCCGCCGCAGGCTTGTTGATGGCGATCATGATCACGGCATGCACGTCGGCAGCCTTGATGGCCTTGACGGCATCGTCCACCTTGTCGGTGTTGCGCTCGTAGCCGGCCGAGACGACGAGTTTCAGGTTGCGCCGCGCCAGCGCCGCCTCCACGCCCGCCAGGCCGGCCTTGCCGAAGCCATCGTCCTGGTACATCACGGCCACGCGGTTCATGCCCAGCGTGGTCAACTGCTGCACCATGTGCTCGGCCTCGTCGCCATAGCCCGCGCGCACGTGAAAGATCCAGGGGTTGAACGGGCTGCGCAGCGACTCGCCCCCCGTGTAGGGCGCCACCAGCGCGGCACCGCCCTGCTCCAGCACGCCGTCCGTCAGCAACTGCGTGACGTTGGCCGTGCCGGCAAAGCCGTAGAGCGCCACCACCTCGGGTTTGGCCAGCATCTCGCGCGTCAGGCGCACGGTGTCGGGCACCTTGTAGCCATCGTCCACCACCCACTGGCGGATGGTGGCGCCATGCACGCCGCCCTGGGCGTTGATGGCGTCGAAGTAGATCTTGCCGCCCAGCACCATCTGCGTGCCCGTGCTGGCCAGCACGCCCGACAGCGGCGCCACCTGGCCCACCACCAGCTCGGCGGCGCGCACGGGCACTGCCATCAGCGCCAGCAGCCCCGTCAGTCCGAGTATCCCCAGGGCCGCGCGCATGCAGCGGCCCCATGTGTTCCATGTGTTCATGTCCGTCCTTTGTGCCACCGGGTGCGGCAACGCGCCCGGCAGCTTTGTTGTTGTAGGGTCGTTATTCGGGGATCGCAATGGCTCCGGCTGCCGTCACGGCGATGGCGTTGCCCGCGCTGGGCACGTCGACCAGCGGCGGCACGTTGGCGGCGGTGATGGCCGGGGCGCTGCCTGGTGTGCCGCCACGCGGCACGGTGCGCACCACCTGGCTGGCGGGCAACGCCTTGCCGGTGGCCAGGTGCTCGTACACGGCGTCGAGCGCGCGGTTCAGGTACACGTGCAGCGGCACGTAGCGGGTGTCGTAGCCGGGCAGCACCGTGGGCAAGCCGATGAAGCTGTCGAAGTGCTGGGCGTTGGCCACCTCCACATAGCTCAGCTTGCTGGCCGCACCCTCCACGCGCTTGTTCAGCGCGGTGTAGGGGCGCGAGGTGTGGCTCACGGGCAGCAGCGCATCGGCGCGGCCATGCACGATGATGGCAGGCTTGCCGCGCAGGTTGCCATTGCGGCGCGTTTCATCGACACCGGCCTGCAGCTTGCGGGCCGCGGCATCGGTGCCGGTGACCAGGTTGCGCAGGCACACGGCACCCTCGGTGTTCCAGTCGAACGCACCGGAATCGGCCACGGACAGGAAGTCGCGCGCCGGGCCCTGCCTGGCGCGGTTGTTGATGAGCTGCACGCCGCCCGCTGGCGGCACGCCGTTGCCGGTGGCGAACATGCCGGCCAGCGCGGCGGGGGCCGCCAGCGGGGTGACCGCACCGGCGGTCGTGGCCCCTGCATAGCTGAAGCCGCACAGGTGGTCCTGCACGCTGGCGCGCGAGAGCGAGTTGGCAAAAGTCACCGCGACCGCAGGCGCCACCTCGAAGGCCGCGAGCGAGGCATGCAGGTCGTTGGACTCGGGCTCCCAGCCGTAGGCGCGCAGCTTTTGCAGCGATTCTTCGGCCTGGGCCGCCGTAGTGTCGGCCGTGAGCAGGCCCCGCGCACGCAGGGCCGCGCAGCGACCCGGTGCGATGGGCAGGGCCGCACCGGCAAAGCCTGCGGCGAAGGCGGCGGCATACGGGCTGGTGCTGACCGAGGGCGCCAGCGAGGCGCAGGCCTGGTACAGGTTGGCCTGGGTGGTGTAGTCGATCAGCGGGCGGCCCGTGACGGCGATGGCCGTGCCGCCGCGCTGCACGGTGATGCCGGGGTTGGCGGGCAGTTCCACCGCGGGCTCGGACACGGCCACGCCGCTGATCAGGCCCTGGGTATCGAGCTCGGCCGCTGCAATCGCCGCGCCGCCGCCGTTGGAAATGCTGGACGCGATGACGATGGTGTTGCCCGGTGTGAGCGACTTGATGCGCTGGCCCGACACGGTGAGCGAGCCATGGCGCTCGTTGAGCACGTAGTAGCCGAACTCCACCGCCTGCAGCGTGGTCGTGCCCCAGTCCTTCTCGGCGTTCTGGCCCGAGTGCGCGTGCTTGAAGGCAAAGCGGTTGGGCGTGGCGGCGTTGAAGGCGGCGAGCTGCGCGGGCGTGAGGTTGGCGTTGAAGGCGGCGCTCTTGCCGGCCGCAGCGGCCGTGGTGCGCGTGCCGTCGATCAGCGGCACGGTGTCGTTCTGCAGGTCGTGCGGGGCGGCGCCCGTGCCCTTGTCGGAATAGGCCACGGCGCAGCCGCGCTTGAGGCCCCATTCGCCGGTGGAGATGCCGCCGTACACGCCGCGCGAGCCCGATGCGGTGGCCGTGATCATGCACGCCCGTGCGGGGTTGAAGCTGTCGGGCACCTGCACCATCAGGGTCACGTTCTGGCGGCCGCTGCCGTCGTCGGCATAGGCGATGTACTCGGTGCCGGGCACCTTGCCATCGCCCGTGGTGACGCGGCCCTGGGCATCGACGTTGGGGCCATACAGCGTGCCGTAGCCGCCGGCGGCGGTCATGTCCAGCATGGCGCGGTAGTTGTTGTAGATGGCGGCGCGGCGCAGTTCGGCCCCGGTGGGCTTGAGTGCATCGGCGTAGGCAGGTGGCGTGGCCGAAGCCAGGCCACTCGCACCCAGGCCGGCGGTCAGCAGGTCGTTGCTGCTGCCGTCGTAGCGGGTCTCCGTGATGCTGCCCAGGTAGGCGGGCCGCGTGTTCACCCCGCCCGTGCTGTCACTGCCCCCACCGCCACCGCAGGCTGCGAGCACTGCGGCGGACACGGCCAGCATCGCGGTTCGTTGCGTCGTCTTTTTCTTCAGGCATTTCATTGCGTTTGTCTCCGAGTTGTGTTTTTCTGAACTTCTGGAACGCAGCTTCACCCCGGCCAGGTTGGGGGCCTGGCCCTCACGCCACCTTGCGCGCTGCTGCCGCGCGCAGGCGCCCCACCACCCCGGTGGGGAAGTAATACACCGACAAGACGAAGAGCACGCCCAGCCACAGCAGCCAGCGGTCGGGCGAGAGCAGCGCCGACAGCCATGGCAGGCCCGAGGCCGCCTCGCTTGCGAGGCGCAGCAGGTCCTGCAGGTAGCTTTGCGCAATGAGGAAGAGCACGGCGCCGATGGCCGAGCCGTAGATGGTGCCCATGCCGCCGATAACCACGATGAGCAGGCAGTCCATCATGATTTCGAAGGACAGCGAGGTATCGGGCCCGTTGTAGCGCAGCCAGAGCGCGAGCATGGCGCCCGCGCAGCACGCGAACAGAGCCGACAGCACGCTCGACGTGGTGCGGTACACCACCACGCGGTAGCCGATGGCCTCGGCACGGAACTCGTTTTCGCGAATCGCCTGCAGCACCCGGCCAAACGGCGAGTTCACGATGCGCAACAGCGCCAGCACCAGTGCCACGGCCACCACGAACAGCAGGTAGTAGCACAGCAGCCGCCCGTCGAGCGTGACGCCCAGGAAGGGCTCGTCGAAGGGCTCGAAGCTCGGCGACAGGATCTCGGGCACCTTGAAGGTCAGCCCATCCTCGCCGCCCGTGATGTCCGACAGCTGCGAGGCCAGCGTCTGGAACGCTGCCGCCACGGCCAGCGTGATCATGGCGAAGAAGATGGCGCGCACGCGCAGCGAGAACAGCCCCACCGCCAGCGACAACAGCAGCGAAAGCACCAGGGCGCCGCCCAGGCCCACGGCCAGGGCCGACCAGGTGGGCCCCATGCGCGTGGTGGCCACCGCGATGCCATAGGCCCCGATGCCGAAGAACATGGTGTGCGCAAAGCTCACGATGCCGGTGTAGCCCAGCAGCAGATCGAAGCTGGCGACCAGCACCACGAAGATCAGCACCTTGGCCGCCACGGACAGGGCCTTGACGCCAGGGAACAGGAAGGGCGCGAACGCCAGGCCCAGGAAGATGGCCACGAGGATCACCGCCAGCACCTTGCTGCGCGGGTAGTCGCCGGAGAGAAGTCGATTCAGCATATTGGTCGGCTCCTGTTCAGCGGTTGGCCACGGGGTAGACGCCCTGAGGACGCCACAGCAGGATGGCCACCATCAACGCGATGTTGGAGAACAGCGCCACCTTGGGCACCAGAAAGCCGGTGTAGTTGGCCATGAGCCCCACCAGCAGCGCGCCGATGAGCGCACCGCCCGTGGACCCGAGGCCGCCGATGATGATCACGATGAAGATCAGCACGTTGACCTGCGCGCCCATCTGCGGCACCACGTTCTGCTGGTACAGCCCCCACATCACGCCGCCCAGGCCCGCCAGCGCCGAGCCCACCACGAACACGCCGATGAACAGGCGCCGGATGCGGTAACCCAGCGACTCGACCATCTCGCGGTCCTGCACGCCGGCACGGATCAAGAGGCCGACCTTGGTGCGCGACAGCGTCCAGGCCAGCACGGCAAAGACCAAGAGGCCCACGGCCACCGCCACCAGGCGGTATTTCTCGATGGCCGCATCGCCGATGAGCAGCGCGCCGCGCATGCCCTGGGGCAGCGGCAGCGGGATTTGCTGCGGGCCCCAGATGACCTTGATCAGCTCTTCGCCGATGATCATGCCGCCCATGGTGATGAGGATCTGCTTCAAGTGCTGGCCGTACACCGGCCGCACGATGAAACGCTCGAACGCCAGGCCTACGGCCCCCGCCACGGCCATGGCCACCAGCATGGCCGGCAACACCGCCACCATGTTGCGCCACAGCTGATCGGATCCCGTCCAGTCGCCCATGGCACCCAGCACGCTGGTGGCCACGAAGGCACCAAGCGCGATGAACACGCCGTGGCCGAAGTTGAGCACGTCCATCAGGCCGAACACCAGCGTCAGGCCCGAGGCGATGATGAAGATGATCATGCCCATGGCCAGGCCCGCCACGGTGAGCGTGAGCCAGGTGCTGGGCGAGCCGATGAAGGGCAGCACCAGCAGCGCCAGGGCCGGCACCAGGGCCAGCGGCTTCCAGTCGAAGTCGCGCAGCATGGCCTTGGTGGCGCCGGTGGTGGATGTCGTTGTCGTCGTCGCGGTGCTCATAGTGCCAACCCCAGCAGCGATCGCTGCAATGCCTCGTCCGCAGCCAGTGCGGCCATGCTGCCCGCATGCACCACCTGGCCGTTGTCCATCACGGCCACGGTGTCACCGAGCCGCTTGGCGAAATTGATGTTCTGCTCGACCAGCAGGATGGTCACGCCGCTCTTCTTGAGCTGGTCGAAGGCCTCGATCATGTTGTTGATGATGGCCGGCGCCAGGCCCTTGCTGGGTTCGTCCACGATGAGCAGGTCGCGCGGCTCGACGATGGCGCGGCTCACGGCCACCATCTGCTTTTGCCCGCCCGAGAGCTTGCCTGCGGGGTGGTTCCAGAACTTCTCCACGGCGGGAAAGAGCTTGAAGATCCATTCGAGCCGCGCGCTGTCCATCTGCGCGGCATTCTTGGCATTGCGCGCGGCCAGCAGCATGTTCTCCTTGACCGTGAGGTCGGCGAAGATGCCCATGTTCTCGGGCACGTAGGCGATGTTCATGCCCGCGATCTGCGGGGTGTTGAGCGCCGTGATGTCCTTGCCACCGAAGTGGATCGTGCCCTGCGACGCATGCCACAGGCCCATGATGGTGCGCAGCGTGGTGGTCTTGCCCGCGCCGTTGCGGCCCAGCAGCATGGTGAGCTGGCCCTTGGGCACGGCCAGATCCACACCGTGCAGGATGTGGTACGCCCCGATGTGGGTGTGCACGCCCTTGAGTTCGAGCAGATTGTTGGTAGTGGTGGTCATGCTGCCGCCTCCTTGGTCACACCCAGGTAGGCTTCCTGTACCACGGGCGAGGCGATCACCTCGGCCGGTGCGCCGTCGGCCACCAGGGTGCCGTTGGTCAGCACGATGATGCGGTCGGCCAGCTCGCGCACCACGTCCATCTTGTGCTCCACCAAGAGGATGATCTTGGTCTTGTCCTTCTTGAGCTCGCGGATCAGGTTCAGAATCACGGGGGCCTCGTCATGGCTCATGCCAGCCGTGGGTTCATCGAACATGTAGACCTGCGGCTCCAGCGCCATCAGCAGTGCCACTTCGAGCTTGCGCTGGTCGCCGTGCGGCAGGCTGGCGACGGGCGTGTCCTGCCGGTCCAGCATTGCCACGGCCTGCAGGATGGCGCGGGCGCGGTCCGTCAGGTCGCAGTGGTCGCTCCAGATGCTCCACAGGTTCAGCCCCCGGCGGTGCTTGCCCTCCTGCGTGGCCTGCACGGCCAGGCGCACGTTCTCCAGCACGCTGAGGTTGGGAAACAGGTTGGTGAGCTGGAAGGCACGGCCCAGGCCCGCATGCGTGCGCGCCGAGACCGACTGGCCCGTGAGGTCTTGCCCGCCCAGGGTGACGCTGCCCGCGCTGGCGCGCAACTGCCCCGAGATGAGGTTGAAGTACGTGGTCTTGCCCGCACCGTTGGGGCCCACGATGGCGGTCAGCGTGCCAGGCTCGAAGGAGCAGGTCACGGCGTTGACCGCCACGTGGCCGCCGAAGCGGATGGTCAAGTCCTTGGTGGACAAGGTGCTCATGGGTAGTGCGTCGCTTTCACAGGTCGTCGTCTTTCAGGTGTGCCGGGCGCCCTGCCCTTCGCGGTGCCAGGGCGCACGGGGTTCGGCGCATTGTCAGGGGCAGGTGCCGATGACGTAGTAGTTGGTGGCCGTCTGCTTGAGCGTCTTGGTCACGAAGATGTTCCACAGCCCCATGCTCTGGTTGGATCCCAGCGCAAAGGTGTAGCCGCCGGCCACGTAGGCGCGGCCCGCCATGGTGTGGGCGTAGTTGCTGGCCGTGGTGCAGGTGGCCCCGCCGCCGGGCGCTGCCAGCGTAGTGCCGCTGGCGGCGCTGGACGTGGCGCCCTCGGCACCGTTGGCGTCGGCGGCGCGCACCGTCCAGCTGTAGGTGGTGGAAGCAGCCAGGCCGGTGTCGCTGTAGCTGGTGGCGTTCACGGGCAGCGCGTTGACCTTGTTGGCGTTGCGGTAAACGTTGTAGCTGGCCGCGCCCGAGACGGCGGCCCAGCCCACCTGCATGGAGCTGGCCGTGGCGCCCGAGGTGTTCACGCCCGTGGGGGCCGGCAGCGCGGGGTTGGTGGGCGGCGTGGTGCCGCCGGCCGAGACCTGGTCCACCATGGCCTTGATGGCGGCCATCTGCGGGCCGGACTTCTTGGCATAGTTGGCGCTGTCATAGCCCCACCAGTCAAAGCAGCTGTTGGTGGCCGCCAGGCTGGTCTGCGGGTAAAGCATGACGATGTTGTTGGTGTCGGCCCAGCGGTTGTAGCCGGTGTTGCGCACGTACTGCTGCTGCACGTCGCTCACGTTCTGCTTGCAGCCGTGCAGCACCACATGCAGGCGACAGGTCTCGGTGCCGCCGGCCTGGCAGGCCTGCGGGATGTAGGCCCAGCCGGTGGTGGCCATGCCGTGGTTGGTGATGAACTGGTTCTGGTTGAACTCGACGTAGTTGCCTGCGGGCAGCGTGGCGTTGTTGCGCGCGTTCAGCGTGCCGTACAGGTGCTGCAACATGGCGCCGGCCAGGTCGAAGTTGCAGTCGCTGATGTAAGGCGCGCCCTTGGTGGAGCAGCCGTTGCCATAGTCGTCGGTGACCATGGCGTGCTCGGCCGCGATGTCCTTCTTGTAGACCACGTTGGCGGCCGGCACGAAGCTGTTGTAGTAGGTGCGCAGCGCGTCCATGGAGCCGGTCTTGACCACGCTGTCCAGCGTGCCCGAGAACAGGTAGACCTTGGAGGCCTGCATATTGGCCACCGGGTCGATCAGGCCCTGGCTGGCCCAGGTGTTGGTGGTGTTGACCAGCGTGCTGGTGGGGATGCCGGCGGGGCTGGCCATGCAGCGGCCGGTGGCGTTGACGATGGAGCCCTCGGCACAGTAGAACGGCCCGCCCGCGACCACGCCCGCGCCCTTGGCGAAGGTGGCCGAGTAGGCCACGTGCAGCTGCACGGCCATGAAGCCGCCGGCCGACAGACCCGACACCGTGGTCTGCGTCTTGTCGATCTTGAGTGCGGGGAGATTGACGGCAGCGAACGCACTGCCGGTTGCGCACAGCGCGATGGCAGCACCTGCTGCGGCCACCCGGATGAAATTGAAAGCCATGTTGTCTTGTCTCCAAATAATTTTGAGAAAGTCTGACCCAGCCCCCGTGTAGACCCGGGGGTTCATGCATCAATTCACTGGAAAAAAAGGGGCGGCCGCCCCTGCGGGATGAACCCTGGAGTGCGGTACCTGCGTACCGCGCGCTCCAGGCCACGCAAACCGTATCCGGTTGCGCTTATCGCTTGTTGCGAATCGGCACGTTCATTTCTTCAGGCTTGATCTCGCGCACCAACTCGGGCACGCCCCAGGCGAAGGCCGGGTCCACCTTGATCTTGAAGTGGTACATGCTCTGCATGGCCTGGTGGTCTTCCTTGCGGAAGGTCATCTTGCCCTTGGGGGTCTCAAAGCTCATGCCCTCCATGGTCTTGATGAGCTTGTTGGTGTTGGTGTCGCCACCCGTGGCCTTGAGGGCCGTGACCAGCGCCATGGCCGAGCTGAAGCCCCCGGCGGTGAAGAAGTCCGGCGGGGTCTTGAACTCCTTGTAGTGCGCGGCCACCAGGGCTTCGTTCACGGGGTTCTTGGGGATGCCGAAGTAGTAGTAGGTCGCGCCTTCCATGCCGGGGAAGTTCTTGTACGCGGCCATGGCCGGCAGAATGTTGCCGCCCGTGGCGATCTCGATGCCGTAGCGCTTCAAGTCCATGTCGGCGATCTTGAAGGGGTTGCCCGCGCCGGCCCAGATGATGAAGATGACCTTGCGGCCGGGCACGTCCTTGAGCTTGTCGATCAGGCGCTGGGCACCGGCGGTGAAGTCGGTGGTGGTGGTGGGCAGGTACTCCTCATGGGCGAGCTTGGCGTTCTTGAGCGCGTCCTTGAAGGCCTTCACGCCGTCGCGGCCGAAGGCATAGTCCTGCGCCAGCGTGGCCACGGTCACGCCGGCCTTGTCGATGGCCACGGCGTTGGAGATGGCGTCCTGGCTGCTGTTGCGGCCAGTGCGAAAGATGTACTTGTTCCACTTGTCGCCGGTGATGGCGTCGGCCACGGCGGGCTCGACCAGCAAGATCTTCTTGTACTCTTCGGCCACGGGCAGCAGGGCCAGCGCCACGCCCGAGGACGTGGGGCCCACGGCGATGTCGGCCTTGTCATCGGAGTAGGCCGACGCCAAGAGGCTCTTGCCCAGGTCGGGCTTGCCCTGGTCATCCTTCTCGATGACCACGAGCTTCTTGCCGTTGACGGTCATGCTACCGCCGGTGGCGTAGTTCAGGCCCATCAGCAGGCCGGTCTGGGTCTGCTTGCCATAGGCTTCGAGCGGGCCGGTCTTGCTGTAGACGTGGGCGATGCGGATCTCGCCGGACTGGGCGAATGCGGGGGCGGAAAGCGTGGCGGCGGCGGTAACGGCTGCAGTGGCGAGGGCGACCAGGGTGCGACGGTGCATGGCGATGTCTCCTTGTTGTGATGCCTGAACATTGCACAGTTCGTGCCAGGGCACAAGCTGTTGATTTGTATGATACTTTCGCTGACACCTGGACAGCACCGTCCAAATATCAGACAATACAATTGTCCATATTTCAGACAAATGCCTGAAATTTATTCAGGGTTTTCCAGACGTCCATAGAGCGTGGCGCGCGAGATGCCGAGCTGGCGCGCGGTGGCCAGCTTGTTGCCGCCATGGGCCTTCATGGCGGCGGCGATGGCGCGCTGCTCCAGCTCGGCCACCTGCTCGGCCAGGGGGCGCAGATAGCGCGATGCGTCCTCGGCCTCGGCCACCACCACGGAGGTGGTGTCCTGCACCGGCGCGGCAGGCTCCACGCCCGCCTCGCGCAGGATGCGTTCGAGCTGCGCGGCGTCGATGGACTGGCCCTCGCTGCGCATCACGGCCTGCTCGATCACGTTGCGCAGCTCGCGGATGTTGCCGCGCCAGGGCTGGCCCGCCAACAGGGCCATGGCAGCGGGCAGCAGCTCGGGCGGCGGCGTGCCGTTGCGCAGCGCCAGGTCATCGCCCAGGGCCTCCACCAGCGCCGGGATGTCGCTGCGCCGCGCACGCAACGGCGGCACGCGCAACGGCAGCACGTGCAGGCGGTAGAACAGGTCTTCGCGAAACCGCCCCTCGCGCACCAGCCCCGCCAGGTCGCGCGAGGTGGCCGCCAGGATGCGCACGTTGAAGGGCACCAGCTTGTTGGAGCCCAGGGGCTCTATCTCGCCCTCCTGCAGCGCGCGCAAGAGCTTGGCCTGCAGGCTTTGCGGCATGTCGCCGATCTCGTCGAGGAACAAGGTGCCGCCATCGGCCAGCTTGAACTTGCCGTCGCGGCCCTTGGCCGACGCGCCGGTGTAGGCCCCGGGCGCCACGCCGAAGAACTCGGCCTCCAGCAGCGTGTCGGGCACGGCGGCGATGTTCACGCTCACAAAGGGGCCGCTGGCACGGCTCGATGCGGCGTGGATGGCATGGGCCAAGAGCTCCTTGCCGGTGCCCGTCTCGCCCAACAGCAGCACCGGGCTGCTCGACTGCGCCGCGCGGCGCGCCTGGCGCTTGACCTCGGCGGCGGCAGGGCTGGAGCCAATGAAACTGGCAAAGGTGTACTTGGCGCGCCGCTCGCCATCGCCCGCCACGGCCAGGGTGCGCCGGCGCTGGCTGGCCAGCTCGCGCCGCGCATCGTCCAGGTCGCGCTGCAGCAGCGCGAACTTGCTGATCAGGGGCTGTAGTGTGGTCTCGGGGTGGTCGAAGAGCACGATGCCGATGGCACCGATCACGCCGCCCTCGTCGTCGCGCAGCGGAATGCGGCTGACCACGAAGGTGCCCGCCTTGTTGGTGAGCAGGTCGATCAGCACCGGGTTGCCCGTCTCCAGCACGCGGCGCATGCCGGTGTTGGGGATCACCTCCTCCACCATGCGGCCCACGAACTGGTCCACCGACGAGAAGCCCAGGTCGGGCAGAAAGCGCTGGTAGCCCTCGTTCACCCAGACGATGCGCCCGCTCAGGTCCACCAGGAACATGCCCTGGCTGACGCTGGAGAACAGGTGAAACATCGACCGCGCCGCGAGTTCGAGAATGCCCTGGGCATCCAGCGGCAGTGCGGGGGCGTCGTCGAGCAAAGGCATGCGCGGATGGTAGCAAGGTATACGCAGCCGCTGACCACCCCCACCCCACCGCAGTCCAGCGCTAGGGCCTAGAACAAATCGCTTGTTCCTTGCATCTGAAATTACTTGCCCAGGTGCGCCTTGAGTTCTTGCGATGCCTGCGCAATCGCGCTGCGGGGCGCCGGCAAATGGCTGAACATGTTCGACAGGCCAAAATCGTGGATCATGCCGTTGTAGCGCACCGTCTTCACCTGCACACCCGCAGCGTCGAGCTTGCGGCCGTAAGCTTCGGCTTCATCGCGCAGGACATCGAATTCAGCAGTCTGGATCAGCGTTGGCGGCAAGCCCTTGAGCTGCTCGGCCGTCGCCTGCAGCGGCGAAGCGTAGATCTGCTTGCGTGCCTGGGCGTCGGTCGTGTAATGGTCCCAGAACCACTCCATCAAGTCCTTCGTCAGGAAGTAGCCGTTGGCAAACTCCTGGTACGACGGCGTGTCGAAGTTTGCATCCGTCACAGGGCACAGCAATACCTGCGAACGCAGTGCAGGCACGCCCTTCTCGTTCGCCATCAAGGCAACCACGGCAGCCAGATTGCCGCCCGCGCTGTTGCCAGCCACAGCAAGGCTCTGGCCGTCGACATGGATCTCCTTGCCATGCTCGGCCACCCATTTCGTTGCGGCATAGGCTTGCTCGATGGCCACGCCGTATCCCGCCTCGGGCGACAGCGTGTAGTGGACGAAGACCGCCACCGCGCCCGAGCCTGCCACCAGGTCACGCACCAGCCGTTCGTGGGTGGGGAAATCCCCCAGCACCCAGCCACCGCCGTGGAAGTACATGAACGCGGGCAGGGTTTTCTGTTGGCTGCCGGCCGGGCGCACGATGGTCAATTTCAGGTCGCTGCCATGGATGCGGATCATCTTCTCGCTGACGTCCGCCGCCGGCAAGGCAACCTGGGGGGCGGCCTGGGCACCCACCAGCGCGGCGCGGGCATCGATCGGCGTCATGCTGTCGAGCGTTTTGGCGCCTTCAAGGGATTGCAGGAATGTTGCCGTGTTGTGTTCGACGCCGGGCCTGTCGGCTGCACAGGCGCTACCAACCGCCAGGGTCAGGACGGAAACGGCGACAGCGGAGGTTAGGGTATCCATGATGATGGCTGGTCAAGGCGCCACGTGCGCCTGGAAAATCTTGCTCACCACCGTCCACTGGCCATCAACCTTCAACAGATGGAAGAAGTCGGTGAACGAGATGCCCGACATGCCGTTGGCGTCTATGCGGGCGCTGGCCGCCGTACCCACGATCTCGATGCGGGTGATCGCGGCCTTCGCGTCAGGAGACGGGCGGAAATCCTTGTCGATCCCCTCGAACAGGATCGGAATCGCGCCGCCGGTCAGCTTGCCATCGGGGCCGACGCTGTACATCGTCGCCTGTGGGCTGAAAGCAGACTTCATGATGCTGCTCTTGGCCTGTTTGCATCCCTCGATGTACTTGTTCAGCACTTCGGAGATGGCTTGGTAATCTTGCACGTACGTCGGCTGGCTCATGGTTTTTCCTTGGTTGGCTTGGGGTCGGGTTGGCGTGTCTGCGGCGTGGGCGGCAACGCCCATGCCGACAGCCATCGCCGCGAAAATAAAAGTCTTGATGAAAGTCGTCTTCACTCGGTTACTCCTTTAAGAGTCGCAATGACTCGTCGATTCGACATCGGAAATTGGGTCAGCAGATAACCGGATCAATCTGCCAGTGCAGGCCAGTCGGTATAACCTTTGGCGCCATTGCCGTAATAGGTTTCACGGGGAGCCACGGCCAGTTCAACATCCTCTTTCAAGCGACGGACCAAATCGGGATTGGCAATGAACGGACGGCCAAACGCCACGGCATCGACCTTGCCTGCCAGGCGGCGATTCACCGCCAGCGCAAGGTCATAGTTGTTGTTGCCGATGTAGGGGCCTTTGAACCGTGCGCGCAATGCGTCGAGGTCCACGCCTTCAGGCACAGTCCGCGAGGTGGCTGTGGCACCCTCGACAAAGTGCATGTACGCCAGTTGGAAGCGATTCAACTGCTCGATCAAATAGCCGTACGTCTGCATGACCTGGCTGTCCAGAGGCGTGTTGCCTGCGTCCGGCGTCACAGGGGAGAGCCGAATACCGACGCGGTCGTGGCCCCAGACCTCAACCACCGCCGCAGTGACTTCCAATGTGAGCCGACTGCGATTCTCGATCGTGCAACCATATTCGTCACTGCGCCGGTTTGTAGAATCGCGCAAAAACTGATCCAGCAGATAGCTGTTGGCGGAGTGCACTTCGACACCGTCGAAGCCGGCCCGCTTTGCACACTCTGCGGCGTGCCGGTACTGCGCGATGACGCCGGGAATTTCGGACGTTTCCAGTGCCCGTGGCATCGACACATCCAGCATGCCCTGCTCGGTGTAGGTCTGTCCTTGCGCACGAATCGCCGACGGTGCCACCGGCGCTGCCCCGTCGGGCTGCAGGTCCACATGCGAGAAACGGCCGACATGCCACAGCTGGCAGACGATCAGGCCCCCGGCTGCGTGCACCGCGTCGGTCACCTTTTTCCAGCCGGCGACCTGCTCGTCCGTCCAGATGCCAGGCGTCAGTGCATAGCCGCGCCCCTGCGCAGAGATATTGGTGGCCTCGCTGACGATCAGCCCCGCACTGGCCCGCTGTGCGTAGTAGCGGGCATGCATTTCGTTGGGCACGCCGTCGGTGCCCATGCGGCTGCGGGTGAGCGGTGCCATGACGATGCGATTTGCAAGCGCCAGCGCACCCATCCTCACGGGCGAAAAGAGATCGCTGCAAGAGTTGCCAAGCGCCATTTTTTGTTCCTTTTGAGCAACCACGTTGCGTTGTGAATTCATGTGATGCAGGAAGTATGGAGGCCGGTGATAATGACGTAAATAGTCACAAGCATAGATAGAGTATGAACAAAAAGCTCACAATAGATGATGCGATGCAGGCCGGCCTTGCGGGTGTGGCAGCCGCCTCGCCACCGGTGCACCTTCCGGGGCTTTTGACGTTCGAGGCGGCGGCCCGCCATTTGAACTTTGCCCGGGCGGCAGCCGAATTGGGCGTTACGCCGACAGCGGTGTCCCGCACCATCAAGGCTGTGGAAGCGCAATTGAATGTGCGGCTTTTCAATCGAACCACGCGCAGCGTCGGCCTGACCGAAGCGGGTGCATCCCTGCATTCGAAATTGGCACCCGCGCTCGCACTGATCAAGAACTCCTTGGCGGAGACTTTGCTTGCGGCCGATCAGCCGTCCGGCACGGTGCGGGTCAACACGTCATACGTCGCGTACCGCATGTTGATCGAACCGCATCTAGAAGACTTCCTGGCGAGTTTCCCGTTGATCCATGTCGAGATATCCCTGGACAACCTGCTCGGCGATATCGTTAGCGCCGGCTTTGACATGGGCATACGCATGGGCAAGAAAGTGCAGAACGACATGGTGGCCATGCAGCTGGGATCGGTACAGAAAAGAATTTTGGTTGCCGCCCCGAACTACTTTCAACATCGCAAGGAACCCAGGTCCCTCAATGATCTGTTGAAGCACGACTGCATTCGGCAACGCTATTCCGTGGGAGGCCGGTGGTACGAATGGAGGTTCGATGCAAATGACCAAATGGTGCAAATCGACGTGCAAGGGCGTCTTCTATTCGACGAGATGCGATCTGTCGTGGACGCGGCTGTGCAAGGTCTCGGCATTGGCTTCGTGCTTGAGGAGTTTGCAAAGCAAGAGTTGGCCAGCGGCCAGTTGCGGCAGATACTGAAGCAGCACAGCGCAATGGACGACGCATTTCACTTATATTACCCCCATCGCACGCGTATGCCTGGGAAGCTGCGAGCATTCGTCGATTTCATGCGAGCGGCCAATAATGCCCAATCGTTCTGATCCATGGTCGCCCCCCCTTGCCTCAGCTGCCCGTGACACAGTCACAGCATGCACCTCTGCACAGAAATCTACAGCCGACGGATCAGGCAGGAGGTCGGCCCCTGCCTTTACCTATTGGGACCATGATGTCTAAGCTCTGGCATCCCTTGCGTATTGCATTGATTGCCGGCCGTCCTGTAGCCCGCAAGCACCCTCGTGCGCCTTGGAGTCAGCAATCACCTACTGACGGTAGCTTGCACTTACTTGACTTCGTATGCTTCCATTGGCTTGTCAGAGGGACCTTTCCAAGCTGCTTGAGTCAAAGCGTTTGGAGGCAGGCCCACCTTCAAGCTGCTAGGCGGAATCGGCTTCATGAACCATTTGTCATACAGGCGCGCGGCTTCGCCGCTCTGAGCAATGGCCAGAACGCTCTGGTCTACCAGCTTTTTAAAGCCCGGATCGCCTTTGGGCAGCATGATTGCAATAGGCTCGACACTGAGCACTTGGTCCAGCAATTCGTACTGTGAAGGGTCTTTGCTCTTGGATATCAGGGTCGCAAGGATTTGTCCGTCAGCGATGAATCCCTGCACGCGATCGGACTCAAGCAAGAGGAAGCCTTCGCTATTGTCTTTGGCAAACAATTCGCCAACCTCCCCGCCACCGCCGTCACGCTTGAGCTTGCGCAATTGCTGCACTGCGGTGCTGCCTGATGTCGCGCCAACAGTCTTGCCGATCAACTGGGATGTGGAGGTAATGCCGGAGGCCTTCTTGACAGCCACGCGCACCCCCTCCACATAGAGCGTCGGTGCGAAGGCAACGTCCTTCTGGCGAGCAGTGTTGTTCGTGGTGGTACCGCACTCGATGTCGACCGTCCCGTTTTGCACCAGCGGAATGCGGTTCTGTGGTGTAACAAGCAGGTATTTGACGTCGAGCTTCTGAACTCCCAGCGCCTTTTTCACATCCGCTATGACGCGCTCGCACACTTCGACATGAAAGCCCGTGTAGACCCCAGGCCCCAGCGTATACGACATGGCTCCAGAGCCATCGCGGACACCCATGGTGATGACTCCGGAATCTTTGATCTTCTTGAGCGTGTCGGTCTGGGCGACTGCATTCCCCAGGAAGCACAGGAGCGCCGTCGCGGTTGCGATCGGAAGAAGGAGTTGGTTCTTCATGTCATCACCCTTATTTTGCGAACAGCGAATCGAGATCCGCGAAGGACTTCATTTCGACGGCATTGCCGGAAGGGTCGAGGAAGAACATCGTGGCTTGCTCACCAGGCTCCCCCTTGAAGCGGATGTAGGGCTCGATGACGAACTTGGTCTTGTTCGCGACGAGCTTGTCGGCCATCTTCTGCCATTGGTCCATGGGAAGGATGGCGCCGAAATGGCGCACAGGCACGTCATGGCCATCTACCGCGCTACTCGACTTGTGACCGCATTCGTCCGGGGCCAAGTGGGCGACGATCTGGTGCCCATAGAAATCAAAGTCAACCCATTCGGGTGCGCTGCGTCCTTCAGGACATCCCAGCAGTTCACCGTAGAAAGCACGAGCCTCTGCAATATCACGCACGGGGAAAGCCAAATGGAACGGGATTCGTTGTGGGGTGGTCATATGAAAGCGTTTGGGGTGTTGATGTTTCCAAACTTTATCCATGATCCAAATCAATGAAAATCAATATTTTTCGTTGATTAGCATCAATTTTAATTGTCAATTGATGCCAGGATGGTTGCGAAGTCACCAGCATGCTTTTGTGAACAGCGCGTCGCCGATGCTCAGCGAGAGCACGCCACGAACTTGAGATGGCGCGAGGTACAGGCAGCCTATGCACGCGGTTTGTGTCGGACCGCTCTTCCCATCAAGCGCGCACCCTGCATGCAAACACACGGCGACACGTGAGCTTGGCCCAATCCCATTTTTTCGGGCGTTCACACACGGCAATTGCGCCCAGCCGGATGCCCGCTCGCGCCAGATTGAAAGCCACATTCAGGTTTCTCTGCGAGTGGACTCCAGAACTTCAAATTGTTCGAGCAGCAAAAATAGTGATGCTGAGTTCAATTATTCATCGACCTAGACAGTGGTCGTTTTCACTAGATTCAGCATGTCAAAACCCACGGAGTCATCATGGAGAAATTCAATTCTGTTAACGGCGGACGGCGCGGCCTTGTGGCCTCAGCGTTGCTCGCAGCCCTGCTCGCAGGTTGCGGCGGCGGAGGGAGCGAAAGTAGCGAATGCAACGCCTCCACCTTGCTGACCGCCGCCGCGGTTTCGTCGCCGGACCGCTTTGGCGCGCAGGCCGCAAAGCTGATGTTGGACCAAGGTGGCAACGCGGTCGATGCTGGCGTCGCGGTGGCGTTCGCTTTGTCCGTGACCCTGCCATCTGCCGGCAACATCGGGGGCGGTGGGTTCATGACGGTCTACATGGATGGCAAGCCATACTTCATTGACTATCGGGAGAAGGCGCCCGGCAAGGCAACCCCGACGATGTACCTCGACGCCAACGGCGAGGTGATCCCCGGATTGAGCTGGGATGGTTCTCTCTCGGCCGGTGTCCCCGGAACCGTCGCAGGCATGCAGGCGGTCCATCAGAAGTTCGGAAAGCTGACCTGGAAGCAGGTGATGGCTCCCGCTATCGACTACGCGAGGAATGGCTTCACGGCATATGCGACCGCCGAGCCGACAAGCGCCGGCCGCCGCGTGAATTTCAACGACTATTTCGGCGGAAAGATGGTAGCTGGGCAGCTGTTCAAACAGCCCGAACTGGCCAACACCTTGCAGCGTATCAGTGACAACGGCGCAGACGAGTTTTACAAGGGTGCGACAGCAGACTTGTTGGTCGCGCAGATGGGACGAACCAAAGGTCTGATATCCAAGGCCGACTTGGCCGACTACAAGCCAGTGTGGCGCAATCCCGTGACCATAGACTGGAACGGCCTGACGATCTACACCTCACCGCCGCCGAGTTCGGGCGGCTTTGGCATAGGCCAGTTGCTGAAGATGAAGGGCTTTCTCGCACCCCAGTTTGCCAGCGCGCCGCTTAACTCGGCCCAATACATTCATCTGACTGCAGAGATGGAGAAGCGACTCTTCGCCGATCGAGCCCAGTACCTCGGCGACCCCGATTTCTACAAGGTTCCGATGGCACAGTTGCTGGATGACACCTACCTTCGGGGCCGTGCAGCTTCGGTCAACCCACTTGTGCCGACGCCAGTTGCGAACGTGAAGCCAGGACTCGGCTTCGACTATCCGACACCTATTTCGGCAGCCGAGAAGCCCGAAACGACGCATTTCTCCATCGTGGACAAATGGGGCAATGCAGTCTCCAACACCTATACGCTGAATGGAGGCTATGGCAGCGGCATCGTCGTCGAGGGAGCGGGATTCTTGCTCAACAATGAGATGGATGATTTCTCTGCCAAGCCGGGTGTGCCCAACCAGTACGGAGTGGTTGGCGCGGACGCCAATTCGATTCAGCCGGGCAAGCGCCCCCTGTCTTCCATGAGTCCAACCATTGCAACCAGGGACGGCAAGGTGGCTCTGGTGCTGGGTACGCCTGGCGGGTCGCGGATCTTCACCAGTGTCTACCAAGTATTGGTCAATGTTTTCGACTATGGTTTGCCGATCGACCAGGCGCAAGCCGCGCCGCGCTTCCACCATCAGTTGCTGCCTGACAACGTGATCTTTTATGAAGCCAACAAGTACTCTGACTCCGTAAAGGCCGATCTCACACGACGCGGCTGGATCCTGCAGGACGGCGTAGGCGGCGGGCTCAACATCGAGGCCATCCAGGTGGTGGGTCGCACGCCGATGCCGGTCACCGATCCTCGCAGTCCAAATGGTTTGGCGCTGGTGATCCCGCCTCTTAAGAACTGACGATTCAGGCCATGAACGAGTGTTCGCCAACGCGTCGACCACTCGTCTCTGGAAACGCGACAGGTCTGCGCAGCAAAAGGCTTCGACGCGAAGCGCTCGAAACTCGACGATCGCTCGGTACCCAAGCGGACCCATCAAGGCGTTTCCAACGCAATCATCGCTTCTTGTCAGAACAGCACGCATTTCTGCGAAAAAATGCTTCGGCGAAGCACTACGGACGGGCTGCAGCACAGCGGCTCCATCCAAAATCGCTCGCACACGCTTTAATGCGCTCTTGGAGCACCTGTTCATCCAAACTGCGGGGAGCGGGCGTGGCAGAAGGCATCGAAGCGAAACGCTCGAAAGCCGAGGATCGCAGGGTAGTAACAACAAGCCCAGGGCAGGCCCCTGGGCGCGGGAAGCAATACCCGACGCAACCGGTCTATCGGGCGTTGCAGCCAATGCTCCTTGTGCCGCACTCGCTCCAGGAGTTGCAGACGCCCATTTCACTCGATTGACATGAGGAGCACGAACCTTGATTACAGCGCTGAAGACCTTCATTGCCGTCTGCAAGCATGGCACCTTTGCGGCGGCCGCTGAGCGTATTGGCCTGACCCAATCTGCAGTCAGCAGCCAGATCAAACGGCTTGAGGAATCTCTGGGGTTTGAGCTCTTCGACCGCACTGGCCGCTCTGCCACGTTGAATGCATCAGGACACACCACTCTTGCGCGCGCCGAAGAAATCTGCGCGCTGTACGCGAAACTCGGAGATGCGCCAAGCGGCAGCTCTACCAGGGGCCTCTTGCGCATCGGCGCTATCGCTTCGACCCAGTCGACTCTCCTGGCCCGCGCGCTGGAACGCCTGCGCGGTGCTTACCCCATGGTGCGTGTACATGTGTCGCCTGGTGTTTCCATGCGACTCATGGACGATCTGGATTCCGGCAAGATCGATGCAGCGGTCATCATCAGGCCGCCGTTTGGCATGCTTCCAGAGCTGACTTGGGCAGCGTTGGTGCATGAACCCTACGTGCTTGTCGTTCCAGACTCCATAAAGGGAAAGGACTGGCGCGAGCTGATTCAGGGGCAACCTTTTCTGCGCTACGACCGTGCCTCGTTCGGAGGGCGGATGGTCGAAGGGTTTCTGAGGCGCGAAGGGCTTGTGGTCAACGACGCGATCGAAGTCGACGAGATTTCCGGGCTCATCCATTTGGCATCCAAGGGGCTTGGCGTGGCGCTTATTCCAATGGTCGAGGCGCACCTTCCTTTACCGCCGAACCTTCGTGTGATTTCGCTGGGCGAAGCTACGTTCTATCGAGAGATTGGCCTTCTGCAACGCAAGCCACGTACAACGCCTCCCATCGTCGCGCAGTTTGCTCAATGCCTTCGAGATGCGTCCGAGGAGCGAACACACACGGCGGGAACTTCGAAAGGGATCGGACGGAAAGCAGCTGAGAAGGTGCGACCAACGTGAGCGGTCAGTGATCTCATCTTAAGAGGATGTGGACGAAATCAATCGGCCTGAAAATTGCGAGTCATCTGCCATCCGAGCACGGAGTTGCCATGGCAGAACGCAAGCAAGTGGATGATAAATGCATGGCTGTAGATCGAAGGGGAAGGCCTGCGGCATTGACGCCGGAGCACATCGTTTTGCTGCGTGGCAGCGTCTCCCGGATGCCGCATGCAACGCCAGCACGCTACGAGCGCCGCCACCTCGTTGACGCCTGCTGCTATGTGCTGCGCACCGGCTGCGCCTGGTGACTGCTGCCCTTCGAACTTCGCACCGTGGGAGGTGGTTTACAAGGCCTTCGCGCGCTGGGTCCAGGCTGATGTCTTCAAGCGGATGCAGGACCGGCTTCGCCAGCAGTGGCGGTCTCATACGAATTTGCCTTCAACCGTCTAACTTCGTTGGTCCGCCTTGCCGTGCTACAGCACTGTCTGCGGCTTCCCGCCTAGTTATACGATTGAATGCAAATCCGTATCACATGGGGCGCAATGCCGAACCAAGTGCGGTAGTCATCGATGCACGGTCAAATCGCGCATCACCTCAAGGTGGCGAGTGCGGCTACGACGCGGGCAAGAAAGTCAAAGGCAGAAAGCGCCACATCGTCGGGGACACGCTTGGTCTGCTTGTGGCTGTCACGGTCACGGCTGTCAGCGTGCAGGACCGCGACGGCGCCGCAGATGTTGTGGCACAGGCCTGTCGCAACGCTCCTGGCATCCAGCGGCTCTACACCGATGGGGCCTACGGTGGCCAATGCGCGCAAGCAATCGAGAAGGCCCATGGCATCCGCGTCCAGGTCGTGCGCAAGCCAGGCAACCGCTCGACTGGGACACTGCACGATACGCAGCAATCCTTGTGGCAGGAACGGCTATGGGCTTTGTAGTGCTACCCAAGCGCTGGGTTGTCGAGCGCACCCATGCCTGGGGCGAACGCTGGCGCCGCATGGTTATGCATCACGACCGCAAGACCTCGATCTCTGCTGCATGGGTCTGGCTTGCTGAGGCAGGTGTCCTGCTCAGCAGGATTGCCCTGGCCGGTTGATTTCGTCTACACCCTCTAAAGCACTGTCTACGGCTTCCCGCCTGGCTATAAGATCGAATGCAAATCCGTATCAGGCGTTGCAGCGGCATCCACGGCATCCACGGCCTGCACGCCGCTCACTGCCCGCAGGCCGCGCGCCATGCGCAGCACGACCACAGGCTGTGCCTTGTCGGCCGCACCCGCGCCCAGCGGCTGGTCCACCAGGATGCAGGGCTTGCCAGTGCGCCGGCAGTGGTCCTGCACGCGCCAGTATTCGTCGTGGCTGATGCAGCCCGTCTGGCAGATGACCAGGTCAGCGGCGGCCAGGCTGGAGTTCAGGGCCGGATTGTCGGTTCCGTCCATGGCCGCAGCCGGGGCCGGCGCAACGCCCTGCTCTTCCGAGGCCGCAGCCACCGCCTGCAGCCGCCAGCGCAGGCACTCGCGCGAGAGGCTGGCAATGCGCTCGGCCAGCGTTGCAATGTGCCGCGCCATGTCCAGGCGGCGCCTGAGCCCCGGCTGCGCGGCATGCAACTGCGCCAGGTCTTCCTGCGCCAGGGCCAGCCGCGTATCGCGCACCACCACCGCCGCCCGCAGCCGCACCACCTCGGCCCGCAACTGCTCAAGCTCGCCCGCCTGCCGGGCCAGCGCGTCGCTGCAACGCGTCTGCGCTTCCCCCAGCTGGCGGCACAGCACCAGGAACTCTTCGGACAGGGTATGCATGCACCATCCTTGATAATAAGAATGATTCGCATTTTATGGTATGATTTGCCCGTCTGAGCAAGCTACCTGGTGGGGGATATTCGAGGATGAGAGTCCTCGGCATCTGGCTTGCGAAGTTTGCTGGGCGGGCAAGGTCGGGGCGTACCCAGGACCATCCAAGTACGCCAGGGCCTGCCCGCCACCACTGCAAACCATGGACCACAGCGGTCATGCCGCCGTGCACAAGATCTCACCCGCAGGCCTGCCCTGCCCGCGTCGCCTCATCCGCGCAGCGGCGACACCCCTGCGAAGAACACCTGCGCGATCGAGGCGATCTCCTCCTCGTCATCGAGCGCCAGATCCGGGGCCAGGACCAACCGCGAAACCAAAAATCCGATGTTGAGCGCCAAAAAGCGCCGGGCGAGTACTCCTGCCGCGACGTCGCTGCGCAGGAGTCCCTGCTGCTGCAACCGGTCAAACAATGCCACCAGCGGGCCCCACACTGCCGGCTTCCACTGCGCGGCAAAGCGCCCGCGCAGGCCCTCGTCCCGCACCAGTTCGACCAGAAGCAGGCGTGTGAGCTCGGGCGCAGTCTGCAGCGCGGTGATCCGTGCGCGCAGCAGCGCCTGGTGCCAGGCCACCAGATCACCACCGTAGGCCGCGATGGCCTCGGCCAGCCCCGCCAGCGATGCCGGGGCCAAATGGGGCAGCACCGCTTCTGAGATCACCGCCTGGGCCAGCCCCTCCTTGGACCCAAAGTGTTTGAACAGGGTGCGCTCGGTGGTCTGCGCCTGTGCAGCCACCTGGCGCGTGGTGGTGCCACCGATGCCCTGGGTGCTGAACAACTGCGCCGCGGCCCAGAGGATTTCCGCGTGCAGCGCGTCGGAGCGCGGACGACCGCGGGGAGAGGGGTCCAGTGAAGGAGGGGAGGTCATGCGCCAAGTATAGCAATCGCTTTACTTTATAAGGCAAAATTAGTACAGTAATTGCTATACATATTTTCGAGGTTCTGCCATGCCCGCTGTCCTGCCCCACTACCAGGCCCTGCCTTTGCCCGAGCGGCTGGCCTCGCGTTTCCCATCGGTCGATGTGCCGGCCTGCCCGGCCAGCTTCAAGGGAGTACCCCCGCCCGTACATCTGCCCTGGGGACTCAAGCCCGTGGGCAGCGCTGCGAGCGGCATCGACACGCTGACCGATGGCCGCACACGCTGCTGGATACGCCACGAGGTGGTGCGCGGGGTGACTCCACGCATGCTGGCATGGTGGTTCGCCCACCTGGAGGGCGACGTGGAGGTGGGCAGCGTGCGCATCAACCGCTACCGGGTGTGGCATCCCTACGACCACGTCCACGCCAGCTATGCGCGCCGCCTGCCCGACGGCAGCGTGGGGCCGGGCGCGGCCATCCACCTGCGCGAGATGCTGGGCGCCAACCCGGCCTTCGTGGTGGACGTGGTGACCGACATCGAGAAGCTCGACGAAGAGGGCTTCATCCACAACCCCGTGGTGCATGGCATCCGGGGCCTGGCGCGCATGGAATACCGCTTCAAGGCCGTGGCAGAGGGCACGCAGTACGAGAACTGCCTGCTCTTTGGCGGGCGCGGCACGGTGGCGCGCAGTCTGCACCCGCTGCTCTCGCGCCTGGCATTCCCCGCTGGCAAGGGTGCCGCCTGGCTGCGCCACAACATCGAAGAAGTCGGCATGTTCGAGAACTTCCTGCCAGGCCTGTACCGGCAGGAGACGGGGCTGGACGGCTGAGCCCGGGCCGCCCGGCCAGAGCCCCTGCCAGCGGCACGGCGCACAAGAGCGGTGCGCCAGCACGAGGCGGCAGGTCAAAGCCACCCAAGGGCATCGGATTCAACGGCTTCACGGATTGCTGCGGTTGATGAAGTGGTCGGGGCCGCGTTCGCCCAGCTTGGGCAACAGCCTGCTCGGAGCGTAGGGAAACTCGGGCGGCTTGCGGGCCACGATGAAAAGCCGGATGTCCTTGCCCCGGGTGCCGTGCCGTTCGGCGGCAACAATGTCCATGCCCTGGCGGGCAATGGCCGCATGCAGCGCTGCACCGTCGAAGCTCAGCACGTGGGGTGCCTTGCCGATGGCGCGCATCAGCGGCAGCGCAAGCCAGGGGATGAGCGGATTCATCTCGGCGATGCAGGGCGTCTTGGAAATCAGCAGGCCGCCGGGCCGCAGGGCCTGCATCGCCAGCTGCAGCGTGTGGTCGAGATCGCTCACCAGGTGCAGCACGCTGAAGGCCAGCACCACGTCGTAGGTGCCCTGCCCGAGCCCCGGCGCATCGGCGTCGGCCACCGCAAAGCTCAACTGCGGCACCGGCTGGGCCGCCAGCTTGCCCTGGGCAATGGCGATCATGCCGGTCGAGACGTCGGTCGCCAGCAGGCGCCGGGTGAAAGGCGCCAGACGCAGCGCGGTGGAGCCCGTGCCGCAGCCGATCTCCAGCACGTCCTGCTCGGCCGACAGCAGCGCCTGCACGCGCTGCAGCGTGGCCTCATAGCCTGGCATGTCGGCAATCGGGTCGGCCGCGTACCTAGTTGCGATGCGGTCCCAGAAACGGGCCTTGCGGGTAGTCGACGCACTCGCCTGCGGGGGTGGTAGTGCGCCGGCAGGCTCAGCGGTGGTGGTGATCGGCATGGGGTGGGGACAACAGTCTTGCAATGGACAGCACTGGATGCTATCCATGCACCACGCCCCAGGGAATTGCCGCAAATTGCAGTGAACATATACATTTATGCATGGATAAATTGGACTGGAACCAGCTCAAGGCGTTTCTGGAGACGGCCGAAACCGGCTCGCTCTCGGCCGCCGCCCGCAAGCTCGGCCTGACCCAGCCCACGCTGAGCCGACAGGTCGCCGCCATCGAGCAAAGCATGGGCGTGACCCTGTTCGAGCGCGTGGGCAAGGCCATGGCACTCACCACCACCGGGCTGGACCTGCTGGAGCACGCGCGCGCCATGGGCGCAGCCGCCGACGCCCTGGGCCTGGCAGCCACCGGCCGCTCGCAGGCCGTGGGCGGTGTGGTCTCGGTTTCGGCCAGCGATGCCGTGGCCTCGTACCTGCTGCCTCCGCTGGTGCGGCGCCTGCGCGAACAGGAGCCAGGCATCAGCATCGAGGTGATCCCGTCCAATGCGTTCAGCGATCTGCTGCGCCGCGAGGCCGACATCGCCATCCGCCATGCCAAGCCCGAGCAGCCGGAGCTGATCGCCCGGCTGATCCGCGAGGCATCGGCCTGCTTCTATGCGTCCGAAGACTGGGTCAAGACCCATGGCCACCCGCGCAGCGCCGAAGAGGCAGCCCACCTGCCCTTCGTGGGCTCGGACCGCTCAGGCCAGTACCTGGGCTACCTGCGCCAGCACGGCCTGCACCTCACCGAGGCCAACTTCAGCTGCTACGCCGACCACTCGGTAGCCCACTGGGCCCTGGTCTGCCAGGGCATGGGCATCGGCGCCATGATGGACGAGATCGCCCACGCCACCCCCGGCGTCGTGCGCGTGCTCGACGACGTGCCGCCCGTGATCTTCCCGATCTGGCTGGTCACGCACCGCGAGTTGCGCACGGCGCGGCGCATCAAGGTGGTTTTCGATGCGCTGGCACAGGGACTGCAAGAGGGATGCACACCCTGAGCCGTTCCGCGCCCTCGCACGCCGATGAAAAAAGGGCGGCACTGCAGAAACTGCCGTGCCGCCCCAACTACCCAAAACAGGTTAGCCCTCAGCCCGCAGCAGTGACCCCCTCGGCCGCCGCCTTGCGCGCTGCCCAGCGGCGCGCCACGCGGGGCAGAATCAGCACGGCAAGAACGATGACCATCAGGGTCAGCGAGCCGGGGCGCTCCAGGAAGATGGTCCACTTGCCTTCGCCGATGGCGACCGCATTGCGCATCTGCGCCTCGGCCAGGGGGCCCAGGATCATGCCCACAACCACAGGGGCGGCGGGGAAGTCGAAGCGGCGCATGACCACGCCCAGGAGGCCGATGGCGTACAACAGCACCAGGTCGAACGCGCTCTGGCGCATGCCATACACGCCCAGCGTGGCAAACACCAGGATGCCCGCGTACAGGTACGACTTGGGGATCTTGAGCAGCTTGACCCACAGGCCTACCAGCGGCAGGTTCAGGATCAGCAGCATGACGTTGCCGATGTACATCGACGCGATCAGCGCCCAGACCAGCGCACCGTTGCTGCTGAACAGCTGCGGGCCGGGCTGGATGCCGTAGTTCTGGAACGCACCGAGCAAAATGGCGGTGGTGTTGGAGGTCGGGATACCGAGCGTGAGCAGCGGGATCAGCGTGGCCGTGATGGCCGCATTGTTGGCGGCCTCTGGACCGGCCACGCCTTCGATGGCGCCGGTGGTGCCGAACTCTTCCTTGTGCTTGCTGAGCTTCTTTTCGGCCGCATAGCTCAGGAAGGTGGGGATCTCGCTGCCGCCGGCCGGCACGGTGCCGAAGGGAAAACCGATGGCAGTGGCGCGCAGCCATGCGGGCCAGGAGCGGCGCCACTCCTGCTTGGTCATGTGAGTGCTGGTGAGCTTGTTCTGCGTCTCTTCGGTCTTTCCCTCGTACATGACGTTGTACAGGGCCTCGCCCACGGCGAACAGGCCCACGGCAATGAGCACGACTTCGATGCCATCCATCAGCTCGGGCACGCCACCGGTGTAGCGCGCCTGGGCTGTGAGCTGGTCAATGCCGATCAGACCCATGGCCAGGCCGACGAACAACGAGACCATGCCGCGCAGCGTGCTCTTGCCCAGCACGGCGCTGACGGTGGTGAAGGCCAGCACCATGAGCATGAAGTACTCGGGTGGGCCCAGGCGCACGGCGTATTCGGCCACGATGGGCGCAAAGAAGGTCACCAGCACGGTGGCGATGGTGCCTGCCACGAAGGAGCCGATGGCCGCTGTGGCCAGCGCCGCACCGGCGCGGCCGTTCTTGGCCATCTTGTTGCCCTCCATGGCCGTGACCATGGACCCCGCCTCACCGGGGGTATTGAGCAGAATGGAGGTGGTGGAGCCACCGTACATGGCGCCGTAGTAGATGCCCGCAAAGAAGATCATCGATGCGGTGGCTTCCACCTTGACGGTGATGGGCAGCAGCATGGCCACGGCCACGGCAGGGCCGATGCCGGGCAGCACGCCCACGGCCGTGCCGATGACACAGCCGATGAAGGCCCACATCAGGTTGATGGGGGTAGCGGCAGTGGCAAAGCCCTGCAGCAGAAGGTTCCAGGTTTCCATATGGCGCAGGCTTTACAGCCACCCCGTGTTCGTGAGGCCGGGCAGGTTGATCGCCAGCAGTTGGGTAAACATCCAGTACACCGGCGCGGCCAGCGCCACCCCGATGAGCAGGTCCTTGAACCAGGCCTTGGGGCTCAGGTCGAGCCGGCCTTCGGAGCTTTTGAAGCCGCGCACTGCGAGCACGAAGCACAGCGCACAGCTCAGGATGAAGCCCAGCGTGGTGATGAGCATGGCGTTGAGCAGCAGGCCGACCGAGACCCAGACGAAGCCCTTCCAATGGGCACTGCCGTCGCCCGAGGCTTCTTCCAGATCACGAAAGCCGCCCGTGCGGGCATGGATGATGGACAGCACCCCGCAGACGATGAGCACGATGGCCACCACCCAGGGAAAGAAATTCGGGCCCACTCCGCCATAGCCCGCCTCGGAGCTGATGGAGGTGGCACCCCAGGCCAGCAGGCCGCCCAGCAGCAGCGTGCCGGCGCCCACCACAGTTTGCAGGGCCGTGGAGCGAGAGGAATGTTGTGTCATGTTTTTGTCCCGCAAGGAAGAGCGGCGCGCAGAGGACTGTTGCCAGCACCGTATTGCGCGCCGCCCGGAGGGTACGACGATGGGCTTTCGCTGGCAGCGCCAGCGTCAGATCATGCCGGACTTGACCATCGTGGCGCGCAGGCTGGCGAACTCGGCGTCCACGAAGTTGGAGAACTCGTCACCGGCCAGCCACGCAGGCGTCCAGCCGTTCTTCTCCATCGCATCCTGCCAGGACTTGTGCTTGTAGGTCTTGGACAGCGCCTCGACCAGGTCCTTGCGCTGCTCGGCGGTGATGCCGGCCGCGCCGTACACGCCGCGCCAGTTGCCGATCTCGACGTTGATGCCCTGCTCCTTGAGCGTGGGCACGTTCACGCCCTTCAGGCGCGTGGACGAGGTCACGCCCACGGCGCGCATCTTGCCGGCAGTGATGTACTCGGCAAACTCGCTGTAGCCGCTGCCGCCCACGGTGACGTTGCCGCCCAGGATGGCGGCGGTGGCCTCACCGCCCCCACGGAAGGCCACGTAGTTGATCTTGGCAGGGTCCACACCCACTTCGCGGGCGATCATGGCGGCCGCGATGTGCTCGGTGGATCCGCGCGAACCACCGCCCCACTTCACGCTGCCGGGGTCTTTCTTGAGCTGATCGACCACGTCTTTCATGGTCTTGAAGGGCGAATTGGCGGGCAGCACGAACACGTTGTACTCGCTGCTCAGGCGCACCAGGGGGGTGACCTTGTCCAGGCCCACCGGCGGTTTGCCGGTGATGATGCCACCCAGCATCACGGCACCCATGGTCATCAGCGCATTCGGATCGCCCTTGCTGGCGTTGGCGAACTGCGCCAGGCCAATGGCGCCGGCGGCGCCGCCCTTGTTGTCATAGGTCACCGAGCTGGCCACGCCTGCGTCCTGCATGGCCTTGCCCAGGGCACGGCCTGTGGTGTCCCAGCCACCGCCGGGGTTGGCGGGGATCATCATCTTGATGGCTGCAGCAGCCTGGGCGGTCAGCGGCAAGGCACCGGCTGCCGCCATGGCGGCCAGGGACTTGAGGAAGGTATCACGACGCATTGGTGTCTCCTAGTGTGATGGGCGAACCTGTCGATGATGCGCGCCCTGCCTGTCAAACGGCTGTCCACAATCATAGGGAAAACACTAGGTAACCAGAGGTTGCATGCTACCGGCGGCTGAGAGGAAAACCTGAAAGCCGGGAACCGTGCACAGCCGTTGCCACAGTGATATGGTCCCGCGCATGAAACTGCTTCTTGTCGAAGACGACCCCACCATGCAGGCCACGCTGCACCGGGCCCTGAGCCGCCGCGGCATGGAGGTGACGCCCGTGGGCGATGGCCGCGCCGCACTGGCGCAGTGGGCCGCGCAGCCGCCCGATGCGGTGGTGCTGGACCTGACCCTGCCCGGGCTCGACGGCCTGCAGGTGCTGCAGCAGGCGCGCACGCGCGGGCTGCGCACGCCGGTGATCATCCTCACGGCGCGCGGCACGGTGGGCGACCGCATCATGGGCCTGAACTCGGGTGCCGACGACTACCTGCCCAAACCTTTCGATCTCGACGAGCTCGAAGCCCGCCTGCGCGCACTGGTGCGCCGCAGCGCCGACCCGGTGGCCAGCAATGCCCTGCCGCCCAGCGTGCAGCAGATCGGCGCCATCCGCTACGACACCAACAGCGGCGCCATCTACCTGGGCGGCGAGGTGATGGAGTTCACCCCGCGCGAGCTGGCGCTGATGCACGCGCTGCTGGCCCAGCCCGGCCACGCGGTGACCAAGGAGCGGCTCTACGAGCTGGTCTTCCCGGGCCAGCTCGACGTGCAGTACGAGGCCATCGAAGTGGTGGTGTACCGGCTGCGCAAGAAGCTGACCGGCACGGGCCTGACACTGATGACCCTGCGCGGCCTGGGCTACCTGCTGCGCACGGATGCATGACATGAACAAGCCTCCGGGCGAGCCCCGCACGCCACCGACGCCACGGCCCCACTCGCTGCGCCGCCGGCTGCTGCTGGGCATTTTGCTGCCGGTGGTGGTGTTCATCACCTACAACACCGTCAGCGGCTACCAGCAGACCCTGGCCTCGCTGACCACCGCCTACGACCGCACGCTGCTGGCGTCGGCCAAGAGCATCAGCGAGCAGCTGGACGTGACCGGCTACGACGAGGCCGCGCACCTGCGCGCCATCGTGCCCTACTCGGCGCTGGAGGCCTTCGAGGCGGACAACAAGAGCCGCATGTACTACCGCGTCTCCAACCTGCAGGGCGGCCTGATCTCGGGCTTTGACGAACTGCCGCTGTGGAAGGGGACCATCCCCGCGCGCCCGCCTTATGCGGCGCTGGTGGACTTCTACGACGACACCTTCCGCGGCATGCCGGTGCGCGTGGCCGTGCTCCTGCAGCCGGTGGCCAGCTCCAGCGGGCGGGCCATGGCCGTGATCCAGGTGGCCGAGACGCTGGAAGTGCGCGAGACGCTGGCACTGCAGAACCTGCGCAACACCCTGCTGCGCCAGGCCCTGCTGATCGCGGTGATCGGCATCACGGTGGTGCTGGTGGTGCAGCGCGCCACCCAGCCCGTGCGCCAGCTCAGCCGGGAGCTACAGGCCCGCCAGGAGGGCGACCTGAGCCCCATCACCGCGCCCGCCGCGCCGCGCGAGCTGCAGCCCCTGATCGAGGGCACCAACGAGTTTCTGCAGCGCCTGCGCCACCTGCTGCGCCACCAGAAGCGCTTCGTGCGCGATGCCTCGCACCAGTTGCGCACGCCGCTGGCGGTGCTCAAGACCCAGGTGCAGTCGGCCCTGCGCGGCGACATGCCGGCCGAGCAGGCGCTGCACGAGATCAGCGACACCGTGGACCGCGCCACCCAGCTGGCCAACCAGATGCTGGCGCTGGCCAAGGTGGAGCAGTTGCGCCAGCAGAGCGCGCCGCCCGTGACGCGCTTCGACGAGATCCTGCGCGGCGTGGCGCTCGACATCTCGCCCCTGATCGCCCAGCGCGACCTGGACTTCGGCATCCACACCGATGCCGCGCCCATCCAGGCACACGAGTGGATGCTGCGCGAGCTGACCCGCAACCTGCTGCACAACGCCGTGCGCCACGCCCCGCCGGGCAGTGAGCTGTCGGTGGAGCTGCGCACCGATGGGCGCCATGCAGCGCTGACGGTGAGCGACCATGGCCCCGGCATCGACGACGAGCTGGCGCTGCGCCTGTTCCAGCCGTTCTCGGCCGGCGACGTGCGCACCGGCAGCGGCCTGGGCCTGGCCATCTGTCAGGAGATCGTGCTTGCGCTCTCAGGCACCATCTCCTTGACCAACCGCACCCAGGCCGGCCGCGTGCTGGGCCTGGACGCCGTGGTGCGGCTACCCCTGGCCCACGGCATGGGCATGCCGGACGCGGCACAATCACCCCCATGACCCCCACCGAGACGATGCGCCTGGACAAGTGGCTCTGGTGCGCCCGCTTTTACAAGACCCGCGGCCTGGCCACCGAAGAGATCGGCAAGGGCCGCGTCACCGTCAACAGCCAGGCCGCCAAACCGGCACGCGATGTGCGCCCCGGCGACACCGTGGCCCTGCGCCAGGGCCCCGTGGCCCGCACCGTGACCGTGCGCGCCCTGAGCGGCGCGCGCGGACCCGCCCCCGTGGCCCAGCTGCTGTACGAAGAAACCGCCGAGAGCATTGCCGCACGCGAGGCCGCTGCCGAGCAGCGCCGCCTGGCCCCCGAGCCCGCCGCCACGCTGCAGGAGGGCCGCCCCACCAAGCGCGACCGGCGCAACATCGAGCGCGTGAGCGCACCCGACTGGGGCAGCCGCTGGAGCGCGTCGATCGACGAGTGAGCCACGAAGGGCGGGCACCTGCCCGCCCCGAACGAAGGCCCCCGCCTACAGATACTTGCTGCGGACCATTTCGATGGTCTGCGAACACAGCGAGGGGTCGCCATCGGACAGGGAAGGCAGCTCCACGCAGGTGGACAGGGGCATGCGGAAGGGGTCGCTCCGGTTCTGGTCCACCGCGACCACGCTACCGTCTTCCGTGCGCACGTGGTAGCGCGTGCGAAACGATGGCGTGGGCGGCCGGTCCATCGCCGAGCCCGCCACAGCCCCCAGTACGCCCGCGAGCACCTGCATGCCGGCCGAGTAGTTGTTGCCCGGGCGAAACGCCCGGTCGACATACGCGGCCTGGCCCAAGGCACCGCCCAGCACCGACCCGCCCGTGGTGCCGGGCGTGGACTCATCCACTGTCTGGGCGTCCGCAATCCAGCCGTACCGGCCCGCGTGCAGGAGTTCCACCCTCCACTTCGACGAAATGGCCAGGCGCTCATCGTCAGCCAGGCCTGCCCAGATGGCGGGCTTGATGCGGGCGATCCGCCGCATGGATTCTGGTAGAGGCCCACGGTAGACGGGATCGAAGGGCTCTGCCGACACGGGAAGGGTGGGCGCATAGCTGAGTGCCCGCTCCGCCTGCCGCACGGATTGGTTGAGCGCCAGGATCTCGTTGCCCAGCAGGTCCGCGTCGGCGGCGGTGGGGTCGGCCGTCAGGCGGGCCCGCAACAGGGCACGGCGGACGCTGGCATCTTCCAGTTGCCTTTCCAGCACCTCCCATTGAATCGTGGGCGGCGCAGCCCAGGCCGCCGGGAACATCCCCAGCAGCGCCACGCATCCGCACAAGCCCACCCGCCCTAATCGCCGCATTTCTGCCTCGCTTTGCCCCACGCCAACCGCAGCGCGGTACTGCGCATCATACAAATCCTGCGCACTGCGGACGCTCAGTGTCGTGGCCCCTAGAATGGATCGTCCAGCCAGCCCCGCCACCTTGCCGCCCATGCCCCACAACGTCCCTTGGCGCAGCGCCGTACTACTTGCCCTGGCAGTTGCCACGACCCTGGTGACCGCACAGCCGTCGGACCTGCTACTGGAGGCCTGCAACCGCCTGCCCGATGCAAAGAAGCGGTTGGCGTGCTTCAAGGAAGCCACCAGGAGGCCTGCGGACGCACTGCCTACGGCCACGCCCACACCTTCGCCCGCATCCACACCTGCAGCGGCACCCAACCCGGCGCCCGCACCCACCACAGCGCAGCTCCCGCCTCTGCCCCTGGCCGAAGCAGTGCGCCTGTGCACGCGGCTGATCACCGTGGCCCAGGGCCGCGAGGCCGAAGCGACCGAAAGCGCCGAAGCCTCGTCGGCCAGCGAAATGTCCGTGACCTGGCCCGCGCTGCCCGGCAAGAAGCCGGTGTACTGCAACCTGGGTCGTGCAGATCACCGGATCACGTCCATCACCAGCAACGGCAAGGTGGCCAGTGGCGCCCTGCTCGACAGCATGCACGCGCGCGCCACGCAGCGCGAGGAAATCCAGGCAGGCAACTACGCCCGGTTCCTCGCTGGTGCCACGAAGGCCCTCACCTCCCGGATGCAAGACCCCGACGCCGCCAAGTTCCGCAACCTGTTCGTGAGCGATGGCCCCCTGCACATGCTGTGCGGCGAGATCGATGCACGCAACGCGTTCGGCGCGTACGAGGGGTTCCGGCGCTTCTACGCATCGGGCGACCCGGAGTTCCACGCCATCGAAAGCCGCAAGACGACCCGGGTGTTCGAGGCCACCTGGGCATCGGTGTGCGCGCGCAAGATGGCGGATATTGCCGCGTTCTGAGCCGGCAACTACCCGGCAGCCAGTACCAGCCCGATGCGCGTGACGCCCCCTGCCGAGGTCGCCACAGTGCGCCCACCATGCATGCGGGCAATCGCATCCGTGATCGCCAGGCCCAGGCCGTGGTTCTTCTGGCCATCGCTGCGCGCAGTGTCACCCCGAAAGAAACGGTCGAACAGCCGCTCCAGCACATGGGGATGCACATCGGGGCCGGTGTTTTCCACCACCAATTGCACGGCACCGCCAGGCTGCAGGGCAATGCATACCCGTACCGCACTGCCCGTTGCGGCGTAGCGCGTGGCATTGCCGATCAGGTTGGACAGGGCGCGGTGCAGCAGCGGCACGTCGAAGTCGCCTGCGGCATCGCCCACGACCTGCAAGGTGAGCCCCGCATCCTGCAGCGCAGCCTCGTGGTAGTCGGCCACCTGCGCGGCCACGGCGGCCAGGCTGGCCACCGGTGCGCGGCGCGCACGGGCGCCCCGATCGGCTTGCGAGAGGAACAGCATGTCGCTCACGATGCTGGTGAGGCGGTGCAGCTCTTCGAGGTTGGAAGACAGCACCTCGGCCACTTCGCCCCCACCTTGCGGGCCATGGTCCCTGCCCTGCCTGCGCAGGGCCAGCTCGTTGCTGGCCAGCAGGGTGGCCAGCGGCGTGCACAGCTCATGGGCCACGTCGGCGTTGAAGCCCTCCATCTGCGCATAGGCCTTTTCCAGCCGGCCCAAGAGCGCGTTGAACTGCTCGACCAGCGGCTGCAGTTCGGCCGGTTGCCCTGTGCCGTCGAGCCGCTGGTGCAGCGTGGAGGCAGACAGCTGGCACGTCTGCGTAGCCATCTGCCGCACGGGCGCCAGGCCCAGGTGCACCAGGGTGAAGCCACCCAGCGAGACGACCACGGTGCCGGCCAGGGCCGCCAGCACCAGGGTGGCCGCCAGGCGGCCGAGCAGTAGATCGTCGGGCTGCACATCCATGCGCAACTGCACCTGGAGCGTGGCTGCGGGCTGCGATGGGGCGACGGCCGCACGGGCCACTTCGAAGCGCAGCTCGCGCCAGGTCGCAAGGGGCCTGGCATCGGGCGCCGGTGGGTACACCTGCTGCCCATCGAGCCCGGTGACCTGCAGGCGGAAGTTCTCATGCCCGGCGAGGAAGTCATCGAGCGCATGCCTGCCCTGGGACATGGAGGCGGCATGCCCCTCTTCGCTGCCCAGCAGGTGCCGCAGGATGCCCTCTTTCTGCCGCAGTGCATCGTCCTGCCGCGCCCCGAAACCTGCGGCCGTGACCAGGTAGACCACCAGGCAGACAGCGCCCAGCCCGACAAAGCTCTGCACCGCCAACCACCACGAGAGCCGGCTGCGCAGCGAGCGCGGCGACACCGGCGCCGGTGCTCCCTCCCTCATGGCGCGCGCTCCTCCAGCACATAGCCCATGCCGCGGATGGTGTGCAACAGGGGCGCAGGGAACGGCACGTCCATCTTGCTGCGCAGCCTGCGCACCGCGACCTCGACCACATTGGTCTCGCTGTCGAAATTCATGTCCCAGACCTGCGAGGCGATCTCGGTGCGCGACAGCACCTCGCCCTGGCGGCGCAGAAACAGCGTGAGCAGCAGGAACTCCTGTGCCGTCAGGTCCAGCCGCTGGCCGGCGCGCGTGGCCTTGCGGCGCAGCAGATCAAGCTCCAGGTCGGCCAGACGCAGCAGTGCCGCAGGCTGCCCCGCCGGCACGCCGGCCTGGCCACGCCGCACGATGGCGTCGATGCGGGCCACCAGCTCCGAGAACGCGAAGGGCTTGACCAGGTAGTCATCCGCCCCGGTCTGCAGGCCACGCACGCGGTCGTCCACGCCAACACGCGCGGTGAGCATGAGCACAGGGGTCTGGCGCGTCTTGCGCAGTGCGGCCAGCAGGCTCAGACCGTCGATGCCGGGCAGCATCACGTCGAGCACAAGAACAGCGTAGTCGCCCTGCAGCGCCAGGTGCAGGCCATCGACGCCATCGTGCGCCACGTCGACCACGTGGCCCGCCTCGGTGAGCCCCTTGCGCAGGTACTGCGCGAGCTTGACCTCGTCCTCGATAAGCAGGATTTTCATGTCCAGATTGTCGAAGAACCGGACCTGCACGCGGATTACAAATTCGTCATCTGCGCGTGGGGGTTTGGACGGTGGTGGCTTTCTACAGTGAGGTCCATTCACCCAACCAACCGAAAGGATCCAGACCATGACCACCGCACGCAACGCCCTCCTCCTGTCGCTGACCGCCCTGGCCATCGCTGCCCCCGTTCAAGCCTCGGCCGTGTACCACGCTGCCGGCGGCGAGATCGGCTACACCCGGCACCCCGACCACCAGCCGGCCAGCAGCCGCCAGCGCAGCGAAGTGCTCGGCGAGATCGAGGCCGCCCGCAAGGACGGCACCCTGGCCCTGCTCTCGCGCGGCATGGCGCTGCCACTGCCAAAGACGGCACTGGCCAAGACCCGCGAACAGGTGCAGGAGGAATACCTCGGCATGACCGACGCCGAGAAGCGCCGCCTGCAGGAGATGCATGGCGCGGGCGGCTGAGCCAGGAGCGCACGGCATCAGATCCCCGCAATGGTGCGCGCAACGTAGGTGAAGATCTGGATGCTGTAGGCCTGGCTGGGGTGCGCAACATCGCCGGTGATGCCATCCCAGCGGTCGGTGATGGGCACGCCGTTGCGGATGTCCACGTACGGGTACTTCTGGTAGGCACAGGTCTGGCGCAGCAGTTCTGCCACCGCCGCAACGCCTGACACTCTCGCCAGGTAGCCCGAATCCCAGAAGCTGGTGCCCACGGGCTCGTAGGCGTACGAGGAGGTCGTGTTCACGTCGACCACGCCCACAAAGCCGAAGGCCTTGCTGGCCAGCGTGCAGATGGACGCCACACGCCGGATGTTCGCGGGCAGCACGACGGGGTCTGCAGGGTCGTTGCCGCCCAGGTTGAACAGCACGGCGCCCGCATCGGTGTTTGCCAGCAGGTCGGCCAGGGCAATGCCACCGGGCAGCCCGGCCAGCATGCGCTGGGCAGGATCATCCGAGAGCAGCAGCGTGAAGCTGGCGCCGGGCATGGAATGGTCGTAGCAGAAGTCGTAGACCGCCTGCGCGGTGTTCAGGGTCTGGCGCGGCGTGATGGCCAGGCGCCCTCCCGGGCGGTTCAGGCCTTCGCCCTGTGCGCCGTAGAGGACCGAGTCTCCGATGAGCATGGCTTCGATCATTCAGGTTCCTGCAAAAAAGCCGCGATGGGACAAAGGATGCGTACAGGTCCCGATTGAACTGCAAGGCGCGCAAAGAAGTTGTGAGAACCTGTTTGTCAGGTGCCGGACTCCGGTGCCGGCCCGGCCGCAAAAGCCGGCGAAGCCGGTCTGTGCAGCCCACCGGAGGCGCTCGCCTGCCGGGCTCAGTGCAGCAGCAATTGCGGATGCCCGCTGCCGTCGATCTTGAAGACCGAGACCGACTTCACCAGGTCGTCGGCCTGCGTGCGCAGGCTGGATGCGGCGGCCGCCATCTCTTCCACCAAGGCCGCATTCTGCTGCGTGGCCTGGTCCATCAGCGTCACGGCCTCGCCCACCTGCGATACGCCCGAGCTTTGTTCCGAGCTGGCGGCACTGATCTCGCCCATGAGACGGGTCACGCTGCCGATGCTGGCCACCACCTCGCCCATGGTGGCGCCGGCCTTGTCTACCAGGGCCGTGCCATGCTCCACGCGGCCCACGCTCTCGGTGATGAGCTGCTTGATCTCCTTGGCCGCCTGGGCACTGCGCTGGGCCAGGGTGCGCACCTCGCCGGCCACCACCGCAAAGCCACGGCCCTGGTCACCCGCGCGCGCAGCCTCCACAGCGGCATTCAAGGCCAGGATGTTGGTCTGGAAGGCGATGCCATCGATCACGCTGATGATGTCGTTGATCTTGCGGCTGGAATCGTTGATGCCCTTCATGGTTTCCACCACCTGCGCCACCACATCCCCGCCCTGCTGGGCGATGGTGGAGGCGGAATGGGCCAACCGGTTGGCGTTGACCGCGTTGTCCGCGTTCTGCTTGACGGTGGAGCCGAGCTGCTCCATCGAAGCGGCGGTCTGCTGCAGGGCGCTGGCCTGCTGCTCGGTGCGGGTGGACAGGTTCTGGTTGCCCTGGGCGATCTCGGAGCTGGCGGTGGACACACTCATCGACCCCTCGCGCACCCCAGCCACCAGGCCCGAGAGACTCTGGCGCATGGCCTCCATGGCGGACACGAGCGCAGCGATCTCGTCATTGCCATGGGCCACCATCGGGCGTGCCAGGTTGCCGTGGGCAAACTCCTCTGTGGCGGCACTCGCCTCACCCAGCGGCCCGATGATGGAACGCGTGGTCAGGTAACCGAGCACCACGGCAAAAATGACCACGGCGACACTCAGCACGATGAGCTGCATGCGCAGGGATTCGAACTGCTGCATCGAGCGCTCGATGGCCCGCTGGCTGATCTTGTCGGTTTCTGCCAGAAAGGCGTCGAGGTTGCCCACCAGCCGGGTCAGCAGCGGCCGGCACTCGGCGTTGATTTTCTGGATCGCCGTGTCCTTCTCGCCCCCGCTCGCCAGGCGGGTGATCTCCAGGGCGATGGGGCCATAGGCCGACTCGGTTTCCTTGACCTGGGCCAGCAGCTTTTGCAGCGGCCCATCCGCCTCGGGCGGCGCGGTCTTCAGAGCTTCTTCCACGTTCTTGAGCCCCTTGCCCACGGCTTCGTGGGCCGTGCCGATCAGCTTGAGCTCCGAAGCCTCATCGGGCTTGGAACTGGCGATCACCAGGTTGCGCGCCGACACGGCCCTGGCGTTGGCGGCATCAAGCACGCTGTTGCCCAGGCCCTTGATCACCCCCAGATGGTTGACCTGGACCTCCAGGTTCTGCTGCGTGAGCGACTGCCCCCGTACACCCATGATCGCCACCAGGATGAGGGCGAATGCGAGGACGGCGTAGCCGATGGCCAAGCGCGTCTTGATGGTCAGGCTTTGCAGGAAATTCATCGCGAGGTCCTCCCTGTGTTGGGCGCGCATGCGCGCAATCCGCCGGCCAAGGCCAGTCAGCAGCGTGATTTGCCCCGACCCTTCCTTGCCAGCCGACTTTCACTGGCCGTCTGCACCGGTCATTTTTTTATGGATTTTTGGCCCCACACAGACTTGGGGGAGATCCTTCAGTGCCGATACCTTGCGCCTCCTGCATCCGGCTGGCAAGCGTTTTTTTGCCAATCTGGCCTAAAACGCTGGGTGTTTTCACACCCTGCGCGATGCGCCGGAGGCAGAGATCCGGGGGTAGGCCACCGTCAGCGCGCCCACGAGCATCGCTGTTCCATTCGCGTAGACCCACATCTCCCCCTCGAACAAAAGCGCGGTGAACACAGTGATCCCGAAGACGATGGCCACGATGGTGAACAGCGCCATCGCCACCTGCCGGCGGTGCGAAGGCGCCATGGCCACGCCGGTCAGCACGAACACCGCCCCCAGCATAGCGCCGGAGCCGAGTTCGATGAGCAGCGTGCCCAGCACGCCATGGCCCATCTGCCAGGCGCTGATGAATTTGGTCAGGCGCTGCGCCAGGAAGGCGACCGCGAATGCGGCTGGCAGCAACAGGAGCCAGCGCATGAACTTGCTTTTCAACATTCCCTTTTTTTTCCCTCTGCGTGCGCCATCCAGTGGTGCCCCGCCCATGGACGAGCCAGAAAAACCGCTCCGAGCCACGGCGAAATGTACCAACTTGCTCCGGGGTGTGAGGGGGTTCTGTCCTCCCTCCCCCAAATCGGTGATGGCCCAAAGCCCGCCCGCACCGCACAATAAATGGCCATCCAGAAGGAGGAAACCATGCGTTGGATCGTGGTTGCCATCTGTTGTTGTCTTGCCCCGCCAATTGCCTTTGCAGCAATGGACCCGCCACGGGGCACCTTGGGCCTTGCCGGCGCGCTGAACCTGGCCTACCTGCTTGCATTGAGCAGCGGTGTGGGCTGGCTGGTTCAGCAGGTCGCGCAGACATCTGGGCGCTTCAGCCCGAAAACCGAAGCTGTTCTCAGCGGCGCCAGTGCCCTGATCGTGGGGCCGTTGCTCTGGTTTGCGCTGGTTCGGTAGGCAGCTCCATTTCTTGCCTCCGCGCCTGGCGGATCGGCAGCGGGCCGATACCATCAAACCACCTCGCCATTTCGGGCCAATTCCGACCTGTCGAACGCCTTGTTCGGGCCTTGCTATGCACTCTTGGCGCCCGCCCAACAAAAAACCCCAAGCGATCAGAAATCACTTGGGGTTCATGTTTGGCGGAAACGGAGGGATTCGAACCCACGCTAGGCGGTATTTGGGCGTATTGCAGCGTAGTCCTCCCCATGGAGCCCCACGCCATGGCACGCTGGAAAAAGCTGTTTCGGGTTCGGATTTAGGTTCAGTGGCAGTCACTCGGCCCGAAGCTTGCTCCCCTGCATATCGGTGCTGCGATCGCGCTAGGCCTCGAACTCGATCATCTCTTCCACGTCGGCTTGGCCAGTGACAGCGAGGATCACGCGGATTCGGTGGGTATCTGGTGTGCCTGGAGCAGGCTGCGCGGGCCCTGGCCACGTTTCCTTGAGGGTGGCGGAGTTGCCGGCGGCGTCCCAGAATCGGAGGAGGCACAGCACCTGCTCATCGTTATGCTCATGGTCCACAAATCCCAGTCTCTTGGCCGCCTGCTGCGCTGGCCCTGAAGTCGTCTCAGCGCGGCAGGCCGACAAGGTGGCCACGACCTGGGCGAATGCGTCCTGTGCTGAAGTCATGCAACTCTCCCTGATTGAAGCCGGAGCATACCCCCGAAGCCCTTTCAGCTCTTGAACTGGCCGTGCAGCGCCATCAGCCGCTGGGCGAGGCCCTCGGGGTCGATGCGCATATTGCTGGGCGTGCAGGTGCCGGCGCAAACGTGCGCATGCCAGACGTGGTAGCCAGACAGGTCGGGCAGCGCCTGGCCACCGGCCTCGCGGATTGCGGCACCGATACTGACCGTGTCGATGGTTCCCAACTCCTCGCGCCCAACCATCACATGGGCCCGATAGTGCCCCGGCTCGATCTTGATGATGTGAAGAGAAAGCAGCATGGCGCTACAGCCGCTCGGAAGCCAGGCGGTCGACCTCCCATGCGCGCACGGCGACCCAGTAGGGAAAGCAGTTGCGTCCGCTGCGCTGCACGCGACGGTGCTACACGATCTGGATGGGGCCCCGGTGAAGGCCGTTCACCTCGGCAATGGTGCTGCCGACAGTGGCGTGCACAGGGTCAGGCAGTTACTTGTTGCCAGCAGAGATGTCCTCGCCACGCACTCGGGCCAGGATTCCGTTGGGGATCTCCATATCCGTCAAAACGGAACATCGGAGGGGGAGATTTCCACCGGGCCGATGCCGTCGTATATCAGGGCACCGGAGACGATGATGCGTACGATTGAGCGCCCGGCACGGTGCTCCACCCTGTAGTCTTCTGCAGGAAACAGAAGCGGCGATTCGTCGGGCGGGCCACCGTACCAGGTGGGCGTGCGCAGGACGGCAGGCGGTGGAAAAAAGTTGCTCATGACGAGCTCCGGTTGAGTTGATACTGTATAAATTTACAGATTTTCGACCTTGTGCAGTTGTCAACCCCGCTTGTCTTCGCGCGGCCTGCGTCGCGCAAAGGCCGGGCGCTACCCATTCAGGAGCGCAGCAAAGCCCCTCGCCCAACTCAACCAAGTATTTTCCGTAACTACAAAATATCACTTGCGCCATGAATTTAACGTTACTACAATAAATTTATGTTCACCGTAGTCGAAACCCCAACTTTCCAGAGGCAAGTCGCTGACGTGTGGACTGAAGCCGACCGCCTGGGCTTCATCGCCTTTATCGCCACTAACCCTGAAGCCGGTGAAGTGATTCCCGGCGCTGAAGGTGCCCGCAAAGTGCGCTGGACGGTGGCAGGCCGTGGCAAGCGCGGCGGCGCCAGGGTGATCTACTTCAACCTGAGTACCGATGAAATTGTGCTGCTGGTGGCGGTGTATACGAAGTCCGAAAAGGACAACTTTCTTCCAAAGGAGATCAAGCGATGAGCATCAAGACCATGAACGACCTGCAGGGCCTGGACGCCGAGAAGGTGGCCCAGGCCATTGAAGCGGACGCTGGCCAATCCGTGCCGGGACTGCGCGAGTCCCTGGCCGAGGCGCAGGGGGGCGAGTTCGCCGCTGTGCACACGCCCGATCAGATCGCCAAGCGCAAGGCGGGCCGCCCGAGCGGCAGCTTGAAGGCCGATGCGAAGGTGAGCACCACTGTGCGCCTAGACCCCGACGTGGTGGTGGCCTTGAAGGCGTCAGGCACCGGGTGGCAGACGCGCATTAATGACATGCTGCAGGCCGACATCCACGCAGGGCGCCACATGGAAGGCGGTCGTTTCATAACGCTTGTGGGAGGCCGTCGCCACGGGCGGAAAATCCAGGTCGCGGAAGGCATCTACCATGTGGATTACCCCGCCCCGACCGCTGAAGATACGTTTGCGGTTGAACGCTACGAGCAGCGGGAATGGATCGAAGTCAACCAGGCCCCGCGCCATGTCAACGCAAAGATGTACTTTGTGCTGGTCGGGCTGAGCGAGACGGACATCGCGCGCAAGGTGCTGGACCTCAAGGCTGGCCGGGTTTGATCGGATCGGTGCACGCCACCAGCGCCGCGCGTAGCTGCACCTCGTAGCCCTCGCGGCGGTCGATCACGGCCAAGGCGGCACGCATCAGGGCCCAGGGCAACACGCCCAGGCTAGGACATCTGTGGGCGTCCCCGTGCGCTCTGGCACCGGCTCGCGGCACACCACCGGTACGTGCACCAGCACACGCCCGCCAGTCGCGGGCTTCGCATTGCCATCCTGGCCTGCTCTTGACCTTATGTACTGGTTCCGATACAATGCAGTCTTCATAAACTCGATACGGGAGCGCAGCATGAAAAATTAAATGCAGCACAACATCATGGAAACATCCGGCGTTAAAGAAATGGTATTTGAAGGATCTTCTCTGGACGACATCAGAGGGTTCCCGATTGCGGCGATGCAGGATTGTGGATTTCAGCT
>NZ_JAUZDX010000015.1 GCF_030704685.1 Acidovorax sp. A1169
ATCGTGTGGCGCAGCGTGCGCGAGAACCAGCGCCAGGCGCTGCTAGAGTCGCGCATGCTGGCGGTGAAGGGCATGTGGCAGCGCAATGGAGCGGTGTGCAACCTGATTGCGGATCGGCTGGTAGACCTCACGCCGTGGCTGGGGCGGTTGGGGCGATTAGAGAGTAGGGATTTTAAGTAGAGGGAATTTACTAATTTTCTATATATAGAATATAGGAGATCAAAGGATGGAGTTCTTGAATTTATTGAAGCTCCACCTCAGATCACGCAGAGTATGCAAATCGTCCCACATTTGCGTATACCACTGATTGTTCATCCCTCTATTGTCAAACTCTCTTCTCTTGAACGATTTTTCTAGGGAATTTCTTTTGCTAAAGCACACCCTCATTTCGTGCATGGCGAATTTAAGCGAATATCTGTACATGCATTCCTTGCCTTGGCGCTCGAACACATACCCATGGATGCACATGCTGAAGCGATGTGCACTTAATAAGAAGTTATTGTCTTTTTTTTGATTTTCAACTTTGTAGTACTCGCGTTCAAGCCAATAAATATGATTTGAATCATTGTTGTGGGTCAGACGATTAACCAATGCTACAGCAAACCAAGTAAAAGATGAAATCAGTGCCTGTGCATATGCATTTGCTTCAAGAAGGTAAGTGCGGCGCATATAGTTGTAGTTGTCGTAAACCGGTTTGCCATACCCTCGTGCAATATTTCGCAACGAAATTATTTTTCCAGAATAGGCGCACCACTGATTTATAAGAGCACAGCACGGGCAATCCGAATGCATGAAGCGTAACACAGGGCTGACTGCATACAGCCTGTTGTCTCGCTCCCAATTGATGGTTAATGGATAGCGATGTTTGCAAATTTCACGCAGGCGGCGGCGGAGATGGCGACCAATCGACTTTGTCACTTTGGATAGATGTTCGAGGTCATCGTTCAAAGAAAGCTCAGACTTTTCAACGTTCAATGGTGGCCTATGAAAATTACTAATTCGGCCCCATTCTTCCACTTTGACAAGACGCTCATCAAACGTTTTCGTGAATTTTCTATCTGGAAGATTAGTTGAAATTTTTAGACCGTCGCAGATAGCTTGATAGTCCACTGGCTGCCAGGGCTCCCCATGCAGTGACCTCGTTTCATAGTACTGCCATGAGTTCAGAATAGAGATATCCCTCTCCACAGAATCGAAAATCTTAGCTCCACGCGATGGGCCTGATGCAATCCTTCCAATCGCTGGCCCTCTTATAAAGGGCTCAAAGCAGGCGGCGCAGCACATAGGCGCCCTGAAGTCTGCTTGATCGAATTTTGGTTTTCCGAGATGATGCCCACAAATAACGCAGCTGGTTCTAAGTTCGCACATATGCAGAGGGCACTTTGCAATGCTGGCAATCTGAAAAATTGGAGAATGGAATGCTTGCCTGAGACAGAGTGGGCAAAAACGAATGAAATCCACCTTCAACATTAGTTCTGAATTTTTTTTGCCAAAACACTGTTCCAATGATCGAGCATGAAAGTGCTGCGCGAATTTCTTTAAAAAGCTAGCATACTGCATCTCTCCACGAAAGCGCTCAGATGCAATTTGATGGCTGTATCTGGGAGCATGCTTATCTCCATGGAGTACTTTCCATAAATCTTCGCCATCCATCGCGTTAAGCGCAAGTAGACGATGGCACGCCATCCAATCACTCTCAAAGCGGGAGACAATGCCCACGCTCCATGTCATCTGCGTATCAAATTCAGGATAGTCCATTGCCGATTAACAAGTCGCTGGTGGCGGCAGCAGAGACCGCATCAAGCCAAATTTTAGGTGAGCCTTTGAACTTTTTCATATCCACGCTCATGGAGTCGATGAGGAATGAATGAATGGCATCGTTTATGAACGCTAGCTTGAAACCCGAAAATTTCAGCATTTTGCTAGTAGGGTTTGTCAAATGCAATAAAGCATCCCAAAGAAAATCTGCTTCACCAACAAGGCGCCATCCATTATCGTAGGCCTGCTTGCAAAAAAACCGAGAATATGTCCACTGTGAGTTTGGTGGGTAAACAAGTTTGTCATCAAATGCTGCAAGATAATTGCGCAGTTGATCAATTGAGTGAAGACCTCCAATTGAACACCCTTTGGCAAAAAATCTCGCGACTACCGCTTTTTGATCTTCTTCATTTGTCAACTGTTTAAGTGAATCAAGCCCTTTTTGCCCAACAAGAACTGTTACCAAAACGAAGCCCTCCTTGGCAAGCTGATTCCAAACCTCCAATAGATACCTCATCTGCATTACCGTAAGCATCTGAGCTTCATCAATAAAAATCACACAAGTCCGACTTCCAGCTTTTACCGCCTCTGTGATTAAGAACCTCGGCAGGCGATCCACTGAATTGGTCTTGCTTGAAGCGAAGGATTTAAAAGACTTTAAAAGGTCATAACAAAATGATGCCTTGGTCTGGCGCAACTGTCTTTCGGCGGTATGATAGAAAACGGCAATCGAAGGCATGTCTTCGAAAAGTCGATCAATAGCATTTAGTATGGCGCGAGTTTTACCCACTCGATGCTCACCCATAAAATAAAGCCCACTTTTTCTAGCAAAGATGTGATCGTAGGCAATACTGTAAAAATCAGAAGACTGTTCAGTCTCAATGTAGTACCTTAATTCCAGCATAGGATGCATTGGAGTAAGAAAAATCCTCGCTTGCAGAGACTCTAGATCTGTCACCGCAAATTTTTGAGCGCGCGCATTCTCTAAGCTATCAACGCTTTCATCTATTAATCGGCCGAATATTTCACCCTCAGTCTTAGCCCTATGTCTCAGTGGTTTTCCTTGCGATTCATTTAATGGTTCAAGCGCCATGATTATCACCTTTAACTATTGCCTGAGGAGAAAAAATCACGACGCCCTTTGGGCTTGACCGATGTATCTTTGACAAGAACACCCGATTTTGCTTCATATTTCAAAGTATCGGATTCCTCATCATTGCTGGAGTGTGCCAACGTGCGTGCCAAAGCATTGGATTCTTGAACAATCTTTGGCGATTTTTTGCCTTTGACGCTTTTGAGCGCTTTACTGGCCAGATACTCTTGGTAGTGAAGAATGGGATCATCAGCTCTATATGCAAAAAGTCCCGCGCTATACAATCGATTAATTTCTTTTCGTGTTTCACGCGTGTGAGGGCGAACTGCCCATCCCCCACTCACGCTCAAGACTCCGAATTCGGTGCCGTCTTCACGAAATGCGCGAACGGTGCGATAGTCACCGCGAATCTGGACGTTGAGCTTTGTACCAATCAGAGCCCAACTTTGCCTCAAAATGTCATTGGTATAGGCCACATTGTCCAGCTGAATATAGGGTGTTCTATGTGTCGAGCGGTCCCCCCTTACAGTCACCCATTCTGACTCAGCGGCCAAGCTCGGATTAGACATGAAACTCTCCTTGTATAGAGGTACTATCTGCAACCTGGAGTTCTTAGCCCAATCTGCAGCAATAAGCTCATTGGGAGTAGCGTTAAAAAGTGCCCTCCTTCTCCGAGCGTTGTGCCGAGAGACCAGTTTTTCCATTACTGCAATCAAATCAGCCATTCGAATTCTGTCTCTAATGGATTTCCCAACCGGATCCCGAACGTTTGGGTCAGTGGGGCCGCTACCTGTAGTCGATGCAATTCTTCTCAGATTCTGTTGAAGCTCTGAGAAAAGCCTTTCTACGACATTTCGCTCAATCCAGCTGTGAACTTTGCCATAGGTAATAATAACTCCGGTTTTCCTTCTTAGTCCGACAACAACTGAATTTGAAATGTGTGTGAGATGGTTGTCAAGACAGAGTATTGCGATGCGACGACCTTTCGCTTCTGGAACTACAGATGCAGGAAGACCTTCACCTTCAAGTGATTTAATACTTTCAAATGCAGGGTGAATTTTCTGCTGCGGAGGGTTTATTGCGCATTCAAACGCCTCCAGTAAATTGGCTGATTTGAATCTTTCTGAAATAGACCAGGAGTAACCTAGCACTGCCTCGCTTTTGTAATCAACTATGGGGCAGAAGTACGCGCGACTTAGAGGTACTTCAACATCAGTTCCGTCGACAACTATGACCATGGTTCCGATAGCTGGAAGCTGGTACTCATCGTACGCCACTTTTGCCAAACAATGTAAAGGCCGGGTCAACGCTACGCTTATGGAGTTTCTTCCTGTGGCCTGATTTGCTGTCTCACCATATTTCAAATTGGCTAGAGCAGGATTTCCATCCTGTATTTTCTTTCGGACGTAAGCCACCAGTGCTTCATACCCATGCCTGCGTGTTTGAAAAGGATAGCGATCTGTTGAGCAACCCTCCTTTCTTAATCTTGATATAAATTCCTGATGTAGCACCGCCACATTGATGCCCGCAGGAGTTGCCTTTGACGACCCGTTACCCTGCAGCTGTGATTCCAACCAAGAGTTGGTTTTCTTGAATTCAGAAAGTAGTTGCTGAAATGATCCTGCATATCCTGCCCCTTCGGTCGTAACTTTCCGATCTTGAGCCGAGGCTTTATAATTCTTACGTCCCATGCCTTTCACTAATGCGCGAAACCCCAGGAGCCTGCCATCCGAATGAAAAGTGGTACACCTATCTAAATGGTAGGCGAGAAGACTTCGCGAGACTTTGTACTCAGCAAATATCTCCGCAGAAGTCTTTCCGCAGCATGCGTCTTCGATCGCATGTTCAAGTCGCGTGTATCGAGAAAGCTCTTCGGGCGAAAAGCCTTCGGTGACCACGGTCGGCCATAAATTAAAGTCCAACAACTCGGGCGCAATCTGTCTACTTGGCATGCAGAGCACCCCGCAATCTGATCTTCGTCGCCGGACTAAGAGGACTGATATCAAGATCGGTCGAAAGCACAGCTTGCTGTACGAGGCGGAAGACCGCGGCGAAAACTACGTCCCACGATTCAAGTCCGAGGGATTGCAGACCACCCAGGGTGGTGGGTCTTGAGCAAGCGAGGCAAAGCTTCTTGCTCAGAAAGTCCCATCGTGCTTCCACTTCAAGGCGAGTCTGGTCAAGTACTGCAGCAACATGGATCCAGTCATGAAAAATTCTGGCCTTCGCTTCCATGCAACTGTCATCGAAAGTATCCCAATCTGCCCCAACGGCATCAGCTGCGACGCGCCTTTGTTCACGCGAGGACCGTGCACTTATTGGCTGCGCAGATTTGGATCGACGGATCTCCAAGAACTGACGTCTTGATCCCCACCTTGCAACTACGGCATCGGGCATCTCTCCGACGTACCCGAGCTCTTCGAGTTGGCGTGTGATAAGCCCAGCGTCGACTTCGTAACTTTTAACGCCCTCATCTGCCTCAAGGAGCACGCCGCAGGCGAACTCAAGCTCAGTGCTGAAAAGAATGTCTTTGCTGTTCTTGGAGCTGTAGAAGTACGTGATGGACCCAACGGACTTGCCCCGCTCTCTAAGAGCGGACCTGAGGGCCCGGCTCGGCCGGAAAGGTGCGCGACTTTTGATCGCGTTGGCTTGACTTGCGTCCATCGAGAACAACGGCTGAAACCGTCCTTTTCCCATGAAGCTGCAGTGATACACCTACCCTGCGTTCGCCGCAAGCCCCCCACGGCTTGTACAACCATTTACCTCACAAAAAATCCAGGTAATTCATTTGACAGGAACATGTGATGCCCGTGAACTCACTGGGAGAGACGAGCAAACCGGTGACAAAGAATTACCTCACCCGCCTCATGGGCCCCACCGTATTCGGCGAGCCGCGGCCCAGTTGCAGGCGCACCCGCTCGATGGTCGGGCGCTCCCCCAGGGCGAGAACTGCGTCCGCAGCGGCCCACACCTCATCCATCTGAACGCCGCGCGGACCCCTCACACTTTTCGCTTGCATCGCCCCACTCCACTTCCTGAAATTACCCACGATAATAGAAGCTTATCGTGGGTAAATTGCTAAATTAATAGTAAACAATACATCATATGTGCGATAAATGCAAAATTTAGCCTGAAGGGACACCCATGCGATTGCCAGCCCTCAAAACGCATGCCGCGCTGGAGCCCGGCGTGCTCTCGGATATGACGGCGCTTGCGGTCGATCAGCTGATGCGCGAAGGCGAGTCTGCCAACACCCTGGCCAGCTACCGATCGGCCCTGCGCTACTGGGCTGCTTGGTTCAACGTGCGCTATGGCCTGCCAATCACGCTTCCACTGCCGCCGAGCGCCGTGCTTCAGTTCATCGTCGACCATGCCCAAAGGACGACTGCCGAGGGGCTGGCCCACGAGCTGCCGCAGGCCATCGATGCGGTGCTTGTCGAAGCGGGCTTCAAGGGCAAGTTGGGGCCGATGGCGCTCAGCACCCTGGTGCACCGCGTGTCGGTGCTGTCCAAGGCCCACCAGGTGCGGGACATGAAGAACCCCTGCCAGGATGCCCAGGTGCGTGAGCTGCTGTCGAAGACGCGCCGTGCCTACGCTAAGCGGGGAGCCTTGCCCCAGAAAAAGAATGCACTGACCAAGGATCCGCTGATGGCGATCCTGGCGACCTGCGATGCCGCCACCCTCAAAGGGCTGCGCGATCGCGCCCTGCTGCTGTTTGCCTTCGCCAGCGGCGGTCGGCGGCGCTCGGAGGTCGCGTCGGCGCAAATCAGGCACCTGCGGCAAAGCGGTTCTGCCTCGTTCATCTACACCCTCGCCCACTCCAAGACCAACCAGACCGGTTCAGACCGGCCGGAGAACCACAAACCCATCCAGGGGATGGCGGGCGAGGCTTTGCAGGCATGGTTGGCGGCCACGGGCATCACCGAAGGGGCCATTTTCAGGCGGGTGCGAAAAGGCGGCATGCTCGGTGAGGCGCTGTCGGCCGCCGCCGTGCGGGACATCGTTCAGGAGCGTGCCCGGGCGGCCGGGCTGCCCGATGGGTTTTCAGCACACTCGCTTCGCTCCGGCTTCGTGACCGAGGCCGCCACCCAGAAAGTCCCCATGGCCGACACGATGGCCATGACGGGCCATCGCAGCGTGGCAAGCCTGCTGGGGTATTTCCGGGTCTCGGACGCCAGCCAGGCTGCTCGGCTGCTGGAAGAAGAAGACCCCCAGGGTTGATGGGGGCGACGACCAGCGCTACGGAAGATCCTGCGCGCGTGCGCCCAGGCGCAAGCTGGAACAGAATGCCGAAAATTCGCCGGCCGCGTCGATGGGCGGGTCTTGCAATTGCACGAAGAGATCGGGTGCGAGCGGCACCAGCGTGACATCGGCGCCACCCGAGCCGGCATAGATTTCGGTGTAGTTCTTGGTGCGTGTTCGCCCCCAGAACATGCGCACGACGGTTTCGCCCTTCCATGCAGGCTTGCCGCAAAAGTCGGCGGCTGTCGCGGGCTGGTCGCCGGCCTGTGCATTCGGCACCATCCAGCGGCCATCCTCTGCAAGCGTGAACGAGTCCAGCAGCGCAGTGCCCCCAGACCTTGTACGCGCCACCTGAACGCTGGGCGGCGCAGGGCCGGTATCGACCATCCAGTCGCACACCTTGTAGGGTGGCTGGCCGCCCTCCTCCCTGCCCTTGCATTCGCCGCGCGGCGCAGGCTCGGGCCGGATCTTGACGATGTAGAACGCACAAGCGCGGCCATCGCGCCCATCTGCGGAGCGCTTGGGCCGCGTGATCCTGTAGCCGGTCGGCAGATCAAATTCAAGCCCGCAGGCCGCGACGTGGACGGTAGCAACTGGCTCGGCCTGGGCGCAAGAATGGACGGAGACGCTGGCCAGCATTGCGGCGAATGCCCGGGTGGTGCGCGTGGGGCCTATCATGCGGTCTCCTGGCGGGCATCGACGAGTTGCCGCAGCAGCGCAGCCCGGAAATCTGCACTGAAGTGCCACTGCCCCTCGGTCTGCACCAGCTCGCCGGTGCCCACGCGCGCCTGGAACCAGTCCTCCACGAAGCCCGGTGCCCAGCCACCGGTACCTAAATGCGCGCCGCCCACCATCGCGATGACGCCTGGGTAGGACTGCAGGAACCCCTCCATCGACCGCACCGGCCGGCTGTGGCTGAGCAGCAGAAACTGCGCTGCGTACAACAGGTGCGAGTTCGCGTCCGCATGCAGTGCGAAATAGCCTTTGTCCTGCACGATGGCCTCGGCCAGGCGGCGGATGGCCACGGGCATGCGCGGATCGGGCCACTGCTCGCACAGCCTGTGCAGCCGCGTGATGAAAGGGGCGTTGCGCACGTGCTCCAGCGCGTCCTTCTTCACGTCCTCGGGGTCTTCCTCGTACTTGGACTCATGCACGAGGCTGCGCACGAAGGTGTCGAAATCCGGTGCGAGCGGCGTGATGCGGTAGTCGCTTTCCTGGTCGACATGCACCACTGCGGGCTCGCCGGACGGCCCACAGGCACGGTAGTCGAGGGCGATCATGTCGTGGCCCGCAGAGGGGCAGTCGCCGAAGTAGACGCCGATGTCCGGGTAGTCCCACTCTTCGATCTTGAAACGGCTGCCCAGGCTGCCGCACAGGCTCCACTGCCGTGCGAAGCCAATGCCCTTGAAGGCGCTGATCGCCACATGGTCTTCAGCCCAGGAGGTCGGCGTTGGGGTGGGAAAGCAGCCCCGGACGGGAATGCCGCCGTTTTGCGACTGCATGAGCGCGATGTAGCTGGCCGGGAGCCTATAGCCCAACTCCGCCTCGACGGCGGCGATGGTCTCTGGCGTGGGCGGTGGCTCCACATACTCCCTGCGCGCGTAGTCGCTGTCTTCCCAGAAGCCGGGCAGGTCGAAGCCCGAAAACGGCGTTGCCCTGGTGGTATTCATGCGCCCTCCCCCTCTTCCCCTTGCGCGGCACGCGCCTTGTCGAGCAAAAATTCGATGCACAGGCGCACGGCGCGTGTCTGGTGGCGGTTGGGCATGTACAAGAGGTGCATGCGGGTGCCGAAGATGCTCAGGCGGTAATCGTCCAGCGTGCTTAGCACCTCGCCAGATTCGATGGCGTCCTTCACCACGTAGTCGGGCACCAGGCCCACGCCCAGGCCCGCGAGAATGCCCTGGCGCAGAAACGGAAAATGCTCCGAGATCAGCGTGGGCTCCAGCAACAGCTCCTGCCGCTCTTCGCCTTGGTAGGCACTCAGGCGCAACTGGCGCCCTGTCACGCCAGCGGTGATCAGCGGCGCGCTGCGCAGCTCCAGCAGCGTCTGCGGCAGGCCGTGCTCCTGTGCAAAGGCGCGCGAGGCGCAGGCGATGTAGCGCACCGTGCCCAGGCTGCGCGCTACCAGGGACAGCGGCGGCTCCTGGATCACGCGGATGGCGATGTCCACCTCGTCGCGCAGGTTGTCGGCGCGGTTCTCGAACAGCACGTCGAGCACGATGCCCGGGTACAGGCGCTTGAACTCGATCAGCCAATCGCTCATCACGATCTGCCCGTAGCCACTGGGCACGCTGATGCCCACCCGCCCCTGCAGCCCCTGCCCCAGGGTGGCGATGGTTTCGCGCGCGGCCAGCATCTCGTTCTGGATGCTGCGGCCGTGCTCGTAAAGGCGCATCCCCACCTCGGTGGGCTCGACCCGGCGTGTGGTGCGCCGCACCAGCTGCACCCCCACCGATTTTTCGAGCTGGGTCAGGTGGTAGCTCACATTGGCGCGGGACACCTTGAGCTTGCGCGCGGCCTGGCTCAGGTTGCCGCTGTCGATGATTTCGACCAGCAAGGCCAAAGAATGGGAGTCCATCGGTCGATTGTTTCAAAAATTTTGACAGTCTGTCAATTCAAGCTGGGATTGTTATAAATCATTGTCACCGCAAGAATCCCGGTTTGCTATTCAAGCCCCCAATGGAGACATGCGCGTGACCCTTCAATTTCCGGCTTCCGTCGTTCGTTCAAGCTTGCATGACGGCGTGCAGCGCGTCAGCATCTACAACCCGCCCGTCAATGCCCTGGGCGCTGCGGTTCGCCAGGGGCTGCTGGCGGCGATCGCCCAGGCCGAGGCCGATGCAGAGGTCAAGGCGGTGCTGATCGTGGGGGATGGCCGGGCCTTCATCGCCGGGGCCGACATCCGCGAGTTCGGCAAACCGCCCGTGCCACCGGCGCTGCCCGAGGTCTGCCAGGCCATCGAGGCCTGCAGCAAGCCGGTGGTGGCAGCCATCCACGGCGCGGCGCTGGGCGGGGGCCTGGAAGTGGCCCTGTCGGCACACTACCGTCTGGCGCTGCCCAGCGCCGAACTGGGCCTGCCCGAAGTGTTGCTGGGGCTGCTGCCCGGATCCGGCGGCACGCAACGCGCGCCGCGCCTCATGGGCGTGAAGGCCGCAACCGAACTCATGCTCAACGGCAAGCACCTGGGTGCCCAGGCGGCCCTGGCGGCAGGCCTGGTGGATGTGGTGGCTGAGGGCGACGATCCCGTTGCCGCCGGGCTGGCCTACGTGCGCGAACTGCTGGCGCGCCAGGCGCCGGTGCGCCCCACCAGCGCCCAGGCAGGGCGCCTGGCCGACAAGGCCGCCGCTCAGGCCGAACTCGATGCCCTCCGGGCCGAGACGGCCAAGGCCGCGCGCGGCCTGTTCTCGCCCATGAAGATCATCGACTGCGTGCAGGCCGCGCTGGACATGCCTTTTGACCAAGGCATGCAGTTCGAGCGCGCCCAGTTCCTCGCCTGCCTGGAAAGCCCGCAGCGCGCCGGCTTGATCCACGCCTTCTTTGCCGAGCGCGAAGTCGCCAAGGTGCCCGAGGCCAAGGCCGCCGCGCCGCGCCCCATCACCTCCATTGCCGTGATCGGCGGCGGCACCATGGGCGCCGGCATCACGGTATCGGCGCTGGACGCGGGCCTGCCCGTGACCATGATCGAGCGCGACGCGGAATCGATCGCGCGCGGCCGAGCCCATGTGGAAAAGGTCTACGACGCCCTGGTCGCCAAGGGCCACATGGCCCCCGAGGCCAAGGCCGCCACCATGGCGCGCTACACCGGCAGCACCCGCTACGAGGACATCGCAGGCGCCGACCTGGTGATCGAAGCGGTATTCGAGGACATCGAGGTCAAGAAGGCCGTGTTCCGCGAGCTCGACCGTGTGTGCAAGAGCGGCGCCGTGCTGGCCACCAACACCTCCTACCTGGACATCGACGCCATCGCGGCGGCCACCGCGCGCCCGCAGGACGTGATCGGCCTTCACTTCTTCAGCCCCGCCAACATCATGAAGCTGCTGGAGATCGTGGTGCCGGCCCAGGTCAGCGCCGACGTGGTGGCCACCGCCTTCGAACTGGCCAAACGGCTCAAGAAGGTGCCAGTACGTGCCGGCGTGTGCGACGGCTTCATCGGCAACCGCATCCTGGCCGTGTACAAGCAGGCGGCCGACTACCTCATGGAAGACGGTGCCAGCCCGTACGAGATTGATGCCGCCGTGCGCGCCTTCGGCTACCCCATGGGCCCCTTCCAGGTGACCGACCTGGCCGGTGGTGACATCGGCTGGGCCACGCGCAAGCGCCGCGCCGCCACGCGCGACCAGAAGGCACGCTACGTGGAGATTGCCGACCGTATCTGCGAGCGCGGCTGGTTCGGCCAGAAGACCGGCCGGGGCTTTTATCTCTACCCCGAGGGCGCCCGCGTGGGCCAGCCAGATCCTGAGGTGCAGGCCATCGTCGATGCCGAGCGCGCCAAAAAAGGCGTGGTGCCGCGCCCGTTCAGCGCCGACGAGATCATGCGCCGCTACATGGCCGCCATGGTCAACGAAGGCGCCAAGGTGGTGGCCGAGGGCATCGCCCTGCGCCCGCTGGATGTGGACGTGACCTTCCTGTCTGGCTACGGCTTTCCGCGCTTTCGCGGCGGCCCCATGAAGTGGGCGGACATGCAGGGCCTGCCCCAGGTGCTGGCCGACATCCGCGAGTTCGCCCAGGACGACCCGCTGTTCTGGAAGCCCGCCGCCCTGCTCGAACAGCTCGTGGCCGAGGGCCGCAATTTCGACAGTCTGAACCAACCCGCTTGAACCAGGAGACAACCACCATGCGCGAAGCCGTCATCGTTTCCACCGCCCGCACCCCGCTGGCCAAGTCGCACCGCGGCGAATTCAATGCCACGCCGGCCGCCCAGCTGGCCGCGTTCTCCGTCACGGCGGCCGTCGAGCGCGCGGGTGTGGACCCCGCCATGTTCGAGGACTTCATCCTGGGCTGCGGCAACCCCGACGGCTTCCAGGGCCGCAACCTGGGCCGCCAGACCGTGCTGCGCGCCGGGCTGCCCCTGTCGGTGGCGGGCACCACGGTCACGCGCTTTTGCGCCTCGGGCCTGCAGTCCATCGCCATTGCAGCCGGCCGCATCGTGGCTGAAGGCGTGCCGGCCATGATTGCCGGCGGTGTGGAAACCATCTCGGGCATGCGCCCGGGCAACAACCTGCCCAGCGACATGGACCCCTGGCTGGTGGAGCACAAGCCTGCGCTGTACATGGCCATGATCGACACCGCCGACGTCGTGGCCCAGCGCTACGGCATCTCGCGCGAGGACCAGGACGCCTTCTCGCTGCAAAGCCAGCAGCGCACGGCGGCCGCGCAGGCGGCTGGCCTGTTCGACGATGAAATCATCCCGTGCGCCACGCGCATGGCCGAAAAGAACAAGGACACGGGCGAAGTCACCTACCGCGAGGTGGTGGCCACGCGCGACACCTGCAATCGCCCGGGCACCACCCTCGAAGGCCTGCTGGCACTCGAACCCGTCAAGGGCCCCGGCCAGTTCGTCACGGCCGGCAATGCCTCGCAGCTGTCTGACGGTTCGTCGGCCTGTGTGCTGATGGAGGCCAAGGAAGCGGAGCGTTTGGGCCTGCAGCCACTGGGCGCGTTTCGCGGCATGGCCGTGGCCGGGTGCGAACCCGATGAAATGGGCATCGGCCCGGTGTTCGCGGTGCCCAAGCTGTTGGCGCGCCACGGTCTTTCGGTCGAAGACATCGGTCTGTGGGAGCTCAACGAGGCCTTCGCATCGCAGGCCCTTTACTGCCAGCGCCGTCTGGGCATCCCCATGGAGCGGCTGAACGTCAACGGCGGCGCCATCTCCATCGGCCACCCTTTCGGCATGACGGGCGCGCGCCTGGCCGGCCACATCCTGCTCGAAGGCCGGCGCCGCAAGGCCAAATGGGGCGTGGTAACCATGTGCATCGCCGGTGGCATGGGCGCGGCAGGCCTGTTTGAAATATTCTGAAGCAAGGCACGACATGGATCTCCAATTCACCCCTGAAGAGCAGGCCTTCCGCGCAGAAGTGCAGGCCTTTCTGAAAGACCAACTGCCTGCCGCCCTGGCGCACAAGGTCAAGGCCGGGCAGCGCCTGACCAAGGCCGACCAGGAGGAATGGCACGCTATCCTCAACGCGCGCGGCTGGCTGGCCAACCACTGGCCCGCGCAGTACGGCGGCCCCGGCTGGGGCGCGGTGCAGAAGTTCATCTTCGACACCGAGTGCGCCGTCGAGGGCGGGCCGCGCATCGTGCCGTTCGGGCTCAACATGCTGGGCCCGGTGCTGATCAAATACGGCAACGAGGCGCAAAAGCAGTACTGGCTGCCGCGCATCCTGAGCGGTGCCGACTGGTGGTGCCAGGGCTATTCCGAACCGGGCGCGGGCTCGGACCTGGCCTCGGTGAAGACCACGGCCGTGCGCGGATCGGATGGAGAGGGCGAGCACTACATCGTCAATGGCCAGAAGACCTGGACCACCCAGGGCCAGCACGCCAACATGATCTTCTGCCTGGTGCGCACCGACCGCGAGGCCAAGGCCCAGGCGGCGATCAGCTTTCTGCTGGTGGACATGGACACACCGGGCGTGGAGGTGCGCCCCATCCGCACGCTCGATGGCGACAGCGAGGTCAACGAGGTGTTCTTCACCGACGTGCGCGTGCCGGCCGAGAACCTGGTGGGCGAAGAGAACAAGGGCTGGACCTACGCCAAGTACCTGCTGACCTATGAGCGCACCGGCATCGCCGGCGTGGGCTTCTCGGTGGCCGCGCTCGAAAAGCTCAAGGTCATCGCCGCCAAGGTGCAGCGCAATGGCCGCCCGCTGGCCCAGGACCCGCAGTTCGCGGCGCGCATGGCCCAGGTCGAGATCGACCTGGAGAACATGAAGACCACCAACCTGCGCGTGATCGCCGCCGTGGCCGGTGGCGGCGTGCCCGGGGCCGAGAGCTCCATGCTCAAGATCCGTGGCACCGAGATCCGCCAGGAAATCCTGTCGCTGATCCGCCGCGCCATGGGCCCCCATGCCCTGCCCTACATCGAGGAGGCGCAGTACCAGGATGTGGCCGACGCATCCGCAGGCCCCGCCGAGGCGGCCACGGTGGCGGCGAACTACTTCAACTACCGCAAGCTGTCGATCTTCGGCGGCTCCAATGAAATCCAGAAGAACATCATCTCCAAGATGATCCTGGGCCTGTGAGGCTGATGCGATGAACTTTGAACACACCGAAGACCGCCGCATGCTGGCGGACACGCTGGACCGCTTCGTGGCCGGGCAGTGCCCCATGGAGACCCGCAACGCCATTGCCTATGGCAGCACCGGCATGTCGCCGGCCCTCTGGGGCCAGTTTGCCGAGCTGGGCGCCATCGGCGCGCTCTTCCCCGAGGCCGATGGGGGCTTTGGCGGTGCCGGCTTCGATATCGCCGTGGTCTTCGAGGCCCTGGGCCGTGGCCTGGTGGTGGAGCCCTTTCTCGGGGCCCTAATGGTCGGGCGCGCCCTGGCGACGGCTGGCACGCCCGCGCAGAAGGAGCGCATCGCCAGCCTGATCGACGGCAGCACCGTGGCCGCGCTGGCGCATGACGAACCGGGCAGCCACTACGAGCTGGCGCGCGTGGCCACGCAGGCGGTGCGCAACGACAAGGGTTGGGCACTTTCGGGCGCCAAGGCCGTGGTGCTGCAGGGTGGAGAGGCGCAACTGCTGCTGGTATCGGCCCGCACCGCAGGCGCGGTGGACAGCGAGGACGGCATTTCGCTGTTCCTCGTGTCCGCCGATGTGCCGGGCGTGGTGCGCCGCAGCTACGGCCGCATCGACGGCGGGGGCGCCGCAGACTTCAGCTTCGACCAGGTGCAACTGGGTTCCGACGCGCTGCTGGGCGCCGAAGGCCAGGGCTTTGCCACGCTGGAGCTGGCCGTGGGCTGGGGCGTGCTTGCACTGTGCGCCGAAGCGCTGGGCGCGATGGAAGTGGCCAAGAAGGACACGCTTGAATACCTGCAGACGCGCAAACAGTTCGGCGTGCCGATCGGCAGCTTCCAGGCGCTGCAGCACCGCATGGCCGACCTGCTGCTGGAGGTGGAACAGGCGCGCTCGGCCGTCATCAACGCCGCTGCGGCCATGGACGGCGAGCGCGTGGTGCGCGAGCGCGCGCTGTCGGCCGCCAAGTTCACCATCGGCCGCATCGGCACCCTGGTGTCTGAAGAGAGCATCCAGATGCATGGCGGCATCGGCATGACCTGGGAGCTGCCGCTGTCGCACTATGCCAAGCGGCTCGTGATGATCGACCATCAGCTCGGCGACGAAGACCACCACCTGGCGCGATACATGGCGCTGGGCCAGCACAGCTGACGTCGTTTTATCAGGCCTGAATTTTCCGGGACACCAAAAGGAGACTGAACCATGACCAACCAACAACCGTCCCAGGAAATCGACCTGCCCCTCGAAGGGGTGCGCGTGCTGGACCTGTCGCGCGTGTTCGCCGGGCCGCTGTGCGGCCAGGTGCTGGCCGACTTCGGCGCCGAGGTCATCAAGGTCGAGCACCCGGGCCGCGGCGACGACACGCGCGACTGGGGCATGCGCATCGGCAAGACCGAGACCACCTACTACAACAGCATGAACCGCAACAAGCGGTCTATCACGCTGGACCTGCAAAGCCCCGAGGGCCTGCAGATCATCCACGACCTGCTGCCGCAGTGCGACGTGGTGATCCACAACTTCAAGACCGGCGGCGCCGAGAAGCTGGGCCTGGGCTACGAGCAGCTCAAGGCCATCCGCCCCGACCTCATTTACTGCGCCGTGGCCGGCTACGACGCGAGCGGCCCCGAGGCCAAACGCCCCGGCTACGACCTGGTGATCCAGGGCGAGGCCGGCCTCATGGCGCTCAACGGCGAAGCCGAGCAGCCGCCCCTGAAGTTCGGCGTGGCGGTGGTGGACCTGGTGACCGGCATGCATGCGGCCCAGGCCGTGCTGGCGGCCCTGTTCCGCCGCGAGCGCACAGGCAAGGGTCGGCTCATCGAGATGGCGCTGTACGACTGCGGCATCATGGTCACGGGCTACTACGGGCTCGATGCGCTGCAGCTGGGCCGGGACCCCGCGCGCTACGGCAATGCCCACCCGTCCATCGTGCCCTACGGCATGTTCGAGGCGGCGGACGGCCCGCTGATCATCGCGGTGGGCAACAACGCGCAGTTCGACAAGTTCTGCCGCCAGGTCATCGGGCGGCCGGACATCGTCGAGGACCCGCGCTTTGCGACCAACGTGGAGCGCGCCAGGAACCGGCCGGCACTGGTGCCGCTGCTCAACGCCATGATCCGCTCGCTCCAGCGCGACGTGCTGATCGAGCGCATGACGGCGGCCGGCATCCCCTGCGGCAGGGTCGCAGGCCTGCACGAGGCCCTGACCAGCGAGCGCACGCGCGCGAGCGGCCTGGTGCAGGACATGCCCCACCCCGTGACCGGCACCACGCCGGTGTTCGCACCGCCCTACCGCCTGGACGGGCAGCGCCTGCCCGTGCGCAACGCCCCGCCCACGCTGGGCGAAGGCACGCGCGAGGTGCTGCATCGGCTGCTTTCCCTGAACGACGAGCAATTGCAGCAGTTGCAGCAGCGCGGCGTGCTGACCTTGCCCGAGGCTCCGCCGACAGCCTGAACCTTTGCCTACTGAAATCACAGACCCCGGAGACGACACCATGACAACGCATTTCAACCGCCGCACCGCCCTGCAAAGCCTGGCCGCACTGGGCAGCACGGGCCTGTTGGGCACCAGCCTGGCCCAGAGCGCCAAGGACGCCTGGCCCGCCAGCCTCATCAAGCTGATCGTGCCCTTCCCGGCTGGCGGCCCCACCGACACGGCCTCGCGCATCGTCGGGCAGAAGCTGGCCGAGCGCCTCAAGCAGGCCGTGGTGGTGGAAAACCTCCCCGGCGCCTCGGGCTCGATCGCTGCGCTGCAGGTGATGAAGGCCGAGCCCGATGGCTACACGCTGATGATGCTGGCCACCCCCACCCTGCTGGCGCCCCACCTGTACAAGAAGGCGGGCTACGACACGGTGAAGGACTTCGCCCCCGTGGCCACGGTGTACGACCTGCCCATTGTCGTGGTGGTCAACCCCACCCAGCTGCCGGAAGTGACCGACCTGCGCAAGCTCATCGCCAACGCCAAGGCGCAGAAGACCCCGCTCAACTACACCAGCTCCGGCGCGGGCAGCTTTGGCCACCTGAGCATGGAACTGCTCAAGCAAATGGGCGGCTTTGACATGCAGCATGTGCCCTACAAGGGCGGCGTGCCGGCCATCACCGACACCATCGGCGGCCAGGTACCAGTGATGTATGCCGACCTGGTGGCCGCCCTGCCCCACATCAAGGCCGGCAAGCTGCGCGCGATCGCCGTGGGTTCGCCCCAGCGCGTAGCCATGCTGCCCGATGTGCCGACCATCGCCGAGCAGGGTTTCAAGGGTTATGAGGCGGTGTCCTGGGGCGGTCTGCTCGCGCCTTCGGGCACACCGAAGGCCGTGGTGGAGCGCCTGGCCAGCGAGATCCGGCAGATCCTGGCCGAGAAGGAAACCCAGGAGAAGCTGCTCAATGCGGGGGCCATCGCCCGCTTCCAGGACCCGGCGCAGATGGGCCAGCACCTGCAGCAGGACTATGCCAAGTGGGGCCAACTGATCCGCGACAAGTCCATCGCTTCGGAGTGACCCGGCCATGAAGACACGCATCACCGAACTCTTCGGCATCCAGCACCCGATCATCCAGGGCGGCATGCACCATGTGGGCCTGGCCGAGCTGGCGTCGGCGGTCTCCAACGCGGGCGGCCTGGGCATGGTCACGGGGCTGACGCAGCGCACGCCCGAGCTGCTGGCCCGCGAGATCGCGCGCTGCCGCGCCATGACCGACAAGCCTTTTGGCGTGAACCTCACCTTTTTGCCCTCGGTCAACCCGCCCGACTACCCGGGCTACGTGAAGGCCATCATCGACGGCGGCGTGAAGGTGGTCGAAACTGCGGGCAACAACCCGCAGAAATGGCTGCCTGCGCTCAAGGAGGCCGGCATCAAGGTCATCCACAAATGCACCTCGGTGCGCCATGCGCTCAAGGCCCAGGCCATCGGCTGCGATGCGATCAGCGTGGACGGCTTCGAGTGCGGCGGCCACCCCGGCGAGGACGATGTGCCCAACTTCATCCTGCTGCCGCGGGCTGCCGAAGAACTGACCATCCCCTTCGTCGCGTCGGGCGGCATGGCCGATGGCCGCTCGCTCGTGGCCGCGCTGGCGCTGGGCGCCGAGGGCATGAACATGGGCACGCGCTTCATCGCCACGCAAGAGGCGCCGGTGCACGAGAACGTCAAGCGCGCCATCGTCGCGGCCAGCGAGCTCGATACGCGCCTGGTCATGCGCCCGCTGCGCAACACCGAGCGGGTGCTGAGCAACGCCGCCGTGGAACGGCTGTTGCAAAAAGAGCGCGAGCTGGGCGCGGCGATCACCTTCGAGGACATCCTGCCCGAAGTCGCAGGCGTCTACCCGCGCATCATGCAAAGCGGCGAGATGGACGCGGGCGCCTGGTCCTGCGGCATGGTCGCCGGCCTGATCCACGACGTACCGACGGTGCAGCAGCTGATCGACCGGACCATGGCCGAGGCCCATGCCCTGATCCACGAACGCCTGGCGGGCCTCGCCCGCTGAGCCTTCCACCCACCCCAGAAAGAATTCCATGAAAGCAATCGTCGCCGTCAAGCGCGTGGTCGACTACAACGTCAAAGTCCGAGTCAAGTCGGACCAAACGGGTGTGGACATCGCCAACGTGAAGATGAGCATGAACCCCTTTGACGAAATCGCCGTCGAAGAGGCCGTGCGCCTGAAAGAAAAAGGCCTGGTGACCGAAGTCATCGCCGTCTCCTGCGGCGTGGCCCAGTGCCAGGAAACCCTGCGCACCGCCATGGCGATTGGCGCCGACCGCGCCATCCTGGTGGAAACCGACGTCGAACTCCAACCCCTGGCCGTGGCCAAGATCCTCAAAGCCCTGGTCGACAAGGAACAACCAGGCCTCGTGATCCTGGGCAAACAGGCCATCGACGACGACGCCAACCAGACCGGCCAGATGCTCGCCGCCCTGGCCGACCTGCCCCAGGCCACCTTCGCCAGCAAGGTGGAACTGTCTGCCGACAAGGTCAGCGTGACCCGCGAAGTCGACGGCGGCCTGGAAACCCTGGCCTTGACCCTGCCCGCAGTCATCACCACCGACCTGCGCCTGAACGAGCCGCGCTACGTCACCTTGCCCAACATCATGAAGGCCAAGAAGAAGCAGCTCGACATCGTCAAGCCCGAAGACCTGGGTGTGGACGTCACCCCCCGCCTGAAGACCCTCAAGGTCACCGAGCCCGCCAAGCGCGGCGCCGGCGTCAAGGTGGCCGACGTGGCCGCCTTGGTCGAGAAACTCAAGAACGAAGCGAAGGTGATCTGAATGTCGGTACTCGTTATTGCTGAACACGACAACGCGATCGTCAAGGGCGCGACCTTCAACACCGTGACCGCCGCCATCGCCTGCGGTGGCGATGTGCACGTGCTGATCGCCGGCCACAATGCCGGTGCTGCGGCGACGGCTGCCGGCCAGATCGCCGGCGTCGCCAAGGTCATCCACGCCGATGCCCCCGGACTGGAACACGGCCTGGCCGAGAACGTGGCCGCCCAGGTGCTGGCCATCGCCGCCAACTACAGCCACATCCTGTTCCCCGCGACCGCCAGCGGCAAGAACGTGGCCCCCCGCGTGGCTGCCAAGCTCGATGTCGCGCAGATCAGCGACATCACCAAGGTGATCTCCCCCGACACCTTCGAGCGCCCGATCTACGCCGGCAACGCCATTGCCACCGTGCAGAGCAGCGACGCCACCAAGGTCATCACCGTGCGCACCACGGGGTTCGATCCGGCAGCCGCCACCGGTGGCAGTGCCGCCACCGAAGCCTCCGCCGCTACGGCGGATACTGGCAAGAGCACCTTCGTGGGCAGCGAGATCGCCAAGAGCGACCGCCCCGAGCTGACCGCCGCCAAGATCATCGTCTCCGGTGGCCGGGCCCTCGGCAGCAAGGAAAAGTTCGACGAAGTGATGACCCCGCTGGCCGACAAGCTCGGCGCTGCCCTGGGCGCCAGCCGCGCTGCGGTGGATGCCGGCTATGCCCCCAACGACTGGCAAGTGGGCCAGACGGGCAAGATCGTGGCGCCGCAGCTGTACATCGCAGCCGGGATCTCGGGGGCCATCCAGCATCTGGCGGGGATGAAGGACTCCAAGGTGATCGTGGCGATCAACAAGGATGCGGAGGCGCCGATCTTCAGTGTGGCGGACTATGGGCTGGAGGCGGATCTGTTTACCGCTGTGCCGGAGCTGGTCAAGGCGCTGTAAAGCGCAACCGGAAGCGACATTTCACCATTTCAGGAGACAAGCATGCACAACAACCAACCCCTCAACCGCCGCCGTCTGCTGGCAACCGCCACGGCCGGCATCGCCGCCGCTGCGGCACCCGCCTGGGCCAACACAGCGTGGCCCAGCAAGCCGATACGCATCGTCGTGCCCTACACGGCGGGTGGCTTCACCGACCAGATGGCGCGCCTGCTGCAGGTCGGGCTGCAGCAGCAGCTGGGGCAACCGGTCATCATCGACAACAAGCCGGGTGCCAACAGCATCATCGGCGTGGATGCGGTGGCCAAAGCCGCACCCGACGGGCATACCTTTGCCGTGGTGATTGCCGCCTATGCGGCCAACACCACGCTGTACCCCAAGCTGCCCTACGACCCGAAGAAAGACCTGGTGGGCGTGTCCCTGATGGGGATTTCGCCGCTGGTGGCCGCCGTCGCCACGAATGCCCCGTTCAAGACCATGGCGGAACTCGTGGCCTATGGGCGTGCCAACCCTGGCAAGCTGAGCTTCGCCTCGTCGGGCGCTGGTTCGGCCGCCCACCTGACCTCCGAACTCATGCGCCTGGTCACCAAGGTCGATATGGTGCACGTGCCGTACAAGGGTGCCTCGCCTGCGCTGGCCGACCTCATGGGCGGGCAGGTCCCGCTGTTCCTGGACCCGCCGCCCAACCTGATCCAGCCCGCCAAGGCCGGCAAGATCCGCCTGATCGGCGTGGCCAGCGACAAGCGCGTGCCGGCGCTGCCGGACGTGCCCACCTTCGCGGAGCAGGGCTATCCCGCCATCGTCGGCAGCACCTGGGCTGCCATGCTGGCGCCGGCCGGCGTGCCGCGCGAGATCGTGCAGCGCATGTCCACGGAGGTCGCGCGCATCATCCGCAGCCCGGAGGTGGCGCGCCGCCTGGAGCAGAGCATGGGCACGTTTGCCGAGGGCTCCACCCCGCAGGAGTGCGATGCCTTCATTGCCAGCGAGACCACGAAATGGGCCAAGGTCATCCGCGATGCCGGGGTGGTGGTCGACTGATTCAGACACATAACGATTGCTCCCGGCGCCTATGCGCCGTATCTGCATCCTCCTACAAGGCTGCAACCGGTCGATCCGTACGATCAGTCATCCCTGCCACTGCGGCTGCCCGCAGCCAGGCCCCTTTGGCCAAGAGGTGCCGCCATGATGACCGATTCGCAAAACCTTTTCAGCACCGCCCAGGCCTTGCCTGGCGCGCTGGCGTCGATGGGTTCTGCCCCGGTGATCCGGCAGTTGCGCCACTTGGTGGACAACGGATTGGCCGATCTGCCCCAGCCCGGCGCGGGCCGCACGCTGGAGCGCTGGCAGGCGCTGAGCCTGGTGGCCGGCCACGACCTGTCGCTGGCCAGGCTGTACGAAAGCCATACCGACGCCCTGGCCATACTGCGTGAATTGGGCGGTCAGCCCCGATCACGCGGCGAGGTCTGGGCCATGTGGGCGGCCGAGTCGCCAGGGCGGCGGCTCGAAGCCATAGACCGGGGCGCTGCAGGCATCGTGCTGTCGGGCTCAAAGGCCTCGTGTGCTGGCGCCCTGGGTGCCAGCCATGCGCTGCTTACGGCGTGGCTTCCCGGGCAGCAACCGCAACTCATTGCGGTGGAGCTCGATGATCCCAGCGTCACAATCCAGACAAATGACTGGCACGCCGTGGGCATGGCGGACACCGGCAGTGCTGATGTGACCTTCCACAACACACCCGCGATCATGCTCGGGTCCCCAGGCGATTTCATGCGGCGCTGCGGTTACTGGCATGCAGGCGCCGGCATCGCTGCGTGTTGGCACGGTGGCATTCGTGCGGTGGCCCAGGTGCTGTATGCAGCGGTGCAGCAATGCCCATCCACCCATCCCCTGCATACCATGCGCGCTGCAGCATTGGGCAGGGTGGATGTGGTCGTCAACAGTACCGCGGCCGTATTGCGCGACAGCGCGTCCTGGATCGACGCCCACCCTGGCGATGCGGCGATGACCCTGGCCTTGCGCACCCGGCAGGCCGTAGGGAATGGCGCCTTGCGGGTCCTGGAGGAAACGGGGCGCGCCCTGGAGGGCACGGCCTTCAGCCGGAACACGTTTTTTGCGCGCATGGCGGCAGCTCTGCCGGCGTTCATGCGCCAGAGTCAGGGTGATCGCGACGATACGGCCCTGGCCGCAGCGCTGCTCGCACAGGAAAAGCCACCAGCCTGGGCCCTGTGATCAGCGCACGCCCCTTGCGGTGCCGTCCTACAGCCAGAGCCCCTGCTTCCGCTTACCATTGGCTTGTCGATACCGCAGTCGACATCCCCCCACTTGCATCACTGCAAGCGGAAAGCCCGCTCAACGCGGGCTTTCCTTTTTGTGCTGCGCTGCACCGAAACCCCTCACGCTCCAGGGCTGTTGCGAATGGTTGCCCGACTCCCGTTGACTGCGGTTCAGAATGCGTTGTCTCCAACCATGCGGGGGTTCTATGCCGATGGAGTACCTGAAAGTGATCGCTGTCGAGATGCTTCCGTTCGACGTGAACGATGAGGCAGGCGTGGACAAGCTTCGGGTGCTTGAGGCCGCCGGCATGGTGGAAGTGCAGTTCACGCAGGAGCGCGGCAGCCCCCCCGCCCGCGTGGTCGCCATCACCGGTCTGGGCAGGGCCTCGCTGCTCGCCGAAGTCGCCAAACAGGTCATCCGACAGCGAAGCCCCGAAGTGTCGTCCGCCTGGGCTGCGTTGTCCTGAGGCGTTTGGTGGTCCTGGCAATTTCCCGGGAAACCTGGGTACGGCTCCGATTCAGCTGCGACCTGGCTCGCAGTGAACTTCGTGTGTGCCGGTGCCAATAGGCGCTTGAAGAAGCGTCTGTCCCCGACATCGGCTGCGCATACGAGCCGCTTCCTTTCCTGCGCACTTTTTACCGCAAATCAGGGCTCTCGCCTTTTGCAACGCCTCTGCACGAATACCGTGTAGGTAAATACCTACCAGCGCATGCGCACCGGTCTTGCGGTCGCATATTGCAGTGCAGCAGAACATGGAGGTCAACAACCCCTCCATCATGAACGACGCAGCGCAATCGACTCCCTTCGCAGCCACTTCGGCGGCCGCGTCGTCCCACTTTCACCACTACGAAGTGCTGGGCGCCCATGTGGATTCCACAGGCACCACCTTCACGGTATGGGCGCCCAATGCCCGCCAGGTCGAAGTCATCGGTAGTTTCAGCAACTGGGCGCCCCTGGCGATGCAGCGCGCACAGGACGGCTCGGGCCGCTGGAGCGCGCGCGTGGATGGCGCCGGCCATGGTGACCTGTACAAGTACCGCATCCAGGATTCGCATGGCCAGTGGGCAGAAAAGGCCGACCCCTATGCCACCCGGCAGGAGCACCCTCCCGGCACGGCCTCCCGGATCTGGAACCTGGACTATGAATGGAACGACCGCGCCTGGATGGCCGCTCGCGGCGAGCGGCAGGCGCTGGACGCCCCGATGTCCGTCTACGAGGTGCACCTGGGCTCCTGGCAGCGCCAGGAAGACGGGCGCTTCCTCAACTACCGCGACATCGCCCAGCGCCTGGCAGCCCATTGCAACGCCCTGGGCTTCACGCATGTGGAGCTGATGCCGGTGACGGAGCATCCCTTCTATGGATCGTGGGGCTACCAGACCACTGGGTACTTCGCCCCCACGGCCCGCTATGGCAACCCGCAGGACCTGATGGTGCTGGTGGACACCCTCCACCAGCACGGTATAGGCGTGCTGCTCGACTGGGTGGTTTCGCACTTCCCGTCGGATGCGCACGGCTTGGCACGCTTCGACGGCACCGCGCTCTACGAGCACGAAGACCTGCGCAAGGGTTTCCACCCCGAGTGGAACAGCCTGATCTTCAACTACGGCCGCTATGAGGTGCGCGACTTCCTCATCAGCAACGCCTTGTTCTGGCTGGGCAAGTACCACTTCGATGGCATCCGCGTGGATGCGGTGTCATCCATGCTCTACCTGGATTTTTCGCGCAAGCCCGGCGAATGGGTGCCCAACGCCGATGGCGGGCACCAGAACTGGGAAGCCGTGCGCTTTCTGCAGGACCTGAACTGCGCCGTCTACGCCGAGTTCCCCGACGTGCACGTGATCGCCGAGGAGTCCACTGCCTGGGCCGGGGTGTCGCGCCCCGTCGATACCAACGGCCTGGGCTTCGGCATGAAGTGGAACATGGGCTGGATGAACGACACGCTTCGCTACATGCAGCGTGACCATGCGCACCGGCACTGGCACGAGGGCGATATCCGCTTCTCCATGGTCTATGCCTTCGACGAGAACTTTGTGCTGGCGCTCTCCCACGATGAAGTGGTGTACGGCAAGCGCAGTCTGCTGTCTCGCCAGCCGGGCGACCAGTGGCAGCGCTTTGCCGGCCTGCGCACGCTCTACGGAATGATGTGGTCGCACCCGGGCAAGAAGCTGCTCTTCATGGGCGGTGAGTTCGGCCAGATCGACGAATGGCACCACGAGCGCACGCTGGACTGGCACCTGTGGGCCAAGGCCCGCCACAGCGGCATGGCGCGCTGGGTGGCCGACCTCAACCGCACCTACCGCGAGCGCCCTGCCCTGCACGCGCACGATTTCGATGCCGAAGGCTTTGCCTGGGCGCCCATGGCACCGCACCAGACCACCGTGCTGGCCTTCATCCGCCGCGCTGGCGACGACATCGTACTGGCCGTGCACAACCTGACGCCGCAGCCTGTCGCCGCACTGCGGGTTGGCGTGCCGGTGGCCGGGCACTGGCATGAGTTGCTCAACAGCGATGCCGAAGCGTACGGCGGCAGCGGCATGGGCAACTTTGGCGGAGTGGATGCAACGCCCACGCCGCTCGAAGGCCAACCGGCCCACGTGCACCTGACCGTGCCCCCTCTTTCGACCGTTCTTCTTTCCAACCGCCCCACAAGGGCTTGATTCTTCACTGGAGCTGATGCTATGTCGCGTACCCGAAATGTGTTGGCGATCGTGATGGCAGGGGGCGAAGGCTCCCGCCTGCACCCCCTGACGGACGAGCGCTGCAAACCTGCAGTGCCCTTCAATGGCAAGCACCGCATCGTGGACTTCGTGCTGTCCAATTTGGTCAACTCGGAGATCTATTCGATCTACCTGCTGGTGCAGTACAAGTCGCAGTCCCTGATCGAGCACATCCGCAGCTCTTGGACCATGACGCGCTTCATCCCCCAGCACTTCGTGACGGTGGTGCCGCCGCAGATGCGCAACGGCCCCGAGTGGTTCCAGGGCACGGCCGATTCGGTGTACCAGAACATCCACCTGATCGAATCCTTCCAACCCGACATCGTGGCGGTCTTTGGTGCTGACCACATCTACCGCATGGACGTGCGCCAGATGGTGGACTTCCACCGAGACAGCAAAGCCCATGTGAGCGTAGCAACACTGCCGGTGCCCCTGTCGCAATGCAACCAGTTCGGCATCGTGGAGATCGACGCCCACCATCGCATTGCCAACTTCGTGGAAAAGCCCAAGAACACGCGCCCCATGCCCGGCAGCAGCACACATGCGCTGGCATCCATGGGCAACTACCTGTTCGATGCCGATGTTCTGCTCGACGCTCTGAAGAAGGCGCACGCCACAGGCCACAGCGACTTCGGCCGCGATATCCTGCCCACCATGCTGCAATCTCATCGGCTGATGGCCTATGACTTCACCGCCAATGAGATCCCCGGTACCGCGTCTTATGAAGAGCATGCGTATTGGCGCGACGTGGGCACCATCGATGCGTATTTCGATGCGCATTTCGATACTCTGGGCGCCACACCGCGCTTTCGCATGACCAACCGCGAGTGGCCCATCTACGCCAGCCCCGACCAGGCCGAGTCGGCCCAGATCGAGAACGGCGTGATACACCGCTCGGTGGTGGGTTCGGGCAGCATCGTCGATGGCGCAACGCTCAACCATGCCATGCTGCGCCGCTCGGTGCTGGTGGAACGCGATGCGACGCTGGAGCACTGCATCGTCATGGAACGCTCGCGTATCGGCCAAGGTGCCCACGTGCGCCGCGCCATCATCGATCAGGACAACGATATTCCCCCAGGCGAGCGGATCGGCTTCGACGAAGCGGAGGACCGCCGCCGGTTCCACGTCACGGAAAGCGGCATCGTGGTCGTGCCGCGGCAGTTCTTTCCAACGCGCAGTGCGTTCGTGAGCAATACGCTCAAGGTGGACCGGGTGCGCCAACCTGTGCCAGCCGCCCTGGGCAACGACTTCAGAGCCGCTGCATGAAGCCCGAGGTGCATGCCGCAGGCCCCCTTCCCACGAACCACTTCAAGCGGGTGCGCCCTGTGAGGCAAGTCGGCCCCGGCCGACACTGGCCCCTGGGGGCGACGGTGGATCGGCTGGGCGTCAACTTCGCCGTCTATTCCTCCGTGGCGACCCGCGTGGAGATCTGCCTGTTTTCAGAAAACGATCGGGAGATGGAGCGCATCGCCCTGCCCTGCCTGACCGACGACGTGTGGCATGGCCATGTGGCGGGCGTCAAGGCAGGCCAGAAGTACGGCCTGCGCGTGCACGGGCCTTATGAACCCGAGGCCGGCCAGCGCTGCAACAGTGCCAAGCTGCTGATGGACCCGTTCTCCAAGGCGCTGGACAGGCCCGTGCGCGGCGCGGCGGACCAGTTTGGCTACGAACTCGCTCAGCCCGATGAAGACCTGGTGCCCAGCACCCGGGACAATGGCCGCACGGCACCCAAATCCCGCGTCGTGCGCTCGCGCTTCGACTGGGGCGACGACCGGCCGCCGCGTGTACCGGCGCGCGACACGGTGTTCTACGAGGTCCACGCCAAGGGGTTCACGCAGACCCATCCTGGCGTGCCGGAAAACCTGCGGGGTACCTATGCGGGCCTGGCATCGCCGGCTGCCATCGCACACTTCAAGCAACTGGGCGTGACCAGCATCGAGCTGCTGCCCGTGCAGGCCTTCATCGACGACCACCGCCTGGTGGAGATGCAACTGGCCAATTACTGGGGCTACAACACGGTGGCCTTCTTCGCGCCCGAGCCGCGCTATGCGGCGCGCGCGGGCGCCGACGGCGGGGTCGATGAATTCAAGGCCATGGTCAAGGCACTGCACGCGGCAGGCCTGGAGGTGATCCTTGACGTGGTCTACAACCACACCGGCGAAGGCAACCACCTGGGGCCCACGCTCAGTCTCAAGGGCATAGACCACGCGGCCTATTACCGCCAGACCGAAGAACGGCGCATGTGCATGGACTTCACCGGCACCGGCAACACGGTGGACACCAGCAGCCCGCCCGCCCTGCAACTGGTGATGGACAGCCTGCGCTACTGGGTGCAGGAGATGCATGTGGATGGCTTTCGCTTCGACCTGGCATCGGCGTTGGGACGCGATGCGGACGGTTCCTACACCCTGCGCGCACCGTTCTTCGCAGCGCTGGCGCAGGACCCGGTGCTCTCGCGCACCAAGCTCATCGCCGAGCCCTGGGATCTGGGGCCTTATGGCTATCAGCTGGGCGGCTTTCCCGCCGGCTGGATGGAGTGGAACGGCCGTTACCGCGATGCCGTGCGCGACTACTGGGCCAATGCCGATGGCAGCCTGCCGGCCTTTGCGGCCTGCCTGTGCGGCTCGGCCGACATGTACCAGCCACGCCGGCGCCGGCCCACGGCCAGCGTGAACATGGTCACCGTGCACGACGGCTTCACCCTGGCCGACCTGGTGAGCTACAACGAAAAGCACAACGAGGCCAACGGCGAAGGCGGCCAGGACGGAGAATCGCACAACCGCAGCTGGAACTGCGGGGCCGAAGGGGATACCGACGATGCCGACGTGCTCGCGCTGCGCGAGCGGCAGGTGCGCAACTTCCTGGCCACCCTGTTCATGTCCCACGGCACGCCGCTGCTGCTGGGTGGCGACGAGCTGGGGCGCACCCAGCAGGGCAACAACAACGGCTACTGCCAGGACAGTGCCCTGTCGTGGTACGACTGGGAACGCGCGGACCGGCACGGCGAACTGCAGTCCTTCACCCAGGCGCTGGCGGCCTTGCGCCGGGCGCTGCCCGTGGTTCGGCCCCACACATGGCCCGTCGACGAGGCGGGCCTGCCGCAACTCGTCACCGTGGCCTGGCACAGCGTGTGGGGCTTGGACATGACACCGGAGGAATGGGACGACCCTGCCGTGCGCTGCGTGGGCGCGGTCATGGAAAGCGTGGCCGAGGAGGAGCTGTCCGTGATGCTGCTGTTCAACGCCAGCGACGCCGATGCCATCTTCACCCTGCCTGCGGACGGCTCGGGCCGCAGCTGGACGCTGCGCCTGGACACCCGGGATGCCCGCGTGGTGGCCATTGGTGAGGAAGCCGGTGCGCCAACGGTGGCGGCCGGTGGGCAGCACACTTTGCTGGCACGTTCTATGGCGGTACTGACGGCCCCCTTCGCACCCAGCCCCGCTGCCACCGCATGAGGCGCACGCATACCATGCCCTTCGGCGCCCGGCTGCTGGCCGGTGGCGGTGCCAGGTTCTCGCTGTGGGCACCCGCGGCGCATGAGGCAGCCCTGTGGTACCGCCCAACGCCCAATGCTGCGGCCCGCACCCTGCCCGCCAACCAGGCCGACGGCGGCTGGTGGCAGGCGAGTGCTGCCGATGCTGGCGCGGGCACCCCGTACCGCTGGCTCGTCGACGGCAAGCTCACCGTGCCCGACCCGGCCTCGCGCAGCAATCCCTGGGGGCCGCACGAGCCCAGTGTCGTCACCGATCCCGTCAGCCATGAATGGAAGACGGACTGGGCCGGCCGACCCTGGAACGAACTGGTCTTCTACGAGCTGCATGTGGGCAGCTTCACCCCGCTGGGTACCTATGAAGGCGCCATCCGCAAGCTGCCGGAGCTGGCGGCGCTGGGTTTCACGGCCCTCGAACTGATGCCGCTGGCCAGCTTTGGCGGGCAATGGGGCTGGGGCTATGACGGCGTGCTGCCTTTCGCACCACATGCGGCCTATGGCAGCCCGCAAGACCTCAAGCGCCTGGTCGACAGAGCGCATGCGCTTGGGATGTGCGTCTTCCTCGATGTGGTGTACAACCATTTCGGGCCTGATGGCAACTACCTGCATGCCTACGCGCCCCAGTTCTTTTCGAGCAGCCATGCCAGCCCCTGGGGCGCTGCCATCAACTTCGATCAGGAGGGCAGCGCCGTGGTGCGCGACTTCTTCGTGCACAACGCGCTGTACTGGATCGAGGAGTTCGGCATGGACGGCTTGCGCCTGGACGCGGTGCACGCCATCGCCGACGACAGCCGGCCCGACATCCTGCAGGAATTGAGCGCACGCGTGCGCGAGCTGGCCACGGCCAGCGGACGCCTGGTGCACCTGGTGCTGGAGAACGAGAAGAACCAGCCCGCGCGCCTGTCCTCCTCGCCCGAGCCCGGCCTGTACGATGCCCAGTGGAACGACGATTTTCACCATGCAGTGCATGTGGCCCTGACGGACGAATCCCAGGGCTACTATGCCAAGTTCGCGCGCCACCCGCTGGCGCTGCTGGCGCGGGTGTTGACCCATGGCTTCGCCTTTCCCGAGGCGGCCAGCGTGGCCGGCGGCGATCCGGTGCCGCTGTCCTGCATGGTCAACTTCATCGGCAACCACGACCAGATCGGCAACCGCGCCTTCGGCGAGCGGCTCGGGAACCTGGCGAACCCCGAGGGGGCGGAGCTGGCGCTTCTGCTGGCGCTGCTGACTCCGGCCACGCCCATGGTGTTCATGGGCGACGAATTTGCCGCCTCCACAGCGTTCCTGTACTTTGCGAACTGGGACGGCAGCCTGCGCGACGCGGTGCGCGAGGGGCGCGCGCGCGAGTTCGGCCACGCGGTGACCGGCGATGCCGTGCTGCCCGACCCCTGCGACGTGGCCACTCTTCAGGCCAGCCGACTGCAATGGGACGAATCGGACACATCAATCGGGCAGACTCGCCGGGCCTTGGTGCAGCGATCATTGGAGGCGCGGCGCACCTGGTTGCAGCCCCGTGCGCAGCAACTGTGCGCAGAGGGCCACACGGCGGAGTTGGTGGGAGATAGCGGCCTGCGCGTGGCCTGGCACTACCAGGACGGAGCAATACTGAGGATGGAAATGAACCTGGGACCTGACGCGTTGGACGCCACACCGTCCGCAACTGCGGCGGACACCGCTGCCGTTGAGGTATTCAGCCACCACTGGACCGGTGACGAGCGGCTGTGGGCCCCATGGTCGGCCCGGTGGACCTGCACCGAAGGTTCGGCATGAGCCAGGAGCCAGCTGTTCATGATGCGCTAGGTTCAGACCTGCACCAGCGCGCCGAGCGCGCCGGCATCGCTACCGAATATGCAAGCTTCTGGGGCGAAACCTTGACCGTGAGCCCCGAGGTCCTGGCCAGGGCACTGGCCGCCATGGGCGCGCATGCCGATGGCAACGCGCCGCAACCCATCGTGGTGGAACAGGGCCATGCCGCGCAGGTGCCGCTGGATGCGCATGGCGCATGGCAACTGCTGCCCGAGGAACCCGGCGGAGCGGCACTGCTGGAGGGGACTGGCAGCGTCGCCCACCTGCCCGCTACCCTGGGTTCCGGCTACTACCTCCTGCACTCGCCCGGTGCCGAGCGGTTGCTCATCGTCGCGCCCCGGCGCTGCTGGCTCCCCGAGGGCCTGCAGTCTGGCGAGCGCTGGTGGGGCATCACGGCACAGATGTACGCTCTGCGTTCGCAGCGCAACTGGGGCATTGGCGATTTCTCCGACCTGGCCACGTTGGTCCGGCTGGCGGCTTCGCGGGGTGCTGCGTTCGTCGGCGTGAGCCCGCTGCATGCCCTGCGCACGGAACACCCCGAACAGGCCAGCCCCTACAGCCCCAGCAGCCGACTGGCGCTGAATGTGCTGCACATCGATGTGGCCGCCGTGCCCGAATTTGCCTGCAGTACCGAAGCCCAGGCCCTGTTAGCGGACAGCGGCTTTCAGCAGCGCTTGCGCGAGGTGCGTGCCAGCCCGACCGTGCGCTACGCCGAGGTGGCTGCGCTCAAGGAACCCGTGCTGGCCTTGCTGTGGCAAGAGTTTCGCTCCACCCACTGGGAGGCCGCCACAGCAAGAGGCCAGGAGTTCGATGCCTTCATGGCGCAGCACCAGGCAACACTGGGCCTGCATGCACGCTACGAGGCCATCCAGCTGACCCTGGGTGCGCGGGATCCGCAGGTCTGGGGCTGGCCCGCCTGGCCAAAGGATCTGCAAGACCCGCAAGGCGCTGCGGCACTGGTCTTCGCACGCGAACATGCCGATTCGGTGGCGTATCGGTACTGGCTGCAGTGGCTGGCCTACGTCCAGCTGGGCCGGGCGTTCGAGCATGCGCGCGCGTGCATGCCGCTCGGCCTGTACTGCGACCTGGCCGTGGGCGCCAGTGACGGCGGCTCTGAAACCTGGATGTCCCCCGGCCTCTATGCCCGGGGCATGAACGTGGGCGCCCCGCCCGACCCCCTGAGCACCCAGGGCCAGGATTGGGGCCTGCCTCCCGTCAATCCCGTGGCACTCAGCGATGCGCGCTTCCTGCCGTTTCGGCAACTGCTGGCCAGCGTGATGCGCCACGCCGGCGCGCTGCGCATGGACCATGCCATGGCGCTGATGCGGCTGTACTGGAACAGCCCCGCGGGAGGCACCTACGTGCGCTACCCGCTGGAGGCGCTGGTCGCGGTGATGGCCATCGAGAGCCACCGCCACCAGTGCATGGTGATCGGCGAAGACCTGGGCAATGTGGCGCCGCGCATGCGCGAGGCCATGGCCGAGCATGCGCTGCTGTCGTACCGCCCGCTGATCTTCGAACGCCTGGAAGGCGGCGCCTTCCGCCCGCCGGCGGACTGGCAGCCGCAGGCGCTGGCCGTGGTCAGCACCCACGACCTGCCCACGCTCAAGGGCTTCTGGGGTGGGGACGACATCGCCATCCAGCACTCGCTGGGCTGGCTTGGCGACAGCGATGCCCAGGTGCGCGCCCAACTGGCGCGCGCGCAGGACCGCACCCACCTGCTGGCCGCCCTCGACGCCCAGCAACTGCTGCCACAGGGCACCACGCTCGACGCCCAATCCACCCCCGAGATGACACCCGCACTGGCCGCCGCCGTGCACGCCTTCCTGGCACGCACGCCATGCCAGCTGCTGGGCGTGCAGCTCGAGGACCTGACCGGCCAGCGCGAACAGCTCAACGTGCCGGGCACCACCGAAGACCGCTACCCCAATTGGCGCCACCGCATGCCGGTGCTGCTGGAGCAGTTGAGCGGCGATCCGTATTTCGAAGCCATCAACCAGGCCGTGGGCAATGCCCGCCGCGCTGCGCTGGTCGAACCTGCCGCTGAACTGCCACCGCTGGCATCGGCCGACGTGCCCGGCGCCACCTACCGGATGCAGCTCAACCGCGGGTTCACCTTCGCGCAGGCCACTGCGGTCGTGCCCTACCTGCATGCGCTGGGCGTGAGCCACCTGTACACCTCGCCCTACCTCAAGGCCGCCGCCGGCAGCATGCACGGCTACGACGTGGTGGACCCGACGGTGCTCAACCCCGAGATCGGCAGCGAGGCCGAGCATGCCGCGCTGTGCCAGGCGCTGGCCGAACGCGGCATGGGCCACGTGCTGGACATCGTACCCAACCACATGGGCGTGGAGGACCCGGCCAACCGCTGGTGGCAGGACATGCTCGAGCACGGCGAGGCCTCGCCATACGCCGCCACTTTCGACATCGAATGGCAACCCCCCAACCCCCAGACCGGCCGGCGCGTGCTGCTGCCGGTGCTGGGCGACCACTATGGCAAGCTGCTGGAGGCGGGCGAGCTGCAGCTGCGCTTCGATGCCGCTCAGGGCCGCTTGCATGTGGGCTACTGGGACCATGCGTTTCCGATCGATCCACGCAGCTACGTCCTCGTGCTGACGGCCGTGGCCATGCCGGCGGCCGCACCGGCTGGGGAACTGGCCGAAATGGCCTCGCTCGTGGATGCGCTGGGCCAGGTGCCGCCCCAGGGCAGCGACGATTCGCAGCAGCGCGCGGCGCGTCTGCGCGATGCTCCCCTGTACCAGCGCCGGCTGGCAGAGATGGCACAGGCCTACCACTGGGTATCGGACTGGGTGCAGGCCTGCCTTGTTCGGGCCAACGGGCAAAGGGGAGATGCCGCGAGCTTCGACCTGCTCGACACGGTGCTGCAGGCCCAGGCCTACCGGCTGGCCGACTGGCGCGTGGCGGGCGACGACATCAACTACCGGCGCTTCTTCGACATCAATGCCCTGGCGGCGATCCGCATGGAGGAGCCCGAGGTCTTCGAGGCGGTGCACGCCCTGCCCCTGCGCTGGCTGGCCGAAGGCAAGGTCACGGGCCTGCGCATCGACCACCCCGACGGCCTGGCCGACCCGGCCCGGTACTTCGAGCGGCTGCAGCAACGACACGCGGCCCAGCGCCAGGCCCGGGGCCAGCCGCCGCAGGCGCTGTACCTGGTGGTCGAGAAGATCATGGCCGACCACGAACCGCTGCCCGCCGACTGGCTGGTGCATGGCGGCCCCGGCTACCGCTTCAGCACCCTGGTCAACGGCCTGTTCATTGCAGCCGACGCGCATGAGCGCTTCGACGCCATCTATGGCGCGTTCACCGGGGACACGAAACCTTTCGAGGAAGCCACCTACGAGTGCAAGCGCCTGATCATCGAGACGGCGCTGTTCAGCGACATGGCCTGGCTGGTGGCCACGCTGAGCAAGATCACGCGGGCCGATCGCGCGGTGTGCGACTTCACGCGCAACCAGCTGCGCGTGGCACTGGTGGAGGTGGCCGCCCAGTTCCCCGTGTACCGCACCTACGTGGTACCCGGCGGCGCGCCGCCCAGCGAGGCAGACCGGCAGCACATCGCCTGGGCCATCAGCGCCGCGCGCCGACGCCTGGGGTCTGCCGAAGGCGGCGTGCTGGCCTATCTGCAGGCAGTGCTGCAGGGCGAGCCAGGGGCCGAGCCCGCTTTGCGCGCGCGCTTCATCCGCCGATGGCAGCAGTTCACGGCACCGGTGATGGCCAAGTCGGTCGAGGACACGCTGTTCTACCGCTACGTACGGCTGGTCTCGCTCAACGACGTGGGGGCGGAGCCGCGGCGCTTCGGCGTCTCGGTGGCGGCGTTCCACCAGGGCAACCTGCAGCGCTCGCGGCACCTGCCGCACGAACTGCTGGCCACCTCCACGCACGATAGCAAGCGTTCGGAAGACGTGCGCGCGCGGCTCAATGTGCTGTCTGAAATGCCCGATGCCTGGCAGGCCACGGTGCAGGCGCTGCAGGCGGCCGGCCAGCGCTTCGAGGTCGAAATCGACGGGCAGGCATCGCCGCTGCCGCACGACCTGTGGGGCCTGTACCAGGCCATGGTCGGCATCTGGCCCGCCCACGCCACGGACGCCCATGAGCGCCAGGAGCTGGTGCAGCGCATCCAGCGCTACAAGGAAAAGGCCATGCGCGAGGCCAAGCTCATGAGCAACTGGCTTTTCCCCAACGAGGCCTACGAGGCGGCCGTGCGCGATTACATCGAAAAGTCCCTGTCCACGGAACGCTTTGTCGCCGTGCTGGAGGACTTCGTGCAGCGCATCGCCCCCCATGGCTTTCGCAACGGGCTGGGCCAACTGGCGCTCAAGCTCACGGCGCCGGGTGTGCCTGACATCTACCAGGGCTGCGAGGTCTGGAACTTTTCGCTGGTGGACCCGGACAATCGCCGCCCCGTGGATCTGGCGGAGCTGGCTACCTCGCTGCAACCGCTGCGCTCGTTGTACCAGGGCGATGCACAATTTCCGAGCCCTGCCGACTGGCATGCGCTGTTGGGCGACGGCCCCGCCATGCCCCCCGGCGCCAAGCAACTGGTCACCTGGCGCCTGCTGCAGCTGCGCCGGGAGATGCCTGCGCTGTTCCGCGATGCACTGTACCTGCCGCTGACTGTGGAGGGCGCGTCGCAGGCCCACGCACTGGCCTTTGCCCGCATTGGCGGGGAGCAGGCTGTGGTGGTGGTTTGCGCCCGCCTGCTGCTGGGCCTTGGCAAGAGCGGATGGGGTGACACCCGTGTTGCCCTGGCCTCGGCCCACCCGGCCCTGGCGCGCCCAGGCCGCTGGCTCGACTGGATGACCGGCCAAACGCTGGCCAATGCAGCGGAACATTCCCTGAACGACGTGCTGGGCGATGTCGGCCCTGGCGGCACCCGTCTGCCCTTTGCCATTTTGGTGGCGCAAGATACCCCTTTATGAAGATCCTGTTCGCCACGCCCGAATGCGCCCCCCTGGTCAAGACCGGAGGGCTCGGGGACGTCAGTGCCGCGCTGCCCCGTGCTCTCAAGGCGCTGGGGCACGAGGTGGTCATCCTCATGCCGGCCTACGGCGGCATGGCCATCGACGGCACGCTCGACGCCATCGTGCCCGTGCCCGCCTACGGCCCCTGGCCGGCTGCGCAGTTGCTGCAGGTGACGTCGCCAGACGGCATGCCCTTTTTGCTGTTGTCGTGCCCGGCCCTGTATGCGAGTGCCGGCACGCCGTACGGCGACCCGGCCCACACACCCATGCACGAGCAGGCCCTGCGCTTTGGCCTGCTCAGCCGCGTGGCGGCACTGATCGGCACGGAGCACAGCCCCTGCGACTGGCGCGCCGACATCGTGCACGCCAACGACTGGCCCTGCGGGCTGGCACCTTTGTACCTGCATCAGGCGCGGGCCGCCGGGCAGCAGGCTGTGGCCCACAGCCTCATCACCATCCACAACCTGGCGTTCCAGGGAATGTTCCCCATGGAGGCCTGCGAGGTTCTGGACATCGCACCGACGTACCGGGGCATGGAGGGCGTGGAGTTCTGGGGTCAGCTGTCCATGCTCAAGGCTGCCCTGCAGTTCGCTGACGCCATCACCACGGTGAGCCCGACCTATGCGCGAGAAATACAGAAACCGGCCCTGGGCTTCGGGCTGGACGGCGTGCTGCGCGCCCAGGCCGGCCGGCTGCACGGGCTGCTCAACGGCATCGATACAACGGTATGGAACCCTGAGAGCGATCCGTTGATTGCAGCCAACTACGGGGTGAAAAACCTGGAGGCCAAGGCGGTGAACAAGGCCGCCTTGCGCAAGCGCTGCGGCCTGGCCGAGGTGCCCGGCCCGCTGCTGGGCCTGGTGGGGCGGCTCACTTCCCAGAAGGGGGTGGACCTGGTGCTGGCGGGGGCTCCTGCCCTGCTCGCACGCGGGGCCCAACTGGTGGTCCTGGGCCGGGGCGAGGAGCCGCTGGAGGACGGGCTGCGGGCACTCGCCGCAGTACACCCGGGCCAGGTCCACGCCACGCTTGGCTTCGACGAGGCGCTGGCGCACCAGATTGAAGCTGGTGCCGATTGCTTTCTGATGCCCTCGCGCTTCGAGCCTTGCGGCCTGAACCAGATGTACAGCCAGGCCTATGGCACGCCGCCAGTCGTCACGGCCACCGGTGGCCTGTCCGACACGGTGAGCGATGCAGGCCCTGGCCTGGACAAGGGGACCGGCTTCATGATGGCCGCCCCCACGCAGGCCGAATTCGACCGCGCGCTGGACCGCGTGCTGCAGGCTTGGGCGCAGCCCGCGCTCTGGAAGGGCCTTCAGCGCCGGGGAATGGCACAGCCCTTCGGCTGGGAAGCTGCGGCGCGGCAGTACGTGCAGCTGTATGCGCAGTTGCTGGGACAGACGCAGCCGCCACCGGCTGTGCCGATGCAGAACGTGGTGAGCATCGACAGCCGGCGCTGAGCCTCAGGCGCCCGCCGCCAGCGGTGACGCTGGCTGGAACGGCTCCGGACGGCGCTGCAGGTTGTGCACGGTGGGTCTGCCACCCACTGGCGGCTCGATGAGCAGGCGCGCTGGTGCCAGGGCATACACCAGCGCCCTCTTGTGCTCGGGGGTGGAAAAGCTCTCCCCCGCCTCCAGCACGACGTCGCGCGTGTCGTGGTCCAGCGTGATCCAGACCGTGCCGCTCTGGCAATGCAAGCGCTGGCCGGCTGCGTCGGGCACATGGTGCAAGCCGCGGTGGGTAAGTTCGATGATCATGGTAAATGCTCCTATCCATTCGCTGATGGAATGAATATAGTGAGACGGCTCTCGGTACTCAAACGGTCATTTGGAATCCTTCGCATGCCAATCCAGAATGTGAAAACGTCTTCCTCGGCCATCGGTCGGGAAGAGCTGCCGCCGCTGGACCTGCTGCGCAGCTTCGAGGCCTCGGCGCGGCATCTGAGCTTTACGCAAGCGGCGCAGGAGCTCTACCTCACCCAGTCTGCGGTCAGCCGCCAGATACAGCAGATGGAAGCCTGGCTCGGGGTGGCCCTGTTCGAGCGCCGGCACCGGTCACTAGTGCTCACCGAGGCGGGGGCCGTCATGCACCGGGCGGCGGTGGATGCGCTGGAGCGGCTGCGCGACGCCACCGCACGGGTGCGCGCCGCCCCGGCCCTGCGCCAGGTGGCCATGACCTGCACCCCGGGCTTCGCCTCGCTGTGGCTCATCCCCCGGCTGGCGCACTTCACCGCGCAGCACCCGGATGTGGACGTGCGCATCTCGGCCACCCTGGAGCTTTTGGACCTGGACCGCAGCCAGCTGGACCTGGCGGTGCGCTTTTGCCCCACCGAGGATGGGCTGGGCACTCCCTTGTTCGAGGAATGGGTGGTCCCCATGTGCTCCCCCGGCCTGGCCGCCAATGCAGCCAACCCCTTGCGGCAGCCCGCCGACCTGGTGCGCCACACCCTGCTCGCCGTGGACCAGCACCCTGGCATGCCGCTCACGGTGGAATGGGACCCCTGGGCGCGGCTGATGGGGGTGTCGGAAGTGCGCATGAAAAACACCGTGCGCTTCACCCAGTACGCCGATGCGGTGGCGGCGGCGATGCAGGGGCAAGGCGTGGTGATCGGCCGGCTGCCGCTGCTGGCCGAGCTGGTGGAAAGCGGCCGCTTGGTGACGCCGTTCGGCAGTTGTGCCTCGTCGCAGCGCGGCTACTACATGGTGTCGGGTGTTCGCGGCGGCGCCAACCCCGATGCGCAGGACTTCGTGCGCTGGCTGCGCAGCGAGGCCGACGCGGCGCTGAAACCCGCCAAGCTGGCCTGACGGCCCGCACCCTGTGCTGGATTTCACGGTTTCAATCAATGCTGCAAGCAGGTGCCCATTCAAAACGGGTGCGTGCCCACCTTTTCCAGTAAATTGCCCCTGCGCAGCCTGGGCGCTTTCTTTTTCAGGCGTGGAAAAAAGGACGCGCAATGCTGAAAGTTTTTTCGCTCAAACTACCCGGCCAGTGTCTTTTGGCCTTGTGCATTCTGGCGGGTACAGCCAACGCCAATGCCAAGGCAGTGTGCCCTCGTCCCGCCAAAGGGCCGCAGGCCACCCCAGGCATCATTCCGGCCAACACCAGGCTGATAGAAAACAAACGCTATTACTCGCCAGACAAGTCGGTGTATCTGGTTCACCAGAGTGACGGCAATCTGGTGCTGTACAAGCGGGTGAGAAGAGATGCGCAGGTAGCTCTCTGGAATGCGGGCACCTACCGCCAGGAGACCCGATGCGCGGTTTTCCAGGGCGATGGAAATCTCGTGGTTTACAACATGGTAGACAACGCCCTATGGAACTCGGTTGCTGACGCCAGAAAACGCGACCGAACGTTCTGGGATTCCTTGCCTCCCTATGGAATCGACAGCAAAAGCTACATGAGACAGTACGGCACGCCCCATCTGGCCGTACAAAATGACAACAACCTGGTTGTCTACGATGGAAGTGGAACACCACTGTGGGCGTCCGGAACCGCGGCGCGGTGAGGCCTGCCTTTGTGGTGCCAGGCCTCGACTATCAACGCCCTGCTTTGGAATGGCGGGCCATGGGCAGGTGATCGTTGGCGGCTATGAAGGGCTCATGCAGCACCTTGCGCCTGGGTAGTGAGGCGCCTGGCTGACCAAGCGTCTTGACCTGCACGGCAGCCCTTCCGTCCGCAGTGGAGCCCATTTCAAGCTGAACTGGGTCCTCTCCCGTCTGCATGTGGTGGGTCCAGGCCACGTCCGAGATCACTGCATGCTCGGCGATCACCAAGCCCAGAAGATCGGTGAATTCACGTTGCTGCGATGGCTGCCATTGCACCTGGATCGTGAAACACCGGCCGTTGTTGGAGCAATTGATCGTCAGATAGGCGTTGCCTTCCTGGCCCGTTTTAGCTTTCGCTTGCGGCTGAGCGGGCAGGTTCTTTTTGGCCCGGTTCTTGAGCGCTTCGCGGCGGAATATCTCCAGCGATGCGCCGGGATCGTCTTCGCCGAGCACCGAGGTATCGACATGGGCGGGAACGATGGGGTTGGAACGGGACATAAAGGCACCTCACACCAGTGGACTCCGGACATTCTGCGCAGCAGAACATTCACCCTGAATCCTGTGGATCCATTGGCACTCGCAAGGTCCTGGAGCTTTGGGACGATGCGATGGCCCAATAGGCCATGAGCGTACCGGCGGGTGACCGATGAGTCCATGTTGAACCTGGCGTCCATTCATGGCTGTAGGACAATCACGGGGCGGGGGGCCATCTTCCCGCTGCGATCGCCGTATTTCGTAAACACGTTCGGCAGCTCGTTACTAGATTATTCCGATAATCGGCAAACACCGGAAACTATTCACTCGCTGCCAGTAACAGGGTGCAGTTCATGGCGGCAAGTCTTCTTGGTATGGCGAGGCGGTAACGGGCCTGGCCTTCTTCCGGGCCCCATTGACCATTTCCTGCACCCAGTGCACCAGCATGCCGGTGTATTCCTCTTTCCATTCGGGGCAGGTCAGCGCATGGTCGGCGCCACCGATCACCCGGTAGGTCATGGACCGGGTCTGCAGGAAGGCCGCGCGGTAGTTCTCCAGCACCGGGTGGGGCACGACATCGTCGTTCTCCGATTCCACCAGCAGCACGTCCCCCTTGAACTGTGCGCTGGCCGCCAGGGCCCGGTTGCTCTGCGGCGCGATGGCACGGCTGCGGTAGGCGGCCACCTCTGCGCGGTTGAGCTTGATCTTGGAGACCATCCAGTCCTCATCCTTGTACAGCGCCGGCGCCCTGAGCGCCATCCAGCGCACGGGGCGCAGGGCACTGAGCACGGCGGCCAGGTAGGCGCCGTAGCTGGTGCCCACCACCAGCACCGAGGCCGGGTCCACCGCCGGGTGCCCTACCAGCAGGTCGTAGGCCGCGAGCATGTCGTTCAGGCTGTCCTCGCGGGTCACGGTTTCGCGCTCGGCCCGGTCGTTGGCATGGCCGCGCAAATCGAAGGTCAGGCAGATGCAGCCCAGGGCGGCAATCTGGTGCGCGCGCGCGATGTACTGTTTCTGGCTGCCGTCCCAGCCGTGCACCAGCATCACGCCGGGCACGAGCACATCGGGCGCGACCAGGGTGCCCTCTATGCTGCGGCCGCCCACGGGGATGTGGATCGTTTTATGCCGTGTGGCCATGGATCTCCAGCGTCGTGTATTTGGTGAGGGGCCCGGCTTCGGGGTCGACTCCCTGGTAGTACAGCGTGGCCCCGACAGGGATGGGCTGGGGCGCACCGAACTTCTCCACGCAGCTGGCCCGCAGCTTGCGCAGGCCCGGATCCTGGTGGAAAGCCTCCAGCGCCGCCACCTCGGCGCCGCTGGCTCCGCCCACGCGCCAGGACTGCTCCAGCACGCCGGAGCACCATTGGCCCGCCGCATTCAGACCCTGGGCCACGTCGTAGTTGATGCGCGACGCGAAAAAGCCCGGATAACAGGTGCGCACCGCTTCGTCATAGGCCAGTGCCTGGGTCACCGCATCGTGCAGCGGGCCCGAGGGTGTGCTGGCCAGCAGCGCATTGAAATCACCCCGCACCACCGTGAGGTCCGAGCCGCCATAGACCAGGGCCCCGCTGTTGTCGGGCGTGAGGCGCTGCGAGCCGTAGTACGAAGCCTGCAGCCCGGCCACGCGCACCTGGCCGATGCTCAGCGTTTCCACCTCGGTCAGGTTGTGCTCCAGCACCACGCCGTCCCTCTCCAGCAGGCTGTCCCCCAAACTGTTCAGGCAGTTTGCCAAGGCCTCCATGGTGGTGACGACGGTCTGGCCTCGCCCACCGGTCTCGCCCACCGGCTTCACGCGCAGCGGCCCCAGGGCGAACAGTGCCTCGCCGGCGCGCAGCGCATCCGCACGCGAGAACGCGGTGTAGCCGGGCAGCACCGAGCGCTTGACGAGCCGGGAGAACTCGGGGTTCCAGCCTTCTGGCGCGGCGGCCTCGAACGACACCAGGGGATGGGTGATGGCCTTGGTGGCAATGAAGGCCTGCGGTACGACACCGCCGAACAGGTCGTCCTGCCCGTGCACGCCGAGGGCGTGTGCGGTGGCCATGCCCACCAGCGTGTCACTGGGCACCAGGTAGGTGCGGCCATGCCAGATGGGCTGCGGCAGCTCATCGGTGCTGTACGCGCAGCCCTTGATGCCGGCCAGCCGGCGCACCAGTTCTTCGCGCGTGGTCTGCTCATGGGTGCTGGCGTGCCCGCGCAGTCCCCGCGTGAATGGCATGACGGTTTCCTGGGCCTCGCGCCGCCGCAGTGCCAGCGCGCTGTGGGCGGTCTCCAGGCTGTGCGAATATTCAGATGCATGGGATGTCATGGCCTGGGCCCTCCTGAATGGGTGGGCGCGCCTGCGAGGGAATTCGCAGACCCGCCACTGGCACCTATCCGGTTCACGGGGGCGTATGCCCTGCCGTGGCCGTGGTTCCATGCTATTTTTGGAGGGGGTCGATGGCGATTCTTGTGCGCCGCAACATGGTGTAGGACACAGGCTACTGATCGATCGGTGGTCCGGGAGCCTGCGCGGATCTGTGCCTGATGTAGCACGGCAAGGCGGACCAACGAAGTTAGACGGTTGAAGGCAAATCCGTATCAGATCACGAACATGCTCTCCGGTGCACGGACCACGGGCGCGACGAAGCCCGCGACCCAGCCCGGCAGATCCTGCGACGGCATGGGCCGTGCCAGAAAATAGCCCTGTCCGATGTCGCAGCCCAGGGCGGCCAGCTGATCCCAATGCGCCTGGGTTTCGATGCCTTCGGCCACCACCTTGCGGCCCAGGTCGTGGGCCAGGTCGATGGTGGAGCGCACGATCACGGCCGACGCCTTGCTCACCGACATGTTGTATACGAAGGACTGGTCGATCTTGATGTACTCCACGGGCAGCTGCTGCAGGTAGCTGAGCGACGAGTAACCGGTGCCGAAGTCGTCGATGTACAGCGCAATGCCCAGGTCGCGCAGCGCCTGCAGCACGCGCAAGGCACGCTCGGGCTCCTCCATGACGGTGGTTTCCGTGATCTCCAGCTCCAGCAGCCCCGGCGCCACGGGCCAGGCGGTCTGCAGCTGGCGGATGGTTTGCAGCAGGGCGTCGTCGCGCAGGTTGCGCGCGGACAGGTTCACGGCGATCGGCAGCTCGGCCCCCTTGGCAGCCCAGCCGTGGTTGAGCCGCAAGGCGGCCTCGATCACCCACTCGGTCAGCGGCTTGATCAGCCCCGTGTGTTCGGCCAGGCCGATGAAGTCGCCCGGCATGAGCATGCCGCGCTCTGCATGCCGCCAGCGCACCAGGCCCTCGGCCCCGCACACCCGGCCTGCGGCCATGTCGATCTTGGGCTGAAGGTACAGCGACAGGTCACCGTTCTCGATGGCTCGCCTGAGCTTACCTGCCATTTGCAGGTGGTGCGCCTGGTTGCGGTGGTGGCTCTGCGCCGGGTCGAACACCACATGCCCGAGCCCGGCCTTCTTGGCCTGGCGCACCGCAGTGTCCATGTGGCGGTACAGGTCGTGCGGGGTCTCGCCGTGCCCGGGGAACAGGGCCACCCCGGCGGTCACGGAGACTTCCATCGAGATGTCGGCAATCGGAAACGGCTGGGCCAGCACGGCGTCCACGGTGCGTACCATGCCCACTGCGGCCTGCGCATCGCACTGCGGCAGCAGGATGGCAAACTCGTCGCCGCGCAGCCGTCCCACCGTGGCAGAAGCGGGAACGGCCTGGACGAGGCGGGCCCCGACCTCCTTGAGGATCTGGTCTCCGTAGCAGAAACCCAGGGCATCGTTGATCTCGCTGAGCCGCTCCACATTGGCCTGCAGCACCGCAAACGACTGGCCAGCGTCGATGGCGGACACCAGGGTCTCGGTGAACTGCGCCTCGTTGGGCAGCCCGGTGAGGGTGTCGTAGCGGCGCATCTGCTGCATGGCCTCCTGGACCCGGGCCTGCTCGCTGCGGTGGCGCAGCGTCGCCATGCCGAAGGCCAGGTCATCGGCCGACTCGACGAGGAAGGTGATCTCGTCGGGCTCGAAGATCTTCGGCCGATTGCTGTAGATGGCCAGGGCGCCGATCACCGCGCCGTCCACCCGCAGCGGGCACGCCAGCACCGAGGCCGCAGCGGGCATGCCGGCCAGCCAGGCGGGGCCATCGGGGCCGGGCGGCTCGCCTCCCCGGCCCACGCAGGCCAGACCCGAGCGCACGGCATCACCCAGCACGCCCTGGCCTGTATCGCACGCCTCCCAGCGGGTGTTCAAGGCGCGCAGCCAGGGTTGCGCCAGGGCGGCGGTGCTTTCGGCCACAGGCACCAGCGGGTCGGCAGCTCCCTCTGCGGGGCGGCACCACACCACGGCCATGGCGTAGCCGCCCGCCGTGACGATGGCCTCGCACATGCTGGAGAGCAGGCCCTGCTCGTCCACCGCGCGCAGCATGGTGCGGTTGCCAGCACTCAGGGTCTTCAGGGCCCGGGTGGTGTGCTCCAGCCGCAGCACATGGTCTTCCAGGGCGGTATTGAGCGCCAGCACCTTCTCCTCGGCGTGCTTGCGCACCGTGATGTCGGAACCGAGCACGTAGTAGCCCAGCACCTGCCCGCTGTCATCGCACTTGGGTATGCAGTCGATGGCCTGCCACATGCCGGGAAACGGCTGCCAGTCGTAGCTCTGGCGCTCGCCTTGCAGCACCCGCTCGATCATCGGGGCGGCCTGGGCATAGCGTTCCTCGCCGAGAATCTCGCGCACCGTGTGCCCTGGCACGTCGTCGCGGTCCGGGGCATAGAGCGCCTTGTGCTGTGCGTTGACATACACGTAGCGCTGCTCGGCATTGACGTAGGCCAGCACGGCCGGCACGTTGTTGATCACGCTGAACAGGTGGTCTTCACTGGCATGCAGCTGCGCCGTGCGCTCCTGTACCCGCTGCTCCAGCAGCGCGTTGTGCTGCACGATCGTGCGCTGGGCCTGGCGTGCCAGGGTTTCATCGCGGAACACCAGGACGACGCCCACCACCGCGCCGGCGCTGGAGCGTATGGGGGCGGCGCTGTCGGCAATCGGGCACTCGCGCCCATCGCGCGCGATCAGCGTGGTGTGGTTGGCCAGCTCATGCACCACGCCGGTGGCCAGCACCTGGGCCACGGGCACCACCGCAGGCTCGCGGGTGATCTCGTTGACGATGCGGAACACCACGTCGATGGGCAGGCCGCGCGCCATCTCGAAAGTCCAGCCGGTCAACTGCTCGGCCACCGGGTTCATCCGGGTGATGCGGCCTTCGGTGTCGGTGGCCAGCACGGCATCGCCAATGGAGTGCATGGTGGTGGCCAGGCTTTCCTCGCTGTCCTCCAGGGCGCGCTGGGTCTGGCGGGTTTCGCCCAGCTGGCGCCTGATCAGCGCATAGGCGCCGCCCAGCAGCCCCACCAGCAACAGCGCCACGATACTGTTGGCCAGCAGCAGCAGGCGGCGGGTGTGCAGCTGCGCTTCGGTGCGCTCGCGCAGCAGAGCGGCCTCTTCGAACTCCAGGCCGCGCAGCAACTCGTGGATGCGGTCGCGTGTCTTTTGCAGGGGGGCCGTGGCCACGTAGGCATTGGCGGCCTCGGGCCCTTGTGTCTTGCGCAGCATTTCCACGCGCCGGGAGATGGCCAGCCGCTCGTCCACCATCTGGCGCAGCAGGGTCCAGCGCTCCTGCTGCAGCGGGTTGTCTGCGGTGAGCTGGCGCAGTTGCGACAGCATGGCCTCGCGGGCCTCGGCCGTGGCATCGCGCTCGGCGATGTGCGCGGGGTCTCCGGTGATGCGAAAGCTCTGCGTGCTCAGCTCGATCTGCAGGGTGTTGGCACGGATATGGGCCACGTTGCCCAGCACCTGGTGGGTGTGGGCCACCCAATGGGTCGCCTCCTCCGCGTCATCGGCCAGCTTCCAGCCCATCACCGTGACGCCGGCCACCACCACGGCGGCAGCGATGAACGCCGCCAGAACCTTCGATTCGAAGCTCGAGCGCAGCAGCAATGGGCCTCCCCCTAAACCCTGTTATGTCAGGATGATCCATTCTTACACCCGGTTGGCTGTGTGCGGTAGCAAAAAAGTACATTGCGCAGACCGCAAGCGGTGTTGTCCTACAGGGCCGGCCCTAGGTGAAAACGCTTAACGCGGCAGCGCTGGAGATTCCACATCCCCCTCTTGGATGTGCGGGGGCCTGCCGGTTGCCCCGCCGGCCCAGGGCAAGGTGAAGCGGAATGCCGCCCCCGGCGCCGGCCTCTGCACCAGTGCGATCCGGCTGCCATGCAGCGCCAGGATGCGGTGCGCAATGCGCAGCCCCAGGCCTCCGCCGCGCCGCGATCCGCCCATGGTAAAGGGGCGCTCGAACAGTCCCTCGCGCAGCTCCGGTGCAATGCCGGGACCGGTGTCCTGCACCTGCACGGCCAGGGCATCGGCCTCCTGGGCCAGCACCACGGTCACGGCACCGCCTGGCGGCGTATGGCGCAAGGCGTTGTCCAGCAGGTTCGTCAGCACCCGCTCGACCAGGCCCAGGTCGGCATGCACGGGCGGCAGTTGCGGCGCAATGTCCGCCAGCAGAGCCACCTGGCGCTCCTGGGCCACCAGTTCGAACTTCTGGAACACGTCCTGCACCAGGTCGGCCATGGCAAAGGGCTCGGCTTCAGGCTGCACAAACCCGTATTCGAGCCGCGCCAGCTCGAACAGGCTCTGCGCCAGCGCGCCCACCTTGCGGCTCTGGTCCAGGGCAATGCCCAGGTAGCGCTGGCGCTCGGCCGGCTGCAGCGTGGCGTCCTTGAGCAGCAGCGTCTCCAGGTAGCCGTGCAGCGAGGACAGCGGTGTGCGCAGGTCGTGAGAGACATTGGCGATCAGCTCGCGGCGCTCCTGGTCCTGGCGGCTCAGCACCTGCCATTGCTCGCCGATGCGCGCCACCATCTGGCGGTAGGCAGCGTCGAGCACCGCGATCTCATCACGGCTGTCCGGCGTTGGTGGTGATGGTGGCGCCAGGGCCGGCAGGGGCGGTTGTGCACCGGTCATGTCGAAATGGCGCACGGTCTCGGTAAGGCGGCGCAGCGGCCGCGTGATCAGGGTGAAGGCCACGAGGCCCGCCGCCAGGCACAGCAGCGCCACCATGGCGATGGACCACAGCGCCGTGGTCAGTACCGCATTGGTGGAGCCCTGCGCCGCCACCAGGTCGTGCGCCTCGCCCAGCAGCACCACGTAGATGAAGCCCACGTCGCGCCCATGCACGCGCAGCGGCGCGGCGCTGAATACCTTGCGCGCGTCGGTGCTGCGCGGGTCGTCGGCCAGGATGGGCAGTGGCGCACCATCGATCATTCGGCGCACGGGCGCCAGATCAATGCGGTCGCGGCGCAGCCGGCCCTCGGGTGCAGCGTGGCCGGCAATGCGGCCATCGGGTTCGAGCAGGTAGACCTCCACACTGGGGTTGACCACCATGAGCTGGCTGAACAGCTTGCGCACGGCGTCCGGCATGAGGCCATTGGCATCGGTGAGCTGGGCGTCGCGGGCAATGCTTTCGGCCAGGTCGCGCGAGAGGCCCTGCACCACCTCCAGCTCGTGCATGCGGTTGGAGCGCACCTGCATCCAGGCCGAGGTGCCGCTGCACACCAGCAGCAGCACGGCGAACACCAGCGACAGGCGCTGCGTCACGGTCAACCTCATAGCGCACCCTCGGGGCCGGCAAACTTGTAGCCGCGCCCCCAGATGGTGAGGATGCGCGCGGGCTGGGCCGGGTCGGCCTCGATCTTGGCGCGCAGCCGGTTGATGTGGGTGTTGACCGTGTGCTCATAGCCCTCGTGCTGGTAGCCCCACACGGCGTTGAGCAGGTCCATGCGCGAGAACACCTTGCCCGGCTGGCGCGCAAAGAAGTACAGCAGGTCGAACTCGCGTGGCGTCAGGTCGAGCCGCTGGCCCGCGAGCCGCGCGTCGCGCGCCACGGGGTCCATGGCCAGGCCGTCCACCGACAGGCTGCCCGCCTGCTGGCGCGCGTTCTGCGCCATGGCCTCGGCCCGGCGCAGCAAGGCCCGCACGCGGGCCACGAGTTCGAGCACCGAAAACGGCTTGGGCAGGTAGTCGTCGGCACCGATCTCCAGGCCCAGGATGCGGTGCACCTCACTGGCCCGCGCGCTGATGATGATGATGGGCACGTAGCGCGGCATGGCGCGGGCCCGGCGGCAGATTTCCAGGCCGTCCACCCCCGGCAGCATCAGGTCCAGCACCAGCGCGTCCCAGTCGCCGGCGCGCGTGAGCTGCGCCAGGCCGTCGTCGCCCCGCGCGCAATGCACGACCTGCAGGCCTTCGTCGCGCAGGTGCATGGTCAGCAGTTCGGCGATGTGGGCGTCGTCTTCCACCAGCAGCACGCGTTTGGAGGGAGGTATGGACATGAAAAGGCAGGTAAGCGAGGGATGCCCAGCATTGTGCGCAATCGCAGCCTGCCGAGTTATCACGAATTTTTGAAGTTTGCGTGAGGACTTCGCGATTGAGCCCGGCCTAAGCTCCGGCCAACCCCCTACCGACCGAGGACCCCATGACCACCACCCGCCGCCATCTTCTGTTCACCGGCAGCGCCAGCGCACTGGCCCTGGCCGCCTGGTTCTCGCCGCGCCGCGCCCCTGCAGCTGCCGCCACCAGCGAGGTTTTCGAGGTGACCTTCACCGACGCCCAGTGGCGCGCCAGGCTCACGCCCGCGCAGTACGCCGTGCTGCGCCACGAAAACACCGAGCGCCCCGGCAGCAGCCCGCTCAACAAGGAGAACCGTGCCGGCACCTTCGCCTGCGCCGGCTGTGCCCTGCCGCTGTTTTCTTCCAAGACCAAGTTCGACAGCGGCACCGGCTGGCCCAGCTTCTGGAAGCCTCTGGACAATGCCGTGGCCACCCGCACGGACCGCACCCTGGGCATGGCGCGCACCGAGGCGCATTGCCGCCGCTGCGGCGGCCACCTGGGCCATGTCTTCAACGACGGCCCCCAACCCACGGGCCTGCGCTACTGCATGAATGGCCTGTCGCTCACGTTCGCGGCCGGCGCTGCCTGAGGACCGCCGCCATGCTGCTCCTCCTTTTGGCCTACCTGGGCGGGGTGCTGACCATCGTCAGCCCCTGCATCCTGCCCGTGCTGCCGTTTGTCTTCTCGCGCGCCAGCCAGCCCTTTTTGCGCAGCGGCCTGCCCTTGCTGGCCGGCATGGCGCTGACCTTTGCGACCGTGGCCACGCTGGCCGCCGTGGGCGGCGGCTGGGTGGTGGCCGCCAACCAGTATGGCCGCTGGGCGGCGCTGGTGCTGGTGGCGGTGTTCGGCCTGGCCCTGGTTTGGCCGGGCCTCGCCGACCGCATGGCACGCCCCCTGGTCGCCGCCGGTGACCGCCTGTCGCAGTCAGCCCAGGGCGACGGCAAGCCACGCGTGGGCGCATCGCTGCTATTGGGTGTGGCCACGGGCCTGCTGTGGGCCCCCTGCGCCGGGCCGGTGCTCGGCCTGATCCTGACCGGCGCCGCATTGCAGGGTGCCAGCGTGGGCACCAGCCTGCTGCTGCTGGCCTATGCGGCCGGTGCGGCCACGTCGATGGCGGCGGCCCTGCTGCTCGGCGGCCGGGTGTTTGCCGCGCTCAAGCGCTCGCTGGGCGTGGGCGAATGGGTGCGCCGCGGCCTGGGCGCTGCAATGCTGGCTGGCGTGGCTGCGATTGCACTGGGGCTGGACACGGGCATCCTGGCCCGACTGTCGACGGCATCCACCGGCGGCATCGAGCAGGCCCTGGTGGACCGGCTGGGCAGCGAACCGCAGGGCGGCGCCATGGCCATGAGCGGTGGCCCTTCAATGAGTATGCAGGGCAACGGCGCCATGATGGCTGCCGCCGCCGAAGGGGCCGGCCCTTCCATGATGGCTGCCGGCAACGCTGCGGCCGGGCGCTTGCCGGACCAGGGCGAGGTGCCCTCGCTCGACGGTGCCGTGCAGTGGCTCAACTCCCCCGCACTCACCACGGCCGGGCTGCGCGGCAAGGTGGTGCTGGTGGACTTCTGGACCTACTCGTGCATCAACTGCCTGCGCGCCATGCCCTATGTGAAGGCCTGGGCCGAGAAGTACAAGGACCAGGGCCTGGTGGTGGTGGGTGTGCATGCGCCCGAGTTCGCCTTCGAGCGCGACGCCGCCAACGTGGCCAAGGCCGTGCGCGACCTCGGCATCACCTACCCCGTGGCCATCGACAACAACTACGCCATCTGGCGCGCCTTCCAGAACCGCTACTGGCCCGCGCACTACCTGATCGACGCCCAGGGCCGCATGCGCTACCACCACTTCGGCGAGGGCAAGTACGCTGAGTCGGAGCGCGCCATCCAGCAACTGCTGCGCGAGGCCGGCACTGCCGCAACACCGGTGCAGGACGGCCTGGCCCAGGTGGCTGCCCAGGGCGTGCACCAGCCCGCCGACCTGGGGACGGTGCGCTCGCACGAAACCTACCTGGGCTATGAGCGGGCCGAGCACTTCGCCTCGGCCGAGCCTGCCGTGCGCGACCGGGCGGCCACCTACACCGCCCCCGCCCGCCCGGCGCTCAATGCCTGGGGCCTGGCCGGCCAGTGGACGGTGGGCGCCGAGCGTGCCACCTTGGCCGCTGGCAACGGCCGCATCGTCTACCGCTTCCAGGAGCGCGACCTGCACCTGGTGCTGGGGCCGGGCACCGGCGGCAAGCCCGTGCGCTTCAAGGTTACGGTCGATGGCCAGGCCCCTGGCGAGGCGCGTGGCATCGACGTGGCCGCCGACGGCACGGGCACGGTGACCGACCAGCGCCTGTACCAGCTGGTGCGCCAGGGCGGCGAGGTGCGCGAACGCACCTTCAGCATCGAGTTCCTGGATGCCCCTGTCGACGCCTACGCCTTTACCTTCGGGTGAGCACATTTCCGGCGAACCCGCATCACACTCCCACCACCTTCCAGAAAGGCGCTCTCACCATGAAAACGACTCCTTCCACGGCATCTACCCCCAGCCGGCGCGGCCTGCTGCAGCTCCTGGCCGGTGGCGCCACGCTGGCCGGCGGCGCCCTGCTGTTCCAGAACCTGGCCCACTCCGCCGAAGAGGCCGTGGTGATCCCGCCTGCCGCGCAGGATGTTCCCGCTGGCAGTGCCAAAGTGGAAAAGGCCATCTTTGCCGGCGGCTGCTTCTGGGGCGTGCAGGGCGTGTTCCAGCATGTCCAGGGGGTGCAGAAAGCCGTGTCGGGCTACAGCGGCGGCTCGGCCGCCACGGCCACCTACAGCCTGGTGAGCAGCGGGCGCACGGCGCACGCCGAATCGGTGGAGATCAGCTACGACCCCGCCCAGGTGAGCTACGGCGCGCTGCTGCAGATCTTCTTTTCGGTGGTGCACGACCCGACCCAGCTCAACCGCCAGGGGCCGGATTCGGGCACGCAGTACCGCTCGGCCATCTTCGCCGCCAGCCCTGAACAGGAGAAGGTGGCGCGCGCCTACATCGCCCAGCTCGATGCGCTCAAGGTGTTCAAGAAGCCCATCGCCACGCGCGTGGAAAGCGGCCCGAGCTTCTTTGCGGCCGAGGCCTACCACCAGGATTTTCTGACCGAGAACCCGCGCCATCCCTACATCGTGGTCAACGACCTGCCCAAGGTGGCGCACCTCAAACGATTGTTTGCTACTCGCTACCGCTCCGAGCCAGCGCTGGTCAAGCGCGCAGCTTAGTCGCGCCGCATCGCCTTTCTGCCCTGCTGTGCCGGAGCAGGCTGGGCTGAGACAGACGCTGCGCGCCCGTTCGGCGGGTCGCTGAACGCTTGCGGACAGCGGCCCGAAAACGATCTATTCGGCACTGACCGGTGCCGAAGCGGCACCTCGCTCGCTCGCATCGAATGTAACCATGGGTAACCCAATCCACCCACAGGGATACCCCATGGACACGATGATTTTGAAGAAGGTCCGGACCGTTGTTTCAGTGCATGTGCTGGCCCTGTCCAGCATGGTGGCCTGGGCGCAGGACTATCCGTGGAAAACTGTCACCCTGGTTGTCGGCTACCCCGCCGGCGGCAGTGTGGACCTTGTAGCACGGGCCATCGCGCCCGGTTTGGCGCGCCGCCTGGGCCAGTCGGTGAAGGTGGCGAACATTCCCGGCACCAGCGGGGCGCTGGCCGCGGCGCGGGTGGCTCTGGCCGAAGCAGACGGGCACACACTGCTGCTGGGCTCGCCCGCAGAGGTGGGCATCAACCACCTGGTGAGCCGCCGGCGCGACGGCTACAACCCGCTCAAGGATTCCACGCCCATCGGTCTCATCGGCAGCCAGCCCCTGGTGCTGGTGGCCGGCCGGAAGACGCCTGTGGCCAGCATCGACGAATTCCTGCGCGCCACCGCCGAGGCGCCTGCGCCCATGCGCTATGCCTCGTCGGGCATGGGCACGCCGCTGCACCTTGCGGGGGAGACCATTCGCCAGCAATCAGGGGTGCGCATGGCGCACGTGCCTTCACGCGGCGCCGGTGCCATGCTCGCGAACCTGGACAGTGGTGACGTGGACTTTGCGGTGATGGTGCTGTCCAGCGCCCTGCCCCATATCAAGGACGGCAAGGTCAAGGCCATTGGCGTGACGAAGCTGGAGCGCTCTGCGGTGGCGCCCCAGATCCCGGCCCTGGCAGAGAATGCGCGGTTCAAGGCGGTCGATGCAGGTGTCTGGTTCGGCCTGCTGGGCCCCGGCAAGCTGCCGCCCGCCACGACCATCCGGTTGCGCGAGGACCTGCAGCTGCTGCTCAAGGAGCCCGAACTGCGCAATACGCTCGAAGCCGCTGGCCTGACCATGATGGAAGGCACGGATTTCGTGCCCTTCCTGCAGTCGGAAATCCAGAAGTTCAGCCGGGTGGTGGAGTTCGCGAACATCCGCAACTGAGCGAAGCCTTAGCCCCCGTCGCCTGCATTGCCGGTGATCGGCAAAACGATGCCGGTAATGTAGCTCGAACAGCACGGCGCGGCCAGGAACACATAGGCCGGCGAAATCTCCTCGGGCTGCGCGGGCCGCCCCATCTGCGTGCTGGCACCGAACTGGGCGATGTCCTCGGGCGTCTTGTCGGCCGGGTTCAGCGGCGTCCATACCGGGCCGGGGGCCACGGCGTTCACGCGGATGCCCTTGTCCGCCAGGTTGTGCGCCAGGGCCTTGGTGAAGGCATGGATGGCGCCCTTGGTGGCCGAATAGTCGAGCAGCTCCTTGCTGCCTCGCAGGCCTGTGACGGAACCGGTGTTGACGATGGCATCGCCCCGGTTGAGGTGCGGCAGCGCCGCCTTGGCCATGTGGAAGTAGCCGTAGATGTTGGTTTTGAAGGTCTCGTCGAAACGCTCTTCGGTCAGGTCTTCGAGCGAGCTGGCATGCTCCTGGAAGGCCGCATTGTTCACCAGCAGGTTGAGCTTGCCAAAGGCCTTGACGGTCTTGACAACGGCACCTTTGCAAAAGCGCGCGCTTTTCACGTCGCCGGAGATCGCGATGCAGTGCCGGCCTTCCGCCTGCACCAGTTCGATCGTGCGCTTCGCATCTTCATGCTCGTTGAGGTAGACGATGGCCACATCGGCACCTTCGCGCGCGAACAGCACGGCCACGGCTCTACCGATGCCGGAGTCGCCGCCGGTGATGAGGGCAGACATGCCTTCGAGCTTGCCACTGCCCTTGTAGTGCGGGGCCTCGAAGCGCGGCGGCAGCGACATGCGCGCCTCGATGCCGGGCTTGGCCAGCGCCTGGTTGGGCAAAGGAGCGCCCGGCTCGGCGCGACCCGGGCCCGGAGCAACGCCCATTTTTTTCGGTTGAGCCAGCTTTTTGCTTGCAGATGCCTTCTTTTTGGAGGCGTCCTTGGCATCCTGCTCGGCCTGGATGCGTTTTTGCTTCTTGGCGGTCTGCGCTGCGGCGGCGCTCTCGCGAGGGGATGCGGTGGATTTCTTCATGGCACGGCCCCTTTACTTGAGCCACTTGCGCTGCGGCCTGGGCTGTACGGTGACATCCACGGTCTTGTGCACGCCAGGTTTGCCGGTGGCGGGGTCGGTTTCTACAACGTCTTCGAGGTCGATGTCCTGCACTTCCGAGTTGGTCTCCTCCTCTAGGTCTTCCAGGATGTTGTCGATCTTGCGTTCGGCCTTGTCGACTTCGGCTTGGGGGATGGGGGTGATGCGCATGGCTGCTGCTCCTAGGGGAATGCACCATTCTTGCCACCCCACCGCCGCCCGCCTGTCATCCATTGCCGACGATGGGCCGTCTTTCTATGCCGACACCAACGCTTCAGAAATCGAATTTGGCCGACAACTCGCAATGGATCTCGCCGGGGCGGATGCACGGGTCGAGTGGGTGCAGGGCGATCTGTTCACCGTAGCGTTTGGTCAGGCCAATGGCTTGGAGCACGGGGTTTCCTTCCATCTGAGATGGCGGTCAGGGGGAAACGGGCTTGGGCAACACCGCAGGGGTCAGGACGCTTAAAGCGGGATGAGCAGGCACTGGAAGACCCGGTCATTTCGACATTCATAAATGATAATGCGTTGTCATTAGCAATTGTGACCGGACGAAGAAAATGCTGCTACCTTGTATGCAGGGAGTTGCCGCTCGTGGCACAGGCGCGCGCCTGAGCTTTCACTGATAATTGGTTATCAACAACAAGCCCTGCGGCACCGGCCCCACCCCATGGAACGATCCACCCGCGTGCCGCCATCCTGGCGGCCATTGCAGATGCCCAACGCCCCCTCACGCCCCAGGAGGTGCTGGACAGCGCACGCGAAACCGTGCAGGGCCTGGGCATGGCCACGGTCTACCGCAACATCAAGGCGCTGCTGGAGGATGGATCGCTGCAGGCCGTGCAACTGCCAGGCGAAAGCCCGAGGTATGAAGCCGCCGAGCACGAGCATGGGCACCACCACCACTTCCAGTGCACGGTGTGCTCGCGCGTGTTCGACGTGCACGATTGCCCCGGCGACCTGCGCGACCTGGCGCCCAAGGGCTTCACCGTGGAGCGGCACGAACTGACCTTGTACGGCCGCTGCGCCGATTGCGCAAAGGCAGCAGCCGCCCCGAAGCCCCGGGGCAAGGCCGCCGCTACGGCCTGAACTGCCTCAGGCGGACTGGTAGAGCGTGACCACGCAGGCCCCGCCCAGGCCCAGGTTGTGCTGCAGTGCGGTGCGGGCGCCGGGCACCTGGCGGTCCTCGGCCGTGCCGCGCAGCTGGTGCGCGAGTTCGTAGCACTGCGCCAGTCCGGTGGCGCCCAGCGGGTGCCCCTTGGAGAGCAGGCCTCCCGATGGATTGGTGACCACCTTGCCGCCATAAGTGTTGTCACCCGCGTCGATGAAGGCGGCCGCGCCACCCGGTGGGCACAGGCCCAGGGCCTCGTAGCTGATGAGTTCGTTCTGCGCAAAGCAGTCGTGCAGTTCCACCACGTCCAGGTCCTCGGGGCCGATGCCGGCCTGCTCATACACCTTGTGCGCTGCCGCTGCCGTCATGCGGTAGCCCACCAGGTTCATCATGTCGTGGCTCTCAAACGCATCGGGCCGGTCCGTGGTCATGGCCTGCGCGGCAATGAACACGTCAGTGCGCAGGCCGTGGCGCCGGGCGAAGGATTCGGACACCAACACGGCAGCCGCCGCGCCGCAGGTCGGCGGGCAGGCCATGAGCCGGGTGAGCACGCCGGGCCAGAGCATGGGCGCGTTCATCACGTCCTGCACCGACAGCTCCTTGCGCAGCAGGGCCAGCGGGTTGCGCGCGGCGTGGCGGCTGGCCTTGGCGCGCACCTGGGCGAAGGATTCGAGCGGTGTGCCGTACTTTTGCATATGGCTCTGGCCCGCACCGCCAAAGTAGCGCAGCGCCAGGGGCAACTCGGGCATGCCGACCAGCTCGGCAGCCTCGCGGTCGAAGTCCTCGAAGGGGCTGGGCCGGTCATTGAACATGGTGCCAATGGCGCCCGGGCTCATCTGCTCGAAGCCCAATGCCAGCACGCAGTCGGCCGCTCCGCTTTCAATGGCCTGGCGCGCCAGGAACAGCGCGGTGGAGCCGGTCGAGCAGTTGTTGTTGACGTTGAAGACCGGTATGCCCGTCATGCCCAGGCCATAGACGGCCTTCTGGCCGCTGGTGGAATCGCCGTAGACGTAGCCGACATAGGCCTGCTCGATGGCGCCGTAGGCGATGCCCGCGTCTTCCAGCGCAAGCCGACCGGCCCGGCCCGCCATCACGGGATAGGACTCATTGGCGCCCGGTTTGACGAACGGGATCATGCCCACGCCCGCGATGAATGCCTTGTGTGACATGTTGGCGTTCCTCAGGTTAGCGCTGGCCGCGCCAGCATCGTGGCGCGGATGTCCTTCTTCATCACCTTGCCCACCTTGGAGCGCGGCAAGTCGGGCCAGATCTCCACCAGCTTGGGTGCCTTCACGCTGCCGATGCGCGCCTTGACGAAGGCCGCAATCTCGTCGGGCTGCACGGTGCGGCCGGAGTGCAGTTGCAGCACGGCCACCACCTTCTCGCCCCACTTGTCGTCGGGCAGGCCGATGACGGCACTGTCCTGCACATCGGGGTGCTGCATCAGGGCCTGCTCGACCTCGACCGAATAGACGTTGAAGCCGCCGGTGATGATCATGTCCTTGGCGCGGTCGACGATGTACAGGAAGCCATCGGCATCGACCCTGCCGATGTCGCCCGTATGGTGCCAGCCGCCCTGCCCTGCCTCGGCTGTGGCCTTGGTATCCTTGTAATAGCCCATCATCACCAGCGAGCTGCGCACCACGATCTCGCCGGTTTCGCCGCTTGGCAACAACTGGCCTTCGCTGTCCATGGTGGCCACCTGCACCAGCGGGCCGGGCCGGCCGGCACTGGACAGGCGCTCGCGCGCCACCGATCCGTCGGCGTGAAAGTGCTCGCGCGGCGCCATCATGGAGATCATCATCGGCGCCTCGGTCTGGCCGAAGAGCTGGGCCATCACCGGGCCGATGGCCGTGAGCGCTTCTTCGAGCCGGGCCGCCGAGATCGGTGCCGCGCCATACCAGAAGCATTGCAGCGAATCGAGCTTTGTGCTGGCCAGCTTCTCGTGCTGCAGCAGCATGTAGATCAGCGTGGGCGGCAGGAAGGTGTGCGTCACCCGGTGCCTTTCGATCAATGCGAGGAAGTCGCCCAGGTCGGGCTTGGGCATGATGACCACGCGCCCGCCCAGGGCCATCACCGGCAGGCACAGCACCCCGGCCGCGTGGGTGAGCGGAGCCAGCGCCAGGTAGACCGGCCGGCCCTCGAACGGGTAGCCCATCAGGGTCAGCGCAGACATGGTCTCCAGGTTGCGGCCCGAAAGCATCACGCCCTTGGGCTGGCCCGTGGTGCCGCCGGTGCCGGCGATCATGGCCAGGTCGTCCACGGGGGCGATGGCGATGGGTTCGTTGCCCACGCCCTCCACCCATTGCACCCAGGACGGCGCCCACCCGAATGCCGCATCCAGGCAGACGAACTGGCGCACCTTGGGCAGTTGCGCGCGCATTTGCTCCACCATGGGCGCATAGGCGCTGTGGAAGATGAGGCAGCTGCAGTCGAAGGCGTCGAGCACGAAGCGGTTTTCGGACGCCTCGTTGCGCGGGTTCACCGGGCACCACACGGCGGCGGCGCGCGAGATGCCGAACACACAGGCAAAGGCCAGGGCGACGTTGCTGGAGAGCACCGCCACCTTGTCGCCAGGCGCGATGCCCGAGCGCTGCAGCGCGTGCGCCACGCGGTGGCTGGTGCGCTGCACGTCGCCGTACGAGAGGTCGGCCGTGCCCATGGTCAGGCACGGCGACCTTTCGCCCAGCATGGCCCCCTTGTCGAGGTAGTCGATCAGGCGCATGGGGTGGCCCCGCTCAGCGCTGCACCGTGAGCACGGGCGGCTGCACCAGGCCGAAGCTGCGCAGCGCGCCCAGCAGCTCGTGGTGGCCAAAGGCCTGGCAGCCCGAGGCAAAGCCCACGCGCCGGGGCGCCTGCTGCAAGAGCGATGCCGCAGCAAAGGCCTGCATCAGCCCGGTCTGCTTGTAGTTGCAGTTGCCGTAGATCACGCAGTGCGCCCGCGCCAGCGGCCCCGAGGCATGCACCGAATCCACCGACTTGTTGATGCGCGGGTTCTCGCGCGGCGGCATGGAGCCCATGACGGCGGCGGCCGTCTGCGCCAGGGCGGCGTAGCGGTCGTCGTGGTTCATGCCCTCGGTGGCCTTGAGCGCGGCGGCCACGATCTGCGGCACGCCCAGCATCAGCGGCTTGTTGAACACGCCGCCCAGCACCTTGACGTTGGCCACGCGCGGGTCCTTCTTGAACCACACGGGGTGCGAAGTGCCGCCCCAGGGCAGCGCCAGCGCCGCCTCGTGCTGGCCGGGAATGGCCAGGCTGTACAGCCCGGCGTCGGGCTGCCACTCCACATACTGGTTCTGCTCCAGGTAGTAGGCTTTGGACGTGGCGGCGTTGACCAGGATGGTCTGGGTGGAGGCCACGGTAGGGCTGCCGCCCCAGAACACCGCGATGTCCAGGGTGTCGAGGCCCGGCGTCTCCAGGCACAGTTGCGCCGCGATCTCGCCCGTGGTGTACATCTGCGCCAGGCCCGGCGACAGCAGCAGGCCGGCGGCGGCGAACTGTGCACCGTACTCGGCCTCCAGCGTGATCAGCCAGTCCTGCTCGCCCGTGGTGTCGGTGTAGTGGCATTTCGCGGCCAGGCTGGCCTGCACCACCTCGTGGCCGAATTTGGCGAAGGGCCCCACGGTGTTGAGCACGACCGAGGCGCCCTCGAACAGCGCCGTGAGCGCCTCCAGGGTGTGCGCGACCTCGACCACCTCGTAGCTGGCGGTTTCGATGCCAGGCACGTGCGATTGCATCGCCTCGTCGAGCTTGTCCTTGCTGCGGCCAGCGGCGATGAAGGGGATGTTGTACTCGCGCAGGTACTCGCAGACCAGACGGCCGGTGTAGCCGGAGGCGCCGTAGACCACGACGGGTTTCTTGGTGTTGTTGGCCATGTTGTTGTGTCCTTGTGTGCTGCTCACATGCCCATGCCGCCGTCGACCGGCAAGCCGGCGCCGGTGATGAAGCGCGCCGCGTCGGAACACAGGAAAACCACGGCATCGGCCATGTCGGCCACCTCGCCCAGGCGGCCCGAGGGGGTCTGCTCGATGATGGCGCCCACGGCGGCCTCGGGCGACGCGAACAGGCCAGCGGCGACCACGTCGGAGGCCAGCTTCATGCCCATTTCGGTGGGCACCAGGCCGGGGTAGATGCAGTTCACGCGCACGCCATAGCCGAGCTTGCCCGACTCCATGGCGGCCACGCGCGTCAGCCGGTCCACGGCCGACTTGGTGGCCGAGTAGCCGGCGATCGCCGGGAAGGCAATGGTGGCGGCGACCGAAGAGATGTTGACCACCGCCCCGCCCTTGCCCGCACCGCCGCCTGGGCGCATGGCCCGAAACGCGTGCTTGAGGCCCAGTGCCGTGCCCACGATGTTCACGTCCAGCATGCGGCGCAACGCATCGGGCTCGATCTCGGTCACCAGGGCCGTGACCTCGATGCCGGCGTTGTTGATCAGGATGTCGAAGCCGCCCAATGTATCGACCGTGGCCTGCACGGCGGCGGCCCAGTCGGCCTCCTGCGTCACGTCGAGCTTCACGAAGCCTGCCTTGGCCCCGCCAGTCACCGCGAGCTTGCCGGCCGCCTCCTGGCCCAGCGAGGTGAGCACATCGCCAATCATCACCGAGGCCCCGGCTGCAGCGAGTGCCTGGGCCATGCCTTCACCGAGGCCGCGCGCGCCACCGGTGACCAGGGCCTTGCGGCCGGTCAAATCGAACTTCGTCATGTCTTGTCTCCTGATGGATAGGTATCGATCGCTGATGCACTGATCGTGTTCTTCGAGGAACGGGATTGATTCTGGGAATTCACTTGACAACTGTCAAGACATTTTCTTGACAGGTGTCATAATTTCAATCGACCTGCCGCAGCCCATGCATGAAAAGACATGGCGGAGTGCCCGGCGCTGCCTACAATGGCGCGATGGAAAGAGCACCCCGCCGTGACAAATACGCCGAGCGCCGCGCCGAACTGGGCGAGGCCGCGCTGCAGACGCTGGCCGAACTGGGCTATGCCCGCACCAGCCTGCGCGAGATCGCACAGAACTCCGCCTTCTCGCACGGCGTGCTGCACTACTACTTCACCGACAAGCTCGATCTCATCCTGTGCAGCGTGCGCCAGTACAAGGCGCGCTGCGTCACGCGCTATGACGAGGTGACCAACACCTCCACCACCTTTGCCGAGCTGGTCGATGGCTTCGTGGCGGTGCTGGGCGAGACGGTGCGCAGCGAAGCGCCCATGCACCGGCTCTGGTACGACATCCGTTCGCAGTCGCTGTTCGAGGATGCGTTGCGCGCCGACGTGGAGGCCATCGACAAGAGCCTGGCCAACATGGTCTGGCGCGTGCTCACGCGCATGTCCGAACTGGCCGGTCTGCCGGTGCGCGCGCCCATCGACCTCGCCTACGCCATGTTCGATGGCGTGTTCCAGCAGTGCCTGCTGCGGCACATGGCTGGCGATGCAAAGGCCATACCGGTCATGCAGGGCCATGTGCGCCTGCTGGTGGAGCAACTGATCGGTGTGCCTGCCGCTGCGGCAGCACCTGCCAAGGCCATTCGCAAGCGCAAGCCGGCTGCACTCGCTGCATAGCGCCCTCACCCGTTCCGGGTGGACTGCCATGAAAGCCGTTCTGTTATGCAGAACGGCTTTTTTGTTTGCGGGCGAATGCTTGACCCTGTAGTAGATGCTCCTCATAATTTCATAAGTCAGATTGACGTTCTTTCTTATAGAACAATACAGGAGACTCTCAGTGCCCCATGCTTTCGATGTCCTGATCAGCGAGGTCGGCCCGCGCGACGGCCTGCAGTCCGTGAAGGCGACCATGCCCACGGCCGACAAGCTGCGCTGGATCGATGCGCTCTACGCCGCCGGCGTGCGCGAGATCGAAGTGGCGTCCTTCGTGCCCGCCCGGCTGCTGCCGCAGATGGCCGATGCGGCCGAGGTGGTGCGCCACGCCATCACCCTGCCCGGCCTCACCGTCATGGCCCTGGTGCCCAACCGCAAGGGGGCCCAGGCGGCGCTGGAAGCGGGGGTGCACAAGCTCACCATGCCGGTGTCCGCCAGCGCCGCCCATTCGCTGGCCAATGTGCGCAAGACGCGCGAGGAGATGGTCGAGGAGGTGCGCGCCATTGCCGACCTGCGCCGCGACATCGCCCCGCATGTGAAGCTGGAGGCCGGCATTTCCACCGCCTTTGGCTGCACCCTGCAGGGCCTGGTGCCCGAGGACGAGGTGATCTGGCTGGCCGCGCAGTGCGTGCAGGCCGGTGCCGACGAATCGGGCCTGTCGGACACCGTGGGCTATGCGAACCCGGCCCAGGTGCGCCGGCTGTTCAGGCGCCTGCGTGCCGAACTCGGCGAAAAGGCTGGCGCCGCCCACATGCACAACACGCGCGGCCTGGGCCTGGCCAATTGCCTGGCGGCCTACGAGGAAGGCGTGCGCACCTTCGACGCCTCGCTGGGCGGGCTGGGCGGCTGCCCCTACGCGCCGGGCGCCTCGGGCAACGTGGTCACCGAAGACCTGGTCTTCATGTTCGAGGCCAGCGGCATCGCCACCGGCATCGACCTGCAGCGGCTGATGCAGGCGCGCGCCCCGCTGCTGGCCGGCCTGCCCGGCGAGCCCGTGTACGGCATGACGCCCGAGGCCGGCCTGCCCAAGGGCTTCGTGCAACAAGGAGCCCGCCATGTCTGAGGCCGTGCAGGGCGACAAGCCCCTGCCCTACGCCGGCATCCGCGTGGTGGAGTTCACCCACATGGTCATGGGCCCCACCTGCGGCATGGTGCTGGCCGACCTGGGGGCCGAGGTGATCAAGGTCGAGCCCATCGAGGGCGACAGCACGCGCCACCTGCTGGGCTCGGGCGCTGGGTTCTTCCCGACCTTCAACCGCAACAAGAAGAGCATTGCACTTGACCTCAAGAAACCCGAGGGCGTTGAAGCCGCGCTGCGCCTGATCGCCACGGCCGACATCGTGAGCGAGAACTTCAAGCCCGGCACCATGGCCAAGCTGGGGCTGGACTGCGCCTCCCTGCGCAAGCTCAACCCGCGCCTCATCTACGTGAGCCACAAGGGCTTTCTGCCCGGCCCCTACGAGCAGCGCACGGCCCTGGACGAGGTGGTGCAGATGATGGGCGGCCTGGCCTACATGACCGGGCGCCCGGGCGACCCGCTGCGCGCGGGCACCAGCGTCAACGACATCATGGGTGGCATGTTCGGTGCCATCGGTGCCATGGCGGCGCTGCGCCAGCGCGAGCTGACCGGCGAAGGCTCCGAAGTGCAGGCTGCGCTGTTCGAGAACAACGTCTTTCTGGTGGCGCAGCACATGATGCAGTTCGCCAGCACCGGCAAGGCGGCCAACCCCATGCCCAGCCGCATCTCGGCCTGGGCCATCTACGACGTGTTCACCGTGAAGAATGGCGAGCAGATCTTCCTGGCCGCCGTGAGCGACAAGCAGTGGGCCATTTTCTGCGAGGCGCTGGGCCTGGCTGACCTGCTGGCCGATCCGCGCCTGAAAACCAATAACGACCGCGTGCAGGCGCGCGATTGGCTGATGCCCCAGTTGCGCTCGCACCTGTCAGGGCGCAGCGCAGCGGAGCTGGCGGGCATCTTCGAGGCGAACGAACTGCCATTCGCCCCGATCACCAGGCCCGAGGAGCTGTTCGACGACCCGCACCTCAACCAAAGCGGGGGCCTGGCACCCATCCGCCTGAACAACGGCACCGAATCCAAGGTGCCGCTGCTGCCCCTCACGCTGGGGGGCATGCGCCCCGGCGTGCGCCTGCAGCCGCCGCGCGCGGGTGAGCACACGGCCGCGCTGCTGCAGGAGGTGGGTTACTCGGACGCCGAGGTGGCCGCACTGCGGGCGCAGGGTGCCGTGGCCGGCGGCTGACTGCAACACCCCCACCTCCAAACCGGCCGGACAACGGCGGGCCAGCATTTCTCCCAGGCAAAACCCCCTCTTCTCTGCACACGGTTGGCGCAGCCCTCCATCCGGCACGATATGGTCATTTCGTGGATGCAAGAATCTGCGCCGGCTGTTATAACTCTCACATAGAAACGGCCGCAAAGGCTGGCGAGGGGGAACACCATGACCGATGCGAAGGGGGCCACTGGCCCGTTGTCACGCTTGGCAGCAGGCGTTCTGGTGGCGGCGTGCACGCTTTTCCATGCCCAGGCGCAGACGCTGGAAAAGCCCGCAGGGCCTGTGGTGCTGACCATCCAGGGCAGCGTCAGCAAAGCCAACCACGGTGAGAAGGCGCAGTTCGACATGAAGATGCTCGAAAAGCTGCCCCAGAAGAGCTTCACCACCCAGACCCCCTGGTACCCCAAACCCGTCACCTTCACCGGGCCGCTGCTGCGCGACGTGCTGGCGGCTGCGGGCGCCAAAGGCAGCAAGATCACGGCGGTGGCGCTCAACGACTACAAGACCGAGATCCCGTTCGACGATGCCACGCGCCACGACGTGATCGTGGCCCGGCTCATGAACGACCGCGCCATGCCGATCCGCGAGAAGGGCCCGCTCTTCATCGTCTTCCCCTTCGATACCAAGGCCGAATTGCGTACCGAGCTGTACTACAACCGTTCTGCCTGGCAGCTCAGCACCCTGCAGATCAAGTAGCAGTCTGCTGCCCATGCTGCGCAGCAAGCACCTCCTGCCCCTGATCATCGCCAGCCTCGTGGTGGTCTACGTGTCCATTGCGGCCGTCCAGTACCACCAGTACCGCAGCGTCGAAGCCGTGATGCGCCGGGGCGACGTGAACGCCCTGTGGTCCTTCCTCCAGCTCAATGTGGAGCATGAACGGCTAGACCACGCGCTGCACCAGTACGAATTCGACCCCGAAAGCACCTCGATGGATGCGCTGCAACTGCGCTACGACCTGTTCCTGAGCCGCTTCAGTGCGCTGGAAAGCGGCACCGCGCGCACCCTCATGCAGAGCGAACCGATCTATGCCAAGGCCCTGGCAGAGCTGCAGGAGTTCGTCGAAGCCGGCGATAGCTATTTTGGCCTGGCCGCCGACGTGCGTACCAGTCAGGCCAACATGCGGCTGCTGCGCGAGCGCCTGGTCGATCTGCGCGCAACGGTGCAGGAGCTGTCGCTTAACGCCTCGCGCATTTCCGCGCTGCTGGGCGACCAGCGCAACGCCGAGGTTCAGCACCAGACCCTCTTGACAACGGGCCTCACGGCCTTCCAGGCGGTGCTGACCTTTCTGCTGGCCGTGGCCATGGGCCGGCAGTTCCTCAAGCGCGAAAAAGCCAAGACGCTGGCCCTGGCCGCCCAGGCCGAGCTGGTGGAGGCCTTGAAGCGCAGCGAAGAGGTGCTCGAAGCCCGCGTGGTCCAGCGCACCGAGGAGCTGGAGCAGGCCAATGCCACCCTGCGCGAGCACGAGGACGAGCTGGAGGTGGCCCGCGCACGTGCCGAAGACGCCTCGCAGATGAAGTCGGACTTTCTGGCCAACATGAGCCACGAGATCCGCACCCCCATGAACGCCGTGATCGGCATGAGCCACCTGGCACTCACTACCGACCTCTCGCCGCGCCAGCGCGATTATGTCGAGAAGATCCAGCGCTCGGGCCAGCACCTGTTGGGGCTGATCAACGACATCCTCGACTTCAGCAAGATCGAGGCCGGCAAGCTGGGGGTGGAAACCGTCGATTTCGGGCTGCGCGGGGTGCTGGACAACGTGGCCAACCTGATCGGCGACAAGTGCTCGGCCAAGGGCCTGGAGCTGATGTTCGACGTGGACCCTGCCCTGCCCGATGATCTGCTGGGCGACCCGCTGCGCCTAGGCCAGATCCTCGTGAACTATGGCAACAATGCCGTGAAGTTCACCGACACCGGCGAGATCGTGGTGCGCGTGCTCGAAGTGGTGCGCGATGCCGATGGCCTGCTGCTGCGCTTTGAGGTGCAGGACACGGGCATCGGCCTCACGCCCGAGCAGCAGTCGCGGCTGTTCCGCTCGTTCGAGCAGGCCGACACATCCACCACCCGCAAGTACGGCGGCACCGGGCTGGGGCTGGCCATCTCCAAGAAGCTGGCGGGCCTGATGGGCGGCGAGGTGGGCGTGGACAGCACGCCCGGCCAGGGCAGCAGCTTCTGGTTCACCGCCCGCCTGGGCCTGGGCACGCCCTCGGCGCGGCCGCTCATGCCCGAGCCCGACCTGCGCGGGCGCCGCGTGCTGGTGGTGGACGACAGCGAACAGGCACGCCAGATCCTCTCGGGCCTGCTGGCCAGCATGAGCTTTGCCGTGACCACGGCCGCCTCGGGCGAGGAGGCGATTGCCGCGGCACGCGACGCCGACGCTGCCGGCCTGCCCTGCGAGATCGCTTTTCTCGACTGGAGAATGCCGGGGCTGGATGGCTTTCAGACCGCCGCCCAGCTGGCCCTGCTGCCCCACCCGCCGGTACCGGTGATCATCACCGCGCATGGCCGTGAGGAGGTGTTCCGCGAGCTGGAGAAGGCCGGCATTGCCCTGATGCTGACCAAGCCGGTCAGCCCATCGCAGCTGTTCGACACCGCCATCCGCGCGCTGGGAGGGGTGCAGGATGCCGGCCCGACAGACCGCGCGGCGTTGCATCGGACCCGTGCGCCCGACCTCGCCCCCATCCGCGGCGCCCGGGTGCTGCTGGTGGACGACAACGACCTGAACCAGCAGGTGGGCGCAGACCTGCTGGGCGACGCCGGGCTGGTGGTGGAGGTGGCCGAGAACGGCCAGGTGGCGCTGGACATGCTGCAGGAACGCGCCGCCTACGACATCGTGCTCATGGACATGCAGATGCCGGTGATGGACGGCCTGACCGCCACGCGCCGCATCCGCGAGAACCCCGACTGGCACAAGCTTCCCGTGCTGGCCATGACGGCCAATGCCATGAGCGGCGACCGCGACAGCTGCCTGGCCGCCGGCATGAACGGCCATGTGGCCAAGCCCATCGACCCCGATGAGCTTTTTTCGCAGCTGCTGCAGTGGGTGCCTGCGCGGGCCGGGGCCCCGGCCCTGGCTCCTGCGGCGTCCGTATCGGCGGCGGAGCCTGCGCTCGCCCTTGAAGCCCTGGCCCGCATCGAGGGGCTGGACGCAGCCGCCGGCCTGCGCCGGGTGCTGGGCAAACCCGCTGCCTACGAAAGCCTGCTGCGCAAGTTCGTGGCCGGCCAGGCGGCCGCAGCGCAGAACACCAGCGCCCTCCTTGCTGCCGGCCAGCGGCAAGATGCCTTGCGCGCCATGCACACCCTCAAGGGGACTGCGGGCACCATAGGCGCCGGGCACCTGGCCCATCTCGCCGAAGCGGTTGAGCAAGCCATTGCAGCCAACGCCGATGCCGAGGCGCTGGCCGCGCTGCTGGCACCCGTCGAGGCGGCCTGCCAGACTCTGGTGGCGGCCCTGCAGGGCGCACTGCCCGCCGAAGAGGCCGCAACGACCCAGGTGCCGGTGGACGAAGCCGCAGCGCGGCAACTGCTGGCGCGCCTGGACGCACTGCTGGCGGACGACGATTCGGATGCCGTAGAACTGTTCAAGGAATCAGCCCCCGTCCTCAAGGCGCTGCTCGGCCCTGTCTACGGCGAGATGAAGCGCGCACTCGACAGCTATGTTTTCACCGACGCACTGGCGCTGCTGCGTGCAGCTCCCCTGCCCGGCCCCGCGATACAAGGAGGACCCACATCATGAGCAATCCCATGGAAACGAGCGGCAAGTGCACGGTGCTGGTGGTGGACGACATGCCCGACAACCTGTCGTTGATGAGCGGCCTGCTGCGCCCCGACTACAAGGTCAAGCTGGCCAACAGTGGCGAGCGGGCCCTGCAGATCGTCGCGGGCGACGGCAAGCCCGATCTGATCCTGCTGGACATCATGATGCCCGAGATGGATGGCTACGAGGTGCTGCGCCGCCTGCAGTTCAACCCCGACACCGAGGACATCCCGGTCATCTTCCTTACCGCCATGAGCGCATCGGACGACGAGACAGTCGGCCTGGAGCTTGGTGCGGTGGACTACATCACCAAGCCCATCAACCCGGCGATCACCCTGGCGCGGGTGCGCAACCACCTGCTGCTCAAGCGCGCCCGCGACCTGCTGGCCCGCCAGAACCAGTACCTGGAGGAAGAAGTGGCCCGGCGCACGCGCGAAGTGGTGGAGCTGCAGGACGGCACCATCCGCGCCATGGCCTCGCTGGCGGAAACCCGCGACAACGAGACCGGCAACCATATCCGCCGCACCCAGCACTATGTGGAAGTGCTGGCGCGCAAGCTGCAGCACCATCCGCGCTTCAGCGAGGAGCTCACCGAGGCGGCCATCGAGATGATCTTCAAGTCGGCGCCGCTGCACGACATCGGCAAGGTGGGCATTCCGGACCGCATTCTGCTCAAGCCGGGCAAGCTCACGGCCGAAGAGTTCGAGGTCATGAAGACCCACACCACACTGGGACGCGACGCCATCGTGGCGGCGGAGCGCGAGGCTTCGCAGACCAACCCCTTCTTTCGCTACGCCAAGGAGATCGCCTACAGCCACCAGGAAAAATGGGACGGCTCGGGCTACCCCGAGGGCCTGGTGGGCAACACCATCCCGCTGTCGGCGCGGTTGATGGCCGTGGCCGATGTGTACGATGCGCTGATCTCCGAGCGCGTCTACAAGGCCGCCTTCCCCCATGAACTGGCGGTGGAGATCATCCGCGACGGCCGGGGCAGCCATTTCGATCCCGACATGGTGGACGCCTTCCTGGTGCTCTCCGAGGAATTCAGGGGCATTGCCCAGCGATTTGCGGACGAACATGCGCCGACGCCCCAGACGGATCGCATTTCCACAGATCTGCCCGCCGAGCCCATCGAACTGACCTCACGAGACGCCAAACCCTGAGAAATGCACCCCTCCAAGACCACCGTGCTGCTGGCCGAAGGCGCCAGCGCCATGCGCCAGGCCCTGGCCAGCCAGCTGCAGACCTTCGGTTTCGGCCAGGTACTGCAGGCCCGTGATGGCTTGCGCGCCCTGCAGATGCTGCGCGCCGAACCCGTGCATGTGGTGATCTGCGACCTGGACATGCAGGGCATGGATGGCCTCAGCGTGTTCGAAGCCATGCGCGCCGACCCCAAGCTGGCGGGCCTGCCCTTCATCCTGATGTCGGGCGGGCTGGACCGGGATTCGGCCGCCCGGGCCATCCGCCTGGGTATCGGCGACCTGCTGGTCAAGCCCTTCACGGTGCGCCGGCTCATCGAACGCATGCGGCGCGTGCTGCAGCGCGACGCACAGGCACTGGTCTCCGCGCTGGCCCCAGCGCCACTGGAGCCCGTGCCGGAGCCATCGGCCACCGAACCTGATCGCGCCACCATCCTGGTGGTGGACGACACGCCCGACAACCTGCAACTGGTGGCTGGCCTGTTCCGCGACCGCTTCAAGGTCAAGATCGCGCACAACGGCGAGAAGGCCCTGGCCATCTGCCAGTCCGACGCGCCGCCGGACCTGATATTGCTCGACGTGATGATGCCCGGCATGGACGGCTTCGAGGTGGCGCGCCGCCTGCGCGAGCACCATGCCTCGGAATGCACCCCCATCATCTTCGTCACCGCGATGACCGACGACGCCTCACGCCACCAGGGCCTGAGCCTGGGCACCATCGACTACGTCTTTAAACCCATCGAACCCGAGCTGCTGCGCCTGCGGGTCAGCAACCTGATGTACTACGTTGAGCACTGCAAGCAGCTGCAGAAGGATTTTGACCAGATGCATGAGAACAGCCGGCTGCGGGCGGAGGTGGAGCGGCTGCGCGCGGAGTTGACAGGCCTGCGGGGCGGGTGAACGGGCAAGTTCAGGAGGGCGTGCGGCACGCCTGGGCGGTGGGGTTGAGGCCCAGCTTGCGCAGCAGCATCTCATCCGCCCCCACATCCGGGTTGCCCGTCACCAGAAGCTTGTCGCCATAGAAGATCGAATTCGCCCCCGCCAGGAAGCACAACGCCTGCACCGCCTCGCCCATCTGCTGGCGCCCGGCCGACAGGCGCACGCGCGCCCGTGGCATGGTGATGCGGGCCACGGCGATCATGCGCACGAAATCGAGCGGGTCGATGGGTTCGCTGTCGGCCAGCGGCGTACCGGGCACGCGCACCAGGCTGTTGATGGGAACGGATTCGGGGTATGGCTGCAGATTGGCCAGTTGCGCAATCAACCCGGCGCGGTGCACGGGGGCTTCGCCCATGCCCACGATGCCGCCGCAGCACACGCTGATGCCGGCGCTGCGCACGTGCTGCAGGGTGTCGAGCCGGTCCTGGTAGGCGCGCGTGCTCACCACGTCGGTGTAGTACTCGGGCGCGGTGTCGAGGTTGTGGTTGTAGTAGTCCAGCCCGGCGTCCTTGAGCGCCAGGGCCTGGTGCGATTGCAGCATGCCCAGCGTGGCGCAGGTCTGCAGGCCCAGCCCCTTGACGGCCCCGATCAGCTCGCTGACTTTTTCGATGTCGCGGTCCTTGGGGGCGCGCCAGGCGGCCCCCATGCAAAAACGGGTGGCGCCCGCGTCCTTGGCGGCCTGGGCGGCGCGCAGCACTTCGTCCACGGCCATCAGCTTCTCGGCCTTCACTCCCGTGTCGAACTCGGCCGCCTGCGGGCAGTAGCCGCAGTTTTCGGGGCAGCCGCCGGTCTTCACCGAGAGCAGCGTGGCCAGCTCGATGTCGCCTTGGGGCCAATGCTGGCGGTGCACGGTCTGGGCCTCGAACAGCAGGTCCATCAGTGGCTTGTCGAGCAGCGCCTGGATGGCCGCGACTGTCCATTCACCACGCACCACCGGTGCGGAGACGGGGCGGTGCAGCTGGATCGGCTGGGGGGTGGAAAGTGCGGGGTTCACCATGGGTTCGGTCCTTTCATCAAGCGCATCAGGTGTCACACAAGGCGCCACCCCTGTACCTGCGGGAGTGAATCCTCATATTGCTATCACCATGATTCTGAAGGAGGTTTTGGTTCAAATGCACCCTCATGGGTCACAAAAAGTGCCACTGAATTCTCGTGAACAACGTCGCTCATTTGCCCATGCATGAAGAGCGGTGAAGCCAGCAATTGGCAGATATAGGCCGCATATTGAAAGCACTAGGAAATCCGTTGTCAGAACATGCCGCCTATTTTCAGCTTCGGCATCCAACGCACATGGCAGGGCACGCCGCGTGCCTCGACGTTAGTGCAAGTTAGCGCGCTCCGGGCGCACGTTCGGCCAGCGCCAGCGCGCCCGCACCGGTGGCCAGGCAGAGCAAAGCCAGCACATCGGCGACGACCACGCGCTGCAGGTGGGCGTTGAACCCGCCGGTGGACCAGGCCAGCCAGAGGAAGGAGACCACGCTGAAGCTCCCCAGGACCAGCGCCAGCCACTGCAAAGCGGGTTTGAACGCGGCCAGCACGCACACGCCACCCACGATGCCGAACAGCACGGCGCGGTGGCGCATCAGAATCAGGGCGCTGGGGTCGGAAGGCGCAGCCCCGTAAAGGCGGGCCAGGTGCTCCGGCCCGAGCACGCCCGACACGGGGATCAGATGGATGACGCCCACGGCCAGCAAGGCCAGGGTAGTGAGGATACGCATGGGGCACAACTCCAGGAAGGGACGGAATGTCCCTGTTGTATCGCCCATCGGCTTACGGATCCATGACCCGCCAGGTCATGGGCGCTGTGCTGCGTCAGCGCTTGAGCAGTTTCTCCAGCGCCTGGCGGATGGCGCCCGGCTTGTCCGCCGTGCCCTCGAAGGCAGCGCAGCTCGAGGCGCGCTCCACTTCAGGGCCGCGTGGGCCCGTCTGCGAGAACAGGCGTTCGCAGTCGCAGCGCAGCCGGGCCAGGGTCTGCCGGGTGCGGCGGTTCTTCACCTCGGCCACCCAGCAGCTGTCGGCGCAGCCGCAGGAGCGGTATTCCAGGGTTTCGCCAGGGCGCCCCCAATCGAGCGGGTAAGTGCCTGTGCCGCCTGAGGCCCAGAGGGCAGGGCTGGCCAGCGCGAGCAGCAGCGCTGCTGCACCCCGCGTTCGCACCGTGAAAAAAGCCATCGGCTACGGCAGGATCAGCCCAGTGCGGCGATCACGTCGGCCGGCGCCTGTACCAGCTCGATCAGCACACCCTCGCCCGCAATCGGGAATTCGTCGTTGCTCTTGGGGTGCAAGAAGGTGATGTCGTAACCCGCAGCACCCTTGCGGATGCCGCCCGGCGCAAAGCGCACGCCCTTGGCGGTAAGCCATTCCACCGCTTGTGGCAGGTCGTCGATCCACAGGCCAATGTGGTTGAGCGGCGTGGTGTGCACGGCGGGCTTCTTGTCGATATCGAGCGGCTGCATGATGTCCACCTCGACCTTCCAGGCGCCCTGCCCCATGGCCAGGATGTCCTCGTCCACGTTCTCGCGCTCGCTCTGGAAGGTGCCCGTCTGCGTGAGGCCCAGCATGTCCACCCACAGGGTCTTCATGCGCGCCTTGTCGGTGCCGCCGATGGCGACCTGCTGGATGCCCAGGACTCTGAAGGGGCGGGAGACGGCGGTATTCATGGCAGATCTTTCAAGAACAATGGAATGGTTTCAGACTTCACCGAGGATCCAGCTGCTGGCCGTGGCAAAGTATTCGCGCAGCCAGGCGTTGTAGCGCAGGTAGAGCGGCGTGGGGGCCGCTGCCACCACGGATTGCGTGTAGCCGATCTTGCGGGCGATGCGCTGAGCACGCACGGTGTGGAAGTCGCTGGTGACCACGGCCAAGGGGCTGGTGAGTCCCAGGCCCTTGGCCTGCAGCAGCGGCAGGCTGTAGCGCAGGTTCAGCTCGGTGCTGGTGCTGCGCTCTTCCTGCAGGATGCGCTCGGTCGCCATGCCCTGGGCGCGCAGGTAGTCGCCCATGACCCGGCCCTCGCTCGCCGTCTCGCCGAAGTCCACCCCACCCGAAACCACCACCCAGGCCGCCGGATGGGCCTTTGCCAGCTCGCGCGCCTTGTCGAGGCGCGCCCGCAAGGCCGGTGAGGGGTGACCATTGGGCGTGCCGCTGCCCAGCACGATGATGGCGCTGAGGGGCACGTCGCCCACTGCAGCGTTGAAAGCCTGCACCTGGCCGGCCAGCGCATTCCAGAACAGGCCGACGCTGGCCACCCAGGCCAGGAACAGCAGCCAGCCCGCGCGCCACGCGCGCCGCGTCCACCCTGCCCGGCCCAATCGGGCCTGCAGCGGGTGCCAGCCCCAGGCGAGCAGGCACAGGGCCAGCCCCAATGCACCAGGCACGGTGACACCCATCGAGAACAAGCCCATGGACATCAGCACCAGGCCATCGGCCAGCAACACGGCGCCCGCCAGCAGGCAGGCCAGGCGCAGCAGCGGCCAGCGCCGGCGGGGCCTGCTCGACCACTCATCCACCGTCACGAACACGGTTGCGCGCGCCCTGGTTGTCGCTTCATTGGAATTCCAGGATCACCTGGTCCACGGCCAGCGATTCGCCCTTGCCGGCGACGATCTTGCCCACCACGCCATCCTGCGCGGCAAAGAGTATGTTCTCCATCTTCATGGCCTCGATCACGGCCAGCTTCTCGCCGGCCTGCACCTTCTGGCCGGGCTGCACGGCCACGTCCACCAGCAGGCCGGGCATGGGCGAGAGCAAAAAGCGGCTCAGGTCCGGCGGGGCCTTGAAGGGCATGAGTTGGTGCAGGCGCGCGCCCAGTGGCGAGAGCACCAGGGCATCGATCTGCGTGCCGTTGTGCGCAATGCGCAGCGCCAGCGGGTTCTTGCCTGGGCCGCGCTCGACCTGGGCCGTGAAGCCCAGGCCATTGCACTGGCCCTGCACGCGCACCTGGCCCAGCGTGGCCGAGCTGCTGATCTTGTAGCTCTTGTCTTCCACCATCACCGCGCTGGAGCCGGACTTGTCCTCGAAGTCCGTCACCGACACGGCGTGGTGGATGTTCTTGCCTTCGGCGCCCAGCGTGACCACCACGAACTGCTCGCCCACCTTGACCTCGTGGCCCGCCAACTGACCGCTGATGCCCGAGGCGCGCGCGCGGTAGCGCCGGTTCATGTAGGCGGCCAGCGCCACCAGGAACAGCGGGTCTTCGTGCGGCACGTCCTCCGCTGCGAAGCCCTGGCTGTAGTTCTCGGCGATGAAGCCGGTGTTGAAATCGCCCGAGACGAACTTCGGGTGGGCCAGCAGCGCCGCCTGGAAGGGGATGTTGCTGCTGATGCCGCGGATCACGAAGCCGTTGAGCGCGGCGCGCATCTTGTGGATGGCGTCGTCGCGGTCGGTGCCGTGCACGATGAGCTTGGCGATCATCGAGTCGTAGAACATGGGGATCTCGCCACCCTCGTACACGCCGGTGTCCACGCGCACGCCCAGCTTCTTGCTCGTGTCGGACTGGAACATGGTTTCCTCCGGCGGCTGAAAGCGCACCAGGCGCCCCGTGCTCGGCAGGAAGTTGCGGAACGGGTCTTCGGCGTTGATGCGGCACTCGATGGCCCAGCCGTCGCGTTTCACGTCGGCCTGGGTCAGCGGCAACGGCTCGCCAGCGGCCACGCGGATCATCAGCTCGACCAGGTCCAGCCCGGTGATGCACTCCGTCACCGGGTGCTCCACCTGCAGGCGGGTGTTCATCTCCAAAAAGTAGAAATCCTGGTCCTTGCCGACCACGAACTCCACCGTGCCGGCGCTCTGGTACTTCACGGCCTTGGCCAGTTGCACCGCCTGCTCGCCCATGGCCTTGCGCGTGGCATCGCTGATGAAGGGCGACGGCGCCTCTTCGATCACCTTCTGGTGGCGGCGCTGGATGGAGCATTCGCGCTCGTTCAGATAAATCACGTTGCCCTGGCTGTCGCCCAGCACCTGGATCTCGATGTGGCGCGGCTGCTGCACGAACTTCTCGATGAAGATGCGGTCGTCGCCAAAGCTGTTGCGCGCCTCGTTCTGGCAACTGGTGAAGCCCTCGAAGGCCTCCTTGTCGTTGAAGGCCACGCGCAAGCCCTTGCCGCCGCCGCCGGCCGAAGCCTTGATCATGACGGGGTAGCCGATGCCCTTGGCGATCTCCACTGCCTGCTCGGGGCCGCTGATGGCGTCGTTGTAGCCGGGGATGGTGTTGACCTTGGCCTCGTTGGCCAGCTTTTTGGAAGCGATCTTGTCGCCCATGGCCGCGATCGAATGCGCCTTGGGGCCGATGAAGGCGATGCCCTCGTCCTCGCAGCGCTTGGCAAAGGCCTCGTTCTCCGACAGGAAGCCGTAGCCCGGGTGGATGGCCTGGGCGCCGGTTTCCTTGGCCGCAGCAATGATCCTGTCGGCCAGCAGGTAGCTCTCGCGGCTCGGCGCCGCGCCGATGCGCACGACCTCGTCGGCCAGCTTTACATGGCGGGCCTCCTTGTCGGCGTCGGAGTACACAGCCACGGTGGCAATGCCCATTTTCTTCGCGGTAGCGATGACCCGGCACGCGATTTCGCCGCGGTTGGCGATCAGTATTTTGGTGAACATGGTGAGTTTTCTTTTCTAGGACTACGACCTGGAACTGTTGGTGGCAGTACCGCTCACAGAGGGATGTTGCCGTGCTTGCGCCATACGTTCTCAAGCTTCTTGTCGCGCAGCATGACGAGCGAGCGGCAGATGCGCTTGCGCGTTTCGTGCGGCAGGATCACGTCGTCGATGAAGCCACGGGCGCTGGCCACGAAGGGGTTGGCAAAGCGCTCCTTGTACTCGGCCTCGCGGGCTGCCAGCTTCACCGGGTCGTTCTTGTCCTCGCGGAAGATGATCTCCACCGCACCCTTGGCTCCCATCACGGCGATCTCGGCGTTGGGCCAGGCCAGGTTCACGTCGCCGCGCAGGTGCTTGGAGCTCATCACGTCGTAGGCGCCGCCATAGGCCTTGCGCGTGATGACGGTGATCTTGGGCACCGTGCACTCGGCATACGCATACAGCAGCTTGGCGCCGTGCTTGATGATTCCGCCGTACTCCTGGCTGGTGCCGGGCATGAAGCCGGGCACGTCGACGAAGGTGACCACGGGGATGTTGAAGGCATCGCAAAAGCGCACGAAGCGCGCGGCCTTGATGGAGCTCTTGATATCGAGGCAGCCTGCCAGCACCAGCGGCTGGTTGGCGACGATGCCCACGGTCTGGCCTTCCATGCGCGCCAGGCCGATCACGATGTTCTTGGCGTAGTCGGGCTGCAGCTCGAAGAAGTCTCCATCGTCCACCACCTTGGCGATCAGCTCCTTCATGTCGTAGGGCTTGTTGGCGTTCTCGGGCACCAGGGTGTCGAGGCTGCGGTCCATGCGGTCGGCCGGGTCGTTGCTCGGGCGCACGGGCGCCTTTTCGCGGTTGTTCAGCGGCAGGTAGTTGTACAGGCGGCGCAGCATCATCAGCGCCTCCACGTCGTTCTCGAAGGCCATGTCGGCCACGCCGCTGCGCGTGGTGTGGGTGCTGGCGCCGCCCAATTCCTCGGCGGTGACTTCCTCGTGCGTCACGGTCTTGACCACTTCGGGTCCGGTCACGAACATGTAGCTCGAATCCTTGACCATGAAGATGAAGTCCGTCATGGCCGGCGAGTACACGGCGCCGCCGGCGCAGGGGCCCATGATCATGCTGATCTGCGGGATCACGCCGCTGGCCAGTACGTTCTTCTGGAACACGTCGGCATAGCCGCCCAGCGAGGCCACGCCCTCCTGGATGCGCGCGCCGCCCGAGTCGTTGATGCCGATGACCGGGGCGCCGACCTTCATGGCCTGGTCCATCACCTTGCAGATCTTTTCGGCATGCGTCTCGCTCAGGGCACCGCCGAAGACGGTGAAGTCCTGGCTGAAGACGAACACCAGGCGGCCGTTGATCATGCCGTAGCCGGTGACCACGCCGTCGCCGGGGATCTTGTTGTCCTCCATGCCGAAGTCGGTGCAGCGGTGCTCGACGAACATATCCCATTCTTCGAAGGTGTTGTCGTCCAGCAGCAGCTCGATGCGCTCACGCGCCGTGAGCTTGCCCTTGGCGTGCTGCGCATCGATGCGCTTTTGCCCGCCGCCCAGGCGCGCCAGGGCGCGCTTCTTCTCCAGTTTCTCCAGGATGTCTTGCATGGTCGCTCTTTCGGTGAAATGGCTGTGGTTGTCTATCTAGGGTGTAGGGGTATGGGATGCGGCCAGCAGCGTGCGCGCAGCGGTGGATGCCGCAATGCGCCCCGCAGCCACATCGGCCTGCAGCGCGTGCAGCAGGCCGCGCACCTGCGGATGCTGGCGAAACGCCTGCTTGAGCCCGGCGTCGATGCGCTCCCACATCCAGGCCAGCGACTGCTTTTCGCGGCGCAGGGCCAGGCGGCCGTTGTCGGTCTGCTGGGTGCGGAACTGGGTGACGGCATCCCAGAAGCCGTCCACGCCCTGCCCCAGCAGCGCGCTGATCTGCACCACGCGCGGCTGCCACAGGGCAGCGTGCGTGGCATGGTCGGGGTTGCCGTGCATGCCCAGCAGGCGCAGACTTGAGGTGATTTGCGCCTGGGCCCGCGTGGCGGCGTTCTTGTCGATGTCGGCCTTGTTGATGGCCACCAGGTCGGCGATCTCCATCACGCCCTTCTTGATGGCCTGCAGGTCGTCGCCCGCATTGGGCAGCTGCAGCAGCACGAACATGTCGGTCATGGCAGCCACCGCGATCTCGCTCTGGCCCACGCCCACGGTCTCGACCATCACCACGTCGTAGCCTGCGGCCTCGCAGACCAGCATGGCCTCGCGCGTCTTCTCGGCCACGCCGCCCAGCGTGCCGCTCGACGGGCTGGGGCGGATGTAGGCCTCCTCGCGCATGGACAGCTGCTCCATGCGCGTCTTGTCGCCCAGGATGGAGCCGCCCGAGACGGTGCTCGACGGGTCGATGGTGAGCACCGCCACGCGGTGCCCGCGGTTGATGAGGAACAGGCCCAGCGCCTCGATGAAAGTGGACTTGCCCACGCCCGGCACGCCGCTGATGCCCAGGCGGAAGGCCTTGCCCGTGTACGGCAGCAGCGCGGTGAGCAGTTCGTCCCCCTGCGCTCGGTGGTCAGTGCGGGTGGATTCGAGCAGGGTGATGGCCTTGGCCATGGCGCGGCGCTGCACGGGCTGGGTGCCGTGCAGGATGCCGTCAAACCATGTGCTGGAAGGAGGCTTCAGGTCGGCCAAAGACAGGGGCACGTTCATGCCACAGCCTCCACTGGCCGCCACTCGTAGTGCACGTCCACATCCTCCTCGCCGGTCTGCACGAAGCCGTGCCGCAGGTAGAAGCGGTTGGCATTGCTGTGCTTGAGCGCCGTCACGCGCAGCACGGCGCCTTCGCGGCGCGCACGGTCTTGCACGCTGGCCAGCACCGCGGCGCCGATGCCTCTGCCCTGCCAGTCGGGGTGCAGGTACAGATGCTGCAGCCGCAGGGCTCCAGCGCCTTCGGGCAGCACCGTGACGAAGCCCATGCGCTGGCCACCGGGCGAGGCCAGGTGGTGCATGTGCTCCGGGGTGAAGGCGGCGCGAAGGCGCTCACGCGAACGCTCGGGCGTGTAGCGGCCCACGCGCTCCAGGCTCTCGCGCATGGCGGCGGTGCGCACCTCCAGCATGGGCTCGAAGTCGTCTTCGGCAACGGGGTGCAGCACGAACACGGGGGCGGTCATCGGTCGATCTCCGTACGGCCCCTGGTCTGGCGCACGCTCATGCGGCAATGGCCTTGCGGATCTGTTCGAGCACGTCCTTGGCGCTGGCCGGGATGGGCGTGCCCGGGCCGTAGACGCCCTTGACGCCGGCCTCGTACAGAAAGTCGTAGTCCTGCGCCGGGATCACGCCGCCGACGAAGACGATGATGTCGTCCGCCCCCTGGTCCTTGAGCGACTGGATGATGGCCGGCACCAGGGTCTTGTGGCCTGCGGCCAGCGTGCTCACGCCCACGGCGTGCACGTCGTTCTCGATGGCCTGGCGCGCGCATTCCTCGGGCGTCTGGAACAGCGGGCCCATGTCCACGTCGAAGCCCAGGTCGGCAAAGGCCGTGGCCACCACCTTGGCGCCGCGGTCGTGCCCGTCCTGGCCGAGCTTGGCGATCATCACGCGCGGGCGGCGGCCTTCGGCCTCGGCAAAATCGCTGATCTCGCTCTTGAGCTTGTCCCAGCCCTCGGCCGAGTCATAGGCAGCGGCGTACACACCGGTCACCTTTTGCGTATCGGCGCGGTGGCGCCCGTAGATCTTTTCGAGCGCATCCGACACCTCGCCCACCGTCGCACGCAGGCGCACGGCCTTGATGGTCAGGTCCAGCAGGTTGCCCTCGCCGGTTTCGGCGGCCGAGGTGAGCGTGTCGAGCGCTTCCTGCACCTTGGCGGAGTCGCGCTTGGCGCGGATGTCCTTCAAGCGCGCGATCTGGCCGTCGCGCACCATCACATTGTCGATCTGCAGGATGTCGACCGGGTCTTCCTTCTTGAGCTTGTACTTGTTGACGCCCACGATCACATCCTTGCCGCTGTCGATGCGTGCCTGCTTCTCGGCGGCGGCGGCCTCGATCTTGAGCTTGGCCCAGCCGCTGTCCACGGCCTGCGTCATGCCGCCCATGGCCTCGACCTCTTCAATGATCTTCCAGGCGGCGTCCATCATGTCCTGGGTGAGCTTTTCCATCATGTAGCTCCCGGCCCAGGGGTCGACCACATTGGTGATGTGCGTCTCTTCCTGGATGATGAGCTGCGTGTTGCGCGCGATGCGCGAGGAGAACTCGGTGGGCAGGGCAATCGCTTCGTCGAGCGCATTGGTGTGCAGGCTCTGCGTGCCGCCGAACACCGCCGCCATGGCCTCGATGGTGGTGCGCACGATGTTGTTGTAGGGGTCCTGCTCGGTCAGGCTCCAGCCGCTGGTCTGGCAGTGGGTGCGCAGCATCAGGCTCTTGGGGTTCTTGGCGCCGGTCTCCTTCATGATGCGGCACCACAAGAGGCGCGCGGCGCGCATCTTGGCCACTTCGAGGTAGAAGTTCATGCCGATGGCCCAGAAGAACGACAGGCGGCCAGCGAACTCGTCCACGTCCAGGCCCGAAGCGATGGCCGTCTTCACGTACTCCTTGCCGTCAGCCAGGGTGAAGGCAAGCTCCAGCGCCTGGTTGGCGCCCGCCTCCTGCATGTGGTAGCCGGAGATGGAGATGGAGTTGAACTTCGGCATGTTGCGTGCCGTGTAGCCGATGATGTCGCCGATGATGCGCATGCTCGGCTTGGGCGGGTAGATGTAGGTGTTGCGCACCATGAACTCTTTCAGAATGTCGTTCTGAATGGTTCCGCTCAACTGGTCCTGGCTGACGCCCTGCTCTTCGGCCGCCACCACGTAGCCGGCCAGCACGGGCAGCACGGCGCCGTTCATGGTCATCGATACGGAAACCTTGTCCAGCGGGATCTGGTCGAACAGGATCTTCATGTCCTCCACCGAATCGATGGCCACGCCGGCCTTGCCCACGTCGCCGGTGACGCGCGGGTGGTCGCTGTCGTAGCCGCGGTGGGTGGCCAGGTCAAACGCCACGCTCACGCCCTGCCCGCCGGCGGCCAGGGCCTTGCGGTAGAAGGCGTTGGATTCCTCCGCCGTGGAAAAGCCCGCGTACTGGCGGATGGTCCAGGGCCGCACCGCGTACATGGTGGCCTGAGGGCCGCGCAGGTAGGGCTCGAAGCCCGGCAGCGTGTTGGCATATTGCAGGTCGGCCGTGTCCGCCGCCGTGTACAGCGGCTTGACGGTGATGCCGTCGGGCGTGACCCAGTTCAGCGCATTGACATCGCCACCCGGGGCCGACTTGGCAGCGGCTTTCGCCCAGGCCTCGAGCGAGGCGGCAGCGAATTCGGGGGGGCTGTTGGGGGGCGTGGCACTCATGGCGAAGCGGTCTCCGAGGAAGCGTTGGACGTTGTCAGGGCTGTTCCCGATGTGGCTGCAAGTTTACATCATTCATAATTATTGATTCAAAATATTCTTCGCGGCTTACAATCCACCCATGTCTGCACTGACCCTCACGCCCCGCGCCCTGTACGAAGAAGTGGCTGAGCAACTGCGCCAGCGCATCTTCCGCCGCGAGCTGGAGCCCGGCAGCTGGATCGACGAGCTCAAGATCGCCGAGGAATTCGGCATCAGCCGCACGCCCTTGCGCGAGGCGCTCAAGGTGCTGGCCGCCGAAGGTCTGGTCACGATGAAGGTGCGCCGTGGCGCCTATGTGACCGAGATGTCGGACAAGGACCTGCGCGACGTCTACCACCTGCTCAGCCTGCTGGAGAGCGATGCCGCCGCCGTGGTGGCCACCAGCGCCACCCCGGCCCAGCTGCAGGAGCTGCAGGCCCTGCATGCCGAACTGGAGGCCGCCGCCGGCGAGCGCGAACGCTTCTTTGCCGTGAACGAGCGCTTTCACATGCGGGTGCTGGAGCTGGCCGACAACCGCTGGCGTAGCCAGATGGTGGCCGACCTGCGCAAGGTGATGAAGCTCAACCGCCACAACTCGCTGCTCAAGCAGGGGCGCATTGAGGATTCGCTGAGCGAACACCGTGCGGTAATGGCTGCCCTGGCCCGGCGCGATGGCGCCGCCACGGCCCAGGCCATGCAGGCCCACTTCGCCCAGGGGCTGGAAGCGGCGGCCTGACGCCCTCCGGGCACCTGCTGCTCGGTCAGCCTTCTGCCATTTCCACCCGGTTGCGCCCTCTGCGCTTGGCGGCGTACAGCGCGTCGTCGGCGCGGCGCAGCATCTGGTCCAGGCTGGCATCGCCATCCGCCTGCGCCGCGATACCGGCAGAAATGGTGATGGGCAACGAGGTCCCACCCGTGGTGAACGGCGTGCCCGCCACGGCCAGGCGCAGCCGCTCTCCGGCCGCATGGGCGTCGCCATGCTGGGCCACGTCCAGCAGCACCACGAACTCTTCTCCCCCGTGGCGGGCCACGAAGTCCAACCCGCGTGCCGTGGCCTGCAGTTGCCCTGCCACATGCTGCAGGGCCTTGTCGCCCACCTCGTGCCCATGGCCGTCGTTGATGGCCTTGAAATGGTCCACGTCGATCAGTGCCAGCGCCAGGCGGCTGCCGCCCTGGCGCGCCGTTGCAAAGCGCTTCGCGCCTTCGGTGAGCAGTGTGCGGCGGTTGGCCAGCCCGGTCAGGTAGTCGGTGGCGGCGGCCAGCTCCCACTGGCGGCCGATGCGCTGCGAGCACATGAACAGAAAGGCCGTGGTGCCCACCACGGGCAGCAGGGCCGTGATGAGCGGGCTGGCCGCGTTGATCCAGGCGCCCTCGCCGGTGATGTCGAACGACGGCCCCACGCGCCGCACCAGGAAGTACGCGGCGCGAAAGGCCACGAACAGGCCGACCAGAAAGAACAGGCCCGCCAGGGCCCTGCGGCTGCGCGCCCGCTCGCCCGTGCCACCCCGCACCAACTGCAGGGTGCCAGCCATCAGCACGAAAGCCACCACGCCCGACAGCAGCAGGATGCGGCTGGGCGTATCGGGTCGCACCCCCGCGAACCACACCACGCCGCCAATGCCCGCCAGGGCCGGCAGCAGCATCCACCAGCGGTCCGGCACGCCATCGAACTGGCGCAGCGCGCGCCAGTAGCCCGTGCAGCCGAGCATCACCATGCCGTTGGCCATGGGCGAGACCAGGCCCAGGGGCAATTCGTACTGCACGGCATACAGCACGGCACTGCCTGCCAGCAGCAAGGTGGCGATGCGCCAGGTTTCGGCACAGGGTTGCAGCGACACCGGCAAGTCCTTGTGCATGAAACCCAGCACCGCACCGTTGGCCAGCATCATCAGTGTCGCGACGATAAAGATGGTGATGGGATCCATGGACCGAAGGGGGCGCGGGCAGGCAGGACGCGGCTGTGGCAATGCAGGGATTGTGGCCGACCAGCACCCGGCCCCGAGCACTCTTTGGCGCGCGAAACAAAGAAGCACAGCTTGTGCCGCCCGGATGGGTATGATTCTGCGGGTTTTCCCCAGGGTGGTGCAGCATGGCACCGCCTTGGCACGGCGCACACCGCCCAGGCACCAACCATCCGATGACCTCTTCCCTTCCCGACATCGGCAGCGTCCAGACGCTGCCCCAGCTTCTCTCCTGGCGCGCCAGCCTGACGGCCGACGCCCCTGCCTTTCGCGCCTTCGATGCCGCCAGCCAGGCTTGGCTGACCTGGACCTGGGCCGAGACCGCCGCCCATGTGGCCCGGTGGTCGCGGGCCCTGGTGGCCCTGCAACTGCCGGCCGGTGCCCGCGTGGCCATTCTGCTGCCCAATGGCCTGGACGCCATGTGTGCCGACCAGGCCACCCTGGCCAGCAATTGCGTGCCCGTGCCGCTGCATGCCATCGACAACCCTGGCAGCATCGCCTACATCCTGGCCGACTGCGAGGCGTCGATGCTCATCGTGGGCAGTGCCCAGCAGTGGGAGAAGATCCACGCCGCAGGCACCGAATTCCCCGCACTGCGGGCGGTGATCGTGACCGAGGTGGACGCCTCGTTCAAGGCCTCGGCGCCCAGCGCGCACAGCCCCGCCGTGGGCTCGCTCGCGCAGTGGCTCGAAGGCGCCGCCCAGGCGGTGGAGCAGGCCCCACCGCAGGCCCCCGGCCCCGAAGACCTGGCCGCCATCGTCTACACCTCGGGCACCACCGGCAAGCCCAAGGGCGTGATGCTCACCCACCGCAATGTGGTGAGCGACGTGAAGGCGGTGCTCGAACGCATCGCCCCCACTGTGGACGACGTGTTCCTGTCCTTCTTGCCGCTGTCGCACACCTTCGAGCGCACGGGCGGCTACTACCTGCCGATTGCGGCCGGCAGCTGCGTGGCCTATGCCCGCTCGGTGCAGCAACTGGCGGAGGACCTGCAGACGATCCGCCCCACGGTGCTGGTGTCGGTGCCGCGCATCTACGAGCGCATCCACGCCAAGCTGCTCGAAAAGCTCTCGCCCTCGCCCTGGAAGATGCAGCTCTACGAGGCCGCCCAGGCCCGCGGCTGGCAGCAGTTCTGCGCCGCGCAGGGACTGGCCCGGCCCGAGGACGACAAGGCCGGCGGCTGGATGGCCGCCCTGCCCTGGGCCCTGCTCCAGGCACTGGTGGCCAAGCCGCTGCTGGCCCAGTTCGGCGGCCGGGTGCGCGTGGCCGTGAGCGGTGGTGCGCCGCTGTCGCCGACCATTGCCAAATGCTTCCTGGGCCTGGGGCTGCCGCTGGTGCAGGGCTACGGCATGACCGAGACGGCGCCGGTGGTCTCGGTGAACTCGCTCAAGGACAACGACCCGGCCTGCGTGGGCCGCGCCCTGCCGGGCGTGGAGGTGCGCATCGGCAAGAACCGCGAGCTACAGGTGCGCGGCCCCATCGTGATGCAGGGCTACTGGAAGCGGCCTGAGGACACGGCGCGCATCCTTGAGGCCGACGGCTGGCTGGGCACAGGCGACCAGGCCGACATCGTGGATGGGCGCATCTACATTCGCGGCCGCATCAAGGAGATCATCGTCACTTCCACTGGCGAGAAAGTGCCGCCCGGCGACCTGGAGCTGGCCCTGCTGGCCGACCCGCTGCTGGAGCAGGCCTTCGTGGTGGGAGAGAACCGCCCCTTCATCGCCTGCGTGGCCGTGCTCAAGCGCGACGAGTGGCAGCGCCTGGCCGGCGACCTGGGCCTGGCCGCAACCGACCCCGAGAGCCTGAACCACCCTGCCGTGCACCGCGCCGTGCTGGCGCGCATCGAAAAGAGCACGGCCAGCTTTGCTCGCTACGCCGTGCCGCGCGCCGTGCACCTGACGCTGGCGGCCTGGAGCATTGAGAACGGCTTCATGACGCCCACGCTCAAGCTCAAGCGCGCGCCGCTCATGGCGCACTTCGGGCAGGCCATCGAGGGCATGTACCAGCAAAAGCCAGGGGCGCGCTGAACCAGTACCGTGTGGACCTGGCCGTTGGCAGTTGTAGACTTGCGCCATGATTTCCCGGCGCTTGCCATGCACCTTTGCCGCCCTGGTTTGTGCTGCGGGGGCCGCCCTGGCGCAGGACGCCGCCGCACAGCGCGCTGCCCAGCTGCAGGCCGCCGTGGATGCGGCTCTGTCCTCCAAGGCATTCCACATCGGGACCAGTACCGAAGGTGACCTCGACGGCGATGGCATCGCGGATCTAGCGGCGGTTGTCGTCAATCTGTCCGGGGAAGGCCCGCGCGAGGAAAGGCTGCTGGTGCTGGCCGGCACGCCGGGCGGCGGCTACACGCCACTGTCCGTGTCCGGACAATTCTGCCGGGTGGAGAAGTTCTACAACCTCGACATCGCCAGGGCATACCTGTGGGTCCAGGGCGTCTCGAGCGCTGAACCGTCGGGAATGAACAGCTTCACGATGCAGTTCCGCTACAACCCGAAGCTCAGGGACTTTGAACTCATCGGCAAGGACGATCTGGCGGAGAACTACGACACCGCGTCGTCGTATCGGGTCAGCGTCAACTACCTGGCCAAGGTCGCAGTCCACACCCGCATTGCCGGCAAGAAGCGCAAGGACCTCAAAGCGCCGCTCCAGCAGCCTGCCGTTCTGCGCCTGCGCGGATTCCATTGTGGGGATGAGGGCCCCATGGGCCCGGCGATCTACATCAACGAGGACTTCACCGTCCGCAGGTAGTGCACGGGGGCAGCATTCAGTCCTCGACCGAATAGAAGTACGACAGCCGCTGCTGGGGATTGAGCCAGTCGAGCACCTCGGCAGGCAGCGTGGAAGGCCGAATCGCTTCGGCCACGCGGATGTCGGGCTCGGTGTGCAGCTCCACCAGCGGCGCCTCGTCCTTGGGGATTTCGGGTGTGTAGACCAGCACCTGGGGGCGCAGGGCCTCGGGCCCCGGTGCCACCACCAGCGCCAGCGCGCCATCGGTGAGCTGGACCACGGTGCCCGGCGGGTACACGCCCAGCGGCTCGACGTCGCGGGCCTCGGGCGAGCACAGATTGTCATACCGGTTGACCAGCGCCAGGATCAGCGCCAGGCGCTGGGTTTCGCGCTGGCCGCGCGGCCAGCCCGAACCATCGGCCGCCTCGTGGTGGCTGGCGATGCAGGCCAGCGCCTCCTTGCTGAAGGCACCTGAATCCGATGCCAGCTGGGTGCTGTACATCACGTGCTGGCGCACGAAGTCCTCCTCGTGCCGCTTGCGCCGAATGGTCTTGAACAGCTGCGGGGGCACCTTGGACTTGCCCACGTCGTGCGCCAGCGCTGCCATGGCCAGGTCGGCCAGCTCGCGCTCGGCAAGGCCGGCCTTCTTGCCCACCAGCATGCACAGGGTGAGCACGTTGAGCGCGTGGAACTGCGGCCCCTGGTCCTTCTTGTCGCCCAGCAGGTGCAGCAGCACCTCCTTGCTCTGGGCAATGCGGGCCGCCGTCTCGCCCGACAGGTCGGCCAGGATCCGGCCCGCCGCCTTGGGCGAGCGCGTGAGCGTGAGCAGCGCCTCCCGGGTCTGGCGCGCGGCGTCCTCCCAGGCCCGGTCGGCCCGCGCGGCGGCATCCCGCTGGCGTTGGCGCTTTTCCTTCTTGGCCTGGTCACGCTGGCGCACCTCGGCGGCCAGGGCGGCCTGTCCGTCGGCGTGCTCCGGCTCCGACGGGGGCGCGGCCACAGGCGCCAGAGGCAGCGGCTGCGCCGTGCTCCGGTCCGGGTGGTGGTACAGCTGGCCCTCGATACCCAATGACTGGATCACCGCCACGTCCTTCGCCGTGCGGACCATGAAGCGGTTGGCGATGAACGGGTGCTCGTCCCAGCGCATGTCGAGCCAGACGTACAGGCCGACGGTGAGTTGGGACGGGTCGATCGCTACGGCGATCCCGGGGTTCTTCCACATGCAGGCGATTCAAAGAAAGAGATGGCTGATTCAGCCCCGGTGGCGTTCGCGGCACCGGATGCAGCGCCCCATACTAAAGACAATGCGCGGCCATGTGCGTCAACAGGGTGCAAATTCGCGCAGAGGAATGCCTGTCTCGGGCCGCTGAAGCCCTTGAACCGATATGCAGCCCCAAGACCTGAGAAAATGCAGGCCAGCCCCTCTTCGGGGGCCCTTCGCCCTTGCAACACCGGTTTCTCGCCTTGGAAAACAGCCCCACCTCCCCTGCCGCAACCCCTCCAGCCACCTTCAGCCCATGGCGCATGTCCGTGGCGCCGATGATGGACTGGACGGACCGCCATTGCCGCTATTTCCACCGGCTGCTGACGCGCCAGACCCTGCTCTACACCGAGATGGTGAACGCGGGCGCCATCATCCATGGCGGCACGGAGCAGCACCTTCGCTTCAATGCCGAGGAGCACCCCGTGGCACTGCAACTGGGCGGCAACGAGCCGGACCGGCTGGCAGAGGCTGCACGGCTCGGTGCGCAATGGGGCTATGGCGAGATCAACCTGAACTGCGGCTGCCCGAGCGACCGGGTGCAGCGCGGTGCCTTTGGCGCCAGCCTGATGAAGGCGCCCCAGTTGGTGGCCGATGGCGTAAAGGCCATGAAAGATGTGGTGGAGGTGCCCGTGACGGTCAAGCACCGCATCGGCATCGACAAGGAGGAGCACTATGGCTTTGTGCGCGATTTCGTGGGCACTGTGGCCGATGCGGGCTGCTCGGTGTTCATCGTGCATGCGCGCAATGCCTGGCTGCAGGGCCTGTCGCCCAAGGAGAACCGCGACATCCCGCCGCTGCGCTACGAGGTGGTGCACCAGCTCAAGGCCGACTTCCCGCACCTGACGATTGCCATCAATGGCGGCATCCAGGCTGACGAGGTGGTGCAGGAGCAACTGGCCCACCTGGACGGCGTGATGATCGGCCGCGAGGCCTACCACAACCCCTGGTGGCTGGCCCGCTGGGACCAGTTGTACTACGGCGGTGAGCCCTGCACCCTGACCCGCGAGGAGGTCGAGCTGGCCATGGTGGACTACATGGAGCGCGAGGCCGCGCTGCACGGCACGCCCTGGCCGCACATCGCGCGCCACATGCTGGGCCTGCGCCACGGCCTGCGCGGCGCGCGCCTGTGGCGCCAGGTGTGGAGCAACCACCTGCTCAAGGACCGCCCGGCGCGCGAGGTGCACGCCCTGGCGCTGGCGACTACCCTGATTCCAGAACCCGTTTAGGACCTGTTCATACTAATTTCGCGACCCCGAAATTAGTGTGCACAGGCCCTAAGCCAACCGTCCAGCGGCTCCGGCCGATAGAACAGGTAGCCCTGCAGGCATTCGCACTGGCTGGCCACGAGGAAGTCGGCCTGGGCACGGGTTTCCACCCCTTCGGCCACCACGCGCAGGCCCAGGTGGCGCGCCACCGAGATGATGGACTGCACGATGGCCGTGTCGCTCGGGTCGCCGGGCGTGTCCTGCACGAAGCTCTTGTCGATCTTGAGCTCGTACAGCGGCAGCCGCTTAAGGTAGGCCAGGCTCGAATAGCCGGTGCCGAAGTCGTCGATGGAAAAGCGCACGCCGAGCTGCACCAGCTCCGTCATGCGGGCGATGGTGTCGTCCAGGTTCTCGATGAGCAGGCTTTCGGTGACCTCCAGGATCAGGCAGGACGGCGTGGCACCGGTCAGGGCCAGCACGTTGCGCACGCGCTCGACGAAGTCGTCCTGCCGGAACTGGCGCTGGCTGACGTTGACCGAGATCGACAGCGGCTCCCCCGTGCCGCCCCGGGCCGACCGGGTGGCCTGCAGCTGCGCAATCGCATCGCAGGCTTTCTCGATCATCCAGGCGCCCATGGGCAGTATCAGCGCCGATGATTCGGCGATGGGGATGAAGCGCGCCGGCGGCACGCTGCCGCGCACCGGGTGGCTCCAGCGCATGAGCAGCTCGCCGCCCACCACCACGCCCTGCGCATCCACCTGCGGCTGCACGAATGCGGCCAGCTGCCCTTCGGCCATGGCCTTCTTGAGGTCCTGCTCCATCGCCAGGCGCTCCTGCACGTCGGCCTGCATCGCGGCCTCGTAGAAGCGGATGCGGTTGCGGCCCAGGTCCTTGGCACGGTACATAGCCGTGTCCGCCTCGCGCAGCAGATCTTCGACGCCCTCCTCGCGCTTGGGAAACAGCGTGATCCCCAGGCTGCCGGTGCTGCTGTAGAGGTGGGTGTCGATGGCGTAGGGCTGCTCCAGCGCCTCGCGCACGCGCTCGGCCACCTGCAGGGCCTGCCGCCCTGCGGTGGACATGTCGGTGGCGATGCCCTGCAGCAGCAGCACGAACTCATCGCCCCCCAGGCGCGCCACGGTGTCGCCGGGGCGCAGCAGGTGCGTCAGGCGCTGGGTGACCTCCACCAGCAAGCGGTCGCCCAGGGAGTGGCCGCGCGCGTCGTTGATCTGCTTGAAATTGTCCAGGTCCACATACAGCAGCGCACCGACCTGGCCACTGCGGCGTGCGGCGGCCAGGGCCAGCCCCAGGCGGTCGAGCAGCATGCGGCGGTTGGGCAGGCCCGTGAGGGCATCGAAGTAGGCCAGCTGGTGCGTGCGTTCCTGGGCTACCCAGCGCTCGGTGACGTCGCGGGCCAGCGCCACGAAGCGGGGGCCGGCGCCTGGGTTGGCGCTGTCCTTGCGGGCCACGGACAGCTCGAACCAGTGCGTGCGCCCCTCCAGCTCCAGGTGGAACTGGTGGCCTGCCGAGTAGCCATTCTGAAGCGCGGCCTGCACTGCTGCCAGGCTGCCCGCCGCCTCGCCGGGCGGCACGATGTCCTGCAGCCGGTGGCCCACGAAGCGCTCGGGTGCCAGCACCGGCAGCTGCAGGCGCGCCGAGCGGCAATGGTGGATGCGGCCTTCCGAATCCAGCTCGAAGAGCAGGTCGGGTATGGCGTTGAGCGTGCTCTCCAGGTCATCGCGTGTGCCGCGCAGCTCGGCCGTCATGCGGCTTGCCAGTGCCATGGCGCGCTCCCGTCCGGTGGCAAGCACCCAGGCGAACCAGCCCAGCAGCAGGCTCACGAACGCCCCCATCACCGCCACAAGGTAGTAGCCGTCGTCTTCATGGCGCAGGTCGAATGCGGGCAAAGGCGCCATCAGCAGCGTCCAGCTGCGCCCTCCGACCTCCAGGCGGCGCTGGATCGGCTGCGCGCCGCGCGCCAGGGCCTGCGCCTGCAGACCTGCGTCGCCGTACAGCCGGGCTTCGGGCGTGGGATCTACGCCATCGTAGATGGCCAGGGCAATGTCGGGGTCGAACTCGCGCGCCAGCCCCTGGACCACCTCACCCACCCGGAATGGGGCGGCTACCCACCCCCGGATCGCATGGCGGCGCGTGGGCAGGGACTCGGCCTCCAGGCCCGGGGCGTACACCGGCAGGAACATGCCCAGCTCGCCCTGCGGAGCACTGCCCGGCGCAAAGGCCCCGAGCAGCCCCGACAGGGCCAGCCGGCCGGTGTCGCGCGCGCGCCCGAGCGCCTCGCGCGCGGCAGGCAGGGTCAGGACGTCCAGGCCCAGTGCCTCCAGGTTGCGCCCCTGCAGGGGTTCGATGTGGGTGATGGGTGCGTACTGGGGGCGCTCGCCGGGCGGATGCACGGTGTAGCCGGAGAATCCCCGGCCCCGCACGTCCGCCAGGTGGGCCTCCAGGGCACTGCCCTGCACGTACATGATCAGCGACACCCCTTGCAGGCCGGGCCGCGTCTGCTGCAACTGCAGGGCATCGACATAGTTGTGGAATTCGGCCCGGTCGATGCGCTCGGACCCGTCCATGTAGCCCTGCACACCCCGTAGCACCACCTCGTAGGTGGCCATGCGGTCGCGCAGGTTGTAGGCGATCTGCTCGGTCGCCGCATGCAGATTGCGCAGCCGCTTGTCCGCCGACTCGCTGTGCGCCCGGTGCCAGTACAGGCCGGTGGCCCCAAGCATCATGCAGGCCATCAGCGGCGGCAACACCAGCACCAGCCAGCGCGGGCTGGTGGGGGCGTCCTGGAACGTCTCGGACTCCGTGAACGCGGGGGCCTGGTGTTGTTCTGGTGTCATCGCATGGGGCAGGCTGCTGCGGCAGCGCCCCAACGGGGGCGCAGGTAAGGTGCGTCCCCATTATCAGGTTTCAAGCGGCCCTGCCAAGCGAGGTCACCCGATGATCGGCGCAGGCGGCACGTGTGTGAACTTGTGCCGGGAGTGCGGCATTCGCTGACATCCCGGCTGCCAGAATGCAGGTATCGTTCGCGTGGCATTTCATTCGCATTCCCGGCACCACACGCCCTTTTGCAGGCCCAACCATGGCATCGCTTGATTTTGAACGGGAAGAGTCCCGATTCCGTGCGTTCTACGCAGCCCAGAGACCCGCGCTGGAGGCTGCCTGCGCGGCCTTCACCTCCGCCATCGCCGGGGTGGTGGGCGACGCCCGCAGCGTGGACGTCTCCAAGGTGGAAGGGCGCGTGAAGGACGTGGACGAATGCATCCGCAAGTTCGCGCGCAAGTACCGGCCCGGCCTGGAAGAGAGCAACACCCCCTACGAGATCCAGCACTGGATCACCGACCTGGTCGGCGTGCGGGTGGTCTGCCTGTACGAGGACGAGCTTGAAAAGGTGGCGCAGATTGTGCGCAGCCATTTTGCGGTGATCGACGTGACCGACAAGGCTTCGGCAGTGGAAAGCACTGAGGCCTCGTTTGGCTACAAGGGCCTGCACCTGGACCTGCGCCCCGGCCAGCGCGATCTGCCGGCGCTGGCGGCGCACGCCGACCAGCCTTTCGAGCTGCAAGTGCGCACCATCATCCAGGACTCCTGGAGCGTGCTGGACCACAAGATTAAGTACAAGAAGTCCATTCCCGGGCAGCTCAAGCGGCGCATCAACGTGCTGTCGGCCCTGTTCGAGCTGGCCGACCGCGAGTTCCGCCAGATCCGCGACGAGACGGCCGCCGAACTGCTGCAGGCCCCCGATGAGACGGAGGAAGTGGGCGCAGAGATGGACGGCGATGCCGCCACGGCACCCAAGTACTCCTCCCTGGGCAGCGAGCTCAACGCCTTCACTTTCCTCAAGATCGCCACGCATTTCTTCAAGGACTTCGAGTTCGACCCTTCCAAGGTGGACAGCTTCGTGGACGATATCCAGGCCTGGTCGCCCGGCATCACGCGCGCGCGTTTCAACACCCTGATGCGGGAGACGGTGGGCACGGTCAAGCGCTACAAGCAGCACTTCGAGGAGCAGAACCCCCAGGGCAGCTTCAACCCCTACACGGTGATACGGCACTGCCTGTACCTGGCCAACCGTACGCAGTTCCGCCCCGCGCTGCGCAACGTGGCGCGCGAAGCCTTCGAATCCTGGCTGGCGGACAACGGCTGAGCAGGCGCCAAGCGCGACGAGGACAGGGGGCCGGGTTGCGGGCAGGGTTTTTCTGAACAAAAGCATAGCAGCGAAGCTTTTCACAGCTACACCGCCACGGCCCTTGTCCGGTAGTTGGACAGCGCTGTCACCAAAGCGACTGGGCCTAGGTGGTTATCCCGCATGCACAGGTAACCAAGTGCTGCTATATTGCACTGCAACATAACGGAGTTTCGACCCCATGCTCTACCAGATCTACGAAACCCAGCGCTCCCTGATGGAGCCGCTCACCGACTTTGCGCAAGCGGCGTCCAAGCTCTTCAGCAACTCCATGTCGCCCCTGAGCCAGACGACGTTCGCGCAGCGCATGTCTGCGGGCTACGATCTGCTGTACCGCCTGGGCAAGGACTACGAAAAGCCGGTCTTCGGCATCCATACGGTGGACGTGGACGGCGTGGGCGTGGCCGTGCACGAAAACATCGAGCTGGACAAGCCGTTCTGCGAACTGCGCCGCTTCAAGCGCTTTTCGGACGATACCGATACCCTGGTCAAGATCAAGGCCCAGCCCGTGGTGCTGATCGTGGCGCCGCTGTCGGGCCACTACGCCACGCTGCTGCGCGACACCGTGCGCACCATGCTCAAGGACCACAAGGTCTACATCACCGACTGGAAGAACGCCCGCCTGGTGCCGCTGTCCGAAGGCGCGTTCCACCTCGACGACTACGTGAACTACGTGCAGGAGTTCATCCGCCATCTGCAGGCCACCTACGGCAATTGCCACGTGATCAGCGTGTGCCAGCCCACGGTGCCGGTGCTGGCAGCCGTGTCGCTGATGGCCAGCCGCGGCGAGAAGACCCCGCTGTCCATGACCATGATGGGCGGCCCCATTGATGCGCGCAAGTCGCCCACCGCGGTGAACAACCTTGCCATGAACCGCAGCTACGAGTGGTTCGAGAACAACGTGATCTACCGCGTGCCGGACAACTTCCCCGGTGCAGGGCGCCGCGTGTACCCGGGCTTCCTGCAGTACACGGGTTTCGTGGCCATGAACCCGGACCGCCACGCCACGAGCCACTACGACTACTTCAAGGACCTGATCAAGGGCGACGACGCCAGCGTCGAGGCCCACCGCAAGTTCTACGACGAGTACAACGCCGTGCTGGACATGGACGCGGACTACTACCTGGAAACCATCAAGACCGTGTTCCAGGACTACAACCTGGTGCACGGCACCTGGGACGTGCGCTCGCCCGAAGGCAAGGTCGAGCGCGTGCGCCCGCAGGACATCACCACCACCGCCCTGTTCACGGTGGAAGGCGAGCTGGACGACATCTCCGGCTCGGGCCAGACCGAAGCCGCGCACGGGCTGTGCAGCGGCATCGTGAGCAAGGAGCAGCGCCACCTGGAAGCCAAGGGCGCCGGGCACTACGGCATCTTCAGCGGCCGGCGCTGGCGCGACATCGTGTACCCCGAGGTGCGCAAATTCATCCTCTCGCATGAGGTGCCCCAGAAAAAGGCGCCCCGCCCCGCCGCCGTGACCGAAATGCCGGACGACAACCCGCCCGTGCCTCCCCGCAAGGCCGTAGTCGCCAGCAAACCGGTGGTGAAGAAGGCAGCGCCCGCCAAGGCGGCCGTGAAGCCGGTGGCCAAGGCCGCTGCCCCCAAGAAACCGGCCGTGGTGGCCGTGAAGGCCGTGCCTGCGCCGGCCAAGGCTGCAGTGCAGGCCGCGCCCGCCACCGGGGCCGCCGCCGCGCCCGAGCCGGACGCAGCGCCCACCGCCAAGGCTGCTGTCACCGCAGCGCCGGCACCACGCACCCGCCGCACCACGGCGGCACGCAAGGCTTGAATCCGCAGCCGGACGCTCGCACACCCCTCCCTTCACCGCCTGCAGGGCCGGCTGCGCATGCGCTGGCAGCGCGCATCGACGCCGCCCTGCCGCAGACGCAGTGCACCCGCTGCGGCTACCCTGACTGCGCTGCCTATGCGCAGGCCATCGCCTTCGAGGCGGTGCCCATCAACCAGTGCCCTCCCGGCGGGGCCGAAGGGGTTGCCCGGCTCGCAGCCCTCACCGGCCAGCCAGTGCTGCCACTGAGTGCCGGCCATGGCCTGGAGGTACCGCGCACTCTGGCAGTCATCGATGAGAACTGGTGCATCGGCTGCACGCTGTGCATCAAGGCCTGCCCGACGGATGCCATCGTCGGCGCCAACAAGCGCATGCACACCGTGATCGAGCCGCATTGCACCGGGTGCGAGCTATGCCTCCCCGTGTGCCCGGTGGACTGCATCAGCCTGGAAACCGTGACCGGCCAGGCCACGGGCTGGGCCGCGTGGAGCCCGCTGCTGGCGGACCATGCGCGCGGGCGCTATGCGGTGCACAAGGCACGGGCGGCTGCAGGCATGCCCGAAGAGCCGGACAACGAAGAGTCAGCCGTGCCAGCCGACGCTGCCGCAACGCCTGTCGCCAGTGCAGTGGATGCCGCAGCGCAGGCGCGCAAGGCGGCCATTGCCGCCGCCATGGCCCGCGCCCGGGAGCAGCGCGCAGGCACGCAGCGCTGAGCGCTGCGGCGGCTGCAGGGCAGCGTCAGCGTGCGGCCAGCGCCTTGTACACGCCACAGCCCAGGTACAGGTCGCCCACCCGCTCCACGAACGACATCTTGGTCTGCACCGCACCGGTGGCCGGGTTCGTGATGTCGTACTCCACCCAGCCCGGTCCGATGTCTGCCTGGGTCGCAATTTCCGCCATCAACCGATCACCGTCGATGCCGGGAATGTCCTGCACCCGGGTGCCCACCTTGGCCGGGTTGCCGCCAAAGGCGCGGTAGGTGCCGCCGGCATCGAGGACGAAGACATACATGTCCCGGTCGTTGAAGGGCTGGCTCTTGTCGGTGATGCGCGCCAGGAACTGGTCCCGCGAGCTGCCCTTGTGCAGGGCTGCGGCCCGCTTGACCAGGACCACCGCCTCTTCGGCCGTGCCCTGCTGCAGGCGAAACGCCGACACCGCGCGCGACAGCGTGGAGGCGCGGCTCTCCAGCGCCTCGGCCTGCCCCACCGCCTGGCTCACCATCTGCGCATTGCGCTGGGTGATCTGGTCGAGTTGCTGCACGGCGCTGCTGATCTCGCGCAGGCCCGTGCTCTGCTCGGCACTGGAGCTGGATATCTCGGACATGCTGGCCGCCACGCTGCGCATGCCGCCGGCCATGTCGGTGATGCCTTCACCTGCGGTGCGAATCAGGCCTGCGCTGGCCTCCACCTGAGTGACCGAGGCATTGATCAGGTCGCGGATCTCGCGCGCGGCATCGGCCGAGCGCTTGGCCAGCATGCGCACCTCTGATGCCACCACGGCAAAGCCGCGGCCCTGCTCCCCCGCCCGGGCCGCCTCCACCGCCGCGTTGAGCGCCAGGATGTTGGTCTGGAAGGCGATCGCGTCGATGGTGCCGATGATTTCCGTCATGCGGCGCGCGCCCTGCTGAATGGCCTGCACCGACTGCACGGCGCGGCCCATGGCCTCGGCGCCGGTGTCGGCTGCCTGGCGCATCTGGCCGGCACGCTGGTCGGCGCCCTGGGCCGTCTGGGCGTTGTTCTGCACGGTGGACGACAGCTGCTCCACGCTGGCGGCGGTTTCTTCAAGATTGGCGGCCTGCTGCTCGGTGCGGTCGGCCAGCTCGCGGTTGCCATGCGCCAGGCTCTGGCCGGCATGGGCCACCAGCGCGGCGTTGCTGCGGATGTCGGCCACCATGGACGAAAGCCGCAGCACCATGGCATCGAGCGCCTGGGCCATCTGCGCCATCTCGTCGGTACCGCCCGTGCCGGCGTGCACGCACAGGTCGCCATCGGTGATGCGCGCCATGGCGCCGGCTAGGGCCGCCATGTCATCGACCAGGCTCAGGTACAGCGCCAGCAACGCGTACAGCACTACCCCGGCGCCCGCCAGGTCCACCCACATGGGCGCCCCCAGCAACGCTGCCGCCAGCGTGCAGGCGATGAGCACGGCCAGCGTGGCCAGCTTGCCGGGCAAGCGCAGCCGGCGCATCCACCACAACCCAGGCCGCAAGGGAAGGAATCCTGCCATGTTGTCTCCAATATCGTTATAGGCCGCAGCGGGCTTTGCCGCGATACTAGATACGCGCTCTTACGCCGGATTGACAAGGTGGCCCGACAAGGCGGCCTTGTGACGGCGCGCACCGGCTTGCGTGCACGGCATCACCCATAATGGCGCCCCATGAACCCCCTGCTTTCCCACCTGCAGCCCTACCCGTTCGAGCGGCTGCGCAAGCTTTTCGCCGGAGTGACGCCTCCGGCCCAGTATTCCCCCATCAGCCTGGGCATGGGGGAGCCGCGCCATCCTACACCGCAGTTCATCAAGGACGCACTCAGTAACAACCTCAATGGCCTGGCAAGCTACCCGGCCACGGCCGGCGAGCCGCGCCTGCGCGAGGCCTTCACCGCCTGGCTGCACAAGCGCTATGCCCTGAAGCTCGATGCGGCCAGCCAGGTGCTGCCCATCAACGGCTCGCGCGAGGCGCTGTTCGCCTTTGCCCAGACCATCGTCGACCCGACCAAGCCCGACCCCGTCGTGGTCTGCCCCAATCCGTTCTACCAGATCTACGAGGGTGCAGCCCTGCTCTCGGGTGCCACGCCCTACTACGCCCCGAGCGATCCCGCGCGCAACTTCGCGGTGGACTGGGACAGCGTGCCGGCAGAGGTCTGGAAGCGCACGCAACTGCTCTTCGTGTGCTCGCCCGGCAACCCCACGGGCGCCGTGATGCCGCTCAACGAGTGGCAGAAGCTCTTTGCGCTGAGCGACCGGCATGGCTTCGTCATCGCCTCGGACGAGTGTTATAGCGAGATCTATTTCCGTGACGAGCCGCCGCTCAGCGGCCTTCAGGCGGCCATCCAGGCGGGCCGCAAGGACTTCGAGAACCTGATTTCCTTCACCAGCCTGTCCAAGCGCAGCAACGTGCCCGGGCTGCGCAGCGGCTTCGTGGCCGGCAATGCCGATCTGATCAAGGCCTTCCTGCTGTACCGTACCTACCACGGCAGCGCCATGAGTCCCATCGTGCAGGCCGCCAGCATTGCCGCCTGGGGCGATGAGCAGCATGTGACCGAGAACCGCGCGCTCTACCGCAAGAAGTTTGCCCAGGTCACGCCGCTGCTGGCCGGCGTGATGGACGTGGCCCTGCCCGACGCGGGCTTTTACCTGTGGGCCAAGGTGCCCGACGCCCTGCAAATGACCGACGCCGAGTTCGCCCGCGAGCTTCTGGCTCAATACAATGTCACCGTGCTGCCGGGCAGCTACCTGGCCCGCGAGTCCGGTGGTGCCAACCCCGGCGCCCAGCGCGTGCGCATGGCCCTGGTGGCCGAGGCCGAAGAATGCGCGGAGGCCGCAATGCGCATCGTCCAATTCATCCAATCCCGTACTGTCTGACATCATGACCCAACAACTCCAGAACATCATCGACGCCGCGTGGGAGAACCGCGCCACCATCTCGCCTGCCGCAGCCCCCAAGGAAGTCGCGGACGCCGTCGAGCACGTCATTGCCGAACTCAACAACGGCACCCTGCGCGTGGCCACCCGCGAGGCCGTGGGCCAGTGGACGGTGCACCAGTGGATCAAGAAGGCCGTGCTGCTGTCCTTCCGCCTCAAGGACAACGAAGTCGTCAAGGCTGGCGACCTGGGTTTCTATGACAAGGTGCAGACCAAGTTCGCCCACCTGAACGAAGCAGAGATGAAGGCCACCGGCGTGCGCGTGGTGCCGCCGGCCGTGGCCCGCCGCGGCAGCTTCATCGCCAAGGGTGCGATCCTGATGCCCTCGTACGTGAACATCGGCGCCTACGTGGGCGAAGGCACCATGGTCGACACATGGGCCACCGTGGGTTCGTGCGCGCAGATCGGCGCCAACGTGCACCTCTCGGGTGGCGTGGGCATCGGCGGCGTGCTGGAGCCGCTGCAGGCCGGCCCGACCATCATCGAAGACAACTGCTTCATCGGCGCGCGCTCCGAAGTGGTCGAAGGCGTGGTCGTCGAAGAGCACTCGGTGCTGGGCATGGGCGTGTACCTGGGCCAGAGCACCCCGATCTTCAACCGTGCCACCGGCGAGATCAGCTACGGCCGCGTGCCCACGGGCTCGGTGGTGGTCAGCGGCAACCTGCCCAAGACGGCTGCCAGTGGCGCGCCCTACAGCATGTATGCTGCCATCATCGTCAAGCAGGTGGACGCGCAGACCCGCTCCAAGACCAGCATCAACGACCTGCTGCGCGACTGATCCCAGTCCCGCAGCGCCTACCAGCACGCACGGCCAGCGCCGGCAGACAGACCGACAATGAGAGGGGAAACACCATGAGTACGATGGAGCGGATTCTTCGCCTGATGAGCGAAAAGAAGGCGTCGGACGTCTACCTGTCGGCCAATGCTCCGGCGCTGATCAAGATCAATGGCGAGTGCGTGCCGATCAACAACCAGATCCTGCCGCCGGATGCGCCGCGCAACCTGCTGTCCGAGATCATCACGCCCGACCGCATCGAGGAGCTCGAAGAGACCGGCGAGCTCAACATGGGTGTGCCGCTTTCGGGCGTGGGGCGCTTTCGTATCAGCGCCATGCGCCAGCGCGGCAGCTATGCGGTGGTGATCCGCTTCATCTCGCAGCAGATTCCCGAAATCAGCACGCTGGGGCTGCCCCCCGTGCTGACCGAGCTGATCATGGAAAAGCGTGGCCTGATCCTGATGGTGGGCGCCACGGGCTCGGGCAAGAGCACCTCGCTCGCCTCCATGATCGACAGCCGCAACGAGGTGCTCACCGGCCACATCCTCACCATCGAGGACCCGGTGGAGTACCAGTTCCGCAACAAGAAATCCATCGTCAACCAGCGCGAGATCGGCAGCGACACCCAGTCGCTGCAGACCGCCCTGAAGAACGCGCTGCGCCAGGCCCCCGACGTGATCCTGATCGGCGAAATCCGCGACCGCGAGACCATGTCGGCGGCCATCGCCTACGCCCAGTCGGGCCATCTGTGCCTGGCCACGCTGCACGGCAACAACAGCTACCACGCGCTCAACCGTATCCTGTCCTTCTACCCCGTGGAAGTGCGCCCGACCATGCTTGGCGACCTGGCTTCGGCCCTCAAGGCCGTGATTTCGCAGCGCCTGGTGCGCACCCTGGATGGGGGCCGCCTGCCGGCCGTGGAGGTCATGCTCAACACCAAGCTGGTGTCCGACCTCATCGAAAAGGGTGACTTCGGCGGCGTCAAGGAAGCCATGGAAAAGTCCATGGCCGAAGGCTCGCAGACCTTCGAGGAAGACCTGGCGCGCATGATCATCGACAAGCGCATCGACAGGAAGGAAGGCATGGCCTTCGCCGATTCGCCCACCAACCTGATGTGGCGCCTGCAGAACGACTTCTCGCTGGCGGCCAACGCCGCCAAGGCACAAAAGGAGTCGCGCGACACGCCCGATGACATGCCCTCGTTCACCGAGATCGTGCTGGACGTGAAGCCAGCGGCCTGAGGCGGGGGCGCGCAGCGCCCCCATGTTCTTTTTGTCTTTGTCCTTTATTTGCCTGCAATGTCCCGTACCCTGCACCTGGCCGAACAACTGATCTCCCTGCCCTCCATCACCCCCGACGACGCGGGTTGCCTGGAGGTGCTGGCAGCACGGCTCGCCCCCCTGGGCTTCGCGTGCGAGCGCATCGACAGCGGCCCCGACAACTTCCGCGTGAGCAACCTCTGGGCCCGCCGGGCGGGTGCCAATGGTGCTGCCGCCAAGACCCTGGTGTTTGCCGGCCACACCGACGTGGTGCCCACCGGCCCGCTCAGCCAGTGGACCAGCGACCCTTTCGTGCCCACGCACCGCGACGGCAAGCTGTTTGGCCGCGGTGCCAGCGATATGAAGACCTCCATCGCCGCCTTCGTGGTCGCCGTGGAAGAGTTCCTGGCGGTAACGCCCGAACCGCATGTCACTCTGGCCCTGCTGCTCACCAGCGATGAGGAAGGCCCTTCGGTGGATGGCACCAAGGTCGTGGTCGAGCAGCTCAGCGCACGCGGCGAGCGCCTGGATTACTGCATCGTGGGCGAGCCGACCTCGGTGGAGCGCACCGGCGACATGATCAAGAACGGCCGGCGCGGCACGCTGTCGGGCAAGCTGTCGGTGCGCGGCATCCAGGGCCACATCGCCTACCCGCAACTGGCACGCAACCCCATCCACCAGGCCCTGCCGGCGCTGGCCGAACTGGCCGCGACCGAATGGGACCAGGGCAACGCCTTCTTCCCGCCCACCAGCTGGCAGGTCAGCAACGTGCATGGCGGCACCGGCGCGACCAACATCATCCCGGGCGAAGTGGTGTGGGACTTCAATTTCCGTTTTTCGACCGAATCGACGGCCGACAGTCTCAAGCAGCGCGTGCACGCCGTGCTCGACGCCCATGGCCTCGACTACGAGCTGCGCTGGACCCTGGGCGGCCAACCCTTCCTGACCACGCCGGGCGAGCTGGTCACGGCGGTGCAGCAGGCCATCCTGGCCGAGACGGGCATCACCACCGAACTGTCCACCACGGGCGGCACCAGTGACGGGCGCTTCATCGCCCAGGTGTGCCCCCAGGTGATCGAGATGGGCCCGCCCAACGCCACCATCCACAAGATCGACGAGCACATCGTGGTGGCCGACATCGAGCCGCTCACCAACATCTACCGCCGCACCCTGGAAAACCTGCATGCCCAGGCCCTCGCGGCTGCGGCGGTGCCGGCATGAGCGCGGTGCTGAACGGGGGCACCGTGGGTGCCGTGGTGCAGTCCGCAGCCGCCCTGCTGGCGTCGGCCGGCCTCGCGTTCGGCCATGGCACCGCCAACGCCCATGACGAGGCCGCCTGGCTGGTGCTGTGGCGCCTGGGCCTGCCGCTGGACAGCGACCTGTCGGATGAACCCGGCTCCATCAGCGGCCAAGGTGTCTCGCCGGTCCAACTGCGCGAGGTGCAGGCCTTGCTGGACGAGCGCATCAGCACCCGCAAGCCCGCCGCCTACCTCACGCGCGAAGCCTGGCTGCAAGGCGTGTCCTTCTACGTGGACGAGCGCGCCATCGTGCCGCGCAGCTTCATTGCCGAGTTGCTGGCCGACGGCAGCGTGGACGAATTCCTGGGCGAGCACACGCACCGGGTGCTGGACCTGTGCACCGGCAACGGCAGCCTGGCCGTGCTGGCCGCCATGGCCTGGCCCGAGATTGCCGTGACGGGAGCCGACATCTCGCCCGATGCCCTGGACGTGGCCCGCATCAACGTGGAACGCCATGGTTTGCAGGATCGCATCACGCTGCAGCTGTCGGACGGTCTCGCTGCCCTGCCCGGCCCCTGGGACCTGATCCTGTGCAACCCCCCGTACGTCAACACCACCAGCATGGCCCAGTTGCCGGCCGAGTACCGGGCCGAGCCCGAGCTGGCACTGGCCGGGGGCGCGGATGGCATGGATTTCATCCGCCAGCTGCTCAAGGATGCGCCTTCGCGCATGGGCGAAAACGCCGTGCTGCTGCTGGAGATCGGCAACGAGCGCGAGCATTTCGAAGCTGCCTTCCCACGCCTGCCGGTCTACTGGATCGACACCAGCGCCGGCGAAGACCAGGTGCTGCTGATCACCCGGGAGGCGCTGGTCCAGGCATGAACGGCATTTCCACCCCTCTGACCATCACCGCCCCCCTTTCCCTCTCGGTTTCCCCGGCGCCCGTACGTGTCGCGGTGGTCATTCCCTGCTACAAGGTCACGGCACATGTGCTGGGCGTCATCGAGCGCATCGGCCCCGAGGTGCAGGGCATCTTTGCGGTGGATGACAAGTGCCCGGCCAACTCCGGCGCCTTCATCCAGCAGCACTGCACCGACCCGCGCGTGCAGGTGGTCTTCAACCCCGAGAACCTGGGCGTGGGCGGCGCCGTGATGCATGGCTACCGCTGCGCCATCGAGGCGGGGTACGACATCATCGTCAAGGTCGATGGCGACGGCCAGATGGACCCGCGCCTGTTGCCCGGCTTCATCGCCCCCATCCTGAATGGCGAGGCCGACTACACCAAGGGCAACCGCTTCTTCGACCTCGAAGAGATCCACCAGATGCCGCGCATGCGCATCTTCGGCAACGCGGCCCTGTCGTTTTTGACCAAGATCTCGTCGGGCTACTGGCAGGTGTTTGACCCCACTAACGGCTACACCGCCATCCACGCGCGCGTGGCCAGCCACCTGCCGTTCGACAAGATCAGCCGCAGGTACTTCTTCGAGACGGACATGCTGTTCAGGTTGAACACCCTGCGCGCGGTGGTGGTGGACGTGCCCATGAACGCGCACTACGCCGACGAGGAAAGCAACCTCAAGATCAGCAAGATCCTGCCCGAGTTCACAGTCAAGCACCTGCGCAACTTCAGCAAGCGGATCTTCTACAACTACTACCTGCGCGACATGTCGCTGGCATCCATCGAGCTGCCGCTGGGCCTGCTGCTGCTGGGCTTTGGCACCTGTTTCGGTCTGCTGCACTGGATCAGCTCCAGCACCCACCAGTCCTACTCGTCGGCCGGCACCGTGATGCTGGCGGCCCTGCCCGTCATTGCCGGCCTGCAGTTGCTGCTGGCTTTCATCGGGCACGACATCGCCTCGGTGCCCCAGAAGCCGCTGCACAAGGTGCTGCACACGAAGATCGATCTCGACAAGAATGACTGAAGGATGGGTGTTTCCGTCCAGGCCATCGCCGCGCGCACCGGGACGCGCCACCTGAAATCCCGCTTCGACCTGCGCACGGCAGGCCTGCTTGCGCTGGCGGGCGGCTTGCTGCTGGCGCTCGTGGTGGCATGGGGCCTGATGCGGCTGGTACCGGCCTTCCAGTCGCCTGACGAGAATGTGCACCTACTGCGTGCCGACATGATCGCCCACGGCCAGTGGACCCTGCGCAAGAATGAGCCGGACGAAGCCGGCAACCAGGGCGGCTACGTGGACCGGAACTTCATGGCCTTCACGTCGCGCATGCGGGCGATCTCCGGCACCGAGCGCGACCACTCGGCTTCGGCCAGCGCACTCATGGCCCAGGCCGCAGGGGAGCGCTGGGCACACAAGGACCAGTTCGTCAACGCCGTGGGCACGGGCTACTACGCGCCCTTCATCTACCTGCCCCACGCGCTGGGCCTGCGCACCGCGCGCGCGCTTGACCTGTCGATGCGCGCAAGCTACGAGCTGACGCGCCTGCTGGTGGCGGCCACCGCCCTGGGCCTGATCGCATGGGCCTGGCGGCTGTTCACGCCCAATCTGCTGGTGCGTGCGCTGGTGCTGATGCCCATGGCCCTGTTCCAGATCATCTCGCCCACCATCGACGGGCTGAGCATCGCCGCAGCGCTGCTGCTGGCGGCGCTGTTCTCGGTGCGCTGCATGGCCCCCCGCAGCGACGCGAACCCGCTGCAGGAATATGCGCTCTATGCCTGCGTCTTCGTGCTCGTGACTTCCCGCGTCAATCTGGCTCCTCTGCTGCTGCTGCCGTTGTGGCTGCTGGTGCGCAGGTTTTCGGCCGCGCACCTGCTGGCCTGGATCGCGCTGTGCGCGGCCTGCGCCGGCTGGACACTCTACGGCATCGCCACCACGGGGGACGCGCGCCTGGTGCGCAACCACGCGACCATCGAGATACTGGCGATCTATCTGCAGCATCCAATCGGCTTCACCCGCCTCGTCCTCGATACGTTGCTGGACAGCGAGACCGGGTACTTCTATGCCTATTCCTTCGTCGGCATGATGGGCTGGCTCGATGCGTCCATCACCAAGGATGCGATGAAGGCCGTCTGGTATGGCCTGGCGGTTGCGCTGGCCGCGACCATAGGGTCGGCGCGCTGGCTGCGTCGCGATGCGGCTGCCCGTGCGCTGCTCCTGCTCGTGGCGCTGGCCAGTTGCGTGCTGGTCTTCCTCGCCCTGGCCATCAGCTGGAACGACTACCCGGTGGCCATCATCAGCGGGGTCCAGGGCCGCTACTTCATCGTGCCCGCCCTGCTAGGCGCTACAGCGCTGGGGCCCATGGGCCAGGCGGCCTCGCCCACCCACCGGACCGTGGCCAACGTGCTCACGGCCACCTTCGCCCTGGCCTCGCTCTACATCATGGCCACGACCCTGTCCGAGCGTTACGCCCTGCGGCTCCTTTAACATCGCCGGGCCCCTGCCCGATCACTCCCACCCGAGATCCCGATCCATGTACGTCTATCTTCTGACCATCCTTTGTGTGGTGGGCATCGCCATCGGCCAGATCCTGTTCAAGGTCAGCGCCAATTCCATGAACAAGACCGGCAGCTTCTTCGCCATCGAAACCCTGGCCGTGTTCTTTGCCACCATGGTGCTGTACGGCATCACCTCCATCGGCTGGGTGCTGATATTGCGCAAGGCCGAGCTGGGCAAGGTCTACCCCTTCATGGCCCTGGCCTTCGTCATCGTGCCGCTGGCCAGCCGCTTCTTCTTCGGTGAGCGCTTTGCTCCCAGCTACTTCATCGGCACGGCGCTCATCATGTCGGGCATCGCGGTCACGGTGGCCGCATCCCGATGAGCAGCGCCATGCCGAGGCACCGGGATCACCCGCGTCCGCTGGGCGCCGCCTGGCTTGCCGCTGTGTTCGCGGCGCTGCTGCTCGCCCTGCTGTGGCTGCCGCAGGCCGCCCGCGCGCAGCAGCCCCTGGCCCCCGGCACCTACGGCTTCGTCGACACGGTGGAGTACGACAAGGCCCAAGGCGTCGTTCGCATCACCGGCTGGTGCTATGACTCGCAGAACCAGCGCCTGCCCAAGGACTTCACCGTGCGCATCGGGGACACCGAGAAGCGCATCGCCATTCCCACGCGCAAGACCCGTCCCTCCGTCGCGGCCTACTTCAAGGACGGGGAGAGCATTCCACTGGAGTTTTCGCTCGAAGTGCGCTACCCGCGCTACCTGGCGGGCGGCGAGCAGCCCGTGGGCGTGATCGCCCGCTTTGACGACACCGCGCGCTTCAATGTCGAGCCCTCCTCCCCCGCCGCCGGCAAGGTGCTCGGCCCCGACATTGCCCCGCGGCACTGGCTCATCGCTGCTGCGGTGGCGGCCATCATCGTGCTGCTGCTGCTTGGCGCCACGGGCCGGTTGCTCGACCGCTGGGGCCAGTGGGTCGGTGGCCACCGGGGCATGGTGGCCGGCGGCATTGCCGGCGTCTTCCTGGTGCTCGTGGGCGTCGGCGCCACCGGCTCTTCGCTGGAACTGCTGCTGGGCCGCACCGACCAGGGCGAGCACCCTGTCGTATCGGCCGACAGCGCCGTCACCTCCCTGGCGGGCCAGCCACGCGGGGTGCGCTCCGACGAGTGGATGGTAATCACCGCCAGCGCGCTGGCCCAGGCCAACCACGAACCCCGGTTTCCGGTGGTCAACCGCAACCTGGGCCTGGACGGACAGAACATGATGGTCATCGGCATGACCGGTGTGCCCGTGCTGCACGTATCGGCCCTGGCACGCCCGGCCACCTGGGGGTTCTTCGCGTTGCCGCTGGACATGGCGCTGGGCTGGTACTGGTACTTCCCGTTCTTCGCCTGCCTGCTGGCGCTGTGGTGGCTGCTGGACGTGCTGGCCCCCGGCCGCCCGGGGCGCAACCTGGCGCTGTCTTTCGTGTTCTGCCTGGCGCCCTATGCGGCGGGCTGGTCGCAGTGGCCACTGTATGTGGTGTTCTTCCCATCCGGGGCCCTGGCCGCCGCGCTGCTGATGCTGCGCCAAAAGCCCGGGGCCCGCCTGTGGTTGCTGGCCCTGGCACTGGCCTGGTTCCTGGCCGGGTTTGCGCTGGTGCTCTACCCGCCCTGGCAGATCACCGTGGCCACGCTCTACGCCCTGGTGCTGGCCGCGTGGCTGGCCGACCACCGCCGGCAGGTGGCCTGGAGCTGGCAGACCCCGCTGGCCTTCGGGCTGGCCGCAGTGCTCATGGGCGCCCTGCTCTATTTCTGGTGGCACGACGCGCGCGAGGCGATTGCCACCATGCGCAGCACCGTCTACCCCGGCCAGCGCGCGGCGCTGCAGGGGGGCGACCTGTCCCCCCTGGTGCTGCTGCGCGGGTTCAGCAATGCCGATACCCTGTCCAACCTGCAGGGCAGCGTGTTCAACGAGAGCGAGTTCGGTTCGTACTTCCTGCTGCTGCTGGCCACCTGGTTCCTGTGCCTGCGGCAGATCCGGGACAAGAAGCCCTACCCCTGGCTGCTGGCGGCGTGCGCAGCGTTCTCGGCGTTCAGCGTGGTGTTCGGGGTCTGGGGCGTGCCCCTGGCTCTGTCCAAGGCCATGTTCTGGCACTACGTATCTTCGTCGCGCATCGATCTGGCGCTGGGGCTGTCCTGTCTTCTGGTCGTGGCGCTGGCGGGTGGCCGCGAGGCGGCCGCCGAAGCTTCACCGCGCCCGGCGCGCACTGCGGCCGTGGTGCTGGGCCTGCTGACTGCGGCGCTGGCGGCACTGGTGGTGGCCGGCATTCCCGAAGACTTCTATCCGGGCCTGAGCGTGGCCATGCTCGCCAGCATGGCCGTGGCCGGTGGCTTCATGGCGTACTGGCTGGTGCACGGGAAGGTAGCCCAGTCGATTGCGCTCACTCTTGTGGTGTACGCCATCGCCGTCGCCGACTTCAATCCGCTGGGGCTGGCCCCCGCCAAGGTGGCCCTGAACGACACCGTGCAGCGCTATGTGGCAGGCCCGGCATCTGCCGGCGGCACCGCGAAGCCCCGGCGGGTGCTGGCATTGCTGCCCAGCACCTCGCTCGCCATGACGCTCGCCGCTGCGGGTGTTCCCGTGGTGGATGGCGTTTTCTACTACCCCCAGCCCAGCGTGTGGCGCGGCATGCAGTTGCCTGCGGCGGATCAGGACACGGTAAACCGCTACCAGCACCTGACCTTCGTGCAGGAAACCATGCCGGCCCCGGCGGCCTACCGGGTGATCAACCCCACGCCCGACACCGTGCGCGTGATGGTGGACCCGCGGCGCTTCGACTTCGCCCAGACCGGTGCACAGGTGGTGGTGGGCAGTGACCGCATCTTCGAGCTGGGCGAAAACCCCCGCCTGCGCCTGCTGGGCAAGTACGAGGGCTGGGCCTGGTACGAGGTGGCTGGCGCGGCGCCGTAGGACCGTCCTACAGGGTTTGCCCGGTATCGGCGACAATACGGGGTTGCCTGCCCGTGGCAACCACGGCATCGCCCCTGGGCGGGAGCCGATGCGATGCGGGCCCATCGCCCCTTTCTGGGATCGACCGATCCCCTACCTGGAATATCCGGGCCTTGCGCTGCACGACGCAGCCAGGGCGCCTCATTGAGTTTTGCATGATCAACCTGAAGAACATCGTCCTGCGGCGCGGCGCCAAGGTGCTGCTGGACAGCGTCTCCGTCACCCTGAACCCCGGCGAAAAGGTCGGCCTGGTGGGCCGCAACGGCGCCGGCAAGTCCACGCTGTTCGCGCTGCTCAACGGCAGCCTGCACGAGGATGGAGGCGACTTCTCCATTCCCCGCCAGTGGCGCATGGCGCAGGTTGCGCAGAACATGCCCGAGACCGATGAGAGCGCCACCGCCTTCGTGCTGGCCGGCGACACACGCCTGGCCGAGCTGCACACCCAGCTGGCGCAGCTCGACCAGAGCGACGCAGCGCACGACGACGCCGACCACGGCATGGCCATCGCCCAGGTCTACACCGACCTGGCCGACGCGGGCGACCATGACGCGGTGCCCCGCGCGCAGGCGCTGATCCTGGGCCTGGGGTTCCAGTCGCACGAACTCGAGCGCCCGGTGAACAGCTTCTCGGGCGGCTGGCGCATGCGCCTGCAGCTGGCGCGCGCGCTGATGTGCCCGTCTGACCTGCTGCTGCTGGACGAACCCACCAACCACTTGGATCTGGACGCCCTGGTCTGGCTCGAAGCCTGGCTCAAGAAGTACGCCGGCACCATGATCGTGATCAGCCATGACCGCGAATTCCTGGACGCCGTCACCAACGTCACCTTGCAGATCGACAGCGCCAAGCTCAACCGCTTCGGCGGCAACTACAGCAAGTTCGAGGAACTGCGGTCCCAGCAGATGGAGCTGCAACAGGCGGCCTTCTCCAAGCAGCAGGACAAGATCGCCCACCTGCAGAAGTTCATCGACCGCTTCAAGGCCAAGGCCAGCAAGGCCAAGCAGGCCCAAAGCCGGGTCAAGGCCCTGGAGCGCATGGAGAAGGTGGCCCCGCTGCTGGCCGAGGCCGATTTCACCTTCGAGTTCAAGGAGCCCGTGAATCTGCCCAACCCCATGCTGTCCATCAGCGACGCGGCGTTCGGCTATACCACGGACGACGAGATCAAGACCATCCTCACCGGCGTGAGCAAGTCGGTGCTGGCCGGGCAGCGCATCGGCATCTTGGGCGCCAACGGCCAGGGCAAGTCGACCCTGGTCAAGACCATTGCCCGCGAGATGGCGCCCATCGCGGGCACCGTGACCGAGGGCAAGGGCCTGTCCATCGGCTACTTCGCCCAGCAGGAACTGGACGTGCTGCGCCCCGGCGAGAACCCGCTGGAGCACATGATCCGCCTGGCGCGCGACATGGGCGCTGCCGCCCGCGAACCCTCGCGCGAGCAGGATCTGCGCAGCTACCTGGGCAGCTTCAACTTCAGCGGCGACATGGTCAAGCAGGCCGTGGGCACCATGAGCGGTGGTGAAAAAGCCCGCCTGGTGCTGGCCATGATGGTCTGGCAGCGCCCCAACCTGCTGCTGCTGGACGAGCCCACCAACCACCTGGACCTGGCCACGCGCGAAGCGCTGTCCATGGCGCTCAACGAGTTCGAAGGTACCGTCATGCTGGTCAGCCATGACCGGGCGCTGCTGCGCGCCGTGTGCGACGAGTTCTGGCTGGTGGGCCGCGGCGTGGTGGGCCCGTTCGACGGCGACCTGGACGACTACCAGCGCTACCTGCTCGAGGAGGCCAAGCGCCTGCGCGAATACTCGCGCCAGGCCGAAGCGGCTGCCGTGAAGGCGGCGGCCGCCGCGAGCGCTCCTGCGCCCGCCCCCGCACCGGTAGCCGCCCCACCCGCGCCCCCCGCACCGGCACCGGCCGCCACGCCTGCGGCAGGGCGCGACCAGCGCAAGCTCGATGCCCAAAGCCGCCAGCAACTGGCTGAGAAGACGCGCCCCCTGAAAAAGGAGCTGGAACAGATCGACCAGCGCCTGGCGGTCCTGTCGACCGAGCGCAGTGCACTGGAGCAGACCCTCACCCAGGCCCTGCCACCGGCCGAGATCGCCGAGTGCGGGCGCCGCCTGAAGGCGGGCCATGACGAGACCGCGCAACTGGAAGAACGCTGGCTGGAAGTTTCATCAGCGCTTGAAGAAATTTCGGCGGATGCCGGCGCGTGAAGTGTAAAACCCTGTAAATACCCACCCATGCTTCAAGTCGTTTCATTCGATGGGTGTTGAATTTTTCGCTATCATTTTTGACAAATTCAAGGGCCGCAGAAGCAACGAATTTTGGTTGCATTTTTTTGCGAAACGCTGTCAACCAAGCCGGGAGTGAGCGCGTTGTTGGTACATCACAGGAGTTTTCCAGTATGAATACCACCGCAATCATGTCCGCCTGGCCCGAAGACGAACGCGACCGCAAGCGCGCCCCGGCCCGCTTCTGAGGGTGTGGCAGCCCCGGTTTCCAAACCGGGCCGCCCCTTCTTTTTGACGATTCCAACCCACTCCACCAGGAAAGCCCCGCACTGCGGGGTTTTTTTGCGTCCAGCTCAGGCGGCAGCCGCCATGACCGCAACGCGCCCTTCGCGGCCGCGGCTGCATAGCCCGCTTTCATAGCCCTTTGCGGCGCCCTGGGGCGTTCAACCCCTCCCGCTCACTACCTCGTCCCAGGCCCTGCGCATGCCGCTGCCGGTGGCCCGCTCACGCCCCCACGCGGCCGCCCTACGCCCGCCGGTGGACACATTGTCAAGCGCTGGCCCAGGGCCGGTGGACAAGGCGGTGAACGCCCGCCAGGCCTTGCCGCAGAACAATCCATGCATTGCCCCAACCCAGGCCCCGGCACTCCCACCGGGCCGGGAGGCGGCCCGGCGAGGTATTCGCCGGCACCCGACATTCAATCCATGGAAAGGAAGACCCTCGATGCAGATGCAGAAACACCTTTTGGGCCGCACGGCGCGTATCCGGCATGGTCTGCGCTTTGCTGGTGCCGGCCTGTTGCTGGCAGCGCTGCACTGCCTGGCACCGTCCGACGCCAGCGCACAGACGCGCTACACCTGCCGGGACGACAACGGCAACAACTACACCTCCTCGCGTGCCTGCCCCCAAGGCATGAAGACCACGTCGGTATCGGCAGGGCCCACGGCCAGCGAATACCGCGCCGAGCGATCGCCCAGCCGGTCGGTGTCCTCCTCGCCCGCACCGGACCACCAGCAGTACATGAGCGAGCGCTGCCGCACGCTGAACGACACCATGCGATCGGCCTACTCCCGGGGCATCAAGGCCGACGTGCAGGAGGGCATGCGCCGCGAATACAACCGCGACTGCCGCGAAGAAGAGAGCGAAGCCTCCTCCCGCTATGAAAGGGAGCGGCGCGAAGCACGCCTGCAGCAGCGCGACGAGGACCGCCAGGCACAGCAGGCATCACAGGCCGACGAAGCCCGCCGGGGACAGCAATGCGCCGAGTCACGCCGCATATTGAATATCAAGAAGGCTCGCACCGACCTGACGGAAGGCGAGCGCAGTGACCTCAAGCGCTTCGAGGACGCCTACCTGGCGCGATGCGCGCGCTGAGCACGTGACCCTGCTCCAGGTCGGGTGGGTCTCGCCGACAAGTAACCGCACCGGCCATCGCCCCGTGCCCCCCGCCGGTCCCTCGCGGCGAAACGTTTTTTGACGCCTGTCACGATTGACCGATAGAATCAGGGTTTTCCCTATGGTTGCGCTATCCACGCGACCAGGGCCCCTCGGCCACCACGGTATCCCGTGTCAGCGCCACCTCTTCTTCGATCGATCGCCTCCTTCCATGCAACGTCGCCAGTTCACCCAGTCCCTTCTTGCCTCCGCCACCGGCCTCTCGCTCGCACCCCGCGCATGGGCTGCCCCCCAAGACGCCATCGACGCCAAGATGGTCACCATCGGCTGCTCACTGGGCCTGTCGGGCCCCCTGGCCAGCCTGGGCAAGGAACTCAAGCAGGGCCTGGACGCGGGCATTGCACAGGCCAATGCGCGCAGCGGCGGCACGGGCGGGCGTGAGCTGCGCCTGCTGGCGCTGGACGACGGCTACGATCCGGCACGCTCCGAAGAGAACGTGCGCAAGCTGATTGCCGATGGCAACGTGGCGGCCCTGCTGTCGTGCATGGGCACCAGCAACAACCAGCGCATCATGCCCCTGGTGGACGAGGCGCAGATCCCCTACGTGGCCCCGCAGAGCGGCGCATCGTCGCTGCGCAAGCCCGAGTACCGCTCGGTCTTCCACGTGCGCGCCAGCTACTCCGACGAAGCCCAGCGCCTGGCCAAGAAGCTGGTGGCCATGGGCATCACCGACCTGGCCGTGGTCTACCAGGACACGGCGTTCGGCAAGGAATTCCTGGTCGATGTGAACAACGCGCTCAAGGCCGTCAACCAGCCCGCGCCAAAGGCTTTCAAGCTCGACGCCAAGGGTGAGCAAGTGGCCACCGTGGTCCAGCAGACGCTGGCTGCCAAGCCCATGACGGTGCTGCTCGGCACGGCAGGCGATGTGAGTGCCGCGCTGATCAACGAATTCCGCAAGGTATCGGCCAGCACGCCCCTGGCGGCCACCAGCGTGGCATTGAGCGGCGAAAACATCCGCCAGTTGGGCACCAAGGCCGGCGGTCTGGCCCTGTCGATGGTGATGCCCGATGCGTCGCGCACCAGCGTCGCCCTGGTGCGTGACTACCAGCGCGCCATGCGTGCCGTGAACCAGCAGGAATTCTCGTCGCGCAGCTTCGAGGGCTACGTGAACGCCCGCGTGCTGATCGACGGCCTGGACCGCGCCGGCCGCGACCTGAGCCGTGCCAAGCTGCGCTCGGCACTGGCCGGTTTGCGCAGCAACGACCTGGGCGGCTTCACGGTGGACTATGCAGGCGGCGCACCGTATGTGGGTTCGAAGTTCATCGATCTGGGCATCATGGGATCCAATGGCCGCTTCGTCGGCTAGATACCTGAACAGAACTCTTCTGGCGTTGTTGCTGAGCCTGCCGTACTCTGCGGCGCAGCGCCTAGCCAGAACCGCTCCGCTGGGCCTTCTTCAGACCTCCGGCCTTGCTTGCGCAATGAATGCAAAAAACCCGCCTAAGCGGGTTTTTTGCATTCCGGGCGGCAGGGGCCGCTTGCGGATGGATCAGCCCATGTGCAGGCCGCCATTGACCGAGAAGTCGGCGCCGGTGGCGTAGCCGCCCTCTTCCGAGGCCAGCCAGGCGATGATCGAGGCGATCTCGCTGGGTTCGCCCAGGCGCTTGACGGGCACGGTGGCGACGATCTTTTCCAGCACGTCGGGGCGGATGGCCTTGACCATGTCGGTGCCGATGTAGCCCGGGCTCACGGTGTTCACCGTCACGCCCTTGGTGGCCAGCTCCTGCGCCAGGGCCATCGAGAAGCCATGCATGCCGGCCTTCGCGGCCGAGTAGTTCGTCTGGCCGGCCTGGCCCTTTTCACCGTTCACGCTGCTGATGTTGACGATGCGGCCCCAGCCCTTTTCCACCATGTCGGCCACCACTTGCTTGGTGACGTTGAACATGCTGTTGAGGTTGGTTTCGATGACGGCGTCCCAGTCCTCGCGGGACATCTTGAGGAACATGCGGTCGCGCGTGATGCCCGCGTTGTTCACCAGCACGTCGATGCTGCCGTGTTCGGTCTTGGTCTTGGTGAAGGCTTCCACGGTGGAATCCCAGTCGCCCACATTGCCCACCGATGCGTAGAACGTATAGCCGAGCGCCTTTTGCTCTGCCAGCCACTTGGCATGGTCGCGGGTCGGGCCGCAGCCCGCAATGACCTTGAAGTTTTCCTTGTGCAGGCGCTGGCAGATAGCCGTTCCGATGCCTCCCATGCCGCCGGTGACGTACGCGACTTTCTGGCTCATGTAATTACTCCTTGTTTAGTGATGCGCTCCACGCCACTCTACCCAAGAAATACGGCCCTTCCCTGAAGGAAAACACTGAGCGGCCTTTCTTTTTCATGCAACAAAGCGTGTGATAGCCTGCAGGGTTGCGGGCCCGGCGATGCCGCGCAAGCCAGGCGGGGCCTTGCTGTGCGCGACCTTGCACTGCAATGGGGCATGCCAGCGCCATGCGCATGCCACGCACAGGGCATGCAGTCATTGCATGCGCAGGAGCGCGCGGCTGCCAAGGCCAGGCGATCACACCAACGCACCATGAAAAAAGCCCGCAGCGGGTGCTGCGGGCTTTGTCGATGCACGGGTGCCAGGACTCAATCGGCCGTGGCTTCCTCCGGCTCTGCAGGCTCCGACTTGGCCGAGCGCTCCTTCTTGGGAAGGGGCTGGATGTCGAGCAGCACTTCGGGTGTTTCCACGCCCTTGTCGTCGGTCTTCATCTCGATGTCCACCGTCAGGCGGCCACCCTCGGTCAGGCGTCCGAACAGCAACTCGTCGGCCAGCGCACGGCGGATGGTGTCCTGGATCAGGCGCTGCATCGGACGGGCGCCCATCAGCGGATCGAAGCCCTTCTTGGCCAGGTGCTTGCGCAGCGTGTCGGTGAAGGTGACTTCCACCTTCTTCTCGGCCAGCTGGGTTTCGAGCTGCAGCAGGAACTTGTCCACCACGCGCAGGATGATCTGCTCGTCCAGCGCCTTGAAGTTGACGATGGCATCCAGCCGGTTGCGGAACTCGGGCGTGAACAGGCGCTTGATGTCGCCCATCTCGTCGCCCGCCTGGCGCGGGTTGGTGAAGCCGATGGTCGCCTTGTTCATGGTCTCGGCGCCGGCGTTCGTCGTCATGATGATCAGGACGTTGCGGAAGTCGGCCTTGCGGCCGTTGTTGTCCGTCAGCGTGCCATGGTCCATCACCTGCAGCAGCACGTTGAAGATGTCCGGATGCGCCTTCTCGATTTCGTCGAGCAGCAGCACCGAATGCGGCTTCTTGGTGATGGCTTCGGTCAAGAGGCCACCCTGGTCGAACCCGACATAGCCCGGAGGCGCACCGATCAGGCGGCTCACGGCATGGCGTTCCATGTACTCCGACATGTCGAAGCGCAGGAGCTCGATGCCCATGATGTAGGCCAGCTGCTTGGCGGCCTCGGTCTTGCCCACGCCCGTGGGGCCGCTGAACAGGAACGAGCCGATCGGCTTGTCGCCCTTGCCCAGGCCCGAGCGCGCCATCTTCACTGCGCTGGCGAGCACTTCCAGGGCCTTGTCCTGGCCGAACACCACGCTCTTCAAGTCGCGCTCCAGGGTCTGCAGTTTGCCGCGGTCGTCGTTGGAGACGTTGGCCGGCGGAATGCGGGCGATCTTGGCCACGATCTCTTCGATCTCGGCCTTGCCGATGGTCTTCTTGCGCTTGCTCGGCACCATGATGCGCTGGGCAGCACCGGCTTCGTCGATGACGTCGATCGCCTTGTCGGGCAGATGGCGGTCATTGATGTACTTGGCGCTCAGTTCCGCCGCAGCCTGCAGGGCGGCCGCAGCGTATTTCACGCTGTGGTGCTCCTCGAAGCGCGACTTCAGGCCCTTCAAGATGTCGATGGTTTCCTGCACCGTGGGCTCGACCACGTCCACCTTCTGGAAGCGGCGCGACAGCGCAGCGTCCTTTTCGAAGATGCCGCGGTACTCCGTGAAGGTGGTCGCGCCGATGCACTTGAGCTGGCCGCTGGAGAGCGCCGGCTTGAGCAGATTGGATGCATCGAGCGTGCCACCCGAGGCTGCGCCCGCACCGATCAGGGTGTGGATCTCGTCGATGAACAAAATGGCGTTGGGCTTGTCCTTGAGCGACTTGAGCACGCCCTTCAGGCGCTGCTCGAAGTCACCGCGGTACTTGGTGCCCGCCAGCAGCGCGCCCATGTCGAGCGAGTAGACCACGGCCTCGGCCAGGATCTCGGGCACGTCGTTCTGCGTGATGCGCCAGGCCAGGCCCTCGGCGATCGCGGTCTTGCCCACGCCGGCTTCACCCACCAGCAGCGGGTTGTTCTTGCGGCGGCGGCACAGGATCTGGATGGTGCGTTCCACCTCGTAGTGGCGCCCGATCAGCGGATCGATCTTGCCTTCCTTGGCGGCCTGGTTCAGGTTCTGCGTGAACTGCTCCAGCGGCGAGGCCTTCTCGTTGCGCTCGGCGGCAGCGCCCTCTTCGCCCTCGGCCTGGTTCTCGGCCTTGGCGGGTTCCGGCGGCTCGCCCTTCTTGATGCCGTGGGCAATGAAGTTGACCACGTCCAGGCGCGTCACGCCCTGCTGGTGCAGGTAGTACACGGCGTGCGAGTCCTTCTCGCCGAAGATGGCCACGAGCACGTTGGCACCCGTGACTTCCTTCTTGCCGTTGCCGGTGGACTGCACGTGCATGATGGCGCGCTGGATCACCCGCTGGAAACCCAGCGTGGGCTGCGTGTCCACCTCGTCGGTGCCTGCCACCTGCGGCGTGTTGTCCTTGATGAAGTTCGACAGCGACGACCGCAGGTCATCGATGTTGGCCGAACAGGCGCGCAGCACTTCCGCTGCGCTGGGGTTATCGAGCAGTGCCAGCAGCAGATGCTCCACGGTGATGAACTCGTGGCGCTGCTGGCGGGCCTCAACAAAGGCCATGTGCAAGCTGACTTCCAGTTCTTGGGCAATCATGTGAACTCCTTTGTGCTTGCGTGGAAGAGATTACTGTAGATCGGGATGAAAAACCTGTTATTCAACAGGTTCACTGACACATTGCAGCGGGTGCCCCGCTTTGAGGGCCGCATCCAGCACCTGCTCGACCTTGGTGGCGGCCACGTCGCGTGAATACACGCCGCACACGCCTTTGCCGTCAAGGTGGATCTTGAGCATGATCTGGGTTGCCTGCTCCCGGTCCTTGCTGAAAAACTCCTGCAGCACCACGATGACGAACTCCATGGGCGTGTAGTCGTCATTGAGCATGACCACCTGGTACATCTGGGGGGGCTGGGTCTTTTGCGTGCGTCTTTCCAGCACGACCGAACCGCCGTCATCCCGCGCAGGCCTGGTGACAGGCGGCGCGGCTTTGGGAGAAGGTGGTTTTGTTGCCATGAATTTCATTCTAGCGACCCGCGCGTACCGCTGCCGCAAGAGAAATCTGATGTTCATCCGTTTTTTTTCAAGGCTGGCCTCAGCAATATTCTTGCCAGGCCCTATCCGCCCCTGCCTCCACCCCTGCCAAATGCCCTGCAGGTCCACAGGGTGTGGCGTGAAAAAGGCAGCGGTGCCTGCCCTGCCAGGCACCGGTCGGATGTTGTTTCCTCGCGCATTCCTTTGCCCTTTGCTGCACGATCACTCGTAGACCACCGTGGCAGACCCGGCGCCCACCTGGGCGCTCCAGGCGGCCAGTGCGGCATCGCTGGGGTAAAAGCGGCTGCTTTCGGAGAGCTGGACCTCGGCGACCGCCGAGGTCCTGGCGGCCCCACCCACGCTGCCCGTGCAGCGCAGCCCCATGCGCACGCGCAGGCCGTGCAGCAGGTCGCCCTCGGGCGCTTCCTCCCGCCGGGGCGGAAACTCGCGCAGCAGTTTCTGCACCTCGGGGGCCTTGTCGCTCACCACCACGTGCAGGTATTTGCCAAAGCGCGCGCGCGCACCCGCCAGGTCCCACACCTGCTGCACCTTCACGCGCAGGCCGCCGCTGAAGCGGTCCAGCTGCAGGCGGCCCATCATCACCACGAACTCGTCCTCCTTGAGCTGGTTCTTGTAGGTGTTGATCAGCGCCTCGTCGGCCGAGGCCTCGATCACGGCCGACTTGTCGTCGAGCTTGAACAGCGCGAGCTTGCCGCGCTGGCCGTTGATGACGCGCAAATCGCTGATGATGCCGGCCAGGATCTGCGGCTCGCGGCTGTCCAGCAGCTCGTCGATCTGCGTGCGCACGAAGCGGCGCACCTCGGTGGCCACCTCGTCGAACAGGTGGCCCGAGAGGTAGAAGCCCACCGCCGTCTTCTCCAGCGTCAGGCGCTCCTTGATGCCCCAGGGCGTAACGTCCACCAGCTCGGGCTCCTGCGTGCTCGATCCGTGGGAGTCGTCGCCCATCATGTCGAACAGGCCGCCCTGGTTCACGTTGGCCAGCGAAGCAGCGGCGAAGTCGAACGCACGGTCGATCGACGCCACCAGCGAGGCCCGGTTGAGGTTGAGCGAGTCGAAGGCGCCGGCCTTGATCAGCGCCTCCACCGTGCGCTTGTTCATGCGCGCGCGGTCCACGCGCAGGCAGAAGTCGAACAGGCTCTTGAAGGGGCCCTTGGTGGAGCCGTTGGGGCCCTCGCCGCGCCCTTCGCGTGCCGCCACGATGGCCTCGATGGCCGCCTGCCCACCGCCCTTGACGGCGCCCAGGCCGTAGCGAATGACCTTGTCCGTCACCGGCTCGAAGCGGTACATGCCGCGGTTCACGTCGGGTAGCTCGAAGGTAATGCCGAAGTTCTTGCGCGCGTCCTCGAACAGCACCTTGAGCTTGTCGGTGTCGTCCATTTCCACCGTCATGTTGGCGCAGAAGAACTCGGCCGTGTAATGCACCTTGAGCCAGCCGGTGTGGTAGGCCAGCAGCGAGTAGGCGGCGGCGTGCGACTTGTTGAAGCCGTAGCCCGCGAACTTCTCCATCAGGTCGAACACCTCGTCGGCCTTGGCCTCGCTGATGTCCTGCTTGGCCGCGCCGGCGCGGAAGATCAGGCGGTGCTCGGCCATCTCCTCAGCCTTCTTCTTGCCCATGGCCCGGCGCAACATGTCGGCGCCGCCCAGGCTGTAGCCGCCCAGCACCTGGGCGGTCTGCATCACCTGCTCCTGGTAGACCATGATGCCGTAGGTCTCGGCCAGCACTTTTTCGACCAGCGGGTGCGGGTACTCCACCACTTCCTTGCCGTGCTTGCGGTTCACGAAGCTGGGGATCAGGTCCATGGGGCCCGGGCGGTACAGGGCGTTCAGCGCGATCAGGTCTTCCAGCCGGCTCGGGCGCGCCTCGCGCAGCATGCCCTGCATGCCGCGGCTTTCAAACTGGAACACGGCTTCGGTCTTGCCGTCGGAGAACAGGGTGTAGGTGGGGCCGTCGTCGAGCGGGATGGCTTCGAAGGTGAAGTTCTCCTGGCCCTTGTGGCGCTTCATGATGAACTCGCGCGCGATTTCCAGAATGGTCAGCGTGGCCAGGCCCAGAAAGTCGAACTTCACCAGGCCGATGGCCTCCACGTCGTCCTTGTCGTACTGGCTCACGGCCGATTCGCTGCCGGGCTGCTGGTACAGCGGGCAGAAGTCGGTGAGCTTGCCCGGTGCGATCAGCACGCCCCCGGCATGCATGCCGATGTTGCGCGTCATGCCTTCGAGCTTTTGCGCCATCTCGATGACGGTCCGGACGTCCTCTTCCTTGGCCACGCGCTCGGCCAGCAGGGGTTCGAGCTCCAGCGCATAGTTGTTCTTGTCGCCCTCCTTCTTGACGGCGGGCGGGTACTGCAGCGTGTAGGACATGCCGGGCTTGCCCGGCACGAGCTTGGAGATGCCGTCGCAGAACATGTAGCTCATGTCCATCACCCGGCCCACGTCGCGGATGGCGGCCTTGGCCGCCAGCGTTCCGAAGGTGGCGATCTGGCTCACGGCGTTCTTGCCGTACTTGTCCTTCACGTAGTCGATCACCCGGTCGCGGTTGGACTGGCAAAAATCGATGTCGAAGTCGGGCATGGACACCCGCTCGGGGTTCAAAAAGCGCTCGAACAGCAGGTTGTACTCGAGCGGATCCAGGTCGGTGATCTTGAGCGCATAGGCCACCAGCGAGCCCGCACCCGACCCCCGGCCCGGCCCCACCGGGCAGCCGTTTTCCTTGGCCCATTTGATGAAGTCGCCCACGATCAGGAAGTAGCCCGGGAAGCCCATCTTGAGGATGGTGCCGATCTCGAATTCGAGCCGCTCCACGTAGCGCGGGCGCTGCGCATCGCGGTCGGCCTCTTTCTTGAAGAGCATCTTCAGCCGCTCCTCCAGCCCCTCGAACGAGGCAAAGCGGAAGAACTCGTCGATCGGCATGCCGTTGGGCGTGGGAAAGTCGGGCAGCTGCGGCTTGCCCAGCACCAGCGTCAGGTTGCAGCGCTGGGCGATCTCCACCGTGTTGGCGATGGCCGAGGGGATGTCGGCGAAGAGTTCCTCCATCTGGGCCGAGGACTTGAAATACTGCTCGCGCGTGAAGCGGCGCACCCGGCGCGGGTTGGCCAGGATCTCGCCCTCGGCGATGCACACGCGCGCCTCGTGGGCCTCGTAGCCTTCGGCATCGGCGAACTGCACCGGGTGGGTGGCCACCACCGGCAGGTGCAGGCGCGCAGCCAGCTGGGCCGCAGCGACTACGTGGGCCTCGTCGTCGGGGCGGCCGGCGCGCTGCAGCTCCATGTAGAAGCGGTGCGGAAAAAGGCCCGCCAGGCGCAGCGCCAGGTCGGCGGCGCCCGCGTCATCGCCCTTGAGCAGGGCCTGCCCCACGGGGCCGGCCTGGGCGCCCGAGAGAACGATCAGCCCCTCGGACAGCTCCTGCAGCCACTCCCAGGTGCAGACGGCCAGGTTCTTGACGATATTGCGCGTCCAGGCGCGGGCCAGCAGTTCCGACAGGCTCAGGTAGCCCTGGCGGTTCTGCACCAGCACGATCATGCGCGACGGCGGGGCCGTGCCCTCACCCTCCAGGAAGATCTCGGCGCCCAGCAGGGGCTTGACGCCCTTGCCCCGGGCTTCCTTGTAGAACTTGATGGCGCCGAAAAGGTTGTTGAGATCGGTGATGGCCAGGGCGGGCTGGCCATCGACGGCGGCGGCCTTGGCCACCTCGTCGATGCGGTTGGTACCGTCGACGACGGAATATTCGGTGTGCAGGCGCAAGTGGACAAACATGGGCTCCATTGTAGAAAGCCCACTGCATCCCGTAACCGAAACGTTTGCGACAGGGGGATTCAGGAGCCGGATGCCGCCGGTACAATGCGCCGTCAGGTGTCCGCTTGGGTGCACGCCTGCGGGGACCCACTCTCCGCCGCCAGCCCCTGGAACATCCCGTTTCCTCTTTTTGCCTGAAAGCTGCTTGCGATGCTTCGTGCCCCACTGCCGTTTATCTCCGCCCTGCTGGCTGCAGGTGTCCTCGCCGGGTGCTCGACCACCACCGAAGACAAGACCGCCAACTGGAGCCCGAACCGCATCTACTCCGAAGCCAAGGATGAAATGAACTCCGGCGGCTACGACAAGGCCGTGCCCTTGTTCGAAAAGCTCGAAGGCCGTGCCGCCGGCACGCCGCTGGCCCAGCAGGCCCAGCTGGACAAGGCCTATGCCCACTTCAAGGCGGGCGAAAAAGCCCAGGCCGTGGCCACGCTCGACCGCTTCATGAAGCTGCACCCCGCCAGCCCTGCGCTCGACTACGCCCTGTACCTGAAGGGCCTGGTCAACTTCAACGACAACCTGGGCCTGTTCTCGTGGCTGTCGCGCCAGGACCTGTCCGAGCGTGACCAGAAGGCGGCCAAGGATTCGTTCGAGTCCTTCAGCGAGCTGACCACGCGCTTCCCCGATTCGCGCTACGCCCAGGATGCGCGCCAGCGCATGACCTACATCGTCAATTCGCTGGCCCAGTACGAAGTGCACGTGGCACGCTACTACTACCAGCGCGGCGCCTACGTGGCCGCCATCAGCCGCGCCCAGGTGGCCGTGGCCGACTACCAGGGCGTGCCCGCCGTGGAAGAAGCGCTGTACATCCTGATGCAGTCCTACGATGCCCTGGGCATGGACCAGCTGCGCGACGACACCCGCCGCGTGATGGATGCCTCGTACCCGAAAAGCGAGTACGTGCGCGCCGGGCTCAAGGGCAAGGCGGATCCGTGGTGGAAGTTCTGGTAAGTGCCTGAACGGTTCAGCCCGCGTCTGAACGGGCTACCAGCAAATCATCCAGCGCGGCGTCGAAATCCTCGGGGGTTTCCAGGCGCCGCATGGGCGGCAGGGCACGCAGCAGCCGCTTGCCATAGCCCATGGTGGCCAGGCGCGTATCGCCGACCACCAGCACCCCCTGGTCCGATTCGCGCCGTATCAACCGCCCGGCCCCCTGCTTGAGCGCCACCGCCGCCTCGGGCACCGAAACCTGCTGGAACGAACTGCCCCCTGCCTCCTCGATGCGCTGGCTGCGCGCCTCCACCAGCGGATCGCCGGGCGGCGGAAACGGCAGCTTGTCGATGATGACCAGTTGCAGCGCATCGCCCGGCACGTCGAACCCCTCCCAGAACGTGGCCGACGCCACCAGGATGCAGCCCGGGGCGCCGTGCCCGCTGCCTTCGCGAAAGCGCTCCATCAGGCGGCGCTTGGGCCATTCGCCCTGCACCAGCACCGACAGCGACTGGCCATCGCCAAACCGGCGGTGCAAGGCATCACCAATGGTGGCCAGGGCCTTGAGCGTGGTGGTCAGCACCAGGGTGCGCCCGCCAATGCGCGCGGCAGCATCGCCGGCCAGGCGCGCAATGGCGGCGCTGTGGGCCGGGTCGGCCGGCTTGGGCAGGTGGCGCGGCACATACAGCGCGGCCTGCGTGGCGTAGTCGAACGGGCTGTCCACGCGCAGAATTTCTGCGCCTTCCAGGCCACAGCGCTCCACGAACCAGGTCAGCCCCTCATCCGTCCCCAGCGTGGCCGAGGTGAAGATCCAGGCGCGCGGGCGCTCGCCTTCGGGGTCGGGCCACTCATCGTCGCGTGCGCTGTGCGTGGGCTGCGTGAGCAGCCGGGTGCGCATGGCGTGCGATATGTCCAGCGGAGATTCGACCAGGCGCACCTGGGTGCTCCCGAGGTCGATCCAGCGCACCGCATCCTGGCTGCAGGGCCCGACGAACCGGGCCAGGCGGGCCAGCAGCTCGGTGCTGCGTTCGTACAGGCGTTCCAGGTCCGGGGCAGTCTCGCTCAGTTGATCGAGCGCCTCCTGGGCCTGGGCGCAGGCCGTGGACAGCCGGCGCAGCGCGGCGTCCCAGGCCTGTACTTCAGCGCCCTCGGGTGCGGCCTCTGTCCAGCCGCGCTTGCCCTGGGCGCTGGCACTGCCGCCGGCCAGCCTCAGCTCGCCCACCGCCTGCTCCACCCGGCCGGCCAGCGCCAGCCAGTCGGCCAGGCCCCGCGCGTGGTGAAGGCCTGCGGCCAACAGGTCGCGCGCAAAGTCGAGCAATTGGCCCGAGGACAGTTGCAGGCCCAGAAACTGCACGCCAGTCTCGCTGATCTGGTGGGCCTCGTCGAACACCACCACGCGCACGGTGGGCAGCAGCTCGGCCACGCCCGATTCGCGCACGGCCATGTCGGCAAAGAACAGGTGGTGGTTGATGACCACGATATCGGCCGCCAGGGCCTCGCGCCGGGCGATGTTCACATGGCATTCGCGCGCGCGCGGGCAACTCGCACCCAGGCAGTTCTCGCGCGTGGAGGTCACCAGCGGAATGACGGGGGAGCGCTCGTCCAGGCCCGTCAGTTCGGCCAGGTCGCCACTGCGCGTGCTGCGCGACCAGTCTTCGACCTTGGCCAGCACGCGCACCACATTACGATCTGTTACCGCGCTGTCCTGGCGGGCCTGCACCATGCGGTGCAGGCACAGGTAGCTGGCACGGCCCTTGAGCAGGGCGGCGCGCACCGGCACGCCCAGCACCTCGGCCAGGAGCGGCAGGTCGCGCGCGAACAGCTGGTCCTGCAGCGCCTTGGTGGCCGTGGAGAGCAGCACGCGCTCGCCACTGAGCAAGGCGGGAACCAGGTAGGAAAAGGTCTTGCCCACGCCGGTGCCTGCCTCTACCACCAGCATGCCGCCCTCTTCCATGGTGCGGGCCACGGCGGCGGCCATGCGGGTCTGGCCTTCGCGCGGGCGAAACTGGGCATCGGCCCGTGCCAGCAGGCCGCCAGGCGCAAACACCTCCTGCACCACCTCGGCCAACGGCATCAGGCGGGCTCCCGGGTTTGTAGCAAGCGCTCCATGCGCAGCGCGATCGGTGGCCGCAGGGGCGAGGGGTGGGTGGATTTCAAAGGGGGCGCACGGCAGTCATGGCAAAAATGCCACAGGCGGGCGGATAATACGCGCTCCGGAGCACCCAAACGACAGCCAGGCCCGTCGGCACACCACAATCACCAGCATGACCAAAGCGTTTCGCCTCATCGCCTCCACCGGCATCCACAAGGGTGACCGCGAGTACCAGCAAGACCAGGTGGCCCTGATCTCGCATGAACGGCACAACGGCTGTGTCCTGGGTGTCGTGGCCGACGGCATGGGGGGCCGCAGCGGCGGCCGCAAGGCCTCCGACCAGGTCATGATGACGGCCCGCCAGCTGTTCGAGCGCTATTCGCCCGAGACCGACGACCCGGCCGCCATGCTCAAGAGCATGGTGGAAGAGGCCCACATCGTCATCCGCCTCACGGCCATCTCGGCCGAGCAGGAGCCGCACAGCACCATCGCCGCCTTCCTGATCAACCCGCGTGGAGACTGCCACTGGGTGCATGCAGGCGACTCGCGCATCTACCACTTCCAGGGCGGGCGCCTGGCGCACCGCACCAGCGACCACTCCTACGTACAGGCCCTGGTGGACCGGGGCGAGCTGACCGAGGCCGAGGCCAACAACCACCCGCACTCCAACATCCTGGTGGGCTGCCTGGGCACCGAGAGCGATCCGCCCATCACCACGCACATGATTTCCCAGCTGCACCCGGGCGACACGCTCCTGGCCTGCAGCGACGGCGTGTGGCACTACTTCTCACCCACCGAGCTGGCCTCGGTGGTCGAATCGCTCTCGCCGCGTGAAGCCACGGAGTTCCTGATCGAAAAGGCCCGCACGCGGGCCCGTGGGGGTGGCGACAACCTGTCGCTGGTCATCGTGAAGATCGAGGCACTGGTCGAAGAGAAGAAGACCGTGCAGGGCATGGGCATGGGCACCCATCCCTCCGTTCCAGCAGGCGCGACCAGCAAGGTCTGAGAGGCTGAGAGGCCGCCCCCTACCCCACCCTGCGCTTCAGGGCGCAGGCACGGGCAGTGGCGCAGCCGGCTTGCGGCCAGAGGCTGCGGCAGTGGCTTGGTCGCGGGCCACGCGGGCGCGGCGCGTTTCGGCCGCCTTCAATTCCTCGGCATGGCGCTCGCGGGCACGGCCCGCGCGCTGGGCGGCTTCGGCGGCGCGCTGGGCCTGCTCGGCTTCGCGCTGCTCGATGTTCTGCGCGCGCGGGGTGGGTACCACGGGGGTCTTGGGTGTGCGCGGCGTGCGCGGGGCCTGCACGTGCGGCTGGCCACGCACGCCGATCCCCACTTCAGGGGCTTCACCCGGCGGGCTTGGCTGGGCAGCCTGCTTTTCCGCGATGCTGCGCCGCCGCTCGGCGGCTTTTTCCTTGCGCTCGGCATCGTTGATCTGCATCTCGCGCGAGCGCAGGCCGGCTTCGGCCTCGCGGGCCCGGTTGCGTTCCACGCGCAGGCAGTCTTCCACCGCAAAGAGCTTGTAGCACTCGGTCTCGGCCGCCAGGCGCCGGGCGGCCACGGCCTTGCGCTCCTGCGCGATGTGCGCGCGTTCGGCAGCCCGGTGGGCATGGGCCGCCTTGCGCTCTGCCGATTCGGGCTCTGCTGCGGCCTGGGCCAGGGCGAGCGAGGCCATGCCCATCTGCACCAGCAGGCACAGCGCCGGGATGATGATGAACTGCCGCATTGTCCTGGTCTTCATGTCAAGCCTGTATCCACCATGCGGCGCTCAAGCGCCAGAAATTCCTTGGACTGCATCTCGTTCAGGCGCGATACGGTGCGCGGGAACTCGTGTGCCAGGGGGCCTTCCGTGTACAACGCCTCGGGCGGCACGGCGGCCGACATGATGAGCTTCACGCGCCGGTCGTACAGCACGTCCACCAGCCAGGTGAAGCGCCGCGCGGGCGAGGCCATGGCCACCGGCAGGTAGGGTACATCGGACAGCAGTACGGTGTGGAACTGCGTGGCGATCTCCAGGTAGTCGTTCTGCGAACGCGGCCCGCCGCACAGTTCACGGAAGTCGAACCATACCACCCCGCCGGCCTTGCGCTTGGCGCGGATCTCGCGCGCCTCGATGTGCAGCACCGGATCTTCGTCGTGCACCTCGGCCAGCTGGTTGAAGGCCTCGTTCATCTGCGCATCTGCATCCGGCCCCAGGGGCATGTGGTAGAGCTTGACCTGTTCCATGGTGCGGCGGCGGTAGTCGGTGCCATTGTCCACATTCACCACCTCCAGGCGCTCATTGAGCAGCGCGATGGCGGGAAGGATGCGGTCGCGGTGCAGGCCGTCCGGGTACAGGTCGTCGGGCTTGAAGTTGGAGGTGGTGACGAAGCCCACACCGTTCTCGAACAGCGACGCCAGCAGGCGGTGCAGGATCATCGCGTCGGTGATGTCGGCCACGTGGAATTCGTCGAAGCAGATGAGCTTGTAGCGCTTGGAGATGCGCTCACCCAGCACATCGAGCGGGTTCTGCGTGCCCTGCAGGCCCGCCAGTTCGCGGTGCACCTCGCGCATGAACTCGTGAAAATGCAGCCGCACCTTGCGCTTGAGCGGCACGGCGTCGAAAAAGCATTCCATGAGGAAGCTCTTGCCACGCCCCACCCCGCCGTACATGTAGACGCCGCGCGGGATGTCCGGGCGGTTGATGAGCTTCTTGAAGGCGTTGGAGCGGCGCTCTTTATAGGTAGCCCACTCGTCGGCGCAACGCTGCAGCGCGTCCACGGCGCGCAGCTGTGCAGGGTCGCTCTGGAAGCCCTTGGCTTCGAGTTCGGCCAGGTAGGTCTGTTTGACAGTCACGGTGCGCTCGCCCTGGTGCTAGGAATGAATAAGGCATAAAGCGCCGCCGCCCTTCACAGGGCGACGGCGCCATCTATCTCCCGTGGGAGGAGATCAGAAGTTCAGCGTGCGCTTGTCCACGGCCAGGGCTGCTTCCTTGGTGGCTTCGCTCAGGCTGGGGTGGGCGTGGCAGATGCGCGCGATGTCTTCGCTGCTGGCCTTGAACTCCATGGCGACGACGGCCTCGGAGATCAGCTCGCTGGCCTGCGGGCCCACGATGTGCACGCCCAGAATTTCATCGGTGTCGGCATCGGCCAGCATCTTCACCATGCCGGTGGTGTCGCCCAGTGCGCGTGCGCGGCCGTTGGCCAGGAACGGGAAGGTACCGGCCTTGTACTTGACGCCATCGGCCTTGAGCTGCTGCTCGGTGCGGCCCACCCAGGCGATCTCGGGGCTGGTGTAGATGACCCAGGGCACAGTGTTGAAGTTCACGTGGCCATGCTGGCCGGCAATGCGCTCGGCCACGGCAACGCCTTCTTCCTCGGCCTTGTGCGCCAGCATCGGGCCGCGCACCACGTCGCCTACCGCCCACACGCCGGGCAGGTTGGTCTTGCAGTCGGCATCGACCACGATGGCGCCACGCTCGTCCAGGGCCAGGCCCACTGCTTCGGTGTTCAGGCCGATGGTGTTGGGCACGCGGCCGATGGAGACGATGAGCCTGTCCACTTCCAGCGCCTGGGCTTCGCCCTTGGCGTTGGTGTAGGCGATGCTCACGCCCTTCTTGCCGGTCTTGATTTCGCCGACCTTCACGCCCAGCTCGATCTTCAGGCCCTGCTTGTCGAAGGCCTTCTTGGCTTCCTTGGCGATCTGCTCGTCCACCGCGCCCAGGAAGGTGGGCAGGCCTTCGAGGATGGTGACTTCGGCACCCAGGCGGCGCCACACCGAGCCCATTTCCAGGCCGATCACGCCCGAGCCGATGAGGCCCAGCTTCTTGGGCACGGCGCCCACGCGCAGCGCGCCGTCGTTGGACAGCACGAATTCTTCGTCGAACGGCGTGCCGGGCAGCGCACGGGCGTTGGAGCCGGTGGCGATGATGATCTGCTTGCCCGTGATCGACTCTTCGGCGACGCCCGCCACCTTGAGCTCGTAGCCACCTTCGGTGGCCTTCACGAACGAGCCGCGGCCGTGGAAGAAGCTGACCTTGTTTTTCTTGAACAGGTACAGGATGCCGTCGTTGTTCTGCTTGACGACGGTGTCCTTGCGGGCCAGCATCTTCGCCACGTCCATCTTCACGCCGGTGGCCGTGATGCCGTGCTCGGCAAAGTGCTTGTTGGCGTGCTCGAAATGCTCGGACGATTGCAGCAGCGCCTTGGAGGGGATGCACCCCACGTTGGTGCAGGTGCCGCCCGGTGCGGGGCCGCCCTTGTCGTTCTTCCACTCGTCGATGCAGGCCACGTTGAAGCCCAGCTGGGCGGCTCGGATGGCGGCGATGTAGCCGCCGGGGCCGCCACCGATGACGATCACGTCGAATTGTTTGCTCATGTCGGTCTCAATCACTTGTTCATTGGAAAAAAGACCCACCGGCGGGCACGGCCAGGGGCCGGCCACGCGGGTGGGTCGATTCGGGTGCTATCAGATGTCGAACAGCAGGCGCGATGGGTCTTCCAGCGCTTCCTTCATCGCCACCAGGCCCAGCACGGCTTCGCGGCCATCGATGATGCGGTGGTCATAGGACATGGCCAGGTAGTTCATCGGGCGGATCACGATCTGGCCGTTCTCCACCACGGCGCGGTCCTTCGTGGCGTGCACGCCCAGGATGGCCGACTGCGGCGGGTTGATGATGGGCGTGGACAGCATGGAGCCGAAGGTGCCGCCGTTGCTGATCGAGAACGTACCGCCGGTCATTTCTTCAATGCCCAGCTTGCCGTCCTTGGCCTTCTGGCCGTATTCGGCGATCTTCTTCTCGATCTCGGCAAAGCTCATCTGGTCTGCGTTGCGCAGGATGGGCACCACCAGGCCACGGGGCGAACCCACGGCGATACCGATGTCGAAGTAGCCGTGGTAGACGATGTCGTTGCCATCGACCGAGGCGTTGAGCACGGGGTACTTCTTCAGGGCATGCACGGCCGCCTTCACGAAGAAGCTCATGAAGCCGATCTTCACGCCGTGTTCCTTGGTGAACGCGTCCTGGAACTTCTTGCGCATGTCCATCACCGGCGCCATGTTCACTTCGTTGAACGTGGTCAGGATGGCGTTGGTCGATTGTGATTGCAGCAGGCGCTCGGCCACGCGGGCACGCAGGCGGCTCATGGGAACGCGCTGCTCGGGGCGGCCGCTCAGGTCTTCCTTGCCAGCCGGTGCCGACACCTGGGGCAGTGCCTTGGTAGGCACGCCCGTGGGAATGGCACTGGGGGCTGCCACGGCGGCCTTGGCGGCACCGCCAGCGCCACCGGCGACTGCGCCGAGCACGTCGCCCTTGGTCACGCGGCCATCCTTGCCCGAACCGGCCACGTCCGATGCGGAGAGGTTGTTCTCGGCCAGCAGCTTGGCAGCCGCAGGCATCGCCACGTCGCCCTTGGAACCACCGGCAGCCGCTGGTGCGGCAGCAGGGGCCGATGCGGTCGCAGCAGCAGGTGCTGCTACGGCAGCGGCCGCAGCGGCGCCGGCCTTGCCTTCGGTGTCGATCTTGGCGATGAGCTGCTCGGCCACCACGGTGGCGCCGTCGCCCTGCACGATTTCAACCAGAACGCCAGCAGAGGGGGCGGGCACTTCGAGCACGACCTTGTCGGTTTCGATCTCGATCAGGATCTCGTCCACTGCGACCGCTTCACCGGCCTTTTTCTTCCAGGTGAGCATGGTGGCTTCTGCCACGGACTCGGACAGCTGGGGGACTTTGACTTCTACGATAGCCATATCAATTCTTTCGGAATGGGGTTCTGTTCTGTGTAATCGGGGGTTGCCGGCCTTACTTGGTCAGGACAAAACCCTTGAGCTTGCCAAACGCGCCGTCCACCAGTGCCTTTTGCTGTTCCTGGTGCAGGTGCGAGTAGCCCACGGCAGGCGATGCCGATGCCGCACGGCCGGAGTAACCCAGCTTCTGGCCATCGAGCATGTTCTCGTGGATGTAGTGCTGCACGAAGAACCAGGCGCCCTGGTTCTGTGGCTCGTCCTGGCACCACACCACGTCGGTGGCGTTGGGGAAGCGCTTGAGCTCGTTGGCGAACGCCTTGTGCGGGAAGGGGTAGAGCTGCTCGACGCGGATGATGGCCACGTCGTCGTCTTCGCGCTCGGTGCGCTTTTTGACCAGGTCGTAGTAGACCTTGCCCGAGCAGGCGATCACGCGCTTGACCTTGGCGGCCTTCTTCACGATGGCTTCGTTCTGCTCCGGGATCACCGTCTGGAAGCTGCCCTTGGTGAACTCGGACAGGGGCGACGTGGCATCCTTGTTGCGCAGCAGCGACTTGGGCGTCATGATGATCAGCGGCTTGCGCAGATCACGCACCATCTGGCGGCGCAGGATGTGGAAGATCTGGCTGGCCGTCGTGGGCTGCACCACCTGCATGTTGGCGTCGGCCGACAGCTGCATGAAGCGCTCCAGGCGGGCCGAGCTGTGCTCGGGGCCCTGGCCTTCGTAGCCGTGCGGCAGCATCAGCGTGATGCCGTTGACACGGCCCCACTTGACTTCACCCGAGGCGATGAACTGGTCGATCACGACCTGCGCGCCGTTGGCGAAGTCGCCGAACTGGGCTTCCCAGATCACCAGGGTGTTGGGGTCGTTCGATGCATAGCCGTATTCGAAGCCCAGCACCGCCTCTTCGGACAGGATGGAGTCGATCACGACGAACGGAGCCTGGTTCTCGCTCACGTTCTGCAGCGGCACGTAGGTGCCGATGTCCCACTTCTCGCGCTTTTGGTCATGGATGACCGAGTGGCGGTGGGTGAACGTGCCGCGGCCGCAGTCTTCACCGGACAGGCGCACGGGGAAGCCGCTGGCCACCAGCGAGGCGAATGCCATGTGCTCGCCCATGCCCCAGTCCACAGGGATGTCGCCACGGCCCATGGCGGCGCGGTCGTCGTACACCTTCTTGACCAGTTGGTGCGGCGTCACGCCTTCGGGGATGGTGGTGATCTTCTCGGACAGGCGCTTCCACTCGGCCAGAGGGATCGCGGTGTCGCCCGCATCGGTCCACTTCTTGCCCAGGAACGGGCTCCAGTCAACAGCGTACTTGCTCTTGAAGTTGGTCAGCACCGGATCGACCGTGTGCTTGCCCGCGTCCATGGCAGCACGGTAGGCCTTGGCCATGTCGTCGCCCAAGGTCTCACCCAGACCTTGCGTGGCCAGCTTGTCGGCATACAGCTTGCGCGTGCCGGGGTGCTGGCCGATCTTCTTGTACATCAGCGGCTGGGTCAGCGCGGGGGTATCCTGCTCGTTGTGGCCCAGCTTGCGGAAGCAGATGATATCCACGACCACGTCCTTCTGGAATTCCATGCGGAATTCAAGGGCGAGCTGGGTGGCCAGCACCACGGCTTCAGGATCGTCGCCGTTCACGTGCAGCACGGGCGACTCGATCATCTTCACGATGTCGGTGCAGTACAGCGTCGAGCGTGCGTCGCGCGGATCGGAGGTGGTGAAGCCGATCTGGTTGTTGATGATGATGTGCACCGTGCCACCCGTGGAGTAGCCACGGGTCTGCGCCAGCGCCAGGGTTTCCTGGTTCACGCCCTGGCCGGCAAAGGCCGCGTCGCCGTGCACCAGCACGGGCAGCACCTGCTTGCCAAGCGGGTCGGCGCGGCGGTCCATTCGGGCGCGCACCGAGCCTTCGACCACGGGGTTCACGATTTCCAGGTGCGATGGGTTGAATGCCAGCGACAGGTGGACCGGGCCGCCAGGGGTGGTCACATCGGAGCTGAAGCCCTGGTGGTACTTCACGTCACCCGATGGCAGGTCTTCGGGGGCGGTGTGGTCGAACTCGGCGAACAGGTCCGCAGGCATCTTGCCCATGGAGTTCACCAGCACATTCAGGCGGCCGCGGTGGGCCATTCCGATCACGATTTCCTGCACGCCCTTGGTACCGGCGGACTGGATCAACTCGTCCATCGCAGCGATGAAGCTTTCGCCCCCTTCAAGGGAGAAGCGCTTTTGGCCGACGTACTTGGTGTGCAGGAAGCGCTCCAGGCCTTCGGCGGCCGTCAGGCGGTCGAGGATGTGCTTCTTCTTCTCGGCACCGAAGCTGGGCTTGCTGCGGATGGTTTCCAGCTTTTCCTGCCACCAGCGCTTCTGGTTCTGGTCGGTCGCGTACATGTACTCGACACCGATGGAGCCGCAGTAGGTTTCGCGCAGGGCATTGATCAGCTCTCGCAGCGGCAGGGATTCCTTGCCGAAAAACGTGTTGCTGATGTTGAAGACGGTTTCCTGGTCCGCGTCGCTGAAGCCGTAGAACGAGGCTTCGAGTTCGGGGATCGCAGGGCGCTCGGTGCGTTTCAGGGGATCGAGGTCGGCCCAGCGCTGGCCCACGTTGCGGTAGGCGGCAATCAGCTGCTGTACGGCGGTGCGCTTGCGGCCCAGTTCCGAATCGGCACCGGTGGCGACGACGACCTTGGTGCCGCCCTGCTTTGCGCGCTCGGCGAAGGCATTGACGACGGGAAGGTGGGGAACGTCCTTGGCATTGGAGCCATCGACGGCAGGCACATGCTGCAATGCGTCGAAATACTCGCGCCAGGTATCAGGCACGCTGCCGGGGTTGGCGAGGTAGTTCTCGTACATCTCTTCGACATAGGGCGCATTGCCGCCGAAGAGGTAGGTGTTGCCTTGGTAGGCTTGATAGACGGATGTCGTATCGCTCATATTCCGCTGACCTCCGCTTCCCTGAGGGAAGCATTAGCTGGTTGAGAAACCTTCCGCGACACGGCTGGACCGGTTGGCGGATGCGACTGTGGCTGGGGAAGGGCCTTGGTACGGGCTGCATTGTGCCACTGATCTGCATCAAGCCCAAAAAGCGCGGCCCATATGTATCTGCGTGCCATGGAAATGCAGGGTGCCGCAGCACCTCGCGTACATTGCGGGTACACGCGATAGGGCGGGTATACGTTCTCAACAGGTTCCAATGAGCCCCAACACACTCCAAGACAAGACTTTCCTGCTGCTACTGGTGCTGGTCACCGTGGCCTTCGGCGCCATCCTCTGGCAGTTCCACGGTGCGGTGTTCTGGGGCATGGTGCTGGCCATCCTGTTCGCACCGCTGCACCGCAAGGTGCTGCGGCGCCTGCGCCCGCGCACCAACCTGGCCGCGTTGATCACGCTGGGGCTGTGTCTGGTGATCGTGATCCTGCCGGTGGCCTTCCTCACCGTCTCGCTGGTCCAGGAAGCCACGGCCATTTATGAGCGCACGCGCACGGGGCAGCTCAACTTCGGCCTGTACTTCCAGCAGGTCATCGCCGCCCTGCCCCAGTGGGCCGTGAACCTGCTGGACCGCTTCAACCTGACCTCGGTGGCGCAGATCCAGGAGCGCCTGTCGTCGGTTGCCGTGCAGGCCAGCCAGTTCATCGCCACCCAGGCGGTCAACATCGGCCAGAACACGCTCGAGTTCCTCGTAGGCTTCGGCATCATGCTGTACCTGCTGTTCTTTTTGCTGCGCGACGGCGCCGCACTGGGCGCGCGCATCGGCCGCGCCATTCCGCTCGAGACCGAGCACAAGCGCCAGCTGGTCACCAAGTTCACCACCGTGATCCGCGCCACCGTCAAGGGCAACATCGTGGTCGCTGCCTCGCAGGGCGCCCTGGGCGGGCTGATCTTCTGGATCCTGGGCATCCAGGGCCCCGTGCTCTGGGGCGTGCTGATGGCCTTTCTGTCGCTGCTGCCCGCCGTGGGCGCCGGCCTGATCTGGCTGCCCGTGGCCATCTACTTCCTGGCCACCGGCGCCGTATGGCAAGGCGTGGTGCTGATCGCCTACGGCATCGGCGTCATCGGCCTGGTGGACAACGTCCTGCGCCCCATCCTGGTCGGCAAGGACACCAAGATGCCGGACTACGTGGTGCTGATCTCCACCCTGGGCGGGCTTGGGTTGTTCGGGCTCACGGGCTTCGTCATCGGCCCCGTGATCGCGGCGCTGTTCATGGCGACCTGGGATCTGTTCTCTCCAGAGCCTGACCAGATCCACCACACCGCCAAATAGCCCCTTTGCCGCGCATTGGCACTGTCGCCTCAAGGCGACAGTGCATGAAGAACTCACATCACCCGCACGCCCAGCTCGCTGACCAGCGCAGCCGCCTGGTCCTGCGATATCACTGCCCCCTTGAAGAACTGCGCGACATTGGCGATGCGCAGCCCCGCCAGGTCCACCGCGCGCAGGTCGGCGCCGTCGAAGCGGGCGTTCTTGAGGTTGGCATCGCGCAGGCTGCCGCCCTCGAACACCGCATCGCGAAAATCGCAGCCGCCCAGGTCGGCGTCACTCATGTCCAACTGGCCAATGGTCTGCTTGCGAAACGACATGCCGCGCAGGTCCGCCCCCACCAGCAGCGAATCGTGAAACGCGAGGCCCAGCGTGTGCGCCTCGCGAAAGCCTGCGCCGGTGAGCTTGACCTCGGCGAACACGGCAGAGCCCAGCTTGCTGCGTGCCCAACTGGTGTTGTTCAGGTCGCAGCGGTACCAGCGCGCATCGGTCAGGTCCGCCAGGTGGAAGTTGGCCAGCCCGGCCCGGCAGCCCAGCCAGCGGCTGTCGGCGAGGTTCGACTTTTCAAAAGACGCCTCGGCCAGCACGCACTCGGTGAACTGCACCCCGCGCAACTCCAGCCGCGACAGGTCTGCCCCTTCGAAGTCGCATTGCTCGAAGTGCAGTGGGCCGGCCCCCCGCTCCAGCAGGGCCAGCACATCCGTGCGCGACAGGGTCTGGCCCGTGATGGGTGCGACCGCCGGCAATGTGGCGGACGACGAAGAGCAGGTATAGGAGGCGGTCATGGCATCACCAGGAAAAGCGGAAGAAAGAGAGCGTGCTCAGTGGCCGACGCTCTTGGAAAACAGGTTCACGGCCAGCACCCCGGCAATGATCATGCCCAGGCCGATCACCGCCGGCAGGTCGAGCTTCTGCCCGTAGACCACCCAGCCCACGGCCGAGATGAGCACGATGCCCACGCCCGACCAGATGGCATAGGCAATGCCGACCGGCAGGGTCTTTAGCGTGAGCGACAGCAGGTAGAAAGACAGGCTGTAGGTGACCACCGTGATGGCGCTGGGACCCAGGCGGGTGAAGCCCTCGGAGGCCTTGAGCGCCGAGGTGCCGATCACCTCGGAGACGATGGCAATGCCAAGCAACAGGTAGGCAGTGGTGAGATTCATGGGTACTCGCTTTTTGAAATCAGTTGCACAGATCGAGCAGGGTTTTCAGCACGCGGGCCTTGCGCGCTTCGTCCATCGGGTACACATCGAGCATCTGGCTGAACCAGTAGCCGTCGGCCGCCATGCGGCAGGCCAGCAGGCGGTCGGCCACCTGCGGGTCATCGCCATCCTGCGCCAAGGCGGCCTGCATCGTGGCGCTCCACTGCTCCCGGCAGTGGGGCAAGGTCAGCGCCAGCAGGCCGATGGCGCGCTGGGCCTCCACCCGATTGCAATCGGTGCCTTCGTCGAACGCCGTGCGGATGTAGGCCCGGGCATGGCGGCCTGGCCGGCCCTCCGCTTCCAGGGCCAGCGCCTGGGCATAGCCCTGCTGGAATTCCTCGAACAGCTGGTCGCTCAGGGCATCGAGCAGCGCCTGCTTGCTGCGAAAGTGGTGCTGCAGCCCGCCCTTGGTCACCCCGGCGCGGGCAGACACGGCATCGAGCGTGACCGCATGGGGCCCCTGCTCGACCAGCAGCGTGCGCACCACGGCCAGCAACTGGCTGCGCACGAGCTCGGGGTGTTTCTGGCGGCGGTGGGCTTCGGTCATGCGGACAAACAAACCATCTGGACGGAATGTTTAGTATAACGCGCCCCTGCCCTTCGGAAAAACGCCGATCCGAAAGACCGGATCGGCACGTCCCCTTTCGTCAGCTATTCACCTGCGTCCACAGCTTCTCCAGCCGCTTGACGCTCACCGGCTGCGGCGTGCGCAGTTCCTGCGCAAAGAAGCTCACGCGCAGTTCCTCCAGCAGCCAGCGCAGTTCCTGCATGCGGCTGTCTACCTGGCCCTTGCGTTCGGCCACCAGGCGCCAGTAGCGCTGCTCCTGCGGGCGTACCTCGGCCAGCTTGGCGGCGTCGCGCGCGGGGTCGGCGCGGTATTTGTCCAGGCGCAGGGTGATGGCCTTGAGGTAGCGGGCGTAGTGGGCCAGTTGCGTCCAGGGCGCGATGGCGATGAAGTTCTTGGGCATCAGGCGCGCCAGTTGCTGCTGGGCGTCCTGCGTGGCCTCGGGTGCGTTCTTGGTGTCCTTGATCTTGCGCGCGGCGGCGGCAAACTCGATGAGAATGGTGCTTGCTAGGCGCGCCACCTCGTTGGCGATCAGGGTCAGGCGGCCCCTGCCCTCTTCCAGCCGGCGCTTGAAGGCGTACTCGTCGGTGGGCAGCGGGTCGAGCAGAAAGGCACGGTCCAGCGCCACGTCGATGACCTGGCTGCGCAGCTCCTCCTGCGTGCCGCCGCCGGTGCCGTCGGCGTTGCGGCCCACCTGCATGTAGGCCACGGCCATCTTCTGCAGGTCGGGGATGTTCTTTTCGAGGTACTTGAGCGCGTCCTTGATCTGCAGCGCGAACAGACGGCGCAGGCCGGCGCGGTGCTTGGCAGCAGCCACCTCGGGCTCGTCGAAGACCTCGATGCTCACGGCGTCGCCGCCATCGATCAGGGCCGGAAAGCCGATCAGCGTCTGCCCGGCCTTTCGGATCTCCATCAGCTCGGGCAGCTCACCAAAGGTCCACGCCGTATAGCGCTGGCCTGCAGGTGCAGCGGGCTTGGCTGCCGGCTGTGCCGGCACCGGGGGCTGCCCCTTGCCCGATGCCAGGGTCGCAGCAGACCCGCTTTTGGCTGCAGGCGCCGGGACTTCTGGCTGCGGCGGCACGCCTGCGGCCAGCTTGAGCCCGGCCAGCGCCTGGAAGGCGCCGCGCGCCTTGGCGCCCCATTCGGCCTTCAAGGCGCCCAGGTTGCGGCCATGGCCTAGCTGGCGGCCATGCTCGTCCACCACGCGGAAGTTCATGAACAGGTGCGGGCTGAGCATGTCGAGCTTGAAGTCGGCCCGCTTCACATCGAGCGAGGTCTCGTCGCGCACCTGCTTGAGCAGCACGTCGGTCAGGCTGCCCTGGCCAAAGCGCTCGGGCGTGCCCAGCAGGCCGGCCAGGCGGGTCGCGTTCTCGGGCAGCGGCACAAAGCGGCTGCGCGGGCGCTGGTGCAGGCTCTTGAGCAGGGCCTGGATCTTGTCCTTGAGCATGCCGGGCACCAGCCATTCGCAGCGCTCGTCGTTCACCTGGTTGAGCACGAACAGCGGGATGGTCACGGTGATGCCGTCGCGCGCGTCGCCCGGCTCGTGCAGGTAGGTGGCGGCGCAGTCCACCCCGCCCAGCCGCACCGTCTTGGGAAAGGCGTTGCTGGTGATGCCCGCCGCCTCGTGGCGCATGAGTTCTTCGCGCGTGAGCTTGAGCAGCTCGGGCTGCTGGCGCGAGGCCTCGCGGTACCAGGCCTCGAAGCCGTGGCCGCTGCACACGTCGGGCGGCAGCTGCTGGTCGTAGAAGGCGTAGATCAGCTCATCATCCACCAGCACGTCCTGGCGGCGCGACTTGTGTTCGAGCTCCTCCACCTTGGCGATCAGCTTCTGGTTGGCGGCCAGGAAGGGCAGCTTGCTCTCCCAGTTGCCGCCCACCAGCGCTTCGCGGATGAAGATCTCGCGCGCCGCATGCGGGTCGATCTTGCCGAAGTTGATGCGCCGGCCGTTGTAGACTACCAGGCCGTAGAGCGTGGCGCGCTCCAGAGCAGTAACTTCGGCAGATTTCTTCTCCCAGTGCGGGTCGAGCAGCTGCTTCTTGAGCAGGTGGCTACCCACCTCTTCGAGCCACTGCGGCTCGATGGCGGCAATGCCCCGCCCGAAGAGGCGCGTGGTCTCCACCAACTCGGCCGCCACGATCCAGCGGCCGGGCTTCTTGGCCAGGTGGGCGCCCGGGTGCTTGTAGAACTTGATGCCGCGCGCGCCCAGATACCAGTCTTCCTCTTCGCTGCGCGCGCCGATGTTGCCCAAAAGGCCCGCCAGCATCGACAGGTGCAGCTGCTCGTAGCTTGCGGGCTGGCTGTTGATGGCCCACTTGTGCTCGGCTACCACGGTGAGCAACTGGGTATGGATATCACGCCACTCGCGCAGGCGGCGGATGCTGATGAAGTTCTGGCGCAGCAGCTGCTCGTACTGGCGGTTGCTCAGCTTGTGCGTGGGCGCATGCGCGTCGGCACTGGCCACGGCGGGCGCTGGCGCTGCAGCGGCCACCATGCGCTGCGCTACAGGCAAAAAGGCCTGCGATGGCGCGCGCTGGTTGGCCATGGCCTTCTGCGCCCGGGCCGACGGCAGTGTGGGCGCGCCGCCCCGGGCCTCGTTGATCCACTTCCAAAGCTTGAGGTAGCCGCTGAACTCGCTTTTCTCGTCGTCGAACTTGGCGTGGGCCTGGTCGGCCTGCTGCTGGGCCTCCAGGGGGCGGTCGCGCACATCCTGAACGCTCAGGGCGCTGGCGATCACCAGCACCTCGTCCAGCGCCTTGCGGTCGCGTGCCTCCAGGATCATGCGGCCCACGCGCGGGTCGAGCGGCAGGCGCGAGAGTTCCACGCCCATGGGCGTGAGCTCGTTGGCCTCGTCCACGGCGCCCAACTCGCCCAGCAGCTGGTAGCCGTCGGCAATGGCGCGGCCCGAAGGCGCTTCGATGAAGGGGAACTGAACCACGTCACCCAGGTGCAGCGACTTCATGCGCAGAATGACACCCGCGAGCGAGCTGCGCAGGATTTCGGGGTCGGTGAAGCGCGGGCGGGCGTTGAAGTCCACCTCGTCGTACAGGCGGATGCAGATGCCGTTGGCCACCCGGCCGCAGCGGCCCGCGCGCTGGTTGGCGGCCGCCTGGCTGATGGGCTCCACCAGCAACTGCTCCACCTTGCTGCGAAAGCTGTAGCGCTTGACGCGGGCCGTGCCCGCATCGATCACGTAACGAATGCCCGGCACCGTGAGCGAGGTCTCGGCCACATTGGTGGCCAGCACCAGGCGGCGGCCGGTGTGGCCGTCGAAAATGCGGTCCTGCTCGGCCTGCGACAGGCGCGCGAACAGGGGCAGCACCTCGGCGTTGCGCATCACTGGCTGGTGTGCCAGGTGCTTGCGCAGGTGGTCTGCGGCCTCGCGGATCTCGCGCTCGCCGGGCAGAAAGATCAGGATGTCGCCCGCCGCATTGCCCTGCCAGAGTTCGTCCACGCCATCGGCAATGGCTTCGTTGAGGCCATAGTCGCGCGTGTCCTCGAAGGGCCGCCAGCGCTGCTCTACCGGAAAGGTGCGCCCCGATACATAGATGATGGGCGCCGGCCCCTTGGCCGACTCGAAGTGCTTGGCAAACCGGTCCGCATCGATGGTGGCCGAGGTCACCACCACCTTCAGGTCCGGCCGGCGCGGCAGGATCTGGCGGATGTAGCCCAGCAGGAAGTCGATGTTCAGGCTGCGCTCGTGCGCCTCGTCGATGATGATGGTGTCGTAGGCCTTGAGCAGCGGGTCGGTCTGCGTCTCGGCCAGCAAGATGCCGTCTGTCATGAGCTTGACCGAGGCATCGCGCGAGAGCCGGTCCTGAAAGCGCACCTTGAAACCCACCACGTCGCCCAGCGGGGTCTTGAGCTCTTCGGCGATGCGCTTGGCCACGCTGCTGGCCGCAATGCGGCGCGGCTGGGTGTGGCCGATCATCTGGCCCTTCTGCCCTGCCGGCGCATTGCACTTGCCCCGGCCCAGGGCCAGCGCGATCTTGGGCAGCTGCGTGGTCTTGCCCGAGCCGGTTTCGCCGCAGACGATGACGACCTGGTGCTGGCGGATGGCCGCCATGATCTCCTCGCGCTTGCCCGATACGGGCAGGGATTCGGGGAACTCGATGTGCAGCTTGGCGGGGGGCCTGGCAGGCGCGACGGGCTGGGAAAGGGGAAGCGTGGAGTCGGTCATGAAGCCCGCATTATCCGAGGCTGGGCGTTGGCCTTGTGCAACACCGGCCATGCGCGAGCAGCCAGGGGGCACGTGGCCGTCCCATCGGGTAAGCTTTTCGGTGCGCAACAACGGCCGGAGCAGGCGATTTTCAGGATGTAATCACCCCATCACCAACCGGCAATGTCGTCACGCTGCGCGCACCGAAGAATATCCCGAATGCCCCCGCAGACATCTGCTTTCAAGCCTCCCCTGGACGAACGCCTCCCAACCCCATCGCGCCGCGACTGGCTGGCATGGACCGGCACCGCGGCCCTGGCGCCCTGGCTGCCCGGCTGCGGCGGCAGCAGTGCCCCCGCGCCCAACCTGGATGCCACCATGGCCTGGGGTCGCCGCCAGATCCGGCAGGCCATGCAGGCCAGCGACACACGGGCCGCCTCGATCGCGGTGATGTACGGTGACCGCATCGTCTGGCAGGAGGCCTTCGAGGTGCTGCGCGACACCCAAGCTACCCCAGCCACCCCGGCCGCCCCCGCCACGCCGGAAACGCGGTTCAACGTGGGCTCGGTCAGCAAGGTGGTCGCGGCGCTGGCCGTGATGATCCTCGCGGACCGCCAACTGGTGCAGCTCGATGCCCCGGTGGTGCGCTACCTGCCGCAGTTCAGCATGCTGTCGTCCGGCTACCGCGACATCACCGTGCGGCATTTGCTCAGCCACGCCTCGGGCCTGCCCGGCACCTACCTGCACAACATGTTCGCGTTTGCCCCGATTCCAGGGTATGCGGCCGGGGTGGAGGCCGCGCTGGCCGACATGCACCTCAAACACGCCCCCGGGGCCATGGCGGTCTACTGCAACGATGGCTTCACGCTGATCGAGCGCATCGTGCAGGCCGTCACGGGCCAGAGCTACCCCGCGTTCGTGCAGACCGCCATCCTCACGCCGCTCAGCATGGGCCGCTCAGGCTTCACGCTGCGGCCGCTGCCCGAAGGCAGCTTCGCGCCGGGCTACATCGGCCAGGCGCGGCAAGGGCAGGAGTTCGTGATGGGCTACGCCACGAGCGGGCTGTGCACCACGCCCGGCGACATGATGCGGCTTGCCGCCCTGCTGATCCAGGGCGGCGAGCAAGATGGCCAGCGCGTGGTCTCGAAGGCCGGCGTGGCGGAGATGGGCCGCGACCAGAACCAGGGCATGCGCATCGACCTCGCCCCCGACTGGCACTGGGGCCTGGGCTGGGACAGCACGCAGCAGCCGGGCCTGGACGCCGCAGGCGTGCGGGCCTGGCAAAAGAGCGGCAGCACGGTGTTCTGCGCAAGCGACTTCTACGTGCTGCCCCAGGCCGGCATGGCCTTGCTGCTCACGGGCAACGCACCGGGCTTTCGCCCCGGCCCCATCGCCGAAGGCATCTTGCTGCGGGCCCTGCAGGAGACCGGCCAGCTGCAGGCCCTGCCTGCCAAGGTCAGCACCACCGTGCCTTCGGTGGCCACGTCATCCACCACCGACGTCGATGCCGTGCTTGGCATCTATGGGCGTGCGTCCAAGCCGTTGAAGGTGGTTTCGCCCGACAGCCAGCAGGTCGATATCTCGGTGTGGTCCGCAGCGCTCAAGGATTGGGAGCCACTGTGCGAGGGCCTGCGCCTGCGCAGCGATGGCTGGTGGTGGGCGGATGCCAAGCCCGGCACGCACTACCGCTGGGAGCAGGCCGATGGCCGCCGCTACCTGCTGTCGCGCGAGCCGGCCCGCGCCGGGCACTACTGGGTCACCACGCCGATGGCACAGCAAATGCCCCGCGCGAGCGCCCCGCTGCCCGCTGCCTGGGCCGACCGCCTGGACACCACCTGGATCCAGGCCAATGAAGCGCCGGAATCGATACTGTTGGCAGCCGGCAGCATGGCCACCGCCACCCTGAGGGAGTTGCCCGAGCTGCGCGGCTACCTGTTCTGGGATGACCGCCAGTTCCTGCTCCCCCTGTCGGCAGACCGCGCCGGCATGGCGGTGCAGGTACCGCTGCACGAAGGCCGCGACCTGGTCGAACTGGTCGTACGGACGCAGGACCAGCAGGAGTGGCTGCACGCAGCAGGCTGGGTCTATCGCCAGGGCGATTGACCGGCGCACGCCGTCACTGTTCCTTTCACGCGACAGTTGGCTGCTTTTGCCTCCACCCCAGCTTGCCACACGCTGCGCGGCTCGCCACAATTGCGCCTTCTTTCCGCAACGCTTGGCCATGTCGGCCACCGCTGAAAGCCCTGGAGGTCACCGCTATGTTTGTTCCCTTGTTCGCTCCTGCCTGACCACAGTCCACCGCCCCGGCTGGACTGTGCATTCACGAGTCCAGCCACGGCAAACAAGCGCACCTCGCACCCAGTGCAGCGCTCCACAAGCCCTGGCTACCTTGCCGGGGTTTTTTGTTTGTGGAGTGCACATGAGTGCCCAAAAATTGTCCCGCGCCTACGCCCAGGGTGAAATCAAGAAGCTGCGCCGCATGAAGCAGCCCCTGGTGCTGAAGCTCGAAGCCTCGGGCCCGCCCCGAAATCCTGTGGCCACTGCGCTGGCCCAGCGCAGCCTGTCCAGCGCGGCAGGCAAGCACATACGCAGCCGCGGGGCCCAGCGCCGCGCGGACAACGTCGCCCTGCGCAAGGCGATCCAAGGCAAGCTACAGAACGATTGATTGACGACATGAATCCATTCACCAACGACGTGCCGCCGCACCTGCGGCACCCCCTGCACCCCACCGTGGCCCTGGCCGTGGGCGGGGTGCCCACCACCGCAGCGCAGGCAGCGCCGGCCCCCGTGCATGCGCATGGGGGCCCTGCCCCTGCGGGCGCCGTGACTGCAGCCGAGCTGGCCGTGCGCCAGCAGGCACTGGCCCAGGCGGCGGCACAGCTCAAGGCCGAGCTCTTCGGCATCGACGATGTGATCGACCGCGTGATCGATGCCGTGCGCGCCTGGTATGTGCTGCCCCAGCTCATCAGCCGCCCGGTCATCGTCTGCCTATGGGGCCTGACTGGCACCGGCAAGACGCAGCTCACGCGGCGCCTGGCGCAGCTGCTGGGCTTTTATGACCGCTTCGTGGAAGTGCAGATGGACGGCTTCAGCCATGGCGCCAGCTACCGCAGCTCCACCATCTCGGGCATGCTGGGCGACTCGGGCATCCACGAGGGGGCGCCGGGCGTGCTGGTACTCGACGAGTTCCAGCGCTTTCGCACCATGGACCGCAAGGGCGAGGACGTGAAGGTCGAGCGCTACCAGGACGTGTGGACGCTGCTATCCGACGGGCGCCTGCCGCCTGCGCTGAGCGCACTGTCCAACATCGAGCGCAAGCTGGCCGATGCCCACTACGAGGCCGAGCGCGCCGAAACCGACGATGACGCGCGCGCGGGCAAGGCCCCCTACCGCTTCCAGCTCGACGCCTGGGATGGGCAGGAGCTCAAGCGCATGCTCAAGCTGCAAGAGCCGCTGGCCGAGATCATGCAGTGGCCGCCTGCCAAGGTGCAGGCGCTGTTCACGCGCTTTCAGCAGTCGCACCACTCCTGGGAGACCGACTACAGCAAGCTGCTGGTCTTCGTCTGCGGCAACCTCGACGAGATGTACCACGAGACCGCCCAGCGCGTGGAGGACTGCGATACCGACGCCGACATCTTCCACCGCCTCACGCGCAAGCTCTCGCTGATCGACGTGAAGAAGGCCCTGGGCGAACGCTTCAAGCCCGAGCAGATCGCGCGCCTGGGCAACGAGCACGTGATCTACCCCTCGTTCAGCAAGGCGACCTACGAGCAGCTCATCCGCAACCTGTGCACGCGCTATGTGGACGACATCGCCGCGCAGTGCGGCGTGCGCTTTGCCATCGGGCAGGACGTGCTCGACGAGCTGTACGCCAATGCCGTCTTTCCGGCGCAGGGCACGCGGCCGCTGTTCTCGTCGGTGCATGCCATCCTGAGCGCCAACCTGGTCAACGCGGCGCTGTGGGTCATGCAGGAGCAATTGCCGCTGGCGCAGGAGTTCCCCATCAGCCTGGCTCCGGCCAAGCGCCATTTGCTGGTGCAGGGCCAGGGTCCGCAGGGGCCGGCAGAAACCACTTTCCCGGTGGTGCTGGAGCTCAACCGCCTCAAGCAGCGCGCCAATGCCGACTTCCGCGCCCTGCTGGCAGTGCACGAGGCCGGGCATGGCCTGGCGTACTGCGTGCTGTTCGGCCACGCCCCGCAGGAGGTGAAGATCAACATCGCCTCGTTCGAGGGCGGGTACAACAGCTTCTCCAGCCTGAAAGCCACCACCCGGCAGAACGCGCTGGACATGATGTGCGTGGGCCTGGCCGGCCGCGTGGCCGAGGAACTGGTGTTCGGCGAAATGGCCTGCACCACCGGCGCCGAGCAGGACTACAAGCAGGTGACGGCCGAGGCGGCACGCTACATCCGCCACCATGGCTTCGGTGCGCGCCTGGCCCGCACCGACGTGACGGTGGAGATGGACAACCACGTCAACACCGACATCGGCCCGAGCAACGAAGCCATCGAGGCGCTGATGCAGCAGCAGTACCGGCGCGCCCAGGAACTGCTGCAGACCCACCGCGAGGCCCTGGGCCGCACGGTGGACGCGCTGCTGCACCAGGGCACCATCGCCCCGGTGGAAATGGTGGCTTTGCTTAAGGACTGCGGCATTGCGCTGGCAGCCCCCGTGCAGGGCGGCCTGCCGGACGAAGGGCTGGTGCTGGAGCCGTTTGCGGCCAAACTCGGCGCGTTCCGCCAGGCCGTGTGATCTGGCCTGCAGCGTGGGGCGGGGTACGCCCTTATGATGCCGGCCTGCCAACGCATTCTTATTGTTCGGTCGCCCCACCCCTCGCTGCCCATGTCCGCCGTCTTCAATTTCACCTTCGTCCCCTGGTTCCGCTCGGTGGCGCCCTACATCCACAAGTTTCGCAACCAGACCTTCGTGATCGGGCTGACGGGTGAGGGCATCGCGGCCGGCAAGCTGCACAACATTGCGCAGGATCTGGCGCTGATCCAGGCCATGGGGGTGAAGATCGTGCTGGTGCACGGCTTTCGCCCGCAGGTCAACGAGCAACTGGCGGCCAAGGGGCATGAGGCCAAATACTCGCACGGCATTCGCATCACCGACTCGGTGGCGCTCGACTGCGCGCAGGAGGCCGCGGGCCAGCTGCGCTACGAGATCGAGGCTGCCTTCAGCCAGGGCCTGCCCAACACGCCCATGGCCGGTGCCACGGTGCGCGTGATCTCGGGCAACTTCCTCACGGCACGGCCGGTGGGCATCATGGACGGGGTGGACTTTCAGCACTCGGGCCTGGTGCGCAAGGTCGACGTGGCCGGCATCCAGCGCACGCTGGACATGGGCGCGATGGTGCTGCTGTCGCCCTTTGGCTTCTCGCCCACCGGCGAGGCCTTCAACCTGAGCATGGAAGAAGTCGCCACCAGCGTGGCCATTGAGTTGCGCGCAGACAAGCTGATCTTTTTGACCGAGGTGCCCGGCATCCGCATGCTGCCCGGCGAGCCCGAGGGCGAAGACAACCCCATCGACACCGAGCTGCCGCTGGCTGCGGCCCAGGCCCTGCTGGCCACGCTGCCCACCGCGCAGCAGCCCACCGACACCGGCTTTTACCTGCAGCACTGCGTGAAGGCCTGCAAGGCCGGCGTGGAACGCAGCCACATCCTGCCGTTTGCGGTGGATGGCTCGCTGCTGCTGGAGGTGTACGTGCACGACGGCATCGGCACCATGGTGATCGACGAAAAGCTCGAAGAGCTGCGCGAGGCCACCATCGACGACGTGGGCGGTATCCTGCAGCTGATCGAGCCGTTCGAGAAGGACGGCACCCTGGTCAAGCGCGACCGCACCGAGATCGAGCGCGACATCTCTGCCTACACCATCATCGACCACGATGGCGTGATCTTCGGCTGCGCGGCGCTCTACCCCTACCCCGAGGCGAAGACGGCCGAGATGGCCGCCGTCACCGTGTCGCCGCAAAGCCAGGGAACGGGCGATGGCGAAAAGCTGCTCAAGCGCATCGAGCAGCGCGCGCGCGCCGCCGGGCTGGACAGCATCTTCGTGCTGACCACGCGCACCATGCACTGGTTCATCAAGCGCGGCTTTCAGCCCGCCGACCCCGACTGGCTGCCCGAGGCGCGCAAGCGCAAGTACAACTGGGACCGGCGCAGCCAGGTGCTGGTCAAGAAACTCTGAGCGGCTGAGAGTCTGAGAGCCGAACCCGGCGTCGTGTTTGTCTTCCAACCCTGGTGATTCCCGATGAACAGTTTTGATGCCGACACCCTGCTGACCCGTTGCCGCACGCTGGCGCCAGCGCGAACTGCCATCGTCCACGCGGTCAGCGCCAATGTGCTGCAGGCAGCGCGCGAGGCCCACGAGGCTGGGCTCATCACGCCCGTGCTGGTGGGGCCGGCCGCGCGCACCCGCGAGGCCGCCGAAGCGGCGGGCGTGGACATCTCGGCCTGGCAGGTGATCGACGCCGAGCACAGCCACGACGCGGCTGCGAAGGCCGTGGCCCTGGCCGCTGCGCGCGAGGTCGATGCGCTGATGAAGGGCTCGCTGCACTCCGACGAGCTGATGGGCGCGGTGGTCAAGAGCGACGCCGGCCTGCGCACCGAGCGGCGCATCTCCCACGCCTTCCTGATCGACCAGGAAAGCTATTCCAAGGCCTTCATCATCACCGACGCCGCGGTGAACATCGCGCCCGACCTGGCCACCAAGGTCGACATCGTGCAGAACGCCGTCGATCTGTGGCATGCGCTGTTCGGCGCCGACGTGCTGCCCAAGGTGGCGGTGCTGGCAGCGGTAGAGACCGTCAGCCCCAAGATGATCGCCACGCTCGATGCCGCCGCCCTGTGCAAGATGGCCGACCGGGGCCAGATCACGGGCTGCCTGATCGATGGCCCGCTGGCCTTCGACAATGCCATCAGCGTGGAGGCGGCCCGTACCAAGGGCATCGTCTCGGCGGTCGCGGGCAACGCCGACATCCTGCTCGTGCCCAATATCGAGGCGGGCAACATGCTGGCCAAGCAGCTCATCTTTCTGAGCGGGGCGGAGGCCGCCGGCATCGTGCTGGGCGCGCGCGTGCCCATCATCCTGACCAGCCGGGCCGACAGCCAGCGGGCGCGCCTGCTGTCGTGCGCCGTGGCGCTGCTGCTGGCCCATGCCCGCAGCAAGGGGCTGATCAAATGAAGCAGAACACGCCCGTGCTGCTGGTGCTGAACGTCGGCTCGTCCAGCATCAAGTTCCAGGTGTTCGAGCGCGAGTCGCTCGCCGTGCTGATGGCCGGCAAGGTGACCGGCATCGACACCAGCGCGCAGTTGTCTGCAAAACTGGCCGGGGCCGACGCCCCGCTGCGCACGTCCCTGCCTGCGGCCGACCACGACACGGCCATGGCGGCCGTGATCGAGCTGATCGACCAGCACGATGACGGCTGGCAGCTGGCGGCCGTGGTGCACCGGGTGGTGCACGGCGGTGCGGACTTTCGCGAGCCGGTGGTCGTCACGCCCGACATCGTGGCCCGGCTCCAGGCCCTCGCCCCGCTGGCGCCCCTGCACCAGCCGCATAACCTGGCCGGCATTGCGGCATCTGAGCGCCTGGCCAGCCATGCGCTGGACATCGCCTGCTTCGACACCGCCTTCCATGCGCGCATGGACCCGCTGTTCCAGACCTTCGCCCTGCCCCAGGCGCTGCGCGCCCAGGGCGTGCGCCGCTACGGCTTCCACGGCCTGTCATACGAATGGCTGGCCCACGAGATCGCCCGCACCCGCCCCGAACTGCGCGAGGCCCGGGTGGTGGCCGCGCACCTGGGCAACGGCGCCAGCCTGTGCGCCATGCACGCAGGCCGCAGCGTCGACACCACCATGGGCATGACCGCGCTCGATGGCCTGCCCATGGGCACGCGCAGCGGCGCCATCGATGCGGGTGCCGTCATCTACCTGCAGCGCGAGCTGGGCATGGATACCGCGCAGGTCGAGCACATGCTGTACCAGGAATCGGGCCTCAAGGGCCTGTCAGGTGTCAGCAGCGACATGCAGACCCTGCTGGCCAGCACCGACCCGCAGGCGGCCTTTGCGGTCGACTACTTCGCGCTGAAGGTGGCGCAGTACACGGCCATGCTGGCAGTATCGATGGGCGGGCTGGATGCCCTGGTGTTCACTGGCGGTATCGGCGAGAACGCCGAGCCGGTGCGTGCCGCGGTGCTGGCGCGCCTGCCGATGCTGGGCGGTTTCGAGACCCTGGTCATCCCTGCCAACGAAGAGAAGATGATGGCCCTGCACGCCCAACGCCTGCTGGCACTGCAGGGCTGACCCGTCCCCTACGCAGCCAGGGCCCACTGCGCCACCAGCGCCCCAATCTCGGCCATGGCGGCATCGCGCTGCTCGGGCGGCGCCTCGCCCCCGGTCAGGTAGCAGCTCACAACGATGGGCTTGCGCCCGGGGGGCCAGAACAAGCCCGCGTCGTTGCTGGTGCCGCGCGATGCGGTGCCGGTCTTCTCCCCTGCCTTCCAGCCCTCGGGCAGGCGGGCGCGCAGGCGCTTGTCGCCCGTCTTGTTGGCCAGCAGCCAACCCTGCAGCTTTTCGCGCGAGGCCGGTGACAGGGCCTGGCCCAGGGCCAGCGCCTGGATGCAATGCACCATGGCCACGGGCGTGGTGGTGTCGCGCGGGTCGCCAGGCTTGGCCTCATTGAGTTCGGGCTCGATGCGGTCCAGCCGCGTGATGCTGTCGCCCAGCGAGCGCACATAGGCCGTGAGCGCGGGTGGCCCGCCGTTGCTGGCCAAGAGCAGGTTGGCGGCGGTGTTGTCGCTCAGGGTCATGGTACCGGCGCAGAGCTCCTCCACCGTGAGGCCGGCACCGTCGGCGTGCGGTTCGGTCACGGGCGAGTAGGTCACCAGGTCTTTCTTGGCATAGGTGATGCGCCGGTCCAGCTTGTCATGGCCCTGGTCCACGCGGCGCAGGGTCTGCGCGGCCAGCAGCAGCTTGAAGGTGCTGGCCATGGGAAAGCGCTCTCCCCCCCGGTGCGCGATCTGCCGGCCGGTGTGGGTATCGAGTGCGGCCACCCCCACGCGGCCACCCATGCTGGCCTCGATGCGTTTGAGGTCGGCAAGCCAGGCGGCATCGGCCGCAGAGGCACTGTTTTTCTGCGGGCTGGTCTGGGCCAAGCTGGCCAGGGGAAGGAAGCCTATGGCGGCCACAAAGTTGCGTCGTTGCATCTTCTTACCTGTGAGGTGGTTGTCGGAATGGGTGAACGATACCGGTGGCAGGCCCCAAGCACCATCGACAATAATCGACCCGAGACCCAAGAAAAACTTATGCACCTGCCGCTCAACGCCCTGCGCGCCTTCGAGGTGTCCGCACGCCACCTGAACCTGACCCGCGCCGCCGACGAGCTCAATGTGAGCCAGACGGCTGTGAGCCAGCACATCCGCAACCTGGAGGACCGGCTGGGCAAGCCGCTGTTTCGCCGCCTGCCCCGGGGCCTGGCGCTCACGGACGAAGGCCAGGCGCTGCTGCCCGTGCTCAGCGATGCCTTCGAGCGCATTGCGGCCGCACTGGAGCACATGAGCGATGCCCGCCCGCGCGAGGTGCTCACGGTGGGCGTGGTCGGCACCTTTGCCGTGGGCTGGCTGCTGCCGCGGCTGCGCGACTTTCAGCAGGCCTGCCCCTTCGTGGACCTGCGCCTGCTCACCCACAACAACCGGGTTGACATGGCCGGCGAGGGCCTGGACTATGCAATCCGCTTCGGTGACGGCGCCTGGCACGGCACCGAAGCGCAGTGCATATTGCACGCCCCCATGACGGCCATGTGCGCCCCGGCCCTGGCCCACCACCTGCGCCACCCGGCAGACCTGGCGCGCCAGCCGCTGCTGCGCACCTACCGCGTGGACGAATGGGTGGCCTGGTTTGAGGCGGCCGGTGCGCCCTGCCCCGTGGTGCGCGGCGCCGTGTTCGATTCGTCCCTGACCCTGGCCGAGGCAGCCGTGCAAGGTGCGGGCGTGGCGCTGCTGCCGGTGAGCATGTTCACGCGCGAGCTGCAGCAGGGCCGGCTGGTGCGCCCGTTTGCGCTGGAGCTGCAGCGTGGCGCCTACTGGCTCACACGGCTGAAATCACGCTTACCGAGCCCGGCGATGGAGGCCTTCCACAAATGGCTGATGGCGCAAGTAGCGTGAGACGTTAGCCGACGAGTGCCCTGGCAATCACCTCAGGGGGGATCTCGTCCACCTGTGCGGGCTCCAGAAACTCCTTGCCGTAGCGCGCATACACACCCTCGCGCACAAACACCTGGAACAGGTCGGGGTCGATGTGGCCGTTGTCGCGCATCTTGCACATGATGGCCAGCGCCTGCGACAGCGTCATGCCGCTCTTGTAGGGCCGGTCGGCGGCCGTGAGCGCCTCGAAGATGTCGGCAATGCCCATCATGCGCGCCTGCACCGACATCTGGTCGCGCGTGAGACCGCGCGGGTAGCCCTTGCCATCCATGCGCTCGTGGTGGCCGCCCGCGTACTCGGGCACGTTCTTCAGGTGGCGCGGCCAGGGCAGCGTCTCCAGCATCTTGATGGTGGCGACGATGTGGTAGTTGACGGTGTCGCGCTCGGCCTGGGTGAGCGTGCCCGAGCGGATGGTCAGGTTCTCCAGCTCCTCGGCCGTGAGAAAGCTGGTCTGCACGCCCTGCGGGTTGCGCCACTGGCGCGCGGCCGAGATGTCGCGCACGCGCTGCTGGTCTTCGGCCCGCATGGCCTCGGCGCCCTTGTTGCAGCGGCGCATGAACTCGCGCTCCTCCTCCAGCGTGTGGATGCTGTGCTGCAGGCCCTGCAGTTCCTGCGCCTCGGCGGCAGCGTCCACCACCGGGCGCAGCGCCAGCTGGCGGCGCAGGGCCGCCAGCTCTGCATCGCGCTTGAGCACCTCGAAGCGCGTGTCCACCAGGCCGATGCGGTCGTACAGGGTCTGCAACTTGGTGGCCTTGTCCACCACATGCACGGGCGTGGTGATCTTGCCGCAGTCGTGCAGCAGGCCGGCCATCTTGAGCTCGTAGCGGTCGCGCTCGGTCATGGTGAAGGATGCCAGCGGCCCCTCCTGCGTGGTGTTCACCGCCTCCGCTAGCATCATGGTCAGGGCCGGCACGCGCTGGCAGTGGCCGCCGGTGTAGGGCGACTTTTCGTCGATGGCCAGGTTGATCAGGTTCACGAACGACTCGAACAGGCGTTCGAGCTGGGTGATCAGCAGCCGGTTGGTCAGCGCAATCGCTGCCTGCGAGGCCAGCGACTCGGCCAGGCTCTGGTCGGCCGTCGAGAATTCGGTGACTTCGCCGGTCACGGGGTCACGCGCATTGATGAGCTGCAGCACGCCGATGAGCTCGCGGTCATGGTTGCGCATGGGCACCGTGAGGAAGGACTGCGAGCGGTAGCCGGTGCGCTGGTCGAACAGCCGCGTGCCCGAGAAGTCGAAGCCCTCTTCGCTGTAGGCATCGGCCACATTCACCGTGCGGTCGTGGATGGCCGCATAGGCCGCCACCAGCGTATCGTTGGGCGAGCCATCGGCACTGCGCAGCGGCAACTGCGGAAAATCGATGGGCCGGCCCGTGGTGCCGCCCAGGCGGATGTCGAGCGAATCGGTGCGCACGATCTCGAAGCGCAGGGCCGTCTGGTCCTCGGTCACGCTGTAGAGCGTGCCGCCATCGGCCCCGGTGATGGCCTTGGCGGCCTCCAGAATGTTCTCCAGCAGCCGGTCGATGTCGCGCTCGCGCGAGAGCGCGGCACCGATGCCGTTGAGCTGCTCGAGCCGGCGAAAAAGATGGACGGTGGATTCCTTGCTCATGGCGACCTTGGCTGCGGCGTTGGCGACCACCCATCGTAACCAAAAGTGACCGCTATCATCAGCCCTTCTGTCCTGTTTTACACCCGCCTCCGTGCAGTCCGTCACGCCATCCATCCTCACCGCCGCCCTGTACCAGTTCGTCGACCTGCCCGACTTTGCGGACCTGCGCGACCCACTGCAGGCCTTGTGCGACGCCCACAGCGTGCGCGGCATGCTGCTGCTGGCGCCCGAAGGCATCAACGGCACCATCGCCGGGCCGCCCGAAGGCGTGCACACGGTGCTGGCCTGGCTGCGCAGCGATGCCCGCTTTGCCGCCCTCCAGCACAAGGAGGCCCTGGGCGAGCGCCAGCCCTTCTACCGCATGCGCGTGCGCCTCAAGCGCGAAATCGTGACCCTGGGCGTGCCCGGCCTGAACCCCGCGCGCAACGCCGGCACCTATGTGAAGCCCGAGGACTGGAACGCCCTGATCGCCGACCCGGCCGTGGTGGTGGTGGACACACGCAACGACTACGAGGTGGGCATCGGCAGCTTTGCGCGCGCGATCAACCCGCACACCAAGAGCTTTGCGGAGTTTCCGGCCTGGGTGGACCAGCAGTCCGCCCCTGGCGGCGTGCTCGAAGGCAAGCCGCGCGTGGCCATGTTCTGCACTGGCGGCATCCGCTGCGAAAAATCGACCGCGCTGCTCAAGTCGCAGGGCTTCGGCGAGGTGTACCACCTCGAAGGCGGCATCCTCAAGTACCTGGAGACCGTGCCCGAGGAAGACAGCCTCTGGCATGGCGACTGTTTTGTCTTCGACGAGCGCGTATCGGTGGGCCATGGCCTGGCGCCCGGCCACCACCAGCTGTGCCGATCGTGCCGCATGCCGCTGGGCGAGGTGGAGCTGGCCTCGCCCCACTATGCGGCCGGCGTGAGCTGCCCCTATTGCCACGGCACGCGCACGCCCGAACAGGAGCAGGCCCTGGCCGAACGCGAACGCCAGATGCAGCTAGCCAAGGCGCGCGGCGAGGAGCACATCGGCGCACGCCAGCCCGGTACGCCGCCCCGCGGCGGGGGTGAGGACGGGCCTGCATGAGCGCCCTGCCCGTCCTCTACTCGTTTCGCCGCTGCCCCTATGCCATGCGCGCCCGACTGGCCCTGGCCGTGAGCGGCCAGGTGTGCGAACTGCGCGAGGTGGTGCTGCGCGCCAAGCCCCAGGGCCTGCTGCAGGCATCGCCCAAGGCCACGGTGCCCGTGCTGGTGCTGCCCGATGGGACCGTGCTGGAGCAGAGCCTGGACATCATGAGCTGGGCGCTGGCCCGCAACGACCCCGCCGGCTGGCTCACGCCCAGCCACGGCGACGAGGCCGGCATGCAGGAGCTGATCGCCGAGTGCGATGGTCCCTTCAAGCAGGCGCTGGATCGCTGCAAGTACCCGAGCCGGTATCCCGAGGCTGATGCAGCCCTTGCGCGTGCGCAGGCTGTGGAGTGGATGCAGGGGCTGGAGGTGCGGCTGACAGGACAACCATTTCTGTTTGGCGACCATGCGGCGCTGGCGGACATGGCGATTGCCCCCTTTGTGCGGCAGTTTGCAGGCATCGACGCCGATTGGTGGGCGGCCCAGCCCTGGCCGCGCCTGCAGGCCTGGCTGGCGCAGTGGCAGGCAAGCCCCTTGTTCGAGAGCGTGATGCCCAAGCTGCCCGCCTGGGTGGATGGCACCGAGGGTGTGGTGTTTCCGCATCCCGAGGGCACCGAGCAGCCCGTCTGAACACCTGGAAACGGCACACAATGCTGGCATGCCTCTCCTTTCCTTCACGCGCGCCGGCCTGACGGCACTGGCCCTGGGCAGCGGCCTGGCCGCCATCGCAGCCCCCCTGCCCGACATGCCGGACACCCTGATCGAGAAGTCCCGACTGGTGCGAGAGTCACGCGACCGAGTGTGGGACCCCGCTTCTGGGCGGCTGGGCAACCTGCGGCAGCTGCGCATCGTGGCCGACGGCTGCACAGTGCGCGTGGTATCGGGGCCGGACAACCGGCTGATCGGCCCCCACGACAAGGTGGAGGTGGGCGAAGACCGCTACAACCCGGGCGACAAGGCCGTGCCGCGCGATGTGGTGCTGCGCGTGCGCGGCGGTGCGCAGCAGCCCCGTGGCACGCCCTGCCTCACGCTCCAGGTGGCCACGGCCGACGACCTTATTCTCAGCGGCGACCACGCGGCCTACCTGTTCGACCGGGTGGCGCAGCCGGCGATGCGCATCTACTTCAACCCCAGTTCACAACTGCGTGTGTGGTTTGAAGATGTGAAGATGGGCTTGCTCAGCCTGAAGTCCAACGCCGATGCACTGGTTGGCGGCACCGGCCAGGTGCAGTGGCTGCAGTTGAGCAGTACCCAAAGCAGCACCGCGATGCTGTTCCACGAGGTGAAGGCCCGGCACATCGGCGTGAGCAGCCTGACCACCAGGGCGCGCTACTCCATCCGCATCGACCCCGAGACCAAGGCGGGCTACTACCAGCCCGCCCGAGCGCCCGGCAAACTGGCCGAGCTGTACCCGATCTGGATCGACGGCCCGCTGGAGGCGCTAGACATACCTGCCAGCCGCGTGCACCCCATGGCGCTGACGCCGGACATCCGCCGCGAGGCGCAGGCCCTGCGCGACGAGGTGCTGGGCCGCGCCGGCCCGCCGCCGGTGTTACCCTCCTCCGGGCCTGCCGCGCTGGCGCCCGGAGCGCCGGTAGCCACCGCAACGCGCCAGCTGGCGGCCGACGGGTTCCGCCCCTACCTGCCGCCCGGCGTGGAACTGGCCTTGGTGCATTTGCACAAGGCCGGCGGCGCGATGGAGGGCACCGCACCCGATGTGGCGGCAGTGCGCACGCTGGTGCAATCGCTAGGCCGCTCGCCCGATGTAATCTATGCCCAGGTGGCCTACACCCGCCCCCAGGGTGCGCAAGTGGCCTTTCGGGTGCTGTTCGACCTGGCCTGCCAGGCGCCGGGCGAGCCCAGCGTCTGCCTGCCGGGCAACGGCGGCAGCAGCGCCTACACCGAGGAGCAGATCCGCGGCGAGCTGCTGCCCCTGCTGGGAGCGCAGGTGGAGCTGACACGGCTGCAGCTGCGCGAAGGCGGCGAGGTGCTGCTGGAAGGCCGCGCCAGCGAGGCCGAGGCCAAGGCGGCGCTGGCCCGCATCGGCCAGCAGGCGCCCTGGCTGCGCGCCTCGTCCAGCGGGGTGGGTAACGGCAGCTTTTCAGCCCGCATGGTGCTTTTGTGCAAAGCACCGCCACCGCGCCAGGGCGGCATCTGCAGCGCCCCGCTCTCTGCCAAGCGATGAGGCGCTGTCAGCGCAGGCGCCGGAACCGGGCAGACGGCGTTGCGGAATTCCGCACAGGGTTGCCGCACTGTTCCGGTTTTCCGGCCAATGCCATCGCCGTGGAGTTCCGACCGAGGCCGCGCGTTCCGGCGGAAATACCGGTCTTTCCCCCCGAAGCCGCCTGCGCGGCCCTCTGCTTGCGGCGATGCATGGGCTGCTGGCACGGCGATTGCGATAAAGCCTTGCCCCGGCACAATCACAGCAGCCCCCCTGCTGCGCAGGTGCCCCGCCTCGGCACCCCTCTCGCTTTCCACAACAGACTGGCGACAACGACCATGACACTGAGCCCTTCCATCGCCACCCTCGCCGCCTTGTGCCTTGCCTGCGGCGCGGCATTTGCGCAGACCCCCGCCAAACCGGTGGTGCAGTTCATCGCCACCGGCGGCACCATCGCCATGAAGGTCGACCCCGTCACCAAGGGCGTCGTGCCCGCGATCTCTGGCGACGACCTGATGCAGACCGTGCCCGATGCCGGCAAGTACGCCACCATCGAGGTGAACAATTTCTCCGCCATGTCGGCCAACTACGTCGAGGCCAAATGGTGGTCGCGCCTTACCAAAGCCGTGGACGACGCGCTGGCCCGGCCCGAAGTCAGCGGCGTGGTGATCGCCCAGGGCACCGACACCATGGAAGAGACGGCCTACTGGCTGGACCTCACCGTCAAGTCCAGCAAGCCCGTGGTCATGATCGGCGCCCAGCGCAACGCCTCGTCCCCCGACTTCGACGGCCCGCGCAACCTGCTCAACGCCATCCGCATCGCCACCACGCCCGAGGCCACGGGCAAGGGCGTGATGGTCGCCATGAACAACCAGATCAACGCCGCCCGCAGCGTGACCAAGACGCACACCGGCAACGTGGAGACCTTCAAGTCAGGCGACTTCGGCTTCCTCGGCGAGGTGTGGGACGACAAGGTCGTGTTCTCGCGCGCCCCGCTGCGCCGCCAGCACATCGACATCGGCACCGCCGAAATGCCCCGCGTGGAAATCCTCGCGATGTTCGGCGGCGCTGACGGTAGCCTCATGCGTTACGCCGTGGACCAGGGCGCGAAGGGTATCGTGGTGCAGGCCGTGGGCATGGGCAACATGAATGTCTCGATGTTCGAGGCGGTGAAGTACGCGCTGTCCAAGGGCGTGCCGGTGGTGATCTCGACCCGGGTGCACAACGGCCGCACGTACCCGCTGTATGGCTTTCCGGGCGGCGGCAAGACGACTTTCGAGGCGGGTGCGGTGATGGCCGGTGACCTGAATCCGCAGAAAGCGCGGCTGCTGCTCATGCTGATGCTGCACCAGGGGAAGTCGAGCAAGGCAGAGTTGCAGGCGGCATTTGATCGGTAAACTGTGGCGGATTCAAAAGCGAATTGCCGACTGCCTCAATTTGACATCAATCATGAATCGCTACGAATTGGTTCCAGAACTCAGAGAATGGGATGCTCACAACGGAGGCGAAGAGTCCCCGGAGGGCTGGGCTTCTTGCATGGGAAGCTTCTCGCTCGCAACTGCATACGCAAGTCTTGTTTGGCCGCAGTTCGTAGAGGTACGCGGAATGGTGTTCCGCGAGGGCGTAACCGAGTCAGATGTGGAGGGTTGGTTAGCTCATACGGCCCATGAAACAAAGGCTGTAGAGGCAATGATCAACCACCTTCATATCTTGGACATTCAGCATCCGGGCATCTGGTCGGAAGCAACCGAAAGTCAGCTGAAGTTCTTGGGTAAAACGCTTCAGGCTTCATGGGCGACCAAGCTGAAGATCGATTTTCCGGGTCGACATTTTTCCGTGGAATTCATCGAAGGCTCAACGGAAGATCCGCGTGAATACCAAGTTCTCTTCTATGAGCGCCGTGGTGACTAATGCTGCCGTGAAGCGGGCATGCTTCGCATGCCGCTTTACATCCGGCGTGGCGGATACAAAAGTGACTTCACCGTCAGAGAGCACTGCTGCTTCATGAAGCGGGTGCATACGAAATAGCGCTTGTCGCTGGTGAACAGCCCGGTCAGTCAGAATGCAACAATATCTCGCCGCCTGAACTCCCCATGGACCTCAGCCGCCTCACCTATTTCGTAGCAGTAGCGGAAGAACGCCACCTGGGCCGCGCCGCCGAGCGCCTGCACCTGTCCCAGCACCGCTCACCCGCCAGATCAAGGCCCTGGAGGCCGAAGTCGGCGCCCAACTGTTCGTGCGCACTCCCCGCGGCATGGTGCTGACCCATGCGGGCGAGACCCTGCTGCGCGATGCCAAAGCCATCTTCGGCATGGTGGACCAGGCGGTGGACCGGGCGCACCGGGCTGCGCGCGGCAAGCTGGGGCGGCTGGATGTGGGGGTGTATGGCTCGGCCATCTTCGGCATCGTGCCGAACATCGTGGCGCGCTTCTCGCGCGAGAACCCTGATGTGGAGATTGCGCTGTACCACGCACAGACGCCTCAGCGGGGGTCTGCGTTGCGCTAACCGCCCGCAAAAAACAAAAGGCGCTCCGAGGAGCGCCTTTTGCGTGGATGCAGAGTCTTTTCAAGCCATCGAATAGCCCGAACCGCCCCGACGCCCACCCTTGAGATGCCGCCCCAGCAGCACCAGCATCACCAGCCCAAACCCCACAAAGCAGACAAACGACCAGTTGGCAATCGAGCCACCCAGAAACGTCCAGTCAATCGCCGCGCAGTCCCCCGAGCCGCGGAAGATCATGGGGATGGCGCGGCTGATGGGGTAGTTTTCGATCATGCCGTAGAAGTCGCGGCCGCAGGTGGCGACCTCGGGCGGGTACCACTGCAGCCAGCTCTGGCGGGCGGCGACGAAGGCGCCGAAGCCGGCGATGAGGACGGCGACGCCGGCCAGCGACATCCACCAGCCGCGCGAATTCCGTGCAGCGGCCAGGCCCGTGAAGATGGCCACGCCGATCAGCGCATAGCGCTGCACGATGCACATGGGGCAAGGCTCCAGCCCCACCACATGCTGCAGGTACATGCCGAAGGCCAGCATGGCCACGCAGGCCAGGCTGATCAGCCCGAGGATGCGGCGCGGCGCGTTATCAATCCAGTTCAACACCATTCTTGTCATCCTTGATGCGAATTTGCATTCAACCGGCTAACGTCGTTGGGGAGCCTTGCCGTGCAACAGCACTGTCTGCGGCTCCCCGCCTAGTTATCCGATTGAATGCCAATCCGCTTGAGCCCCGACACCCGGCCTGCGCCGGGCGCCGCAAAGGGCATGGGGCTACAAGCGTCAGATGTTGGCAGCGTGGTCCAGAAAAACCCGGGCGCGGCGTGGTGTCACCACCAGCGTCTCACCCTCCTTGAAACCCATCTCCCGGAACTGCTGCGCGGGGATCTGCGCCTCGATCAGCATTTCGGGATTCGAATTGTCCGCTGGTTTGTGATCGTCGGATGGAATAAGTTCCAGCCGCGCGATGGGCCCGACCACGATGGCGCGGCTCAGTTGCGCCACGATGCCGCGCGGGCGGCCTGCGGCGTCGATGCCGGCGCCGGGGGCGTAGCGCTGCACGTCCAGGTCGTGCGGGCGCACATAGGCAAAGGCCTTGGTGTCCTGCGCGTCGGCGTGCTCGGGGGCGTCGAGCTGCATGCCGTCCAGGTGCACCAGGCCCTCGTGCGCGCGGCCCTGGAACAGGTTCACGTCGCCCAAAAAGCCGTAGACAAATGGGCTGGCCGGGTTGTCCCACACCTGCTGGGGCGAGCCGCTCTGCTCGATGCGGCCCTGGTTGATGACCACCACGCGGTCGGCCACTTCGAGCGCTTCTTCCTGGTCATGGGTCACGAAGATGCTGGTCACGTGCAGTTCGTCGTGCAGGCGGCGCAGCCAGCGGCGCAGCTCTTTGCGCACCTTGGCGTCCAGGGCGCCAAACGGCTCGTCGAGCAGCAGCACCTTGGGCTCCACCGCCAGGGCGCGGGCCAGGGCGATGCGCTGGCGCTGGCCGCCCGACAGCTGCGAGGGGTGGCGCTCGGCCAGCCAGTCGAGCTGAACCAGCTTGAGCAGGTCGGTGACCTTTTTCTTGATCTGGGCCTCGCTCGGGCGTTCGCTGCGGGGCTTGACGCGCAGGCCGAAGGCCACGTTCTCGAACACCGTCATGTGGCGGAACAGCGCATAGTGCTGGAACACGAAGCCCACGTTGCGCTCGCGCACGTGGACGTCGGTGGTGTCCTCGCCCGAGAAGTGGATGGTGCCCACATCGGCCGTCTCCAGCCCCGCGATGATGCGCAAGAGCGTGGTCTTGCCGCAGCCCGAGGGGCCGAGCAGCGCGATCAGCTCGCCCGAGGCGATGTCCAGGCTCACGTCGCGCAGGGCATGGAAGTCGCCGAACTGCTTGCTGACGTTGCGAATTTCGATACTCATGGTGTGCTTTCTTCTTCCTTCAGCGCGCAGAGGGAGCAATGGCGGGCGCGGGGCGCTCGGGCGGCAGCTCGGCTGCGGCCTTCATTTGCTGCTCGTTGCGCCACTCGGCAATCGACTTGATGACCAGGGTGACGAGCGCCAGCAGCGCCAGCAGCGAGGCGGCGGCGAAGGCCGCGACCGACTGGTACTCGTTGTAGAGGATTTCCACATGCAGCGGGATGGTGTTGGTCTGCCCGCGGATGTGGCCCGAGACCACCGACACCGCGCCGAACTCGCCCATGGCGCGGGCGTTGCACAAAATCACCCCGTACAGCAGGCCCCACTTGATGTTGGGCAGCGTGACGTACCAGAAGGTCTGCCAGCCGGTGGCGCCGAGCACGATGGCGGCCTGCTCCTCGTCGTTGCCCTGGGCCTGCATCAGCGGGATCAGCTCGCGCGCGATGAAGGGGAAGGTCACGAACACGGTGGCCAGCACGATGCCCGGCACGGCGAAGATGATCTTGATGTCGTGCGCCTGCAGCCAGGGGCCGAACCAGCCCTGCGCGCCGAACATCAGCACGTAGACCAGGCCGGCCACCACGGGCGATACAGAGAACGGCAGGTCCACCAGCGTGGTCAAAAAGGCCTTGCCGCGGAACTCGTACTTGGCAATGCACCAAGCGGCCGCCACGCCGAACACCAGGTTCAGCGGCACGGCGATGAGCGCGGTGATCAGCGTGAGCTTGATGGCTGACCAGGCATCGGGCTCGCGCAGGCCGTCGAGGTAGGCGCCAAAGCCCTTGCGCAGCGCTTCGGCGAACACCGCGGCCAGCGGCAGCACCAGGAACAGCAGCATGAAGAGCAGCGCCACGGTGATCAGCGTGTAGCGCACCCAGGGCGCTTCGGTCGTGCCGGCGCGGGCGCGGCGCACCGTGCGGGAGTTCGCACCGCTCATGATGGTGCTCCCGCATGGCGCCGCTGCCAGGCCTGCAGCGCGTTGATGACCAAGAGCAGGATGAACGAGATCACCAGCATGACCACCGCCACGGCGGTGGCTCCCGCGTAGTCGTACTGTTCGAGCTTGCCGATGATGATGAGGGGCGTGATTTCGGAAATCATGGGCATGTTGCCGGCGATGAAGATCACCGAGCCGTATTCGCCCACCGCCCGCGCGAACGCCATGGCAAAGCCGGTGAGCAGCGCGGGGGTAATGGAGGGCAGGATGACCTTGGTGAAGGTCTGCAGGCGCGTGGCGCCCAGGCAGGTGGCGGCTTCTTCCAGCTCTTTCTCGGCATCTTCGAGCACCGGCTGCACCGTGCGCACCACAAAGGGCAGGCCGATGAAGATCAGCGCGATCACAATGCCTGCGGGCTTGAAGGCCAGCTGGATGCCCAGCGGCTCCAGGTACTGCCCCACCCAGCCGTTGCTGGCCAAGAGCGCGGTGAGCGAGATGCCGGCCACGGCCGTGGGCAGTGCAAACGGCAGGTCCACCAGCGCATCGACGATCTTCTTGCCGGGAAACTTGTAGCGCACCAGCACCCAGGCGATGAGCAGGCCGAAGAACAGGTTGACGAGGGCCGCGATGAACGATGCGCCGAAGGTCAGCCGGTACGAGGCCATCACGCGCGGTGCGCTGATGGCGGCCCAGAACTGCTCCCAGGTGAGGGTGAAGGTCTTGAAGATCAGTGCCGACAGCGGGATCAGCACGATGATGCTCAGGTAGAAGAGCGTGTAGCCCAGCGTCAGGCCAAAGCCGGGCAGCACCCGCTTGGGCGCACGCCGGCCGGCCGGCGCAGGGGCCGTCATGGCACCCCGCGCGGCCACAGAGGTCGCAGCGGTCATGGCTTACTTGGCGCCGGGCGTGTAGAGCTTGTCGAACTGGCCGCCGTCGTTGAAGTGCACCTTCTGTGCATCGCTGAGCGAACCGAAGTACTTGGCCACGGTGAACTGCTTCAGGGGCTTGAAGGTGGCGGCGTACTTCTTGAGCACGGTTTCAGAACGGGGGCGGATGGCGTGCTTGGCCGCGATCTCCTGGGCTTCTTCGGAGTACAGGTAATCGAGGTAGGCCTTGGCCAGTGCGGCCGTGCCCTTCTTCGCCACGGTGCGCTCGACCACGGCAATGGGGTTCTCGGCCACCACGCTCACCGACGGGTAGACGGCATCGACCTTGCCGGCGCCGAACTCGCGGTCGATGGAGACGACTTCGGATTCGAAGGTGATCAGCACGTCGCCCTGGTTGCGCTGCAGGAAGGTGGCGGTGGCATCGCGCCCGCCCTTGGCCAGGATGGGCACGTTCTTGTACAGCTTGCCCACGAACTCGGCGGCCTGCTCTTCGGTGCCGCCCTTCTCGCGGATGGCGCCCCAGGCGGCCAGGTAGGCATAGCGGCCGTTGCCGCCGGTCTTGGGGTTGACCACGATGACCTGCACGCCGGGCTTGATCAGGTCTTCCCAGTCCTTGATGCCCTTGGGGTTGCCGTTGCGCACCAGGAACAGCATGGTCGAGGTGGTGGGCGATGCGTCGTTGGGGAATTTCTTGGACCAGTCCTTGGCCACCACGCCGCTGTCGGCGAGGAACTGCACGTCGGTGGTGGTGTTCATGGTGACCACATCGGCCGCCAGGCCGTCGTTCACGGCGCGCGCCTGGGCGCTGGAGCCGGCGTGCGACTGGTCGATCTTGACGTCCTTGCCGGTGGTCTTCTTGTAGTGCGCGGTGAAGGCGGCGTTGTAGTCCTTGTAGAACTCACGCGCCACGTCGTACGACACGTTGAGCAGCGAGTCCTGGGCCAGCGCCATGCCACTGGCGGTGAGCGCCAGAGTGGCCAGAAGAGTCTTGAGTTTCAAAGAAGTCATGTGGCGTAGCCTGTTGGATAAAACTGGAGATGCCCCATTGTGCGCAATGCGCTTTAAAACTCAAAAGAATACATTTTTGTTAATTAAGCTGTTTTTGGAATATAGAAACGAAAAGGCCCGTGCAGCAAGCCCGCAGCCTCAGGCCGTGGCCTGCAAGGCAGCTGGTGAGGGGGCCGGCGCCCCTACCCCGCCCTGCTCGCCCGTCAGCGACTGCAGCAGCGCCCAGCCCAGAGGCCATTCGCCATGGCCCGATTCCACGTTGATGTGCCCAGCCTGCTGCATGCGCACGAACTCGCTTCCCCAGGCGCGGGCGTAGGCTCCGGCCAGGCGAATGGGGCAGTACGGGTCGTTGCTGCTGGCCACCACCACGCTGCGGTAAGGCAGTTGCGCGTAGGGCACGGGTGCAAAGTCGTTGAGGATGGCGCGGCGCTCCGGGTCGGCAGGCGCCACCAGCAGCGCCCCGTGGATGCGCGCCGCTGCTTCGGGCCCCAGGTGCGTGGTGGCGATGCAGCCCAGGCTGTGCGCCACGATCACCACCGGGTGCGGGGCGGCCAGCACGGTCTTTTCGAGCGTGCCGACCCAGGCGTTGCGGGTGGGGGTGATCCAGTCGTCCTGCACCACGCGGCGCGCCTGCGGCAACCGTTCGGTCCACAGGCTTTGCCAGTGGCCGGGGCCGGAGTCGCGCCAGCCGGGGACGATGATGATGGAAGTGGGGTTCACAGGTGTACCGCCTGGCGCGGCCCTCGCGGGCCGCAGCCGGGCTTGCCTACTTGTTGGGCTGGGGCGTGATGCGCAGGTAGGGGCGCACGGCCTTGAAGCCCTTGGGGAAGCGCTGGGCGATCTCGGCCGGGTCTTGCAGGCTGGGCACGATGATCACGTCGTCGCCGTCCTTCCAGTTGGCGGGCGTGGCCACCTTGTGGCTGTCGGTGAGCTGCAGCGAGTCGATCACGCGCAGGATCTCGTCGAAATTGCGGCCCGTGCTCGCGGGGTAGGTGAAGGTGGTGCGGATGACCTTCTTGGGGTCGATGATGAACACGCTGCGCACCGTGACCGTGGTCGATGCGTTGGGGTGGATCATGTCGTACAGGTCGGCGACCTTCTTGTCCGCATCCGCCAGGATGGGGAAGTTGACGGTGGTGTTCTGCGTTTCGTTGATGTCGCCCACCCAGCGGTTGTGCGAATCGACGGGGTCCACGCTCACAGCGATGGGCTTGACCTTGCGCTTGGCGAATTCGGTGGCCAGAGCGGCCGTCTTGCCCAGCTCGGTGGTGCACACCGGCGTGAAATCGGCAGGGTGCGAGAACAGCACTACCCACGAGTCACCCGCCCATTCATGGAAGTGGATGGGGCCGGCGGTGGATTCCTGGGTGAAGTCGGGGGCGGTGTCGCCGAGTCGCAAAGTGGCCATGGAGATGCTCCTTCAATGTCTGATGGAGCCATTCTGCGAGCCGGTCTTTAAAACCCAAACGAATATATTGTTCTGACTTAATCGCAAAAACGTCTATCGAAGCGCGACAAACTCAGTCTTCGTCTCCCAGCAGCCGATCCAGCCGTTCGCGGTAGTTGTTGAGGAAGTCGTGCGTCACGGCGTAGTGCTCTGTGTCCTCGAAGGCCACTTCCGACAGGCCGGTGCCGTCGAACTGGATGATTTTGGCGTGCGGGTAAGACAGCAGGATGGGCGAGTGCGTGGCGACGATGAACTGCGACTTGTCCTCCACCAGTTGGTGAATGGCCGAGAGCGCGGCCAGTTGGCGGTTGGGCGACAGCGCGGCTTCGGGCTCATCCAGCAGGTACAGGCCCTTGCCACGGAACTTGTGGGCCAGCAAGGACATGAAGGCCTCGCCGTGCGAGATGCCATGCAGCGAATGGGTGCCGTAGGCGTCGGGAACACCGTTGTCGTCCACGAAGGTGGCGACGTTGAAGAAGCTTTCGGCCCGCAGAAAGTACCCATCCTTGGGTTGGCGAAAGCTCCGCGCCAGCCTGAGTGACTCATGCAGCGGAGATACGGATTTCTTGGTGCCCACCATGAAATCGCGGGTGCCACCTTGCGGGCTGTAACCCAGGGCCACCGCAATGGCTTCCAAAAGGGTGGACTTGCCCGAGCCGTTCTCTCCCACGAAGAAGGTGACATCGGCGTGGAATTCCAGCAAACCCATCTCCCGGATGGCGGGTATGTTGTACGGGTAGCTGTCGAAATCCACCTCTGCATCGGGGCGGATGCAGACGCTCTGGAGATAGGGTTTGGCGGCAAGCATGGTGCCGCCATGCTAACGGTCGCAACGGCTCAGAAGCGCACAGCCTCGAAGGCAGGATGCAATTCGTCCACCCAGTGGTCCAGCTCTTCCTCCGACACCGCCAGGTGGTCCATGCAGGCCTGGCCGTGCTGCAGCCAGTCGCGGGTGGGTTGCAGGTTGTCGTGGTGGTTGACCAGGTACTCGGCCAGCAGGCCCAGGGCCACGAGGTGGCGCACCGTGGGGTTGAAGCGCTCGTCCTGCAGGGCCGCAAAATCGTGGTGCAGCCAGATGGCCTGGGCCACGTCGCCCGGCAGGTGCCAGGTGCGGGCCACGATGGCGCCCATCACGGCGTGGTCGGTGTGGTGGTTGGCGTTTTCGGTCTGGGTAAAGGTGCGGTCCTTGCGGGCCAGGGCCTCGGTGACGGTGGAGCCATAGCCGCGCACGGCCTTGACCAGCACCGGCATGCCCACGTGGCAGAACAGGCCGAAGCTGTAGCCCAGGCCCGGGTCGAAGCTGTAGAGCTGGCGCCCGATGTGCTCGCAGGCGATGGCGCGGCGCTGCGAGCTTTCCCAGAAATGCTCGAGCAGCGGCGAGCGCACCATGAGCGCGTTGCGCGTGATGAAGGCCGAGAGCAGCTCCACGGCCGGGTTCAGTCCGAGCACCGTGAGCGCCATGCCGATGGTCTGCACCGGCTGGGCCAGGCCGAACAAGGGGCTGTTGGCCTGGCGTATCAGGGCGGCGGCCATGGCCACGTCGGACGAGGCCAGTTGCTCCAGCGCGCCCGAGTCGAGCTCGGGCGCGGCCACGATCTGCTGCAGCCGCACCAGGGATTCCGGGCACGGCGGTATCACGATGGCCCGCACGGACGGGTGGACGCGGGCCTTCTGGAGGTGGGTGTCGATGGGGTGGGAGGTTTTCACGGCGCGCCCTGGGCACCTGCGCAGGGTAGCGCGCAGGCAACCGGTCAGTTGCAACTGGTTGCATTGTGGCCTGAAAACGCCCGCTCGGCAGAGACCCGCGCGCCTGGCGGACTTCGCCACATGGCGTATTGCGCCAGTGTTATATACCTGCGCCGTCCAGCCCCGCTCCGCCATCGCGCGCAGTCAGGCTGTTGCGCCCCGGCATGGCCTCGCCCAGGTAGTCGAGAAAGCTGCGCACCGCTGGCGACAGCCCGCGGCGCGAGGGGAACACCGCGTGCACGATGGCCGGCGGTGGTACCCACTCGGGCAGCACGCGCACCAGGCGGCGCTCGCGCATCTCCTCGTGGCACATGTAGTCGGGCATCCAGCCCATGCCGATACCGGCCAGCACGGCGAACTTCAGGGTCAGCAGGTCGTCGGCCACGTAGCGCGGGGTGTGGTGCACCACCTGGTGCGCGCCGCCGGGCCCCATCAGGTTCAGGGTGGCGCGGCCATCGGGGGCCGACATGGCCACGCTGTCCATGCGGGAGAGGTCTTCGAGCGTGGTGGGAGTGCCCTGGCGTATCAGCAAATCAGGGCTGGCCACTAGGATGGTGCTGGTCATGTCCAGGCGCTTGACGACCATGCTGCCGCTGTCCTCCAGCGAGGGGCGCACGCGCAGGGCCACGTCGATGCCCTCCTCCACCACGTTCACGGCGCGGTTGCTGACCATCATGTCCACCCGCACCTCGGGGTAGCGCGCCAGGAAGGAGGGCATCATCTCGGCCAGCACGGTCTGCGCCAGGGTCACCGGGCAGCTCACGCGCACGGTGCCGCGCGGCACGGTCTGCACCTGGGCCACGGTGTCGGCCGCGGCCTGGGCCGACTCGCGCATGGCCTGGCAGTGCCGCAGGTAGGCCTCGCCCACCTCGGTCAGCGAGAGCTTGCGCGTGGTGCGCTGCAGCAGGCGCACACCCAGTTGTGCCTCCAGGTCCGACACGCGGCGCGACAGGCGCGATTTGGGAATGCCCAGGGCGCGGCCGGCGGCGGCAAAGCCACCGCGCTCGACCACCTCGGCGAAATACAGCATGTCGTTGAGGTCTTGCATAAAATACATCGTTCTACTGATAGGACAATCTATCGCAAGTTCAATACCTTATCAACAAATGAGTGCGTCTCCACAATTCACCCATGGCCACACGCTGTGGCTACCACCCACAGGAGATTCCCTCATGCAACTGCTTCACATCGACTCGGCCATCACCGGCGAACAATCCGTTTCGCGCGAACTCACCAAGCGCATCGTCGCCGCCTGGAAGGCCGGCCACGCCAACACCACGGTGCAGTACCTGGACGTGGCTGCTCAGGCACCTGCCCACTTCACGGCCGACGCCATGGGTTTTCGCACCGGACAGGAAGCCTCGACCGATGTGCAACGCACTGAAAACGCCCTGTCCGAAGCCCTGGTGAGCCAGTTCCTGGCGGCCGACGTGATCGTGATCGGCGCCCCGCTGTACAACTTCACCATCCCCAGCCAGCTTAAGGCCTGGATCGACCGCGTGGCGCAGATCGGCCGCACCTTCAAGTACACCGACAAGGGCCCCGTGGGCCTGGCCGGCGGCAAGACGGTGATCGTGGCATCGAGCCGCGGCGGCGTGTACTCCACCAGCGAAGGTGGCCAGGCCATGGAACACCAGGAAAGTTACCTGAAGGTCGTTTTCGGCTTCTTCGGCATCACCGACGTGCGCTTTGTGCGTGCCGAAGGCGTGGGCATGGGCCCTGACGCCAAGGCCCTGGCCTTTGCCAATGCCGACAAGGACATCGCCGCACAAACCGCCGTGCCTGCCAACCAGCCACAAGTGGCACAAGCAGCCTGATCCGGCCAACGGTTCACACAGCAAAACGCCGCCTCAAAGGGCGGCGTTTTTTATGGTGCGTTCAGAAGAAGCTCAGATGTGCTTCTTGACCCAGCCAACATAGGCATCCACCCAGCCCTGCAGGAATTTCTTGCTGCCCTCGCCCACGTTACCGTCGGCGTCGAACAGGCCTTCCTTGGCATGGATGAAGCCCTCGGGCTGGCCCAGCGTGGGCACGTCGAGGTAGGCCAGCACGTTGCGCAGGTGCTGCTGCGCCAGGGCGGTGCCGATGGCGCCGACCGAGGCACCGATCACGCCGGCAGGCTTGCCGCCCCAGGCGCTCTGACCGTAGGGGCGCGAGGCATGGTCGAGCGCGTTCTTGAGCACGCCGGGGATGGAGCGGTTGTACTCGGGTGTCACGAACAGCAGGCCCTGGGCGGCCTTGAGCTCGCCCTTGAGGCGCACCACGGACGCGGCCTGCTGGCCATCGTCGTCCTGGTTGTACAGGGGCAGGTCATCGATGCGCAGGTGGGTGAATTGGAAATCGGCCGGGGCCAGCCGCTCGATGGCGGTGGCCAGCTTGCGGTTGAACGAATCCTTGCGAAGGCTGCCGACGATGACGGCGATCTGGACATTGCTCATGGAAACTCCTTGTGAGTGGGACGACACGGAGAAAAGCACTGCAGGGTCTCCCAACCCCACAGCACGAAGCGCTTGCCATGATAGCCACAGACCGTGGCCTGAGGATGAAGCAGGCTCAGCGCAATTGCTATATTTTGTATAGCAATTGCGCTAGGGGCTGACCCCCCCTGCTGACCCCGCCCGCCTTTGCCCGGCCAGGCGCTGCACCACGCCAACCAGGCGGTCGATCTCGTCGAAGGTGTTGTAGAACGCCAGCGACGGCCGCACCGTGGTCTCCACGCCAAAGCGGCGCAGGATGGGCTGGGCGCAGTGGTGGCCGGTGCGCACGGCAATGCCTTCCTCGTTGAGCGCCTTGCCCACCTCTTCGGTGGCGTAGCCCGCGAGCACGAAGGACATCACGCTGGCCTTGTCGTCGGCCGTGCCGATGAGGCGCACCCCGCGGATGGCAGAGAGGTGGCGCATGCCGTAGACCAGCAGCTCGTGCTCGTAGCGCGCGATGTTCTCGATGCCCACGCGGTTCACGTAGTCGATGGCGGCGCCCAGGCCCACGGCATCGGCGATGTTGCCGGTGCCGGCCTCGAACTTGTTCGGGATGGGCTGGAACACCGTCTTCTCGAAGGTCACGTCGGCAATCATGTTGCCGCCGCCCTGCCAGGGCGGCATGTCTTCGAGCACTGCGCGCTTGCCCCAGACCACGCCGATGCCGGTGGGCCCGAAAACCTTGTGGCCCGAGAAGACGAAGAAATCGGCCCCCAGGTCCTGCACGTCCACCCGCATGTGCGAGACCGACTGCGCGCCATCGACCAAGGTCGTGGCGCCCGCCCGCTTGGCCAGCGCCACGATCTCCTTGACCGGCACCACGGTGCCCAGGGCGTTGGAGACCTGGGTGACGGCGACGATCCTGGTGCGGTCGTTCAGCAGCTTCTGGTACTCATCGAGCAGCACCTGGCCCGAGTCGTCTACCGGAATCACGCGCAGGCGCGCGCCCTTGGCGGCCGCCAGCTGCTGCCAGGGCACGATGTTGGCATGGTGCTCGAGGTGGCTGACGATGATTTCGTCGCCCTCGCCCACATGCTGCGCGCCCCAGCTCTTGGCCACCAGGTTGATGGCCTCGGTGGTGCCGCGCACGAAGATCACCTCGTTCACATCGGGCGCGTTGATGAAGCGCTGCACGCGCTGGCGTGCGCCTTCGTAGGCGTCCGTGGCACGGGCAGCCAGCTCATGTGCCGCGCGGTGGATGTTGGAGTTCTCGTGCGCGTAGAAGTGGCTGATGCGGTCGATGACCGACTGCGGCTTGTGCGTGGTGGCCGCGTTGTCGAACCAGACGAGCTGGCGGCCGTTCACCCGCTCCTGCAGCACCGGGAAGTCGCGGCGCACCGCATGCACGTCGAAGGCCGGGTGGGCGCTGCGGTCGGCATGGGGGACATTGCTGCTGGCGGCTGGGGCACGGCCGGGCGTGGTGTAACCACCCGGTAGCACCACGGCGTCGGCAAAGTAGAACCGGGGTTCGGTCGATGGCACGGTGCTGGGCACGCCGGTACCGGCCGTGGGCGAGCCCACGCGCGGCACTTCGGGCGCCGCGAACGGCAGGCGTGCCAGGGCATCGAGCCCGCCAGGAGCGGCGCCATGCCCGTCGGGCGGGGTCAGCCTGGGCGCGCGGTCTGCCGCCAGCGGATGGTCGTGGCGATCGCCGAGAAAGTAGTACGGCGATGCACCCTGGGCTGGTACTGCCGCAGATGGACTCGGAGGCAGGGCCGCTTGCGGGTGCGCGGCCTGCGGCACACCCAGCACGGCGCTGCCAAAGCGCGGCTCGTAGGCCGGCAAGGTGCTGATCACCGAATCGGGCACGCCATTGCCCGCCACAGCATGCGGCAGCAGGGCCGGCGCGCGGTGCGCCAGCGATGCCAGCGGCGTGGGCGAGGCAGGCACCAGGTTGGCACCCGGCACCAGCCCTTGCGGTATGGGCGTGCCGGGCACGCCAGGGCCGAAGCCCGCCGGGCTCACCAGTGGCGAGCCGGCCGGCGCGATGTTGACGGGCGCCTGCACGCCGGGCGGCCAGGGCGTACCCTGCCCTGCACCAGGCAGCGAGCCTGGTGGCGTGGACGGCAAGGCACCCGCTGGCCCAACGAAACGGGGTTGCTCGCCGGGGGCGGCGGCAAACAGCGCCGTCGCCAGGCTGGCCAGCAGCGCCGTATCGATGGGTGGCTGCAGCGTGGCGGGCACGCCGGCAGGGGTGAAAGAAGGAGTGGTCACCACGCGGCTGCTTTACTTGTAGGTGTCGGGATAGTCGTGGTACTTGTTGATCTCCACGTCGTCCAGCACGGCCAGGGCGTCGGGCGTGAGCACGGCCAGCGAGCAGTACAGCGAGATCAGGTACGAGGCGATGGCATGGTTGTTGATGCCCATGAAGCGCACCGACAGTCCCGGGCTCTGCTCGCCCGGCAGGCCGGGCTGGAACAGGCCGACCACGCCCTGGCGCTTGTCGCCCACGCGCAGCAGCAAAATCTTGCTCTTGCCGTCTGCCACGGGCACCTTGTCCGAGGGGATCAGCGGAATGCCGCGCCAGGTGATGAACTGCGAGCCGAACAGGCTCACCGTGGGCGGCGGCGTGCCGCGGCGCGTGGCTTCGCGGCCGAAGGCGGCAATCGCCAGCGGGTGCGCCAGGAAGAAGGCGGGCTCCTTCCATACCTTGGTGAGCAGCTCATCGAGGTCGTCCGGCGTGGGCGCACCCGTGAGCGGGAACACGCGCTGCTCTTCCGTCACCTGGGCCAGCAGGCCGTAGTCGGGGTTGTTGATGAGCTCGCTCTCCTGGTTCTCCTTGATCGTCTCGATCGTCAGGCGCAGCTGCTCCTTGATCTGGTCGTGCGGGCTGCTGTACAGGTCGGAGATGCGGGTGTGCACGTCGAGCACGGTGCTCACGGCGTTCAGGAAGAACTCGCGCGGGTTCTCTTCGTAATCGACGAAGGTGCGGGGCAGCTGGTTCTCTTCCTCGCGGGCGGTGCAGGTGACCTTGATCAGCTCGGGGTTCTTGACCGTGTTGAGGCGGTAGATGCCCGCCTCGACCGGCACCCATTGCAGCAGGTGCGTGAGCCAGCGTGGCGAGATGGTCGAGAGTTGTGCGGTGGTCTTGGTCGCATTGGCGAGTTGCCGTGCTGCGTTGTCGCCCAGGGCGGTCGTGCCGCCCACTGTTGCCGTCATGTGAGGCTCCGTATCGAAAAGGTGGGATGGATGAGAAACGATTCCCGACCAGTGTCCGATGCAGGGACTAGCGCTTCAACATGCTATAGCCGCCAAAGGCCTGCCTTTCAGTGCATTGGCGCTGCTCAATTCGTCGCAATGCCCGAGCAAGGTCGCGCTGCTCACGCCCAGGGCCTGCGAGAGCTTGTCGATGGTGACCAGCGAGGCAATCGCCCGGCCGCGCTCGATCTCGCCCACGTAGGACCGGTTCAGGTCGGCGTGTTCGGCCAGCAGCTCCTGCGACCAGCCGCGCGCTTCGCGCAGGCGCCGCACGGCCGTGCCGAAGCTGCGTACCAGCACGTCGCTCATGCCGCCACCGTTCCCGAAGACTCGCCATTGCGGCTGGCATCGTGGCGCGACAGGGCCTGCGTCACGTTGCCGCCCGCAGGCACGTCGTGCGTGATCCACACATTGCCACCAATGGTGGCGCCGCGCCCCAGGGTCACCCGGCCCAGCACGGTGGCACCGGCATAGATGACCACGTCGTCCTCCACCACCGGGTGGCGCGGCAGGCCCTTTTGCAGGTGCCCGTCATCGTCGGTGGGAAAGCGCTTGGCGCCCAGCGTGACGGCCTGGTACACGCGCACGCGCTCGCCGATCACCGCCGTCTCGCCAATCACGACGCCCGTGCCATGGTCGATGAAGAAGCCCGCGCCGATCTGCGCACCGGGGTGGATGTCGATGCCGGTGAGCGAATGGGCCTGCTCGGCCACGATGCGCGCCAGCAGCGGCAGCTCCAGCTGGTACAGCCGGTGTGCCAGGCGGTGGTGGATCATGGCCAGGATGCCGGGGTAGCACAGCAGCACCTCGTCCACGCTGCGTGCGGCCGGGTCGCCGTGGTAGGCGGCGAGCACGTCGCTGTCGAGCAGGCTGCGGATGTCGGGCAGCGATGCGGCGAAGCTGCGGGCCGCCTGCACGGCGCGTTTTTCGATGTGCTGCTCTTCCACCGGCTGGTGGCGGTGCACATAGCGCAGCTCCAGCCGGATCTGCGCCAGCAGGCCGTGCAGGGCCGCGTCCAGCGTGTGGCCCACGTAGAAGTCCTCGCTCTCCTGGCGCAGATCGGGCGGGCCCAGGCGCATGGGAAAAAGCACGCCCTTGAGCTGCTCCACGATGTCGGCCAGCGCATCGCGCGAGGGGAACTCGCGCCCGCCGGGCTCTTGCGAGCGTTTTTGCAGGCTGCGCCAGTCGCGGCGCACGGCATGCAGCGACTGCACGATGGGTTCGATGTTGAAGACGGCCATGGAGGGTGTGGGGTGCAGTGGTTCAGTCGTGGGATCGGCCGTGGCAGCAGGGGTCAGGCTAATCCTGAATCCAGGGCAGGCCGTGAAAACGCCAGCCATCCGAGCCGCCGCGCTGCTGGCGTTCGTCGATTTCGCCCTCGAAGCCTTCGAGCACGTTGAAGACCTGGGTGAAGCCGGCCTTGGCCGCCGCTTCGGCTGCCAGGGCCGAGCGCTTGCCGCTGCGGCACAGCAGCAGGGCCGTGGCCTCCTTGCCGCCATGGCTGGCCAGGCGGGCTTCGAGCTCTCGCACGAAACGCGGGTTGCGCTGCAGGGCGGTGCCTGTGGCCCACGGTACATGCAGGCTGTCCGGCACGTGGCCAACGAACTTCAACTCTTCGGCAGAGCGCACGTCCACCAGCACGGCGTCGCCAGCGGACACGAGTTTCCACGCCACGGTGGGCGACACACCGCCCGCATAGGGCAGGCCGGAGGCCAGTGCGACCGAGCGGGCAGATTCCAATTCCTGTGCGAGCACAGCGTCCTGGGTGTCCTGAATAGCGGATGAAGACATGGTGGGGTCCTTGGGGAGAGGGGTTGTCACGGCCTCGTTGGCGGGGCTGCTGTGAACAATGGGTCCACTCTAGAACCCTTCCCATAAAACCCAAAAGAATAAAAATTGGTTTCTATAAAACCAAAACATCCTTGCAATGGCTCAGGCCACCTCGGCGGCGGCCAACCCGTGCAGGGCGTGGCCAAAGGGTCGCAGATCCAGGCGCTCCGGCAGGTCGAGCACCTGCTGCGCCAGCGCCTCCCCCAGGGCGGCCGAGTGCTTGAAGCCATGGCCCGAACAGGCCGACGCCACATGCACGCCCGGCCAACCGGGCAGGCGGTCCACGACGAAGCCATGGTCGGGCGTCACGGTGTAGAGGCAGGCCCGCGCGTCCGTGCAGCGGGCGCCCGGGGCCTGAAAGCGCGGCAGCACATGGCGCTGGAGCATGGAATCCCTCTCCGCGTCGGCCACGACCCTGTCCACTGCCTCGGGCGTGGTGGTCTCAAGGTACTGCGCGGTGGCCACCTTGAAGGCCGGCGCACCCGGGTCCGCAACCGGAAAGCCATAGATCGAATCGTCCGGTCCGTCACGGAAGGTCCAGATGAAGACCGGGAAGGCGCCGGGCTCGAACGATGGTGTGGCGGCGCCCACGTCGAACCAGAACATCACCTGGCGGTACACCGCCAGCTGGGGTGCCCAGGCATGCTGCAGCTCCTGGCCGAGCAGGCCCGGCAGCCACGGGCCGGCTGCCAGCACCACCTGCCCTGCATGGAAGCTGCCCTGGGTGGTGTCCACGCGCAGGTGCTCGCCTTCGCGCACAAGGCCGGTCACGCGCACTCCTGTCTGGAGGCTGGCGCCGTGTAACTGGGCCTGTTGCAGCTGCGCGCTGATGGCGGCCTCGGGCCGCACGAAGCCGGCGTCGCGCTCCCAGTAGGCGAATTCGTTGTAGTTGAGCTGGAACTGCGGGTAGCGCCGGCGCAGGTCGCCATGGTCCAGCACCTCGTGGGCTATGCCATGGCGGCGCGCGATCTCGATGGTGTTGTGTACGAAGTCCAGGCGGCGCCCCTGGTGCAGCGGCGCGCCATCGCGCGGCCCGAGCACCAGGCCGTGCGTGCGGGTGTAGATCGACTGGCCGGTCGCGGCCTCCAGTTCGCGCCAGATCTCGTGCGAGCGGCGCACCAGGGGCACGTATTCGTCGCCCTCCCCCACGGCAAGCCGCGTGATGCGCGTCTGCCCATGCGAGGAGCCCAGGCTGTGTGGTGGCTGGAACTGGTCCAGCCCAAGCACATTCGCCCCACGCCGGGCCAGTTGGTAGAGGGTGGCGGAGCCTACGGCGCCGAGGCCGATGACGATGGTGTCGAAGTGTGGGGGCATGCGCGAGACGCGGGCTGAAAGTCAAGGCAGCAGCTTAAAGGCCGGCATCCCATCTTCCAAAGCCGCATTGCGCATGAGCTCATGACGAAACCCCCAGGCACGGCCCTCACTGCGGCCAGACCTTGCCCTTGCTCACGAAGCTGCCGGTGCCGGTCTTGTAGCCGAAGTGGACCTGCACGTTGAACGCGCGCAGCTCGGCGTCCGTGAAGTCCAGCGCGGGCGTGAACTTCAGGCTGGCGGCGTTGGCCACCTGGCTGGCGAAGGCGATGCCCTCCACGTCGGCCGGTATCTGGCTGGCCCAGGTGCCGTTGGCCAGGCGGAAGAACCAGGCATCCGCCGGGAACGACAGGCCATTGGCTGGAACGAACGCCGCGACCCAGGCGCTGATCTTCGGGTTGGCCGCGACATCCGCTGCAGCCTGCGCCATGCTGATGTCGAGCCGCAGGGGCTGGCCGGCTGCGGAGAGCACCGCGGTGGCCACCGTGGCCGGAACCGGCAGGGTCGTCGCGTTGTTTGGCGGGGTGACCGTGCCTGTACCCGTGCCTGAGCCGCCCGGGCTGGCTGTGTCCACAGGGTCGGGGTAGTTGCTGGTGGTCCAGACGATCCTGGCGTAGCCGGCCGCGTACCTGGCCATGTCCACATCGATGCCCCCCTGCACGTCGTACAGCGGTGCACCGCTCAGCTGGCGCACGTAGAGCCAGTTGCCTTCGCTGGTGCTGCCGCGGTTGGCATCGAACTGGCCACCCACGAAGCGCAAGGTGCCGCCGCCGTCGTGCACAATGAGCTGGTCGGTGCTGCGATCGTTGACCAGCCGCGAGAACGCGCTGTCGATGCGCTCGCCGCTCTGGGCTTTCTGGTATTCCGCACCGCTCAGGGCCGCCTCGCGCAACGGCGCCGAGCCGTAGCGCAGTGCGAAGGCCGACTGCGTCCGCTGGGGTGCATAGCCCGAGAACATGAATGAACGCGTCCCTGCGGGGATGAAGATCTTGAATTCCTTGTACTGCAGCTGGTAGCCGGTGAACTCGGGCAGCGCCAGCGATCCGCCGCCAGGGAACGCGCATCCGCCCGTGGCATAGCCGATCACGCAACCGGTAGCGCCTTGCGGTGCGTACTGCTGCTTGAAGCCGACCTTGGTATCGAATTTGTAGTTGTAGGAGCCGCCCGCCGGGGGCAGCGCAACCCTGAGCGCCGACTGGTGCAGCGAGACGAAGTTGGCAGCCTGGGCAAAAGGCGCCACCGCAGCCAGCAAAAAAACAGCGAGATACCGCATGGGATGCATCCAGGAAAAATAGACAGGCAACAAGGACAGAATGAAGGACTGAACGACAGGCAGATGGCCCTGGAACAGGGCGGCCATGCGTGGTTGCCGGGCGCAGCTTCCACCAAGGTCCAGAGTACTCCGTAGCGGCCAGAACGATGGGCGGAAAAGCGGGAGGGCACGGCCGCTTATCCCGGCCTGGCGGGTATTGGCGGCCCGTTGAAAGCCAGGGCGCCAGTGATGTACGCGGCCTATACCGGCACGGCGCGCCCGTCCCTGTGCAGCAGCCCTGCCGCCATGTCGCCGATTTCCTCGCCCATGAACAGCATGCCGCGCCAGTGCGCGGGGATGCCCTCGATGCCGTAGAACGCGCCCGCCACCTGCCCTGTGATGGCGGCCGTGGTGTCGGCATCGTCGCCCAGGTTGGCGGCGGCCAGCACGGCATCGGCAAACGATCCGGTGGTGGCAAAGCACCACAGGGCCGCCTCCAGCGAGGCCACGCAGTAGCCGCTGCCGCGGATGGCATCGCGCGGCTTGTCCCGGTACTGACCCGCCGCGATGCTGCGCACCGCAGGACAGGCCAGCCCCTCCTGCACCACGGTCAACACCTCCATCCTCGCGGTCTCGCCGCGTGGGGAGTCGGCCCCCAGGGCATTGGCAATCACCTCGGCCAACACGCTGCAGCACTCGACCGCCTCGGCCGCGCAGTGCGTGGTCTGCGAACTGAGCCGCGCCTGGCGCAAAACCGCCTGCATGTCAGGGAAGTAGCGCAGCACCACGGGCGCCAGCCGCATCAGCGAGCCGTTGCCTGCGGTCTGGGGATCGGTGGAGCCGGCCATCGGCTCGCCGTTGGCCATGAAGCGCGACAAGGCACCTTGCACGGTGATGCCGATGTCGAAGCAGGTGCCGGTCGGGCTGGGGTAGCCCCAGCGCCACCAGTTCACATAGCGGCGCATCTGGTCCTCGGCGTCGAAGCCACCGCGGTGCAGCAGGCTTTGCGCCAGGCAGATGGCCATGGAGGTGTCGTCCGTCCACTGGCCTGGGGCCAGGCGAAACGGGCCACCGCCCACCATGTCGGCGAGAGGCGCAAAGCTGCCGCGCGGGCTGAACTCCACCGTGGTGCCCACGGCATCGCCACAGGCCAGGCCGACAAGGCAGCCCCGGTAGCGGCTTTCCAGATGGTCTCGTGTGTTGTTGAAATCCGATGGCATAGGCCCTCCTACTTAGTTTCACTGATGAACTTATGATAGTTTCATTAAAATACTAAGTCAACCAGCCGCCACAGAAAACGCCATGCCCAAAACCTCTGCAGAACCCCCGTTCCCGCCCGTCATCTGCACCGTGGACGTGGTCCTCATGGCGCTCAAGGACGATGCCCTGCACGTCGTGCTGCTTGAGCGCAAAAACCCGCCCTTTGCTGGCGCACTGGCCCTGCCGGGCGGTTATATCCACGCGCAGGAAGACCGCACGGCCTGGGATGCGGCGGCGCGCGTGCTGCGCGACAAGACCGGCATCGTGAGCCCGTACCTCGAACAGCTGGCCACCTACTCAGGGGCCGATCGCGACCCCCGGGGCTGGTCAGTCTCCGTCGTCTACTATGCGCTGGTACCGGCCGAGCTGCTGCCCACCGACCGCGAAGGGATCGCGCTGGCGCCGGTGGCCGCGCTGCCGGCCCTGCCCTTCGACCACCAGGACATTGTGGCGCTGGCCGTGGAGCGCGTGCGCGCCAAGAGCCAGTATTCCTCGCTGCCGGTGTACCTGTGCGGCGAACGCATAACCCTGCCGCGCCTGCAGGCGGTGTACGAGGCGGTGCTGGGCGAGCCCATCAACAAGGTGAGCTTTCGGCGCAAGATCGACGAGCTGGACATGCTCGAACCCATCGCGGGCGAGCAGGAGACCGGTGGGGCGCACCGGCCGGCGCAGATCTACCGCCTGCGCGAAGAGTACCGGCGCGCGCTGTCTACCGTACAGCGTGGCATCAACTCCTGAGGGAAATTACTCCAGCGGCGTGCCGGTGGCACGCACCGCCTTCTCCACCGCTTCGCGCTGCAGCGTGGGCGCAAAGGTCTCGATGAAGCTGTAAGCGTAGCCGCGCAGCCAAGTGCCCTTGCGCACGGCCAGGCGGGTGACATTGACCTCGAACAGGTGGCGTGCTTCGAGCATCCGCAACTGGCGGTCGCGCTCGGGGTCCACGGCAATGGAGGCGACGATGCCCACGCCCATGCCCAGCTCCACATAGGTCTTGATCACGTCGGCGTCCATGGCCGAGAGCACGATATTCGGGCGCAGGCCTTCGCGCGCAAAGGCCTCGTCGATGTGGGCGCGGCCGGTGTAGCCCAGCTCGTAGGTGATGATGGGGTACTCGGTGAGCTGCTGCAGCGTCACGGGCTCGGTCAGCGCCAGCAGCGGGTGCTCGGGCGGTACGACGATGCTGTGCGTCCAGCGGTAGCACGGCAGGGTGACCAATGCGTCGTAGTGCGCCAGCGCCTCGGTGGCCACGCCGATGTCGGCCTCGCCGCTGAGCAGCATCTCGGCCACCTGCTTGGGGGAGCCCTGGTGCAGGTGCAGCGAGACCTGCGGGAACATGGCGCGAAAATCGCGCACCACCTGCGGCAGCGCATAGCGCGCCTGCGAATGGGTGGCGGCAATCGACAGGCGCCCCTCATGGCTGGCGCTGTAGTCCTGCCCAGCGCGGCGCAGGTTGTCGGCGTCGTGCAGCAGGCGCTCCACGATGGGCAGCACGGCCTCGCCCGGCGGCGTGAGGCCCGTGAGCCGCTTGCCGGCGCGCACGAAGATCTCGATGCCCAGCTCTTCCTCCAGCTCGCGGATCTGGCGGCTCACGCCCGGCTGCGAGGTGTAGAGGATGTTCGCCACCTCGGTCAGGTTGAAGCCGCAGCGCACGGTCTCACGCACGGACCGCAGTTGCTGGAAGTTCATGGAGTGTCTCTATTGTTTGTGTCGGCAGGCGGATGAAGCGCGCGGCCCCGGCGAGGCGGTCGCCAATGAAAAAGGGCGGCACCTGGCCGCCCCTTCGCTTGCCAAGCTCAGAAGCCTGGCAGGACCGATCCCTTGAACTCGGTCTGGATGAACTTGCGCACTTCCTCAGAGTGGTAGGCCTTTACGAGCTTGGCGACCCAGGGCTTGTCCTTGTCGACTTCGCGCACGGCGATCAGGTTGACATAAGGGCTCTTGGCATTTTCTTGCGCAATCGCATCCTTGCCCGGGTTCAGGCCGGCCGACAGCGCGAAGTTGGTGTTGATGGCCGAGGCGTCCAGGTCGTCGAGCGAGCGGGGCAGCTGCGCGGCATCGAGTTCCACGAACTTGATCTTCTTGGGGTTGCTCACCACGTCCAGCGGCGTGGCCTTGAGGTCGGAGCCCTCGCGCAGCTTGATCAGGCCCTTGTCCTGCAGCACCAGCAGCACACGGCCGCCGTTGGTCGGGTCGTTGGGGATGCCGAACTTGGCACCTTCTTTCAGGTCTTCGAGCTTCTTGACCTTCTTGGAGTACAGGCCGATGGGGAAGTTGACGGTGTAGCCCACGGGCACGATCTTGTAGCCACGGTCCTTGACCTGGTTGTCCAGGTAGGGCTTGTGCTGGTAGCTGTTGGCGTCGAGGTCGCCCGAGGCCAGGGCCGCATTGGGCTGCACGTAGTCGCTGAACTCGACGACCTGGATCTTCAGGCCGTCCTTCTCGGCGACCTTCTTGACCACTTCGAAGATCTGCGCGTGCGGGCCGCCGGTCACGCCGATCTTCAGGGGCTTGTCCTGCGCCATGGCGCCCGTGGCGAAACCGGTGGCGAGGGCCAGGGCGAGAGCGGATTGCAGGAGGGAGCGCTTGTTCACGGAAAACACCTTTCGTTATGAGATGTTTCCACTATAGGGTTTGCCCTTTAAAACTCAAAAGAATAACTTTTAATTACCTTAGGTTCAATTGATATAAAGACGTCAGCAAGCGTCAACCGCCCTGCCCCTCAAACCCTCAGCGCTACGTTGTTGAGTTTGTCCAGCCGCTCGGGCCAGGTGCCCTCGGTGGCCGATTGCTGCAGGATGCGCGTCCATGCCACCCAGGCATCCCACTGCACGCGCTTGTCCCAGGAGTTGCCCCAGGCGCTGAACTGCTGCAGCGCGCTGGAGGCAGCGGAAGCGGCATCGGCATTGCGGCCAGCGGACAGGTAGAGCTGGGCCAGCACCATCTGCGGCTCGCCCACCCAGGGGTTGTGGCGCACCGCGCTCTCGAGCACGGCAGTGGCCACGTCCAGGTCGGCCAGCGGCTGGTCCTGCTGGATCACCGACCAGTACAGCGAGGTGGCGGCCGCCTCGTCGGTCGCCGACAGTGCGGCGGTGCAGTCGTTGAATACGGGCGGCGTGGGCAGCAGGCCCTTCAGGCCCGGGTGCTGCAGCGCCAGCCCCAGCGCATTGATCTGGCTCACCATGCGCCCGCTGGGCCGCATGGGGCCGGGCCAGAGCGAGGCCGCCCAGTGCACGGCCTGCGGGCGCTGCTGCACAGTGGGAAAGCGCGAGTAGATATCGTCCTGCCAGCTGAACCACTGCTCGATGGTGTCGGCCATGCTCACGATGATGAAGGCCGCCACCTCGTAGGGCGTGAGCACATGGGGCTGGCCGTCCTTTTCGAGCACCAGGCTGCCATCGGCCTCCAGCGCGCCGGCCAGCACGCGCTGCACGAACTGCGTGCGCGACTGGGTGCAGAACAGGTAGACCAGGTGCTCGGCCGATTCGCCTGCGATCTCGCGCACGCGGGCGCGCTCCTTGGCGGGGTCGAACTTCACCAGGTCCACGAAGGCATTGCCGTACACACTGTGCAGCAGGCCCAGGAGGCGCACGTCGCGCGGCTGCTGCCACATGGCCAGCGAACGCGCCACGCCCACCAGGTGATGGCGGAAGGTGCCCGCCTTGTGCCAGTCCTGCCCCACGTTGCGCGCCAGCACAGTGGGCAGCACGGGGGCCAGGTCGGCGTCGCGGGCCAGCCACTCCTCGTCGAGCAGGGGCAAGGCACGGGCCAGCAGGTCGGCATCGAGCGGTTGGAACGGCAGCGTCGTGGTCACGGTGTCTCCTTCAATGTTCTGTGGACAGTTCCGCCAAGTATCACCGCGAAGCGTACGGATGGGATGTGTGCGCACCATTCCAACATAATGGAATAAAAATCCATTAAACTGGAATCATGGACATCCACACCCGCATTGCCCAGCGTTTGCGCGAACTGCGCGACGCACGCGGCTACTCCCTCGAAGCGCTGGCCGAGCGCAGCGGCGTGAGCCGCTCCAACATCTCGTTGATCGAGCGTGGCCAGAGCAGCCCCACGGCCGCCGTGCTCGACAAGCTGGCCATTGGCCTGGGCGTGGCATTGGCCTCGTTCTTCGATGTTGCAAGTGCCCAGGCGGCCGAACCGCCCTCGCCCCTGATCCGCGCGGCCGACCAGCCCGTGTGGCAGGACCCGGCCTCCGGCTATGTGCGGCGCCGGCTCTCGCCGCCTGCGCCGTCGCCGCTGCAACTGGTGGAGGTGGTGTTCCCTGCGGGCCGGCGCGTGGCGCTGGATTCGGCCGTGCACGAGGCCGACATCCACCAGCAGGTCTGGTTGATCGAAGGCGCCATGGACCTCAGTGTGGGCGAGACCACCTGGCACCTGCAGGCGGGCGACTGCCTGGCCATGCGGCTGAACCAACCCATCGTGTTCCACAACCGCACGCCGCAGGACGCGCGCTATCTGGTGGCGCTGGCCACCCTGCCCTTCCCTTCACCCGCCCCCACCAGGAGAACCCCATGAATGCCACCACCGACACCCCCATCACCGTGCGCCGCCTGGGCGCCAACGAGGCCGCCGCCAGCGCCGAAGCCCTGGCCGAGGTACTGATCGACTGCGTACATGGCGGCGCGTCGGTGAGCTTCATGGCGCCGCTGCCACGCGACAAGGCCCTGGCTTTCTGGCGCGGCGTGGCCGAGGGCGTGGCGCGCAACGAGCGCGTGCTGCTGGTGGCAGAGGACGGCGCCGAGGGCATTGTCGGCACCGTGCAGCTCATCACCGCCATGCCCGACAACCAGCCCCACCGCGCCGACGTGGCCAAGATGCTTGTGCACCGCAAGGCCCGCCGCCGCGGCGTGGCCCAGCGCCTGATGGCCGCCGTGGACGACGCAGCGCGCAGCGCAGGCAAGCGCGTGCTGGTGCTGGACACTGTGACCGGCGGCGATGCCGAGCGCCTATACGAGCGCGCGGGCTGGCAGCGCGTGGGCGTGGTGCCCGACTACGCGCTGATGCCCGATGGCGCACTGTGCAGCACGACCTACTTCTACCGCCACCTCTAGGACGAAGCAAACGACTCCAGCGCCTTCAACACGCTTTGAATGGCCGCATCGTGGCCCTCACTGGCGCGGCGCGCCAGCCCCAATTGCCGCAGCAGCGGTGGATGCAGGGGGCACACCTGCAGGCCCGTGTTGTCGGGGTCGCCCCCTGTCACGTCAGCCTGCTCCAGCGGCAGCACGGCGGCACCCTGCCCAGCAGCCACCAGGCTGCGCAGGGCCAGGGGGTGGTTCAGCTCCAGGCGCGGCCGCGGGCTGAGCCCGGCCTGTGCGAACCAGGCCGCGATCAGGCGGTACATCTGCGTGGCCGGGCCGAACGACATCCAGCGGTGGGCGGCCAGCCATTCGGCGCTGATGCGCTCGGGCGCCTCCCAGCCCGGCGGCAGCAGCGCCACCATGGGGTCGCTGCGCCAATGAACCACCTGCACCTGGCCGGCGGTGGCCTGCGGCAGGGCGACGATGGCCAAGTCCAGCGTGCCCGCCGCCAGGCGGGCCATGGCCTCGGCGGAACCGAGCACGTCGAGCGCCACATCCACCCCCGGGCTCTGGCGCGCCAGCACGTCGAGCAGGCGCGGCAGCAGGTGCGCGCTGACGCCCGCCGTGGTGCCCAGCCGCACCAGCCCCTCCAGCCCCTGGGCACGGCGGCGCACTTGCTCCACCACCTCGTCGGCACCCGCCAGCAGCCGGCGGCCACCGGCCACCAGGGCCGCGCCCGCAGGCGTCAGGCTGGCCTGCCGGCGCCCGCGCACCACCAGCGCGGCACCCAGGCGCGACTCCAGCTCGCTGATGTGCAGGCTCACCGTGGGCGGCGCCAGGTGCAGCGCCTGCGCTGCGGCGGCCAAGGTGCCCAGGTCGGCAATCGCGATCAGGGTCTGCACCTGGTCGAGGTTGAGGTTACGCATCAGCAATCCTGAATTCAGCAGTCATTGAATTCAACTTTACAGATGTTTGGGGCAAAAGCACCATGCCCCGATGATCACCAACGACGTTTTTCTCATCGTGCTGCTGTCCGCAGTCCTCAATGCCGGCTGGAACAGCGCCATCAAGATCGGCGGCGACCGCATCACCGCCATGGCCATCACCACGCTCATCGGCAGTGCGCTGTCGCTGCTGGTGCTGCCCTGGGTAGCCTGGCCCGGGCCCGAGAGCTGGCTGCTGCTGGGCGCGTCCATCGCCATCCATACGGCGTACCACTTCGCACTGCCCATGGCTTACAACCATGGCGACCTGGGGCAGGTCTACCCCATCGCGCGCGGTTCTGCGCCGGTGATGGTGATGGCCGGGGGCGCCCTGTTTGCCAATGAGTCGCCCGGGGCGGGTGCTCTGATGGGCGTGCTGTGCCTGTGCGCCGGGGTGCTCTCGCTGGCACTGCCCAAGGCCTCTGCGGGCAACGGCAGCAGCCGCAAGGCAGTGGGCTACGCGCTGCTCACCGGCGCGCTGATCGCGGCTTACACCGTGGTGGATGCGCTTGGCGCCCGGCAGTCCGGCTCGGCCATTGGTTTCGCCGTCCTCATCACGCTGGGCGATGGCATTGCCACGGCCCTCATCGTGCTGGGGTGGAAGGGGCGGCGCGCCTTCGCGGTGGACCGCCGTGCCCTCTGGCTGTGCGCTGCCGCCGGCACCATGCAGATGGGTGCCTACTGGACCGCCGTATGGGCCCTGGCCCGCGCACCCATGGGCCAGGTGTCCGCCTTGCGCGAGACCAGCGTGCTGCTGGTGGCGCTGGTCTCGGCCTGGCTGCTCAAGGAGCGCGTGGGGCCGGGGCGCATCGTGGCTGCGGGGCTGGTGTTTGCGGGCATCGTGGGCATCCGGCTCGGGTCATAGCGCGGTCGCCAGCGGTTGGTATAAATGGGCATGTCTTTTGCAGTGCCCCTGGCCACCCCCGCCCCCAGCAATCGCGCAAGCCCCGAGACCATCCGCGCCCTCGAAGAACGCTCCTTCAATGCCTGGCCCGCGCGCCAGAGCGTGTTGCAGGCCGGCTGGGTGTTTCGGCTGTCGGGCGGCTTCACCAAGCGCGCCAATTCGGTGAATGCCATCGAGGCCGGCGCATCCTTCAGCGGTGTGCGCGACGCGGCCGAGGCGCTGTATTCCCGCCACGGCCTGCCGCCGGTCTTCCGCATATCGCCATTGGCGCCTGCCGCAGCGAACCAGGAACTGGCCGATGCAGGCTACACGTACTTCGATCCATCTTTGGTCATGGCAACCACCGGGCTGGATGCGGCGCAGGCCCATGCGTGCGTGCAGATCGAAACCACCCCCACGGCCGCATGGCTGGATGGCTTTGCCGCAGCCAATGGTGTGCAGGCCCAGAACCACGCGGTCCACCATGCCATGGTGCATGCGATCGCCCTGCCCTGCGCCTTTGCCACCCTGCATGACGGCGCAGGTCGAACCATCGGCTTCGGGCTGGCGGTGCTTGAACGGGGGGCCATCGGGCTCTATGACATCGTGGTGGATCCTGCCCTGCGCGGGCGGGGCCATGGCAGTGTTCTGGTGCGCGCGCTGCTGCAGTGGGGGTGCGATGTGGGGGCTGGGTCGGCTTATCTGCAGGTGCGGGCAGTCAATGGGGTGGCTCAGCGGTTGTATGCGGGGCTGGGGTTTGGCGAGGTCTATCAGTACCACTATCGGATTCCACCCGTGAAGGGCTGATGGACTGATATCGATGGCTGCCGCATGCCTTTGCTGGCGTCGGAGGCCGGGGTGTGCGCCCGGCGGCGCACCTACCTTCTTTTGAG
>NZ_JAUZDX010000016.1 GCF_030704685.1 Acidovorax sp. A1169
ATTTCCCGCTTTTGGCGGAATTTTGGATGCCGTTGATGGTTACACCACGCCCTGCGCCAGCATCGCGTCGGCCACCTTCACGAAGCCTGCCACATTGGCCCCGTCCACATAGCTCACGCTGCCGTCGGCGCGCTTGCCGTAGCGCAGGCAGGCGGCATGGATGCCCTGCATGATCTGCAGCAGGCGCGCGTCCACTTCCTCGCGCGGCCAGGACAGGCGGGCCGCGTTCTGGCTCATCTCCAGCCCGGAAGTTGCCACGCCACCCGCGTTGCTGGCCTTGCCGGGTGCGTACAGCACGCCCGCCGCTTCGAAGGCCTTGGCGGCCTCGATGGTCGAGGGCATGTTGGCGCCTTCGGCCACGCAGATGACGCCGTTCTTGATCAGCACGGCCGCGTCGCTGGCGTCCAGCTCGTTCTGCGTGGCGCAGGGCAGGGCCACGTCCACCGGCACGTGCCAGGGGCGCATGCCAGCCTCGAACTTCGCGCCGGTGCGGGCCGCGTAGTCGGCCACGCGCCCATAGTGGTGGTTCTTCACGTCCATCAGAATGGCGAGCTTCTCCGTGGTGAAGCCTTCCTCGTCGACGATGGTGCCGCTGGAGTCGGACACCGTGACCACCTTGGCGCCCAGCTCCAGCGCCTTTTCCACCGCGTACTGCGCCACGTTGCCCGAGCCGGAGACCGACACGCGCAGGCCGTCAAAGCTGCGGCCCTTTTGCTTGAGCATCTCGGCCGCGAAGTACACCGTGCCGTAACCCGTGGCTTCGGGGCGCACCAGCGAGCCGCCAAACGACAGGCCCTTGCCCGTGAACACGCAGTCGGCCCGGTTGCTGAGCTTCTTCATCATGCCGGCCATGAAGCCCACCTCGCGCCCGCCCACGCCGATGTCGCCAGCCGGCACGTCGGTGTCCGCGCCCACGTGGCGGAACAGTTCCGAAACGAAGGCCTGGCAAAAGCGCATCACCTCCCCGGGGCTCTTGCCCTTGGGATCGAAGTCCGATCCGCCCTTGCCGCCGCCCATGGGCAGGGTGGTCAGGGCGTTCTTGAAGGTCTGCTCGAACGCCAGGAACTTGAGCACCGACAGGTTCACCGAGGGGTGAAAGCGCAAACCCCCCTTGTACGGGCCTATCGCCATGCTGTGCTGGATGCGGTAACCGCGGTTCACCTGCACCGTGCCATGGTCGTCCACCCAGGAGACGCGGAACATCACTACGCGCTCGGGCTCCACCAAGCGCTCCAGCAGGCCGTGCTCGGCATAGCGCGGATGCTGCGCGATGAAGGGCCACAGGCTCTCCATGACTTCTGTGACAGCTTGCAAAAACTCGGGTTGATGGGGGTTGCGCTGCGCCACTTGCGCAAGGAAACTGCCAGCGGACTCGTACTTCATATCAGAGAAAGGCTTTCTTCAGGGAGGAGGAAAAGGCCCGGCGGAAATGGCCAGACCTGCGGGTTATGTTAAAAAGTCATGAACTCATGCGTGCAAATGCACAATTGTGGGGATTATGACGGCTGTATTGCTTCAATGTGGTGCGCAATCCCTGGCTTTGATGGCTGAAATGCCCTGTAATGGGGCGTCACGGTCTTGTCACAAGCCGGCCCCACAGTTCGGCGATTCCAATCCACAAAACGAGGAGAAGACGATGCAAATTACTGGTGCGAAAGCCGGTTCATTGGCCCTTTTGGCCGCCGTGGCACTCACGGCCTGCGGTGGCGACAACGATTCCAAGTACCCCACGCTCAATGGCGCCACCCCCCTGGTCGTGGGCCACCGCGGCGCCAGCGGCTACCTGCCCGAGCACACGCTGGAGAGCTACCGCCGCGCCATCGAACTGGGCGCAGACTTCGTCGAGCCCGATCTCGTGGCCACCAAGGATGGTGTGCTCATCGCGCGCCATGAGCCCAACATCACGGCCACCACCGACGTTTCGCAGCGCGCAGAGTTCGCCAGCCGCAAGACCCAGAAGACCGTGGACGGCCTGAAGGAGGAAGGCTGGTTTGCCAGCGACTTCACCCTGGCCGAGATCAAGACGCTGCGCGCCGTGCAGCCCATGGCCGACCGCGACCAGTCCAACAACGGCAAATTCCAGATTCCGACGTTCGAAGAAGTGGTGGAACTGGCAAAGACCGAAGGTGCCAAGGCTGGCCGCACGGTGGGCATTTACCCCGAAACCAAGCACCCCACCTACCATGTGGGCCTGAACCTGGCGCTCGAAGACCGCCTGCTGTCCATCCTGGCCAAGAACGGCTACACGGCCAAGAACTCGCCGGTGATCATCCAGTCGTTCGAGGTGTCCAACCTCAAGTACCTGCGCAGCAAGACCCAGGTGCGCCTGGTGCAACTGGTCGACGCGGACGACGTGAAGGCCGACGGCAGCATGTCGCTGGTGGCCCCTTACGACAAGCCGTACGACTTCGCCGTGGCCGGCGATGCCCGCACCTTCGCCAGCCTGCTGACCCCGGCCGGCCTGAAGGAAGTGAAGACCTACGCCGACGGCATCGGCCCCTGGAAACCGTACCTGATTCCTTCGAAGCAGGTGGATGCCAACAACGACGGCAAGGCCGACGACCTGAACGGCGACGGCATCATCGACAACCGCGACCGCGTGATGATGCCCCCGACAGATGTGGTGAAGAACGCCCACGCCGAGGGCCTGTTCGTGCACCCCTACACCTTCCGCAGCGAGCCCAAGCAGCTCGCCTCGGACTTCAAGGGCGACCCCAAGGCCGAGTACAAGCTGTTCTTCAACCTGGGTGTGGACGGCCTGTTCAGCGACTTCCCCGACCAGGCGAAAGCAGCTCGCGACAACTGAGCTGTGTTGCGTTGGCTCTGAGCCAGGAAAGCCCGCCACGTGCGGGCTTTTTTCTTGGTGCGGGGGCGCCTCTGTCAGAAACCGCGCCGCAAACCCACGCTTAGCAGCGTGCGCCCCTGCTGTCGGCCCATGCTGCCGTCGATTTGCCACTGCGGCGTCCATTCCCAGCGGGCGCCTGCCTGGAAGGTGGGGGCGCTGCCGCGCTGGCCGAAGGCTTCGGCATGCACGGTGACGGGGCCGAGTGGGTGCTCCACGGCGAAGCCCCAGGCGGGAGTCCAGTGACGCTGTGGCATGCGCAGTGCGCCCAGGTTGGCGTGCAGGGCCCCCCAGGTGGTGGCGCAGGTTCCGATCAGGTTCAGTGCCAGGGTGCTGCCGGCGGCGTGGCGTGCGTGCAGTAGCCCGACACTGCTGGCGGCGTTGCAACCCAGCTCCTGCGACGGGCTCCACAGCCATTTGGCCTGCAGGCCCTGCAGGGTGGTGTGGCCCACGTAGTCGCGTGCCAGCAGACTACCCAGTTCCACCCCCGCCAGGGGCGAATAGGCCGGGGCGAGGTAGGCGCTGCCCCTGGTGCCACGGGAGCCTTCCCACCATGCTTCCAGCTGGCCTGCTCCCTGTTCTGCGACGCCCGCATCATCCACGCTCAGCGGTCGCCCGGCCTCTGCGGGCAGCACCATGGCCAGGGCGGCGGCGGTGCCCCACCAGCGGGCTCGGCGGGGGAGTCGGTGAATGCCTGGGGGTGGTTGGTGGCTGCGCATGGTGGTCGTGGGGTTGGCTGCGGAGCGCGCCGGTCGGGCCTGCTCCGTTGGCTATGCAGGCGCAAGGCCTGCGTTCGGGGACACGTTACGAGGCTACCGCCCGCGCAGGAACAACCCGTCCAGCTCGCGCATGGACAGCTGGCGCCAAGTGGGGCGGCCATGGTTGCACTGGTCGGATCGGTCAGTGGTTTCCATCTGGCGCAGCAGGGCGTTCATCTCGTCGATGGTGAGCCGTCGGTTGGCGCGTACGGCACCATGGCAGGCCATGGTGCCCAGAATCTCGTTGCGCGCGCGTTGAACCACGGTGGTGGCGTCGTGCGCGGCCAGCTCGGCCAGCACGCTGCGCGCCAGCTCCACCGCATCGCCCTGGGCCAAAGTGGTGGGCACGGCGCGCACGGCCAGGGTCTTGGGCGAGAAGGGCACTACCTCCAGGCCCAGCATCGCCAGCACGTCCACCGAGGCCTCTGCCGTGGCCACCTCTTCGGGCGTGGCGGCGAAGGTGGCGGGGATCAAGAGGGGCTGGCTGGCAATGCGCGCGCCGCTGTCCACCTGGGATTTCAGGCGCTCGTAGACGATGCGCTCGTGGGCGGCGTGCATGTCCACAATGACCATGCCCTGCGCGTTCTCGGCCAGGATGTAGACGCCATGCAACTGCGCCACGGCCCGGCCCAGGGGCCAGGCGGATTCCTGGCCATCGCGGCCCACGGGCAGGGGGGCGTCGCCTGCGGTGCGCTGGGGCAGCGGGGCGGAAGGCGTTGTCGCCGCCAGGTTGGCGGGGCTGAACACAGCGCGCTCGGCGACTGCGGCATCGGCCTGCGCCGCAGGGCTGTCGACACCGGCGAACGGTGCCGGTGTGGCGTTTGGCGGCGTGCCCCACAGCGCCTGCAGGTCCGTCACGCGGTGGCCCCCGGGTTCCTCGAAACGCATGGCCGACTGGGCGCGCCAGTCAGGCAGCTGCGTCCTGGCCAGGGTGAAGGGGGCTTGTTCGGTGGCCGCAGGGGCCGTTTCTGCGGCCAGGGCGGCTGCAGCCAATGCGGCAGCGCGGGGCGCGGCCAGGGCATTCTCCACGGCGTGGCGAACGGCCTGGTGCACCTCGCGGCTGTCCCGAAAGCGCACCTCGATCTTGGTGGGGTGCACGTTCACGTCCACGCGGGCCGGGTCGATCTCCACGTACAGCGCGTACACCGGCTGCTTGTGGCCGTGCAGCACGTCTTCATACGCACTGCGCGCCGCGTGCGTGAGCACCTTGTCGCGCACGAAGCGGCCGTTTACATAGCAGTACTGGTGGTCGGCGCGAGAGCGTGCCGCATCGGGCAGGCCGGCGCGGCCGGTCACGGTGACGGCACCCGAGCGGTGATGCACGGCCACCGATTGGGTCACGAAGTCCTCGCCCAGCACGTCGGACAGGCGCCGGGCCAGCGCATCCTGCGCATCGCTGCCCTGGCCGGGCACGAAGGTGGCGCGCCACTGCTCGACCAGCTTGCCCTCGTGCCAGATGGCAAAGCCCACGTCGGGCCGGGCCAGCGCATGGCGGCGCACGGATTCGATGCAGTGCGCGAGCTCCGTGGAGTCGGTCTTGAGAAACTTGCGCCGCGCGGGGGTGGAAAAGAACAGTTCCTTGACTTCCACCGTGGTGCCCGTGGCACGCGCCGCAGGGCGCAGTTCGCCGCTGCGCGCATCGAGCAGAAAGGCCGTGGCCTGGCTGGCCGGTCGCGACAGCAGCGACATCTCGGACACCGAGGCCACGGCGGCCAGGGCCTCGCCGCGAAAGCCCATGGTGGCCACGGTTTCCAGGTCCGTGAGGTTGGTGATCTTGCTCGTTGCATGCCGGCGCAGTGCCACGGGCAGCTCGTCCTGCGGAATGCCGCCGCCGTCGTCTTCCACGGTGATCAGGCGCACGCCGCCGGCAGACAGGCGCACGGTGACCTGGGTGGCGCCAGCGTCCAGCGCGTTGTCCACCAGCTCGCGCACCACTGAGGCGGGGCGCTCGACCACCTCGCCGGCCGCGATCTGGCTGATCAGCTCATCGGGCAGGTCGCGGATGGGACGACGGGCGGAGGGTTCGGCTGCGGGGGAGGGGAGGGCGTTGGAAGTCACCGTGCGGATTTTAGGTCCGGTTGCCGTGGGGACTTGCCGGCAGGGGCTGGATGCCGGTGGGGATAATGCGCGCTGCCCTCAACAGCCTCGGACCCCATGGAACTCATCACCTTCCTGATCGACTTCATCCTGCACGTGGACAAGTACCTCGAGATGTTCGTGCAGAACTACGGACCCTGGGTCTATGCCCTGCTGTTCATCATCGTCTTCGTCGAGACGGGTGTCGTGGTCATGCCCTTCCTGCCCGGCGACTCGCTGCTGTTCATCGTGGGCGCGCTGTGCGGTGCGGGGCTCATGAACTTTCCACTGGCCTGCGCGGTGCTGATCGTGGCCGCCATCCTCGGGGACCAGTGCAACTACTCCATCGGCCGCTATTTCGGGCCCAAGGTCTTCCAGTGGGAGGACTCGCGCTGGTTCAACCGCCGGGCGTTCAACCAGGCCCATGAGTTCTACGAGCGCTACGGCGGCGTCACCATCGTGATCGCGCGCTTCATGCCCTTCATCCGCACCTTTGCGCCCTTCGTGGCCGGCGTGGCCGAGATGTCGCGCAGCAAGTTCACGGCGTTCAATGTGGGTGGCGCGCTGCTGTGGGTGCTGGGCATCGCCACGGCAGGCTACTTTTTCGGCAACTTCGCCTGGGTCAAGGAGAACCTGGACAAGATCATCTGGGCCATGATCTTCATCCCCGGGCTGATCGCGATCTTTGGCGCCTGGCGGGCCGGGCGCAAGGCCAAGGCCATAGCCTGATCCCATGCACCCATGCGCAAAGCGCCGCCCATCGCGAGATGGCGGCGCTTTGTGCATGGTAGGGGGCAGAGCCCCCCCTGAACTGGGTTTAACGGCGATGGTAGTTGCGTTGGTCGCGGTCTTCGCCGATTTCGTGGCCCACCAGGGCCCCGGCAGCGGCACCGCCGATGGTTCCTACTGGGCCACCGAAGATGGCGTTGCCGGCAACACCGCCGACTACGGCACCGACACCGGTGCCGACCTGTGCGTTGGAGGGGTTGGAGGCGCAACCGCCCATTGCCAGCGCGGCAGTGGCGGAAGCGGCGACAAGAAGGGTTCGAAGGGTGGTGGTCATGGCGGATTCCTTTGCGGTGGGTGGAGTCAGGCCTTGAAGTTCAAAAGCCCCTGGGCTTTCGGTGTTCGACCTGTGCCTCTACTGTCACGCGCCAGGCGTTTCTGCGGTGTAGGTACCCGAGGGCAGCGGCTGTAGGACCCTGTCCGGGTATCGTGTCCCCATAAGCGTTGCACGAGGGGCACGCGAAACTCGTTTCGATTGCCAATCGATGCCCGGAGAGGGATCATGCAGCGTTCATTCCAGCAGAACACGTTGCCGCTGCCAACGCGGCCATAACAAGCAAGGAGACACGTCATGGACAACCCCGCACTTCCATTGCCCCGCAGCAACAGCACCTGGGGAGGCCAACTCACGGTGGCCCAGCAGATCAGCCTGGTCGTGGCCCTGGCGGCGGCTGTGCTCGTCGTCGTGCTGGCGCTCAGCCTGGTGCGCGTGCAGCACCTGGGTGCCACGGTGGACCACCTGGCCAGTGAGCAGGTGGAGCGCCTGCAACTGGCGCTGCGCTGGCGCAGCAACATTGCGGTCAATTCCACGCGCGTGTTCTCGGTCGTGCAATCCGATGGCGACGACCTGCAGAATTTCTTCAAGGACCCGATCGCAGCCACCACGGCCGACACCTCGCAGGTGCAAAAGCGCTATACCGAGCTGGAGACCAGCCCCGAGGGCCTGCGCATCCAGGAGGAATTGGCTGCGGTGCGCAAGCCTTACCTGGAAACGCGCGACAAGGCCCTGGCGATCAAGAAGGGGGGCGACATGGCGGCTGCCAAGTCGTTCGCCCTGTCGACCTTTGTCCCGGTGGTCAACCAGTACAACGCGGTGGCCGACAAGATGGTGGCCTACCAGGTCCAGCGCTCGGCCGCCCAGGCCGCCGAGGCTTCGGACCTTATCCGCTCCTACCGCACCACGGTGCTGGTGGCTGGCGTGGCGGGCCTGGCACTGCTGATGCTGCTGTCCTGGGTGGTGGTGCAGCGCATCCGCGCTTCGCTGCAAGGGGTGGCTGTAGTGGCGCGCAACATCGGTGAGGGGGACCTGTCGCAGCACATCGCCGTGCAGGGGCGCGGGGAGGTGGCCGAGATGACGCAGGCCATGCAGCACATGCAGACCTCGCTGGTGCGCATCGTGGGTGCCGTGCGCCAGAGCAGCGACTCCATTGCCACCGGCTCCAGCGAGATCGCCATGGGCAACGCCGACCTGAGCCAGCGCACCGAGGAACAGGCCAGCAACCTGGAAGAGACCGCTGCCTCGATGGAAGAAATCACCAGCACCGTGAAGAACAATGCCGACACGGCGCGCAAGGCGGCCACGCTGGCCGGCACCGCATCGCAGGCGGCGGTCAAGGGCGGCGAGGTGGTGGGCCAGGTGGTGGCCACCATGCAGGACATTTCGGTGGCCTCCAAGAAGATCACCGACATCATCAGCGTCATCGACGGCATCGCCTTCCAGACCAACATACTGGCGCTCAATGCGGCCGTTGAAGCGGCAAGGGCTGGCGAGCAGGGGCGTGGGTTCGCGGTGGTTGCCAGTGAAGTGCGCAGCCTGGCCGGACGCAGCGCCGAGGCTGCCAAGGAGATCAAGGGCCTGATCGGCGCCAGTGCAGAGCGCGTGGACAATGGCACCCGTCTAGTGGCCGATGCCGGCGCCAGCATGCAAGACATCGTGGCCCAGGTGCAGCGTGTGAGCGACCTGATCGCCGAGATCTCCAGCGCCACGGGCGAGCAGACCATCGGCATCGGCCAGGTCGGCGAGGCCGTGACCCAGCTCGATCAGGTGACCCAGCAGAACGCGGCGCTGGTAGAGCAGAGCGCAGCGGCAGCCGACAGCCTCAAGCACCAGGCCGCGCGCCTAGCCGAGATCGTGAGCGTTTTCCGCCTGGCGTGACCTTGATGGTCATCCTGGCAGCAGGCAGATCGTCAGCAGCACCGAGGAGTCCTTGACCGCCTTGAGCGCGTGCGGTGAGCGGGGCGCCAGATGAACGAAGTCGCCGGGCTGCAGCAGTTGCACCGAATCGCCGGCGTGGAACTCCACAGCGCCTTCCAGGCACTGCACGGTGGCCTCGCCCTGGGTCTGGTGCTCGCGCATGGCCTTGCCTGCGGGCAGCACCACGCGCATCACCTCCAGTTGGCCGGCCTTGAGGATGGCCGAGGTGGTGGCGCTGGACAGTTGCGCCCCCAGGGGGCGCACGCTGGCCACTTCTCCGGACTGTGCGTGGGGCAGTGCCATGTCTTCTCCTTCACCGTTGTCGTGGGGGCTGTGGCTCCCACTGTGCCTGCTAAGGCTGCATGAGGCAAGCCATGCACGGGCGAAGAGGGCAATGGACTACACCGAGCGGCTGCGCGCCAGCGGCGGGTTCTTGGCAAAGTAGCGGGTGATGCCGCGCATCAGTGCGTCGGCCAGCTGCACCTGGTAGGCGCTGCTGCGCAGCTTGGCCTCTTCCTCGGGGTTGCTGATGAAGGCGGTCTCCACCAGCACGCTGGGGATGTCGGGCGCCTTGAGCACGGCAAAGCCGGCCTGTTCCACGCGCGGCTTGTGCAACTTGGCCATGTTGCCGATTTCGCCCAGCAGCACGCTTCCGAGTTTCAGGCTGTCGTTGATCTGCGCCGTGGTGCTCATGTCCAGCAGCATGCGCTGCACGTGGCGGTCCTGGCTCTGCACGTTCAGGCCGCCCACCAGGTCAGCCTGGTTCTCCTTGTTCGCCAGCCAGCGCGCGGCCGTGCTCGATGCGCCGCTCTGGCTCAGCGCGAACACGCTGGCACCGCGTGCCGCGGGCGTGGTGAAGGCATCGGCGTGGATGCTCACGAACAGGTCGGCCTGCACGCGGCGGGCCTTTTCCACGCGCGTGCCCAGGGGCACGAAGAAGTCGCCATCGCGCGTGAGAAAAGCGCGCATGGGATTGCCGCCCACTGTGGTGGCGTTGATGCGGTCGCGCAGCAGGTGGGCCACGCGCAGCACCACGTCCTTCTCGCGCGTGCCGCCGGGCCCGATGGCGCCGGGGTCCTCGCCACCGTGCCCGGGGTCCAGTGCAACGATGATGATGCGGTCGGTCTGCGTGGACGTGGCGCGGTTGCCGCCGCCTTTGGCCGGCGGGGCGGCTGCCACCACGGGCGCAGGCGGCTCTGCCGCCACGGGCGGCGGGGCAGGGGCCGGGCCAGGGCGGTTGGCGTGCTGGGCGATCAGGTCGCCCAGCGGGTCGGTTGGCGGGGTCGGTGCGGCGGCAGGGGGGCGCACGGCTGCAGCGGCCACGGGGGGCGCTGCGCGGCCACCCGTGGTATCGCGCAGGCGCTCGGCGATCAGGGCCTCCAGCGGGTCCACAGGCTCGGCAGGGTACAGGTCGAACACCAGGCGGTGCTGGTAGGCGGCCACCGGGGGCAGGGTGAACACCTGGGGCATGGCGGGCTGCTTCAAGTCCACCACCAGGCGCACCACGTTGGGCGCGTTCTGGCCCACGCGGATTCCGGCGATGTTCGGGTCGTCGGGCTTGACCTTGGCCACCAGCTCGCGCAGCTCGGGGCTCAGGTCGATGCCTTCGATATCCACCGCCAGGCGCGGCGGCGTGGTCACGAAGAACTGTTTGGCCACCAGCTTGCCATCGGATTCGATGGTTACGCGCGTGTACTCGGGGGCGGGCCAGACGCGCACTGCCAGGATGGTGGCGCCGCGCGCGATCTGCTGTGTGCCCAGCAAAAGCACCAGGCTGCCCGTCTGCAGCAGGGTGCGGCGAGACGGTTGGCGGGGCGCCGGGCGGGCGGGCAGGTTCATTCGTTCAGAGTCCTTGCAGCAGCCGGTGGCCGGCGGCGGTGTGTGCATGCACGGTGACTTGCCTTTCGGTGTCGTCAATTGCTTCAATGTGTATAGCAAGGTCGGCAGGCGGGGTCAGCGCTGCAGCCTTTTCCGGCCATTCTGCCACCTTGAGGCCCGGGTTGGCAAAAATGTCCCTGAATCCGGCATCCTCCCACTCGCGCGGGTCGTCGAAGCGGTAGAAGTCGAAGTGCCAGACCGTGGTGGCGTGCGGTGCCAGGCCCGGGGCCTCGTGCGGCTCCACCACGGCATAGGTGGGGCTCTTGATGCGACCCTGCACCCCCAAAGCACGCAGCAGGTGGCGCACGAGCGTGGTCTTGCCCGCGCCCAGGTCGCCGTGCAGGGTGAGGAAGGCGTTGGCCAGCAAGGGTTGCTGGGCGGCCAGCGCCTGCGCGAAGGCGGCGGTGTCTTCCTCGCCTTGCCAGTGCCAGATGCGAGGGCTTTGCGTGCGAGGGCTTTCCTGCGCGGCCGGGAGCGCGGGGCTTTCTACAATCGGGCCGGTATGTGGTGCAACAGTCAACTCGTTCCTCAAATGCAGGAGTGGGCCCGCGAGCTGGGATTTTCCCAAATCGGCGTGGCGGGGGTGGATTTGTCTGCCGCCGAAGCAGGGTTGGTGCAGTGGCTGGCCCAAGGGTTCCATGGCGAGATGCATTACATGGCCTCCCACGGCACCCGCCGCGCCCGCCCGGCGGAGCTGGTGCCCGGCACCGTGAGCGTGATCACGGCACGCATGGATTATCTGCCGCGCGGCAAGTCCATGGACGACTGGCAGGCGACGGAGCTGTCGCGCCTGGCGCGCCCTGGCGAGGCCATCGTCTCGGTCTATGCCCGGGGGCGCGACTACCACAAGGTGCTGCGCGCGCGCCTTCAAAAGCTCAGCGACCGCATCGCCGAGGCCGTGGGCCCGTTCGGCCACCGGGTGTTCACCGACTCGGCCCCGGTGCTCGAGGCCGAGCTCGCTGCGCGCAGCGGCCAGGGCTGGCGCGGCAAGCACACGCTGGTGCTCAACCGCGAAGCGGGCTCGATGTTCTTCCTGGGTGAGATCTACGTGGACATGCACCTGCCCGAGAGCGCGCCCGTCACCGCGCACTGCGGCAGCTGCAGCGCCTGCATCGCCATCTGCCCCACGCAGGCCATCGTCGCGCCGCACCGCATCGACGCGCGCCGCTGCATCTCCTACCTGACCATCGAGCACAGCGGCCCCATCCCCGTGGAGTTCCGCGCGGCCATGGGCAACCGCATCTACGGCTGCGACGACTGCCAGCTGGCCTGCCCCTGGAACAAGTTCGCGCAGGTGAGCCGCCTGCCCGATTTCGACGAGCGCAGCGGCCTGTCGGGCCAGCAGCTGGTGCACCTGTTCGCCTGGGACGAGGCCACCTTCCTGCGCATGACCGAGGGCGGGCCCATCCGCCGCATCGGCCATGAGCGCTGGCTGCGCAACGTGGCCGTGTCGCTGGGCAACGCGCTGCGCGCCGATCCCGGCGACGAGGGCCTGCGCTGCGCGCTGCAGTCGCGGGCCGGGCATGAGAGCGCGCTGGTGCGCGAGCATGTGGCGTGGGGGCTCGCGCAGGGGGGGTGAGCGGGCGCTCTGCGGTTGCCACCTGCACGCGGCATACTGCCGACGGGCGTCTGCGGGCACAAAACCTGCATCGCCCCATGGGTCACCGGTGCCCCGCCGAACCCTACCACCCCGCTGGCGCACTACTCGCTGGCACAGCACCCCATTGCCTTTTCTCCATGACCTCCGTCGCCCTTCTGAGCCGTACCGCCAATCTGGATTTCCTTCGCCCCCTGCTGCAGGCTGCCGACCCCACGCTCGACGTCTGCACCTGGCCCGACCCGCGCGCCCTGCAGGCCGAAGTCGCCGTCTGCTGGCAGACCCCGCCTGGCCTCTACGCGCAAATGCCCAACCTGAAGCTCGTGCACAGCATTGCCGCCGGCGTGGACAACGTCGTGGCCGGGCAGGACCTGCGCGGCCTGCCGGTGTGCCGCGTGGTCGACCCCATGCTGGCCGAAGGCATGCTGCAGTTCGTGCTCTGGGGCGTGCTGTACTTCCACCGCAAGCTCGATGCGGCGCTGGCCAGCCAGCGCATCCGCGAATGGAAGCGCCCGCTGCAGACGCCGGCATCCACCTGCCGCATCGGCCTCATGGGCCTGGGTGAGCTCGGTGGCCTGATCGCCGCGCGCCTGCCCGCCCTGGGCTACACCGTGAGTGGCTGGGCCCGCACACCGCGCGAGGTGCCGGGCATCACCGTGTTCAGCGGCGAGGAGCAGTACGACGCTTTCCTCGCGCAGACCGATGTGCTGGTGTGCCTGCTGCCGCTGACCGAGCAGACGCGCGGCATCCTGGGCCGCCGCACCTTTGACGCGCTGCCCCGCGGCGCAGCACTCATCCACTGCGGCCGGGGCGAGCACCTGGTGGAAGGAGAGTTGCTGGCGGCGCTGGAGAGCGGACAACTGCGCGGTGCGGTGGTGGATGTCTTCGAGCAAGAGCCCCTGCCGCAGGACCACCCTCTGTGGTCGGCGCCCGGCGTGGTGGTCACGCCCCACATGGCCACCATGGCCACCTACGACGTGGTCGTGGGCCAGGTGGCGCGCAATATTGCGCAACTGCGTGCGGGCGCTGCGCTGTTCAACCAGGTAGACACCGCACGCGGGTACTGACCGGCTGGCCCGGGCTCTTGCGGGCGTGCAAGTCCGCCCTGGATGCAGGATCTGCTGGAGCGCAGGCACGCTCATGGCTACCTTGCGAGCAGGCCGGTTTCCTTCAACGTGTCCACCAGCCCCTGGGTGAACAGTTCGTACCCGGCCGCGTTGGCGTGGATCTGGTCCGAGCGCAGTTTGGCGTCGGCCAGCACGCCCGACCATCCCTTGCGGTGCAGGGGGACTTTGAGTTCACTGGCGATCTCCTGGTACATCGCATGGTCGCTCAACTGGCCCAGGGTGGCCATGACCGTGAATTCGGGCACGGCCACCAGCAATACCTGCGCACCGGCGGCGCGGGCCTGCTCGCAGATCTTGCGCACATTGGCGTGCGTGGCGCTTGCGCTCTGGCGGCGCAGGAAGTCGTTGCCGCCGATGCTGACGATCACCAGCGCGGGCTGGTGCTTTTGCAGCAGGTCCGGCAGCCTCTGCAGGGCCTGGGTCGAGGTGTCGCCCGAAATGCCGCCGTTGATGACCTTCCACCCCGTCAGGCGCTGCAGCACGGCGGGGTAGGCAGTGTCGGCAGAAGCGCCCACGCCAGAGGTCAGCGAATCGCCCAGCGCGAGCACGGTGGCCCCGGACGGGACGGTCTGCCCACGGCTTGGTTTGCGTCCACAAGCGGCCAGCGGTGCGATGCTGGCCGCCAGCAGGCCGGCGGCCAGCATGCGTCTGCGAACCAGGGCGTGGATGGCATTCACCGCAGGACACCCAGCGCAAACGGCAGGCTCACCACGCCCAGCAGCGTGGACAGCGTCACCAGCCCGGCCACGTAAGGGCCGTTGTAGCCCATGCGCGCGGCCAGCACGTAGCAGGTGCTGGCCGTGGGCAGGGCCGAGAAGGCCAGCAGCACCGTGGTCTGCACCGGGTTGAGCGAAAACAGGTGTGCCAGGCCGAAGGCGATCACGGGCAGCACCAGATGGCGGATGGCCAGCACCGAGATGCTCAGTGCCTTGCCGCGCGTGAGCAGCCCGAACTGCATGCCCGCGCCCGCCGCCATCAGGCCCAGGGCCAGCGAGGCGGCACTGATGCGCGTGACGGTGGGCTCGATCCAGGCGGGGATCTGGAAACCCAGCAGGTTGGCCACCAGGCCCGAGAGCGTGGCCACGATCAGCGGGTTGCGCGCCAGCTCGCGCACGAAGCCGTGCTCGCCCTGGCGTGCCATGGGCCACACGGCGGCCACGTTGAACAGCGGCACGCACACGCCGATCAGCACGGCGATCATCAACAGGCCCTGCGCGCCCGCCAGCCGCTCGGCAATCGCCAGGCCGATGAAGGAGTTGAAGCGGAACGCGATCTGCGCGCTGGCCGCATGGTCGCGCAGGTCCAGGCGCTTGCCCAGCCAGGGCCAGTGCGGCATGCTGTAGGCCAGCGCAATGCCGGCAATGCCGGTGAGCATGCCGGCGGCGATCAGGCCGGAGGCTGCGCCGACGTCCACCGGGCTCTTGACGATGGACTGGAACAGCAGCACCGGGAACAGCAGGTAGTACACCAGGCTCTCGACCGGCTGCCACACGGCGCGGTTCAGTGCGGTGAAGCGGCACACCAGATAACCGCACAGGATGAGGGAGAAATCGGGGAGCAGGAGCTGGGCGTAATTCACACTCCGAGAATACCCGAGACGCCGCACCGTCCACGGGTAAGCACCTATGTGGAATCCATAGGGCGCGATGGTTGCCATTGCGCATACCATCATCGCTGTCTGTTACCCCCTCTCATGAAGGAGAAATCAATGCATCGTCGTCAATGGCTCGCGCTGACGCTGGTGGCTGCCGCAGGATCTGCCGCCGCCCAGGGATACCCCAACAAGGTCATCAAGCTGCAGGTGCCCTTTGCCCCCGGTGGCACCACCGACATCATTGCGCGCGTGATCGCCGACCCGCTGGGCAAGGCCCTGGGCCAGAGCGTGATCGTGGAGAACAAGGCCGGTGGCGGCGGCATCGTGGGTGCCAGTGAAACCGCGCGCTCGGCGCCCGATGGCTATACCCTGGGTGTGGCCACGGTGTCCACCACGGCAGCCAACCCGGCCATCAACCCCAAGACGCCGTACAACCCGCTGACCGACTTCACGCCCATCATCAACATCGCGGCCACGCCCAACATCATTGCGGTGCACCCGAGCTTTCCCGCCAAGGACTACAAGGCCTTCGTGGCCGAACTCAAGAAGTCGCCCGGCAAATACTCGTACTCGTCGTCGGGCACGGGCGGCATCGGCCACCTGCAGATGGAGCTGTACAAAAGCCTTTCGGGCACCTTCGTGACGCACATTCCCTACCGCGGCGCAGGCCCGGCGCTGAACGACACGGTGGCCGGCCAGGTGCCGATGATCTTCGACAACCTGCCCTCGGCACTGCCCTTCATCAAGGAAAACCGCCTGGTGCCCATCGTGGTGGCTGCGCCCCAGCGTGTGGCTGCCCTGCCGAACGTGCCCACGTTCAAGGAGATGGGCCTGGAGCCTGTGAACCGCATGGCCTACTACGGCATCCTGGGGCCCAAGGGGTTGCCCAAGGACGTGGTGGACAAGGTCAACGCCGCCGTGCGCAAGGCCCTGGAAGACCCGGCCGTGAAAAAGCGCATTGAAGAGACCGGCTCCATCGTGATCGGTAACACACCCGAGCAGTTCGCCGAGCAGATCAAGGCCGAGTTCGGTGTCTACAAGGACGTCGTGGCCAAGCAGAAGCTGGCGCTCGAATAAGCGCCCTTCGCGCTTGCCAAAAAGCCGCCCGGTGCACCGGGCGGCTTTTTTACGTGCTATCGTTTTTACATGCTCACCGCCAGCCTGAACGCGATCGATACCTTTGTGGACGCCCTGTGGCTGGAGGACGGCCTCTCGCGCAACACCCTGGCCGCCTACCGGCGCGACCTCACGCTGTATGCGCAGTGGCTGGCCGAGCACCACGCCGAACTGGCCCTGGATGGCACGGCCGAGCAGCACCTGCAGGGCTACTTCGCGGCACGGCATGAAGAGACCCGCGCCACCTCGGCCAACCGGCGTCTGACAGTGCTCAGGCGCTACTTCCACTGGGCACTGCGCGAGCGGCGCATCAGCGCCGACCCCACCGTGCGCCTGCAGGCGGCGCGCCAGCCCCTGCGCGTGCCCAAGACCCTGTCGCAGGCGCAGGTGGAGGCCTTGCTCACCGCGCCCGATCTGGGCAACCCGCTGGGCTTGCGCGACCGCACCATGCTGGAGCTGATGTATGCCAGCGGCCTGCGCGTGACCGAGCTGGTCACGCTCAAGACCTTCCAGCTCGGGCTCAATGAAGGCGTGCTGCGCGTCATGGGCAAGGGCAGCAAGGAGCGCCTGGTGCCTTTTGGCGAAGAGGCGCGCCAGTGGCTCGATCGCTACCTGGCCGAGGCGCGCGGCGCCATCCTCGCGGGCCAGCAGACGGACGACCTGTTCGTGACCCATCGCGGTGCCGGCATGACGCGCGTGATGTTCTGGATCATCGTGAAGAAATGGGCAGCCGTGGCCGGCATCACCACGCCGCTGTCGCCGCACACGCTGCGCCATGCCTTTGCCACCCATCTGCTGAACCATGGTGCCGACCTGCGCGTGGTGCAGTTGCTGCTGGGGCATGCCGATATTTCCACCACCACCATCTACACCCATGTGGCGCGCGAGCGGCTCAAGGCGCTGCATGCGCAGCACCATCCGCGTGGGTGATCGGGCCACAATCCCTCGAGATATTGAATCCAAAAAAAGGACTGAACATGGAATCCGACAACCATACCGTGAACTCCAGCCGGCGCGCTGCGCTGGGAGGGTTGGCCGGCAGTGCCGCGCTGCTGCTGGCGCCTGCCTTGGCGCATGCCCAGGCGCCGACCTGGCCCACGCGGCCGGTGCGCATCGTGGTGGCCTACCCGGCCGGGGGCGTGAGCGATGTGGTGGCGCGGCTGCTGGCCGACAAGCTCGCGGGCCCGCTGGGCCAGCCGGTGGTGATCGAGAACAAGGCCGGAGCCAGCGGCAGCATTGGCCTGGATGCCGTGGCCAAGGCGACGGACGGGCACACACTGGGCTTTGCGGCCATCAGCCCGTTGGCGCTGAACCCGCACCTGGGGACTTCGCCCTTTGATCCGGCCAAGGACATCGTGCCCGTGGCCACCGTGATGTACTCGCCCGTGCTGCTGTTGGGCACGCCGGCCAGCAGCGCGCGCGATTTTCGCGACCTGCTTGCGCAGGCCAAGGCCAAACCGGGCGCCATCCGCTGGGCCACCTCGGGCCAGGCGTCGCTGGGCCACATCATGCTGGAGCAGGTCATGCACACCAGCGGCGTGCAGATGACGCACATCCCCTACAAGGGCGGCGGCCAGCAGATGAACGACGCGCTCAGCGGTCAGTTCGAGATCCTGTCCACCAACGCCGGGCCGGCCGTGCTGCAGCACATCAAGGCCGGCAAGCTCAAGGCCCTGGCCGTGGGTGCCCCCGACCGGCTCGACACCCTGCCCGACGTGCCCACCCTGGCCGAGCTGGGCCAGGGCGCGGCCAACCTGTCCTCGCTGTTCGGGGTGTTCGCACCGGCAGGCATGCCCGCCGCCGTGGTGGCCCGGCTCAATGCCGAGATCAACAAGGTGCTGGCCCTGCCCGATGTGCGCAGCAAGCTCGACGCCTCCGACAACGTTCCCCTGGGCGGCACGGCGGCCGACTTCGGCAAGCGCATTGCCGCAGAGTCCGAGGCCAACCTGCGCATCATCCGCGCGGCGGGTATCAAGGGGCAGTAAGCGCCCGAAGAATGCAAAAGGGGAGCCACTGGCTCCCCTTTGTCGCATGGTGCGGTCGGTGCGCGGTCAGTCTGCGTTCAGGCTTTCGGCCCAGGTCAGGGCCTGCAGGTGGGCCCAGTTGACCTGGCGGTTCGACAGGTGCAGGGCTTCGGCCGTGCGGGCAAACACCACTTCGTCGCCGCTTTCGCAGGCCTTGGTCAGCTCCAGGAACGGGGCGAACACACCGGTGTTGTGCAGCAGCGCGTCGGTCACGGCCTGGGGCAGGGCCACGGATTCCAGGGCCTTCTCAATCGGCACGTTGAGCATGGTGTCCAGCAGCGAGAACACGCCCACCACGAAGGCGTTGTCGCACTCTTCGGGCGGCAGCAGTTCGGAGGCCAGCAGCTCCATCAGGCGGCCGCGCACCACGGCGGTCTGGCCCACGGCTGGTGGCGAGCCATCGGCGCGCGAGGTGGTCATGAGCAGCGCCGCCCAGCGGAACAGCTTTTTCAGGCCGAGGATCATCACCGCGTGCCGGAACGAGGTGATCTCGCACGACAGGCCGAAGCCCGAGGAGTTGATGAAGCGCAGCAGGTTGAAGGACAGCGTGGGGTCCTTCTTGAGCAGGTCCTCGATCTCGGAGGTGCTGGCCTGTTTGCGCACCAGGTTGATCAGCTGGATGATGGTGGCCTGTGAAGGCCGGATGGTGGTGGCCTTGACCAGCGAGGGCTTGGCGAACCAGAAACCCTGGAACAGCTTCACGCCCAGGTCGAGCATCATCTTGAACTGCTCGGGCGTCTCCACCTTTTCGGCCACCAGCGTGGCCTTGGCGTAGTTGCCGGCAAACTTGACCAGGGGCCCTGCCAGCTCGGGCTTGAAGGCCTGCATGTCCAGCTTGATGAAGGCCGCCAGCGGCATCCAGCTGGCATAGGCCCGGCGCAGGGCATGCTGGTTGAACGCCAGGCGAAAACCGCGGGCGCGCAGCGACTCGAGCACGGGCACGCGGCCGTCGATCTCTTCCTGGGTGGCACTGTCGGGCAGCGGGGGCACTTCGAGCACCACCTTTTCGGGGTGGATCAGCTCCAGGTGGCCGCCGGCCAGGCTGTCGTGCGTGCAGTTGATGAAGACCACCTTCTTGCCCACCAGGGCTTCGGTGCCCGCGTACGACAGGGCATTGAACAGCAGGGCGGCATCGCTGGCGGCGGTGTGCGAGGCGGTGGCGGTGGAGCGGTCGAACAGCTCGTAACCATACACGGCACGGTGCTGGTCCACGATGGGCTGGCGCGCAATGATGGCCAGATTGCTGTCTTCGACGTTCTCCTGGGTCGTGTCGACTTCGGAGGCGGCTTGTTCAGGGGTGGTCGACATGGGCGCTTGGATAGGGATAGACAGAGAGGGCTACTGGATCGGATTCTAGACCCGCTGCAGTAATCCTTCTGTATGCATCTTGCACGTCTCTCGGGCGCAGGGTCAATCCTCGGTCAGTCCTCGGTCAATTGGTCGGCCCAGGCCAGGGCCTGCAGGTGGGCCAGGTTGATCTGCTGGCTGGACAGGTGCAAGGTGCCGGCGGCGCGGTCGAAAACGGCGTCGTCGCTGGATTCGCAGGCCTCGGCCAGGTTCAGCAGGTCACCCAGGAAGCCCTCGCGGCGCAGCAGGGCCGCTGCAGAGGCCTCGGGCACGTTGAGCAGGCCGATGGCCGATTCCATGGGTATGGAGAGCATCACGTCCAGCAGGGAGAAGATGCCCACGACGAAGGCCTGGTCGGCCTCGTCGGGGGGCAGGGTCTCCAGCGCCAGCAGTTCCATCAGGCGCCCGCGCACCACGGCGGTCTGGCCCACGGACGAGGGTGCGCCGCTGGTGCGTGAGGCCGTGAGCAGCAAGGCTGCCCAGCGGAACAGTTTTTTCAGGCCCATCAGCATCACCGCCTGGCGGAAGGAGGTGATCTCGCGGTTCATGCCGAAACCGGCCGAATTGATCAGGCGCATCAGGTTGAAGGCCAGGCCCGCATCCTTCTTGAGCACCTCTTCGATTTCGTCGGTGCTGGCCTGCTGGCGCACCAGGTTGATCAGCTGGATGATGCTGCTTTGCGCCGGCGTGAGCAGTTTCGCCTCGACCAGTGCCGGGCGGGCGAACCAGTAGCCCTGGAACAGCTGCACGCCCTGGGTGGAGACCGTGTCGTACTGCTGGGCGGTTTCCACCTTCTCGGCGATCAGTTCGGCCTGGGAGTGGCGCCCGGCATAGCTGATCAGCACCGCCAGCTGGTCGACTGCCAGCACCGACAGGTCGAGCTTGATGTAGTCGGCCAGCGGCAGCCAGGGAGCATAGGTCGATTGCAGCACCGTGTGGTTGAACGCCAGGTGAAAGCCGCGTTCGCGCAGGCCGCTGAGGATGGGCAGGCGCGCAGCCACCTCATCGGTCGCGGCGTGGCCCAGGGGCGGGATCTCCAGCACCACCTTGTCGGGGTCCAGCAGCTCCAGGTGGCCGCCCGAAAGGCTCTCGTGCGTGCAGTTCACGAAGATCAGCTTCTTGCCCACCAGCTCTTCGGTGCCCGCATGCGAGAGGGCGTTGAAGATCAGGATCACATCGCTGGCCGCCGTGTGGGCGGCTTCGGTGCGCGAGCGGTTGAACAGCTCGTAGCCGACCACGATCTGCTGGCCATTGACGATGGCCTGGCGCGCGATCATTGCCACGGAAGACTGCCCAGGCGCAGGCCGGGCTGGGTAGGTGGTTCCATGGGCAGGGTGGGTGGACATGGATCGTGGATGCGTTGACTGTGCATGAAGGGAGGGGGGACGCGAGGCATTGTAGGGAAGTTCGGGTGTCCGAGCAGCCTGCTCAGCCCTGCTGGAGCCACAGGAGCTCGGTGTCGGTGAACCCGGCGGCGCGGCGGGCGGCATCGTTGAACGGCGGCTTCAGGCGCGGTGCTTCGTATTGGCGCGCCAGCACGCTGTAGTGCGCCTCGGGCTCCAGCCCCTGGCGCGTGCACAGCCAGCGGTACCAGTGGTTGCCGATGGCGACATGGCCCACTTCGTCGCGCAGGATGATCTCGAGGATGTCCACGGCGGCCAGCGCATCGGGCGTGCCCACCTGGCGCAGCTTGCGCTGGATCTGCGGGGTGGCGTCCAGGCCGCGCGCCTCCATCGTGCGTGGCACCAGGGCCATGCGCGCCAGGACATCGTCCTGCGTCTTCTCGCACATGGTCCACTGGCCCTGGTGGGCCGGGAAGTCGCCATAGTCATGGCCGTGCGTGCGCAGATGTTCGCGCAGCAGGTTGAAGTGGGTGGCCTCCTCGGCCGCCACGCGCAGCCAGTCCAGGTAGTAGGCGCCTGGCATGCCGTCGAAGCGCCAGACGGCATCGAGCGCCAGGTTGATGGCGTTGAACTCGATGTGGGCGATGGCGTGCAGCAAAATGGCCCGGCCTTCGGGCGTGGCGGGGGAGCGGCGGGCCAGCTCGGTGTGCCGCAGCAGCACCGGGCGCTCCGGGCGACCGGGCAGCACGCCAGGTTCCACGGGGCCTTCAGGGGCTTTGTCTGCTATTGAAAGCTGAGCGGCCTGCGCGTGCAGGCTCAGCGACTGCGCCGCTTTTTGTTCGGGGTCTGCAAGGCACAAGACCTGCAGTGCACGTTGGCGTAGCTCCATCCTTACAATTCTAGGCCCTGCCATCTGCAACGCCGCAAACGCTTTGTAACCATTGGCAGGCCCTGATGCGCGCAATATTTTCTTTCTGTCTGGAGTCTGCGGTATGGCGATTTACGAACTCGATGGTGCGATTCCCCAGGTGGCCGCTTCGGCCTGGGTGGCCGACAGCGCCCAGGTGATGGGCAACGTGGTGCTGGGCGAGGACGTGAGCGTCTGGTTCGGCACCGTGGTGCGCGGCGACACGGAAAGCATCACCATCGGCGCCGGCTCCAATATCCAGGATGCCAGCGTGCTGCACGCCGACATCGGCAAGCCGCTGGTGGTGGGCGAGCGCGTGACGGTGGGCCACCAGGTCATGCTGCACGGCTGCACCATCGGCGACGAATCGCTGATCGGCATCGGGGCCATCGTGCTCAACGGCGCGAAGATCGGCAAGCACTGCCTGGTGGGTGCCGGCGCGCTGGTGACCGAGGGCAAGGAGTTTCCCGATGGCTCCATGATCATTGGCAGCCCCGCGAAGGCGGTGCGCGAACTGTCTCCCGAGCAGATCGAGGGCCTGCGCCAGAGCGCGCAGCATTACATCGACAATGCGCGCCGCTTTCACAGCGGTCTGCACCGGATCGCTTGAGCACTTTTCTCGGCCGATCCCCGTATTTGACTGGAACCCTGCTTAGTGTCTGAACTTCACAAATTCCTCTTCGATGGCCTGCCTGTGCGCGGCATGCTCGTGCGCCTGACCGACGCCTGGACCGACATCCTGGGCCGGCGTGCCGGCAATTCGGCCACCGGCGCCTACGCCGCCCCGGTCACCGAACTGCTCGGCGAGATGGCGGCAGCCGGCGTGCTGATGCAGTCGAACATCAAGTTCAATGGCGCGCTGGTCCTGCAGGTGTTCGGCGACGGGCCGGTGAAGCTGGCCGTGGCCGAGGTGCAGTCCGACCTTTCTCTGCGCGCCACCGCCACCGTCACCAGCGAGGTGCCCGCCGATGCGCGCCTGAGCCAGATGGTGAACGTGGGCGGCGGCGGGCGTTGCGCCATCACGCTCGACCCCAAGAACCGCCACCCTGGCCAGCAGCCCTACCAGGGCGTGGTGCCCCTGCACGGCGACCACCACGAAAAGCTCGACCGCCTGTCGGACGTGCTGCAGCACTACATGCTGCAGTCCGAGCAGCTCGACACCGTGCTGGTGCTGGGCGCCAACGACAAGGTGGCGGCGGGCCTCTTGATCCAGCGCATGCCCATCAAGGGCGAGGGCAATCTGGCCTCTGGCCTGTCGCACCGCGAGAACGAAGACCAGATCGGCCACAACGAAGACTACAACCGCATCGCCCACCTGGCCGCCAGCCTGACCCGCGAGGAACTGCTGAGCCTGGACGTGGACACCATCCTGCGCCGCCTGTTCTGGGAGGAGAAGCTGGTGCGCTTCACGCCCCAGCAGGGCGAGACGGGGCCGCGCTTTGCCTGCACCTGCAGCCGCGAGCGCGTGAGCGCCATGCTGCGCAACCTGGGCGCAGAGGAGGCCGAGAGCATCCTGGCCGAACGCGGCGAGATCGAGGTGGGCTGCGAGTTCTGCGGCCAGCAGTACCGCTTCGATGCGGTGGATGCGGCGCAGATCTTCGTGGAGCCGGCCATCATCCAACCGCCAGCGCCCACGGGCATGCAATAGGGGCGGTGGCCGCCGCACCGGGCTGGCCATCTAACCATCGTTGACAATCGCGGCCCCTGCGCGCTGCCTGGCGGGTCTACCATCAAGGCCTCTACCAAAGGTCTGCCATGGGGTTTATCAGTCGGGTCATGGGCATGGGTGCCCGCCACAGGGGAGTGCCGCCACTGGCGCTCTACGAAAGCTCGCTCGCTCAGGACTCCCGGCGTGCCGACACGGTGCTGGCCGTGCTCGACCTGGACGCCGCCATCAATGCCCACGAGCGCTGGAAAGAGCGGCTGATGGACTACCTCGAAGGCCGCTCCTCCAAGGGGCTGGACCCGGCCATGGTGCGCCGCACCGACCAGGACGCCCTGGGCCGCTGGCTGCAAGGGGTGGGTGCCGAACTGCTGGGCGACCGGCCGGCCTTCACCCTGCTGGTGGCGCGGCACGAGTATTTCCACGAACAGGCCGCCACCATTGTCGAGCTGGCGCAGCAGGGCGAATGGCCGCGGGTGGTTCAGGTGCTCAACGGCGGCTACCGCCACGGCTCCAGCCAGGTGGTGCTGCTGCTCAAGGAGCTCAAGCGCAGCCTGGCGCAGGAGGCCGGGTCAGCGCAGTGAACAGCCGGTGCTCGCACACCGGGTCACTGCACTTTTCACACCCATAGGCACGCAGACGGGCCGCGCGGGATTCGTTGGCCTGCACGGCATCGCTTTCAGGCATGCCCAGCACGGCGCCTAGCGCGCGCAAGGCGCTGGCCAAACGGGCCGGCCCTGTTCCATACACCACCCGGTAGGCGACGCCCGCCGCATTGAGCGCCGCGCGCAGCTGCGCGTCGGCCGCCTGCTGCGCGGGCTGCTGGTCTAGCGGGCAGGGCAGGTCCAGGCCCATCAGCAGCGCCATCGAGGCGGTCTGGTCCAGGGCGGAGAAGTCCGCCAGCACGGTCAGCGTCACGGGTGTGGGGGAGGGCGTGGCGGCCAGGTGCGCCGCGAGGGCGTCGGCCAGATCCTGTGCGCCGGTGGCGGGCGCGCCCAGCAGCACGATCTTCAAAGGCACGGAATCGGTCTGTGAGAGGGAGAGCCGACGCCGCTCAGCGCGGCGTGAACTGCACGTAGATTTCGTTGGGCCGCACCATGCCCAGCTCGCTGCGCGCCTTTTCCTCGACCATGTCCAGGCCCTCCTTGAGGTCATGCACCTCGGAGGTCAGGCGCTCGTTGGCCTGCTGCGCCTGTGCGTTGGCGGCTTTCTGCACGTCGATCTGGCGCTGCATCTCGTTCACGCGCGGCAGGCTGCCGCGCCCCAGCCACAGCTGGGCGTGCACGGCTGCCAGCAGGGCCAGCAGCACAACGGGAACAAGGCGGTTGACCATGGCGCTTCAGCTTACCAGCCACACGCCATGGCCACAGCACCGCCCCGCCAGGGGCGGGCGGCGCGCAACGGGGCGGGCGGCCGGGCCGGCATGCGGGCAGGGATCAGCGCAGGTTGTAGAACGCAGCGCGGCCGGGGTAGTGGGCGATGTCGCCCAGGTCTTCCTCGATGCGCAGCAGCTGGTTGTACTTGGCGATGCGGTCCGAGCGCGACAGCGAGCCGGTCTTGATCTGGCCGGCATTGGTGCCCACGGCGATGTCGGCAATGGTGCTGTCTTCGGTTTCGCCCGAGCGGTGCGAGATCACGGCGGTGTAGCCGGCGCGCTTGGCCATCTCGATGGCGGCGAAGGTCTCGGTCAGCGTGCCGATCTGGTTGATCTTGATCAGGATCGAGTTGGCGATCTGCTTGTCGATGCCTTCCTTGAGGATCTTGGTGTTGGTGACGAACAGGTCGTCGCCCACCAGTTGCACGTTCTTGCCCAGGCGCTCGGTCAGGATCTTCCAGCCGTCCCAATCGCCCTCGTGCATGCCGTCTTCGATGCTGATGATGGGGTACTTGTCGCACCACGAGGCCAGCATGTCGGTCCACTGCGTGGCGGTGAGTTTCAGGCCGCCTTCGCCTTCGAGCACGTAGTGGCCGTCCTTGTAGAACTCGCTGGCCGCGCAATCGAGGCCCAGGGCGATCTGCTCGCCTGCGGTGTAGCCGGCGGCTTCGATGGCCTGCAGGATCAGCACGATGGCCGCTTCATGGTTCTCGACGCTGGGGGCAAAGCCGCCTTCGTCGCCCACGGCGGTGCTGATGCCCTTGTCGTGCAGGATCTTCTTCAAGGCGTGGAACACCTCGGCGCCCCAGCGCAGGGCTTCGCGGAAGGTGGGGGCGCCCACGGGGATGATCATGAACTCCTGCAGATCCAGGCTGTTGTTGGCGTGCGCGCCGCCATTGATCACGTTCATCATGGGCACGGGCAGCTGCATGCTGCCCATGCCGCCCAGGTAGCGGTACAGCGGCAGGCCCGATTCCTCGGCCGCAGCGCGGGCCACGGCCATCGAGACGGCCAGCATGGCGTTGGCGCCCAGGCGGCCCTTGTTGTCGGTGCCGTCCAGGTCGATCAAGGTCTTGTCCAGGAAGGCCTGCTCGGAAGCGTCCAGGCCCAGCACGGCCTCGGAGATCTCGGTGTTGATGTGCTCCACCGCCTTGAGCACGCCCTTGCCCAGGTAGCGGCTCTTGTCGCCGTCGCGCAGTTCGATGGCTTCGCGGCTGCCGGTAGAGGCACCCGACGGCACGGCCGCACGGCCCATCACGCCCGACTCCAGCAGCACGTCGCATTCGACGGTGGGGTTGCCGCGGCTGTCCAGCACTTCGCGACCTACGATGTCAACAATGGCACTCATGATCTTCCTTGAGGGTTTTTGAAATTCAGCAGGACGGCAGGGGGCGGGTGGCGGGGTGCCGGTGCTGCCGCTGTTCGGTCGCGATTCTATGCTACCGATTTGATAGTGTTCGGGGCCTGTGCGGTACGTACCGGGTACGTATTGCAGCCTGCGCTGGCCGACGGTGGGCTACACACCCTCCACGCAGACCATGCGCATGATGGCGGCGCCTTCGCGCGCGGCCTTGGCCTTCTGGTACTCGGGGGTGTCGTAGAAGGCGCGGGCCGCCTCGAAGCTCGGGAACTTGAGGATCACGGTGCGGCCGGGGTTCCAGTCGCCTTCCAGCACCTCGACCTTGCCGCCGCGCACGCACACTTCGGCGCCATGGGCCTGCATGGCGATGGTGCTCCACTTGCGGTACTCCTCGTACTGCGTGGGGTTGGTGACGGTGACGGATGCGATGACGTAACCACTGCTCATGTCTCAGGCTCCAAAGTTGTTTTCGAGAAAACCGTTCTTCTTGGTGATGCCGTCCAGTGCCACCAGCGTCTCCAGCAGCGCCTTCATGTGCTTGAGGGGCACGGCGTTGGGGCCGTCGGACAGGGCGTTGGCCGGGTCCGGGTGGGTTTCCATGAACAGGCCGGCCACACCAACGGCCACGGCCGCGCGTGCCAGCACTGGCACCATCTCGCGCTGGCCGCCGCTGCTGGTGCCGTTGCCGCCAGGCAGCTGCACCGAATGCGTCGCGTCGAACACCACGGGGGCGTTGGTCTCGCGCATGATGGACAGGCTGCGCATGTCCGACACCAGGTTGTTGTAGCCAAAGCTCGCGCCACGCTCGCAGGCCATGAAGCTGTCCTCGGGCAGGCCGGCGTCCTTCGCGGCAGCGCGGGCCTTGTCGATCACGTTCTTCATGTCGTGCGGTGCAAGGAACTGGCCCTTCTTGATGTTCACCGGCTTGCCCGACTGCGCCACGGCGCGGATGAAGTCGGTCTGGCGGCACAGGAAGGCCGGCGTCTGCAGCACGTCGACCACCTTGGCGGCCTCGGTGATGTCGTCCTCGGTGTGCACGTCGGTGAGCACCGGCACACCCAGGTCCTTGCGGATCTTGGCCAGGATTTCGAGGCCCTTGTCGCGGCCCGGGCCGCGAAAGCTCGTGCCCGAAGACCGGTTGGCCTTGTCGAAGCTGCTCTTGAAGATGAACGGGATGCCCAGGGCACCCGTGATCTCCTTGAGCTGCCCGGCCACGTCCATCTGCAGTTGCTCGGACTCGATCACGCAAGGGCCTGCGATGAGGAAGAAGCGGTGTTCCAGGCCAACGTCAAAGCCGCAGAGTTTCATGGCAGGGTCTCTTCTTTTCTGGGTGGGTTGTGCCGATCAGGCCGCCACGGCGGGCTGCTGCAGGCTCTTTTGGTGCTCCACCGCCGCCTTGATGAAGGCATTGAACAGCGGGTGGCCGTTCCAGGGGGTGGACTTGAACTCGGGGTGGAACTGCACGCCGATGAACCAGGGGTGCACGCTCTTGGGCAGCTCGACGATCTCGGTGAGCTGCTCGCGCTGCGTCAGTGCCGAGATCACCAGGCCCGCTTTGCGCAACTGGTCCAGGTAGTTCACGTTGGCTTCGTAGCGGTGGCGGTGGCGCTCGGTCACGATGTTGCCGTAGATCTCGTGCGCCAGCGTGCCGGCCGAAACGTCCGAGCTCTGCGCGCCCAGGCGCATGGTGCCGCCCAGGTCGGAGTTCTCATCGCGCTGCTTGATGGTGCCGTCGGCGTCTTTCCACTCGGTGATCAGGGCGATCACGGGGTGCGGCGTGGCGGGCTCGAACTCGGTGCTGTTGGCGTCCTTGAGGCCGGCCACGTGGCGCGCGTACTCGATGGTGGCCACCTGCATGCCCAGGCAAATGCCCAGGTAGGGCACCTGCTGCTCGCGGGCAAAGCGGGCGGTGCTGATCTTGCCTTCCACCCCGCGTGCGCCAAAGCCGCCGGGCACCAGGATGGCGTCGTACTTGGCCAGCTTCCCGGCCGCGTCGGCGGCGTTGATGGTCTCGGAGTCCACGTGCTCGATCTTCACGCGCACGTGGTTCTTCATGCCGGCGTGGCGAAGCGCCTCGTTCACCGACTTGTAGCTGTCCGACAGGTCCACGTACTTGCCGACCATGGCGATGGTGACCTCGCCCTGCGGGTGCTCGGTCTCGTACACCAGTTGGTCCCAGCGCTTCAAGCTCGTGGGCGGCGTGTTCAGGCGCAGCTTGTCGCAGATCAGGCCGTCCAGGCCCTGCTCGTGCAGCATGCGCGGCACCTTGTAGATGGTGTCCACGTCCCACATGCTGATCACGCCCCACTCGGGCACGTTGGTGAACAGCGAGATCTTGGCGCGCTCGTCCTCGGGCATGCGGCGGTCGGCGCGGCATAGCAGCGCGTCGGGCTGGATACCGATCTTGCGCAGCTCCTGCACGGTGTGCTGGGTGGGCTTGGTCTTGAGCTCGCCGGCCGCAGCGATCCACGGCACGTAGGTCAGGTGCACGAAGGCGGCGTTGTTCGGGCCGAGCTTGAGGCTCAGCTGGCGCACAGCCTCCAGGAAGGGCAGCGACTCGATGTCGCCCACGGTGCCGCCGACTTCCACGATGGCCACGTCCACGGCGTCATCGGTGCCGACGCCTGCGCCGCGCTTGATGTATTCCTGGATTTCATTGGTGACGTGCGGAATCACCTGCACGGTCTTGCCCAGGTAATCGCCCCTGCGCTCCTTTTCCAGCACGCTCTGGTAGATGCGGCCGGTCGTGAAGTTGTTGGTCTTTTTCATGCGCGTTTCGATGAAACGCTCATAGTGACCCAGGTCGAGATCGGTTTCGGCGCCATCGTCCGTGACGAACACTTCGCCATGCTGGAACGGTGACATGGTGCCCGGATCCACGTTGATGTACGGGTCGAGCTTGATGAGGGTGACTTTGAGGCCCCGCGATTCGAGGATCGCGGCAAGGGAGGCTGAGGCGATTCCCTTGCCCAGGGAAGACACCACACCGCCGGTGACGAAGACAAATTTGGTCATGTCTTTTTTGGTGGTGGGAAATTGGGATTATAGATGGCCGCCCGGCACCGGGCCTGCCAAGGTCTTTTGAAGCCATGCACCGGCAGGCTGGCCGTCTGCTAAATTCGCGCCCATGAATGAGCTTGCTGGCAAACACATTGTTCTGGGACTGAGCGGAGGCGTGGCTTGCTACAAGTCGGCCGATCTATGCCGCCAACTGATCAAGGAGGGCGCCACCGTGCAGGTGGTGATGACCGAGGCGGCCGCGCAGTTCATCACGCCGGTGACCATGCAGGCCCTGTCGGGGCGGCCCGTGTACGGCTCGCAGTGGGACGCGCGCGAGCCCAACAACATGCCCCACATCAACCTGAGCCGCGAGGCCGACGCCATCCTGATCGCGCCCTGCAGCGCCGATTTCATCGCCCGGCTCGTCGAGGGCCGCTCGGACGAGCTCCTGAGCCTGCTGTGCCTGGCACGCCCCATGGACCGCGTGCCGCTGCTGCTGGCGCCCGCCATGAACCGCGAGATGTGGGCCCACCCCGCGACCCAGCGCAACCTTGCCCAGGTCGCGAAAGACGGCGCCCGGGTGCTCGGCGTGGGCAACGGCGACCAGGCCTGTGGCGAGACCGGCGACGGCCGCATGCTCGAACCGCTGGAACTGCTCGACGAATTGATCGCCTTTTTCACGCCCAAGCCGCTGGCCGGGCGCAAGGTGCTGATCACGGCCGGTCCGACCTTCGAGGCCATCGACCCGGTGCGCGGCATCACCAACCTGTCGAGCGGCAAGATGGGCTTTTCCATCGCCCGCGCCGCGCGCGAAGCCGGTGCCGAGGTGACCCTGGTGGCTGGGCCCGTGCACCTGCCCACGCCGCGTGGCGTGCAGCGGGTCAACGTGCAGTCGGCCCAGCAGATGCTGGCTGCGGTGATGGCGCTGGCGCCCACGTCCTCGGTGTTCATCGCCACGGCGGCCGTGGCCGACTGGCGCCCGGCCACGCAGGCCGATGAAAAGATCAAGAAGGACGGCTCGGGCCAGGCCCCGACGCTCGCCTTCGTCGAGAACCCCGACATCCTGGCCACCGTGGCCCGGTTGCCCGAGGCGCTGTCGGGCGAACTCTACTGCGTGGGTTTTGCTGCGGAAAGCCACGACCTGCTGGCCCATGCCACTGCCAAGCGCCTGCGCAAGAAAATTCCGCTGCTGGTGGGCAATATCGGCCCCGCCACCTTCGGCCAGGACGACAATGCCCTGCTGCTCGTGGACGAGCATGGCCACCGCGAACTGCCCCTGGCGTCCAAGCGCTCATTGGCGCAGCGCCTGGTGGCCGAGGTGGCTGCGCGGCTGCCCGCGCGGCGCGGCTGATGGTTTTTGCCCCTTTTCTTGACCCCTGCGGGGAGGCCCTATGACGATGCACTCGATCAAGCCCGAATGGGACACCCCGCCCAATGGCGACTTCGCCAGCTATGTGGAGCGGCTGAGCGCATCCCAGGCGCTGCAGTCGGGGCGGGCGCAGGCGGCCCATTCCGCGCAGGTGACGCAGCAGCACCAGTTGCCCGGCGGCGTGGCCCCCGGCTCCGCGCAGGCGGCGGCGCGCCAGGGCGGCGCCAGCCCGGTACCGCTGGCGGTGGCCTTGCCACCCGACCTGCTGAAAGTGGTGGCGCCCTTCATCGGCCTGGTGCGCATCGCCCGCACGCTGCTGGCCGTGGTCGCGGCGGTGCATGCGCTCACGCTCCTGATGGTGGGCCAGGGCTCGTGGTTCGGGCTGGCGGTGATGGCCGGCCTGTGGTGGTTCATGGGCATCGTGATCAACGCTGCCGCGTCGGCGGGCACCTCAGTGGTGCCGCCAGCGGCCGTGAAGGAGCGCCAGCGGCAAGGGGCCCAGCAGCGCAAGACAGGAAACAAGAAGTGAAGATTGACGTCAAGATTCTCGATCCGCGCATGGCGGACCAGTTGCCCACCTACGCCACACCCGGCAGCGCGGGGCTCGACCTGCGGGCCTGCCTGGATGCGCCGCTCACCCTCGAACCGAATGCCTGGCAACTGGTGCCCACGGGCATTTCCGTCTACCTCAAGGACCCCGGGTATGCCGCGCTTATCCTGCCGCGCTCGGGCCTGGGCCACAAGCACGGCATCGTGCTGGGCAACCTGGTGGGCCTGATCGACAGCGACTACCAGGGCCAGCTCATGGTGAGCGCCTGGAACCGCAGCAGCACGGCCTTCACGCTCGCACCCATGGAGCGCCTGGCGCAACTGGTCATCGTGCCCGTGGTGCAGGCGCAGTTCAACGTAGTGACCGAGTTCACTGCGACGGAGCGCGGCGAAGGCGGCTACGGCTCCACCGGCAAGGCCTGACCCCACGCCTGCCATTTGTCATCTTCTGAACAAACGCTTACGGGCGTCCCGTCAAGCGTTCCTATGCTGTAGGTGATGGCTGACGCGCCCTCCCGCTGCCGGATGGCGCTGGGAACCCTTGGCCGGTGCTTCAATCTCAACACGGTCGGGCAAGGACCGCTGCGTTGGTGCAGTCGGTCGCCCGTCGAGATCCATTTTCAGGAGATTGCAATGAACAAGACGACCCGTATCGCCACGCTGACTGGCTCCCTCATCCTGATCGGGAGCCTGGCTGCCTGCGGTGCTCCCCCGCGCTCGCAGGAATACTACGCCGGCGGCGGCTACCAGACCCAGGCGCCGGTGTACTCGTCTTCCAACCCCGTGCCCACCGAGTTTGGCCGCGTGGCGAATATCGAGGTGATGCAGTCCCAGGGCCAGGGGCGCACCTCGGGCGCCGGTGCCATTATCGGCGCCGTGGTCGGCGGTGTGATCGGCAACTCGATCGGTGGCGGTTCGGGCCGCGCCGCAGCCACGGCCGTGGGCGTGCTGGGCGGTGCGGTGGCCGGCAATGCGGTCGAGGGGCGCAACAACAGTGGCTACAGCCAGGCTTACCGGGTCTCCATCCAGCTGGACCATGGTGGTTACCGCGCCTATGACGTGCCGTCGCCCGGCGACCTGCGCGTAGGGGATCGCGTGCGCCTGTTCGACGGCCAGATCTCGCGCATCTGATCCGTCCAGCACTGCGAGCAAAGAACGGGTCCTTTGGAGGGCCCGTTGTCGTTCAGTGCAGCAGGTCGTTCCCGGGTGCCTGGGGCTGGACGCGGAAGAAACCCGTGCCGGCACTGCCCTGGCCGATTTCGTCTTCGGTGGCTTCGCGCACCGACTGCACCGTGAGCTGCAGGCGCAGCGCGATGCCCGCCAGCGGGTGGTTGCCGTCCAGCACCACATGCTCGGGGTAGATCTCGGCCACCGTGTACAGCACGTCGCGCGGTGCGTCGGGATTGCAGCCCTCGGGCAGGGCGGCGCCGTCAAAGGTCATGCCTTCTTCGACCTCTGCAGGGAACAGGGAGCGCGGCTCCAGAAACAGCAATTGGTCGTTGAAGTCGCCAAAAGCGTCCTCGGGCTCCAGGTGCAGCGCCACCGAGGCGCCTGCGCTGTGGCCCTGAAGGGCCTCCTCGATACGCGGCAGCAGGTCATCGCCCCCCACCAGGAACTCCACCGGCTCGTCGAGCACGTCGAGTTCCTCGCCAAGGGTGTCCTTGAGGATCCAGGTCAAAGCGACCACACATTGTTCGGTAATTTCCATAGGAGAATTGTCGCAGTTTGACCAACCGCCCTGCAAAGGGCCACACAGTACCCATGGACGCCCACCAACCCCTGACCCTTCTGGGCGGACTGACCCCTGCCCAGTTCATGCGCCGCCATTGGCAGAAAAAGCCGCTCCTGGTGCGCCAGGCGATCCCGGGCTTCGTGCCGCCGGTGCAGCGTGCCGAGCTGTTCGGCCTGGCCGAGCAGGACGGGGTGGAGTCGCGCCTGGTGCAGCAACTGCGCGGCGCCTGGAAGCTGCGCCAGGGGCCGTTCACGCGCCGCGCGCTGCCCTCGCTCAAGCAGCCCGACTGGACGCTGCTGGTGCAGGGCGTGGACCTGCACGACCAGGGCGTGCACGCGCTAATGCAGCAGTTCCGCTTCGTGCCCGAGGCGCGGCTGGACGACCTCATGATCAGCTACGCCAGCGATGGCGGCGGCGTGGGCCCGCACTTCGACAGCTACGACGTGTTCCTGCTGCAGGCCCATGGCCGGCGGCGCTGGCGCATCGGCCGCCAGAAGGACCTCACACTCAAGGAGGGCATACCGCTCAAGGTGCTGGCGCAGTTCGAGCCCGAAGAGGAGTTCGTGCTCGAGCCCGGCGACATGCTCTACCTGCCGCCGCGCTATGCCCACGACGGCATAGCCGAGGGCGAGTGCATGACCTATTCCATCGGTTTTCGCGCGCCGGCACGGGCAGAACTGGCCAACGAGCTGCTGGTGCGCCTGACCGAAGAGGCCGAGGAGGGCGATGCCCGCGTGCTCTACCGCGACCCGCGCCAGGAGGCGGTGGAGCAGCCCGCAGCCATTCCCGCCAGCCTGCAGGACTTCGCACGCGAGGCGCTGGCCCGGGCCCTGGCCGAACCATTGGCGCTGGAGCGCGCCCTGGGCGAGTACCTGACCGAGCCCAAGCCCAACGTCTGGTTCGATCCCGACGAATCCGGCGCCATGATCGAGGGCGTGGTGCTGGACCGCCGCACCCGCATGATGTATGACGCGCAGCATGTGTTCATCAACGGCGAGAGCTACCGCGCCGCCGGCCGCGACGCCACGCTCATGCGGCGCCTGGCCGACCACCGACGCCTGTCCGAGCGCGAGCTGGCGCGCGCCAGCGACGACGCGCTGGAGCTGATTTCGTCCTGGTGCGATGCAGGATGGGCCCATTCCGATACCGAGGACACCGAGGAGGACTGACCGTGACGCACGATCCCAGCAACCCACCGTCTGCCGCTTTGCCGGGCGAGCTGCCTTCGGGCCGCTTCGCCAGCCGCGAGACCTTCATCCAGCTGGTGCGTGATGCGCTGGCCACGGCGGCGCGCGACGGCTGGGAAGAGATCGTGGTCAGCGATGCCCATTTCCATGACTGGCCCCTGTGTGAGCGGGCCGTGGTGGAGTCGCTGCAGGCCTGGGCGCGCACGGGCCGGCGTTTCACCATGCTGGCCCGCTCGTACGACGAGGTGATCCGCCGCCATGCGCGCTTCGTGCGCTGGCGCGGCACCTGGGACCACATCATCACCTGCCGGCGCAGCGCCTCGGCCGACCCGCTGGACATTCCCAGTGTGCTATGGTCGCCGCAATGGGTCATGCACCGGCTGGACCCGGAGCGCTGCGTGGGCGTGACGGGCCGCGAGCCCGAGCGCCGCGTGCTGGTGCGTGAAACACTCAATGAGTGGCTGCACGGAAAAAGTGCACCGGGCTTCCCCGCCTCGACGCTGGGCCTGTAGGACAAACGCCCGATTTGGTGTTTCCAGGCCTTGCACCATGTGAAGGCACGGTAAACCTTGCATCGGTGTTAGTCAGTATTGACTAAATGCCAATATAATTGGCGGCTGCGCCGAAATGGTGCTACTCAAGTGCACTGTGCCAATGCGCAAAGGCTTTTTTGGAGCCGGGCGCTGTGGCTTTTCAAGATTCTGTCTGTCCCAACTAGGAAAAATCGCAATGAAGAACTCTCTCGTTCTGGCCGCCCTGATCGCTGCTGCTGCCCTCGCCGCTTGTGGCAAGAAGGAAGAACCCGCTCCAGCACCAGCACCTGCCCCCGTGGTTGTGCCAGCTCCTGCTGCTGATCCAGCACCTGCCGCTGCCGCTTCCGAAGCAGCTTCTGCCGCTTCGGACGCCGCTGCCGCTGCCAACGCTGCTGCCACGGCCGCTACCGCTGCTGCCAGCGCTGCTTCGAACTAAGCACCGGCCTGACCAGGGTCGCGCCCAGGCGCCGGCCCCTGGTTCGGAAGCCCTGCCCTCGCAAGAGAGCAGGGTTTTTTTTCGCCTGCGTGATCAGAACAGCGAGGTGGGCAGGGGCGGTGGCGACAGGGGGCCAGAGGGAACGGGCTGCTCGCCCACGGTCAGCCAGCCGGTGCCTTGTGCCTGGTCGGCCACCACGATGAGTTCGGGTGCCCATTGCAATGCACCCGCAAGCGCCTGCCGGGCCAGTCCGGGCGTGTTGTTGCGCGCGCTCAGGTGGGCGGCCACCACCCACTGCAGGCCGTCGTGCCGCACGGCCTGCACGATGGCGGCGCTGGCGTGGTTGGCCAGGTGGCCATAGGCGCCGCCCACACGGCGCTTGAGGAAGGCCGGGTAGGCCGAGGCCGCCAGCAGGTCGGGGTCGTGGTTGGCCTCGATGAACAGGGCGTGGCAGCCCTGCACCTGCTGCAGCACATGGGGTGTGGCGTGGCCCAGGTCGGTCAGCAGGGCCAGGTGCATGGCGCCATCGCTGCAGCGCAGCTGCAGGGGTTCGCGTGCATCGTGCGGCACGGTGAAGGGTCGGATGGACAGCGGGCCCAGTTCGATGGCCTGCATGTCGCAGGCCAGCTGCAGCAGCCCGTCGAAATCCGGTGCGCCGATGGCCATGTGCGTGCCCTGGCTCATCCACACCGGGATGCGGTGGCGCAGCGCCAGCAGGTGCGCGCAGCCGATATGGTCCGAATGCTCGTGGGTGATGAACACGCCGTCGATCTGCCCCAGTTGCAGGCCAGCCGCAGCCAGGCGGGTCTGCAGCTGGCGTATGCCCAGCCCGCAATCGACCAGCAGCCGGCGCGTGTGCAGGCCGTCGCTGGCCTCCACGAGGGTCGCATTGCCGGCACTGCCGCTGGCCAGGTTCTTCAAACGCAGCATGTGGAAATGAATTGCGCCTGGGCCCCACCCCGCAGGGTGGCGTCCAGGCGCATCCAGTGAAGGGTGTCGGTGTGGCTTACTTGAGCTCGTCCGCAATCACGCGCACGATGCGCTCGGCGTTGGCCGACGCTTCGGGCGTGCCGCCTTCGTTGAGCACGGACACCGTGGTCGCTTCACCCTGGCTGCGCACGACGATGCGGTACTTGAGTGGCGGCACGGCGTCCGGCGAGCGGGTGAACAGCTTGCCGAAGAAGCCAGCCTCCTTCTTGTCCGCATTGGGGGCCACATAGCGCACGAAGTACACGCCATCGTTGCGGTTGCGGTCTTCCACGGTGAAGCCGGTGCGGTCCAGCGCCACGCCGACACGGCGCCAGGCGCGGTCGAAGCCTTCCTTCATCTGCACCACGGGCACGTTGTTCACCGTGGCCACGGTGGCCGATTGCGCCACCGGCGCGGCTGCGGTGGCCACGACGGCCTTGGATTGCTCCTGGCTCACGCCCAGCCTGACCATCAGGCGGCGCAGGAACTCGGTTTCCAGCTCGGGGTCGGCCGCCCGGGGCTGCCAGACGGTCTGGTCCTTGGTGGTGTTGCTGTAGACCTCGACCATGCCGCGGTGCGTGATGTAGACCTCGGTGCCGCCAGCGGCATTGCGCTCCAGGCGGGTGCGGAAGCGGTCACGCTCGCCCGTGGAGTACAGCGAATCGATGACCTTGCCCAGGGTGGAGCGGATCAGGTCCTGGGGCAGCTTGGCGCGGTTTTCGGCCCAGTCGGTTTCCATGATGCCCAGGTTGGCCTGGTCCAGGTCCAGTGTGAAGCCGTTCTCCAGCCAGAAGTCGCGCACGGGCTCCCACAGCTTGTCGGCGGGGCGGTCGATCACCAGCCAGCGCTTGTTGCCATCGCGCTGGATGCGCACGTCACCCAGTTGGGCGGCGGCTGCGTTGGCCGTGCCCGAGGGTTGGGCTGCCTGGCTGGCCTGCATGGCCGCAGCCGACACGGTGCCGCCCGGCACGTTGTAGCGGGAGTCGCGCGAGAGCTGGGTCAGGTCCGGGGGCACCTCCAGCGTGGAGCCCTTGGCGGCGCTCTTGTAGTCGATCTTGTCGCCTTCGAGGGCGGAGCAGGCAGACAGGGCCAGGGCGAGGGCCAGAAGGCCCACTCGGGTAGTAACAGCGTTCACGCGAATATCCTCGGAGTGTTCTTGGTACAGGCGCAGCCAGGGCTTAAATCAGGCTGGCGGAGCGCAGTGCCGCCTCGACCACGGCTTCATTGCCCTGGCTCAGCGGTGTCATCGGCAGGCGCAGTGTGCCACCGCACAGGCCCATGCGGGCCACGGCCCACTTCACGGGAATGGGGTTGGCTTCGACGAAGAGCTGCTTGTGCACGGGCATCAGCTGGAACTGGATTTCCATGGCGCGCTGCACGTTGCCGGCAATCGCCGCCACGCACAGCTCGTGCATCAGGCGCGGGGCCACGTTGGCCGTCACGCTCACGTTGCCATGGCCGCCGCACAGCATCAGGGCCACGGCGGTCGGGTCGTCGCCTGAGTAGATGCCGAAGCCCTTGGGGGCTTCGCGGATCAGCCACTGCGCGCGCTCGATGTTGCCCGTGGCTTCCTTGATGCCGATGATGCCGGGCACCTGGGCCAGGCGCAGCACGGTGTCGTGCTGCATGTCGGCCACGGAGCGGCCGGGCACGTTGTACAAAATGGTGGGCAGGTCGCCCACGGCCTCGGCGATGGCCTTGAAATGCTGGTACTGGCCCTCTTGCGTGGGCTTGTTGTAGTAGGGCACGACCTGCAACTGCGTGTCGGCGCCCACCTTCTTGGCAAAGCGGGCCAGCTCGATGGCCTCGGCCGTGGAGTTGGCGCCGCAGCCGGCCATGATGGGCACGCGCTTGGCGGCCTGCTCCACCGACACGCGGATGATCTCGCAGTGCTCCTCGACGTTCACCGTGGGCGATTCGCCCGTGGTGCCCACGACGCCGATGCAATCGGTGCCTTCGGCGATGTGCCAGTCGATCAGTTTGCGCAGCGCAGGGTAGTCGACGCTACCGTCCTCATGCAAGGGGGTGACGAGGGCGACGATGCTGCCAGTGAGTGGCACTAAGGAAGATGTCATGTCCGCAGTGGTGAACGGGATAAAAGAGCATTCTAACTAGCCGGACTGGCCAGCAGATGTCTTGAGGGTGCCCCGGCGTCCGCAAGTTCCCTGATGGCCGTGATGCGCTGCACGAAACGCGCGGGTTCTTCGAGGAAGCCGTCCTCGTAGGCCACCGTGCGCAATCCGCTGCAGGCGGCAAGCAATTCGCCCGGCTGCAGCAGGAATTCGGGCCGCGCCGGGCGGCCCACCGTTTCGTTACCGTGTGCAAAGGTCTCGTAGACCAGTACGCCGCCCGGCGCGAGGCTGGCCACCAGCGTGGGAAACAGCGGGCGCCACAGGTAATTGGTGACCACCACGGCACCGAACTGGCGTCCGGCAAAGGGCCAGGGGCCGTTTTCGATGTCGGCGCAGACCATCTCGCCCAGGGGCGCACAGGCAGCAATGGCCTCGGGCGAGCGGTCCACACCCACCACGGCGTGGCCCTGGGCATGGAGCCAGCGCAGGTGGCGGCCAGCGCCGCAGGCCACATCCAGCACGGTGCTGGCAGGCGCAATCAGGCCGGACCAGCGGCGCACCCAGTGCGACGGGGCCTCAGTGCCATGCATCCGTTGAACTCTTGAAAAGAGGGCCTCTGGTGCGGGCGGGGCAAGGCGCAGTGCCGCTCAGAAGCAACTCCACACCTGGTCGGCCAGCATCACCATGAACTCGGGCGCGGTATACATGGCAAACACCGCCAGGCAGGCCCCAATGGCGACCACCCAGGCCAGCACCCGCCATACCAGCGGCAGGGCCGGGGCGCGGTGGGGAATAGGTTCGGGTGCGGCTTGCATGGCTATGGATGGACAAGTGCCCCCATCATGCAGGCACAGGTGTTGCGCGCTGGATAGGGCTTTCCTTGACGGGCAGGTTCACCAGGCCCGCGAATATCCCCAGGCCGATGGCGATGTACCAGACGATGTCGTAGCTGCCCGTGGCGTCGTACAGGTAGCCGCCCAGCCAGACGCCCAGGAAGCTGCCGATCTGGTGGCTGAAGAACACGAAGCCGCCCAGCATGGACAGGTGCTGCACGCCGAAGATCTGCGCAATGGTGGCATTGGTGGGCGGAATGGTGGACAACCACAGCGTGCCCATGACGGCCGAGAACACGTACACCGACAGGGGCGACAGCGGCACCAGCAGGAAGACGCTGATGGCCAGGGCGCGCGCAAAGTAGATGAACGCCAGGATGAAACGCTTTTCCATGCGCTGGCCCAGGGTGCCGGCGATGTAGGTGCCGAACACGTTGAACAGGCCGATCAGCGCCAGCGCATAGCTGGCCACCTGGGGCGACAGGTCATTGTCCTTGAGGTAGCTGGGCATGTGCACGCCGATGAACACGACCTGGAAGCCGCAGACGAAGTAGCCCGCCATCAGCAGCGAGAAGCTCGGGTAGCGAAAGGCCTCGAACAGTGCCTGGGCAATGGTCTGGTCGCGCTTGGGGGGCGCCGCGCCCTTGAAGCCCGGCTCGCGCAGGCCAAACGCCAGGGGCACGATGAGCAGCACAGCCAGCGACAGTGCCAGCAGCGCCTGCTGCCAGCCAAAGCTGGCGATGAGCCAGCCTTCCATGGGCACCATGAGGAACTGGCCGAAGGAGCCGGCCGCTGCCGCCACCCCCATCGCCCAGGAGCGCTTTTCGGGCGCGATCTGGCGGCCCAGCACGCCATAGATCACGGCATAGGTGGTGCCCGCCTGGGCTGCACCGATAAGTACCCCGGCCGTCAGCGCGAACAGCGTGGGCGTGGGCGACAGTGCCATGCCCGCCAGGCCGGCCGCATACAGGGCCGCGCCGGCCAGCAGCACGCGGAAGGCGCCGAAGCGGTCGGCCGCCATGCCGGCGAAGATGCCGATCAGGCCCCACGAAAGGTTCTGGATGGCGATGGCCAGGGCAAAGGACTGGCGCGTCCAGCCCATGTCCTGGGTGATGGGCAGCAGCCACAGGCCAAAGCCGTGGCGGATGCCCATGGACAGTGTCACGATGGCCGCGCCGCACGCGAGCACCTGGAACATGGACAGTTTCGGAGGATGCATAGACATGCGCAGAATGTAGCCAGATTGGCCACAATCTGCCCGCACACCGCCGAACAGTACAGTTGGGGGTGATGAAGCTGTATTTTTATCCAGTCTTTGCTGCGCCGCACTACAATCCGCCGCATGTCTGCCAAACCGTCTTCCGTCTCCGCCAGCGAATATTCCGAAGGGTCGATCCGTGTGCTCAAGGGCCTGGAGCCCGTCAAGCAGCGCCCGGGCATGTACACCCGCACCGACAACCCCCTGCACATCATCCAGGAGGTGCTGGACAACGCCGCCGACGAAGCGCTGGCCGGCCATGGCAAGAAGATCAAGGTCACGCTGCACGCCGATGGCTCGGTCAGCATTGAGGACGACGGGCGCGGCATCCCCTTCGGCATGCACCCCGAAGAGAACGCGCCGGTGATCGAGCTGGTGTTCACCCGCCTGCACGCGGGCGGCAAGTTCGACAAGGGCAAGGGCGGCGCCTACAGCTTCTCGGGCGGCCTGCACGGCGTGGGCGTGAGCGTGACCAACGCGCTGGCCACGCGCCTGGAAGTGAGCAGCCACCGCGAGGGCAAGGTCGCCCGGCTGGTGTTTTCGGCCGGCGACGTGGTCGAGCCCCTGGTGACCCGCGCACTGGAAGCCGGCGAGCGCAAGCAGGGCACCACCGTGCGCGCCTGGCCCGATGCCAAGTATTTCGAATCGAGCGCGCTGCCCATGGGCGAGCTGACCCACCTCTTGCGCAGCAAGGCGGTGCTGATGCCCGGCGTGTCCGTCACCCTGGTCAACGAGAAGACGCGCGACACCCAGACCTGGCAGTACAAGGGCGGCCTGCGCGACTACCTGATGCAGACGCTCAACGGCGAACCGGTGATCCCGCTGTTCGAGGGCGAAGGCTTTGCCGACCGCAACAACGAGAGCTTTGCCGAAGGCGAGGGCGCATCCTGGTGCGTGGCCTTCACCGAAGACGGCCAGCCCGTGCGTGAGAGCTACGTCAACCTGATCCCCACCAGCGCCGGCGGCACGCACGAAAGCGGCCTGCGCGACGGCCTGTTCAATGCCGTCAAGAGCTTCATCGAGCTGCACAGCCTGCTGCCCAAGGGCGTGAAGCTGCTGCCCGAGGACGTGTTCGCCCGTGCCAGCTACGTGCTCAGTGCCAAGGTGCTGGACCCGCAGTTCCAGGGCCAGATCAAGGAGCGCCTGAACTCGCGCGACGCCGTACGCCTGGTCTCGGGCTTCGTGCGCCCGGCGCTCGAGCTGTGGCTCAACCAGCATGTGGACTACGGCAAGAAGCTGGCCGAGCTGGCCATCAAGGCCGCGCAGACCCGCCAGAAGGCCGGCCAGAAGGTCGAAAAGCGCAAGGGCTCGGGCGTGGCCGTGCTGCCCGGCAAGCTCACCGACTGCGAAAGCCGTGACCTGGCCCACAACGAGGTCTTCCTGGTCGAGGGCGACTCTGCTGGTGGCAGCGCCAAGATGGGCCGCGACAAGGAAAGCCAGGCCGTGCTGCCGTTGCGCGGAAAGGTGCTCAACACCTGGGAGGTGGAGCGCGACCGCCTGTTCGCCAACAACGAGATCCACGACATCTCGGTGGCCATCGGCGTGGACCCGCACGGCCCCAACGACACGCCCGACCTTACGGGCCTGCGCTACGGCAAGATCTGCATCCTGGCGGATGCCGACGTGGACGGCTCGCACATCCAGGTGCTGCTGCTCACGCTGTTCTTTCGCCATTTCCCCAAACTCATCGAGACCGGCCACATCTACGTGGCGCGCCCCCCGCTGTTCCGGGTGGACGTGCCGGCCCGTGGCAAGAAGCCCGCAGCCAAGATGTATGCGCTGGACGACGGCGAACTCACCGCCATCCTTGACAAGTGCGCCAAGGATGGCGTGGCCCGCGAGAAGTGCCAGATCAGCCGCTTCAAGGGCCTGGGCGAGATGAACGCCTCGCAACTGTGGGAGACCACCCTCAACCCCGATACCCGGCGCCTGCTGCCCGTGCAACTGGGCAGCACGGACTTCGCCGCGACCGAGGGCCTGATCACCAAGCTCATGGGCAAGGGCGAAGCAGCCTCGCGGCGCGAGCTGATGGAGCTGCACGGCGATGCGGTCGAGATCGACATCTGACCGGCTGCGCCTGGCGTGCGCGGGCCTGCTGCTGTGCCTGGCGCACACGGCTGCCCACGCCGACCTCTGGGCCTTCGTCGATGCGCGCGGCGTGACGCATTTCGCGCCCGAGCAGGTGGATGCCAACTACCAGCTGTTCTTCAAGGGCAACGAATTCGACTCCACGCGCGACGTGCCCGGAGATGCGCCGGCCATGCCCTACGCCCTGCCGCCTGCGGGGGCACGGCTGCTGGCCTTTTTCGACATTGCGCCCGACTACAAGCGCGTCAAGCACCACCTGCGCGCTGCTGCTGCCAAGCACGCCGTGGACTACGAGTTGCTGCAGGCGCTGATCGCCACGGAGTCGGGCTTCGATGCCGATGCCGTGTCGCCCAAGGGGGCTGTGGGCCTCATGCAGGTGATGCCGGCCACGGCGACCCGCTTTGGCGTGAGCGCCGATGCCAAGCGCTCGGTCGAGAAGAAGCTGGCCGACCCGGCGGTGAACGTGCCCACCGGCACCCGCTACCTGCGCCACTTGCTGGACCTGTTTCCCAACCGCCTGGACCTGGCGCTGGCCGCCTACAACGCGGGCGAGGGCGCGGTGCAGCGCGCGGGCAACCAGATACCGGCCTACAAGGAAACGCAGAACTACGTGCGCACCGTGATGGGCCTGTACACCCAGCTCAAGCCGCCGGCACCCGTGCTGGCCCAGCGTGCCGTGCCCGGGCGCGTGCGCATGGAGCTCTCGGGCGGCGCCCTGAACCGGGGCAACCTGCCGCCCGCCCGCGTGGCACAGACGCCCGCAATGACCGAACCTTCTGAATCCAGCAAGAACGAATGAGCGACCAACCCACTCTCGATTTCCCGGCCTCCGACGACGGCGGCGATTCCCTGGGCCTGGCCAGCTACGCCCAGCGGGCCTACCTCGAATACGCGCTTTCGGTCGTCAAGGGCCGGGCCCTGCCCGACGTGTGCGATGGCCTCAAACCCGTGCAGCGGCGCATCCTGTACTCCATGGACCGCATGGGCCTGGGGTACAGCGGCCCCACGCGCAACACGGCGGCCAAGCCGGTCAAGAGCGCCCGCGTGGTGGGCGACGTGCTGGGCCGCTTTCATCCGCATGGCGACCAGTCGGCCTACGATGCGCTGGTGCGCATGGCGCAGGATTTTGCCCAGCGCTACCCGTTGATCGACGGCCAGGGCAATTTCGGCAGCCGCGATGGCGACGGCGCGGCAGCCATGCGCTACACCGAGGCGCGCCTGTCGCGCATCACCAGCCTGCTGCTCGACGAGATCGACGAGGGCACGGTCGATTTCATGCCCAACTACGACGGCAGCACCGAGGAGCCGCGCCAGCTGCCCGCGCGCCTGCCGTTCGCGCTGCTCAACGGTGCCAGCGGCATCGCCGTGGGCCTGGCCACCGAGATCCCGAGCCACAACCTGCGCGAGATCGCCGACGCCTGCGTGGCGCTGATCAAGACGCCTTCGCTCTCGGCCGAGGACCTGCTGGCCCTGGTGCCCGGGCCCGACTACCCCGGTGGCGGGCAGATCATCAGCGCTGCCTCCGACATCGCCGACGCCTACCGCACGGGCCGCGGCAGCCTGAAGGTGCGCGCGCGCTGGAAGATCGAGGACATGGCGCGCGGCCAGTGGCAACTGGTGGTCAACGAGCTGCCGCCGGGCGTGAGCTCGCAGAAGGTGCTCGAAGAGATCGAAGAGATCACCAACCCCAAGATCAAGGCTGGCAAGAAGGCGCTCAGCCTGGAGCAGACGCAGCTCAAGGCCAGCATGCTGGCCGTGCTGGACGTGGTGCGCGACGAGTCGAGCAAGGACGCGCCGGTGCGCCTGGTGTTCGAGCCCAAGACCGGCAAGACCCCGCAGCAGGAGCTGATCACTGCACTCCTGGCCCACACCAGCCTGGAGACCTCGTCGCCGATCAACCTGACCATGATCGGCCTGGACGGCCGGCCGGTGCAGAAGTCGCTGCGCCTGATGCTGGAGGAGTGGATCTCCTTTCGCCAGAGCACCATCACCCGCCGCACGCAGCACCGCCTGGGCAAGGTGCTGGACCGCATCCACATCCTCGAAGGGCGGCAGATCGTGCTGCTCAACATCGACGAGGTGATCGCCATCATCCGCCAGGCAGAGGACCCCAAGGCAGCGCTGATCGAGCGTTTTGCGCTGTCGGACCGCCAGGCCGAGGACATCCTGGAAATCCGCCTGCGCCAACTGGCGCGGCTGGAAGCCATCAAGATCGAGCAGGAGCTCAAGGAGCTGCGCGAAAGCCAGGGCAAGCTCGAAGACATCCTGAACAACCCCGGCTCGCTGCGCCGCCTGATGGTCAAGGAGATCGAGGCCGACGCCAAGACCTTTGCCGATGACCGCCGCACGCTGATCCAGGCCGAGAAGAAGGCCGTGGCCGAGGTCAAGGTGGTGGATGAGCCGGTGACCGTGGTGGTTTCGCAAAAGGGCTGGGTGCGCGCGCGCACCGGCCATGGCCACGAGGCCGCAAGCTTCGCCTTCAAGGCCGGCGACGGGCTGTACCGCACCTTCGAGTGCCGCACGGTCGACACCTTGCTGGCCTTTGGCAGCAATGGCCGGGTGTACTCGGTGCCGGTGTCGGTGCTGCCGGGGGCGCGCGGCGACGGCCAGCCCGTGACCACGCTGGTCGAGCTCGAATCGGGCACGCAGCTCTTGCACTACTTTGCCGGTCCGGCCAGTGCCTGCCTTCTGCTGTCCAACTCGGGGGGCTATGGTTTCCTGGCGTCGGTGGAGAACATGGTCTCGCGCCAGAAGGGCGGCAAGGCCTTTCTCACGCTGGGCGAGGGCGAAACCGTGTGCCCACCCTCGCATGCGGCGGGCAGCACCGGCGGCCAGCCGCTGGCGGCGGCCACGCACGTGGCCTGCGCCTCGGCGGGCGGGCGCATTCTGACCTTCGAGATCAGCGAGCTCAAGACCATGGCCAATGGCGGGCGCGGCCTGATGCTGATCGATCTGGAGCCCAAGGACACGCTGGCCGGTGCGGCGGCCTACACGCGCAGCATTCGCATCGAGGGCATGGGCCGGGGCGGCAAGGAACGCGAGGAGACGCTGGAGATCCGCTCGCTCAACAACGCCCGGGCCGCGCGCGGGCGCAAGGGCAAGGCGGCGGACCTGGGCTTCAAGCCCGCCTCGGTGACCCGCGTCGAATAGCGGGCACACCACCCGCTGGCCAGGAAGCCACCCACCCGGGTGGCTTCTTTTTTGGTGCATCGCAACACTCCACGGGTTGCTACGGATTGGACGAAAGGCCAGAACGGGCGCACCATATGTAAAAAAGTGTCTGCCATGGCGCCAGCCCTGGGTCGCCCCGGTGGTGGCGGGCAGGCCTTGAAAGATCGACAACGACAGGAGACCATGATGTTCCAACGCATCCGCATTGCCCAGAAACTGTGGCTCGCCGTTATTTTCATTGTGGTCATGCTGGCCGGCGTGGTGGGCTTTTCGGCCTACCGGTCCGCCAAGGTGCAGGCCCAGGCCGACGAGGTCGCCCGCGAGATGCAGACCCGTGTCGGCGCTGCGATCCGCTGGGCCGGCCTCACGGAGACCAATGCGGCCCGCACGCAGGCGCTCATCGTCAGCAGCGATGCGGCGGTGGAGGCCGAGTTCAAGGACGTGATCACCGCCACCTCGGCGCAGATCTCCGAGGTGCAGAAGTCGCTCGAAGGCATGGCCCTGTCCGACGCGGACAAGGCGCAGATGGCCAAGATCGCCGACGCCCGCAAGACCATGCTCGATCTGCGCGTCAAGGCCCGCCAGCTCAAGACCGATGGCAAGGCGGAAGAAGCCGTCACCCTGATCAAGCAGACCTACAACCCGGCCGTCGCCGCCTACCTCAAGACCCTGCGTGACTTCGTGGAGCTGCAGCAAAGCACCGCGCAGACCCGGCTGGCCGAGATGGCGGCCTCGCGCATGCTCACGGTGAAGATCGCCGCCGTGGCGGTGGGCGTCCTGCTGCTGGCCATCGTCGCCGGGGCGTACTATCTGATTGGCCATATTCAGCGGCCCCTGGCGCAGGCCAACGACCTCGCGGCCAAGATCGCTGCCGGCGATTTGAGCGAGCAGGGTTCCGTCACGCGCGGCGACGAGTTCGGCGACCTGCTGCGCTCGCAGTATGCGATGAGCGATTCGCTCGGGCGCATGGTGCACCAGGTGCGCCAGAGCACCGACAGCATCGCCATTGCCAGCGCCGAGATCGCCACCGGCAACCACGACCTGTCGGCCCGCACCGAGCAGACGTCGAGCAACCTGCAGGAGACGGCTGCGGCGATGGAGCAGTTCACCAGCACCATTGCGCAGAGCGCGACCAGCGCCCGCCAGGCCAGCACCCTGGCGGCCAGCGCTACGGGCGTGGCCGAACGCGGTGGCTCGGTGGTGACCCAGGTGGTCTCCACCATGGAAGACATCAACCACAGCAGCAAGAAGATCTCGGACATCATCGGCACCATCGATGGCATCGCCTTCCAGACCAACATCCTGGCGCTCAACGCGGCGGTTGAGGCCGCGCGTGCGGGCGAGCAGGGCCGGGGCTTTGCCGTGGTGGCCAGCGAGGTGCGCAGCCTCGCCCAGCGCAGTGCCGAGGCCGCCAAGGAGATCAAGGCGCTGATCAGCGCCTCGGTGGAAAAGGTGGAGACTGGCAGCCGCCTGGTGGCCGATGCGGGCAGCACCATGACCGACATCGTGCGCTCGGTGCAGAGTGTGACCGACATGATCGGCGAGATCACCTCGGCATCGTCCGAGCAGAGCCTGGGCATCAACCAGGTCAACCAGGCCGTGGGCAACCTCGATCAGATGACGCAGCAGAATGCGGCACTGGTGGAGGAGAGCGCAGCCGCCGCCCAGAGCCTGCGCGAACAGGCCGAGCACCTGGCTCAGGTGGTCTCGGTATTCAAGGTCAACGGGGCCGCCTATGGCGGCGTGGCGCCGCCGATGCGTGCGGCGCACAAGCCCGCAGCGCCGGCCAAGCCTGCAGCTGCAGCCAAGTCCACCGCTCCCCGCATCACCCAGGCGGCCAGCAAGCCGGCGACGAAGGCCGCTGCGCCCGCCAAGGCGGCGCCGGCCCGCTCACCAGCCCTGGCCCAGGGGGGCGAAGAGGACTGGGAGTCGTTCTGACCAAGTGGCCTTTCCCGGGCTTGCCGGGCGGGCCTGGTCAGCAGGTACTTCAGGCCAGCTCTGCGATCAGCTCGATTTCGACACAGGCACCCATGGGGATCTGCGCCACGCCGAAGGCGCTGCGTGCGTGCACGCCCTTGTCGCCGAACACCTGGCCGAACAGCTCGCTCGCGCCATTGGTCACCAGGTGCTGTTCGGTGAAGTCGCCGGTCGAGTTCACCAGGCTCATCACCTTCACGATGCGCTTGATGCGGTTCAGGTCGCCGCCGGTGGCCGCATGCAGCGTGCCCAGCAGGTCCACGGCCACGGCGCGTGCAGCGGTCTTGCCTTCTTCGGTGCTGATGTTCTTGCCGAACTGGGCCACCCAGGGCTTGCCGTCCTTGCGCGCGATGTGGCCGGAGAGGAACACCAGGTTGCCGGTCTGCACGTAGGGCACGTAGGCGGCCGCGGGCACCGACACCGGTGGCAGGGTGATGTTCAGTTCAGAAAGCTTGTCGTAAACGCTCATGGTCGTTGTCCTTCGGTGGAGGTGGTGGTTGACATTGGCCTGGGGCGGCGCGCGGCGCCGGGCCGGGCCAGGGCAGCACGTGAGTGTTACATACCCGCGCGGCGTGCCTGGCGAAGGCCTGCTGTCTTCGCGGTTTAGCATCGGCGCATGCCGGAGCTGCACGCCACTGTGATAGCTGCAACCGCCACGGGGACTCCGGTGGCCGTTGCGCGCAGCCATGCGCCGGCCCTGTGGCGCCTGCCCGCATTGCTGGCGGGCAGCCTGCTGGGGGCGGCATTGCAGCTGCAGCAGCCGGTGCTGTGGCACTGGCATGGCTATGCACTGTTGCTGGCGTGTGCGGTCGCGCTGTGGGGCTTGTCGGGCCTGCTGGTCCGGTCCGGCGGCATCCGCCGCTGGCTGTGCCAACTGCTGGTGGCCTGTGCGGGCGCCGCGTTGCTGTTTGCCACCACCGGCTTGCGCGCCACGGTCTACCTGCAGGGCGCGCTGGACCCGGCGTTGGAGGGGCAGAACATCCGTGTCATCGGCACCATCGCCGCCATGCCCCAGGTCAACGAGGCGGGGGTGCGCCTGCGCCTGGAGGTGGAATCGGCCTGGCTGCCCGGTGAGGGTGCGGGGGCCGCGCGCAAGCCCGTGCAGTTGCCAGAACGCATGGATGTCTCCTGGTACGGCGGCTTCTTCTTCGGCGCCACCAGCGCCACCACCACCGTGCGGCCGCTGGAGCCGCAGCGCCGCCCGCCGGCCCTGCATGCGGGCGAGCGCTGGGAAATGACCATCCGCCCGCGCGCGCCGCATGGCCTGAGCAACCCGCACGGCTTCGACTACGAACTCTGGACCTGGGAGCAGGGCGTGCAGGCGACAGGCACGGTGCGAACGGGCCCCAAGGACCTGGCGCCCGTGCGGCTGGCCAGCACCTGGCAGTACCCGGTGGAGCAGGCGCGCCAGTCCGTGCGCGATGCCATCCTGGCGCGCCTGGCGCCGGGGCTGGACCCCGACGACCCGGGCCGTGCGCGCATGGCCGGCGAGGTGGCGGCCCTGGTCACGGGCGACCAGCGCGCCATCGACCGGGCCGATTGGGATGTGTTCCGCGCGACCGGCGTCGCCCACCTCATGAGCATTTCCGGGCTCCACATAACGCTCTTCGCCTGGCTTGCTGCGCTGCTGGTGGGTGCCCTGTGGCGCCGCTCGCCGCGGCTGTGCCTGGCCGTGCCGGCGCCCACGGCGGCGCTGGTGGCCGGGGTGCTGCTGGCGGCGGCCTACGCCCTTTTCAGCGGCTGGGGCGTGCCCGCGCAGCGCACGGTGACCATGCTGGCCACGGTGGCCCTGCTGCAGCTATCGGGCCGCCGCTGGCCCTGGCCGCAGGTGTGGCTGCTGGCCTGCGCGGCAGTGGTCTGGGTGGACCCGTGGGCGCTGTACCAGGCGGGCTTCTGGCTCAGCTTCGTGGCGGTGGCGGTGCTGTTCGCCACCGACACGCGGGCCGTGGGCGGTGCGCCCCCCAATGGCCGGGCGCGTGTGCTGGCGTTGCTGCGCGAGCAGTGGGTGGTCACGCTGGCACTCACACCGCTCTCCCTGCTGCTGTTCGGCCAGGTGTCGCTGGTGGGTTTTGTGGCCAATCTGGTGGCGATCCCGTGGGTCACGCTCGTCGTCACGCCGCTGGCGCTGGGCGGGGTGCTCTGCGTGCCCCTGTGGAGTCTGGCGCTGTGGAGCCTGCAGCCCCTGTCCGCCCTGTTGCAGTGGCTGGCGACCTGGCCGATGGCGGTGCTGTACCTGCCCGTGGCGCCACTGTGGGCCGGCGCGGAGGCCTTGGCCGGTGGCGTGCTGCTGGCCATGCGCCTGCCGTGGCGGCTGCGCCTGCTGGCCCTGCCGCTGGTGCTACCGGTGCTGTGGTGGCAGCCGGGCCGGCCGGCGCCCGGCCAGTTCGAGCTGCTGGCGGCCGACATCGGCCAGGGCAATGCGGTGCTGGTGCGCACGGCCAGCCACACCCTGCTGTACGACGCGGGCCCGCGCTTCAGTCTGGAAAGCGATGCCGGCCACCGCGTGCTGGTGCCGCTGCTGCGCGCCCTGGGTGAACGGGTGGACGTGCTCATGCTCAGCCACCGCGATGCCGACCACACGGGCGGCGCCGCCGCCGTGCTGGCCCAGCAGCCGGGCGCCAGGCTCACCGGCTCCATCGAGGCCGGGCACGAGTTGCAGGCGTTGCGCCCGGCCACGCCCTGCCTGGCGGGCCAGCGCTGGGAGTGGGATGGCGTGGCCTTCGAGGTGCTGCACCCCGCGCCCGGGGATTCCGGCGCGGCCGTGCGCGCCAACCACATCAGCTGCGTGCTGCGCATCGTGGCTGGCGGGGAGCAGGCCGCCGTGGCGCTGCTGGCGGGCGACATCGAGACCGGCCAGGAGCAGGCCCTGGTGGCGCGTGGCGTGCCGCTCAAGGCCGATGTGCTGCTGGTGCCGCACCACGGCAGCAAGACCTCGTCCACCGGGGCCTTCCTGGATGCCGTGGCGCCGCGCACTGCTTTGGTGCAGGCTGGCTACCGCAACCGCTTCGGCCATCCGGCGTCCGAGGTGGTCGCGCGCTACCAGGCGCGGGGGATTGCCGTGGTGGAGTCGGCGCGCTGCGGAGCCGCCACCTGGTCGTCAGCGCAACCGCAGGGCGTGGCCTGCCAGCGTGAATCCGGCCAGCGGTATTGGCAGCACGGCATGGTGCCAGCTTTGTCGCGCTGAACCTAGCGGCCGGTGGATGGCGCAGTGCCTTAGTCGGCTGATTTCCGCAAACTGGGCGCACAACTTGCTATCCTGCAAGCAGGAGGCCAGTTCATGCAGAAATTTGATGAGATGTACGCCATGCTGCCTTTTGACGGCAGCGACGTGCGAGAACACTACAAGCGCTACGCGCAATGGCTGTCCAGGCAGCCGGTGGACGTGATGCAGGCCCGCCGGGCCGAGGCGGAGATGATCTTCCGCCGCGTGGGGATCACCTTTGCCGTCTATGGCGCCAAGGACGAGGACGGCGCCGGCAACGAGCGCCTCATCCCCTTCGACCTGATACCCCGCATCATCCCCTCGCACGAGTGGGCCAGCATGCAGCAGGGGCTGGTGCAGCGGGTCACGGCGCTCAACCGCTTCATCCATGACGTGTACCACGGGCAGGACATCATCCGTGCCGGCATCGTGCCGGCCGACCTGGTGCTCAACAACGCCCAGTACCGCCCCGAAATGGCGGGTGTGCAGGTGCCGCAGAACATCTACGCGCACATTGCCGGCATCGACATCGTGCGCGCCCCCAACGCCCAGGGCGAGGGCGAGTATTACGTGCTCGAGGACAACCTGCGTGTGCCCAGCGGCGTGAGCTACATGCTGGAAAACCGCAAGATGATGATGCGGCTGTTCCCTGACCTGTTCAGCATGCACAAGGTGGCGCCCGTGGCCCACTACCCCGACATGCTGCTCGAGACCCTGCGCGCCAGCGCCCCTGCCACGGCCGACGAGCCCACGGTGGTAGTGCTCACGCCGGGCATGCACAACAGCGCCTACTTCGAGCACGCCTTCCTCGCGCAGCAGATGGGGGTGGAGCTGGTCGAGGGCCAGGATCTGGTGGTCAAGGACCGCTTCGTCTACATGCGCACCACGCGCGGCCTGCAGCGCGTGGACGTGATCTACCGCCGGGTGGACGACGATTTCCTCGACCCCCAGGTGTTCCGCCGCACCTCCACGCTGGGCTGCGCAGGGCTGATGGAGGCCTACCGCGCTGGCAACGTGGGCATCTGCAACGCCGTGGGAACGGGCGTAGCCGACGACAAGTCGGTCTACCCCTATGTGCCCGAGATGATCCGCTTCTACCTGGGCCAGGAGCCCATCCTGAAGAACGTGCCCACCTGGATGTGCCGCAAGCAGGACGACCTGCAGTACGTGCTGGACCACCTGCACGAGCTGGTGGTCAAGGAAGTGCACGGCGCGGGCGGCTACGGCATGCTGATCGGCCCGGCCGCCACCAAGGCCGAGATCGAGGACTTCCGCCGCGCGCTGCTGGCCAACCCGGCCGGCTACATCGGCCAGCCCACGCTCAGCCTGTCGAGCTGCCCGACCTATGTGGAAAGCGGCATCGCCCCGCGCCACATCGACCTGCGCCCCTTCGTGCTCAGTGGGCGTGAGGTGCAGATGGTCGCCGGCGGCCTGACCCGCGTGGCCCTGCAGGAGGGCTCGCTGGTCGTCAATTCATCACAAGGCGGGGGCACCAAGGACACCTGGGTTCTCGGAGAAGGAGGGACCCCATAATGCTCAGCCGTACTGCCGACCACCTGTTCTGGATGTCCCGCTACACCGAGCGGGCAGAGAACACTGCACGTATGCTCAATGTGAGCTACGAGACATCGCTGCTGCCCCAGTCCGCAGCCGTGGCGCAAGAGGGCTGGGAGGGCCTCTTGTCCATCAGCGAGCTGATCCCCGCCTACACCGCCAAGCACGGCGATGTGACGCCCGAGCGCGTGCTGCACTTCATGGTGCGCGACGGCGAGAACCCCTCGTCCATCGTCTCCTGCCTGCGCGCTGCGCGCGAGAACGCCCGCGCCGTGCGCGGCGCGCTGACCACCGAGATCTGGGAAACCCAGAACCAGACCTGGCTGGAGCTGCAGCGCCTGCTCAAGGGCGATGCCTACGAGCGCGATCCGGGCCAGTTCTTCGAATGGGTCAAGTACCGCTCGCACCTGTCGCGCGGCGTGACGCTGGGCACCATGCTGCAGGACGAGGCCTTCCACTTCCTGCGCATGGGCACCTTCCTCGAGCGCTCGGACAACACCGCGCGCCTGCTGGACGTGAAGTTCCACGCGGTGAAGAAGGACTTCTTCGGCCGCGCCAGCGAGCGCAACCAGGAGAACGACTTCTATCACTGGAGCGCCATCCTGCGCAGCGTCTCGGCCTTCGAGGTCTACCGCAAGGTCTACCGCGACGTGATCACGCCGGGCCGTGTAGCAGACCTGTTGATCCTGCGCCGCGACATGCCGCGCTCGCTGCACGCCAGCATGCGCGAGGTGGTGGACAACCTGGCCGTGCTGGCCAACGACCATTCGTCCGAAACCCAGCGCCGCGCCGGCCGCCTGCTGGCCGACCTGCAGTACGGCCGCATCGACGAGATCCTGTCGACCGGGCTGCACGCCTTCCTCACGCAGTTCCTGGACCGCGTGAACGACCTGGGTGGCGGCATCAGCCGCAACTTCCTGGTCGCCAACGGAGACTGAGGCCCTGGCCCGGTCCCGCATCGGCCCTGCATCGGCATGTGGCGGGTGCGGGTGCCGTCATCCCATCGCAAGCGACGGCAAATTCCCCCATTGCCCGGCCACCACCGATTGCACTTGCGCCACGGCCGAGTCGCGCAGTGCATCGGTGCGGCAGCCCAGTTCCACTGCATAGCGCGGCATGGCGACGGGGCAGGGCAGAACCACCAGGCCGCACAAGCGTGCCATGGCATGGGCGGCGTGCGCAGGCAACGTGGCCACGGCCTGGGTGCCCTTGAGCAGGTAGGGCAGGGCGGCGAAGTGCGTGGTCGATGCCACCACGCGCCGTTTGTGGCCCAGGGCGGCCAGCACCTCGTCCACCACGCCGATGAAGCCGCCCGATGAAATGAGGACGTGGTCCCGCGCCACGTATTCCTCTACGGTCAGGCGCAGCGGGGCCTTGCGCCGGCTGGCGGGCGCATCGACCACGCAGGCATAGCCACCTTCGCCCAGCGCCTGGTGGCTGAGCCAGCGCGTGGCAAAGCCCCCGGCCGTGATGGCCAGGTCGACTTCGCGCGCCATCAGCATCTCGGCCACGATCTGGCTGTGCGTCTGGCGAAAGGCCAGCCGCAGCCCCGGCGCATGCTGCGCCAGCAATTGCACCAGCCACGGGCCCATGGCGATCTCGAAGTCGTCCGACAGGCCCAGCACCACCGAGCGGCCCTGGTAGCGCGCCGAAGGCGAGGTGCCCAGGGCCAGGCTCTCGCGGCATTTGTTGAGCGCCTCGCCGATCACGGGTCGCAACTCCTGCGCGCGCAGCGTGGGCGCCAGGCCGCGACCCGTGCGCGTGAACAGCGGATCGCCGTAGACCTTGCGCAGCCGGCCCAGCGCCGCGCTTACGGCGGACTGCGTGAGCGACAGGCGCAGTGCGGCGCGGGTTGCGCCACCCTCTTCGTACAGCGCCTCGAACACGCGCAGCACATTCAGGTCGAACCCGATATCAATCTCGTTCATATCAATCAGCAATGGAGAGGCATTGATTCATCTTAGGGCTTTGGCAACACTGGGGTCATCTTCACCCCCAAAGGATGTTTGCCATGACCCTTTCCACCGTCGCCGCCCTGCAGATCGGCTCCTCCCCCGAGGGCACCGCCCAGACCCTGGCCAACGTGCTCGCCTTCGAGGGCGAGATCAAGGCATCGGGGGCCCGCCTCGTCGTCATGCCCGAGGCGCTGCTGGGTGGCTACCCCAAGGGCGAGATCTTCGGCACGCGCCTGGGCTACCGCCTGCCCGAGGGGCGCGAGGCCTATGCGCGCTACTACGCCAGTGCCATCGACGTGCCCGGGCCCGAGACCGAAGCCCTGGCCGGCCTGGCGCAGCGCACGGGGGCCACCCTGGTGCTCGGCGTGATCGAGCGCGCGGGCAGCACGCTGTACTGCACGGCGCTGTACTTCGACCCCGAGAAGGGCCTGGTGGCCAACCACCGCAAACTCATGCCCACGGGCACCGAGCGCCTGATCTGGGGCCAGGGCGACGGCTCCACCCTGCCGGTGGTGGAGTCGGCCGCCGGCCGCGTAGGTGGCGTGATCTGCTGGGAGAACCACATGCCCCTGCTGCGCACGGCCATGTATGCCCAGGGCGTGCAGATCTGGTGTGCACCCACGGTGGACGAGCGCGACATCTGGCAATGCTCCATGCGCCACATCGCGCACGAAGGGCGCTGCTTTGTCATCAGCGCCTGCCAGGTGCAGCCATCGCCGCGCGAGCTGGGCGTGGATGCCCCCGGCTGGGACGCCGACCGCCCGCTGATCCGGGGCAACAGCGTGATCGTGGGGCCGCTGGGCGATGTGCTCGCCGGCCCGTTGCAGGGCAAGACGGGCTTGATCACTGCGCAGATCGACTTGGCGGAATTGGTGCGCGCCCGCTATGACTTCGACGTGGTGGGCCACTATGCGCGGCCCGATATCTTCAGCCTGCACGTGGACCGGCGTGCGCGCCAGACCGTCGCCTTCAGCGACTAAGAGGAATCCTGCGCTACAGCCTGCCGCACTAATGCCAGGGCGTGGGGCAGGTCCTCCAGGGCCACCGAGCCCAGGGCCACGCGCAGCGCCTGGGGCACATGGGTCGTGGTGGCAAAGGCTTCGGCGGTGGAGACGGTCACGCCGCGCTGCAGCAGCGTGGCCGCAATGCGGTCGGCGCGCTGGTCGTCGCCGAGCGGCAGCCAGACGAAGTAGGAGTGCGGGTGGCGCACCATCGGCAGGCCGCGCAGCGCGCTGGTCGCCATGGCCTGGCGCTGCGCAGTGTCGGCGCGCTTTTGCGCCTCCAGCCGGGACACGGTGCCGTCCTCGATCCAGGCGCAGGCTATGGCCGTGAGTACGCCGGCAGTGTTCCACGAGGTGGCGCGGATGGCGCGTTCCAGAGGTGCGATCAGCGCGGGCGCTGCCGCGACAAAGCCGAAGCGCAGGCCAGTGGCCACGTTCTTGGACAGGCTGGAGACATACACCGTGCGCTCCGGCGCGAGCGCGGCGATGGGCACCAGGGCGTCGCCTGCCAGGTAGGCGTAGGGCGCATCCTCGATCACCAGCAGGTCGTGCTGGCGGGCGATCATCGCCAGCCGCCCGCGTGCGCGCGCCGGCATCACGCAGCCCAGCGGGTTGTGCAAGGTGGGCATGGTGTAGATGGCGCGCACGGGCCTTGCATGGCACAGGCGCTGCAGGGCGTCGAGGTCGGTGCCTTCGGGGCCCACGGGCACGGGGGCCAGGTCCAGCCGCAGGCGCTCGGCCAGCACGCGAAAGCCGGGGTAGGTGAGGGCGTCCACGGCGACGATGTCGCCGGGGTTGAGCAGGCCCAGCGCCGCAATGGCCATGCCGTGCTGCGCGCCGTTGACGATGAGCACCTGCTCGCCGCTGACCTTGAGCAGCCTCGACTCCAGGTGACGCGCCACGATGGCGCGCTCGTGCAGGCGCCCGCCATAGGGCTGGTAGTGCAGCAGCGACTCCAGGTCGCCCGATGCCGCGAGCTGGCGCAGCGCCTCGCGCAACTGCTCGGTCTGCCCGGGCACGCTGGGGTTGTTGAACGACAGGTCGATGGTGCTGGCCTGTGGCGCGGTGAGGTCGGCCCCCGGCCGCGGATACGAGGGGTCGCGCACGAAGGTGCCACGCCCGGTTTCGCCTACCACCAGGCCGATGGCCTCCAGCTCCGCATACACGCGGCTGGCCGTGCCCAACGCGAGGCCGTGCCTGGCGGCCAGTTCACGGTGCGTGGGCAGCCGGGTGGCAGGCCGCAGCCGGCCGGCGCGGATATCGGCCGCGAGCGCATCGACCACCTGTTTGTACCGGACCACACCCATGGCAATCCCAATGTATCTATGACAATTCTTTGATTGTACTAAGTGCTTTGCCTACGATGGCGGCTTCATCCCCCTCCAACGGAACCCCTCCATGCGCATCGCCCTGCTCGCCTTCAACGGCTTCAATGAACTCGACTCCCTGATCGCCCTGGGCATCCTCAACCGGGTCAAGCGCCCGGGCTGGGAGGTGGCGCTGGTCTGCCCCGAGGCCCGCGTGCGCTCCATGAACGGCATCGTGGTCGAACCGCACCATGCCTCGCTGGCCTGGGCGCAGGGCGCCGATGCGGTGCTGGTGGGCAGTGGCATCCAAACCCGCGAGGTGGTGGAAGACGCGGCGCTGATGGGAGAGATGCAGTTCGACCCCAGCCGCCAACTGCTGGGTGCCCAGTGCTCGGGCGCACTGGTGCTGGCCAAGCTCGGGCTGCTCGATGGCGTGCCGGCCTGCACCGACCTGACCACCAAACCCTGGGTGCAGGCGGCGGGCGTTACGGTGCTCGACCAGCCACTGTTTGCCCATGGCAACCTCGCCACGGCGGGGGGCTGCCTGGCATCGTCGTACCTGGCGGGCTGGGTGATTGCCCGGCTGGCGGGCGTGGACGAGGCGGCGGCTGCCCTGCATTACTTCGCCCCGGTGGGCGAGAAGGAAGAGTACGTGGCCCGCGCCATGGGCCATATCGAACGCTATCTGCCTGTGGCAGAGCCGGCCTGACCTTATTCCTTGGTATTGCGCCGGTAGTCGCGCAGCATGTACAGGTACAGGCTTTCGACCTTCTCGCGCGCCCAGGGCGTCTTGCGCAGGAACTTGAGGCTCGAGGCCACGCTGGGGTCGCTCTGGAAGCAGCGCACGGGAATGCGCTGCCCCAGTTCTTCCCAGCCGAAGTATTCGACCAGGGCCGTCACCATGGCCTCCAGCGTCACGCCGTGCAGCGGGTTGCGCGGCTGGGCGGGTTTCGCGGGCGTGGCTTCTGGCGGGGTCCCTGGTTCGGGCGTCGGGGTGTCGGGGGCGTCGCTCATGTCCCAAGCATACCTTGGGGGATGGCGCGCAGCGGCTCCGGGGAGTCAGGTCGTGCGCTGCAGGTGCGAGTTGCGCTGCACCAATTCGGCCGTCCAGTCCACGAAGGCACGCACCTTGGCGCTCAGGTGGCGGTTGGGCGGGTAGACCACGTAGATCGGCAGAAGCGCCTGCGTCCATTCGGGCAGCAGGCGCACCAGCGTGCCGTTCTCGAAGTGGCGCGTGGCCTGGAAGCTGGTGATCTGCCCGATGCCCAGGCCCGACACCACCGCCGTCACATAGGCATTGGTCTCGTTCACGCTGACCTGGTAGGGGCCGGTGATGTCCACGGACTCCTCGCCCTTGCGGAACTCCAGCGGGTAGTGGCGCCCGCTCTGGGGCGAGAAATAGACCACGATGGAGTGCTTTTCCTCGATTTCCAGCGGGTGCGTGGGTGTGCCATGGCGTTCCAGGTACTCGGGCGAGGCCACGGTGATGAATTCCAGATTGCCGATGCGCCGCGCCACCAGCGACTGGTCGGTCAGCTCGCCGCCGCGGATCACGCAGTCCACGTTGTCGCTGATCAGGTCCACCATGCGGTCGCTCACGCCCAGGTCCACCTGGATGTCGGGGTAGCGCGCATGGAACTCGGCCAGGTTGGGCAGGATGAGCAACTGCGCCATCGAGGTGCCCACGTCGATGCGCAAACGCCCGCGCGGGTTGGAGCGGGCGTTGGTCATGCTCGCCTCGATGTCATCGAGGTCGGTGAGCAGGCGAATGGTGCGCTCGTAGTAGGCGGCGCCGTCTGCCGTCACGGTGACGCGGCGCGTGGTGCGGTTGAGCAGCTTCACGCGCAGGCGCTCTTCCAGCGCCTGCACATGCTTGGTCACCGTGGCCTTGGGCAGTGAAAGCGAATCCGCCGCCTTTGTGAACGTGCCGGCCTCCACCACCCGCACGAATATGCGCATGGCCTGTATCTGGTCCATGGGCTCTCCTTGTACTTGCACCCACCAGTGGGTGCAGGGCAATTCTCACACGCGGCCTGCGCTCGATTGTTGAGCTTTTGGAAACAGTGCAGTGGTGTTTGGCCTGTTTATCCGAAAGTCGCAAGGTACTACATTTCATCCATCGTCAATCCAATGGGTCCATGCCATGCAGCCCGATCGCTCGTCCCCCACATCGTCGCCTAGCCGTGCCGGAGCCTCCTCCAAGGCCCCTGGCGCCGCAGTGGGCGCCCCCCAGCGCGCCGACGCCACCATTGAGGTGGCCAAGGGCGAAGAGGTGGCAGTGCGCGTCTACGGGCGCAAGCTGCCCGGCAAGCCCTCGCCGCTGGTGGTGCACTTCCATGGTGGCGCATTCACCACGGGTGATCTGGATACCGGCTGCACCGTGGCCGACCTGCTTGAACGCGCCGGCGCCGTGGTGGTGTCGGTGGCCTACCCGCTCACGCCCTTCCCCCAGCCCGTCAACACCGGCTATGGGGTGCTGCAATGGGCCTTTCGCAACCGCGTCAAGCTCGGCGGGCAGGGCGCGCAGATCTACCTGGCTGGCGAAGAGGCCGGTGGCAACCTGGCCGCAGCCGTCTCGGTGATGGCGCGCGACCAGTCGCACCCGCCGCTGGCCGGGCAGATTTTGCTGTCGCCCATGCTCGACCCCTGTGTGGGTACCGCGTCGGTGCGCGAAGCCACGGGCGATGCCACCGGCTGCAAATGGACCGAGGGCTGGCGCAACTTTCTGCGCTGCCCGCGCGATGCCGAACACCCCTATGCCGTGCCGGCCACTGCGCACCGCCTGGCCGGCCTGCCGGCCACGCTGGTGATGGTGGGCGACACCGACCCCATGCACGACGAGGCGCTGGCCTATGCCGCGCGCCTTGAGTCCGCCGGCCTGCTGGTGCGGCGCCATGTGTTTCCCAAAGCCGGAGAGATGCCCGAGGCCCTGGAGGCAGAGCAGCGCGAATGCCCCTGCGCCGAAGGCGCGCTGGTGCAGATCCGGCAGTTTTTCGAGGACACCCGATGTCCGGCCCCCACCTGAGACCCCAGGGTTCGTAGGAAGTAGTTGACCTCAACTTAAGTTGAGGTTCGATACTCCCGCCACCCCACTTACCGAGCGAAGCGCTCACCCCGAAATTTCCGGCCATTGGCGCCGGCGGGGAGAGGCTTTGCCCATGACTGGCCAGGAGCCAGTGCAGGTGCCGTCTGCGAGCGGTACGGACCGACTGTTGCCCGCATTTTTGCTGATCTGTTTTTTGCCAATTTCACTGACACGGAGGAATCGCCCATGAACGTTATCCACCTGCAGGCTGGTGCACCCGGGAGCACTGCCACTGCCGACACGCCAGCCGCCGCCTTGTGTAGCCGGTGTTGACCTTGCCACGGCGTCAGTGTCCAGACTCCACCGCTCCCATTCCTCGTATCCGATTTTGAAAACCACGTCGGGGTGTGCTCCACAAGGGCTGCCCCGCCACTGAAAGTCACCATGAACTTCCATCTTCCCTTTCCCAAGCGCCCCCTGGGCCTGGCCACGCTGGCCACTGCCGTCACCGCCGTGGTGGCTTCGTCCGTGCTGGTGTTCCAGTCTCCTTCCGCCCAGGCGACTGACGGCGCAGCGCAGCCCCAGGCCGTGCCGGTCTCGGTGGCCGCCGTGCTGCAGCAGGACATCGCCCTGTGGGACGAGTTCTCGGGCCGGCTCGAAGCCGTGCAGCGCGTGGACATCCGCCCGCGCGTTTCGGGTGCGGTGCAGGCCGTGCACTTCCGTGAAGGCTCGCTGGTCAAGCAGGGCGACCTGCTGATCACCGTCGACCCGGCCCCCTATGCCGCCGAGGTGGACCGCGCTGACGCCCAGGTCGCCGCAGCGCAGGCCCGCGTCTCCTACACCCGCAGCGAAATGGAGCGCGCCACGCGCCTGCTGCAGGAAAGCGCCATCGCCCAGCGCGAACACGACGAACGCCAGAACGCCCAGCGCGAGGCCGATGCCAACCTGCGTGCCGCCCAGGCGGCCCTGCAGGCCGCGCGCCTGAACCTCGGCTACACCCAGGTGCGGGCCCCCGTGGCGGGCCGCGTGGGCCGCATCGAAGTCACCGTGGGCAATCTGGTGGCCTCGGGCGCCAGCGCGCCAGTGCTGACCACGCTGGTCTCGGTGAGCCCGATCTACGCGAGCTTCGACTCCGACGAGCAGATCGTGGTGAAGGCCCTGCAGGACCTCAAGTCCGGCAGCAGCGCGCGCACCCTGATCGAACGCATCCCCGTGCAGATGGGCACCGGCACCTCGGGCGGCACGCCGCACGTGGGCAAGCTGCAGCTCATCGACAACCAGGTCGATGCCAAGAGCGGCACGGTGCGCGTGCGCGCCGTGTTCGACAACGCCGACGGTGAACTCATCCCCGGCCAGTTCGCGCGCATCCGCATGGGCCAGTCGCGCAGCTCGCAGGCCATCCTGATCAACGAGCGCGCCGTGGGCACCGATCAGAGCAAGAAGTTCGTGCTGGTGGTAGGCGAGGGCAACAAGGCCGAGTACCGCGAAATCACGCTGGGCGCACCCGTCGAGGGTTTGCGCGTGGTCACCTCGGGCCTGAAGGCCGGCGAGACCATCATCGTCAACGGCCTGCAGCGCGTGCGCCCCGGCGCTGTCGTCGCCCCGCAATCCGTCCCCATGACCGCCAAGGCCGAGATCCCTGCAGACCGCAAGGAAGCCCGCGCCGCCAAGTCGCCTGCCGCATGAACGGGCGCCCGCCTGAACGCCACGCCCGCATGCTGAAAGACCTGCCATGAATCTGTCCCGCTTCTTCATCGACCGCCCCATCTTCGCCGGGGTGCTGTCGGTGCTCATCTTCCTCGGGGGGCTGATCGCGCTGCGCAGCCTGCCGATCTCTGAATACCCCGAAGTGGCTCCCCCCTCGGTGGTGGTGCGCGCCCAGTACCCGGGCGCCAACCCCAAGGTCATCGCCGAAACCGTGGCCACGCCGCTGGAGGAATCCATCAACGGCGTGGAAGGCATGCTCTACATGGGCAGCCAGGCCACGACCGACGGCGTGATGACGCTGACCGTGACCTTCGCGCTGGGCACTGACCCCGACAAGGCCCAGCAGCTGGTGCAGAACCGCGTCTCGCAGGCCGAGCCGCGCCTGCCCGAGGAAGTGCGCCGCCTGGGCGTCACCACGGTCAAGAGCGCGCCCGACCTGACCATGGTCGTGCACATGGTCTCGCCCAACGGCCGCTATGACATCGACTACCTGCGCAACTACGCCGTGCTCAACGTCAAGGACCGCCTCGCGCGCATCCAGGGTGTGGGCCAGGTGCAGATCTTCGGCGGTGGCGACTACTCCATGCGCGTCTGGCTCGACCCGCAGAAGGTCGCGCAGCGCGGCCTCTCGGCCAGCGACGTGGTGGCTTCCATCCGTGGCCAGAACGTGCAGGCCGCTGCCGGCGTGGTGGGCGCATCGCCCGGCTTGCCGGGTGTGGATCTGCAACTGTCCATCAACGCGCAAGGGCGCCTGCAGACCGAAGACGACTTCGGCGACATCATCGTCAAGACCGGCACCGATGGTGCGGTGACGCGCCTGCGCGACATCGCCCGCCTGGAGCTGGGTGCGGCCGACTATTCGCTGCGCTCGCTTCTCAACAACGACCCTGCCGTCGGTATGGGCGTGTTCCAGGCCCCGGGCTCCAATGCCCTGGAAATCTCGGCCAATGTGCGCAAGACCATGGACGAGCTGCAGAAGAACATGCCCGAGGGCGTGGAGTTCCGCATCGCCTACGACCCCACGCAGTTCGTGCGCGCCTCCATCAAGTCCGTGATCCAGACCCTGCTCGAAGCCATTGCGCTGGTGGTGGTGGTGGTGATTCTGTTCCTGCAGACCTGGCGTGCCTCCATCATCCCGCTGCTGGCCGTGCCGGTGTCGGTGGTGGGCACGTTTGCAGTGCTGCACCTGCTGGGCTTTTCGATCAACGCGCTGAGCCTGTTCGGCCTGGTGCTGGCCATCGGCATCGTGGTGGACGATGCCATCGTGGTGGTGGAGAACGTGGAGCGCAACATCGAGGCCGGCCTGACCCCGCGCGAGGCGACCTACCGCGCCATGCGCGAAGTCTCCGGCCCCATCATCGCCATTGCGCTGGTGCTGGTGGCGGTGTTCGTGCCGCTGGCCTTCATCAGCGGGCTCACGGGCCAGTTCTACCGCCAGTTCGCGGTCACCATCGCGATCTCCACGGTGATCTCGGCCATCAACTCGCTGACCCTGTCGCCCGCGCTCAGCGCGCTGCTGCTCAAGGGCCACAACGAGCCCAAGGACGCGCTCACGCGCGGCATGGACAAGGTGCTGGGCGGCGTGTTCCGTGGCTTCAACCGCGTGTTCCACCGGGGCTCCGAGGCCTACAGCGGCGGCGTCAAGCGCGTCATCGGCCGCAAGGCGCTGATGCTGGTGATCTACCTGGTGCTGGTGGGTGCGACCTTCGGCCTGTTCAAGCTGGTCCCGAGCGGTTTCGTGCCCGGCCAGGACAAGCAGTACCTGATCGGCTTTGCCCAGTTGCCCGACGGCGCCACGCTGGACCGCACCGAGGACGTGATCCGCCGCATGGGCGACATCATGAAGAAGAACCCCAACGTGGAAGACGCCATCGCCTTCCCCGGCCTGTCGATCAACGGCTTCACCAACAGCTCCAACTCCGGCATCGTGTTCGCCACGCTCAAGCCCTTTGCCGAGCGCACCCGCGCCGACCAGAGCGGCGGCGCCGTGGCCGGCCAGTTGAACCAGTCGTTCGGTGCCATCCAGGAAGCCTTCATCGCCATGTTCCCGCCGCCACCGGTGGCGGGCCTGGGTACCACAGGCGGCTTCAAGCTGCAGATCGAGGACCGCGCATCGCTGGGCTACGAGGCCATGGACGGTGCCGTCAAGGCCTTCATGGCCAAGGCCTACCAGACGCCCGAGCTGGCCGGCCTGTTCACGAGCTGGCAGGTCAACGTGCCTCAGCTGTACGCGAACATCGACCGCACCAAGGCGCGCCAACTGGGCGTGCCCGTGACGGACATCTTCGAGACGCTGCAGATCTACCTGGGCAGCCTGTACGCCAACGACTTCAACCAGTTCGGCCGCACCTACAGCGTGCGCGTTCAGGCCGATGCGGCCTTCCGTGCCCGCAGCGACGACGTGGGCCTGCTCAAGGTGCGTTCCACCACCGGCGAGATGGTTCCGCTGTCGGCGCTGATGAAGCTTGAGCCGAGCTTCGGCCCCGAGCGTGCCATGCGCTACAACGGCTTTCTGGCCGCCGACGTGAACGGCCAGCCCGGTCCCGGCTTCTCGTCGGGCCAGGCCCAGGACGCCATCGAGCGCATTGCCGCCGAAACCCTGCCCAAGGGCATCGGCTTTGAGTGGACCGAGCTGACCTACCAGGAAATCCTGGCCGGCAATTCCGCCATGCTGGTGTTCCCCATCGCCATCCTGCTGGTGTTCCTGGTGCTGGCCGCGCAGTACGAAAGCCTGACCCTGCCGATTGCCATCATCCTGATCGTGCCCATGGGCCTTTTGGCCGCGATGACGGGCGTGTGGCTCAGCAACGGGGACAACAATGTGTTCACCCAGATCGGGCTCATCGTGCTGGTGGGGCTATCGGCGAAGAACGCGATCCTGATCGTGGAGTTCGCCCGCGAGCTGGAGTTTGCCGGGCGCACACCCGTGCAGGCCGCCATCGAGGCCAGTCGCCTGCGGCTGCGCCCCATCCTGATGACCTCGCTGGCCTTCGTGATGGGCGTGCTGCCCCTGGTGCTGTCCACCGGGGCCGGTGCCGAGATGCGCAGCGCCATGGGCGTGGCGGTGTTCGCCGGGATGATCGGAGTGACGGCCTTCGGCCTGTTCCTCACGCCCGTGTTCTACGTGGTGCTGCGCCGCCTGGCGGGCAACCGCGCCCTGCAGCAGCACGGCAGCCATGTCGCGCCGCTGGCGGATGCCTCCGGCCCTGGCGCCGTGGCCCACCCCATATTGGCTGCACCGCGCGGCCATGACGAATGAGCGCAAAGGAGCCTTTGCAATGAATGCCACTACGATTTTTTCCGACCCTTCCCTGACCGTGCGGCGCGCGGCGCGCCTGGCGCCGCTGGTCGCGGCCCTGGTGCTGGCCGGCTGCATGGGCACGCCCATCGCGCCGCAACCTGAGCATGCCGGTGTGGCCGTGCCCGCCAGCTTCAGCGTGGCCGATGGCGCACCCGCCTGGACCACCGCCGCCCCTGCCGAGGCGCAGCCGCGCGGCGAGTGGTGGCTGGGCTTCCAGGACCCGGTGTTGAGCAGCCTGGTCGAGCGCGCAGCCAGCGGCAACACCAGCATCCAAGAGGCTGCGGCCCGTCTGGCCGAGGCGCGCTCGCTGCTGCGCTCGGCCGACGCCGCGCGTGCCCCGCAGGTGGGTGCTTCGGCCGGTGCCAGCCGCCAGGCCGGTGCCGGTACCACGGGCAGCACGCAGGCGTCCACGCTGACCACGGCCGGCCTCAACGTCTCTTACGAGCTCGACCTGTTCGGGCGCCTGTCCAAGGCCAGCGATGCGGCGCGCCTGGATGCCCAGTCCCGCGATGCGCTGCTGCAGAGCACACGCCTCATGGTGCAGGCCGACGTGGCGCAGACCTATCTGCAACTGCGCTCGGTGCAGGCCGAGCAACTGCTGCTGCAGGGCAGCCTGTCGGCCTACCGCGACACGCTGCGCCTGACGCAGCGGCGCTTTCAGGCCGGCGACGTGGCCGAGCTCGACGTGGCGCGCGTGCAGACCGAAGTGGCGGCCACCGAGTCCGAGGCCTTGGCCCTGGAGCGCCAGCAGGCGCTGCTGTCCAACGCCCTGGCGGTGCTGGTGGGTGACGTGGCCACCGGCTTTGCCGTGGCACCGGCCGCCAGCGATGCGGCCCTGCCCGTGATCCCGGCCGGCGTGCCCGGCACGGTGCTGGCGCGCCGGCCCGACGTGTCGGCCGCCCAGGCCTCGGTGCTGGCGGCGCAGGCGCGCGTGGGCGTGGCCGAGGCGGCCTGGTTCCCGGCCATCACGCTCACCGGCAATGCCGGCCAGGCCTCGCCCGAGCTCGGTGACCTGTTCAAGTGGTCGGCCCGCTCCTGGGGCATTGGCGCCCTGCTGTCGCTGCCGATCTTCGACGGTGGCCAGCGCAAGGCGCAGGAAGAGGGCGCCCGCGCCCGGCTGGAGGCGGCCATGGCCGCCCACCGAGGCCAGGTGCTGGTGGCCTTTCGCGAGGTGGAGGACCAGTTGAGCGCGCTGCGCCTGCTGGCCGGCCAGTCCGAAGCGCAAAGCCGTGCCGTGCAATCGGCTGTGCGTGCCACGCAGCTGTCGGACTCGCGCTACCGCAACGGCCTGGTGAGCCAGCTCGAACTGCTGGACGCGCGCCGCAGCGAGTTGCGCAATCGCCGCCAGGCCTTGCAGGTGCGCACCGCGCAGTACACCGCCACCGTGGGCCTGATCCGTGCGCTGGGCGGCGGCTGGGGCGATGGCAAGGGCGCAGCCCTGGCGCAGGCACCCGCCCGTTGAGTGGTCGTTGTCGCGGGCGGGCTTGACAGGGACTTTCCGGGGTGCCCGCCCCGGCCTGCTGCAAGGGGCCTATAGTGCCGGGTGTCGCCGCTCGACCGATGGGTTGGTTTTGTGGCCGTCCCCCTCACTTCCCTTGCACGCAGGAGCATCCGCATGAGTTATCCCGATACCCGCCTCTTCATCGCCGGCCAGTGGCAGGACGCCGCCGATGGCAAGACCATCGCCGTGCACAACCCCGCCACCGGCAAGGAAATCGGCCGTGTGGCCCATGCCGGCACGGCCGACCTGGACCGTGCGCTCGAAGCCGCCCAGAAGGGCTTCGAGGCCTGGCGCGACATCCCCGCGGCAGACCGCGCCAAGACCATGCGCCGCGCCGCCGTGCTGATGCGCGAGCGCGTGGACGCGATTGCCGCCATCATGGTGCAGGAGCAGGGCAAGCCCCTGGCCGAAGCCAAGGTCGAGACCATGGCCTCGGCCGACATCATCGAATGGTTCGCCGACGAATCCATGCGCGTCTACGGCCGCATCGTGCCCTCGCGCAACCTCAAGGCCCAGCAACTGGTCATCAAGGACCCCGTGGGCCCCGTGGCGGCGTTCACGCCCTGGAACTTCCCGATCAACCAGGTGGTGCGCAAGCTCGCGGCCGCGCTGTCGGCCGGCTGCTCCATCCTCGTCAAGGCGCCTGAGGAAACCCCGGCCAGCCCGGCCGAGCTGATCCGTGCCTTCGCCGATGCCGGCGTGCCCGCCGGCACCGTGGGCCTGGTTTATGGCGACCCGGCCGAGATCTCCAACTACCTGATCCCGCACCCCATCATCCGCAAGGTCACCTTCACCGGCTCCACGCCCGTGGGCAAGCAGCTCGCGGCCCTGGCCGGCAAGCACATGAAGCGCGTGACCATGGAGCTCGGTGGCCACGCCCCCGTGATCGTGGCCGAGGACGCCGACGTGGCCCTGGCCATCAAGGCTGCCGGTGGCGCCAAGTTCCGCAATGCGGGCCAGGTCTGCATCTCGCCCACGCGCTTTCTGGTGCATGAAAGCATCCGCGCCGAGTTCGTGGCCGCGCTCACCAGCCACGCCCAGGGCCTGAAGGTCGGCGACGGCATGGTCCAGGGCACGCAGATGGGCCCGCTGGCCAACCCGCGCCGCATCACCGCCATGGCCGACCTGCTGGCCGACGCCGTGCAGCAGGGCGCGCAACTGTCCGCCGGCGGCGAGCGCATCGGCAGCGAAGGCAATTTCTTCCAGCCCACGGTGCTCGACAACGTGCCGCTGTCGGCCCGCATCTTCAACGAAGAGCCCTTCGGCCCCGTGGCCGCCGTGCGTGGATTCGAGAAGATCGAGGACGCGATTGCCGAGGCCAACCGCCTGCCTTTCGGCCTGGCCGGCTATGCCTTCACGCGCTCGCTCAAGAACGCCCACCTGCTGTCCCAGCGCCTGGAAGTGGGCATGCTGTGGATCAACCAGGCTGCGGCCCCTGCGGCCGAGCTGCCCTTCGGCGGCCTGAAGGATTCAGGCTACGGCTCCGAAGGTGGCTCCGAAGCCGTCGAGGCGCACCTGAACACGCGCCTGGTCTCGATCATGAACGTTTGAGGCCTGCGCCTTGTCCCCCGGCTGCACCACAGTGCAGGCCGGGTGGATGGGCGGCCATTCACTGCAGATCGGACAGGTGTCTGGTCTGCCCATCTGCCCTGTCTCCCACAAACCAGTTGACCTTGGTTGGTTAAATATATAGCATGATATATATCAAAGTAATAATATCATGATCCACGACATCGTCAGAGAGTTGGGGTTCCTCACGCTCGGCACTCGCTTTCGCCGGATCGGCGAATCCCTGCAGGCGCAGACCCAGGCGCTCATGGTCCGGCATGGCATCGACATGCCTGCGGCCCATTTCCCTTTGCTTGCGGCGCTGGACCGGCATGGCCCGCTGGGCGTGGGGGAACTGAGCGCAGCGGTCGGTGTCAGCCAGCCGGTGGTCACGCGCTCACTGCGGGGGCTCGAGGCCAGCGGGCTGGTGGAATCCCGCTCCCTGGAGGGCGACCGGCGCATCCGCAAGGTGCAGCTGAGCGAGGCAGGGCAGGCGCTGGTCGAGCGCGCCCGGCGCGAGGTCTGGCCGGTGATCGAGGCCTCGGTGGCCCAGATCTGCGCGCCGCTCGAAGGCCCATTGCTGCAGCAACTGGCCGCGCTGGAGGCGGGCCTGGAACATACCTCGCTGCTGCAGCGTGCCGCAGTGTCTATCGCGGCACAGCCCGCGCGATCCCACGGAAAGGCATCCCGATGAACAGCCCCCTCGACCGCCCTGTGTGGGCCTCTCTGCGCCATGCGCCGCAGCTCGCCGAAGGCGGGGACCTCGCCAGGCGTTATCGCCGCGACGTGAACCTTTTCGCGTCCGCGCGCGATGACGACAGCGCCAGCCTTGCGGCGCTGGCCGACCTGGTGGGGGCGGGAGAATCCGTCTACCTGGCGCAGGTGCCACCCGTGCAGGTACCGCCGTGCCTGAAGATGGTGCGCAGTGCCCAGGGCGTGCAGATGCTGGCCAGGCAGCCCGTCACGCCCGAGCGGGGCGAAGAGGCCGTGCTGGCGCTGGGCGATGCGGATGCGCCCGAGATGCTGGCGCTCGCGCAACTGACCGAGCCCGGTCCCTTTCTGCCGCGCACGCACACCATGGGTCGCTTCTTCGGCGTGCGGATCGGGGGGCGGCTGGCCGCGATGGCTGGCGAGCGCATGCGTTTTGCGGGCGCCACCGAGGTCAGCGGGGTCTGCACCCATCCCGACTTCCGGGGGCGCGGCCTCGCGCGCCAGCTGTCGTCCGTGGTGGCGCATGCCATCCAGCAGCGTGGCGAACAGGCGTTCCTGCACGCCTGGGCCTCCAACCATGCGGCCATTGCGCTGTATGAACGCCTGGGCTTCGAGACCCGGACCGAATTGCATGTGGCGGTGCTGGCGCGATAGGCCCGCGCGCGGTGAAGGTACACGCAGGTCCCGTTCACCGGCGCGGTGCCTCAGAACCGGTAGGTCGACGTCAGCGCATAGGTGCGCCCCTGCCCATAGAAGCAATCGCCCCGCGCCAGGCACTGGGTGACGTGCACCTTGTCCGCCAGGTTGGTCACGTTGAAGGCCAGGCGCCAGTCGCCTGCGTCGTAGGCCAGCAGGGCATCGGCCAGCGTGGCCGAGGGGGTGGTGATGGCCGAAGTGCCGCTCCACTGTGAGCCGGTGTAGCGCACGCCGGCGCCCACGGTCCAGCCGCCGCGGCCTTCGGAGGCAAACCGGTGCGACAGCCAGGCCGATGCCGTGTGCTTGGGCACGCTGGCCACGGGCAGGCCCTGGTCGCCAGCGTTGCTGCGCGAGATCTTGGCATCGGTGTAGCCGTAGGCCAGGGTGGCGTCCCAGTGGCTGGCCAGGCTGGCGGTGATCTCGGCCTCCAGGCCGGTGACCTTGACCTCGCCGATCTGCAGGCTGTTGAGCGGGTTGGCCGGGTCATTGGTCTTGCGGTTGGTTTCGCGCAGCTGGTAGGCGGCGACAAAGGCCGAAATGCCCTGGCCTGGCGGCTGCCACTTCACGCCGGCCTCCCACTGCTTGCCGCGCGTGGGCTTGTAGGGTGTGCCGTACACGTCCACGCCGCCCAGCGGCTGGAAGGACTCGGAGTAGCCCACGTAGGGGGCCCAGCCGCCGTCCATCTGGTAGGTGGCACCGGCGCGCTTGGTCCAGGCCTTGTCGTCCACGGCGGCCGCAGGGCGGCCTTCGGTGTCGGTCTTGGCGCTGTCGTGGCGCAGGCCCAGCGTGGCCGTCCATCGACCCCAGGTGATCTGGTCCTGGGCATAGAAGCCGAGCTGGCGCTGCGCCACGCCCGGCTGGCGCACCAGGGCCGAGGCCGCAGGCGGCGTGAAGTTGCCGTACACCGGGTTGTACACGTCGATGGACGGGGCTACGGCGCGCCAGGCCGACTGGCCCGAGTGGTTGCGCTGCACGTCCAGGCCTGCCAGCAGCGTGTGCTGCGTGGCGCCTGCGTTGAGCTTGCCTTCGAGCTGGGTGTCGATGAGCAGCATGCGGCCGGTGTTGAGGTTCCACACCGCGTCTCGCACCACCGTCCTGTTGTCGCTGTTGAACACCGGCCGCCCGGGGCGGCCCGTTCCGGCATTGGCCGTGAAGCTGGTGTAGATGGTGCGGTAGTCCACCTCGGTCACGGTGCGGCGCAGGTTCTGGCGCACGGTCCAGGCATCGTTCAGGCGGTGGCTGAACAGATAGCCCCAGGAGCTGTTCTCGGTGTTGAAGGCATCCCAGCCCGGCTCGCTGATGAAGGTCGAGCGCGGGATCTGGCCATAGGGGCTTGGCAGTTGCGTGCCCTGCCAGGGGAAGAAACCGATCAGCGATCCGCTCTTGTCCTTCTGGTACAGGCCTTGCAGCGTGAGCGAGGTGTCCGCGCTGGGGCGCCAGGTCAGCGAGGGGGCCAGCACAGTGCGGTCATCGGCCACGTGGTTGACCTGGGTATCGCTGTCGCGGCCCACGGCCACCAGGCGGTACAGCCACTGGCCATTGGCATCGAGCGCGCCGGTCAGGTCGGCAGCGATCTGCTTGCGTGCATGGCTGCCCACCTGCACCTGCACTTCGCGCGCAGTTTCGGCCTGGGGGCGCTTGCTCGTGAGATTCAGCACACCGCCCACACTGCCCTGGCCATAGAGCACCGAGGTGGGGCCACGCAGGAATTCCACGCGCTCCAGCGTGTACGGATCGGGCCGGCTGCTGTTGTAGGTGCCGTAGGTGCGCAGAAGGCCGTCCTGGTACTGCGAGACGTTGGCGCCGCGTGCGCTGAAGCTGTCCACGCGGCTGTCGAAGTAGTTGGAGACGGCGCCAGCGGTGTAAGCCGTGACCTGGCGCAGCGTCTGCACGCCCTGGGCCTCCATCTGGTCGCGCGTCACCACGCTGATGGCCTGCGGCGTTTCGAGCAGCGGCGTGTCGGTCTTGGTCGCGCTCAGGGCGCGCTTGGCCACGAAGCCGGAGACCGGCGCCGTGGGGTTCTCCCGCTCTGCGCCGGATTGCACGGTCACGGGGGCGAGGGTGGCTTCAGCGGCAGGGGGTGTGGCGGTCTGGGCCTGTGCACAGGCGCTGCAGACCATCAGGAACGCGGCGTGTGCAACGGCAGTGCGCGCAGGTCGCGCGGGGCAGTGGGATGGCATGGTCTTCAATGGTGGTGCAGCCTGCGGCCATGCGGCAGCGAAGGCGGGTTGGCTGGGGTGTGGCGGTGCGCGGCCGGCGCCGTGAAGGCTCCGGTGGCAGTGGCTGGCGAAGGAAAAGGGCCGGTTGCAGGTCCGGACGCCCTGGCAACCCCCCACCAGGCTCGATGGCCCTGCAGCCGCCTGGGTTGGGGGTTGGCGCCCCTTCGGGCGCGGGTTGTCAGTGCTTTTCGGGGGCGGGTGGCAGGGGTGGCGAGACAGCGCCATCGGCCTGCACGAAGCTCAGCGTGGTGACGTAGCTGGCCTCACCATACTTCTCGCCCTGGGCTTCGCCGGGCGTCTTGTCGGTGTGGTGGACTTCGGCCACGTACTGGCCCTTCCAGGGGGTCAGGAACTCCACGGTGCCGTCATCGGCGGACTGGGCTTCGCGGCTCCAGCCAGCGGGCGAGACCAGTTGCACCTTGGCCTTGGGCAGCGGCTTGCCGTTGAACACGACCTTGAGCTGGCCGGGCTTGCCGGTGGGCACCAGGTCCAGCGCCTGGCCGGGGGTTACCGGTTGTGCCAGGCTGGCGACCCAGCGGGCCGAGGGCTGCCAGTACATGGCGGGCAGGTTGCGCTTGCTGCGGTCGATCAGCGGGTAGGTGGCGGCGGCGAACAGCGTGTCGGCATTGCCGGTCACGGTGTAGGCAAAGGCGTCCTTGGTGAGCTTGCCCTCGACCTTCTGGCTGGCGGTGCCGGCGCGCTGTTCGAGCACGGGCACGCCCTTGAACTTGTCCAGCGAACCGGGGGAGGTTTCGCGCAGGTTGTCGTTGAACTCGCCGAAGTGCAGGCGGGCCTGGCCACCGGCATTTTCGAGCCACACCTGGTGGGCTTGGGCTGCGCTGGCGCCGAGGGCCAGCAAAGCGGCGGCCAGCAGGGGCTTCATGGAGGATTGCATGGAAGTCTTCCTTTCAATGGTTGGTGTGGAACACGGAAATCGAACAAACGCCCCCTCCACGCGGTTGCATGGTCGGGGCTGATGGCACGGGTCGTCGACCCTGCCGGGGATCAGAAGTCGACGCTGGCGCTCAGGCTGAAGGCACGCGGAGCACCCACCACCAGATAGCCCGAGCCTGGGTAGCCGCCCACCGAAGCCCAGTGGTTCTTGTCGGTCACGTTGTCGATGCGCGCGCGCAGCGTGACCAGCTTGCCGCCCATCTCGGTCAGGTAGCGGGCACCCAGGTCCAGGCGGTTCCAGCCGGCCACGCGCAAGGTGTTGGTGGCGTTGGCATGGCTCGATCCGGTGTGCACCAGTCGGCCGTCCAGGGCCAGGCCGCGCACGCCGGGTACGTCCCACTCCAGGCCCAGGTTGGCCTGCAGCTTGGGCACACCGATCACGCGCTGGCCTTCGGTGAGTGCCGAGCCGGTGCGCTGCTGCGTGGCTTCGAGCCAGGTGGCACCGCCGAGCACGCGCAGGCCGCTCATGGCCTCGCCCTGCACGGCCAGTTCCACGCTCTGGTGGCGGTCCTTGCCGCTCGCGCCGAAGATGCCTGCGGCATCGACCACAGAGCGTGGCTTGTCGGTGGAGAACAGCGCCAGGCTGCCGCCCACGCGGCCGGCGTCGTACTTCACGCCGATTTCCTTTTGCTTGGAGACATAGGGGGCCAGCATGGTGCCCCGGTTGGCTGCGGTGGAGGGGGCGGTCTCGCCCTGGCTCAGGCCCTCGGCGTAATTGGCGTACACCGACAGGCTCTTGTCCAGCTTGTACAACGCAGCCAGCAGGGGGCTGGTGCGGCTTTGGTCATAGCGGTCGCTCTGGGCGCCGGTGGCGTATGCGAAATTGGCGATGTCGAACTTCTGATGGCGCAGGCCCAGCGTCACGAGCAGGCGCTTGTCCAGCATCGACAGTGTGTCGCCCAGCGCCACGCTGCTCAGCTTGATGCGGCCTGTGGTCAGTGGGTTGCCCATCACCCCGCCGCGCAGCGCGGTGCCGCTGTAGGCCGGCGTGGCGGTGTACAGCGGGTTGTAGAGGTTGGTGGCCTGGGTGTTGCCGAAGTCCATGACATAGGCATTCTTCTTGTCAAGGCTGAAGGTGGATGCAGCGATCACCCACTCGTGGCCGACGCTGCCGGTCTGCAGCTTGCCGCGCAGGCCCAGTTCGCCGGTGTTCACATTGTCCTTGCGGTTGTTGTCGAAGCGGTAGGTCGTGCCTGCGCCTGTGGCAGCATTGGCCACCGAGAGGTTGGCCAGCGAGTTCGACTCGGTGCCGCTGCGTGCACCGGCGGCGGCCCAGGCCGTGACGTTCGGGTTGATGTCCCATTCGCCGCGCAGCGTGCCGAAGGTGTCGCGCTCGTTGGAGAACGCCCAGGGCTGTGCAAAGTTAGAGTTGCCGTCGGGTGCGGTGGGCACGGAGGTCACTGCGCCGAGCGTGACGTTCGTGCGGGTGCGGTTCAGCTTGTGGTCCTGCCAGCCGATGTCGCCCGACAGGCGCACGTCGCGGCTGCGCCAGTCCAGGCCCACGGCGGCCAGGCCGAGCTTGGCCTTCTCGTCGTCGACGGCGGTGCCGCCATTGTGCGAGGCCACGTTGACGCGGATGCCGGCGCTTCCATCGGGACCGAAACGGCGCGCGATGTCGGCCGAAATGTCGGTGTGGCCACCGCTGCCGACGCCGAAGCCCACACGGCTCAGGGGCTCGTTGGGGGCGCGCTTGGGCAGCAGGTTGATGGCACCGCCCAGGCCGCCACCACCGGGGTTGGCGCCGTTGAGGAAGGACGATGCGCCGCGCAGCACTTCCACGCGCTCGAACAGCTCGGTGGCGATGTACTGGCGTGGCAGCAGGCCGTACAGGCCGTTGTAGGCCGTATCGTCCGAGCCCAGGATGAAGCCGCGGATGAAGTACGACTCCTGGAAGTTGCCGAAGCCCCGGGCCACGCGCACGGTAGGGTCGTTCTGCAGCACGTCGCCCACGCTGCGGGCGTGGCGGTCCTGGATCAGTTCATTGGTGTAGCTGATGGCAGAGAACGGCGTCTCCATGGCATCGCGCGTGCCCAGAATGCCGACGCGGCCGCCGCGTGCCACCTGGCCGCTGGCATAGGCGGGCGACAGGCCCTGCGCCGATGCGTCGGCACTGGCGTTCACGGTAACGGTGGCGAGCGCCTTGTCGCTGCCGGTGCTGGTCTGGGCTTGCACGGCGGGCAGGGCCAGCATGCACAGCAGAGCCGCAGCAAGGGCCGCCGGTGTGTGCGGGAATTGGGCACGGGACGGGCCCTGGGGCGTGAAGGCGGTGTGGTGCATGGTGCTCGGCGATAAGAGGAAAGAAGGGTCAGAAAGGGGTGGCGGGGTCATCGCCGGGGTCAGGATCCGCAGGGGCTGCAGCCGGCGTTGGCCGCCAGGTGAACCAGCCCATCACGGCGACCGGCACCCCCAGTCCGACCCAGGCCCACCAATCGCCCCAGGTGTCTGAGACCAGCGCGGTGGCCAGCCCGCTGGCGGTCAGCAGCCCCAGCACGATGGGCCAGCCCCACAGGGTGCGAAACGGCGTGGGTGCGTTTTTCATGCGGACTGCTCCGGACGGGCCATGGTGGCCGTGGCGCCAGCGGGCAGGCCGGTGGCCGTGGCGGGTGCAGGCGCGGCGGCCGAGGCAGGTGCCCTGCGGCGCAGCCACAGGTACAGGCCGCTGCCCAGCACCACGATGGTGGCGATGTCGAGCAGCGCCCAGAGGATCTTCATGGGCATGCCGCCATAGTCGCCAAAGTGCAGCGGCTGCGAGACCAGCAGTGCCGTGAGGTACCAGGGCAGCTGCGGCGCGGCGGTGACCTGGCCGCTGTGGGCGTCGACCAGCACCGGCTGCAGCAGGCGCGAGGTCAGGGGCTCGGCACCGCGCAGGAACACGGTGTTGTGGTGCGGGCTCGAGAACGAGGTGCCCGGGAAGGCGATGAACGACAGTTTGTTGCCTGGCGCGTGCGTGCGCGCGGCGTCCACTGCCTGCTGCATCGGCCCGCGCTGGTCCATGGCGATCACGGGCTTGCCCTTGTAGGGCGCCAGCAGGGTGGACAGCTGGTCGTACTGCCAGTACTTGATCATCAGGTCGGCCCAGGTGTTGATCATGCCGGTGGCGCCCACCACCAGGGCCCAGACCAGGGTGACGACGCCCAGCAGGTTGTGCAGATCAAGCCACTTCACGCGCGTGGAGCGATCGCGCCGCACGTCGCCGAAGCGCAGCTTGCGCATGAAGGGCGCGTACAGCACCACGCCGGTGACGATGGCCACCAGCAGCAACAGCCCCATGAAACCGAGGAACAGCTTGCCCGGCAAGCCGGCGAACAGGTCCACGTGCAGGCGGAACATCAGGTTCATGAAGCCCTGGTTGGTGGGAATGTCGGACAGTACCTTGGCCGTGCGCGCATCCACCGCCACGGACTTGAAGTCCTCGGTGGGCTCGGGCGTGTGCGTGAGGGTGACGAACCAGACCTTGTCGTCGTCCTCGGCCTGCGATACGAACTGCACCATGCGCCCGGGGTGCACGGCCCGGGCGGCAGCGATCACGGTATCGAGGCTGGCGCGCGGCGTCCCATCGGGCATGGCGGGCGCCTCGACCTCGGTGCCCAGCAGATGGCCGATTTCGTGGTGGAAGATCAGCGGCAGGCCCGTGAGGCACAGCAGCAGCATGAAGACGGTGCAGACCAGGCTGGACCACTTGTGGGTCCAGGACCAGCGGCGGATGGCGGTGGGTGACAGCATGGTGCGGGGCTCGGTGGACCCCCTTTGGGTCATGTCGATGGACGAGGGCCGCCACGGCTGCAGGGCCGAGAGGGCATTTGGGCCCGAATTTTACAATGCAAGTAAGAATGATTTGTTTTTGCGTTGTCTTTGGCTTGTTGTTTTGATGCCCAAAAAAAGCTCGGCGCCCTTGGGAGCGCCGGGTTGTGCAAACGCACGCAGGGTGCGCGTGATCAGTACCTCGCCTTGAGCGCCAGCGTCACGCGGCGCGGCTCGCCGTAGAAGTTCTGGCGAAAGGTGTTGGAGACCTTCTCGTAGTAGGTCTTGTCGAACAGGTTGTCCACCGAGAGGTTCAGCGCAAGCTGGTCGTTGATCTGGTACCCCACCTGGGCGCTGGCCAGCACATAGTCGCCCGGGGTGATGCGCAGTGCGCCGCTCTGCGCGAAGAACTCGCTGCGGTAGGAGACACCGCCGCCGATGCTGAAGCCACGCAGCGCGGGCGAGGTGAAGGCATAGCGCGTGAACAGGTTCACGCTGTGGCGCGGGGTGATGGGGCTGAACACCTGGCCCTGCTGGGCTACGGGTGCCTTGAGGTAGAGCGTGTCGTTGTAGGCGTAGCCCGCCACCACGTCCCAGCCGGGCTGGGGCTGGCCGCTGACCTCGGCCTCGAAGCCTTGCGAGCGCACCTTGCCGCCGGCGTAGAAGGCACCAGCCAACCGGGAGTCAGCGATAGCACGGTCTTCGTCGATGATGCGGAAGATGGCGGCATGCGCCTGCAGGCGCTTGTCCAGGAACTCGCCCTTCACGCCCACTTCCACCTGCTTGCCGGTGCGGGGATCGAGCAGCTGTTTGTCGATGTCGAGCTGGCTCTGCACCACGAAGGTCTCGGAGTAGCCTGCGTAGGCGGTGTACTGCGGATGAAAGTCGTACAGCACTGCCACCGAAGGCACGAACTGGCGGCCCGGGTCGGCCACGCTCGTGGCGGCACCGGTGCTGGTGCTGCGCGTCACCGCGTCGGCCCAGCTCAGGCGCCCGCCGGCCAGGACCTTGACAGCGTCCGCCACGCTGACCTGCACCTGGCCGTACAGCGCGTTCTCGTTGCGCGTGGTGATGGCCGTGTAGCCGGGGAGCCCGAGAGCCGGGTAGGGCGCGTTGTAGTTGGGCGTGAGCAGGTTGGCCTGGGACGGGGTGCCGTAGACGAAGTTGTTGTCGTAGCTCTTGTTCTCGCTGCGGCTGGCGCCCACCAGCAGGCGGTGGGTGCGGCCCGCCACGTCCACCGGCAGGCTGGCGAACAGGTCGTAGTTGCGTGTCTTCACATGGGTCAGGCCATCCACCATTTCCATGGTGAAGTTGCCATTGGGGGCGAGGGCGCTGTTGGCGCGGGCTGCGCTGTAGAAGGCGGTGCGGTCCACATCGCGGGCCGACAGGCGCACCGTGCCGCCACCCGAGAGGCGGTGCTCCAGTTCGGCAAACAGGTCGGTGGTCTCCAGGTCCTGGCGGTTGGAGGCCAGGCCCGAGAAGGCACTGCGCGGCAGCTCGGCCAGGCGGCCATCGGCATAGGTGGGCAGGCCCTGGTCGATGGATGCGCGCACGCGCTGCTGCGCGCCGCCGATGGACAGTGTGGTGGACGGGGCGATGTCCCATTCCAGCGTGCCATAGCCCAGGCGCTTGTTGTTGAACAGGGTGTCGACATGGCTGTCGCGGTCTTCCGCCACGGCCACAGCGCGGGCGCGCACGGTGCCTGCAGCGTTGAGTGCACCGCCCACGTCCACCTCGCCGCGGCGCAGACCGAAGGAACCCACGGACGCATCGGCGTTGATCATCAGTTTGCCCGGTGCGCGCTTGCGCACCAGGTTCACCGTGCCGCCCGGCTCGCTGCCGCCCTGCAGCATGCCGGCGGGGCCGCGCAGCACCTCTATGCGGTCGTACATGGCGGCGTCCAGCGTGCTGTAGTTGCCCTGCGGGATGGGCACACCATCGAGCTGGATGGACCCAAGATCGAAGCCGCGCGACTGGAAGCTGTTGTAGTTGCCCGCACCGTCTAGGCGGGTCACGTTGATGCCGGTGCTGAACTTGACGGCGTCTTCGACCTTGGTGACGTTGCGGTCGTCCAGCTGCTGGCGCGTGATGACGCTGATGGACTGCGGGATCTCCCGCGGCGCCTGCTCCATCTTGCCCACGCTGAGCTGGCGGGCCGTGTACTGGCCCGTGCCTTCGGTGGTGTCGATGGAGTTGGTCACCTTCACCTCGGGCAGGGCGGCGTCCTGCGCTTGGGCTGTCGCCAGGCAGCTGCAGGCGGCCAGCAGGGCCAGTGTGGTGAGGCGAAACGAGGGCGCAGTGGATGCGCGCAGGTGGTGGGTAAAAAGGCGGCTTTGTGTCATGGCATGGGCACTGTGGGTGCAAAAAGACTCAGAAGCGTGTGCGCAGCGTGACCTGCAGCGCGCGCGGCGAGCCGGGCAGGATCAGGTTGTCGTTGCTGCCATGGGCCGACACGTAGTACTTGCGGTTGGTGAGGTTCTTCACGTTCACGTCCAGACCCCACTGGCCCAGCGTGTACTGCATTGCGGCGTCCACCGTGGTGTAGGCGGGCAGGGTGACCAGATTGGTCAGCGACGTGTAGCGCTCGCCCACGTGGCTCACGCCACCGCCCAGGCGCAGGCCGTGGCCCACATCCCTCATGGCCCACAGGAAAGCCGAGTTGCGGGGCGTGAGCGCGGCCACCTTGCCCTGCGAGGGCACGTTCACCGTGGGCAACTGGCTGCTGGCGGCCGTGGCCAGGGATTTCGCCATGCGGCCATTGAGGTAGGCATAGCCTGCGCTCACGTCCCAGCCGGACAGCCGGCCGCTGCCGGTGAGCTCCAGCCCATTGGTGCGCTGCGTGCCCACGTTGATCTGCCGCGCAGGGTTGGACGGGTCGGTGTTCTTGATGTTGGTGCGTTCCAGATTGAAGAGCGCGCCGGTGAGATTGAGGCGGCCGTCGAGCAGGTCGAGCTTGACGCCGATCTCCTTGTTCTGCGTGATCTCGGGCTCGTTGGCCGTGTTGTTGGCCGCCAGTGCGAAGGTCTCGCCCGAGGGCTGGAAGGACTTGCTGTACGACACGTAGTACGACACCTGCTCGCTGGGCTGCCAGACCAGGCCGGCGCGCGGGCTGAATTTCTTGTCGGTGCGCTCAAGGCTGGCCAGGGTGCGGTCAAAGCGGGTGTCCTGCTTGAAGACGTCGTAGCGCGCGCCCACCAGGGCCTTCCATTGCGGTGCCAGGGTGATCTGGTCCTGCAGGTACAGGCCCACGGTGCCCTGCTCCGTGTGGCTGGGGATGGCGCCGGTGGCGGTGTAGGCGCTGGCGGGGATGGCAGGCGTGGGCACGTTGCCGGGGCTCAGGATGCTCACCCGGTCCACCACGCCACCCGAGATGGATTCGGCGCGTTTTTTCTGCTGGCCCAACTCCATGCCCATCAGCCATTCCTGGCGCAGCCCGCCCAGGTGGTTGCGCCAGGTCACGTCGGTCTGGTTGAACACGCCGCTTTCGTCGCGAAAGACCAGGCTGCGGGTGCGGCCCACGGTCATCGTGACCGGGTCGGTGGTGCCGCTGGGCAGGGTGTTGTAGCGGTCCAGGGTGTAGTCGTACACGCGGGTGACGTTGCGCACCGACCAGTCGTCGTTGAAGCGGTGGTTGAGGGTGGCCGTGAAGGACTGGACGTTGCTGGTGCTGGTGTCGTCCTTCACCGCCGTGCCCGAGCCGTAATAGGTGCCGGCCGGCACGTTGACGGGGCGGCCGTTGAGCGCGGGGATGCCGAAGTCCGTCAGCCGCTGGTCGCGGGCGTTGGTGTACTGCAGCAGCAGCTGGGTCTCGGGTGCGAGCTTGAGCGCCAGCGAGGGCGCGAAGTTGTGGCGTTTGACGAACTGCTGGTCGCGGTAGCTGCCCGAATCCTCGCCCGCCAGGTTCAGGCGCAAGGCGGCGGCATCGTTGATGCCCAGGTTCACATCGGCCGTGGCGCGGCGGTAGTCGTGGCTGCCCAGGCCCAGGGTGGCTTCGCCCGAGGTGGTGCCGAACACTGGCTTCTTGGTCACGCGGTTGATCAGGCCGCCCGATGAGCCCCGGCCGTAGAGCACGGCCGCCGGGCCCTTGAGCACCTCGATGCGTTCGATGTCGGCCAGGTCGCGGAAGTACAGCGCGTCGTCGCGCACGCCGTCGACGAACTGGTCGGCGATGGCCGTGAAGCCGCGGATCACCACCTGGTCGCGCTGGCCGTCGCCATGGCTCATGGCCACGCCGGGCACGTTGCGCAGCGCGTCTTCCATGGAGCGCGCGCCCTGGTCGCGCAGCAACTGCCCCGGCACCACGTTGACGGCCTGGGGCACATCGCGCAGCGGGGCGCTGCCCTTGGTGGCCGTGGTGCTGGCGGCGGGGGCGTAGGCGTCGTCCGCAGCGCCCGACTTGATGGTGACCTCGCCCAGCGTCTGGGGCGCGCGGGGCGCGGGGACGGACTGGGCCAGAACAGGGGTGCCGAAGGCGGCGATCAGGGCCACGGCCACAGGCGTGCGTACGGCAGAGAACAGGGGATGCAGGGGCATGGGATACCTTGGGCGGGACACAGCGATGGAAGAAAAAGAAACCGGTGAGAGGGGGGTGGGGAGGGGCAGCCCATCACCACCCGGCGGCGCAGGCGGCCAGCCCGGCCAGCAGGGCTGCGCCGGCCAGCGTTGGCGCGCGACGGGGCTGCCAGGTCATCACCGCGGTGACGGCCACGGCGGCCACCGACAGCGCGATGGTCCAGGCCGTCACACCCAGCGAGGAGGGGGTGCCGGAGTGGGGCCGCGCGGCCAGCCACAGCGAGAGGGCCAGCAGCAGCCAGCCCACGCGACGCAGTTGCGCCAGGCGAGGCGTGGCGGTCTCGCGGCCCAGGGCATCCTCGTGGTGGCGGTCCATGCCCAGGGCAATGGCAGACCAGGCGGCAAAGCAGAAGAAAAAGGCGGACATGGCGACTCGTTCAGGCCTGGGAGGCCGGCAGGGCATCGGGGGTGGCCATGGCTGCGGCGCGGGTGGGCACCTCGGCCTTGCGGCCTGCCTTGCCCGGCAGCGGCCGGCCCGGGCGCAGGCGCCAGGCGAGCCAGGAGAGCAGCGCACCGGTGGCCAGGAAGCTGAGGTCCATGCCGGTCCACAGCCAGTCGCCTGCGGGCAGGCTGATGCCCAGGTGGGTGGACGTGGTCAGCGCATTGAGCAGCGGCAGCGCTGCCCAGGCGGCACCGGCCAGGGCCAGCACCAGCGACCAGCCGCGCCGGTTGGGGAACAGCACGCCCCAGAGCAGGGCCACGCCCCAGGCGCCGAAGAAGTACGACAGCTCGGCATCGGGCCGCTCGGGCGCGTCCAGCGGGATCAGCCGGTTGGACGCCATGTACACGGCGCAGGCCAGCGGCAGGCCCGCTAGCGAGGCGATGTTGAGGCAGGCCACCAGGCGCTGGCCGAACGGAAGACGCAAGGGCACATCGGCCGCGGCCCCCTTGCGCTGGCCCTGCGCGCTGCGCTTGACCGACCACAGCACCATGCCGGTGGCGATCATCAGGCTGCCCAGCAGGCCAAAGCCCACCAGCACCCAGCGCATGCCCGGGCCGGCAAAGCGCCCCAGGTGCAGGCCGTAGAGCACGCCATAGGTCACGGCGGCGGGCGTGGTGGCGTCGGTCTGTTCCAGCACGGCGCCGGTGGTGCCGTGGAACAGCATGCGCTCGGGCCGGTACTGCAGGCGGTCGCCTTCGTGGCGCGTGACCTCCACCAACGGCGTGCCCTGCGCGTCGCGCCGCGCCTGGATGCCACCGATGCGCCCGCCCTCCCAGCGCTGGCGCGCGGTTTCCAGGATGGCGGCGAGTGGCATCGCGGAGGGCAGCGGCTCCACCTTGTCGCCGGGGTTGCGGCGCACGCGCCTCTCGGGCTTTTCGCCCTGCAGGTCGGCAAAGTAGGTCTGCGAATCCACGCCCTTGGGGCCCTGGTAGGCCGCAGCGATGCCCGAGGGCATGTACAGCGTGTGGAAGATCATCAGCCCGCTGAAGGTGATCATCAGGTAGAACGGCAGCACCAGCACGCCGGTGACGTTGTGCGCGTCGAGCCAGGCGCGCTGCCCGCCCTTGGCCGGGCGGAAGGTGAAGAAGTCCTTGAAGATGCGCCGGTGCGTGACCACTCCCGTGAGCAGGGCGATGAACATCAGCATGGTGGCCACGCCCACGACCCAGCGGCCTTCGATGGCCCAACGGCTTTTCTGCGCGGTGCGCAGCTCGTAGTGGAAGCGGTAGAAGAACTCGCCGCCCATGGTCTTGCGCGCATCCACCGTCTCGCCAGTCTGCGGGTTCATGAGCAGGGTCTCGAAGCGGCCATTGCCCGTGTCGCGCCACAGCAGCGTGACGGCATTCTGGCGCTCGTCGGGCATGCGCAGGATCCACTGCGTGACGTCGGGCACCTTGCGGTTCATGGCAGCGACGGCGCGCTCGGCCACGTCGGCGTTGGCGGGTGGCATGCCGTGCAGCTCGGGTCGCATCCACAGGTTCAGCTCGGTCTTGAAGAACGACAGCGTGCCCGTGAGGAAGATGGCGAACAGCAGCCAGCCCAGGACGAGCCCGGCCCAGGTGTGCAGCCAGGACATGGCCTGGCGAAAGCCTTCGCGCGCCTGTTCGCGCGCTGCGCGCGGCGCATGGGATGCGGGGGTGGTATCGGTCATTGCAGTGTCTCCAGCCAGCGCGGCGCCATGGCGCAGGTGCCCAGCACCAGCGCGGGCAGCAGGGTGCCGCCCCAGGCGCCCCAGGCCGTGCGCGCGTAGAAGGCCCAGCCCGCAGCGCCCGCGTAGACCAGCCAGGCCAGCATGGTGGCGGTGAGCACCGCTTCCACGCGCGGCATGGCCTGGGCCAGGCCCAGGGACAGCGCGGCGGTGAAGGAGGCGGCCAGCGCATAGCCGCCTGCCGTGGCGGCCAGGGCGCGCGAGGTGATGGCCAGGCGGTAGCGCCAGCCGGGATGGGTCGCTTTCATGGCCGAGCCTCCCTGCCTCAGAAGCCGCCGCGCCGTGTGGGCGAGGCGGTGCACGGGCCCAGGCGGTGGTGGTCGTGCTGGTGGGGCAGGCGGCGGTGCATGTCGGTACTTCCTGGTGTCGCGTTCGGTGGTTGCTTGCTGCCAGGGGTGCGGTGGTGCCTGCATGGCAGGCACGGCGAAACCCAGGGCGTGGCACCCGAAGGCGGCGGCGCCATGACGACGGTGCGCAGCCAACGGATGAGGGCCGCGCACAGGCGCGGCGCGGGATGCGGGGGCATCCCGGAATTCATGGTTGGCTGGCAGGAGAGGGTGCGTGAACGAACGCGCCCCGGTGCTGGGGCGCGCTGTGGAGGCGGGCTGCTGGCTGGGGCCGTAGTTTACCTAATTGCGAACGGTTCTCATTATTTGTTTGCAATTTGTGTGCGTTTGCAACAACGCTGCCCCAGCCATGGTGCGGAACGCGCCGAACAGGCATAAAAAAACGGGCCCGAGGGCCCGTTGGTGCAATGTGTGGGGTGTTTGTCGTTGGCGCTGGTTTGTCAGTCTTTTTATGGTCGAGTCTGCTTCTTCTACTGTCTTCGTGGGGCGACTCGTGAATGGGGGAAAGCTCAGTCTTCTTCGCTCATCTGGGACTGCAGGTAGTTCTGCAGGCCGACCTTGGCCACCAGCTCGATCTGGGTTTCCAGGAAGTCGATGTGCTCTTCGGTGTCGTCGAGAATCTTCTGCAAGATGTCGCGCGAGACGTAGTCGCGCACGGTCTCGCAGTGGGCGATGCCTTCCTTGATGGTGGCCTGGGCGCCTTTTTCGGAGCTCAGGTCGCAGGCCAGGATCTCCGGCACGTCCTCACCGACCTGCAGCTTGGCCAGGTCCTGCAGGTTGGGCAGGCCGTCGAGCATGAAGATGCGGTCCATGAGCACGTCGGCGTGCTTCATCTCGCCGATGGACTCGGCGTACTCCTTCTTGGCCAGCTTGTCGAAGCCCCAGTGCTTGAGCATGCGGTAGTGCAGGAAGTACTGGTTGATGGCCGTAAGTTCGTTCTTGAGCTGGGCCTGCAGATGGCCGATGACCTGTGCGTCGCCTTGCATGGGGAGACTCCTTCTTATGGTTGTTTCGCTCCCGATTGTCGTAAGGCTGCAATGCGGGCGCAAGGCAAGACCCCTTTGCGGCGCAGTGGCTGCGTGTGATGCTGAGTTGTGTTCGTGTTTGGCCTGTCCAAGGCAACACGGGCCGCTGCGTGGGTACGCAGCGGCCCGTGGCTAGGACGTGAAAGGGAGGCGGCTTTACTGCGCCCGTGCGCCCTGTGCGGAGGGCGTGCCTGCCGCGCCGTTCTGCTGGCGGTCGCGCCAATGCGCCACGCCCAGCCACACGGTAGGCACCAGCACCAGGGCCAGCGAGATCATCTGCGCAATCGTGCCTTCGGCCAGGTCTTCGGTGTTGGCATGCCACCAGGCGTTGTCGATACCGGGGATGAGGTTGCCTTCGGTGAACTCGTGCAGCGCATAAACCACGAGCTGCACGGCAAACACGGCCATGAACCAGGAGGTCACGCGAAAGAAGCGGCCCAGGTTCACCCCACGGCCATAGCGCGTCCAGGCCCAGGCGATGGCAGCGGCCAGGGCCAGGCCGGCCAGGCCGCCCCAGACCATGTAGCCGAGCTCGGCGCTGCCGGCCAGCGATGCCAGCATGGTGGCGGTTTCCACCCCTTCGCGGCCCACCATGAACAGGGCGAACAGGAACACGGCCAGCCAGGCCTGCGGGCCTTCGAGCACGCTGGCACGGTCGATGCGGGCCGCGATCTCCTGCCCCATGCCCTTGCCGGCACTGCGCATGTGCACCACGCACCAGGCCACGGCGGCGGCGGCCACCAGGGCCATCACGCCTTCCGCCACGGGCGAGAGGGCGCCTACGCGCGACAGCACCCAGCCCAGGCCCAGCGACAGCAGCAGGGCCACCACCACGCCCGCGCGCAGTGGCGTCAGCAGGTGCAGGCGCCCGGTCTTGCGCAGGTACAGGGTGGCAATGGCCACGACCAGAAGGGCTTCGAGCCCTTCGCGGAAACAGATGAGCAGGGTCTGGAACATGGATGCAGGTCTTTGCTATGGATGGTGAGCCGGTCCGCCGAAGGCGAAACGTGGCTCTTGTGACCGGTTCGAAGGGAATTGGCTACAACGGCCAAGGCGGTACCGCCGGGCGCAGGGAGCGCTCTGCGGTCTCCGGATTATGCTATTAACGAGAATCAATCTTATTTGCAGTATTTGACATGGCGCAAGGGCCGTACCCGTGCGCCCATGTGCCGGGCTGCTTTCAGGCCACCACGCAGCAGATGGCGCGCTGTCTTGATATAGTCATAGGCAATTGATCCAATGAAATCAATTAATTGGATTGATGGGCTTCAAGGGCCTAAACTTCAGTCCTGTTCAGTCAACCAACCACCAAGGAAGCCAACAATGTCCCTGATCAACACGCAAGTTCAGCCCTTCAAGACCACCGCTTTCGTCAACCGCAATGGCAAGGGCGAGTTCATCGATCTGACCGAGGCCGATCTCAAGGGCAAGTGGTCCGTGCTGATCTTCATGCCTGCAGCCTTCACCTTCAACTGCCCCACCGAAATCGAAGACGCTGCCGACAACTACCCCGAGTTCCAGAAGGCTGGCACCGAGGTCTACATCGTCACCACCGACACGCACTTCTCGCACAAGGTCTGGCACGAAACCTCGCCTGCCGTGGGCAAGGCCAAGTTCCCCCTGGTCGGCGACCCAACGCACCAGCTGACCAACGCCTTCGGCGTGCACATCCCTGAAGAAGGCTTGGCACTGCGCGGCACCTTCGTGATCAACCCCGACGGCATCATCAAGACGGCCGAAGTGCATTCCAACGAAATCGCCCGCGACGTCAAGGAAACCGTGCGCAAGCTCAAGGCCGCCCAGTACACCGCCGCCCACCCCGGTGAAGTGTGCCCAGCCAAGTGGAACGACGGCGCCAAGACCCTGGCTCCTTCGCTGGACCTGGTCGGCAAGATCTGATCGGCTGATTGCATCGGCAGAGCGGCCTTCGGGCCGCTCCCCAGCCGGACAGCGTCATGGCGCGCGTGCGCCTTGCCGTCCGGCTTTTTTACGCCTGAAATCCGGTGCCCCGGTTGCCATAAGTGGCCTGGGCCCCAACTACAACTCAAATTCAAAGGACACCACCATGCTCGACGACCAACTCAAGACCCAGCTTGCCGCCTACCTGGAGCGCGTGACGCAGCCGTTCGAACTGGTGGCCTCCCTGGACGACAGCCCCACCTCGCGCGAGATGCTGGAGCTGTTGACCACCATCCAGTCCCTTCGCAGCGACAAAATCAGCCTGCGCACCGATGGCCAGGATGCACGCAAGCCCTCGTTCAGCCTGCAGCGCGTGGGCAGCACGAATTCGCTGCGCTTTGCCGGCCTGCCCCTGGGCCATGAGTTCACCTCGTTGGTGCTGGCCCTGCTGTGGACCGGCGGCCACCCGCCCAAGGTCGAACCCGAGGTGATCGAGCAGATTGCCGCGCTCGACGGTGACTTCGAGTTCGACGTCTACATGAGCCTGACCTGCCACAACTGCCCGGACGTGGTGCAGGCGCTGTCGCTCATGTCCATCTTCAACCCCAAGATCAAGACCACCGTGGTCGAGGGCGGTGCCTTCCAGCAGGAAGTGGCCGACCGCGAGATCATGGCCGTGCCCATGGTGTTCATGAACGGCAAGGTCTTCGCCTCGGGCCGCATGTCGGTCGAGGAGATCATTGCCAAGCTCGATACCGGCGCGGCAGCCCGCGACGCGGCCAAGCTGTCGGCGAAGGCACCTTATGACGTGCTCATCGTCGGCGGCGGCCCTGCCGGCGCTGCAGCCGCGGTGTACGCTGCCCGCAAGGGCATCCGCACCGGCGTGGCGGCCGAGCGCTTTGGCGGCCAGGTCAACGACACGCTGGCCATCGAGAACTACATCTCGGTGCTGGAGACCGATGGCCCCAAGTTCGCTGCCGCGCTCGAAGCCCACACCCGTGCCTACGATGTGGACATCATGAACCTGCAGCGTGCCGACAAGCTGATCCCGGCCTCGGAACCCGGCGGCCTGATCGGCGTGCAACTGGCCAACGGTGCCACGCTGCATTCGAAGACGGTGATCCTGTCCACCGGCGCGCGCTGGCGCAACGTCAATGTGCCCGGCGAAGCCGAGTACAAGAACAAGGGCGTGGCCTACTGCCCGCACTGCGATGGTCCGCTGTTCAAGGGCAAGCGCACGGCCGTGATCGGCGGCGGCAACTCGGGTGTCGAGGCCGCCATCGACCTGGCCGGCCTGGTGGCCCATGTCACGCTGGTCGAGTTCGCCGACCAGCTCAAGGCCGATGCCGTGCTGGTCAACAAGCTCAAGAGCCTGCCCAACGTGAGCATCCACACCAACGCGCAGACCACCGAGATCACGGGCGCCGACGGCAAGGTCAACGGCCTCAAGTACAAGGACCGCGCCACGAACGAGGAGCACCTGGTGGCCCTTGAGGGTGTGTTCGTGCAGATCGGCCTGGTGCCCAACACCGAATGGCTCAAGGGCACGGTGGAGCTGTCCAGGTTCGGCGAGGTCATCGTCGACTCGCATGGCCGCACCAACCTGCCTGGCGTGTTTGCCGCAGGCGACTGCACCACGGTGCCGTTCAAGCAGATCGTCATTGCTGCGGGCGATGGGTCCAAGGCCGCGCTCTCCGCCTTCGACCATCTGATCCGCATGCCGGTGGTGGCCAAGACCACGGCGGAGGCAGTGCCCGAGGCCGTGGCTGCGTGACCCTGCAGGCCCAGCATGGAATGAACGGGAGCCTTCGGGCTCCCGTTTTTACTTTATGGACTGGGCAATGGGCAGAATCATGTGTATTGATAACTATTCTCATATAATGCGCCTGTAGCCAGCCATTGCCAGCCCTTTGAAAGGGCCTCCCGGCGTCCGAAGCCAGCTCTGTTTCCATCCGTCTCAGAGAAAAAGGGTTTCCTGCCGTGGCGCAACCAATCGACCAATCCCCCCGTTTCGCACTCCGTCCGCTGGCCTTGCTGGCCGCGCTGGCGTGCGCCTCCTTCACCGGCGCCCATGCGCAGGCCACGGCCGACGCGCAGCTCGTGGCGGCAGGTCCCGCGCTCAAGGAGGTGGTGATCAGCGGCTCGCGCAGCGAGCAGAACCCCGACGACCTGCCGATGAGCATCGACGTGATCAATGCACGCATGCTCGAAGAAGGTCAGGTGCGCGATATCCGCGATGCAGTGCGCGAGCTGCCCAACGTATCGGTCACGCGCTCGCCCGCGCGCTTTTCGCTGGCCAGCGGCTCCACGGGCCGCGAGCAGAACGCGGGCTTCAACATCCGCGGCTTGGACGGCAACCGCGTGCTGATGATGGTGGACGGCATCCGCCTGCCGCGCAGCTATGTGTTCAGCGCCAATGCCTTTGGCCGCGACTACCTGGACATGGGCCTCTTGCAGCGCATCGAGGTGGTGCGCGGCGCCACCTCGGCGCTGTACGGTTCGGACGGCATGGCCGGCCTGGTGAACTTCATCACCGTGGACCCCGAGAACTTCCTCAAGGACGGCAAGACCCTGGGCGGCCAGGTGAGCGCCGGCTATGACGGCGACGACCATGGCAAGCGCCTGGGCGCCACGGTGGCCGGCCGCGTCAACGACACGGTGCAGTGGCTGGTCAGCGGCAGCGTGAACCGTGCGCGCGAGCTCGACAACAAGGGCACCAACGCTGCGGCCAACGCCGACCGCACCCTGCCCAACCCGCAAAAAGACCAGGGCGGCGCGCTGCTGGGCAAGGTGGTGCTCACGCCCGGCGGCGGCCAGCGCCATGTGTTCACGCTCGAACATGTGGACAAGACCTCCGACTACGAGCTGCTCACCGCGCGCTCCAAGCCGCCGCAGGCGGCCACGTCCACGCTGTCGTCCAATTCTTCAACCGACATGCAGCGCACGCGTGCCACGTGGGAAGGCAACTGGCGCCTGAACGCAGGCTTTGCCGACGACGTGAAGGCCACCCTGAGCTTTCAGGACGCGCATTCGCGCGAATACGCCTTCGAGGACCGCAACACCGCCGCCGACCGCGTGCGCGACGTGACCTACGACGAGCGCAGCTGGCAGGCCAATGTACAGGGCAGCAAGGTGCTGCGCACGGGTAGCAACTGGGTGCAGAAGATCACCTATGGCATCGATCACTCTTCGGCCAAGGTCACCAACCTGCAGGACGGCGTGACGCCGCCCGTGGGCGAGACCTTCCCGCTCAAGCGCTTTCCCGACACCACCGAGACCAGCAACGCCCTGTACGTGCAGGACGAGATCATGAGCGGCCCCTGGAGCGTGACGCCCGGCGTGCGCTTCGACACCTTCCGCATCAAGGCCGACCAGAGCGGCTTCGGCGCGCAGGCGGTGTCGCTGTCGGGCAACGCCACCTCGCCCAAGCTGGGCCTGCTGTACCGCGCCACAGATGCCTGGAGCGTGTTCGGCAACTATGCCGCGGGCTTCCGTGCGCCCAATGCCGGCCAGGTCAACGCCTTCTTCGAGAACCCGGTCAGCAACTACAAGACGGTGCCCAACGGCAACCTCAAGCCCGAGAAGAGCCAGAACTTCGAGCTTGGCGTGCGCGGCCGCATGGACGCGCTGTCCATTGAGGCGGCGGTCTTCACCGGTCGCTACAAGGACTTCATCGAAGACCTGCGCCAGGTGGGCGGCACGGGCGCGCCGGGCAACCCGCTGGTGTTCCAGTCGGTCAACATCGGCCGCGTCAAGCTCAATGGCTTCGAGGTCAAGGGCGATGTGCGCTGGGGCAGCTTCGCCGGCGGCCAGCTGAGCACGCCGTTCGCCTACGGCCAGACGCGCGGCCGCGACACCGCTACCGGCAAGCCGGTCAACACCGTGGACCCGCAGCGCCTGACGGCAGGCGTGCGCTACGACACCAGCGCGTGGATGGCCCGCCTGGACCTGACGCACGCCGCCGCCAAGAAGGCCGAGGACGTGACCCTGGCCACGGGCAGCACGCAGTACCTCACCCCCTCGTACACGGTGCTCGACCTGTCGGGCCAGTGGCGCATCCGCAAGGACCTGCGCCTGAACGCGGGCATCTACAACCTGACCGACAAGAAGCACTGGCGCTGGGCCGACGTGCGCGGCCTGGCCGCCAACGCCAGCTTCATCGACGCCTACAGCCAGCCGGGCCGCGCCGTGCGCGTCTCGCTGGTGGCGGATTTCTGAGCCACTTTCTCAAACCCATCGCGGAAGGAGACAGACCATGAGCCACGCCAACGATACGCCTGATGCCCCGGCCTCCGGCGGCCACTGCGACGAGGAATACAGCCTGCCCTGCGCCGAAGCGCTGCTGGCCGGCACTTTGGCCCTGATGACGGGCTATGTGCAGGCCTGCTGCGATAGCCACCGCGATGCGATGGGCCGCAAGATCACGGCCAACCTGCAGATGCTGGCCGACGCCGAGGGCTTCACGCCGCACTTTCGCACCGTGGTCTGGAGCCTGCAGGGCCGCTGGGCCCAGCAGGGTGCAGGGCAGGGGGCCGATGCCGCGAGCGCCGCCCTGTCGGCCGCCGAGCAGCGCCGCGCGCTGTGGCTGACTGCACCGGAGACCGTTCAATGAGTGAGGTACTGATGAACAACGCCGACCTGAGCGGCATGCGCCTGCTGACGGCGCCCGCCATCCGCGAGCAGTTCGCCGCCGTGCGGGCCACGGGCAAGCGCGCCAAGGATGCGGCCGAAGCCCTGGGCCTGTCCGAAGGTGCTGCCATCGCCGCCCATTCGGGCGAGCACGAATACCCGCTCAAGGCCGTGCCGCTGCAGGGCTCGTGGCTGCAGCTGCTGCAGTCGCTGGAAGCCTGTGGACCGCTGATGGCGCTGACGCGCAACGAGGGCGTGGTGCACGAGAAGACCGGGGTCTACATGAACATCTCGGCCACGGGGCCCGTAGGCCTGGCCTTGAGCGAGGATATCGACCTGCGCCTGTTCTTCTCGCAGTGGCATGCGGGCTTCGCGGTGACCGAGGCCGCCGCCGACCCGGCGCGCGCGCCCCAGCGCAGTCTGCAGTTCTTCAACGCTCACGGGCGTGCGGTGCACAAGGTGTTCGTGCGCGAAGCCACCGACCTGGCCGCGCTCGATGCCGTGGTGCAACGCTTTGCCCAGCCGAGCGCGGGCTATGTGTTCGGCGCCGCACCGCTGGCCGAGGTGCCGCGGCCCGATGCCGAGATCGACGCCACAGGTCTGCGCGAGGCCTGGGCCGCGATGCAGGACACGCACGAGTTCTTCGGCCTCACGAAGAAGTTCGCGGTGGAGCGCCAGCAGAGCTTTCGCCTGGTGGAAGGGCAGTTTGCCTGGCGCCTGGCGCGTGAATCCGTGACGACGCTGCTGCAGGACGCGGCCGGCGGCGGCCTGCCCATCATGGTCTTCGTGGGCAGCGGCGGCTGCATCCAGATCCATACCGGGCCGGTGGCGAACATCAAACCACTGGACACACCCGGAGCGCAGTGGATCAATGTGCTCGACCCGGGCTTCAACCTGCACCTGCGCACCGACATGGTGGCCAGCGTGTGGCTGGTGGAAAAGCCCACGGCCGACGGCGTGGTGACCTCGGTCGAGGCCTTCGACCATGCGGGCGAGCTGATGGCCATGTTCTTTGGCGCGCGCAAGCCCGGCAAGCGCGAGCTGCAGGGTTGGCGCGATCTGGCGGCACGCCTGCCGCGACTGCAGGAGCTGGCCCATGCCGCGTGATAGCGTGTTGATCGAGCGCCGCCAGGTACTGCGCGGTGCTGCCGCACTGCCTTTGTTTTTGGCTCTGGGCCAGGCCCATGCGGCGGGTGCTGCGCGCATCGTCTCGCTGGGCGGCGCGCTGACCGAGGTGGTCTACCTGCTGGGCGCGCAGAGCCAGCTCGTGGGCACGGACACGACGAGCCTGTTCCCCGAGGCCGCGCTCAAGACCGCCAAGGTCGGCTACATGCGCCAGCTCTCGGCCGAGGGGCTGCTGTCCCTCAGGCCCGATGCCGTGGTGGGCACCACCGAGGCGGGGCCGCCCGTGGTGCTCGACCAGGTGCGCAGCGCCGGTGTGCGCGTGGAGCTGGTCAAGGCCGACCACACCTGGGACGAGGTGCAGCGCAAGGTGGCCACCGTGGGCCGCGTGGCGGGCCGCGAGCGCGAGGCCCAGGCCCTGCAGGCCGAGCTCGATGCCCAGTGGGCCGGCGTGCAGAAAAGCGTGGCCGCCGCCGCACGGCGCCCGCGTGCGATCTTCATCCTCTCGCACAGCGGCAGCCCCATGGTGGCCGGCACCGGCACCGCAGCCGATGCACTGATCCGCTTTGCCGGCGGCACCAACGCCATCACCCAGTTCGCAGGCTACCGGCCGCTCACGGCCGAAGCCATGGCCAGCGCCGCGCCCGAGGTGCTGCTCAACAGCACGCAAGGCATCGAGGCGCTGGGCGGCGAGACGGCGTTCTGGCAGCGGCCGGAACTGGCCTTGACTCCGGCATTCCGCCGCAAGGCCCTGCTAGCCATGGAAGCCAGCCACCTGCTGGGCTTTGGCCCGCGCCTGCCCGCCGCCGTGCGCGAGCTGCACACGCGCATGCAGGCGATCACGGCGTGAGCGGGCTGGCGGCCGTGCAGCCCCTGGTGCGGCGCACCCCGGGGCGCCTGTCCCCGCGCGCCGCGCTGGCGCTGGGCCTGGCCCTGGTGCTGCTGGCCTTTGTCTGGGGCAGCACGCAGGGCGCCTATGCGATCACGCCAGCCCAGTTGTGGCAGGTGCTGCTGCAGGCCGTGGGCGCCGTGCCCGCGCCCGCGCATGCGCCCGAGTACCTGGTGTTCGTCAACATCCGCCTGCCGCGCCTGCTGATGGGCGTGGCCGCCGGGGCGGGCCTGGGCCTGGCCGGTGCGCTCATGCAGGGCTTGTTCCGCAACCCGCTGGCCGACCCCGGCCTCATCGGAGTGAGCAGCGGTGCGGCGCTGGCGGCGGCGCTTGCCATCGTGCTGGGCATGCACTTTCTGCCCGACCTGCCGCGCACCCTGGGCAGCTGGACCCTGGTGCTCATGGCCTTTGGCGGCGGCCTGCTGGTCACCGCGCTCATCTACGGCCTGGCGCAGGCCGATGGCGGCACGCGCATGGGGCTCATGCTGCTGGCGGGCGTGGCGGTCAATGCGCTGGCGCTGGCGGGCCTGGGCTACCTCAATTTCATCTCCACCGACGAGCAGTTGCGCAACATCCAAATGTGGCTGCTGGGCAGCCTGGGTGGGGCGCGCTGGAGCGCCGTGGCCCTGGTGGGCAGCGTGGTCGCGGTGGCCTGCGGCCTGGGCCTGGCGCTGGCGCGCCCGCTCAATGCCATTGCCCTGGGCGAGGCGCAGGCCGCGCTGCTGGGCGTGCCGGTGGAGCGCACCAAACGCCTGGCCGTGCTGGTGACGGCACTGGCGGTAGGTGCCGTGACCGCGGCCACCGGCATCATCGGTTTCATCGGCCTGGTGGCGCCGCACTGGGTGCGGCTCGTGGCCGGGCCGGACCACCGCGTGGTGCTGCCCTGCTCGGCCCTGCTGGGCGCCACGCTGGTGCTGGCGGCCGACGTGGTGGCGCGCACCATCGTCAAGCCGGCCGAGCTGCCGCTCGGGGTGCTCACGGCCTTCATCGGCGTGCCCTTGTTCCTGGCCATGCTGCGCCAGTTCCGGAGCAAGGTGTGAACGCGAGTCCCCTCCATCCCGGCGAACCGCTGGTGTGCGATCAACTGGGCGTGGGCCTGCCGGGCCGGCCACTGCTGGCCACCGTGCATGCACGCCTAGCCCCCGGCCGCGTCACGGCCATCCTCGGGCCCAACGGGGCGGGCAAGTCCACCTTGCTGTCCATGCTGTCGGGCCAGCGCGCGCCGCGCTCGGGCTCGGTGGGCCTGGGGGGCAGGGTGCTCTCGGCCATTGCCGCGCCCGAGCTGGCGCGCCTGCGCGCGGTGCTGCCGCAGGAGACGGCCGTGGCCTTCGACTTCACGGTGCAGGAGGTGGTGGAGATGGGGCGCTTTCCCCACCGCCAGTCGCCCAGCCGGCAGGAAGCGCGCATTGCGCAGGATGCGATGGAGGCCACCGGCGTGGCCCACCTGGCCACGCGCGGCGTCAACACCCTCTCGGGCGGCGAGCGCGCACGCGCCCACCTGGCCCGGGCGCTGGCCCAGATCTGGGAACCAAGGCCCGACGGCGCCACGCGCTGGCTGCTGCTGGACGAACCCACGGCCGCGCTCGACCTGGCGCACCAGCACCAGGCCATGACCCTGGTGCGCCGCTGGGCGGTGGAGCAGGGCATCGGCGTGGTGGCCGTGCTGCACGACCTGAACCTGGCGCTGCGCTATGCGCACGATACGGTGCTGATGGGCGCAGGGCGCTGCGACGTGGGGCCCACGGGTGAGACGCTGCATACTGCGGCCATTGCGCGCGTGTGGGGTGTGGAATGCTCCGAGGTGCGCGCCGGCGATGGCACGCCGCAGTTTCTGGTGGCTGCGGGATGATGCGGACATGACGATTCGGTCATCTGCCATGGCCATGCCCTTGGCCCCATGGGGACATGCGCGCTTGGGCATGCTGCGCTGCACGATCTTGTCACTAGAATGCGCGCACACCATGCGCCGCCTGCTCCTCGCCTTCCTGCTGCTGTTCATGCCGCTCCAGTCCATCTGGGCAGCGGCATCGCCGTACTGCGGGCACGAGGCCGCGCCGCAGGCCTCGCATTTTGGCCACCATGTGCATGAGCACCAGGCCCATGCATCGACCGAGCCATCCAAGGCCGACGAAACGCCCGACCACAGAGGCCTGGCCACCACCGGCACGGCCGACATGGACTGCCATGCCTGCCATGGCGCGGGCAGCGGCATGGCGTTGAGCGCCAGTGCCCAGGCCATCGTGGTGTCGGTGGGCCGCCCTGCGTCCCTGGTGGCGCCGGCCTGGGTCCACCCACCCCTCTCCCGCCCCGAACGCCCCAATTGGTCCGACCTCGCCTGAGCGGCGAGGCGGGGCACCGGGTAGCCCCTTCCTGACGATTCCACGCTGCCTTGGCGGGCAGCAGCGGTGTGCGCGTGCGCGCCGGGCATCGTGCCTTGCCGATTTCAACACCGTGGCCCCTGGCCACTGCAGAGGAATCGGATGCAACGAACGAGAAGAACCAATCACACCCCACGGCTGCGCATGGCCGCCGTGGCCCTGGCGTGGGCGCTGGCCGGCAGTGCCGCGCTGGCCCAGCCGCCTGCGCCACCGCTCACGCTCAAGGCCTTGTTCGACAGGGCCTGGGAGCGCCAGCCCGAGGCGCAGTCGGCCGCGCTGCGGCGCGAATCGGCGCAGGCCGCTCGCAACGGCGCATCGTCCTGGACGGCCGAGCCCGCCGCGCTGGAGCTGTCCACCAAGACCGACCGCCCCGGCAGCAACCAGGGCAACCGCGAAGTGGAGGTGGGCGTGGCCCTGCCGCTGTGGCTGCCCGGTGAACGCACACGCAAGGCCGCACTCGGCGATGCCGAGATCAAGGCCGTGGAGAGCCGCCGCCTGGCCGCGCAGCTGCAATTGGCCGCCAGCGTGCGCGAGGCCTGGTGGACCCTGCAGCGTGCGCAGGTGGAAATGGGCCTGGCCCAGGACCGGCTGCAGAACGCCCAGCGCCTGGCGGCCGACGTGGCCCGGCGCTTCCAGGCCGGCGACATGTCGCGTGCCGACCAGACCCAGGCCAACGGCGCCGTGGCCCAGGCCGAAGCCGCCGTGGCCGAAGCCACCGGAGCGCGCGATGTGGCGCAGGCGGGCCTGGCTGTCTGGGGTGGCAGCGTGGAGCTGGCCGACGGGGCAGAGCCCGAGGCCGTGCCCGGCGCCGGCCTGCCAGCCGACCACCCCGCCGTGGCCGATTGGCGGGACCAGGCCGAGGTGGCGCGCCGCGCAGCCGACCTGGCTGCCGTGCAGACCCGTGCCAACCCCGAACTGACCGTGGCCGCCACGCGCGGGCGTGAGCAATCGGGCGAGCGCTACCTGCAAAGCTTCACCGTCGGCGTGCGCGTTCCCCTGGGCGGTGGCGACCGGGCGCGCGCCAAGGAGGCCGCCGCACGCGCCGACGCCCTCGACGCCGAGGTGCGCGCCCGCGTGGAGCAGGACCGTCTGGCAGCCGATGTGGCCGCAGCCAGCGCCCGTGTGAAGGCCGCGCAGGCCCAGCGCGAGGCCATGGCCCGCCATGCGGCGCTGGCGCGCGACACGCGCGGCTTCATCGACAAGGCCTTCCGCCTGGGCGAGGCCGACTGGCCCACGCGCCTGCGCGTGGAACTCGAAGCCGTGCAGGCCGAGCGCCAGTTGGCGCGCGCCCGCATCGATGCCGCAGCCGCTGTCTCCACCCTGCGCCAGGCCATGGGCCTGCTGCCGCAATGAGCAGCCTACCTATCTCGACACCATTTTTGTGATCACCATGCAACTCCCTTCTCTTTTTTCCGCACTGGGCTTGGCCCTGGTGTTGGGCCTCACGCCCCTGTGGGCACTGGCCGACGATGGCCACAACCATGGCGAGGCACCGGCCACCGCCGCCGGACCTGCCCTGCCGCGCTTTGCCGCCACCTCCGACCTGTTCGAGCTCGTGGGCGTGCTCGACGGGCAAAAGCTGGCGCTTTACCTCGACCATGCGGGCGACAACAGCCCCGTGAAGGAGGCCCAGCTGGAGCTCGATATCGCCGGCACGCGCGTGCCCGTCACCCGCGTCGCCGACGGCGAGTTCCAGGCCGCACTGGCCGCACCGCTGGCCGAGGGCGTGAGCCCCGTCACGGTCACCGTGGTGGCCGGCGCCGAGACCGACCTGCTGGCCGGCGAGATCGATGTGCATGCCGCTGCGCATGCCCATGCCGAGCCTGCGGGCCGGCGCAACGCGCTGGTGGCCGGTGCCGTGGGCGCCGTGCTGCTGGCCCTGGGCGCCGTGTGGGGTCTGCGGCGCAGCCGCACCGCCCGTGTGGGAGGTGCCGTATGAAGCACTCTATTGCGACCCGCACCCTGGCCGCCTTGCTGGTGGCCGCCGGTCTGTACGCCCCCCTGGGCGCGGTGGCCGGCGAAGGCCATGACCATGGTGACGCCCCTGCGGCCGCCGACGGCAATGGTCCCAAGCGCCAGCCCGATGGCAGCGTGTTTTTGCCCAAGCCCGCGCAGCGCCAGCTGGGCGTGCGCACCCTGGTGGCGGCCGAGGGCCGGCACCCCAAGGCCTTCGAGCTGGCCGGCACGGTGGTGATGGACCCCAATGCCGGCGGCAAGGTGCAGGCCGCGCTGGCCGGCCGGCTGGAGGCAGGGCCCAAGGGCCTGCCCGGCGTGGGCCAGGCGGTGCGCAAGGGCGAGGTGCTGGCCTATGTGGTGCCTGCGGCGGGAGCCATCGAGCGCTCCAACCAGTTGGCCCAGCAGGCCGAGCTGCGCGCCGCGCGCGACCTGGCCGCACGCCGCTTGGCACGTTTGAAGGACCTGGCGGACACCGTGCCGCGCAAGGACATCGAGGCGGCCGAGAGCGAGCTGCAAAGCTTTACCCAGCGCCTGGGCGCCGTGGGCGCCGGCCTGTCCACGCGCGATGCGCTGGTGGCGCCCGTGTCGGGCGTGATCGCCTCGGCCAACGCCGTGGCAGGGCAGGTGGTGGATGCGCGCGAACTGCTGTTCGAGGTGGTGGACCCTTCGCGCCTGCGTGTCGAGGCCCTGGCCTACGACACGGCGCAGGCCCACAGCGTGGCCGGTGCCACGCTGGCCGTGGGCGGGCAGCGCGTGCCGCTGCGCTTTCTGGGCGCGGCGCGCAGCCTGCGCGACCAGGCGCTGCCGCTGCAGTTTGCCGGCGACTCGGCGGTGCTGGGCACCCTGGCCCTGGGCCAGCCCGTGCGCGTGTTCGTGCAGTCCACCGAGCAGGCCGCCGGTGTGCAGGTGCCCGTGGCCTCGCTGCTGCGCAACCCCGCGAACCAGACCATTGTCTGGGTCAAGGAGTCGCCCGAGCGCTTCGTGCCGCGCGTGGTCACCTACGTGCCGCTGGACGGTACTTCGGTGGCCGTGACCTCGGGCCTCAAGGCCGGTGACCGCGTGGCCACGCAGGGCGCCACGCTGATCAACCAGGTCCGCTAGGAGCCACCCGATGTTCAAGTGGCTACTCGAAAACAGCCTGGCCAACCGGCTGCTGGTGCTCATCGCGGCCGGCGTGCTCATGGCCTATGGCGCCTTCACGCTCTCGCGCACCCCGGTGGACGTGTTCCCCGATCTCAACAAGCCCACCGTCACGCTGATGACCGAGGCCGGTGGCATGGCCGCCGAGGAGGTGGAGCAGCTCATCACCTTCCCGCTGGAAACCACGATGAACGGGCTGCCCGGGGTGGAGAGCGTGCGCTCCACGTCCAGTGCGGGCCTGTCCTTCATCTACGTCACCTTCGACTGGAGCACGGACATCTTCCGCGCCCGGCAGATGGTGTCCGAGCGCCTGTCGTCCATGGAGGAAGGGTTGCCCGCAGGCGTGACGCCGCGCATGGGGCCCATCAGCTCCATCATGGGCGAGATCATGCAGGTGGCGATCCCCATCGACGTGCAGCGCACCACGCCCATGGCCGTGCGCGAGTACGCCGACTGGGTGCTGCGCCCGCGCCTGCTGGCGATTGCCGGCGTGGCGCAGGTGATCCCCATCGGCGGCGAGGTGCGCCAGTTCCAGGTGCAGCCGCAGACGGCGCGCATGGCCGAACTGGGCATCACGCACGACCAGCTCACAGGGGCGCTCAAGGGCTTCTCGGCCAATACCTCGGGGGGCTTTCTGGAGCTCAACGGGCGCGAGTACCTGATCCGCCACCTGGGCCGCACCTCGCGGCTGGAAGACCTGCAGAACCTGGCGCTCACCGCGAAGAACGGCCAGCCCGTGCTGCTGCGCCAGGTGGCCGAGGTGACCTTCGCCGCAGCCCTCAAGCGTGGGGACGCGGGCTTCGAGGGCAAGCCTGCCGTGATCCTGGGCATCCAGAAGCAGCCCACGGCCGACACCATCGCGCTCACGCGCAGCATCGAGGCGGCACTTGGCGACCTGAAGAAGTCGCTGCCCGCGGGCATGGAGGCGCCGCGCGTCACCTTCCGCCAGGCGAGCTTCATCGAGGCCTCGGTCACCACCTTGCAGGGCAAGCTCATGGGCGCCTCGGTGTTCGTGGCGGTGATCCTGTTCGTGTTTTTGGGCACGCTCAGGCCCACGGTGATCGCGCTCACGGCCATCCCGGTGTCTATCTTCATCACCGCGCTGGTGTTCAAGTACTTCGGCCTGTCGATCAACACCATGACGCTGGGCGGACTGGCGATCGCCATCGGCGGCCTGGTGGACGATGCGGTGGTGGACGTGGAGAACGTGCTGCGGCGCCTGAAGATGGACCGCGCCAGGCACCCGAACCACCGCTTGCACCCGCTGGAGGTGGTCAAGCTCGCGTCGATGGAGGTGCGCTCGGGCATCCTCTACGCCACGGCCATCATCGTGCTGGTGTTCCTGCCGCTGTTCGCGCTGCCGGGCATCGAGGGGCGGCTGTTCGTGCCGCTGGGCATCGCCTTCATCGTCTCCACGGTGGCCTCGCTGCTGGTGTCGGTCACCGTTACGCCGGTGCTGGCCTTCTACCTGCTGCCGCGCATGAAGAACCTGGACCACGGTGACACGCGCGTGGTGGCCTGGCTCAAGGCGCGCTACCGCAGCGGGTTGATGGGCGTGCTGGCGCGCCCGCGCATCGCCATGGCCGTGAGCGCAATGGCGGTGGTGCTCTCGGTGGCGGCGGTGCCGTTCTTCCCGACCACCTTTCTGCCGCCCTTCAATGAGGGCACGCTGCTCATCGGCATGCGCCTGAACCCGGGCGTTACGCTGGCCGAGTCGGCCGCCCTGGCCAGCCAGGCCGAGGTGCTGGTGCGCCAGGTGCCAGAGGTCACGCACGTGGGCCGTCGCAGCGGCCGGGCCGAGCTGGACGAACATGCCGAGGGCGTACACGTGAGCGAACTCGACGTGGGCCTGCTGCCAGCTTCCGAGCTGAAACGCAGCATGGCCGCAGTGCAGGCCGACATCCGCAGCCGGCTGGCGCAGATGCCGGCGGCGATTGCCATCGGCCAGCCGATCTCGCACCGCATCGACCACATGCTGTCGGGCGTGCGCTCGCAGATCGCGATCAAGCTCTTCGGCGAGGACCTCGACACCCTGCGTGGCCAGGCCGATGCGCTGCGTGCGCGCCTGGCCAGCATCGATGGCCTGGCCGACCTGGAGGTGGAAAAGCAGGTGCTGGCACCGCAGATCACCGTGCGCGTGGACCATGCCGCCGCCGCCCAGTACGGCGTGCCCGCGGCCCAGGTACTGGCCACGCTGCAGGGACTGGTGGAGGGCGAGAAAGTCACGCAGATCGTGGAGGGCAGCCGCCGCTTTGCGCTGGTGGTGCGCCTGCCCGAGAGCGCGCGCTCACTCGAAGGCCTGGCGCAGATCATGATCGAGACCCCGCGCGGGCGCGTGCCGCTGTCGCGCCTGGCGAGCATCGAGGACGGGGACGGCCCCAACCAGATCAGCCGCGACGACGGCAAGCGGCGCATCGTGCTGTCGGCCAATGCACAGGGCCGGGCGCTGTCCGACGTGGTGGCCGACATCCGCAAGGTGGTGGGCGAGACGCGCCTGCCGGATGGTTACTTCATCACCTTGGGCGGCCAGTTCCAGGCGCAGGAGGAGGCCAGCCGGCTGGTGGGCATGCTCGCCATCGTCTCGCTGGTGCTGATGTTCGTGGTGCTGTACACGCGCTACCGCTCGGCCACGCTGTCGGCGTTGATCATGGCCAACATCCCGCTGGCGCTGGTGGGCGCCGTTCTCGGTTTGTGGATCTCGGGCCAGCCGCTGTCGGTGGCGGCGCTGATCGGCTTCATCACACTGGCGGGCATCTCGGTGCGCAACGGCATTTTGAAGGTGAGCCACTACCTGAACCTGATGCGCGTGGAGGGCGAGAACTTCGACCACGCCATGATCGTGCGCGGCTCGCTTGAACGCCTCTCCCCCGTGCTCATGACCGCCCTGGTCACCGCCTTCGCGCTGGCCCCGCTGCTGCTGGAGGCCGAGCGCCCCGGCACCGAGATATTGCACCCGGTGGCCGTGGTGATCTTCTCGGGCCTGATCAGCTCGACCCTGCTCGACACCTTCCTGACCCCGGCTTTGTTCTGGCTGTTCGGCCGCCGCGATGCCGAGCGCCTGCTGGACGACAAGAACGCCGAGGCCTTCTGAGCTTTCTCTCTCCCCCGTTCCCTCAACCCCTTGAAAGGACCTCCATGACAATGACCAAGTACCTCCTGGCCTCACTGGCCCTGGCCGTCTCCGGCGCGGCATTCGCCGCTGGCGACCACACCCATGGCGACGACCACAAGCCGCAGCACGGCGGCATCGTGGCCGGCACCCACGACATGGACTACGAGCTGGTGGCGCGGCCCGACCTGATCACCCTGCACCTGCGCGACCATGGCAAGCCGGCCAGCTCCCAGGGTGTGGGCGCCAAGCTCACGCTGCTCAACGGCACCGAAAAATCCGAGGCCGTGCTGGTACCGGCCGGCGAGGGCAAGCTCGAAGCCAAGGGCACGTTCAAGGTCGCGGCGGGCACCAAGGTGGTGGCGCTGGTGACACTGCCAGGCAAGAAGGCGGCCAATGTGCGTTTCGCGTTGAAGTAAGCAGGCACCAACGCCATTCGGTGCGCAATGCGTCACGAAAATGGCGCCGGGTGGTGCTGGCACGGGCTGCCTGCGACACAGGGTGGGCCTACCATGTGTCCATGCCTGCTTCTTCCTCCGACTTCGATTTCGCCGCGCTGGCCGAGGGCATCGCCCAGGCCAGCCGCGCGGCCCTGGCCGACATCTCCGAGCGCTGCGGCCCGCAAGACCCTGTGTGCGCCTTCACCCTGTACACCGACGACGGGGCCATGACCGTCTGCCCGGCCCTGTTGACCGAATCGCAGGTGCGTGAACTCACTTCGCGCCACCCGGACGAGGCCGGTTACTACCGCTACAGCTCGTCGGAATGGCCCATGGAGGGGGAGGGCGCCAATGGCGCATTCAATGACCTGTGCACGCTGGTGCGCGAACATGTGCTGGCGCTGCCGGACGAAGGGGGTGATGCCGCCTTCACGGCTTTTCGCGCGCAACTGCTCGAAACCATGGTCCAGGTGCTGGAGCGGCTGCGCCGCGAAGACCCGGCCTTCGTACGCGAGTCCCTGCTGCTGCAGGTGTCGGTGTCGGATGGCGATGAGCCGGCCAAGGTGCTGAACCAGTGGGTGGCCCGCCTGAACCCGCCTGCCGCAGTAGCCGAATTCAAGGCCTGGACCGATTCCTGGGGTTGACGGCTGGCGCGGGCATGGCCCGCCGCCGTCAATACACCAGCCGTTCGGGCCGGATTTCCTGCAGGATGGTGGTGGCGATCTCTTCGATCGACTTGGTGGTGGTGGACAGCCAGCGGATGCCGGCGCGCCGCATCATGGCTTCGGCCTCGGCCACTTCGTGGCGGCAGTTGACCAGGTCGGCGTACTTGGAGTTGGGGCGGCGCTCGTTGCGGATCTCGGACAGGCGCTCGGGCTGGATGGTCAGGCCGAAGATCTTCTTGCGGTGCGGCTCCAGCGCGGGCGGCAGCTGGCGGCGGTCGAAATCCTCGGGGATCAGCGGGTAGTTGGCGGCCTTCATGCCGTACTGCATGGCCAGGTACAGGCTGGTGGGGGTCTTGCCGCTGCGGCTCACGCCCACCAGGATCACGTCGGCACCGGCCAGGTCGCGGTTGCTCTGGCCATCATCGTGCGCCAGGCTGAAGTTGATGGCTTCGATGCGGTCGGTGTACTCCTTGCTGCGGCTCACGTCACTGAAGCGGCCCACGCGGTGGTGGGACTTGATACCGAGCTCTTCCTCCAGCGGGTGCACGAAGGTGCCGAACATGTCGAGCAGCATGCCCTTGCAGCCTTCCTGGATGACGCGCAGCACCTCCATGTTGACCAGGGTGGTGAATACGATGGGCTTCTTGCCCTCGATCTCGGCCGTGTGGTTGATCTGCCGCACCGTCTGGTGCGCCTTGTCCACGCTGTCGATGAAGGGCAGGCGCACATGGCGGGGCTTCAGCTCGAACTGGGCCAGGATGGCATTGCCAAAGGTCTCTGCGGTGATACCGGTGCCGTCGGAGACAAAGAATACGGTGCGCGTGTGCATGAATGGGGGCCTTTGGGTGTGTCAACACGTTGTCAACCTGCTTGCGGCGCGGCAGGCCTACAATTGTGTCAATTATCCAAATTTCTCAACCATGCACGCCGTCGGCACACAACCACAACGACAAAGCCTGAGCCCGTGCATGGCCGCTCGCCCCACGGTGCCCCTTGGTAGGGGCGGGCGCGCAGACGACCCGGTTTCAACTTCTGGAGCTTTCCCATGTCTGCACTTTTCAGCCCGACCGCCCTGGTCGTACCGTTTGAAAACCTGAGAATGACCGATGTCGAGTCGGTGGGCGGTAAAAACGCCTCCCTCGGCGAAATGATCTCGCAGCTGCCCGAGGGCGTGCGCGTCCCTACGGGTTTTGCCACCACGGCACATGCCTTCCGCGAATTCCTGGCCCACGACGGCCTGGCCGACAAGATCAGCGCCAAGCTGGCCAGCCTCGATACCGAGGACGTGCGCGCCCTGGCCCGGGTAGGTGGTGAAATCCGCGCCATGGTCGAGGCCCAGCCCTTCCCCGCCGACCTGCAAAAAGCCATTGGCGAAGCCTTTGCCACCCTGTCCGCCGGCAACCCGCAGGCCAGCTTTGCCGTGCGCTCGTCCGCCACGGCCGAAGACCTGCCCGACGCCTCGTTCGCCGGCCAGCAGGAGACCTTCCTGAACGTGGTGGGCATCGACGACGTGCTGCACAAGATGAAGGAGGTGTTTGCCTCCCTGTACAACGACCGCGCCATCTCCTACCGCGTGCACAAGGGCTTTGCGCACGACGTGGTGGCACTGTCGGCCGGCGTGCAGCGCATGGTGCGCTCCGACCTGGGCGCTGCAGGCGTGATGTTCACCATCGACACCGAGTCGGGCTTCGACCAGGTGGTCTTCATCACCAGCAGCTACGGCCTGGGAGAGACGGTGGTGCAGGGCGCCGTGAACCCCGACGAGTTCTACGTGCACAAGCCCACCCTGCAGGCCGGCAAGAAGGCCGTGATCCGCCGCAATCTGGGCAGCAAGCTGGTTCAGATGGTGTTCTCCACGGCCGAGGAAAAGGCCGCATCGGGCAAGCTGGTGAAGACCACCGATGTGCCCACCGAGCAGCGCAACCGCTACTCGCTGACCGATGCCGACGTGCAGCAACTGGCGCACTACGCGCTGGTGATCGAGCAGCACTATGGCCGCCCGATGGACATCGAATGGGGCAAGGACGGCACCGACGGCCTGCTTTACATCCTGCAGGCGCGACCCGAGACGGTCAAGAGCCAGTCCAAGGGCCAGGCCGAGATGCGCTACAAGCTCAAGGGCCAGGGCACCGTGCTGGCCGAGGGCCGCGCGATTGGCCAGAAGATCGGCACCGGCCCGGTGCGCCTGGTGCACAGCATTGCCGAGATGGACAAGGTGCAGCCCGGCGACGTGCTGGTGACCGACATGACCGACCCCAACTGGGAGCCGGTGATGAAGCGCGCCAGCGCCATCGTCACCAACCGCGGCGGACGCACCTGCCACGCGGCTATCATCGCGCGCGAACTGGGCATCCCGGCCGTGGTGGGCTGTGGTGACGCGACCGAGCTGCTGAAAGACGGCACCCTGGTCACCGTGAGCTGCGCCGAGGGCGACACCGGCCACATCTACGACGGCCTGCTGGAGACCGAGGTCACCGAGGTGCAGCGCGGCGAGATGCCGGCCATCAAGACCAAGATCATGATGAACGTGGGCAACCCCCAGCTGGCATTCGACTTCTGCCAGTTGCCTAACGAAGGCGTGGGCCTGGCGCGGCTGGAGTTCATCATCAACAACAACATTGGCGTGCACCCCAAGGCCATCCTGGACTACCCGCAGATCGATGCCGACCTGAAGAAGGCTGTGGAGTCCGTGGCCCGGGGCCATGCCAGCCCGCGCGCCTTCTACGTGGACAAGGTCGCCGAAGGCGTGGCCACCATCGCTGCGGCGTTCTACCCCAAGCCGGTGATCGTGCGCCTCTCGGACTTCAAGAGCAATGAGTACCGCAAACTCATCGGCGGCAGCCGCTACGAGCCCGAGGAAGAAAACCCGATGCTGGGCTTTCGTGGCGCCGCGCGCTACCTGAGCGCAGATTTCGGCGAAGCGTTTGCCATGGAGTGCGAGGCTTTGAAGCGCGTGCGCAACGAGATGGGCCTGACCAACGTGCAGGTGATGGTGCCTTTCGTGCGCACCCTCGGGCAGGCCGAGCGTGTGACGCAACTGCTGGCCCAGCACGGCCTGCAGCGCGGCAAGGACGACCTCAAGGTCATCATGATGTGCGAAGTGCCGAGCAATGCCATCCTGGCCGAGCGCTTCCTCGAGTTCTTCGACGGCTTCTCCATTGGCTCCAACGACCTGACCCAGCTCACGCTGGGCCTGGACCGCGACTCGGGCCTGGAGCTGCTGGCGCAGGACTTCGACGAGCGCGACCCCGCCGTGCTGGCGCTGATCCACCAGGCCATCAAGGCCTGCCTGGCCCAGGGCAAGTACATCGGCATCTGCGGCCAGGGCCCCAGCGACCACCCTGACTTCGCGCAGTGGCTGGCGGCCGAGGGCATCTCATCCATCTCGCTGAACCCCGACAGCGTGATGGCCACCTGGCAGCAGCTGGCTGCGGGCTGAGGCCTTGCGGGCACGGGCACGTCAATCCATGCAGCGCCTTGGCTGACCCGATGCCCGTGCTGCCCCGTTCCCCCATCAAGCCTGCCGAGCCCGAGCTCGCAGGCCCATTTCCGCCGGACCTGCACGACGTGCGCCACCTGTGGCTCAAGGCCGGGCTGCTGGTGATCTGGGTGCTGGTGTCCTTCGTGGCCACCTACTTCGCACGCGACCTGCAATTCCTCATCCCGGGCGGCTGGCCGCTAGGCTACTGGATCGAGGCGCAGGGCGCGGTGCTGGTGTTCATTGCCATCGTGGTGGTGTATGCCTGGGCCATGAACCGCTTCGAGCGGCAGGACGAACGGCGCCGCCTGGCGCTGGAAGCCGCTCTGCCAGCGGACGGCAAGCTCCCTGCGGACGCGGCCTGACGCCATGCGCAAGCAGGGCCCTGCAGGAGAGCCTTCCGGCAATGCGTCTGGGGCCGGCCCGAGCGCGGTGGAGAAAGCCTATTCCTGGCGCCTGCACCGCATCCTGGCGCTGTACATCGCCGGGGTGCTCGGTTTTCTGGCCCTCATGACCTGGGCCGAACACCAGGGGCTGTCGCGCCACTGGATCGGGCCGATCTTTTTGTTCCTCACCGTCATGGTGTACGCCGGCATCGGCGTCTATGGCCGCACCTCGGACCCGGAGGAATACTATGTGGCCGGGCGGCGCATTCCGCCCATGTACAACGGCATGGCAGCGGCTGCCGACTGGATGAGCGCGGCCTCGTTCATCAGCCTGTCGGGCGCGCTGTACCTGCAGGGCTTTGCGGGCACGCCCGGCCAGCCCGGCGGGCTGGCCTACCTGCTGGGCTGGACGGGGGGCTTTTGCCTGGTGGCCATGCTGATCGCGCCGCACCTTCGGGCCATGGGCCTGTACACCGTGCCTGATTTCTTCCACGTGCGCTTTGGCGGGCGCTGGCCGCGCGTGATCGCGGCGCTGGCCGCCGTGCTGTGCTCGTTCACCTACGTGGTGGCGCAGATCTACGGCGTGGGGCTGATCGCCTCGCGCCTCACGGGGGTGCAGTTCGAGATCGGCATCATGCTCGGCCTGGGCGGGGTGCTGCTGTGCTCGTTCCTGGGCGGCATGCGCGCCATCACCTGGACCCAGGTGGCGCAGTATGTGGTGCTGCTGCTGGCCTTTCTGATCCCCGTGTCCTGGCTGGCCTATAAGCAGCTGGGCAGCCCGCTGGCGCCGTTGGTGTACGGCGCACAGATCACCAAGATCGCGGACCTGGAGGCGCAACTGCTCGATGCGCCCGCCGAGCAGCAGGTGGTGCAGATCTACCGCCAGCGTGCGCAGGAGTTCGAGGAGCGCCTGAAGGACGTGGAGGCGGCCCTGGAGCACGAGCGCGAAAAGGGCCGTGAGCGCATCCGCACCCTGCGCGCGCAGAACGCCGACGTGGGCCTGATCGTGCTGGCCAGCCGTGACCTGGCGGCGCTGCCGCGCGACCCTGCCGCCGCGCGCGAGCGCTGGACGCGCGAGATGCACGAGAACACCGAGCGCGCCCGCCCCCTCGGGGGCCTGCCACAACACAGCCAGGCCTTTGCGGGCGACCCCGACGGCACGCCCGAGGAGCAGCGCGAGTTCGACCTGAGCCGGCGCAACTTCATGGCGCTGATGTTCTGCCTGATGGTGGGCACCGCCGGGCTGCCGCACCTGCTCACGCGCTACTACACGTCGCCCACGGTGTCGGGCGCGCGGGCCTCGGTGGGCTGGTCGCTGTTCTTCATCGCCCTGCTGTACCTGAGTGCGCCGGCGCTCGCGGTGCTGGTGAAGTTCGAGGTCATGCACAACCTGGTGGGCAGCAGCTTTGAGGCGCTGCCCAACTGGATGGCCCAGTGGGCGCGGGTGGATGGCTCGCTGCTGTCGATCGAGGACGTCAATGGCGACGGCATCGTGCAGTTCGGCGAGATCCGCCTGGGGGCCGACCTGATCATGCTGGCCACGCCCGAACTCGGTGGCCTGCCCTACGTGGTCTCGGGCCTGGTGGCGGCGGGCGGGCTGGCGGCGGCGCTGTCCACCGCAGACGGGCTGCTGCTCACCATCAGCAATGCGCTGGTGCGCGACCTGTACTTCCAGGGCTCCGACCGCGAGGCCTCGCCCGAGCAGCGGGTGATCCTCACCAAGTTCGCACTGCTGGCGGTGGCGCTGTCGGCAGCCTTCGTCGCGGCGCTCAAGCCGGCCGAGATTTTGCCCATGGTCTCGGCCTCGTTCTCGCTGGCGGCGTCGGCCTTCGTGCCGGTGATGGTGCTTGGGATCTTCTGGCGCGGCACCACGCGCCAGGGGGCGGTGGCGGGCATGCTGGCGGGCCTGGGCGTGGCGGTGTACTACATGCTCTCGCATGTGGTGGCCGTGAAGGCACTGCTGCCGGCCTGGCTGCTGGCCGATGGGCTTTGGTTCGGCATCCAGCCCATTTCGGCCGGGGTGTTCGGCGTGCCGACGGGCTTGCTGGTGGCGCTGGTGGTCAGCCGCATCACACGGCCTGCGCCTGAATTGCCGCGCGTTCGCATGGAGATGTAGCCACGCGTTGCGCCTGGCGGCCCTGCCACTCGGAATTCGTCCCTCGACTGGCCTGAGAGCGGCTAAAAAAAACTCAGCGAAGCGGTTCTGGCCAGGCGCTGGTCCGCAGGCAGTACGTTGGTACGACAAGGCACAGCAACAACGCCAGAAGAGTTTTGTTAGCCGCTCCAAATCGGTACAGGCCGAAGGGGCATGGAAAAACCCGACTTCTCAAGGGCCCACAAACGTGACACCCTGTAAGCCCGCCCCTATGGGAGGCGGTGAATGGGCTGTGCGCAGTCCGCGATGGGCTATTTCAAAGAATTCGGGGGAGAGTCATGGTTTTGGTCAAAACGCAGGCGGGGCAGGAAGCGCTCAAGGACCGCCAGGGTGGTTTGACATCGCGGCAGCGCTCCGCCTTCATCCTGTTCGATGGCAAGCGCTCTACGGGCGAGGTGCTGGCGGCCACGGCGGCCATGGGCATCACGCAGGACGACGTGCAGGCCATGATCGCCCTGGGCCTGCTGGAGCCGCAGTCCGGCAGCGGCGCAGGCGCTGCCGTGGCTGCTGCAGCCGCCGCCAAGGGCACGGGACAGGCGGTGGCAGCCGCCAATGCCGTGTCGTCGGCCTCGAGCACGTCGTACGAAGCCACCGTGGCGATGGAGGCCGTCAAGGGCAGCGGCCGCTCGGACCAGCAGCGCTACACGGATGCCTATCCGATTGCCACGGAACTCACCGCCGGACTTGGGCTGCGTGGCTTTCGCCTGAACCTGGCGGTGGAGGGAGCTGGCAGCTTCTCAGACCTGGCCGCGCTGGCCCCCAATATCCGCGAGGCGGTGGGGGACGCCAAGTTTGCGCGCTTCGACAAAGCGCTTTTCGACTAGTGGCGTGGCCTTGGACCTGCCACAGGGCGGTCTGTTGGCTTCACATCCATCAAAAAAGCGGCCAGAAGGCCGCTTTTGTCGTTCCAGCTGTCTCACGGGCAGCGAGGGCAGGGCTCAGCGGCCGACCTTGAGCAGTTCCACGTCGAACTTGAGCGTGGCGTTCGGCGGGATCACGCCGCCGGCGCCGCGCGCGCCGTAGCCCAGGGCTGCGGGGATGATCAGCGTGCGCTGGCCGCCGATCTTCATGCCCTGCACGCCTTCGTCCCAGCCCTTGATGACCATGCCGGCACCCAGCGAGAACTCGAAGGGGTCATTGCGGTCGCGGCTGGAGTCGAACTTGGCGCCTTGTTCGCCGTTGTTGTAGAGCCAGCCGGTGTAGTGCACCGATACGTTCTGGCCCTTGGTGGCTTCTGTGCCTTCGCCTGCGGTGGTGTCTTCGTACTGCAGGCCGGATGCGGTGGTGGTGAACGCCATGAAAATCCTTGTTTGCTATGGAGTTGGTAGCGAAATACCGTTGTATTGCAACGAAAAAACGCCGGTTGAAAGGTGTTGGTGGAGGGCGCGGGCCCTGCAGAACGGCCTGATTTTACGCGGCGGGCTTCTTCACGCGGCTGGCCACCCAGCGCGTGGCAAAGGCCTGCACGTCGCTCAGGCGCTTGAGCAGGTCTGTGCCCGAGGGGGTGACGGTGTAGCCGTCGCTGCCGTGGTCGACCAGGCCGGCCTCGCGCAGTTCCTTGATGCGGGTGTTGAGCGTGTTGGGGGTGATGCCGCCCACGCTGTCCTGCAGCAGCCGGAAGGTCTGGGGGTGTCCGTCACGCAGGGCCCACAGCACACGCAGCGCATAGCGGCATTCCAGCCGCTCGAACAGCTGGTTGATGGCGAAATTTTCCTTGGAGCTCATGCAAGCTTCTCCTCGCGCGGTGTGTATGGAAAACAGTGGCGGCCCGCCGGACACTGCCCGCAAGACGCTGTCAATATAGCTTGGAAACGATCTTGCTACAAGTTTAATAGCTCTGAACGCAGCACTGATATGCGCCAACTCCCTTATTCAAGGGTCTTTTTTGCGAAGTGTTGCGGTGCTGCCACGGCGGGGTGGAGCAGGTAGCATTCCGGCCATCGAGGCGCGCTGCCTTGCGAGGCATCCATGGAACACTAGTCCACTGAAACCGAGAAATCGGCTCACCCTTCCGGCCGGGGTGGCACCATCTGCTGGCTGTCCGATCTGGCGCGCTGGGCGCGCAGCATTGCCGGGGCGCTGCGCCCGGGCGGGCGTTTCGTCTTCGTGGAGTTCCTCCCCGCCGCCCTGGTCTTCGACCCGCAGTGGCGGGCCCTCTACGACTACTTCAACGAGGTACCGGTGCACGAGGCCGGGTTGGGCGACTACGTGGGCGAGACGCAGAAGGCGCGCGAAGGGCAGGAAGCAGCGGCGCCTGAGGTTTTCGTCAACCCCCACCCCAGCCACGAGTTCGCCTGGGGCGTTGGCCGCGTGGTGACGGCGCTGCTGGCGGCGGGTCTGCAGGTCGAAGGGGTCGAGGAGTACCCCTAGGAGGCTGTCGGACTTGGAGCGTCAAAAGCGAAAATCGGCCTCAGCGAGGACAGTTTTTGCCGGATTTGCAGCCCCATAGCCAGGCTATGGGGCAAAAAGGCGGTGAAAAATGGACCGCTGCGGCCGATTTGCAGCCGACGATTTCCAAGTCCGACAGCCTCCTCGACGAACGGCTGGCGCTCCTTCGAGGGCATGCAGGACCTGGGCGGGCGGCGTTGGGGCATGCCGGCCGGCATGGCGCGCATGCCGCTGATGTACTCCTTGGTGCCGCGCAAGGCACCCGAGGGCACGTCGCCCGCTTCCTGATTGTCCGGGTTTGCAAGGACGGCCGCCCCTGCGCACCGGCCAGCGCCTGCGGGCACGGTCGGAACCGTTTATCGTCCTCACCCATGAATGCTTCCCTGAATCCCTCTTCGTCTTCCTCGGCATCCGAATCCGCTGCCTCTGCTTCCACTGCGCCCCTGCCCCTGGCCGGCCTGCGTGTGGTGGAGTTCACCCACATGGTCATGGGCCCCACCTGCGGCATGGTGCTGGCCGACCTGGGCGCCGAGGTCATCAAGGTCGAGCCGGTGGACGGCGACCGCACGCGCCACCTGCTGGGCGCGGGGGCTGGCTTCTTCCCCATGTTCAACCGCAACAAGAAGAGCATTGCGCTGGACCTGCGCAAACCCGAAGGGCTGGAGGTGGCGATCCGCCTGGCCTCGTCGGCCGACGTGGTGGCGCAGAACTTCAAGCCCGGGGTGATGGCCAAGTATGGCCTCGACTATGCTGCGCTCTCGCGCCTGAACGATCGCCTGGTGTATGTGAACCACGCGGGCTTCCTGCCCGGCCCCTACGAGCACCGCACCGCGCTGGACGAGGTGGTGCAGATGATGGGCGGCCTGGCCTACATGACGGGGCGCCCCGGGGACCCCCTGCGCGCGGGCAGCAGCGTCAACGACATCATGGGCGGCATGTTCGGTGCCATCGGCGCCATGGCCGCGCTGATGCAGCGCGCGGCCACCGGGCGCGGGCAGGAGGTGGACTCGGCCCTGTTCGAGAACAATGTCTTCCTGGTCGGCCAGCACATGATGCAGTACGCGGTGACGGGCCAGCCCGCCGCGCCCATGCCCGACCGCATCTCATCCTGGGCGGTGTACGACGTGTTCAGCGTGAAGGACGGCGGGCAGATCTTCTTGGCCGCCGTGAGCGATGCGCAGTGGGTCACCTTCTGCGATGCCATGGGCTATGCCGACTTCAAGGCCGACCCAGGCCTTGCCACCAACAATGAGCGTGTGCGCGCCCGTGCCACGCTGCTGCCCGAGCTGCGCCTGCGACTGGCGCTGCACACGGCCGAGGAGCTGTCGGCCATCTTCGAGCAGCATGGCCTGCCATTCGCGCCCATCATGCGGCCCGAGCAGTTGTTCGACGACCCGCACCTGAACGCCACGGGTGGCCTGGCCGACATCACGCTGCCCGATGGCGAGCTTGCCGGCAGCACGGCGCGCGTGACGTTGATGCCGCTGCGCATGGACGGCCAGCGCATGGCTGTGCGCACGGACCCACCAACGCTGGGCCAGCACACGGCCGAACTGCTTGCCGGCCTGGGCTACACCGCCGACCAGGTACAGGCATTGCAGGCGGCCGCCGCCGTGGCCTGATTTTCCACCCCCTGCCTGGCGGCATGAGCGCAGCGGACGTCTGCGCGGTGCCCGGCGGTTCTCCCCCTCAGGAGACAAACCATGAACGCACTTTCTTCCACCACCCGCCGAGGCGCCCTGGCCTTGGGCCTCATGTACAGCGAACTGGCGCGCACGGCGCAGGCGGTGAAGAACGCGAACGTAACCATGGATTGAAGTGAAACCACCTTGCGCAGTCGCTTCGCGGCTTCGCCCTGGAGGGCAAGCGCCGGCAGGGCAGGGGGTTGCCATGTCCCGGCAGCTTCCCGAGGTAAAGATGGTTTAAATGCAAATGGTTGTCATTCTCTTCAACTAGAATCCTGGTTTCGCATCCCCGCGCGACGTCTTTCGGCGTGTTGCGCGCACCCCTCCAGGAATGACCAAACCACAGGACAACCGGCGCCGGTCTTACTGGCTCAAGACGCTGCACGAATGGCATTGGGTCAGCTCGGCCATGTGCCTCATTGGCATGCTGCTGTTTGCCGTCACGGGCTTCACGCTCAACCACGCCGGGCAGATCGAGTCCAAGCCCAAGGTGGTGAGCCAGCAGGCCACCGTGCCCGATGCGCTGCTGACCACGCTAAAGGCCTTGCCGCCGCCGCCGAAAGACCGCGCCCCGCTGCCCGAGGCCTTGCAGGCCTGGGCGCGCACGCAGTGGTCGCTGGACACGGCGGGCCGCGACGCCGAGTGGTCGGCCGATGAAATCTATGTCTCGCTGCCGCGCCCCGGCGGCGATGCTTGGCTGCGCGTGAACCTGGCCGATGGCGAGGCCGAGTACGAGCGCACCGACCGCGGCTGGATCTCCTACCTCAACGACCTGCACAAGGGCCGCAACACCGGTGCCGCCTGGAGCTGGTTCATCGATATCTTCGCTGCCGCCTGCCTGGTGTTCACCGTCACCGGCCTGTTCATCCTGAAGATGCACGCGGGCAACCGCCCCTTCACCTGGCCCATGGTGGGCATGGGGCTGGTGATCCCGGTGGTGTTGGCACTCCTGTTTATCCACTGAACCGAAAGAAGAAAAGAATGCCTGTGACAAAGCATTTGCACCTGCGCTACAGCATCGCGCTGGGCGCATGCCTGGGTGCCCCGGCGTTTGCCGCTGGCCTGGGCGTGGGCGTGGAGATCCCGCGCCTGGACGTGGCCGAGTACCACCGCCCCTACGTGGCGATGTGGGTCGAGCGTGCCGACAACTCGGTGGCATCGACCCTGGCCGTCTGGTACGACGTGAAGATGAAGAACGAAGAGGGCGCCAAGTGGCTCAAGGACCTGCGCCAGTGGTGGCGCCGCACGGGCCGTGACCTGGCCGTGCCCATCGACGGCGTGACCAGCCCCACGCGCCCCGTGGGCAAGCACCAGGTCGCTTTCAACGAAGGCACCAAGCAACTGGCCACACTGCCCGCCGGCAGCTACAAGCTGGTGGTCGAGGCCTCGCGCGAGGTCGGTGGCCGCGAGCTGGTGACGATTCCCTTCACCTGGCCCACCACCAAGGCCCAGCAGTTGAGTGCCAAGGGCAGCAGCGAGCTCGGTGAGGTCACCCTCGACCTCAAGCCCTGACACCTTTAACGAATACCCGGAGTACCTTCATGCAATTCAAGACCCGTATCGCCACCTGCATCGCCCTGTTGTGCGGTGCCTTCTCGGCCCAGGCCCACAACGTGTGGCTGCTGCCATCGACCACCGTGCTCTCCAAGGCCGAGTGGATCACCGTGGATGCCGCCGTCTCCAACGACCTGTTCTTCTTCAACCACTTCCCGCTGGGCCTGGACAACCTCGTGGTGGTGGCACCCGATGGCTCGGCCGTCAAGCCCGAGAATTCGCACCGCGGCAAGCTGCGCAGTGTGTTCGACCTGAACCTCACGCAGACCGGCACCTACCACCTGGCTGTAGTCAGCAGCGGCCTGAACGCGAGCTACAAGGACAAGGCCGGCCAGCCCAAGCGCTGGCGCGGCACGGCCGAGAAGTTCGCGGCCGAAGTGCCTGCCGACGCGCAGGAGCTCAAGGTGACGCAGTCGGCCGGCCGCATCGAGACCTTCGTGACGGTGGGCAAGCCCAGCGCCATCAAGCCCACGGGCCAGGGCCTGGAGCTGGTGCCCGTGACGCACCCCAACGACCTCGTGAAGGGCGAGAAGGCCACGTTTGCCTTCCACGTGGACGGCAAGCCCGCCGCCAACCTCGAAGTGGTGCTGGTGGCTGGCGCCACGCGCTACCGCGACAAGATCGGCGAGATCAAGGCCACCACCGATGCCAAGGGCGAGTTCAGCGTGACCTGGCCTGCCGCCGGCATGTACTGGGTGGATGCCGATGCCAAGGACGAGAAGACCTCGCTGCCCCAGGCCAAGGAACGCCGCCTGTCGTACGTGGGCACGCTCGAAGTCTTGCCTTGATCTGTTGCAGGTGAGGTTTCGGCGCGCATGAGCATCCAGGTGCAGTATGGGCAGGGATTCGGGCGCGTAGCCGTTGCTGCGGCGCCTCTTCCTGCCCTGGTATCGTTCGGCGGGGCTGGCCATGCCGCCCCGCATGTGCCTGTGCGCGCTGCCGATCCTGCTGTCTTGCAGACCCTGGCCGGCGAGGCCATGGGCACGACCTGGTCGGTGCGCGTTTGCAATCCGCAGTTCACGCCGCTCGCGCCCGTGCGCGCAGCCATCGAAGAAGCCCTGGCCCTGGTCGTGCGGCAGATGAGCAACTGGGAGCCCGAATCGGAGGTCTCGCGCTTCAACCGCGCGCCCGCGGGCAGCTGGCATGCGCTGTCGCCCGCGTTCTTCGCGGTGCTGCAGGCCGCGCAGCACTGGGCGCTGGCCAGTGGCGGTGCGTTCGACGTGGGAGTGGGGTCGCTGGTGAGCCGCTGGGGTTTCGGCCCCCGGCCCGATCCGCATGCCGACCACTCGCCACCCGCCACGATGCCCTCGGCGCAGGAGCTGCAGTCCCTGCGTCCGCACCGCGCGGGCCTGGCGCTGCGCGACGCGGGCATGCAGGCGCTGCAGCCGGGCGGCCTGCAACTGGACCTGTCGGGCATTGCCAAGGGCTACTCGGTGGACCTGGTCGTGCAGGTTTTGCAGGCGCAGGGCTGGGTGGATTTCCTGGCCGAGGTGGGCGGTGAGCTGCGCGCGAGTGGCACACGCCCCGGCGGCCAGCCCTGGCGCGTGGCCGTGGCAGGCGAGGCTGGCTCGGCCCGGGCACTGCCGCTCCAGGGCATGGCCATCGCTACGTCGGGCGACCACTGGCATGCCTTTGAGCACGGGGGGCGGCGCTACTCGCACACCATAGACCCGCGCACTGGCGAGCCTGTGGCGCATTCGCTGGCCAGCGTGACAGTGCTGCACCAGGAATGCATGCATGCCGATGCCCTGGCCACGGTGCTCACGGTGCTGGGGCCCGTCGAGGGCCTGGCCTTTGCCACAGGGCAGGGCGTGGCCGCGCTGCTGTGCGAACGCTCGCACCAGGGGGCTCAGTGGACTGCGACCCCGGCCTGGCGCGAGCGCTTTCCCGAATTTCAATGAACTTTTCTGATCCCGCTGTGCGGCTGGCCGCTGCCGCCGCCCTGGTGCTGCTCTACGCGGCCCTGTGCGCCGCCATCTGGCTGCGCGAGCGGCGCAGGCACCAGGCGCAGGCCGCACAGGCCCTGGCACTTGCATCGGCGCGCGAAGGAGTGCAGCCGCTGCTGGTGGTGTATGCCAGCCAGACCGGCCAGGCCGAAGAACTGGCGCGCGAGACGGCGCGCCTCTTGCACACGGCCGGCGAGCCCGTGCACCTGTGTGCGCTCGACAAGCTCGACGCGGCCTTGCTTGCACGCAGCCGGCGTGCGCTGTTCCTGGCCAGCACCTACGGCGAGGGCGATGCGCCCGACAATGCCGCAGCCTTCCAGCAGGCGTGCATGGGGGCCAGCGAAGACGGTGCGCCGGACCTGTCGCAGCTGCAGTACGGCCTGTTGGCCCTGGGCGACCGCCAGTACGCCCACTTCTGCGGCTTTGGCCGCCAGCTCGACGCATGGCTGCGTGCGCGTGGCGCCAGGCCGCTGTTCGAGCGCGTGGAGATGGACAACGGCGCGCCGGCGGCCCTCACGGCCTGGCAGCACCAACTGGCGCAGGTATCGAGCCTGAGCGAGTTGCCCGCGTGGGAGGCGCCCGCCTTCGAGCAGTGGGCCCTGGCTGCGCGCAGCCACCTGAACCCCGGCAGCGAGGGGGCTCCCGTGCACCTTGTGGAGCTGGCGCCACCCGCTGGCGCGGCGGCTGTTTGGGAGTCGGGCGACCTGGTGCAGCTGTGCGTGCCCGGCGACCTGGAGCACCCGCGCGAGTATTCGATCGCCTCGCTCGCCAGCGATGGCCTTGTGCACCTAGTGGTGCGCCAGGCCATGCGCGAGGACGGCACGCCAGGCCTTGCATCGCATTGGCTGACCGAGGGCGCGCAGGTGGGCGCAGCGGTGCCAATGCGCCTGCGCGCGCACCGCAATTTTCGGCTTGAAGACAATGCTTCGCGCCCGTTGATCCTGGTGGGCAATGGCACGGGAATAGCCGGCCTGCGCAGCCACCTGCGGTCCCGGGCGCAGGCCGGTGCCGGGCCCAACTGGCTGCTGTTCGGCGAGCGCAACGCTGCGCACGATTTCCTCTTTCGCGACGAGCTCACCGCCTGGCAGGCGGCTGGCGTGCTCACGCGGCTGGACCTGGCTTTCTCGCGCGACGATCCGGCCCACAAGGTCTATGTACAGGACCTGCTGCAGGCGCAGGCCGCCAGCGTGCGTGCCTGGGTCGAGGAGCAGGGCGCGGCCATCTACGTGTGCGGCAGCCTGCAGGGCATGGCGCAGGGCGTGGACATGGCTCTCACCGGCCTGCTGGGGCCCGTGCCCATGGCTGAGCTGGTGCGCAGCGGGCGCTACCGCAGGGACGTGTACTGACGAAGTGATGCGTGTGCCGATAAGGCGCGCCCGCGGTCGGCTTCTGCCGCGAACGCTCCTCGTTACGGTTTTGATGGTTTGGTTGCTGCTTCTGGTGTGTCGCTTCGCTCGGTCGCGGTGTGGCCGCGCCCCTAGGCAAAGCACGCGGTCGCAACCAGCGTCACAACAGAAAAATCAGTGCAGATCTAAGCGAACAATCCGATCCGTAGCCGGCGGCACCACCGCCCCACCAGAAGCTGTGAAGTAAGCCTCCAGAGCATCCAGATCCTGACCTGCCCCCAATCCATCCACGCCTTGCGTGAACACCGTGAAGTTGTCCCCGCCCGTAGCCAGGAAGCTGCTCACCACCACCCGGTATACCGCATCCGCGCGCAGCGGCTGGCCATTGAGCGTGACGCCACTCACCCGCTGCCCCGCAGGCAGACGCAGGTCATAGCGGTAAGTAAACCCCTTGGAAACCGACAGCACCCGCGGGCTCTGCGCGGTGTTGGTGCCGCTGGCGAACTGCTGCTCCAGGATCGCCTTCACCTGCCCACCCGTGAACGACTGCACCATCAGGCTGTTGCCAAACGGCTGTGCCGTGAACATCTGGCCATAGCGCACCTGGCCATCGGTACCAGGCACCAGCACGCCGCGCACGCCGCCCGGGTTCATGAACGAGATCTGGGCGTTGAGGCCCGGGCCTTGGGCCGCGAGCAACTGTGCGTCGGCGATCAGGTTACCCATGGATGTTTCGAGCGACGCGGCGGGCTCGCGCGAGACAGGGCCCGTGAGGCGCCCTGCGGGGCGCTGGGCCTGGGGTTCGGCGGCGGCGCGGTAGCGCTCCACGATGGCGTGTACGCCCTCATCGCGCGCGAAGATGGGGAAGCGCTGGTCCACGGCGAATGTGGTGGGCCCGCTGGTGAAGCCCTCGCCCTGCACGATGACCTGGCGGGCGGTCTTGCGCACCACACGGCGGGTGGCGGTGTCCACGCGCAGGCTGATGTCGGTGACGTGCGTGCCGTACTGGCCGGCGCTGGTCAGCAACAGCGGGTGGGCGGGGTTCACCGTGCCGTAGTCGCACAGGTAGGAGCGGTGCGTGTGGCCCGAGACCACCACGTCCACCGCAGGGTCGAGCCGCTCCAGGATGGGCAGGATGTCGCCGCTCAGGCCCTTGCAGCTGGTCTCGCCCAGCGCCGTCTCGGTCTCGCCGCCCTCGTGCACCATGACCACGATCACATCGGCCCACTGGGCGCGCAGGCCCGGGATCAGTGCGTTGACGGTATCGGCCTCGTCCGCAAAGCGCAGGCCGGCCACGCCGGCGGGCGCCACCATCGCGGGTGTGCCGCGCAGGGTCAGGCCGATGAAGCCCACGCTGACCGTGACGCCGCCCTCGGTAAAGCGCTTGATGCCGGTGGGCGGCAGCAGCGGGCGGCCGTCGTCGTGCGAGGTGTTCGCTGCCAGCAGGCCGAAGTTGGTGCCTGGGAAGGTGGGGTTGAGCTGGCAGGGCTCGCGCACCGTGTGCTTCTCGCAGCCGCCGTTCTTCAGGCGCAGCAGCTCGCGCCAGCCCTTGTCGAACTCGTGGTTGCCGACGGCATTGAAGTCGATGCCCATGCGGTTGACGGCTTCGATGGTCGGCTCGTCGAGGAACAGTGCCGACACCAGGGGCGATGCGCCCACCATGTCGCCCGCTGCCACCACCGCATGGTGTTTGTGAAGGGTCTTCAGGTGCGCGATGGCGCTGGCCATGTAGGCCGCGCCGCCGGCAGGCACGCGCGCCTGGCCGCTGCCGTCGGGCGCGGCCACCTGCAGGGCCATGCGCGGCGGCTCCAGATGGCCGTGCAGGTCGTTGAAGGCGATCAGGCCGATGTCGATGTGGGTGGGGCGCGCGGTTGGGGACGCGCAGCCTGCCAGCAGGGCGACCGCCGCCAGGGCCGAGGCAGCAGCGAACGCCAGCGGCCAGCGGCGCGCGGCGGCGCCCCCTGCTGCTGCGGCGCTCAAAGGAAGGACGCCTGGATGGGCGCTACCTCGCGCACCACGTCCGCGCACTGGGCGCGGTTGCGCAAGGCATGCTCCATCACCACCAGCGCCAGCAGCGCCTCGGCAATCGGCGCGGCGCGGATGCCCACGCACGGGTCGTGGCGGCCCTTGGTGATGACCTCGGTGGGCTGGCCGTGGATGTCGATGGACTCGCGCGGGCTGATGATGGAGCTGGTGGGCTTGATCGCGATCGACACCTCCAGGTCCTGCCCGGTGCTGATGCCGCCGAGCACGCCGCCGGCGTGGTTGGTGCGAAAGCCCTGGGGCGTCATCGAATCGCCGTGCATGGTGCCGCGGTGGGCCACGCTCTCGAAGCCCGCGCCGATCTCCACTCCCTTGACGGCGTTCAGGCCCATCATGGCGTGGGCGATGTCGGCGTCGAGCTTGTCGTACAGCGGCTCGCCCAGGCCCACGGGCACGCCGCTGGCCGAGATGCGGATGCGCGCGCCGCACGAATCACCGGCCTTGCGCAGCGCGTCCATGTAGTCCTCGTACTGCTGCACGTCGGCCACGGGGGCGAAGAAGGGGTTTGCGCGCACATAGTCCCAGCTCTCGAAGGGGATGGGCAGCTCGCCCAGCTGGGTCATGCAGGCGCGGAACTGCGTGCCGTACTGCTCGGCCAGCCACTTCTTGGCCACGGCGCCGGCGGCCACGGTGGGTGCCGTCAGGCGTGCCGACGAACGGCCGCCGCCGCGCGGGTCGCGGATGCCGTACTTGTGCCAGTAGGTGTAGTCGGCATGTCCCGGGCGAAAGCTCTCGGAGATGTTGCTGTAGTCCTTGCTGCGCTGGTCGGTGTTGCGGATCAAGAGCGCGATGGGGGTGCCGGTGGTCCGGCCTTCGTACACGCCCGAGAGGATCTCCACCGCATCGGGCTCGTTGCGCTGGGTCACATGCCGGCTGGTGCCGGGGCGGCGGCGGTCCAGGTCGGCCTGGATGTCCGCCTCGCTCAAAGGCATGCCCGGCGGGCAGCCGTCGATCACGCAGCCAATGGCCGGGCCGTGGGATTCACCAAAATTGGTGACAGCGAATAGGGTACCGATGGTGTTGCCGCTCATGGGACCGATTATCCCAGAGTGGCGGAACCTGTTCAGCCGCCGCGCTCTTCTTCTGGCCAGTCGCGGATATAGGCCTTGAGCATCTTGTTCTCGAAGTTCTGGCTGTCCACCACGGCCTTGGCCACGTCGTAGAAGCTGATCACGCCCATGAGCATGCGCTTGTCCATCACCGGCATGTAGCGGGCGTGGCGGTCCAGCATCATGCGGCGCACCTCGTCCATGTCGGTTTCAAGGGTGCAGGTCAGCGGGTGGTCGTCCATGGCCGAGCGCACCTGCAGCGTGCCCACGCTGCCGCCGTTCTTGACGATGGCCTGGATCACTTCGCGGAAGGTGAGCATGCCCACCAGGTCACCGAGCTCCATCACCACCAGCGAGCCGATGTCGCGGTCGGCCATGATGTCCACGGCATTGGCCAGCGGTTCGTCGGGGGTCACGGTGTAAAGGGTGTTGCCTTTGACGCGAAGGATATCGCTGACTTTCATGATCGGTCTCCAATGGGGCGAGCGGGGCGGCCACGGACGGGGTGGCGCAGCTTGTTCCGATCAAATATAGCCCACAATGCCTGCCAACACCGACAACATGGGAGACATTGGATGCCCGGTTACTCCGACCCTGGCTTTGACACGCTTGCGCTGCATGCCGGCGCCACCCCCGATCCGGCCACTGGCGCACGCGCCGTACCAATCCACCTGACGACCTCGTTTGTCTTCGAATCGAGCGACCACGCCGCCTCGCTGTTCAACCTGGAGCGGCCTGGCCATGTCTACAGCCGCATCAGCAATCCCACCAATGCGGTGCTGGAGCAGCGCGTGTCCGCGCTGGAAGGCGGCGTGGGCGCCATCGCCACCGCCAGCGGCCAGGCCGCGCTGCACCTGGCCATCTGCACCTTGATGGGCGCGGGCAGCCACATCGTGGCCAGCACGGCGCTGTACGGCGGTTCGCAGAACCTGCTGCACTACACGCTGTCGCGCTTCGGTATAGAGACCACCTTCGTCAAGCCCGGCGACATTGACGGCTGGCGCGCCGCCGTACGGCCTAATACGAAACTGTTCTTCGGCGAGACGGTGGGCAACCCGGGCCTGGATGTGCTGGACATTCCGACCATCAGCGCCATTGCGCACGAGGCGGGTGTGCCGCTGCTGGTCGACTCGACCCTGACCTCGCCCTGGCTCATGAAGCCGCTGGAGCTTGGCGCCGACCTGGTCTACCACTCGGCCACCAAGTTCCTGTCGGGCCACGGCACGGTGGTGGGCGGCATCGTGGTCGATGGCGGCAGCTTCGACTGGGACGGCCCGCGCTCGGCGGGCAAGTTCGCCGAGCTGACTGAGCCGTACGAGGGTTTCCACAACATGGTGTTCAGCGAGGAAAGCTCGGTGGGCGCCTTTTTGCTGCGCGCGCGCCGCGAAGGCCTGCGCGACTTCGGCGCCTGCATGAGCCCGCACACCGCCTGGCTGATCCTGCAGGGCATCGAGACGCTGCCGCTGCGCATGGAGCGGCACATGCGCAATACGGCGCGCGTGGTCGAATTCCTGGCCAGCCAGCCCTTTGTCTCGCGTGTGGGCCATCCCATGCTCGAATCGCACCCCAGCCACGCCCTGGCGCAAAAGCTGCTGCCCCGGGGTGCAGGCTCGGTGTTCAGCTTCGACCTCAAGGGCAACCGCGAGCAGGGCAAGAAGTTTATCGAGGCGCTCAAGGTTTTCAGCCACCTGGCCAACGTGGGCGATTGCCGCAGCCTGGTGATCCACCCGGCCAGCACCACGCATTTCCGCATGAGCGACGAGGCGCTGGTGAACGCCGGCATCACGCAGGGCACGATCCGCCTGTCCATCGGGCTGGAGGATGCCGACGACCTGATCGACGACCTCAAGCGAGCCCTCAAGGCTGCGGAGAAGGCGGCCTGAGCCGGGTGATGGCTGACAAGGCACCCGCCATGGACTGGCAGGCCTTCGAGCAGACGCTGCTGGACGATGCGCTGGCGCTGGTGCTGCTTGCGCTGCAGGCGCACACCCTGCGCGGCGATGTCTATGCCGTAGCGCTGGCTGGCATGTACCGCGAGCTCGATGGGCCCATCTACCTGCCCACGGTATCCATGGGCAGCGAAGCAGCGCTGGCCGAGGCCGGGGATGGGCCGGAAGATGACAGCGGCACGCTCTACAGCCTGCGCTGGAACCCCGCCGACTGGAGCTGGCCCGAAATGTCCTCGGACAGCGCCGCCATGGCCTCCGCCCAGGCCGCATTGGCGGCCGAGGCCCAGGGCGGCGACGTGGCGCAATGGGAGGCCGCGGACCGCCGCTGCGTCGATGCCCTGGTGGACGTGTGCCACCGGCTGCGTACCGCCCTGCAAGCGTCGCCCGAGGCCGACCGGCTCACGCCCGGCTTTGCCGTGCTGCTGCACGAGGATAGCGATGAGGGCATTGCCATCGCCCAGCGCTGTCTGGGTGAGGAGGCCTTTGAACGCCTGCTGCCAGGCCATGCCGCCGACCTGGCCGAGGCCCGGCGCGTCGCAGGGTTGCCCGATGCCGAGCGCTTGCGCTACCACCTGGCCTGCCTGGCGCACCAGCCTGCCCCCGAACTGGGACTGACGCGCGCGCAGGCCCAGCGCCACGGCGAAGCGGCGCAGGGTGCCCTGCGCGCCTTCGGTACCGCTGCCATTGCGGCGCTGCTGCAACTGCTGCCGCGTGCCGAAACGCAATGTGAAGCCGCTCGCCTGCTGGGCGAGATCGGTGCGGCCACGCCCGAGGTGGTGGCCGCGTTGCGTACGCAGGTGCTCAAAGCCGTGCCGCGCAGCAGCATGCGCCACCGGGCCCAGGCCGGGCGCAATGTCTGCTCCGGTGCGCTGGCCCACCTGGGCGACAGCGCCTGGCTGCTGCAGCAGGCACAGTCCGGCACGTTGGGCGATGAATGCGTGGCCCAGGGCCTGTCATCGCCCTACGGCGCGTTCCGCAACCATGCGCTGAACCCGCTGCCGCTCGACTACCGCCCCATCGAGTCCCTGCCCGCCGTGCGGCCCGCACTGCTGCCGCTGGTGGAGAAATGGCTGCGACCCGGCTCGGGCACCTGCACGCTGCGCCCGCACGAGGTGGATGAAGCCGTGCGCGGCCTGCAGTCGCCCCTGACCGTGGTGCGCCAGCATGCCGCTATGGCGCTGGGCGACCGGGCCCTGGGCGCCGAGGCCGGTGCCCGCGCCGTGCCCGCGCTGGCCCATGCCGTGGCGCACGATGGCGACGAGACCGTGCGGTACCTCGCCGTGCTGGCCCTGGACGACTGGCGCAGCGAGGCGGCCGCCCAGCGCCCGCTGGCCGAGGCCACGGCCGCCGGCGATGCAAGCACCCAGGTGCGCGACGCTGCGCAGCGCTGGATCCAGGTGCTGGACGACCTGGTTGCCGGCGTGCCGCCGCGCTGAGGCCGGCATCGCACTCGACACCACCACAACGCAACAAAGACAAGCGAACAAAGAGGACCCCTCCGTATGCAGATCCAAGTCAACGGCCACACCACCTACTGCTACACCGGCGGCAAGGCGTTCAACCCCGCACTGCCCACCGTGGTCATGGTCCACGGCGTGCTCAACGACCACAGCGTGTGGGCTCTGCAAAGCAGATATCTGGCCAACCATGGCTGGAACGTGCTGGCGGTGGACCTGCCCGGCCATTGCCGCAGTGCGGGCGAGGCGCCGGCCAGCGTGGAAGCGGGGGCCGACTTCATTGCCGCGCTGCTCGATGCCGCAGGCGTGCAGCGCGCGGCGCTGGTGGGCCACAGCTTCGGCTCGCTGATCGCGCTGGAGGCAGCTGCCCGGCTGGGCGAGCGCGTGAGCCATCTGGTGCTGGTGGGCACGGCCTACCCCATGAAGGTCTCGCCCGCGCTGATCGACGCGGCGCTCAACGAGCCCGAGATGGCGCTGCGCATGGTCAACGTGTTCTCGCGCAGCACGCTGGCTCCGCCTTCGGGCGCGGGCTTCTGGGTCTACAACGCAGGCCTGGCGCTGGGCCGCAAGGTGCTGCGCAGCAACACTGCGGTCAACGTGTTTCACCGCGGCTTCGTGGCCTGCGACAGCTATGCCAATGGGGAACAGGCGATTGCCGCCGTGCAGTGCCCGGTGCTGTTTGCCCTGGGTGCGCAGGACCAGATGACCGCGCCCAAGGCGGCCCAGGGCCTGGTGGCGGCCGCGCGTGCCGCCGGCAAGCGGGTGCACACCACCAGCCTGCCCGTGGGCCACAACCAGATGAGCGAAGCGCCGGACGGTACGTTGATGGCGATCCGCGACTTTATTTCTCTGTCCTGAGCCAAAGGCCCCTCCCATGACCCTGCGCACCGCCCTGTTCGAGCTGGCCCGCCAGCACACGCTGGACCGACCGGCCGCCACCCGCCTGCTCGGCCTCGCGGGGTTCGACCGGCCGCCCGCCGCCCTGCACACCACGCTGTGGCGCACCGTCGCGGTCATCGCGGCGGCGCTGGGTGGCCTGGGGCTGGTGATGTGGATCGCGGCCAACTGGGAGAGCCTGGGCCGATTCATGCGCTTTGCGCTGCTGCAGGGCTTTGTGCTGACCATGTGTGCGGGTGCTGCACTCAGGGCAGGGGCGCGTGCACCGCTGGCCATGCTGGCGCTGCTGGGCACGGGCGCGCTGTTCGCCTATTTCGGGCAGACCTACCAGACCGGGGCCGACCCCTGGCAGCTGTTTGCCGTGTGGGCCGTGCTCACATTGCCCCTGGCGCTGGCCGTGCGCAGCGATGTGGTGTGGGTGCCATGGACCCTGGTGGCCATGGTGGGCATCTCGCTGTGGGCGCAGGCGCACACGGGCCACAGCTGGCGCGTGTCGCCTGCGGACATGACGGTGCACCTGGTCTCCCTGGGCGCTGCGCTGGCCGTGGCGGCGGCCATGCTGCCGCAGCTCCACCGCGTCACGGGCGCAGGCGTCTGGGCGCTGCGCACGGCGGGCACGCTGGCGCTGATGATGGTGACACTCACGGCGCTGGGTGGCCTGTTCCATTCACCCGTGGCGGGCCACTACGGCCTGGGCCTGGTGCTGCTGGCGGCGGCTGCCGCGCTGGTGGGCATGCGCACGCATTTCGATATTTTCCTGCTCAGCGGTGCGGCGCTCGGGCTCAACATCCTGCTGGTGACCGGGCTGGCGCGTGCCATGTTCTCGGGCTCCCGCTTCGGTGATTTCGTGGGCTCGCTGCTGCTCATCGGCCTGGTTGCCGCAGGGCTTCTGGCGGCCACCGTGAATCTGGTGATGCGCCTGGCGCGCCGCGCTGCGCAGCAGCAAGGAGAAGCGGCATGAGCGACGCATCCATCGATCCCGTGAATCTGTCTGCAAGCGCTGCTGCGCCCGTGCCCAAGCCCGGTGCGCTTGAAACCATCGTGCAAGCCGCCGTGGCGCAAGGCATCCTGCCGCCCGGCGCCTCGTCCGCAGACGCACACCGTGCCGGCGGCACGGCGCGCCCCTGGCCCGTGGTACTGCTCACGGCGCTGGGCGCCTGGCTGGCCGCGCTGCCGCTGCTGGCCATGTTCGGCCTGTTCTTCGGCGAGTGGATCGTGAGGGACGCGGGTGCCTACCTCATCGGCGCTGTGGTGCTGGCCTGCGCCACGGCAGCCCTGCGCAGCAAGGACCTGCCGATCTTTCTGGAGCAACTGGCGTTTCCGGCATTGCTGACAGGCGCGGGCCTGCTGGGCTTTGCCTTCGGACGCGACATGGGCCTGCAGCCGGCTGCCGCCTTCATGCTGGTGGTGGCGCTGGGCATGGCCGCACTCGTGGCCTTGCCCTGGCTGCGCGTGCTGCTGGGGGCGGGCGCGGCGGCGCTTTTCGCTGTCCTCATCTGGCCCGGCTCCGAGGGCCGCTGGGCCTTGTCGCCGCTGGTGCCCTGGAGCATGGTGCACGGCGTGCTCGCGGTGTGGGTGGGCCTGCTGCTGTGGCAGCGCCATGCGCTGGGCCGCGGTACGGTCGGCAACTGGCTGGCGGCGCTGCTGGAGCCCCTGGCCTGCGGCTGGCTGCTGGTGCTGCTGTGGGGCATCTGCGGCCTGTCGGGCCAGACCTTCCTGGTGGGCGGTGCGTTCGGTGCCGGCATCGGTGGCGAGCTGGTGCGCGAGGTCGGCCGGGAGGTCGGGCCGCGCGCCTTTGCGCTGCAATGGCTGGTGCAGGCGGCCAGCGTGCTGCTGGCGCTGGTTGCCGCTGCCATCGCGCAGCGCGCCTGGCCGGTGCTGCGCCAGCCCCGCGCTGCCGTGGTGGCGTTGGTGCTGGCCCTGCTGTGCTGGTTCTCGCCCTTGCTCGGCAGCGCACTGCTGGCCCTGGCCATCGCCGGCACCACCCGCCGCTGGGGCCAGGCCACTGCGGCCGCCCTGGCCTGCACCTGGATCATGGGTGGTTTCTACTACCTGCTGGCCTGGCCCCTGACCACCAAGGCCATGGTGCTCGTGGTCTGCGGTGCGCTGCTGGGTGTGTTGGCCTGGAGTGCGCTGCGCACGCCACGCGCCGCTGCTGCTGCGGGGCCTGGCCACGCGGCCCGCCACTGGGCCCACCGCGCCAGCCCCTGGCTGCTGGCGCTGAGTGCGGTGGCCACCGTGGCCGTGGCCAACATCGGCATCGCCGACAAGGAGAACACGATCGCCAACGGCCAGAAGGTCTACGTGCCCTTGGCCCCGGTGGACCCGCGCTCGCTGATGCAGGGCGACTACATGCGCCTGCGGTTCACCTTGCCACCTCTGGTCGATTTCGACCGGCGCGACGCGGGCGTGGAAGGCCTGCTGGGCAGCCGGCCCTATGCCGTGGGCCGGCTGGATGCACGCGGCGTGGTGGCCTGGGAGCGCGTCGAAAAATACGATGCGCCCATTGCCCCCGGCGAGTTCCGCATCCAGCTCACACCCAAGAACGGCGACTGGACGCTGGTGACGGATGGCTGGTACTTCGCCGAGGGCGATGCCAGCCGATGGGAGCAGGCGCGCTTTGGCGAATTCCGTGTGCAGCCGGACGGCAAGGCTTTGCTGGTGGGCATGGCAGACGATCAGCTCGTGCCCATCGGCCGGTGATGCGGCCGCGCATACCGCTCACTCGACCAGCTGGGCCGTGCGCTGCCATGCGGGCCAGCGCAGCAGCGTGAACGCACGCAGCAGCCACTCTGCCGGCCCGTAGGCGTGCAGCGCTATCCAGCGGCGGCTTTGCACGAGCAGGGCCGCGTACAACGCCAGGCAGCCCAGCAACACCACCAGCGGCGACACCTGCCCCACCAGCGCCAGGCCGTAGGCGGTGAACACCACCGCCCCCACCAGGGACTGCAGCAGGTAGTTGGACAGTGCCATGCGGCCCGCAGGCTCCAGCCAGGCGCCCAGTCGGCGGCCTGCAGCGCCGCTTTGCAGGGCCCAGAGCAGTGCCGCGACATAGCTGAAGGTGAGGAAGGGCGCTGTGGCCAGGTCAACTGCGAGTGCGGCGGCCGACACGTGATCGGGTTGGCGGACGGTGCTGTTCTGCGCTGTGGCATAGACCCAGGCACCCAGGCCGCCCACCGGCAGGCAGCACAGCAGCCAGCGGCGCAGGCGTGCCGGCTGCAGCGCAATGGTGGCCAGGTAGCCCGAGCGATGGGCCGCCAACCCCAGCAGGAACATGGCCAGCGCACAGGGCCCCTGCACGAACACCAGCACGAACCAGACGCCATCGGCCATGTCGCGCCCGCGCTGGGCAATGGCCTCGATAGCCCCTGAACGGTAGGCCTGTGCGGCCTGCTGTGCCTTGGCGTGGATCTCGGCCAGAGGCCAGTCCATCGGCGGCGCCAGCGACATCAGCAAGGCGAGCAGCCCCCAGCCCACCGACACCAGCCCCAGCAGCGCCACGGCCATCATCACCGCTGCGCCCGGGCGCAGCTTGCGCAGCGCCAGCAGCAACAAACCCAGCAGCGCATAGGTCACCAGGATGTCGCCTGAAAATAGCAGCCATGCATGGGCCACCCCCAGCAGCAGGAGCCCCGCCAGGCGCCGCAGGAAGCGTGGCACGAAGGCGCTGCCCGCGCGCTGGGCGGCATCTATCTGCAAGGCAAAGCTGTAGCCGAACAGCAGCGAGAACAAGAGGTAGAACTTGGTCTCGAAGACCAGGCTGATGAACCAGCGCACGGCATGGTCCACGAGCCGCGAGAACGCGGGGTCGGCCACGCCAAGGCCGAAGTAGGTCGAGGCAAAGCTGCCTGCATTGACGACCAGGATGCCCAGCAGCGCGAAGCCGCGCAGCGCATCGATGGCGTGTTCGCGCGGCGGCGTGCCTGTACCTGCGGCCGGGTGTGCGTGGTCAGCGTGCGGTGGGGTCTGCGTCATGGCGAAAAGGGGGACCGTCGCGGTCGAGGGCGCGCGCCGGTGCACGGCGCGGGGCGGGTATTTCCATGGCGGGGTGTCCCATGCGGCACTCCCACCCTGGCGGGCATGGGCGTATAAAGCGAGGCATAAGTATTACCCACGGAGACAAGACCATGGACATCAGCGCCCCTGCTGCTGACAAGGCGACGGCCCCCACCGACCCGCGCGCCCTCAAGAGCTTCGCGGAGTTCTACCCGTTCTACCTGACCGAACACAGCAACCGCACCTGCCGGCGGCTGCATTTCGTGGGCTCGACGCTGTCGCTGGTGTGCCTTGCCTCGGCGCTGGCCCTGCAGCAGCCTTGGTTCCTGTTGCTGGGTTTGTTGTGCGGCTACGGGTTTGCGTGGGTGGGGCATTTCGGCTTCGAGAAGAACAAGCCGGCGAGCTTCAAGCGGCCTCTTTACAGCTTCATGGGCGACTGGGCGATGTACCGGGATATCTGGTTGGGGAGGGTGGCGTTCTGAGGTGCTGTTTTGTCTGTGCAGCATGCCTTGGTTGAGGGCGGGCGCCGGGCGACATCCCGGCTCCCGCCTTTCATCAAGGCAAGCTGGCAACTCCAGACCACTCCCGGAAGTAAAGCAGGCCGGACCTGATCGCTGAAATGCTGGCAGTGGCCTCGCGGGAGGAGGCCGCCCTGTGGAGGATCAGCGCAGGCGGAACACCGCCACGGCCTCCACCAACTGGTGGGCCTGGCCGCTCAGGCTGCCGGCGGCGGCTGCGCTTTGCTCCACCAGTGCGGCGTTCTGCTGCGTGGCATCGTCCATGCGCACGATGGCCTGGGTCACGCGCAGCATGTCGTTGGTCTGCTCGGCGCTGGCCTGGCTGATCTCTTCCATCAGCGTGCTCACGCCGCGGATGGACTGGACCACCTCGCCCATGGTGCTGCCGGCATTGCGTGCCAGGCTCGAGCCCGCTTCCACGCGCTCCACGCTGGTCTGGATCAGTGCCTTGATCTCGCGCGCGGCGCTGGCACTGCGGGTGGCCAGGCTGCGCACCTCGCTGGCCACCACGGCAAAGCCGCGGCCCTGCTCGCCTGCGCGGGCAGCTTCCACCGCCGCGTTGAGCGCCAGGATATTGGTCTGAAAGGCGATGCCGTCGATGACGCCGATGATGTCGGCGATCTTGCGCGAGCTTTCCTGGATGCCCTGCACCACCTCGACCATCTGGCCCACCACTTGGCCGCCGCGCTCGGCGACCGAGGCGCCGCTCTTGGCCAGTTCGTTCGCCCGCTGGGCGTTCGCTGCGTTGTTCTGCACGGTCTGCTGCAGCTGCTGCATGGAGGATGAGGTTTCGTCCAGCGACGAGGCCTGGTCTTCGGTGCGCATGCTCAGGTCGGTGTTGCCCTGCGCAATCTCGGCGCTGGCGCTGGCCACGCCCTCGGCATTGGTGCGAACGCCGGAGACCACGCGCTCCAGGTTCTCCTGCATTGCGGCCAGGGCCTGCAGCAGGCGCGCGGGTTCGTCATTGCCTTCGATGGCGATGGTGGTCGTCAGGTCGCCTGCGGCCACCTTGTTGGCCAGGGACACGGCCACGCGCAGCGGGCCTACCACCGAGCGCGTGAGCACCCAGCCGGCAAACACCCCCAGTGCGCTCACCAGCGCCAGCGCCACCAGGCTGCTGACCAGTGCGCGGCGGGCATCCTGCGCGGCCTGCTGCGCAATGGCAGCGCTGCTGTCGGCCACCTGGCGGCTCAGTTCGCCCAGCAGCTTGGCCGGGCCCTGGTCGATGTCGGCCACATCGGCATCGCCGGCCGAGGCCACAAAGCCCAGCGACTGGAAGGCTTCGAAACCCTTGCGATAGCCCTGGGCCATCTGGGTATGGGCATCGGCGAACTTCTGCAGTGCGGCGCGCTCGCTGCTGTCCACCAGCTGCGGCGCCAGTGCCTTGGCGGCATCGGCCACGCGCTTTTCGCTGGCCTGGAAGGCATTCCAGTGCAGTTCGCGCTTGCGCGAATCCTCGCCGCGCAGCAGCGTGTTCTTCCACTCCATCACCTGGGTCTTGAACTCGCTCTCCATGCGCGTCACGGCGCGCTCCTGGGCCACGCGCTGCTGCACCGTGCTGTCGTAGGTACCCAGCGTGCTGTATAGCGCGGCAATGCCGAACAGGGCCGCGCCGATCATCAGCGCCAGCACCAGGCCCAATGCACCAGCCATGCGCGTGCCGATGGAGTAGCGGGACATTTTCATCAGGAGGTCCTAGGTGTTGGCAGCAGGTAGGCGGTGCGATGCAAGAGCCTTGCGAAGGGCGGTGTCACGCTTTGAGCTTGAGCAGATAGACCATCACACGCGCGGTGGTCAGGTCCAGTTCCATGAACTCGGTCAGGTCCTTGCCGGTGAGCCAGGACGCATCCCATTTGTTGGTTTTCAGGGTGCGCACCCAGGATTCATGCAGGGTGGCGGCTTCCACGGCGGTCACCATCTCGGCCAGGCGGGCGGCAGAGACGCCCTTGCCCGTGAACACGCCGCGCCAGTTGGCCATGACGGCATCGATCCCCTGTTCGCGGAACGCGGGCAGGCCGAACACGCTGCGCCGGGCCGATACGCCGATGGCGCGCAGCTTGCCGGCGGCAATCGCGTCACTGAACTCGCTGTAGCCCGACAGGCCCAGGGCGGCCTTGCCGGTGACCAAGGCATCCACCACTTCATTGCCGCCCGCAAACGGCCGGTAGACCAGTGCTTCGGGGCTGGCCTTGGCGGCACGGGCCAGCACGCCCGCATAGATGTGGTCCACCCCGCCTGCGGAACCACCGGCCACCGGCAGGGCGGGCAGGTCGGCCTTCATGGCCGCCACCAGGTCCTTGGCGGTGCGGATGGGGGACGATGCGGGCACGGCGGCCACCAGGTAGTCGCTGGTCAGGCGCGCAATGGGCTGGATCTGCGTGAGGTCCACCGCCGGCTTTTGCAGCGCCACCGCACCCACCATCACCATGCCGCCCATGAGCAGGGTGTTGGCGTCGTTGGCGTATTTTTCGGCGTAGCGGGCCAGGCCGATGGTGCCGCCCTTGCCGCCCACGTTCTCGTACTCCACCTGGTCCACGGCACCCGCGCCCACCAGGGCAGCGCCCAGCGCACGGCCGGTCTGATCCCAGCCTCCGCCGGCATTGGCGGGGATCACGATGCGCAGCGTGCCCGCCAGCTTGGCGACCTTGGCCGGTGGGCGGGCCTGGGCCAGCGCCGTACTGCCAAAGGGTGTTGCCAGCGCGGCGAGCGCAGCCGCGCGGGTCAGCACCTGCCGGCGCCGCGTGTTCAGGGGGGTGTGGGCGGTCATGGGTTCCCTTGGTAAGCGAATGTATCCATCTGCAATGGTGTGCGCTGAAACTGTCATTCAGCTGTCCAGAGTATCAGGGTATACGCGCAAGCGGATGACATCTGTGGCCGCCACGCCACCATGAAAAACGCCCTGCGCCGCAGATGCGGGGCAGGGCGTCAGGACCGGAAAACCCCCGACAGGGGCTTTCACTGGCAGGCCGATTACAGCGAATCGATGAAGCTGCGCAGCTTGTCCGAGCGGCTGGGGTGCTTCAGCTTGCGCAGCGCCTTGGCTTCTATCTGGCGGATGCGCTCGCGCGTCACGTCGAACTGCTTGCCCACTTCTTCCAGCGTGTGGTCGGTGGACATCTCGATGCCGAAGCGCATGCGCAGCACCTTGGCTTCGCGCGGCGTGAGGCCGTCCAGGATGTCCTTGACCACGTCGCGCAGGCCGGCCTGCATGGCGGCATCGATGGGGGCGGTGTTGGCACCGTCCTCGATGAAATCGCCCAGGTGGCTGTCGTCGTCGTCGCCGATGGGGGTTTCCATCGAGATCGGCTCCTTGGCGATCTTCATGATCTTGCGGATCTTCTCTTCCGGGATCTCCATCTTCGCCGCCAGGATGGACGCATCGGGCTCGAAGCCGAACTCCTGCAGATGCTGGCGGCTGATGCGGTTCATCTTGTTGATCGTCTCGATCATGTGCACCGGGATACGGATGGTGCGCGCCTGGTCGGCGATCGAGCGCGTGATGGCCTGGCGGATCCACCACGTGGCGTAGGTCGAGAACTTGTAGCCGCGGCGGTATTCGAACTTGTCCACGGCCTTCATCAGGCCGATGTTGCCCTCCTGGATCAGGTCCAGGAACTGCAGGCCGCGGTTCGTGTACTTCTTGGCGATGGAGATCACGAGGCGCAGGTTGGCCTCGATCATTTCCTTCTTGGCATCGCGCGAGGTGGCTTCGCCCTCGTTCATGCGCTTGTTGATGTCCTTGAGCTCGGTCAGCGGCACCACCACGCGCGATTGCAGGTCCGTCAGCTTTTGCTGAAGTTCCTGAATGGGCGGGATGTTGCGCGCCATCACCGTGCTCCAGGGCTTGCCGGCGGCGGCCTGCTTTTCAACCCACTTCAGGTTCAGCAGGTTGGCCGGGAAGTCCTTGATGAAGGTCTCTTGCGGCATGCCGCACTTGTCCACGATGATGCGGCGCAGCTCGCGCTCCTTCTTGCGCACGTCGTCCACCTGGCCGCGCACCATGTCGCACAGCTTCTCGATGGTCTTGGCGGTGAAGCGGATGGTCATCAGCTCTTCCGACAGGGCGTGCTGCGCCTTCACGTAGGCCGGCGTGCCGTAGCCTTCCTTGTCGTAGATCTTGTGGACCTTCTCGAACAGGTCGCGCAGCTTGTCGAAGCGCTCCAGCGCCTGCTTCTTGAGCTCTTCGAGCTTCTTGGTCAGCGCCTTGGAGCCACCCTTGCCGTCGTCGTCGTCGGCTTCGTCGAACTCGTCGAAGTCTTCTTCGGCCACATAGTCATCGGCCTCGTTGGGGTTGGAGAAGCCATCCACGATGGTGGAGATGACGACCTTGCCTTCACGGATGTCCTCACCCATGTTGAGGATCTCGGCGATGGTGGCGGGCGATGCGCTGATCGCCTCCATCATGGCCATCAGGCCGCCTTCGATGCGCTTGGCGATCTCGATTTCGCCTTCGCGGGTGAGCAGCTCCACCGTGCCCATTTCGCGCATGTACATGCGCACGGGGTCGGTGGTGCGGCCGAATTCGCTGTCCACGGTGGACAGGGCGGCTTCAGCGGCTTCTTCGGCTTCTTCTTCACTGGCGCCTGCGGGGGCGTTGTCGGTGATGATCAGCGCCTCGGCGTCGGGCGTCTGCTCGTACACGGCCACGCCCAGGTCGTTCAGCGTGGTGATGACGGCTTCGAGCGTTTCGGCATCGACCAGCTTGTCGGGCAAGTGGTCGGAGATTTCGACGTGCGTGAGGTAGCCGCGCGTCTTGCCCAGCTTGATCAGGGTTTTCAGGCGCGAGCGGCGCTTGGCCAGGTCTTCTTCGGTCAGGACGGTCTCGTCCAGGCCGAATTCCTTCATCAGGGCGCGTTCCTTGGCCTTGCTGATCTTCATGCGCAGCGGCTTGACCTTCTCGGCCGTGGGCGTGGCTTCTGCCTCGACCTCGACTTCACCTTCCAGGTCGGCTTCGATGTCCGACAGGTCGGCATCGTCGCTGCTTTCCGCTGCACCACCGGCGGCGGCCTTGGGCTTGCGGCCGCGTTTGGCCGGCACCTTGGCTTCGTCCGTGGCGGCGCCTGCGACCTTGGCGGGGCGGCCAGGGCGCTTCTTGGGGGCCTCTTCACCGTCTGCGTCGACGGCAGCCTTGGCACGGGCTTTCTTGAGTTCTTCGGGGGCTTCCGTCTTCTCGGCAGACTTGTTCAAGGGCACAGTTTTCACTTTCTTGGCGACCGGGGCGGGCGCGGCAACTGTTTTGGAGGCAGTTGCCTTGGCCGGCACCTTGGCCGCGGTTTTTGAGACGGCCTGCGCGGCGGTCACTGGGGCTGACTTGGATGGCTTCGCGGACTTTTGAGCGGGCATGAACAACCTCAGAATCAAAAACGGACACAAAGAAAACGCAAGCGCCACAGATCCCGGCGCGGGTGGCACTGCAAAAGCGATGCTTTTGCAGCTTGAGGGGTATCCCTCAGGGGCAAGATGTCTGGGCGAACATTTGGTGTGCAGTCCTTGCGATGGGTGGGCGGTTGTGCGCGTTTGTCACGGTGGCCCGGCTCGGAGGTGCTGCTGTCGCTCTTGCCTAACCCTACATTATACCATTTGACGCAATTTCAAGCCACCTTGACGGTTGCGTTCAACAAAACCAGGCGTTTTTGCTCCAGCACACGGTAGCGCTCCAGGGCCGATGCGTCCTGGGCCGCCTGAAGGATCAGCACTTTCTGCTGTTCCTTGATGTCCTCGATGAGCATCCGGTTCAAAAGATCGCGCAGTTCCAGCCGGAGTTCCTGCGACTCGCCCTTGGTCTGGGCGTGGGCGCCGGTCATCACCTTCATGGCCAGGTCTTCGCATTCGTGCTCGCGCAGGTCCTCGCGCAGCACCTCCCAGGCCTGGGGGCCGTGCTCGTGGAACCGGCCTTCCAGCCAGGTGAACAGCGGCCCGTGGGGGGCTGGCTGTGCGCACAGGGCGGCGTGGTCGTCGTGTGTGAGTTCTTCCAGGAAGCCCATGTGCGACAGCAGCAGGCGCGCGGCGTGGTCTGCCCGGCCCATGGCGGGGGTGCGTGGCAGCCGTGGCTGGGGCGGCCAGGGGGAGTCCTTGTCTTTTTTCTTCCACTTGCCACCCGTGTTGACCCAGTCGCTGCCGCCGCCCTTGCGAAAGGGGGGCTTGCCATTGCCGGTTCCGCCATTTCCGCCACCGCTGTAGCCGCCATGGCCGCCATCGCTCGGGCCCTGGTACCCGCCGCCCACGTAATCGGGCTCATGCGGGGGGTGCCACCCGTCCAGGTCGGGCGGGGCGCCGCCCCAGGGCGGCTCATCGGCATAGGGGTTGGCGGCTTCCCGCGTGCGTGCTGGGCGCTGCTGGGGTGCCGGCGCCGGGGCGGGAGCGCGGGCGCCGCCAGGGTTCCACAGCTCGGACAGGTCGCGGGCGTTCAACTGCGTCAGTTCGGCCAGTTCGCCCAGCAACTGGCGCTTGAGCACGCCGTCGGGCAGCGCCGTCCACAGCGGGCGGGCGTTGCTGGCCATGTGGGCGCGGCCCTCGGCCGTGGTCAGGTCGCAGCCATCGCTGGCCGACTCGACCAGGAAGCGGCTCAGCGGCACGGCCTCGCTCACATGCTTGGCAAACGCATCGGTGCCATTGGCGCGGATGAAGCTGTCCGGGTCGTGTTCGGCCGGCAGGAACAAAAACTTGATGCTGCGCGTGTCCGTGGCGTGGGGCAGGGCGCCGTCCAGCGCCTTGCGCGCGGCGCGCCGGCCGGCGTTGTCGCCGTCGAAGCTGAACACCACCGATTCGGTAAAACGCAGCAGCTTTTGCACATGATCGGGCGTGCAGGCCGTGCCCAGCGTGGCCACGGCGTTCGGAAAGCCCAGTTGCGCCAGGGCCACCACGTCCATGTAGCCCTCGGTCACCAGGGCGTAGCCGTGCTCGCGGATGGCGGTGCGCGCCTCGAACAGGCCGTAGAGCTCGCGCCCCTTGTGGAACACCGGGGTTTCGGGCGAATTGAGGTATTTGGGCTTGTCATCGCCCAGCACGCGCCCGCCAAAGCCGATGCACTCGCCCTTGACGTTGCGGATGGGGAACATCACCCGGTCGCGAAAGCGGTCATAGCGCTTGTCCTGCCCGTCCTCGCCCACGATGACCAGGCCGCTTTCCTCCAGCAGCGGGTCGTCGTAGTGCGGGAACACGCTGGCCAGGCTGCGCCAGCCCTCGGGCGCATAGCCCAGGCCGTAGCGCTTGGCCACCGCGCCCGACACGCCCCGGCCCTTGAAGTAGGCGATGGCGCGCTGCGATTCGCGCAATTGGCGGCGGTAGGCGTCGCCGGCTTTTTCCAGCACGTCGGTCAGGGTGGCCTGCTTCTGGCGGGCGGCGGCGGCGCGCTCCTTTTCCTGCTGGGAGATGTCGTCGTCGGGCACCTGCAGGCCCACCTGCTGGGCCAGGTCCTGCACCGCCTCGACGAAGCCCATGCCCGCATGGTCCATGAGGAAGCCGATGGCATTGCCGTTCTTGCCGCAGCCAAAGCAGTGGTAGAACTGCTTGGAGGGGCTGACACTGAAGGACGGCGACTTTTCCCCATGGAAGGGGCACAGGCCCATGAAATTGGCCCCGCCCTTCTTCAACTGGACGTAGCGGCCCACAATCTCGACCACGTCGGTGCGGGCTAGCAGTTCCTGGATGAATGACTGGGGGATGGACACCGGTGCATTTTCCTCTATCGCCGGCCGGGCCCCGGGTTCGCCCGCAGATCCCCGCCAGAACCCTGCGTTGTAATAGGGCGGTTCATCGTCCCCGCGAAGGAAATCCCTGCCATGCCCCACATGTTCGACCAGCACCTGGACCGCAACCCGGCCAACTTCGCGCCCTTGTCGCCCCTGGGGTTCCTGGAGCGCACAGCCGAGGTCTATCCGGACCGCCTGGCCATCGTCCATGGTGAATTGCGCCAGACCTGGGGCCAGACCTATGCGCGCTGCCGCCAACTGGCCAGCAGCCTGAACCGCGCCGGCATAGCCAAGAACGACACCGTGGCGGCGCTGCTGCCCAACACCCCTCCCATGGTGGAAGCGCATTTCGGCGTGCCCATGGCGGGCGCCGTGCTCAACGCCATCAACACCCGCCTGGACCCCGAGACCATCGCCTTCATGCTCGACCACGGCGAGGCCCGCGCCATCATTGTCGACCCGGAGTTCACCGGCACCCTCGCCAAGGCCCTGGCATGGCGCAAGTCAACTGCGCCACTGCTGGTGCTGGAAGTGCAGGACGCCGTGTACGGCCCGGCTGCCCAATCCCTGGGCGGCACCGACTACGACGCTTTCGTGGCGGCAGGCGATGCGCAGCACGCCTGGGAACTGCCCGCTGACGAGTGGGATGCCATTGCCCTGAACTACACCAGTGGCACCACCGGCAACCCCAAGGGCGTGGTCTACCACCACCGGGGCGCGGCCACCAATGCCATCAGCAACGTGCTGGAGTGGGACATGCCCAAGCACGCGGTCTACCTCTGGACCTTGCCCATGTTCCATTGCAACGGCTGGTGCTTCCCCTGGACGGTGGCGGCGCGCGCGGGCGTGAACGTCTGCCTGCGCCGGGTGGAGGCGCAGGCCATCTTCGACGCCATGCGCCAGCACGGCGTCACGCACTACTGCGGCGCGCCCATCGTGCACGGCATGCTGGTGAATGCGCCTGATGCGATGAAGGCCGGCGTGCCCGCTGGCATCCAGGCCATGGTCGCAGGCGCCGCGCCGCCCGCGTCGATGATCGAGGGTATGGAGAAGATGGGCTTTGACCTGACCCACGTCTACGGCCTGACCGAGGTGTACGGCCCCGCCACCGTGTGCGCCAAGCACGGGGCCTGGGATGACCTGGACATCGGCGAGCGCGCCCGCCTGAACGCCCGCCAGGGCGTGCGCTACCACCTGGAGCGCGACGTGCGCGTGCTCGACCCCGCAACCCTGCAGCCCGTGCCGCAGGACGGCGAGACCATGGGCGAGATCATGTTCAAGGGCAATATCGTGATGAAGGGCTACCTCAAGAACCCCAAGGCCACCGACGAGGCGTTTGCCGGCTGCTGGTTCCACAGCGGCGACCTGGCGGTGCAGTACCCCGACGGCTACATCAAGATCAAGGACCGCAGCAAGGACATCATCATCTCGGGCGGCGAGAACATCTCCTCCATCGAGGTGGAGGACGTGCTCTACCGCCACCCCGCCGTGCTGGCCGCCGCCGTGGTGGCCCGGCCCGACCCCAAGTGGGGCGAGACACCCTGCGCCTTCGTCGAACTTAAGGCCGGCGCCACGCTCACGCCCGAAGACATCGTGGCCCACTGCAAGCAGCACCTGGCGGGCTTCAAGGTGCCGCGCGCGGTGGTGTTTGGCGAGCTGCCCAAGACCAGCACCGGCAAGATCCAGAAGTTCGAGCTGCGCAAGCAGGCGGGGTCGGCCGAGGCCATCGACGTCTGAGCCTCAACCCAGGCCTGTGCTGCTTTCCAGTTGGCTCTGCAGCCACTGCGCAAAGCACAGCGCCTCTGGTGTCGCGTCGGGCGCCAGGCCATAGTAGTGGCGCGTGAGCGGCAGGCGCAGGGCGGGCAGGGGGCACACCAGGCGGCCGGCGGCCAGGTCGTGCGCCACCAGCGAAGCCGGGGCCAGCGCAAAGCCCAGGCCATCGAGCGCGGCCTGCAACACGAAGTGCAGGTGGTCGAATTGCAGCTGGCTCGCGGGCCGCAGGCGCGGTGCACCCACCTGGCGCTTCCAGTGGTCCCAGTCGTCGGGGCGCGAGCGCGACCACAGCAGGGCGTGGGCGGCCAGGTCGCGGGGGCCGTCAACGGGTGCGTTGGCAAGCAGCGCCGGCGTGCCCACGATCAGTGCCTCGTCCAGAAGGAAGGGCTGCACGGCGATGGACGCCGGCCAGCCCGCGTTGCGGCCGCGGCGGATCGCCACATCGAAATGCTCGCTGGCCTGGTCGGGCGAGACGGTGCTGGTGACCACCTGGGGGGAGATGCCAGGAAACTGCGCCACGAAGGCCGGCAGCCGGGGGATGACCCAGCGCACCGCGAACGAGGGCCGCACGTTGATGGTGACCGTGCGCGCGGGTGCCTCGTCCATCAGCGCCCGGGCGGCCGCGCCGATCTGTTCCAGCGCCGGCGCCACCTCGGCAAAGAAGTGCTGCCCCTCGGGCGTGAGCGACACCTGCCGCACGCGCCGCTCGAACAGCGCCACGCCCAGGAATTCTTCGAGCGCCTTGACCTGCCGGCTGATGGCACCATGCGTCACGAACAGCTCGGCCGCCGCCAGCGTGAAGCTCTGGTGGCGTGCTGCAGCGGCAAAGGCGCGCACGGCATTGAGCGGGGGCAGGCGGGGTGTCATGTGTGTGATTTTCTCACGCATGGGCGGCCGTAAACTCGTTTGCCGCTGGCGCTGCCGCGCTGCACCATGGCGGCCATGACACCCGCAATCTTCGCCATCAACCCCTGGAACCTGACATGACCGCCACCGTTGTCGATACCGCCCATTCCATCGAGAGCATTGCCCAGCTCGAAGCCTTGTTCGGCACGCCCGGCGAGGCCTCGCTGTCCAAGGAGGTGCCCTTCGTGCACCCCTCGTACCGCGCGATGATCGAGGCATCTCCCTTCGCGGTGTTGGCCACCTCCGGCCAGGGCGGGCTCGATGCCTCGCCGCGCGGCGATGCGCCGGGCTTTGTGCAGGTGCTGGACGAGCGCACCCTGCTGCTGCCCGAGCGGCGCGGCAACAACCGCGTGGACAGCCTGCGCAACATCGTGGCCGACCCGCGCGTGGCGCTGCTGTTCCTGATCCCCGGCGTGGGCGAGACGCTGCGGGTCAATGGCCGCGCCAGCATCACCACGGCACCCGATCTGATGGAGCGCTTCGTGGTCAGTGGCCAGGCGCCCAAGTGCGTGGTGCGCATCGCGGTGGAGGCCGTGTACTTCCAGTGTGCGCGCGCCATCCTGCGCTCGCGCTTGTGGGAGGCCACCGAGCCCGGTGTGCCCCGGCCCGTGCCCACACCCGGCGCCATCCTCTCGGCCATCAGCCAGAGCTTCGATGGCGCGGCCTATGACCAGGCGCTGCCGGAGCGCCAACGCACGACTTTGTACTAGAACAAAAAAAAGGCCGCCGCAGGCGATGTGCCCGCGGCGGCCTTCAGGGCTGGATCACAGCGACCGCAGGAACGCCAGCAGCGCTTCGCGGTCCGCCGTGGGCAGCGCCTCGAAGCGGCGGCGTGCCGCATCGGCCTCGCCGCCATGCCAGAGCACTGCCTCGGTCAGCGAGCGGGCCCGGCCGTCGTGCAGGTAGCCCACCTTGGCGGCCTGACCTGCGCCCATCACCTTCTCTGTATAGCCGATGCCCCACAGCGGCGCGGTGCGCCACAGCGCGCCCGTGGCCTGGCCCTGGGCGAAGTTGTCGACCAACTCGGCACCCATGTCGTGCAGCAGCAGATCGGTGTAGGGGCGGATGGTCTGGTCGCGCAGCTCGGCGAACAGGTGGCCCGAGCCCGTCTTCATCTCGGCCGTGTGGCAGGCCACGCAGCGCAGGCTGTCGAACAGCTTGGCACCCAGGGTGACCTGCTGCGGGTTCACGCGGTGCTCGTCCAGCGGTGCCACGCCCTTGGGGAAGCCGCTGGCCTGGCTGCGCTGGGCGGGCACGGCCACCAGGGCCAGGTAGTTGGAGATCGACGCCAGGTCGGCTTCGGTGATGCCGGGCTTGCGCACGCCTGCCGCACAGGCGGTGGGGCCGTAGTTGCAATCACGCGAGGGGTAGACGGTGGAGGTGACCGACATGTCCTGCAGCAGCGCCGTGGAGGCCTGCTGGCGCAGCGTGGCCTTGGACGCCTTCCAGCCGAAGCGGCCCAGGCGCACCACGCCGGTCTCGGGGTCGTACACATAGTTGGGCACGCCCTTCACGCCATCGGCATCCGGCACGGTGCGTGCGCGGGCGAGAATGTCGGCCTCGGGCACGGCTTCGAGCAGGCCCATGCCGATCATGGGCGGCGCGGCACGCAGCGAATGCACGGCCGGCACCGGGCCGTCAAAGCCGAGCACGGGCTTGCGCAGCTCCACCACGCTGCCATCGGCCAGTCGCACATTGCGCGTCTCGAATTTGGCCACGCGCACGCTGTTGCCCCAGTCCTGCGCTTCGCCGGTGGCGGCGCGGGCGTTCATCTGCAGCACGCTGCCGTAGCGCGGGTGGGGTTGCTGCTGGCCGGCATCGCCCAGGCTGGCGGTCTGCAGCGACATGCTGTCCAGGCGCTGGTTGACCTGCATCGGCGCGGGGCTGCGGCCGTTGTTGACGTGGCAGGCCACGCAGGCCGACTGGTTGAAGTGCGTGCCCTGCAGCTTGGCGGCGGGCGTGTAGGGGTCGTTGCCCGGTTCGCTGTGGGCACCGGTGTCGAAGTTGGTGTGGATCAACCGGCGCCCCTCGACGAAGCGCTGCATGTTCTGCATGCCCACGTTGTTGAACGGCTGCTGGAACATCGAGGCGCCGTTGTCCGAGTAGTTGTACGAGACCGAGCCCGTGCCGCCCGAGAGCGTGATCGCCGGCAGCGGTGCCGAGTTCAGCCGCGGCTGCACGCCATACCAGGGCACGAGGCCGGTGCCCACCACGTACAGCCACTCGGCCGAGTAGTAGCGAATGCCGCCGTTGTCGCCCTTGGAGGACATGGATTCGCGCGTGCTGAACATCGCGGGAGAGACCTCGATGGCATCGCCGGCCACCAGCGCGCGCGAGGGCACGTTGGTGCCGTTGGGCAGGCCATCGGCGCCCAAGCCGCCGTGGCCCGGGTAGTCCTTGATGCGCAGGGTGCAGGGGCCGTTGATGCCATCGGGGCTGGCCAGGCGGCCATTGGCCGGGTAGGGCGTGGGTGCGCAGACCTTGACGTTGCGGTCCACCAGCTCGCCCGGGTTCATCCAGCCGTAGCCGGTGACGCCGGGGCGGTCGAAGGCGCGGAAGAACGCCGTGTCGCCCGGCAGAAAGTCCACCGTGGTGTAGCGGTTGACCACCAGCGTGGGCTTGGTGACGCCGGCCACGCGGCTGTTGTCGAGGATCTCCATGCCCCAGGTGCGGTTCTGGAAATACTGCGTCACGAAGGTCAGGTGCGCGCCGGGGCCCTTGTCCACCGGGGCGCCTGTGACCGGGTCCACCGTGTCGTTGGGGCCAAAGCCGATCTCGTTCCATTCTTCACCACGCTCGCGGCCATGGCGGCCCAGGGCGCGTGCGCCGAAGCGCGTCACCAGCGTGCCGTCGGCCAGGCGGAACTGGGTCAGCTCGGCGGCCTCGGGCGCGGCGGGCAAGGGTGCCAACCCCTGGCCGTTGGCCGGGTAGCGCCAGGCAGAGGTCGCGCCCACGCCCTGGGTGTTGTCGGTGCCCGGCGTCTTGAACTCCACCTCGAACAGCGAGTAGCCGTAGCCTCCGGCCCGTGCCACGCCCTGCAGGCGGATGTAGCGCGCGCTCATGCCCAGATTCAGGAACTCCTCGGTGCCGCCCTTGCCATTGGTGACATAGCGGATCTGCGTCCAGGTGCTCCCATCCTGCGAGACCTGCAACGCGTATTCCTTGCCGTAGGAGCGCTCCCAGACGAGCTTCATGTAGCCCACGTCGACCTTGGCGCCAAAGTCGAACTGGATCCAGGCGTCGTCCACGAAGGTGCTGCCCCAGCGGCTGTTCGGGTTGCCGTCGATGGCCGCGCTGGCCGACATACCGGGATTTTCCACCGCCGACGAGGTTGCGGTCACAGGCTTGATCGCCACGCCCGGCTGGCTGGGCGCTGCAGCCGTTACTTCGTACGCGGACTTGTGCTGGACATAGACCACGTTGGACGAAGACTGAGAAGCCTCCTGCCCGCTGCCGCCGCTGTCCGGGCTGCCGCCACCGCAGGCGGCCAGGCCCAGCGCCAATGCGCCCAGGGCTCCCAAGCGCGCACTGCGGTGCGCGCGTTTGATCATCGTGTATTGCATGTTTTTCCCACCCTGCATCCGTGTGCGTTTGTTGTGGCCAAATCATAGGCATGCAGTCCATCGCGCCGTCTACCGCAGTTGCGTAGCCGCCTCAGTTAATTTGCGTTAATTAATTGCAAAACGTGTGCAGACGTATCTGCCAAGAGCGCGTTTGTAGGCCACGTTCACCCGCGCACGGCTTGACCTATGGTGCTCCCTGTTTTGGGGCGGTTGCATATGGATGCACTTTGGTGGGCGCCATGGAAATATTTCATTTGGCAGCCAACCGGGTCAATGGCAAGTGGCCGCGCGGGTGGCTGCAGTCTCTTCGACTGGCGCCATTGGACGCGGGTGTGCAGCAAATTGGCATGCGTGCGAAGATGCCTTGTAAAGCCGCATGCAGCGGATCGAACCTTCCAACTGCCAGACGCCAGGAACCCAGCCATGACCCAGCCGCATCCTTCCCTGCTACTCAACGACGGCCGCTCCATCCCCCAGCTCGGCCTGGGCGTATGGCGCACCCCGGCCGATGCCACAGCACAGGCCGTGAAGGCGGCCCTGGCATCGGGCTATCGGCACATCGACACGGCCGCCATCTACGGCAACGAGGCGGGCGTGGGCGAGGGCCTTCGTGCCAGCGGCGTGCCACGCGACGAGGTGTTCATCACCACCAAGCTGTGGAACGCCGAGCAGGGCCTCGACACCACGCTGCGCGCCTTCGACGCCAGCATGCAGTTGCTGGGCCTTGATGTGCTCGACCTGTACCTGATCCACTGGCCGAACCCTTCGCGCGATCTGTACGTGGACACCTGGCGCGCCTTCGTCCGCCTGCAATCCGAAGGGCGGGTGCGTTCCATCGGCGTCTCCAACTTCGAGCCTGAGCACATGGACCGGCTCGTGCTGGAGACCGGTGCCAAGCCCGTGCTCAACCAGATCGAGCTGCACCCGCGCTTTCAGCAGCGCCGGCTGCGTGAATACCACGCTGCAAATGGCATCGCCACGCAGGCCTGGAGCCCGCTGGGCCAGGGGCAGTTGCTGGAGGATGCGGGCATCCAGGCCATCGCCGCCAAACATGGAAAGACGCCGGCACAGGTCGTCGTGCGCTGGCACATCGAGGTGGGCAACGTCGTGATCCCGAAGTCGGTCAACCCCGGCCGCATTGCCGAGAACGCGGATGTCTTCGACTTTGCGCTGGATGCACAGGACATGGCGGCCATCGCCCAACTGGATCAGGCCGAAGGGCGTATCGGCCCGAACCCGCTCACGGCGGCGTTCTGACGCGCTGAACACAAGCCCTCGCAAGAGGGCTTGTTTTTTCACGGCGTGATCGGACTCGAACCAACGGTCTCCCGCGCCGGCGCCTGCCCCAGGTCAGGCCTGCTCTGCTGCAAACCCGGCCGCCGCATCGCGCAATGCCTGTGCCAGCAACGCCACCTCCGCATACTGCGCGCCCTCGAAGCGCTGGAACAGCGTGATGGGCGGCAGCGTCCAGCCGAAGCGGTGCGGCACGATGGCCACGCCGGCAATGCGCACCAGCTCCTGTGCGATGTCTGCCGGCACGATGGAGACGGCGCGTTCGCTGGCCGCGATCAACTCGCCGATGACCTTGGATGACAGGCTCTCCACATAGGCCTGCGGCGGGGCTACGCCGGCACGCAGGAAGAAGTCGGTGATCTGCTCTCGCATGGGGGTCTGGCGTGCGCCCAGCACCCAGTCGAGTTCGGCCAGCTCGGGCCATGACAGCGGGCGCCGCGCCAGCCGCGCCGACAGGCGACGGTGGGCAATCAGGCGGGGCTCCTGGTGGTAGAGCACCTCGTGCACCAGTCCATCCATGTCGAGCACTGCGGAGGCGCGGCCGATCACGCAGTCGAGTTCGTGCGCGCGCAGGCGCTGCAGCAGGTGGTCGCTGGTGCCTTCATGGATGCCCACGGTGGCACGCAGCCCGCGCGGCCGCGTCTGGCCGATGGCGGCGGCCAGCAGGCGGCCGGGCACGAAGGGGATCACGCCGATCTGCAGGTGGGCGGCGCGGCCGGCGCTGGTGGCTTCGATGTCCAGCGCCCAGTGGGTGAGGTCCTGCAGCATGGTGCGCGCGTGGGCCAGCGCCAGGGTGCCGAGCGCGGTGGGCACCATGCCGCGTGCGGAGCGCTCGAACAGCGGAGCACCGAAGATCGACTCGATTTCAGCCAATGCATGCGTGATGGCCGGCTGGCTGGTGGCCATGTGGTGCGCCACGCGGGTGAGCGTGCCGTGCGTTTCGATCTGCTGCAGCAGCACCAGGTGCCGCATCTTCAGGCGCGAGGCCAGGCGGGCCTGCAGGGCCTGGGCGGCATTGGTGTCGTGGGGATGCATGGCGGGTTGAAAAGGGTATGCGGAAAATCGCATGGGTAGATAGTAATTGCTGATGGTTTGCTTATATGAACCGACCACAATTCGATGCAGGTGCTGGACGGGCAGGCACCGTACAACAAGGGAGAGGCAATGGATTCGGTATTCACTGTGGTGGCGCTGGGCGCAGTCGCCGCAGGCTTTGTGCAAGGGCTCTCGGGCTTTGGCTTTGGCCTGACGGCGATGTCGCTCTGGGCCTGGACGCTGGAGCCGCGCCTGGCTGCCGTGCTGGTGGTAGCCGGCTCGCTCACGGGCCAGGTGCTCGCGGCGTTCTCGGTGCGCCGGGGCTTCGACAAACTGCGGCTGATGCCCTTCGTGCTCGGTGGGCTGGCGGGCATCCCCATCGGTGTGGCGCTGCTGCTGCGGCTGGACATGGACGCCTTCAAGCTCGTGCTGGGCACGCTGCTGGTGCTGTGGTGCCCGGCCATGCTGATGGCCAAACAGTTGCCGCGCCTGACGCGCGGCGGGCGGCTGGCCGATGCGGTGGTGGGCATGGCGGGCGGGGTGATGGGCGGCATCGGCGGCTTCACCGGCGTGCTGCCCACGCTGTGGTGCACGCTGCGCGGCTGGGACAAGGACGCGCAGCGCGCCGTGATCCAGAACTTCAACCTGGCCATGCTGCTCGTGACCATGCTGGCCTACCTGACCACGGGTATGGTCACAGCGCCCATGCTGCCCTACCTGGCCGTGGCGCTGCCGGCCATGCTGGTGCCGGTGCTGCTGGGCGCGCGGCTGTACCACGGCATCAGCGAGGCGCGCTTTCGCCAGATCGTGCTGGGCATGCTCACGCTCTCGGGCGTGGCGATGCTGGCATCGGCGCTGCCCAGGCTGCTGGGATGACGGGCCTTCAGATTCCTGACAACCTATACGCAGGCTGGGCAGTCGGCCCTAATATCTCCACCTGCAGTGCGCCATGCGCTGCCGCGACAACAACACTGGAGACATATGACAAAAGCAATTTCTGCATGGGCTGCGTGCGCAGCCATGGCCCTGTCCCTCGCTGCCACACCGGCCCTGGCCGACGTGTTCACCAAGGAAGAACTCATCAAGGTCAACAAGGAGGCTGCCGGTGGCGGCAAGGGCACCTTGATGGGTGAATACGCCTTCACGCGCGACAAGGCCCTGAAGGACCAGGCGATCAAGGAAATCAGCTGGCTCACCCTCAAGCCTGGCGACTCCATCGGCTACCACAAGCACACGACGAATGAGGACACCTACATCATCATTTCGGGCCGTGGCACCTTCAAGGACAAGGATGGCAAGGATGTGGCCGTGAAGGCTGGGGACGTGACCATCGTGCGCAAGAACGAATCGCACGGACTTGCGAACACGGGCACCGAGCCCCTGGTTTTTGTGGATGTGATTGCAGAGCAGTAATGTGTGCTGTTTTGACGGTGTGCTTGGGTTGAGGGCGGAGGCCGGGTCTCGGCCCGGCGGCCGAGGTACTTGTTCTTTGCTTCGCCAAAGAAAAGTACCCCAAAGAAAGGCGACCCCGCTGCCCGTGTCCCCCTCGCCGGTGGCGAGGGAGCAGCCTGCGATGCTCGGGCCTGGGGTGCACCGCGGAACTCGCTGCGTTCCCCCTGCGGGTGAACTCCGCTCGGACAACCGCGGTGAGTCAGACAACGATGCGCGTGTCCTTCGGCACGCGCTCACCCCAGGCCCTGCGCTTCTCGGCACGGTCAGAAGGGGGTGGGAGCGGGCTCCATACGGGCCATTGCTTCGCTCGGCCTGTGGTCCTTCGCTGCGCTCGGCTCGCCAGGGCGGCTGCGCCGCCCGTCGGCAGCGCACAGCGCGTAACCGACACCCGGCGCGGCTGCGAAGCAGCAGCCGTCTTTTTCCCCGCTCCCCACCCCTGCTGGCTGCGCCGAGAAGCGCAGGGCCTGGGGTGGGTGCGTGTGCCGAAGGACACACGCACTTCGTGCTCTAGCTTGCCGATGCTGTCTGAGCGGAGTTCGAAGAACGCAGCGAGTTCATCGGCACCACCCCAGGCCCGAGCATCGCAGGTTGCCCCCGTTCGCCCGACAGGGCGAATGGGGGACGCAGACTGGGGGTCGCCTTTTCTTGGCCCACCTTCTTTTGGCGACGCAAAAGAAGGTGGGTGCGCCGCCGGGCGCACATCCCGGCCTCCGCTCTTCAACCAGGCAAACCGCACGACTCCAACGGACTGGACCGACGATGCATGAAGAGCCAGCTCAGTCCCCCATCACAACCCCTTCACGCCGCGGATCCGCCCCCCCCCCCCCAAACCACAGCATCTTCCAATGCGCATGCCCCCGCGTGATGGCCTGCAAGCCACTGGTCATGTTCATCTCCCGCACCTCCGCCCCGCGCGCCCTCAAGGTCTCCACGGTAAGCGACGGGAACCGCTTTTCCTCCAGCAACGAAGGCCCGTTCATCGAGCCGAAGTTGGGCAGGTAGATTGCCTGCTGCGGCATCAATCCCCAGTTGAACACGCCGTACAGCGTCTTGGCCGTGTAGTGGATGATGGCCGCCCCACCCGGGCTGCCGCCGCTCATCAGCAACTCGCCCGTGGCCTTGTCGAACACCAGGGTGGGCGACATCGACGAGCGCGGCCGCTTGCCCGGCTGTACGCGGTTGGCGATCGGCTGGCCCTGTGCGTCGGCCGGTGCAAAGCTGAAATCGGTGAGCTCGTTATTGAGCAAAAAGCCCTTGACCATCTGCCGTGCGCCGAACTGGTCTTCGATGGTCGTCGTCATCGCCACCGCATTGCCGAAGGCGTCGACGATGCTGATGTGGCTGGTGCCGTACTCGGGCTGGTCAGGCATGGGCGCGTAGCTGGTGGCCACGGCACCAGGCTTGCCGGGCTGGGCGAGCTTGAGGCTTTGCGTGCCGATGAGCTTGGCGCGCTCGGCCAGGTAGGCCGGCGCGATCAGGCTGGCCCAACTGCCGGCGGGCGGCTGCACGAAGTCAGGGTCGGCCACGTACAGGGCCCGGTCGGCAAACGCCAGGCGCGCGGCGTCGGTGTACAAGTGCAGCCAGTCGGCCGTGGGCAGGCCATCTTCGAGCGTCATGGCGGCGGCATCGGTGTTCTTGAGGATGCCCAGGATCTGCGCGATGGCGATGGCGCCCGAGCTGGGTGGCAGAAAGCCGCACATGCGGTAGCTTTTGCTCGCCACCTGGTAGTCGTGGCACAGGGGCTCGCGCTTCTTGGGCTGGTAGCCGGCCAGGTCGGCCATGCTCAGCCTGCCGGGGTTGGTGGGGTGCTTTTGCCCCTTGTCCACGATGGCCTGGGCGATCTCGCCCTCATGAAGGGCTTTGCTGCCCTCGGCCGCGATGCGGCGCAGCACGGCACGGCACCCAGCTCGGGGTTGCGCAGGTTGAAGCCCACGTCGCGTGCGTGCCCATCGGGCTTGTAGAAGTAGGCCTCCGCCACCGGGGCCTTCTTGAGGTGGGTGTCTTGCGCATGGCTTGCCTCCAAGGGGGCTGGGATAAGAACCATGGTAAATCGCAGGCAGGGTCGCAGCGCTCCCTTTTTCCAGGCTGCTACAAGCGCAGGGTGTTGCTGGCAGACGCAAGGATTGAACCCGTATCCACGCAGGAGGTCCGCCGGCAGGGGCTGGGTCGCTATCGGTTCGGTGGCTATGGATCAGGCGGCGACAGGCCCTGCGCGCTTGTCTTCAACGACAAAGCGCGCCAGCGTGCGGCCCCCGCTGTCCTCGCGCAGCGGGTCGTCCAACACGCGCAGGGTGGTGGTCCAGCGAGCGGGTGTGATGTCGGCCAGCCCATAGCCGCGTTGCTCGCAGCGGGCCAGCAGCACGTGCGGGCTGTTGCGCACCACGGCGTCCACCTTCTCTTGCGTGGTGCCCGAGCGCGAGCTGATGGAGGTGCCGCAGAACTCGCTGGCGATCACCGGCGCATCGGGCCGGGCCGCGTCGGCCAGCACGCGGCAGACATAGTTCTGGTGGATGTCACCGCCCAGCAGCACGGTGTTGCGTGGGGCATGCTGCGCAACGGACTGCAGCAGGCGGGCGCGCGCGGCGGGGTAGCCGTCCCAGCTGTCGGTGGAGACCACGCCCGAGGGGTAGTGGCGCGGCGAGAACAGGGTCTGCTGCGCGACCACGCTCCAGCGGGTGCGGCCGTCCTTTGCGTCGGCCGCCAGGCCCGCATCCAGCCACTGCTCCTGGGCGGTGCCCAGGAAGCTGCGGGTGGGCTCGGCCAGTTCGGCGCAGTCCCTGGGGCGCACCGCGCCGGCACCGCTGGCACTGGCGGTGCGGCAGGCCTGCACGCTGCGGTACTGGCGCGCATCGAGCATATGCAGCTGTGCCAGCCGCCCCCAGGCCAGGCGCCGGTACAGCTGCGGGGCGGTGGTGTCGCGCTGCACCAGGCTGGCGGCGCGCAGGGGCATGTTCTCGTAAAACGCCTGCCAGGCGGCGCTGCGCTGGGTCAGGAAGGCCATGGGGTCGCCCTTGCCCGTGGTGCCGGCGTAGTCGTTCTGCACCTCGTGGTCGTCCCAGGTCACCAGCCAGGGGCAGGCGGCATGGGCGGCCTGCAGGGCCGGGTCGCTCCTGTGCAGCGCGTATCGATCGCGGTAGTCGGCCAGGGTGGTGGCCAGGCGCAGGCCGTGCACGCGCGCCAGGCCCGTGCTGTCGCGCGGGCTGGCGTACTCGTAGATGTAGTCGCCCAGAAAGAGCACCAGGTCGGGCGCATCGGTGCGCACATGGCGCCATGCAGCGTAGTGGCCATGCTCCCAGCGCTGGCACGAGGCAAAAGCTACGCGCAGGCGTTCGGGCAGGGCATCGGCCGCCGGTGCGGTGCGCGTGCGGCCGGTGGCGCTCACGGCGTCGCCATGCATGAAGCGGTAGTGGTACCAGCGGCCCGGCGCCAGACCGGCCAACTCCACATGCACGCTGTGGCCCAGACCCGGCAGGGCCGTGGCCTGGCCGCGCTGGACGATGCGCTGGAAGCCCTCGTCGTCGGCCAGTTCCCAGTGCACGGTGAGGGGCGTGCTGGCCTGGCCGGGCTCTGTGGGGACAAGGCGGGTCCAGAGCACCACGCCGTTGGCGCTGGGGTCACCGCTGGCCACGCCCAGCGCGAAGGGGTTGCGCTGCTGGCGCTGCGGCTGGCTCCAGGCCCAGCGGGGCAGGGTGGCTGCGGCAGCACCGTGGGCGGCCAGCAGCAGGAACGAGCGGCGTTGCTGCGGCGTCACCGGCGGGGGCTCATGCCGCCATCACGCGGTTCTTGCCCGAGCGCTTGGCCAGGTACATGCTCTGGTCGGCGCGCTTGATGGCGTCGAAGCTGGTTTCCGAGTCATGCAATTGCGCCACGCCTGCGCTGAAGGTGATCAGGATCTTTTCGCTGCCCTGCAGGAAGAAGCGCGTGGTCAGCTCGCGCTGCAGGCGCGTCATGGCGGCCACGCCGGCCTCCACCGCCGTGTCGGGCAGCAGCAGCACGAACTCCTCGCCGCCGTAGCGGGCCAGCAGGTCCTGCGGGCGCATCACCTCGCGCGTGACCTTCGCCAGGTGCACCAGGGCGGCGTCGCCCACGCTGTGGCCCAGGCGGTCGTTGATGAGCTTGAAGTTGTCGATGTCCAGCAGCGCAAAGCACAGCGGCGCGCCCATGCGGCGGGCACGGGCGATCTCGCGCTCCATGGCCTCGTCCAGGCCCTTGCGGTTGAGGGTGCCGGTCAGCGGGTCGTGCCGCGCCTGGGCGCTGGCGCGGTCGAGCTCCTGCTGCAGCTTGGTGACTTCGGCGTGCTTGGCCTCGGTGCGCTCGCGCAGGTCCAGCAGCTCGGTGTGGGTGAGCTTGGTGTCCAGGGCCATGCTGCGCGTGGCGGTCATCACCTCCTCCAGCACCGGCGCGATCTCCTGCAGGCTGGCGGCCTTGCCGATCAGGTCGGCGCAGCGCTCCATGGTGCCCTGGTAGGTGGTGCTGGACGCGGTGATGAGGGCCAGGCGCTCGATGAAGGTGGCCAGAAGCTCCTTCATCTGCTCCTGGGCTTCCATGGTGCGCGCCTTGGCCTCGGTCTGCTTGAAGATCACGTCCTTCAGGCGCAGTTGCACATCGTCGAGCCGGCGCAGCGTGAGCGGCGGGGTGGACGCCGTCATCAGCGCCTCGGCCTGGCCTTGCAGCCATCGGTCGTCTGCGCTGAGCACGGCGATGTTCTCGAACACCATGTGCAGCAGTTCCAGCAGCCCTGCGCGGATGGCAGCCTGGTCCTCGGTGGCAAACGACAGCCGGTAGGTGAAGTTGCCCAGCATCAGCATCAGCGTGGGGATGAGCGGCGAGGGCTCGCGCAGGAACGTGGTGAGCTGCCCGGCCATGTCGTGCACGCGCGCATCGTCCTCGCCCAGCGCCGGCAGGAGGTTGTCGATCAGGCGGGCCAGCAGTTCGGCCAGATCCTGCGGCAGGACGCTGACGGGGGCGGGGCTTGCCACCTCGACCGGCGCGGCGGCGGCAGGGCTCAGGCCCAGGTTGGCATAGCCGACGAGCACGCTCTGCAGGCCGCTCCAATCCTTGTTGGTGACGGCTTTCTCGAATTGGCCGAGCAGGCGCTTTTGCGCCGGGGTCTGGGCGGGAATCAGCCGCAGGATGCTGGCCAGCTGTGCGTCGGGAAACGGCGCAGCACTGCGCGCACCTGCGATTTCATCGTAGATGGACAGGTAGTTGTCCGGTGTGGGCGCCAGTCGGCGGGCCGCCAACTGCTTGAGCGTTTCGCGTGCGATTTCGTAGGGTTGACGGTCGGCCATGGGCGGGCACCAGTAACAGGGGCTGCGTTGAACCGCGAGTTTGACACAGCGCCATGCTTTCCGTTACAGACGCCGCCATGGCGTCTGTTTTCGGTGTCAGTTGACCATGACCAGCTTGCCCATCACACCGCGCGAGCCCATGTGCGCGTAGGCGGCGGGCAGCTCGGCCATGGGCATGGTGCGGTCGATCACGGGCTTGATCCTGCCCTTGGCGTACCACTGGGCCAGCTCGCCCATCATGGCGGCATTGGCCTTGGGCTCGCGCTTGGCGAAGTCGCCCCAGAACACGCCGACGATGGAGGCGCCCTTGAGCAGCGCCAGGTTGAACGGCAGCGCCGGGATCGGGCCCGAGGCAAAGCCCACCACCAGGTAGCGCCCGCGCCAGGCGATGGAGCGGAACGCCGGCTCGGCGAAATCGCCACCCACGGGGTCGTAGATCACATCGGGGCCCTTGCCATCGGTCAGCGCCTTGATGGCCTCGCGCAGGTTCTCCTTGCTGTAGTTGATGGTGGCGTCGGCACCGATGGAGGTGCACAGCGCGCATTTCTCGTCGCTGGAGGCGGCGGCGATCACGCGCGCGCCCATGGCCTTGGCGATCTGGATGGCCGAAGTGCCCACGCCGCCGGCGGCGCCCAGCACCAGCACCGTCTCGCCGGCCTTGAGCTGTGCCCGGTCCACCAGCGCATGGTAGGACGTGGCGTAGATCATGATGAAGGCAGCCGCATCCACATGCGAGAAGCCCGGCGGCAGCGGCATGCACAGCGCGGCGGGTGCAATCGTGTGGGTGCCAAAGCCCCCGGTGCCCGATAGGCAGGCCACGTTCTGGCCGACCTGCAGGTGGGTGACGCCTTCGCCCACGGCCTGCACCACCCCCGCGTACTCCGAGCCGGGCACGAAGGGCAGCGGCGGCTTCATCTGGTACTTGTTCTGCACGATCAGCAGATCGGGGAAGTTCAGGCTGGCGGCCTTGATCTCGATCAGCACCTCACCCGCCTTGGGCGTGGGCGTGGGCAGTTCGGTCCAGGCCAGGGCCTCGACGCCGGTGGGGTTGGTGCAAAGCCAAGCGTGCATGGGGAAAGTCTCCAGTCGGTGATGCGCCGGATGATAGGCGCGGCGTCGTGGCGCGCGATGTCCCCCGAGCGACGGAGAGCGCGCTTGCGTCGGTCGCGTCCTACAATCCAAGGCAAACCCCGACCACTATCCATGAAGATCCTGATTTCCAACGACGACGGCTTCCAGGCCCCTGGCATCGTGGCGCTGCATGGCGCGCTCAAGACGCTCGCGGGCGTGGAGGTGGAAGTGGTCGCGCCCGAGCACAACAACAGTGCCAAGTCGAACGCGCTGACCCTGCATTCGCCGCTGACCGTGACCAAGGCGGCCAACGGCTTTCGCTATGTGAACGGCACGCCGGCCGATTGCGTGCACATCGCCCTCACGGGCTTGCTCGGCTACCGGCCCGACCTCGTGGTCTCGGGCATCAACAACGGCGCCAACATGGGCGACGACACGATCTACTCGGGCACCGTGGGCGCCGCCATGGAGGGTTATCTCTTCGGCGTGCCGGCCATTGCCTTCTCGCAGGTGGACAAGGGCTGGGGCGAGATCGAGGCGGCCGCCGCCAAGGCGCGCGAGATCGTGGAGCAGATGCTGGCGCAGAGCCTCGTGACCGAGGTGCCCTGGCTGCTCAACGTGAACATCCCCAACATGCCGCTGGCGGCGCTCAAGCCCATCAAGCTGTGCCGCCTGGGGCGCCGGCATGCGGCCGAGCGCGTGATCGTGCAGGAAAGCCCGCGCGGCGAGGCCATGTACTGGATCGGCAACGCGGGCGCGGCCAAGGACGATGCCGAGGGCACTGATTTCCATGCCACGGCGCAGGGGCATGTGGCCATCACCCCCCTGAAGGTTGATCTCACGGACCACGACAACCTGGGCTACTGGGCGCAGACCGCCTCGAAGCTCGCGGCGGGCATGTGATGCAGCGGCGTCCCGGCTTTCCCGCCAGGCTCCCGGGCAGCGGAGCACCCGCACCACGCCCTGCAGGGGCGGGCGCTGGCGTACCCAAGGGCGCCGGGGCCGGGCTGGGCCAGCGGGCCCCGGCCGCTACGGCGGTGGGCGTGGGCCTCGATTCGGCGGCGGTGCGCAACCGCATGGTGCAAAAACTCGCGGCCGGCGGCATCACCTCGCCTGCCGTGCTGCAGGCGCTGGCGACGGTGGAGCGCCACCGCTTCGTGGACAGTGGCCTGGTCAACCAGGCCTACGAGGACACCAGCCTGCCGATCGGCCTGGGGCAGACGATTTCCAAACCCAGCGTGGTGGCGCGCATGTGCGAGCTGCTGCTCTCGGCCGAGAGTGCCCGACCCGCCGGTTTGGGCCGCGTGCTGGAGATTGGCACCGGCTGTGGCTACCAGGCGGCCGTGCTGGGCCTGCTGGCGCGCGAGGTCTACACCATCGAGCGCCTGCGCGGCCTGCACGACAAGGCGCGCGACAACCTGCGCCCGTTTCGCCTGGCCAATGTGCACCTGATGCTGGGCGACGGCATGCTCGGCTACGCCAAGGGCGCCCCCTATGCGGCCATCATCGCCGCAGCCGGAGGCGACGCCGTACCGCAGGAATGGTGCGACCAGTTGGCGGTGGGCGGAAGGCTGGTGGCGCCCATGGCGGTGGCCGGCGGACAGCAGATGTTGCTGGTGATTGACAAGACCCCACACGGGTTGAAACAAAGCGTGCTCGAGCCGGTTCACTTTGTCCCTCTAAAATCGGGGATTGCCTGAAGGGAAAATGCTTATGTTGGTATCGCGTGGTCTTGTTGCAGGGTTTACCGTGGCGTTGCTGTTGGTGGGCTGTGGAACACGGATGACCAAGGCCCCTGTGGAGGACCGGGGAACCTATGCCGGTGCCATGACCACCACGACCGGATCGCCGCAGCCCGGGGTGGTGGCCGCCCCCATGAAGCCCCTGCCGGGGGCAGAGAATGCCGGAAAGCCCGGCTACTACACCGTCAAGCCCGGTGACACCCTGATCCGCATCGGCCTGGAGAACGGGCAGGGCTGGAAGGACATCGCGCGCTGGAACAACCTGGAGAACGCCAATCTGATCGAGGTGGGCCAGGTGCTGCGCGTCGTCGCACCCGGCACGACCCCGCCGCCCGTGATTGCCGCCGATACCGGTGTGGTCACCCGCCCGGTGACCTCCACGACCATCACCCCATCGGCGCCGACTGGAACCGCGCTGCCACCCGCATCCACCGCCAGCGGCGCCAAGCCTGTCACGCCTGCGCCGGCCGTGATTGCCGCACCGGCACCAAGCGCGGGCGAGGACGACCTGAACTTCATCTGGCCCGCATCGGGCTCGCTGCTGGCAGGCTTTGACGAGGCGCGCAACAAGGGCTACGACATCTCCGGCAAGGCCGGGGACCCGGTGCTGGCCGCTGCAGATGGCCGCGTGGTGTATTCGGGTGCCGGCCTGCGGGGCTACGGCAACCTGGTGATCCTCAAGCACAACAACACCTTCCTCACGGCCTATGCGCACAACCAGACGCTGCTGGTCAAGGAAGACCAGTCCGTGCGCAAGGGCCAGAAGATCGCCGAGATGGGCAGCACCGACGCCGACCGCGTGAAGCTGCACTTCGAGATCCGCCGCCAGGGCAAGCCGGTGGACCCCGCACGTTACCTGTCGGCACGTTGAGCGCCGTGGTGGCGCCCGCGCACCCCGACACCGAACCCGGCCTGCCCGGGCCGGACGAGGAGGGGACCGGCGAGGAGTGGGCGAGCGAGGAAGCGGGCGGTGCCGATGCCGAGTTGCGCCAGATGCAGGTGGGCACGGCGCAGCATGCTGCCCGCCTGGACCGGGCGCTGGCCGAGCTGGTGCCCGAGCTGTCCCGCAGCTACCTGCAGCAACTGCTGGCCCAGGGGCTGGTGCGCCTGAATGGCAGCCCGGCCACCAAGGCATCGCTCAAGGTCAAGGCGGGCGACAGCCTGACCCTGGAGATGCGCCCCACGCAGCAGAGCCAGGCCTTTCGGCCCGAGGCGATGGACATCGAAGTGGTCTACGAGGACGAGCACCTGCTGGTGGTGAACAAGCCTGCCGGCCTGGTGGTGCATCCGGCCCCCGGCAACTGGAGCGGCACCTTGCTCAACGGCCTGCTGGCGCGCGACCCCAAGGCGCTGCTGGTGCCGCGCGCGGGCATCGTGCACCGGCTGGACAAGGACACCAGTGGCCTGATGGTGGTGGCGCGCGAGCGCGCCACCATGGACGCGCTGGTGGCCATGATCGCCGCGCGCACCGTGCACCGCCAGTACCTGGCGCTGGCGCACAAGCCCTGGGCAGGCAATGCCCGCCGCACGGTGATGCAGCCCATCGGCCGCGACCCGCGCAACCGCCTGCGCATGGCCGTGGTCGACCTCGCCAGCCATGCCGGCAAGCCGGCACGCACGGATTTTCGCCTGCTGGAAGGCGCCGACCAAGGCTGCTGGGTGGAGTGCACCCTGCACACCGGCCGCACGCACCAGATCCGCGTGCACATGGCCTCCATCGGCCACCCGCTGGTGGCTGACGTGCTCTATGGCGGCGCCCCTGTGGGGGCATTGCAGCGCCAGGCGCTGCACGCCTTTCGCCTGGCGTTCACCCATCCGGTCACGGGCCAGCCGCTGGAGTTGCATGCACCGCTGCCCCTGGATATGCGCGATGCGCTGTCTTTTTGGGGCCTGCGTTACAATGGCGCATAGCGAAACGCAGGTATCTGTGTTTCCAGGCCTGACCGGCCCTGGGGCGTGAACACCACGCCCTGAACCCGAAGACGGAATCCCGCCGGGCCCCCGCGTCGCGCCAGCGGCCGCGCAATATGCGCCCCTTTGATGGATCCCTGCTGTTGGTGTGGCCCCTTGTCACGACACGTGCCGCCTTTTTTCCCGGAATCGCTGAACCATGAACACGGTGGATGCCAAACGGGTCCTTGAGACTGCCCTGATTTGCGCGCAGCAGCCCGTGCCGCTGCGCGAGATGCGGGTGCTGTTCAACGACGCCCTGGGTACGGACACGCTCAAGCTGCTGCTGCTCGACCTGCAGCGCGATTGGGCCCACAGCGGGGTGGAGCTGGTGCAGGTGGCCACCGGGTGGCGCCTGCAAAGCCGCCCCGAAATGCGTGAATACCTGGACCGGCTGCACCCCGAAAAGCCGCCCAAGTACACGCGCGCCGTGCTGGAGACCTTGGCCATCATTGCCTACCGCCAGCCGGTGACGCGCGGCGACATCGAGGACATCCGCGGGGTGACGGTCAACAGCCTGATCATCAAGCAGCTTGAAGACCGTGGCTGGGTCGAGGTGATCGGCCACCGCGAGACGGTGGGGCGACCTTCGCTGTTTGCCACCACGCGCCAGTTCCTCGACGACCTGGGCCTGGCCTCGCTGGACCAGTTGCCCATGCTGGAGGACGCCTCTGGCCATGCCAATGTGCTGGAGGCCATGGCGGCTGCGGCGCAGGGCGTGATCGGGTCGGAGGAAGAAGAAGGTGCTGCCGGGGAGGCCGTGGGTGATGAACCCGGTACCCAGGCTGCGCCGCAAGGCGGGGAGGGCGGTGAAGCCGCCGCCCCGGTGCCATCCGTTGAAGACGGTGGGCATGCCGGCGAGGGTGGCACGCAGGTGCAGCAGAACCTGCTGGACCTGGACGGCACGCTTGAAGGCGAGGCTGCGGTGCCCGATGTGGCGGCCGACGGCGTGGCTCAAGAGGCGCCCGCCCGGCTGGAGCCGGACAGCCAGTTGCTGGCCGGCAGCGGCGAAGAAGACACGACGGGCGAGACCGGCCCGGCAGACCCCGCACCCGCTGCGGATGATTTGAACAAGAGCGCGCAGAGCGATGAAGAGCTGCGCGATGACGATGACGATGCCCGCCGTGGCATCCAGGGAAAGCTTCCATGAACGATTCGACGACACCCGACGCATTGCCCGACGCCCCCGGCTCCGAGCAACCGCCCGAGGCGGCTACGCCGCCCGCCAAGCCGCGCCGCGCGCCGCGCAAGAAGGCGGTGGTGCAGGCCGATGAAGCCGCCGCCGTGGAGGCGCCCGTGGCGCCTGCCGAGGCATCGTCGGCACCGGAGGCCGGTGGCGAGCCTGCGGTGAAAAAGCCCCGCAAGCCGCGCCAGCCCCGCGTGGCTGCCGATGTGGCCGATGGCGCCGAGGCGGCGCAGTCCACGCCGCAGCTGGCCGTGCAGGACGTGCCGCCCCTGGCCGTGGCGCCTGCGGAACCCGTGGTTGCCCTGGATTCCTCTGCTGCGGCCGATGGCGACGCGGTGGGCAGGGCGCCTGTGCCGGCCGTGGTCTTGGTCGACCGTGCGCCCGGCGCGCGCATCTATGGCGACGCCCCCGCCGCACCGCGCGGCGATGCGCAGGAGCGCAGGGAGGGTCGCAAGGAAGGCCATGGCAAGGGGCAGAACCACCAAGGCCAGGGCTCCAAGGGACCCCGGCCGCAGCACGGCGTGCAGGGCTACCAGTTCGAGGACGTGGTGTCCGGCCAGTTCGATGCGGACGAGGAGTCTGGTGAGGAGGTGCCCCTCAAGCGCGTGCTCCTGCCCCAGGTGGAGACGCCCAAGCTGCACAAGGTGCTGGCGCAGGCCGGCCTGGGTTCGCGGCTGGAGATGGAGCAGCTCATCCTGGAGGGCCGCATTTCGGTCAACGGTGAGCCGGCCCACATCGGCCAGCGCATCCAGTTCGGCGACCAGGTCAAGGTCAACGGCAAGCCCATCCGCTACCGCATCGATCCGCCACCGGCACGCGTCATCGCCTACCACAAGCCCGTGGGTGAAGTGGTGTCGCACGACGACCCGCAAAACCGTCCCACCGTGTTCCGCAAGCTGCCGCGTCTGCAGCAGGGCAAGTGGCAGTCCGTGGGCCGGCTGGACCTGAACACCGAAGGCCTGCTGCTGTTTACCAGCTCGGGCGAGCTGGCCAACAAGCTCATGCACCCGCGCTTCGGCCTGGAGCGCGAATACGCCGTGCGCGTGCTCGGTGCCCTGAGCAATGAAGAAAAAGCCAAGCTGATCGAGGGCGTGCGCCTGGACGACGGCATGGCCGCCTTCGGCTCCATCGAGGACGGTGGCGGCGAAGGTGCCAACTGCTGGTACCGCGTCACCATTTCCGAAGGCCGCAACCGCGAAGTGCGGCGCATGCTGGAGTCGGTGGGCCATGCGGTCAGCCGGCTGATCCGCATCCGCTATGGCGCCATGGTGCTGCCGCGCGGCCTCAAGCGCGGTGCGTTCCTGGAGTTGGACGAAAGCGACATCCGCGCACTGGTGAAGGCCGCAGGCGCCGGGCGCGACCCGTTGGAAGACCGTGGCGATGCCGCGCCGGGCGAAGCTGCCCCCGCAGGCAACAAGCGCGGCAACATCCGCCGTGGCGGTCCGCGCGGCGACGGTAGTCGCCGTGACCAACCTCCGGGCGCCGGTGCCAACGGCCCGCGCGGCCAGAAGCCCCGCCGCGATGGCGGCGGTGGTGGTGGCCAGGGCGCTCGGGGTGGCAATGGTGGTGGCAACAACAATGCCGACCGCGCGCGTGGCGGCTCGGCCCAGCCCGATCCGATGAAGACCTCGGTCGGCTACATCGGCACTGACAGCCTCTCGCGCCACCGCCAGGCCCAGCGCGCCCCCGGTGGCGGTGGTGGTGGCGGCCCGCGCCGTGGCCGTGGCCGCTGATTCACAGGGGTTACCCGGCGCACGGTTAGAATCGAGGGTTTTGTCCGCTGGGCAAAAGAATCCGCATCGTTTATATCAATCCAATCAGGAAAAACACCATGGCAATCGAACGCACTCTCTCCATCATCAAGCCTGACGCAGTCGCCAAGAACGTGATCGGCCAGATCTACGCCCGTTTCGAAGCCGCCGGCCTGAAGGTTGTGGCTGCCCGCATGGTGCACCTGTCGCGCCTGGAAGCCGAGCAGTTCTACGGCGTGCACAAGGCACGTCCCTTCTTCAAGGATCTGGTCGATTTCATGATCTCCGGCCCCGTGATGATCCAGGCCCTGGAAGGCGAAAACGCCATCCTGAAGAACCGCGAACTGATGGGCGCCACCGACCCCAAGAAGGCAGAAGCCGGCACCATCCGCGCTGACTTCGCCGACAGCATCGACGCCAACGCCGTGCACGGTTCCGACGCTGCCGAAACGGCTGCCGTCGAAATCGCCTTCTTCTTCCCCGGCCTGAACATTTACACCCGCTGAGATGGTGGTCCCCATGCTTGAGCCCACCCCGGTGGGGCGGCCGCACCATGGGGACGACTGCGAGCGGTTACCCGAAGGGATGCCGCTATGACCACGACTGAAACCGCCACCGCTGTGGTTGCCGCGCCTGCGGCAGCGACAGCGACCCCGGCCAAGACCACCAACCTGCTGGAGTTCGATCTCGACGGGTTGGCTGCCTTCTGCGAAAAGCTCGGGGAAAAGCGCTTTCGCGCGACCCAGCTGTTCCGCTGGATCCACCAGCGCGGTGCGCGCGATTTCGACGCCATGAGCGACCTGGCCAAGGCCCTTCGCGACAAGCTCAAGGGCTGCGCGCACGTGCAGGCGCTGCCGGTCATCTCCGAGCATGTCTCTGCCGACGGCACCGTCAAGTGGCTGTTCGACGTAGGCGGCGGCAATGCGGTCGAGGCGGTGTTCATTCCCGAGGACGACCGCGGCACGCTGTGCGTTTCCTCCCAGGCCGGTTGCGCCGTGGGATGCCGCTTTTGCTCCACCGGCCACCAGGGCTTCAGCCGCAACCTCACCACCGGTGAGATCGTGGCCCAGCTGTGGTTTGCCGAGCATGCGCTGCGCGCGCGCCTGGGCAAGACGGAGCGCATCATTTCCAACGTGGTGATGATGGGCATGGGTGAGCCCCTGCAGAACTATTCGGCCCTGGTGCCGGCGCTGCGCGTGATGCTGGACGACCATGCCTACGGCCTGTCGCGCCGCCGCGTGACGGTGTCCACCTCGGGCGTGGTGCCCATGATCGACCGGCTGGCGCAGGATTGCCCTGTGGCCCTGGCCGTTTCGTTGCATGCACCCAACGATCCGCTGCGTGACAACCTGGTTCCACTGAACCGCAAATACCCGATCGAAGAGCTGCTGGCCGCGTGCAACCGCTACCTGGAACATGCGCCGCGCGACTTCATCACCTTCGAATACTGCATGCTGGACGGGGTCAACGACCAGCTCGAGCATGCGCAGCAACTGATCGACCTGGTCAAGCCCGCACGCGGCGCGGGCGTGCGTTGCAAGTTCAACCTGATCCCCTTCAACCCGTTCCCGGCGTCGGGCCTTTTGCGTTCGTCACAGGCGCAGGTGCTGGCCTTTGGCAAACTGCTGAGCGACGCGGGCATCGTGACCACGGTGCGCAAGACGCGCGGCGACGATATCGACGCCGCCTGTGGTCAATTGGCCGGCGACGTCAAAGATCGCACAAAAGCGGCGGAACGCATGGCCAAACAGCGCACAATCGCGCTCAAACTGGTGACATGACACAACGAACTTGAAGGAGGCTCTACATGGTGGGATTGGTTGAACGCTGGCAGCGCATGGGCCGCTGTGCGCTCCTGGCCTGTGGGGTGGTGGCTGGCGTGGCAGGGCTCTCGGGCTGTGCGAGCGGCGGCAGTGGCCCATCGGCCGGCGAGCCCGGCGGTGCTGTCTTCACCCAGTCCGATGAGCCCGAGGCGCGCCGCCGCGCGCGTATCCGCCTGGAGCTGGCGACCAACTACTTCGAGAACGGGCAGACCACCGTGGCGCTGGACGAGGTCAAGCAGGCCCTGGTCGCCGACCCCACCTATTCCGACGCCTTCAACCTGCGCGGCCTGATCTACCTGCGGCTCAACGAGTTCGGCCAGGCCGAAGAGAGCTTTCGCCGCGCGCTCGGCCTGCGCAGCAACGACCCCAATCTGCTGCACAACCTGGGCTGGCTGCATTGCCAGCAGCGCAAGTACGCCGAGGCCGACCAGAGCTTCGTGACGGCCCTGGCCAACCCGGCCTACACCGCGCGCAGCAAGACGCTGATGGCGCGCGGCCTGTGCCAGATGGAAGCCGGCCAGGTGGCCGAGGCCGAGCAGTCGCTGCTCAAGGCCTATGAGCTCGATGCGGCCAACCCGGTGGTGGGCTACCACCTGGCGTCCCTGTTGATGCGCCGCAATGAGCTCACGCGGGCGCAGTTCTACATCCGCCGCCTGAACAACAGCGATTTTTCGAATGCGGAAACGCTGTGGCTGGGCATCAAGGTCGAGCGCGGCCTGGGCGACACGGTGGCCATGCGCCAGCTGGGTGATCAATTGCGCAGGCGTTTCCCGGAAGCGCGTGAGACGGGTGCCTATCAGCGTGGGGCTTTCAATGAGTGATTCGGTGACAGGGGTTTCGGTGCACACAGAGGCGCAAGAGACGGCAGGGGGACGGACGGCCGGTACCTTGCTGCGCGAAGCGCGCATGGAGGCGGGCCTGCACATTGCGGCGCTGGCGGTGGCCCTGAAGGTGCCGGTGGCCAAGCTGGAGGCCCTGGAGTCCGACAACTTCGCGGTGCTGCCCGACACGGTGTTCGTGCGGGCCCTGGCATCGAGCGTGTGCCGCACCCTCAAGATCGACCCGGCGCCCATTCTGGCGCTGCTGCCGCAAAGCAAGAGCCCGCGCCTGGTGGCGGGCAATGCGGGGATCAATGCGCCGGTCAAGGGCAGCAGCTCCAGTGCGGGCAATGGCTCCTTCGCTCCAGCGTCCTCGGGCGGCAAAAAGTCCTGGGCCATCGCCGTGGTGGTGCTGGCCTTGCTGGCGGGTGCCCTGGCCATCATGTTTGTCCCTGCCGACCGCAATCCGTTCGGTGGCAGCGCGGGGGATGAGGCGCCGGCGTCTCCCCCCGTGGCTGCCCAGGAGCCGCAAGCCCCCGTGGCTGTGGCCTCCGGCCCGGCCGCTGTGCCCGCGCCCGCTGCGGCTGTGGTGGCCGCGCCTGCTGCGACGCCTGCAGCTCCTGTGCCTGCAGCAAGCCCTTCGGCTGCTGCGGTAGCCGGTGCGGCCACCCCGGCCGTGGCGGCATCGACCCCCGAAGCGGCTGCCTCAGCCTCCAGCGTGCTGACCCTGAGTGCGCGCGGCGCCTCGTGGGTGCAGGTGCGCGATGCAGGCGGAACCATTGCGCTGCAGAAGAATCTGGCAGTGGGGGAGTCGGTGGCCGTTTCGGGCACGCTCCCTCTGGCGGTGGTGATCGGCCGGGCCGATGTGACCGATGTGTTTGTGCGTGGCAAGCCATTCGCGCTGACCACCGTTTCGCGCGACAACGTTGCGCGGTTTGAGGTGAAATAAGTGGACAAGTCTCTGATCGATCTGGCCCCGATTGCCATTGCCCAGCCGGCCCCTCGGCGCTCCCGCCAGGCCCGTGTGGTCTGGGGTTCGCGCGTGGTCACGGTCGGGGGCGATGCGCCGGTGCGCGTGCAGTCCATGACCAATACCGACACGGTGGACGCCATCGGCACCGCCATCCAGGTCAAGGAGCTGGCGCAGGCCGGCTCCGAGTTCGTACGGATCACCGTCAACACGCCCGAGGCGGCGCAGGCGGTGCCCTACATCCGTGAGCAGCTCGACCGCATGGGTGAGACCGTGCCGCTGGTGGGGGATTTCCACTTCAACGGCCACCGGCTGCTGACCGACTACCCGGACTGCGCGCAGGCGCTGTCCAAGTACCGCATCAACCCCGGCAACGTGGGCAAGGGCGACAAGCGCGACCGCCAGTTCGGCCAGATGATCGAGGCCGCCATTCGCTGGGACAAGGCGGTGCGCATCGGCGTGAACTGGGGCAGCCTGGACCAGGAGCTGCTGGCCGAGCTGATGGACACCAACAGCCGCCGCGCCAGGCCCTGGGAGGCGCGCCAGGTGATGTACGAGGCGCTGATCACCTCGGCCATCGAGTCGGCCCGCCGCGCGGAAGAAATGGGCCTGAACGGCGACCAGATCATCCTCTCGTGCAAGGTCAGCGGTGTGCAGGACCTGATTTCCGTGTACCGGGCCCTGGCCCAGCGCTGCGACTACGCGCTGCACCTGGGCTTGACCGAGGCCGGCATGGGCACCAAGGGCACGGTGGCGTCGGCCACGGCGCTCTCCATCCTGCTGCAGGAAGGCATTGGCGACACCATCCGCGTGTCCCTGACTCCGCAGCCCGGCGAGGCCCGTACCCAGGAAGTGGTGGTGGCCTCCGAGATCCTGCAGTCGCTGGGCTTGCGCATCTTCGTGCCCAGCGTGACCGCCTGCCCCGGCTGTGGCCGCACGACCAGCACCACCTTCCAGGATCTGGCCAAGCAGATCGACGACTACCTGCGCGCGCAGATGCCTGTGTGGCGCGTGAAGTACCCGGGCGTGGAAAAGCTCAAGGTGGCGGTCATGGGTTGCATCGTCAACGGCCCCGGCGAGAGCAAGCACGCCGACATCGGCATCAGCCTGCCCGGTACCGGTGAAGCCCCGGCCGCTCCGGTGTTCATCGATGGCGAGAAGGCCCTGACCCTGCGCGGCGAGAACATTGCCGCCGAGTTCCACCAGTTGGTGGAAAACTACATTGAAAAGCGCTTCGGGGGCTCCCATCCGGTGGCTGCCCCGGCGGTGGGTGCGCCTGACAGCGCGCTCGCCTGACCCGGCGGCGGCCGACGCCCCTGCGACAATTGCACCCTGCGGGCCCGAACGGCCCAGCGAGGCGCCTCCCCGGAGCCGCCTCCCGTACCCCTATTCAACTGGAAGCCCATTGCTGTGAGTAAAGACGTATCTGCCGCCGCCGCCAAGCCCGAGAAACTGGTGGCGGTCAAGGGCATGAATGACATCCTGCCGCCCGACTCCGCCCGCTGGGAGTGGCTGGAAGACAAGGTGCGCAATCTGATGGCGCGCTATGCCTACCGCAACATGCGCACGCCCATCGTCGAGCCCACGCCGCTGTTCGTGCGCGGCCTGGGCGAGGTGACCGACATCGTCGAGAAGGAGATGTACTCCTTCGAAGACCGCCTGAACGGCGAGCGCCTGACCCTGCGTCCCGAGGCCACGGCCGGCGTGGTGCGCGCGGTGGTCGAGCACAACATGCTCTACGAAGGCGGCAAGCGCCTGTACTACATGGGCCCCATGTTCCGCCACGAGCGCCCCCAGCGCGGCCGCTACCGCCAGTTCCACCAGATCGGTGCCGAGGCTCTGGGCTTTGGCGGGCCCGAAGTGGATGCCGAGCTGATCCTGCTGGCCAACGCCCTCTGGAAGGAGATCGGGTTGACCAACGTGCGCCTGGAGCTCAACAGCCTGGGCCAGCCCGAGGAGCGCAAGGCGCACCGTGCGGCGCTGATCGCCTATTTCGAGCAGAACGCCGACCAGCTGGACGAGGAGGCGCGCCGCCGGCTGCACGCCAACCCGCTGCGGATCCTGGATACCAAGAACCCGGCCATGCAGGCGCTGGTGAATGCCGCGCCCCGGCTCATCGACTTCCTGGGCGCCGAGTCGCTGGCGCACTTCGACGCGGTCAAGGCCATCCTGGACGCCAATGGCGTGGCCTGGACGGTCAACCCGCGCCTGGTGCGCGGTATGGACTACTACAACCTCACGGTGTTCGAGTTCATCACCGAGCAATTAGGCTCGCAGGGCACCATCTGCGGCGGTGGGCGCTACGACTACCTGATCGAGCAGATCGGCGGCAAGCCGGCCCCGGCCGTGGGCTGGGCCCTGGGCGTGGAGCGCGTGCTGGAGCTGGTCAAGGAGCAGGGCGCCCAGGTGCCGGCGCTGGTGCCGGATGTCTATGCCATCATCCCCAGCCGTGCGGCGCTGCCCGTGGCCAGCCGGGTGCTGGAGCAACTGCGTGCCCAGGGCATAGAGGTGCAGATGCACGGCGCGCCCACGGCGGGCGAGGGCATGGGCAGCATGAAGTCCCAGTTCAAGAAAGCCGATGGCAGCGGCGCCCAGTATGCTTTGGTGTTTGGCGACGAGGAGCTTGCGCGCGGCGTGGTGGGCGTCAAGTCCCTGCGCGATGGCGCCGGAGCCCAGGTGGAGCAAGCCATCGCCAATGTGGCCGATTGGGCCGCCACCCTACAATCCAACCGTTAATTCTTACCTACCTCCATGGCAAATCATTTAGACCTCGAAGAGCAGGAACAACTCGACCAGCTCAAGCACTTCTGGAACAACTGGGGTACCTTGATCAGCTGCGTGCTGATCGTGGTCTGCGGTTCGCTGGCGGCATGGAACGGTTACCAGTACTGGCAGAGCAGCCAGGCCACGAAGGCGGCGGCGCTGTTCGATGCGGTCGACGTGGCCAGCCGTGCCAAGGACCAGGAACGCCTGGAACGGGCTTTCGGCGACCTCAAGGCCGGCTACGCGGGCACGCCCCAGGCGGCCCAGGCGGGCTTCACCGTGGCCCGCAACCTCATGGAAGCGGGCAAGCCCGATGGCGCGCGCGAAGCGCTCGCCTGGGTGGCCGAACATGCCGGCGACGATGGTTTCAAGGCGCTGGCCAGGCTGCGCCTGGCCTCCGTGCTGACCGAGCAGAAGAAATACGACGAAGCGCTGGCCCAGCTATCGGGCTCGCTGCCTGCCGCGTTCGAAGGAGTGGCTGCGGACCACCGTGGCGACATCCTGATGCTGCAGGACAAGCGCACCGAGGCCCTGGCCCAGTACACCAAGGCCTACAAGGCCATGAACGAAGACGTGGAATACCGCCGCCTGGTCGAGGTCAAGCTCAACACGCTGGGTGCCAACCCTGCCGCCGAAACCGTGGCGGCCGCCAAGACGGCAGAGGCTGCCAAATGAGCGCGCAGACTCTGATCCGCACCCACCTTCGTCCGGTCCGTGGCCTGGCGCTGCTGGCCCTGGCGGCGGCGCTGGCCGGCTGCTCGGTGATGCCCGGCGGCTCGTTCTGGGGCGCCCCCAAGCCCGTGCCTGCCGACCTCGGTGCCAATGTGCCCGTGCTGGGCGTGCGCCAGGCATGGACCAGCAAGGTCGGGGCGGTGGCGGGCCTGTCGCTGGACGTGCGCGTCAATGGCACCACGGTGACCCTGGCCTCGGCCGACGGCACGGTGGCTGCCATCGATGCCCGCACGGGCGGCGACATCTGGCGCCTGGCCCTGGCCGAGCCGCTGTCGGCCGGTGTCGGCAGCGATGGCAAGCTGGCGGCTGTGGTGGCACGCAGCAATGCGCTGATCGCCGTCGAGTCCGGCCGTGAGCGCTGGCGCCAGCCCATGGCCTCGCAGGTCTTCACCGCGCCGCTGGTGGCGGGTGGCCGCGTGTTCGTGCTGGCGGCTGACCGCACCGTGATCGCTTTCGACGCCGCCACCGGCAAGCGCCTGTGGACCCAGCAGCGCCCGGGCGAGCCCCTGGTGCTGCGCCAGGATGGCGTGCTGCTGGCGGTGGGCGATACCCTGGTGGTGGGCCTGTCCGGCCGCCTGGTGGGCCTGAACCCCGACAACGGCAGTGCCCGCTGGGAGGCCCCTCTGGCCAGCTCGCGCGGCACCAACGACGTGGAGCGCCTGGTGGAACTGGTGGGGCGCAGCAGCCGCGTCGGCGAATCGGTGTGCGCCCGTGCCTTCCAGTCGGCCGTGGGCTGCGTGAACACGGTGCGCGGTAACGTCGCCTGGACCCAGCGCGCCGCCGGCGCCGAGGGCATCGACGGCGACAAGGATGCGATCTTCGGCACCGAGAGCAATGGCTCGATGGTGGCCTGGAACCGCAATGACGGCACGCGCCTGTGGGGCTCGGACCGCTTCAAGCACCGCAAGCTGACCACGCCGCTGCTGCTGGGCCGCTCGGTGGTGGTGGGCGACGACACGGGCCTGGTGCACCTGCTCTCGCGCACCGATGGTGCGCCCCTCAATCGCATGACCACCGATGGCTCCGGCATTGCCGCAGCGCCAGTGGCTGCAGCAGACACCCTGGTGGTGGTCACCCGCAATGGCGGAGTATTCGGCTTCCGCCCGGAATGAGATGAAGCACCCCCTGAGTCGCTTCGCGCCTTCCCCCTCAAAGGGGACGACGCCAATGGCCGGGCAAAGCCCGTTCCATGGCGTCCGCTGGCTTTGGCAGCGTGCGGTTCATGGGTTGCGGATAGCGCATAGCGCAATGGAAAACTGATAGGTCGTATTCAATGAAGCCAGTTATCGCCCTCGTGGGGCGGCCGAATGTCGGTAAATCCACGCTGTTCAACCGCCTGACGAAGACCCGCGACGCGATCGTGGCGGACTTCGCCGGGCTCACGCGTGACCGCCACTACGGCAATGGCAAGCAGGGCAAGCACGAGTACATCGTCATCGATACGGGGGGCTTCGAGCCCGATGCCTCCACCGGCATCTACCGCGAGATGGCCAAGCAGACGCAGCAGGCCGTGGCCGAGGCCGACGTGGTCGTCTTCGTCGTGGATGCGCGCGCCGGTGTCTCGGCGCAGGACCATGACATCGCCAACTACCTGCGCCGGCTGTCCAAGCCCTGCGTGCTGGTGGCCAACAAGGCCGAAGGCATGGTCGAGGGTGTGCAACTGGCCGAGTTCTATGAACTGGGGCTGGGCGAGGTGTTTCCGGTGTCGGCTGCGCATGGCCAGGGCATTCGGAGCCTGGTGGAGATTGCGCTGGAGCCGCTGAACCTGCCCGACCCTGACGAGGCCGATGCCTCCGACGACAAGAGCGTCATCAAGCTTGCCGTGGCGGGCCGCCCCAATGTGGGCAAGTCCACCCTGATCAACACCTGGCTGGGCGAAGAGCGCCTGGTCGCGTTCGACATGCCGGGCACCACGCGCGATGCGATCACCGTGCCTTTCGAGCGCAACGGCCAGCGCTTCGAGCTGGTGGACACGGCAGGCCTGCGCCGCAAGGGCAAGGTCTTCGAGGCGATCGAGAAGTTCTCGGTGGTCAAGACGCTGCAGGCCATCGAGTCGGCCAACGTGGTGCTGCTGCTGCTCGATGCCACGCAGGGCGTGACCGACCAGGACGCGCACATCGCCGGCTACATTCTGGAGAGCGGCCGCGCCGTGGTGCTGGCCGTGAACAAGTGGGATGCCGTGGACGAATACCAGCGCACGCTGCTGGAGCGCTCCATCGAAACCCGCCTGTCGTTCCTGAAGTTCGCCTCGATGCACTTCATCTCGGCCAAGAAGCGCCAGGGCCTGGGCCCGCTGTGGACCTCCATCGTGCAGGCGCACAAGGCGGCCACCTGCAAGATGTCCACCCCCGTGCTCACCCGGCTGCTGCTGGAGGCGGTGCAGTTCCAGGCGCCCAAGCGCGCGGGCATGTTCCGCCCCAAGCTGCGCTACGCGCACCAGGGCGGTATGAACCCGCCGGTGATCGTGATCCACGGCAACTCGCTGGAGCATGTGACCGAGGCCTACAAGCGCTTCCTGGAAGGGCGCTTCCGCAAGGAATTCGACCTGGTGGGCACGCCGCTGCGCATCGAGGTCAAGACCTCGCACAACCCCTACGCGGACAAGGACGAGGGCTGACCCCGGGGAGAGGGCGCCGCACGGCTCCTTCGTGGTCACGGCATATGCTGCATTGCAGCATGGTTATTGCAGCGCCCTGGTTTGGTGAATGGCGCGCAGAGGTAACTATCTGTTTCTGTCGCCGCATATTCTCCCCCGGTATTCCCCTTGTGAGAACGCCGGTCCGGCGTGAAGAAAGGCCGGGTTGGCGAAAGGCCATGTCACCAGGCGGCAAAAGTCCCACTTTGCTGTGGTAAGGTGGTGGTTTACAACAACATCTTTGAACACGGAGAATATCGTGAGCAATAAAGGCCAACTTTTGCAAGATCCTTTCCTGAACGCACTGCGTAGGGAGCATGTACCTGTTTCCATTTACCTGGTGAACGGTATCAAGCTGCAAGGGCAAATCGAATCGTTCGACCAGTATGTGGTGTTGCTGCGCAATACCGTCACACAGATGGTCTACAAGCATGCGATCTCCACCATCGTGCCCGGCCGTGCGGTCAATTTCTCGACGGCCGAAACCCCTGATGCAGACGGCGCCGGCACCTGAGTTGCGGCATCCAGTTCAGCATTCAATTCTGGGTCAGATGGTCATGGGCGGAGGCCATCCGCTTTGAGCGCCCCCGCATCTTCTGACGCGGGTGGTGCCTCGGTGTTGCTGGTGGGGGTGGATTTCGGTCTTCCCCATTTCGATGGCGAGCTCGAAGAGCTGGGTTTGCTTGCGCAAACTGCGGGGCTCAACCCCGTGGCGCGCCTGACCTGCAAGCGCAAGGCACCCGATGCCGCCCTGTTCGTGGGCAGCGGCAAGGCCGATGAAATCCGCACCCTGGCCCAGATGCACGGTGCGGTGGAGGTGCTGTTCGACCAGTCGCTCAGCCCTGCGCAGCAGCGCAACCTGGAGCGCAACCTGGAGCTGCCGGTCGCTGACCGCACCTTCCTCATCCTCGAAATCTTCGCCCAGCGTGCCCGCAGCCATGAGGGCAAGCTGCAGGTGGAACTGGCCCGGCTGCAGTACCTGAGCACGCGCCTTGTGCGCCGCTGGTCGCACCTGGAGCGCCAGACCGGTGGCATCGGTGCGCGCGGCGGTCCGGGTGAAAAGCAGATCGAGCTCGATCGCCGCATGATCGGCGAGGCCATCAAGCGCACGCGCGAGCGGCTCGTCAAGGTCAAGCGCCAGCGCTCGACCCAGCGCCGCCAGCGCGACCGGCGCGACACCTTTACCATCTCGCTGGTGGGCTATACCAACGCCGGCAAGTCCACGCTGTTCAATGCGCTGGTCAAGGCCCGTGCCTATGCGGCCGACCAGCTGTTTGCCACGCTCGACACCACCACGCGCCAGCTCTACCTGGGCGATGCGGGGCGTTCGGTGTCGCTGTCCGATACCGTGGGCTTCATCCGCGACCTGCCGCACGGCCTGGTCGATGCCTTTCAGGCCACGCTGCAAGAGGCGGTGGATGCCGATCTGCTGCTGCATGTGGTGGATGCCTCCAACCCGAATTTTCCCGAGCAGATGGACCAGGTGCAGCGTGTGCTGCACGAGATCGGCGCGGCCGACATTCCGCAGCTGCTGGTGTTCAACAAGCTCGATGCGCTCGACGCCGAACAGCAGCCCGCGCTGCTGGAAGACCAGTACGAAGTGGAGGGGCAAATGGTGCCCCGCCTGTTCGTGAGCGCGCGCTCCGGCCAGGGTCTGGACTCCCTTCGCCGTGTGCTTTCCGCACGGGTGCTGGCGGCGCAGGAGCACATGACCCCAGCTGATGCTGCCCCATTGCCGGCCCAAGGGGAGTGATTGGGCACAATGCCGTTTTGATCGATGCCACCAGAGAACCAGAGACTTTGCGCATGAATTTCCAAAATCGCACCCTACGCTGGGCTTCGCTGCCAGAACGTATCCGGGGCATGTTCAATCTGAACGATCCCCGCTGGGGCCGTGGCGAAGACAAGCCGGACGACGGCGCACGCCCGGACGAGCGCCCGCCGGCGCCGCCCCCTGCAGGCAACCGCGGGCGCGAGAACAACAAGGGCCAGGGCAATGGCCAGCCGCCGGATCTGGATGAACTGTGGCGTGACCTCAACCGCAAGCTCGGCGGCCTGTTTGGCGGCAAGGGCGGCGGCGGTGGCCGGGGCACGGGGGGCTCTGGCAACGGCGGCTTCCAGCCGCCCGACATGAAGAGCGCGGGCGTGGGCGTGGGCCTGATCGCCGGTATCGTCTTCGTGATCTGGATGGGCACGGGCTTCTTCATCGTGCAGGAAGGCCAGCAGGCCGTCATCACTCAGTTCGGCAAGTACAAGAGCTCGGTGGGTGCGGGCTTCAACTGGCGCCTGCCGTACCCGATCGAGCGCCATGAACTGGTGTTCGTGACGCAGATCCGCTCGGCCGACGTGGGGCGCGACAACATCATCAAGAGCACGGGCCTGCGCGAGTCGGCCATGCTGACCGAAGACGAGAACATCGTCGAGATCAAGTTCGCCGTGCAGTACCGCCTGAGCGATGCGCGCGCCTGGCTGTTCGAGAGCAAGAACCCCTCGGACGCCGTGATCCAGGCCGCAGAAACGGCCGTGCGTGAAGTGGTGGGCAAGATGCGCATGGACACGGCCCTGGCCGAAGAGCGCGATCAGATCGCGCCGCGCGTGCGCACGCTGATGCAGACCATCCTGGACCGCTACAAGGTGGGTGTCGAAGTGGTGGGCATCAACCTGCAGCAGGGCGGCGTGCGCCCGCCCGAGCAGGTGCAGGCCTCCTTCGACGATGTGCTCAAGGCCGGCCAGGAGCGCGAACGCGCCAAGAACGATGCCCAGGCCTATGCCAACGACGTGATCCCGCGTGCCGTGGGTTCGGCATCGCGGCTCAATGAAGAGGCTGCTGCCTACAAGGCCCGCATCGTGGCCCAGGCACAGGGCGATGCGCAGCGCTTCTCGTCGGTGCTGGCCGAGTACCAGAAGGCGCCCCAGGTCACGCGCGACCGCATGTACATCGAGAGCATGCAGCAGATCTACGGCAACGTGACCAAGGTGCTGGTGGACTCCCGCCAGGGCTCCAACCTGCTGTACCTGCCGCTGGACAAGATCATGCAGAGCGTGGCCACCGGCACGCCAGGCGCCCTGGATGCGCCGCCCGCCAGTGCTGCGGCTACGGTGGTCCCGGCTGCGCCTGCAGCCCCTTTTTCGAATGACCCCCGGGCGCGTGACAGCAGTCGCACACGCGAACGTGAATCCCGCTAGGAGCAGCTCGTGAACAGAGTCGGATTTATCGCATCCACCCTCCTGGTGGTGCTTGCACTCATGAGCTCCATGCTCTTCGTGGTGGACCAGCGCCAGTTCGGCGTGCTCTACGCGCTCGGGCAGATCAAGGAAGTGATCACCGAGCCAGGCCTGAACTTCAAGCTGCCGCCGCCGTTCCAGAACGTGACCTACATCGACAAGCGCCTGCTGACGCTGGACAGTCCCGATACGGAACCCATGCTCACGGCAGAAAAGCAGCGCGTGGTGATCGACTGGTACGTGCGCTGGCGCATCTCGGAGCCCACGGAGTACATCCGCAACGTGGGCCTCGACGAAAGCGCCGGTGCCATGCAGCTCAACCGTGTGGTGCGCAATGCCTTCCAGGAAGAGATCAACAAGCGCACCGTAAAGGATCTGCTGTCGCTCAAGCGCGAAGCGCTGATGGCCGACGTGAAGCGCGAAGTGCTGGAAACCGTGCGCGGCGCCAAGCCCTGGGGCGTGGACGTGGTGGACGTGCGCATCACGCGCGTTGACTATGTGGAAGCCATCACCGAGTCGGTCTACCGCCGCATGGAGGCCGAGCGCAAGCGCGTGGCCAACGAGCTGCGTTCCACCGGTGCGGCCGAAGGCGAAAAAATCCGCGCCGATGCGGACCGCCAGCGCGAGATCGCCATTGCCAACGCCTACCGCGATGCCCAGAAGATCAAGGGCGAGGGCGATGCAGAGGCCGCACGCATCTACGCCGAGGCCTTTGGCCGCGACCCGCAGTTTGCGCAGTTCTACCGCAGCCTGGAAGCCTACAAATCGAGCTTTAACAAGAAGAGCGACGTGATGGTGGTTGATCCCTCGTCGTCGGAGTTTTTCAAGGCCTTCCGCGGCGGCACGGCTTCTGCAGCGCAGCCTGCAGCCCCGCGCAAGTAAAAAAGCGGCGCCAGGCGCACAGCGGCAGCCTCTGCATTGCAGGGCTGCCGTTTTTTTTGGCCGCTCTCCCTCCTGCGGGACCGGGCGGCGCCATGTGTTTCGCGCTCTTGATGGCCTTGTTGGCCGGTCTCCGTTGAGGGGCCTTGGCCGGTGCCGGTAGAATCACGGTTTTAACAGCCTCCCCTTTTCTCATGTCTGCTTGGGTCCTGCCGGATCACATTGCCGATGTCTTGCCGTCCGAAGCGCGGCACATCGAAGAATTGCGTCGCGGGCTGCTCGACACGGCGCGCTGCTATGGCTATGAGCTGGTCATGCCGCCGCTGCTGGAACACCTGGAATCCCTGCTGACCGGTACCGGCGAGGCGCTGGACCTCCAGACCTTCAAGCTGGTGGACCAGTTGTCTGGGCGCTCCATGGGCCTGCGTGCGGACACCACGCCGCAGGTTGCGCGCATTGATGCCCACCTGCTCAACCGCAAGGGCGTGACGCGGCTGTGCTACTGCGGCCCCGTGCTGCACACCCGCCCCGACCGCCCCCATGCCACCCGCGAGCCGCTGCAGTTCGGCGCCGAGATCTACGGCCATGCCGGGCTGGAGGCCGACCTCGAAGCCCTGCAGCTGGCGCGTGAATGCCTGCGCGTGGCCGAGGTGCGCGACACCACCATCGACCTGGCCGACGTGCGCATCGTGCGCAGCCTGCTGGCCGGTGTGGCGGTGGATGCACCGCTGCTCAGCCGCATCCATGCCGCCCTGGCAGCCAAGGATGCGAGCGAGCTGGCATCGCTCACACGCGATTTCCCTGCGGCATCGCGCCAGGGGCTGCTGGCGCTGTTGCAGCTGTATGGCGATGAGTCGGTGCTGGCCGAGGCCGACAAGGCCTTGAAGCACGTCGCCGGCGTGGCTGAAGTGCTGTCGCACCTGCGCTGGCTGGCCTCGCGGCTGGACGGCGCCGTGGTCACCTTCGATCTGGCCGACCTGCGTGGCTATGCCTACTACAGCGGCACCCGCTTTGCCATCTATGGCAAGGGCGCCAGCGATGCACTGGTGCGTGGCGGCCGCTACGACGAAGTGGGTGCCGTGTTCGGCCGCAACCGGCCTGCGGCCGGCTTCAGCCTGGACATCAAGCAACTGGTGAGCGTGGTGTCCCCGCGCGCCCTGAAGGCTGCCATCCGCGCGCCCTGGGGCGAGGCGAGCGACGTGAACGCCGCCATTGCCGAGCTGCGCCGCCAAGGCGAGACGGTGGTATGTGTTCTGCCTGGGCATGGGAGCGAAGTCGATGAGTTCCACTGTGACCGAGAGCTGGTGCAGATTGCGGGCCAGTGGGTCGTGCAGGCTGTTTGAGTTAATTGCAATTGAAAATTGGGTCTGAGATGAAAGCAACCAAAGGTCGCAACGTAGTGGTGGTCGGAACCCAATGGGGTGACGAAGGCAAGGGCAAGCTGGTCGACTGGCTCACTGAGAGCGCGCAAGGCGTGGTCCGGTTCCAGGGTGGCCACAATGCCGGCCATACGCTGGTCATCAATGGCGTGAAGACCGCACTGCACCTGATCCCCAGCGGCATCATGCGCCCGGGCGTCAAGTGCTACATCGGCAACGGCGTGGTGCTGTCGGCCGCCAAGCTCTTCGAGGAAATCGAAGGCCTGGAAAAAGCCGGCGTGGAAGTGCGCTCGCGCCTGCGCATCAGCGAGGCCTGCCCGCTGATCCTGCCCTTTCACGCCGCCATCGACGTGGCGCGTGAAGCTGCGCGTGAGCAGGGCGGTACCGAGAAGATCGGCACCACCGGCCGCGGCATTGGCCCCGCCTACGAAGACAAGATCGCCCGCCGCGCGCTGCGCGTGCAGGATCTGAAGTACCCCGAGCGCTTCGCCGCCAAGCTGCGCGAGCTGCTGGACCTGCACAACCACGTGCTCACCACCTACCTGGGCTCGGCCCAATTCGTCTTCGGTGACGCCCTGAAGCCCTATATCCAGGACGGCAAGGTCCAGTTCGACGTGGTGTATGCCGAAGCCATGCGCCACGCCGAGCTGCTCAAGCCCATGATGGCCGACGTCTCGCGTGAGCTCAACGAAGCCAACAAGGCCGGCGCCAACCTGCTGTTCGAAGGTGCGCAGGGCACGCTGCTCGACGTGGACCACGGCACCTACCCGTATGTGACGTCCAGCAACTGCGTGGCCGGCAACGCAGCCGCCGGCTCGGGCGTGGGCCCCGGCATGCTGCACTACATCCTGGGCATCACCAAGGCCTACTGCACCCGCGTGGGTGGTGGCCCGTTCCCCACCGAGCTCGATTGGGAAGTGCCTGGCACGCCCGGTTACCACATGAGCACCATCGGCGCCGAAAAAGGCGTGACCACGGGCCGCAGCCGCCGCTGCGGCTGGTTCGATGCCGCGCTGCTCAAGCGCAGTGCCCAGGTCAACGGCCTGTCGGGCCTGTGCATCACCAAGCTCGACGTGCTCGACGGCCTGACCGAATTGCTGCTGTGCACCGGCTACGAACTCGACGGCGAAAAGATCGACCTGCTGCCCATGGGCGCGGAAGACATCGCACGCTGCACGCCCATCTACGAAACCCTGCCCGGCTGGAGCGACACGACCGTGGGCGTGACCGAATACGCCAAGCTGCCCGAAGCAGCCCGCCGCTACCTGGAGCGCATTGCCGAAGTGACCGGTGTGCCGGTCGACGTCATTTCCACCAGCCCGGACCGCGACCACACCATCATGATGCGCCACCCCTACGTGGCCGACTGATCTCCCTGGCCGCTGCCCTGGCCGATGCGAGTGCAGGGCAGTGGTGCCGCACAGCCCATGGGCTGTACTGCAGAACGCATTTTCGTATTTCCTCTATATCGCGATGAGGGGTTGCTCTGGCGCTGCTGCCGTGTGATCCTCTTGTCTACAAGCCATCACCCCAGGAGCCCCGCCCATGTTGACCGAAGACGGCAAACACCTGTATGTCAGTTATGACGAGTACCACAGCCTGATCGAGAAGCTGGCGCTCAAGGTGCACCAGTCGAACTGGGAGTTCGACACCATTCTGTGCCTGGCGCGCGGTGGCCTGCGCCCCGGTGACATCCTGAGCCGCATTTTTGACAAGCCCCTGGCCATCATGTCTACCAGCTCCTACCGCGCCGAAGCCGGCACGGTGCAGGGCCACCTCGATATCGCCCGGTTCATCACCACCCCCAAGGGCGAGATCGCCGGCAAGGTGCTGTTGGTGGACGACCTGGCCGATTCGGGCCACACCCTGCATGCCGTGATCGACATGCTCAAGACCAACTACGCACCTATTACCGAGCTGCGCAGTGCCGTCATCTGGACCAAGGCCATGTCCACCTTTACCCCCGACTACTCGGTGGAATTCCTGCCCACCAACCCCTGGATCCACCAGCCCTTCGAGGGCTATGACAGCCTGAGCCCCGCCAAGCTGCTGGAGAAGTGGCGCGTGTGATGGGCGTCGGGCCAGAACCTGGCAAGCAAGAAGAGGGCGCAAGCCCTCTTTTTTCTTGGTGGATGCACGGCGAGCGGCAGGGTGAAATAGACAAAGGCGCAAATTCCCCGGGTTTTCCCTGCCACCCCTCAAAAGTAGTGCTATAGTCGAGGGCTTCGCTACCAAGACCT
>NZ_JAUZDX010000017.1 GCF_030704685.1 Acidovorax sp. A1169
ATCATGGTGGGGGTCCTTGGTGTTCCAGATGGTGTCAATGCGTGCCCAGGTAGGCGGCCTTGACCTTGGGGTTGTTGAGCAGCTCCACGCCTGAGCCCTCGAGCGTGATGAGGCCGGTTTCGAGCACGTAGGCGCGGTCGGCCACGCCCAGGGCCTGCTTGGCCATCTGCTCGACGAGCAGGATGGTCAGGCCGGCATCGCGCAGCTGGCGGATAGCGTCGAAGATGTCCTTGATGATCAGTGGCGCCAGGCCCAGCGAGGGCTCGTCGAGCAGCAGCAGGCGCGGCCCGCTCATCAGGGCGCGGGCAATTGCCAGCATCTGCTGCTCGCCGCCCGACAGCGTGCCGGCCAGCTGGTGCTCGCGCTCCTTGAGGCGTGGAAAGCGCACGAACTCGCGCTGGATCGAGGCCTCCAGCGCCGCAGCGCCCTCGGCCCTGCGCGAGTAGGCGCCCAGCATCAGGTTCTCGCGCACCGTCTGGTCGGCGAACACGCCGCGCCCCTCGGGCGACATGGCCACGCCCAGGCCCACGCGCTGGTGAGCGGGCACCTGGGTGCAGTCCTTGCCGTCCACGAGGATGCGGCCCTCGCCCACGGGCTCCAGGCCGCAGATGCTCTTGAGCAGCGTGCTCTTGCCCGCGCCGTTGGCGCCGATGATGGTGACCACCTCGCCTTGGCGCACTTCCAGGCTCACGCCCTTGACCGCCTCGATGGCGCCGTAGGACACCTTGACGGATTCGATTTTCAACATGCTCATGCTCTCGGTTCAGGTGGCGGCCACGGCGTCGTCGTCAACGCCCAGGTATGCGGCGATGACACGCGGGTTGGCCTGCACCTCGGCGGGCTTGCCCTCGGCGATCTTGATTCCGTAGTCCAGCACGATCACGTGGTCCGAGATCGACATCACCAGGTCCATGTGGTGCTCCACCATCAGGATGCTCACGCCGCACTTGCCGATGCGCACCAGCAGCTGGCCCAGCTCGGCCGTCTCCTGCGGGTTCAGGCCGGCGGCGGGCTCGTCGAGCAGCAGCAGTTGCGGCTCGGTGGCCAGGGCGCGCGCCAGCTCCACGCGGCGCTGCAGGCCGTAGGGCAGGCTGCCGGCGGGCTGGTGTGCCAGGTGCGACAGGCCAACCAGGTCCAGCAGCTGGATGGAGCGCTCGCGCGTGGCCACCTCCTGGCGGCGCGCCTGGGGCAGCGACAGCAGCGAGGAGAAGAAGCCGTTGCTCATGCGGCTGTGCCGCCCCAGCATCACGTTGTCCAGCACCGAGAGGTCGGCGAACAGGCGCAGGTTCTGGAAGGTGCGGCCCATGCCCAGACAGCAGATGGTGTGCACCTGGCGGCCCACGATCTCCTGGCCCAGGAAGCGGATGGAACCCCGGTCGGGATCGACCACGCCGGTGAGCATGTTGATCATGGTGCTCTTGCCCGCGCCATTGGGCCCGATCAGCGCGTGGATGTGGCCGCGCTGCAGGCGGAACGACACGTCCTGTGCGGGCTTGACGCCACCGTAGGACTTGCTCACGCCCTGCACCACCAATAGCTCGCCGCTACCGTCGGGCCCGATGCGCGTGGGCGCGGCGCTGCCACCGGCCACCAGGCCGGCTTTCTTCGCCTTCTGGAACCACTGGGACACCAGGCCCATGATGCCGCCGGGCATCACGTACAGCGCGAACAGCAGCAAGAAGCCGTAGAGGAAATGCTGGGCCGAGGGCCAGCGCGCCAGCAGCGCATCCACCAGCGTGAGGATCACCGTGCCCACCAGCGGGCCGTACATGGAGCCCGCGCCGCCGAACAGCACCAGCAGCAGGATGAAGATCGACAGGTGAAAGGTGATGAAGTCGGAGTTGATGTACTGGTTCTGCTGCGCCACCAGGGCGCCTGCGATGCCGCAGGTGACGGCCGCGACCACGAAGGCGATGACCTTGGCGCGGTACACGCGCACGCCCACCGAGGAGGATGCGATTTCGTCGGCCTGCAGCGACAGCAGGGCGCGGCCGAAGCGGCTGCAGATCAGATTGCGCAGCAGCAGGTGGGCCGCCGCACACAGCACGATGCCGAACCACGCCCACTGCACGGACGTGAAGGGCTGGCCATTCCAGGTCAGCGGCTTGATGCCGTAGATGCCCTGGGCGCCGCCGAAGACGTCGGTCCATTCGCCCACCAGCTTTTCCACCACGATGCCAAAGGCCAGCGTGACCATGGCGAGGTACGGCCCCTTCACGCGCAGCGAGGGCAGCGCGATCAGCACGCCGCATACGCCCGAGATGCCGGCGGCCAGCACCAGCGCCAGCCAGGGGCTCATCTCGGTGCGCGTGGTGAGCAGGGCTGCCGCATAGGCGCCCGCTGCGAACAGGCCGGCCTGGCCCAGCGACTTCTGGCCAGCGTAGCCCACCAGCACGTTCATGCCGGCGGCGCACAGGTAGTACACGCACATCATGAACACGATGCGCAGGTAGTAGTCGTTGTTGAACAGCGCCGTGGCGCCGATCAGCACTGCGGCCACCAGGGCCACGCCCACGAAGTGACGGCCCTGCTTCATACCTTCTCCACCATCTTCTTGCCGAACAGGCCCGTGGGACGGAAGGCCAGCACCAGGATCACCAGCGCGAACACCGCCACCTCGCGCCACTGCGCCTGCCAGAGGTTGACCATGGACTCGAACACGCCGAGCACGAAGCCGCCGATCACGCAGCCGCGCGGGTTGCTCAGGCCGCCGATCATGGCGCCCGAGAAGCCCTTGAGCCCCACGGTGAGCCCCATGAACAGCGATGCCTGGGCGATGGGCGCGAGCAGAAAACCCGACAACCCGGCCAGCGCCGAGCTGACGACGAAGGCGCCGATCATCACCGCATTGGTGTTGATCCCCATGAGGCTGGCCACGCTGCCATTGGCGGCCACGGCGCGCATGGCCTTGCCGACCATGGTGTGGTTCATCACCCGGTCGAACACCAGCATGATGGCCACGGTGACACCCAGCGTGAGCAATTCCTGAGGGCGCACGCCCACGCCCATGAAACGAATCACTGCATCCCCCACCGGTGCGGGCACCACCACGGGCTTGGGGCCCCAGATGGCCAGGCCGATGCTCTGCAGGATGACACCGAAGCCCAGCGTGCTCATCACCCAGGCCATGCCGGGCCGCCCGGCAAAGGGTCGCACGCCGATGGCGTACAGCAGCCAGCCCAGCAGGCCCATGGCACCCAGGGCCGCCACCAGGGCCAGCAACTGTGCGCCGGCACCGGGAATGGCATCGCCGAAGGTGGTGGAGCTCACCGGCTTGCCCAGCACCAGGAAGAGTGCGCTCATGCCGATGAAGGCGCCCGCCGAGACAAACTCCCCGTGCGAGAAATTGAGGGTCTTGGTGGTCGTGAATGTGATGCTGAACCCCAGCGCCACCAGCGCGTAGGCACCGCCTACCGCCAGCCCGCTGATGATCGCCTGCAAGAGCGCTTCTGTCATGTTCTGTTCCTCGGCCGGGCGCTATGGACACGGATGTCCGTCACGCCCGGCCGTTGTTGTCGTCGTCGTGCGTCGTTTCGATGAAGGCCGTGAGACCGGCTTACTGCTTGAAGTCGGCCGGCGTCAGCGAGCCGATCAGCGCATCGGTGTAGGGCAGCAGCTTGCCGTCCTTCCAGCGGATCCAGACCAAGTCCTTGGCGGTCAGTGCGTCGTGGTTGGTCTTGGTGAAGGGCTTGTCGTAGGCCTTGAGCACGCCCTGCACGGGGGTCTTGAGGTCTTCGAGCGCCAGACGCACGGCCGAGCCTTCGGTGGTCTTGGCCTGCTTGACGGCCTCGGCGTACAGCAGCACCGAGTCGTAGCCATGCAGCGCGAACGAGAACGAGCCGGGCGCCTTGAGCTTGGCACCGATGCGGTCGAACAGCTTTTGCTGCGCAGGGGTGCGCGTCTCGCTCACGGTGCGCATGAACAGCGGCTTTTCGGCCAGGGCCTTGCCGGCCGCGTCGTAGAAGGTGATGTTGTCTGCGGCCCAGGAGGTCAGCGTGAGCGGGAAGTAGTTGAGTTTTTCCATGCTGCGCACCAGTTGGGCAATCGGCGTGCCCTGGGCCCAGACGACCACAGTGTCCACGCCGGCGGCCTTCATCTTGCTCAGCTGCGAGGTCATGTCCGTGTCGCCCACGCCGAAACGCTCGGTGGCAGCGGCCTTGATGCCCTGCACCTCGGCGATCTCCTGCATGTCCTTCAAGCCGCCCTGGCCGTAGCCCGTGGTCTCGGCCATCAGACCCACCACCTTCGAGGTGGCGGAGTTCTTCTTGACGTAGGCCATGAGGGCAGCGACCTGCTCGCGGTCCACCATGGAGACGCGGAACATGTAGTTGTCGGCCCCAGGGCTCATGGGCTTGGTGATGTCGGTGCCCGAGCCCACGTTGCCCAGCACGGGGATCTTCTTCTGGTTGGCGATGTGCTTCCAGGCCATGGCGTTGCCCGAGTTGGTGGGGCCGAACACGGCAACCACCTTCTCGTTGTCGATCAGCTCGCTCATGTTCTGGATGGACTTGGGCGGTGCCGAGACGTCATCGCGCGTGGTGAGCGTGAGCTTGCGACCCAGCACGCCACCTGCGGCGTTGATGTCGGCGATGGCCGCTTCCATGCCGATCACGGCAGCCTGGCCGCTCTGGGCCGAGGGCGAGGCGGAAAGATCGCCGTTGTAGCCGAGCTTGATGTCCTGGGCGGACACGCCGGTCGAGATCGCAGTGACGGCGGCTGCGGCCAGCAGGCCTGCGCAAAGGCGTTTGAGTTGCATGGTGTTGTCTCCTTCTTTATGGTTGAAAGCTGCCTCGCACCCATTGCCGGGCCGGGCCGGGGGGAACTCGGTCAGACGGCGAGGAAGCCGCCGTCCACGGGCAGCGTGATGCCCGTGACATAGCGCGACATGTCGGACGCGAGGAAGATCACCGGGCCGACGAGGTCCTCGGTCTCCCCCACGCGGCCCATGGGGATGCGGGTCATGAACGATTCGAGCCGCTCGGGGTTCTCGCGCGTGGCGGCGGTCATGGGCGTGGCGATGACGCCGGGCGCCAGCGCATTCACGCGCACTCCCTTGGGGGCTTGTTCGGCCGCGAGCGACTGCGTGAACATCTTGATCGCACCCTTGGAGGGCGAGTAGCCCAGGCTGCCGCCCTGGCCGGCATAGGCGGCGATGGAGGCGATGTTGATGATGGAGCCCCGGGTGGACTGGATGGCCGGCAGCCAGGCCAGGCTCACATTGAAGGTGCCGTGCACGTTGACATCGATGGTCTTCTTCCAGTTGGCGGCGGCGCGTTCGCTGCCCGTGCCTTCGCGAATGATGATGCCGGCGTTGTTCACCAGGATGTCGATGGCACCCACCTCGCTGCCCACCTGCGCGGCCAGCGCGTTGCAAGCCTCTGGCACGGTCACGTCCAGCGTGTAGGCGAAGGCGTCGCCGCCTTCGGCCTTGACCAGGCGTGCCGTTTCCTTCACGGCTGCCGTGTTCATGTCGGTCACCACCACGCGTGCGCCGGCCTGGGCCAGGCCCAGCGCGATCGCGCGGCCATTGCCCTGACCAGCGCCCGTGACCAGCGCCAGCCGTCCGCTCAGCAGGCGCGGGGCCACTGTTTCTGGATACACCATATGTCTGCTCCTTCTTCTCTGGTCTTTTTGGGGGCGGGCTCAGGCCGTGCGGGCCACGGGCACGGCAGCTCGGTCCTGCAGCGTCACCGATTCACGCACCGGCACCAGGGCCTGCGCCAGTTCCATCCCAGCCACGTAGCCGAAGGTGAGCGCCGGGCCCAGGGTGATTCCGGCACCGGGGTAGTTGCCGCCCATGATGCTGGCCGCGTCATTGCCCACGGCGTACAGGCCCTTGATCGGCTGGCCTGCGGCGTTGAGCACGCGGGTCCTGTCGTCGGTCTGCAGGCCGGCAAAGGTGCCGATATCGCCGATCACGAGCCTGATCGCGTAGTACGGCCCGTTCTCCAGCGGGGCCAGGCAGGGGTTGGGGGTGACCAGCGCATCCCCCTGGTAGCGGTTGTAGGCCTTGCTGCCCTTGCCGAACGCCGGGTCTTCGCCACGGCGCGCGGCGTCGTTGAATGCGCTGACGGTGGCCTCCAGCACCGACGGCTCCACACCGATGCGTGCTGCCAACTCGGCCACGGTATCGCCGCTTTGCAGGTAGCCGCTGCGCAGGTGGCGCCCGATGGGCAGCGGTGCGGGGGCCACGCAGCCCAGGCCGTAGGCGCGCAGCGCCTTGTGGTCGCACAGCAGCCAGGCGGAGACTTCCTTCTCGCCCTGGCAGGCGGAGACCATGGCCTGCACGAAGTCGTGGTACGAATTGCCCTCGTTGGCAAAGCGCACGCCCTTGGGCGTCACGGCGATCACGCCGGGCTTGGCGCGGTCGATGAAGTGCGGCATCACGCCCTTGCTGCCATCGGCCCGCGTGGTGACCGATGCCGGCACCCAGGCCGCCGCATGGGGGATGGTGCCGTCCACATAGCCGCCCACGGCCTCGGCAAGCTTGAGGCCGTCGCCGGTGTTGGATGCGGGCGAAGGCGAGTAGTGCTCCTTGCCGGTTGGCGCGTGGGGAAAGAGCTGCTTGCGCCGCTCCACGTCGTGCGGGAACCCGCCACACGCCAGAACCACGCCGCGCGTGGCGATCACCTTCACGGTCTTGCCTTCATGCTGCACCAGCGCGCCACTGACGCCGTCGTATTCCACCACCAGTTTCGTGACCGGGGAGGACAGCCACACGGGGATGTCCAGGTCCATCGCGGCCTTGGCCAGGCGGCCGGCCAGGGCGTTGCCGTTGGTCAGCGTCATGCCGCGGCCGTTGCCCATCACATCCATGGCGTGCTTGCTCAGGCGCCGCACCACGTAGGCGAACGAGGTGGGCGACTTGAAGGCCCGCATGAAGTGCTTGATCTCGGGGCCCGAGCCCAACATCATCCCGAACACCGTGAGCTCGGGCAGGGGCGGCGCCAGGTGCTTGATGCGCGGGCCGAGTTCGCGGCCATTGAAGGGGCGCGTGACCATCGAGCGCCCGCCGGGCTGGCCGCCCGTGGCCTCGGCGTGGTAGTCGGGGAACACGGCGGGCATGTCGAACTGCACGCAGGTGTTCTGGGTGAAGAAGTCGATGGCCTTGGGGCCGTACTCCAGGAAGGCGTCGACGCGCGCGGCGTCGAAATGGGTGGTGGCCTCGTGCTGCAGGTAGGCGCGGGCGGCACCGGCCGGCTCTTGAATACCTTGTTCCGTGGCCAGGCGCGTGCCCGGAATCCACAGCCAGCCGCCCGAGCGCGCGGTGGTGCCGCCGAAGCGCGTTTCCTTTTCCACCACCAGCACCTTCAGGCCCTGCGATGCCGCCGTGATGGCCGTCGCCATGCCCGAGGCGCCCGTGCCCACCACCAATACATCCACCGAGATGCTGTCCTGCGTCATGCCTTGTCTCCAACGTTCGAAGTGTTTTGGCGGATTCTATCGAGCGTATGACTATTGTCAATTGATCCGTTAATATCAAATCATGCGATTCAGTCGGATGAATCTGTCTATGTCATGGAAAACCCTTATGGATACACTGGCCACCCCCCGTCTGGAACTCCCCATCATGGAAAAAAGTCGCCGTGGCATCCAATCGATCGAGATCGGAAGTGCCCTGCTGTTGCAACTCGCCCTGCACGTGCGCCCGCTGGCGCTCAAGGACCTGGCGAAGGCCAGCGGCATGACGGCGGGCAAGGCGCATCCGTACATGGTGAGTTTTCTGAAGGTGGGCTTCGTCACCCAGACCGAGGCCGGGCACTACGAACTGGGGCCGCTGGCGCTGCAACTGGGCCTGACGCGCCTGCAGCGCATGGACCCGGTCAAGGAGGCCTCGCAACTCATCGAGGCGCTGGCCAATGACTCGGGCCAAAGCATTGCGGTGGCCGTCTGGGGCAACCTGGGGCCCACCATCGTGCGGCTCGAAGAGCCCATCGAGCCCCTGCACGTGAACCTGCGCACGGGCACCGTGATGTCGCTGACCAATACGGCCACGGGCCGGCTGTTCGCGGCCTACATGCCGCCCAAGGTGGTGGAGCGCATCCTGAACGATGAACTGCAGCGCCTGGGCACGCGCAAGGACGCCAAGGGCGAACCCGCCCACGCGGAACTCGACGCCGCCCTGGCCGAGACGCGCAAGCACGGCCTGTCGCGCTCGCTGGGGCAGCCGATTCCCGGCATCGACGCCCTGTGCGCACCGGTGTTCGACTCGGCCGGTCACCTGGTGCTGGGCATCCTGGCCATGGGCCCATCGGCCAGTTTCGACAGCAGCTGGGATGGCTCGGTGGCCACGCCGCTGCGCCAGTGCGCGCTTCAGGTCTCGCAACGCATCGGGCGCACCGCGCCGCCAGCCCCGGGCTGATTCGCGACAGGCACCTGCCCCGCGGGGCCTGTGCACAGCGTGGGTCAGAATAGCCGCTCCTCCAGACCGGCCCCTTCCATGCACCTTTCCTCGCTCCGCCGCTTCGGAGTCTGCGCCGCGTACGCATTGCTGTCCTGCGCCGCTGGCGCCAAACCCTCGCCCCAGGAGTACCCACGCCTGTCCGAGAACCTCGCGGCCTCACCGAACCTGGAAGCCCGCAAGGTACTGCATGGCGAGGTGGAAGGCCTGTTCGCGCTGCCGCGCACGCAGCAACTGGTCGCGGTGGCCGGCGGCTATCTGTGGAAGTTCAATGCGCAAGGGGAGCTGCAGGACACGCTGCGCGTGCCCAGCGGGATCCACACCTCCGGCATCGTCTTCACGCCCCACTACTACAGCGACTGGGTGTACAGCGGCGACCGGCGGCGCAAACCGTATGCCCCCACCGTGGATGGCAACCGCCTCTCGCAGGCCGAGCTGTTCGCAGAGCTCGACCGCGCCGATCACGTGGAGTTCGGCCGCAACGACACCAGCGCCTGGGCCTACCTGCTGTCGGGCGGCAAGGCATGGGTGCTGGACATCACGCGCCAGCGCGACAAGGTGGACACCTATTGCCGCCAGCGCACCCATTTCGCCGAGAAGCTGGGCTGGGACGCCACCTGCCTCGGCGGCTACCACCCTGCCCGCAAGGGTTGGACGGAGATCGAACCCGGGGACTTCGACAGCACCGGGCAAGACATTTCGCGCGTGAAGGTGGTGGACTTCGACCGCCGCCGCCTGCACCTGGAAGAGGGCCTGAGCGGGCAGTTGCTCGGGGCCACCGTGGGCGTGGCCCTCAAGGCCCTGGGCGTGCCTGGCAACCTGCCCAGCCGCTACTGGTTCGGCGATGCCCATACCCAGCTGCGCGTGGGCAGGGAGGTGCTCAAGTTCAAGGCCTTCATTCCCAAGGAAGATGGGCAGTTCCGCTTTCCCAACATGGCGTGGTGGGATCCGTCGCCCGTGCTGCCGGGCACAAACCCCTGGTTCACCGTGCACCCGCGCAGCTACCTGCACCACCCCGGCGAAGAGGCGCTGCTGCGGCACTACGAGAAGGATATCGGCCTGTACGTGGTGCGCCCGCGCGGCGCGGTGCCAGGCCAGGCCACGGGTCGAGAGACCGGCGCGTGGCGCCCGGTGTTCACCGGGCCGTCGACCCATTCGTACGCAGTGAGCGCCAATGTGGAGTTGGCTGCCGCGCGGCCCGGCGAAGCGGCGGCCCCGGCCGTGCACACCTGGCTGCGCAGCCCCGACGCGCGCAAGCGCCACGCTGGCATGGGGCCGCAGATCCCCGTGCAGGCGCTGTGGCCCGCCCTGCAGGCCGTGCCTTCGGCACTGTCGCTGCATTGGCGCACGTCCTCCGAGGAGGAAGACACGCAGCTGCGCATCGACCTGCCTGCGGGCGAGACCCGCGCTGCCTTCGAGCGGCTGCAAGGCGGCAAGGGCCCGCTGGAGCTGGTGGTGCAGGTGCCCGACCTTGAAGGCCCCACGTCGGGGATGTCGGTGCTGCTGCGCAGCGGCAACCTGCAGCAGGCGCTGCCCGGCGCCCGCATGGCCTACGTGGGCAATCCGGCACGGCCCGCATCCGCGCGCAGGTCATCGGTGCAGGCGCTCAGGGATGCGAACGCCGCCGCCCAGCGCGCACCCGGCGCACTGCCCGCGTTCCTGCAGATCGCGCAGGACCTGGCGCAGGACCTGCAGCGAGTGCAGGGCGATGCCTCGGACATCACCCATGCGTATGCGCAGCTGATCAACCACTTCAATGGCCGGGAGGATTTCGCCGCGTCCTCGCAACTGGTGCGCCACTACCTGGCCCAGGTCTACCCATCCATGGGCAAGTACCAGCGCGATGACAAGCAGGTCTACAACGTCGGTGTGATCGCCAGCCAGACCCTGGCCTTCGCCATGCGCACCAACGAACGCGACCTGGCCGAAGCCGTGATGGCAACCCTGGTCGGGCCGGGCTTCGACCCGGCGGTGCAGACCAACGGCACGCTGATGTACAACCTGTCGTGCTACTACGCACTCACCGGCGACAAGGCGCGCATGCTGGAGGCCATCGCCAACGCCCGCCGCCTGGGCAAGCCGCCCGCGCAGTTCCTGCGGGACACGGATTTCGACCGCTACCGGCAGGACGCGGAGTTCCTGCAGGCCGTCAACGCGCCGACCTGACAACCTGTTCTATCGCATCTCAGTGCGCCGGCGCGAGGTGCAGCCGCGCCGCATCGACCTGCGCATTCACGCGTTCGGCCAGGGCCATGTCGCCCGGGGTCTCGGGCGAGAACTTGTCCACGGCGCGGGGTGCGCTGTCTTCATCGAGCGCAGCATAGACGGCCACGCAATGGGTGACCTGGCGCAGCTCCTTTTCCTGGATGCCGCCGCTGCGCACCTCGATCAGCATGTTCATGCTGGTTTCGCCCGTGTGGGCCAGGCTGGCCTGCACCTCCACCAGGTCTCCCGGGTGGATGGGCCGGTCGAAGCTGGCACTGCCCATGAATGCCGTCACGCAAGTCCCACCGGCCCAGGAACAGGCGCAGGCGAAGCCGGCCTCGTCCATCCAGCGCAGCACGGTACCGCCGTGGATGCGGCCGGATGCCGACGGGGCGGTGTGCGACGCCAGAAAACGCAGGGTGATGGAATGCATGCGGAACTCTCCTCGGAAGGTGCACCGGTATATCCCATTTACCGCGAGGTGCTCTGTAGGAAGGCGTCGCCAACCACCGAACGGGCATGCTGGGGCGACCTGCGGCAGCGTGTGGTACCACCCCTGGGGCCCGCACAGCCCCTTCTGGTCAGCCCGGGCGCGGCAGCACCAGCCGCGCGCGCAGGCCGGTGCCCGGTGTGCTGTGCAACTCCAGCACGCCACCGTGCGCGCGCGCCACGCGGTCCGCAATGGACAAACCCAGCCCGGCCCCCGGGGCACCTGCACGGGCATTACCACCGCCGCGCACGAAAGGCTGGCGCATGCGCTCCAGCTCGGCGGGAGGGATGCCGGGGCCATGGTCCGCAACCTCGATCCACAGGCCAGCCGCACCGGCGCCCGTTCTCAGCACCACGGGCGCAGCGCCATGGCGCCAGGCGTTCTCGACCAGGTTGTCCACGGCACGCCGCAGCGCTTGTGCATGCACGGGCACCGCTGGCGTTGATCCCAGCTCCAGCCGCACCGCGCGGCCATGGTCGGCCTGCGCCTCGGCCACGGCCCGGGCCAGTTCATCGAGCGAGGCGGCCACGGGGGCCTCGCCGTCGCCCAGGCGCGCAAAGTCGAGGAACTGGCCGACGATGGCATCCATCTCCTCGATGCTGCGGGCCATGCTGGCGGCCAGCGGCGCGTCCACATGCGCCTGGGCGATCTCGACCCCCAGGCGCAGTTTGGTCAAAGGGGTGCGCAGGTCGTGCGATACACCGGCCAGCATCAGCGCGCGCTCGCGGTCGGCCTCGGCCAGGCTGCGCGCCATCTGGTTGAAGCTGCGCGCCACGGTGGCGATCTCCTGGGGCCCATCCTCGGGCAGGGGGGCGGGCGCCTGGCCCTGTGCCAGGTGCTGCGCGGCAGCGACCACGCGGGCCAGCGGCCGGTTCAGGTGGCGCTGCAGCCACCAGGCGCCGAGCAGGGCGAGCAGCACGCCAGCCAGGGTGGCCATGAGCCACGCGCCCGTGAACTCGCGCGTGGGAAACACGCTGGGCAGATTCAGCCAGTAGTCGGTGCCACCATGCGCCACACGCAGCGCCAGCGTGCCCGCGCCATCGCGGCGCCAGCGCGGCCCACCGGCAATAGTGGCCTCGGCCTGGTCCAATCGCCGGGCGACCGCCTGCACGAAGCGCTGCTCCAGCGGCGACAGCAGGGCGCGCCGGCGCGGCGGCGGCGGATCGTCGGATTCCAGCGCAGCCAGGGCCGCCTGGCGGTTGAAGGCCTCGACGAAGGCGGCGCGCTGTGCGGGCGGCAGCACGTCCAGCCCGGCACGCAAGGCGGCCACATTGCGCGCCACACCGTCGGCCACCTGGGCCACGCGCGGCTGCAGAATCATCTGGCGCACCAGCACCACGGCGCACAGCTGGCTCGCCACCACCAGCGCCGTGATTAGCAGCAGGTTGCGCCCCAGCAGGCTGCGCGGCCACCAGCCCCGCGCAGGCGCCGAGGCGGTCATGCACTGCCCCCGGCGGGTGCCAAGCCGTCCGGCATGAAGACATAGCCCACCCCCCATACGGTGCGGATATGGCGCGGCTGCGCGGGGTCGGCCTCGATGAGCTTGCGCAGGCGCATCACCTGCACGTCGATGCTGCGGTCGGCGGCCTCGTGGTCGGGCCCGTAGGCCAGGGCCATCAGCCGGTCGCGCCCGAGGGGGCGGCGCGGCTGCTGCGCCAGGGCCTGCAGCAACGCGAATTCGCCGCTGGTCAGGGGCACATCCTGCCCGTCGCGGGTCAACCGGCGCTCGTCCACCCACAGAGTGAAGTCGCCAAACCGGATGCAGCCGCCGGCCTGCAGCGGGCCGGTGTGCGCGCCCAGCATGCGCTGGCGGCGCACCATGGCCTGCACGCGGGCCAGCAACTCGCGCGGGTTGAAGGGCTTGGGCAGGTAGTCGTCGGCACCCATCTCCAGGCCGATGATGCGGTCCACCGGGTCGCCGCGCGCCGTGAGCATGAGGATGGGAATGGTCTCGCCCTGCGCGCGCAGGCGCCTGCAGATGGACAGGCCGTCCTCGCCCGGCATCATCACATCGAGCACCAGCACGTCGAAACGCTCGCGCGCCAGCAGTGCATCGAGCGGGCCGGCACCATCGACCGTGCGCACGGCATAGCCCTGGTCGCTGAGGTAGCGCTGCAGCAGGGCGCGCAGGTCGGGCTCGTCATCGGCCACCAGAATACGGGCCAGGGCTTCGGTCATAGGGGAGGGCGTGCAACTCAGGATGGGGCAATGGTAGGGCGCAAGGCCCTGCAGCAGGCCACTTCGTCATGCTTTGTCATACATCGACCGATCCACGCCACAAATGGCTCACACCTGGGCGCCACAGTCGGGGCATCCGCAACCCCAGGAGCCGACCCGTGACCTCTTCCTCCACCCGAACGCTGGCCGTGGCCGGCATTCTCGCCGCTGGCCTGGTGGCTGGTGCCAGCGCCCAGGCCGCGCCGTCCGGCCAACGCACCCAGCAGATGCGGGAGGCGCGCGAGCAGTTGCACCAGCGCCTCATGGCCGCCGACAAGGACGGCAACGGCCAGCTCACCCGTGCCGAGGCCCAGGCCGGCATGCCGCGCGTGTACAGCGCGTTCGACCAGATCGACACCCAGCGCAAGGGCTTCGTGACCGAGGCCGAGATCACCGCCGCCATCGCAGCGCGCCTGGCCAGCCGCAAGGGCACGCCGCAGTAACCACTAGCCAGCCCCACCCCCGTTTTCGTCCATTTCACTACCATTGCAGGAGAAAACCCGCATGACCACCCCCCTCGCTTTCCGCCTTCGCACCTGGGCCAGTCGGGCCTCATTGCCCCTGGGTCTGGCATTGGCCTCGCTCGCCGCCGTGGCGCCGGCCCGCGCGCAGCCGACGGATCCCGGTAGCTTCTTCGACGATGCGGGCGGCGGCACCACCACCACGCTGCCGGCCGGCGTGCAGCGCATCGCCGACGTACCCTATGGCCCCGACCCGCTGCAGCGCATGGACATCTACCTGCCCAGCACCCCGCGCAGCAGCGTGGAAGGCCCGGCACCGGTCATCTTCATGGTGCATGGCGGTGGCTGGCGCAGGGGCGACAAGGCCATGTCCGGCGTGGTGCAGGAAAAGGCGGCGCGCTGGGTGCCGCGCGGCTTTGTCTTCATCTCGGTCAATTACCGGCTGCACCCGGCAGTCATCGTGCTGCAGGAGGCCATCGACGTGGCCGTGGCGCTCGACACGGCGCAGAAGCAGGCCACGCAGTGGGGCGCCGATCCCACGAAGTTCATCCTCATGGGCCACTCGGCCGGGGCGCACCTGGTGTCGTTCGTCAACGCGCATGCGCCGCTCCTGCAGCAGTTGGGCGTCACGCCCTGGCTGGGCACGGTGTCGCTCGACAGTGCGCTGCTCAACGCGCCCGTCGTGATGTCGCTGCCGCACTACCCGTTCTACGACGAGGTGCTGGGCAGCGACCCGGCCTTCTGGTTTGCAATCTCGCCCTACCATGCCGTGACCGGGGCTCAACCGCCTTACCAGTTCGTGTGCTCCACCAGCCGGCCCGACCGCCCCTGCCTGCAGGCGCAGGGCATGGCAGCCCATGTGCAGGCCCTGGGCGGCCGCGCCGAGGTGCTGCCGCAGGACCTCACGCACGGCGAGATCAATGCCAACCTGGGCCTGGAGAGCGGCTACACGCAGGCTGTCGAAGCCTTCATGGGCTCGCTCGATCCGGTCGTCGCGCAGCGCCTGCGCTGAGCTTCAGGCGAGGTAGCGCGCCAGGTACTTGCCCGTATGGCTGGCGGGGTTGGCCGCCAGGTCCTCGGGCGTGCCCACCCCCACCACGGTGCCGCCGCCGGCACCGCCTTCAGGCCCCATGTCGATGAGCCAGTCGGCCGTCTTGATCACGTCCAGGTTGTGCTCGATGATGACGATGGTGTTGCCCGCGTCACGCAGCTGGTGCAGCACCTTGAGCAAGAGGTCGATGTCGGCGAAGTGCAGGCCGGTGGTGGGCTCGTCCAGGATGTAGAGCGTGCGCCCGGTGTCGCGCTTGGAGAGTTCCTGCGCCAGCTTCACGCGCTGCGCCTCGCCGCCCGAGAGCGTGGTGGCCGCCTGGCCCAGGCGGATGTAGGACAGGCCCACGTCGAGCAGGGTCTGCAGCTTGCGCGCCAGGGCCGGCACGTCCTTGAAGAAGGCGAAGGCATCCTCCACCGTGAGCTCCAGGATCTGTGCGATGTTGCGGCCCTTCCAGAGCACCTCCAGCGTCTCGCGGTTGTAGCGCTGGCCGTGGCAGACATCGCAGGGCACGTAGACGTCGGGCAAAAAGTGCATCTCCACCTTCACCACGCCGTCGCCCTGGCAGGCCTCGCAGCGGCCGCCGGCCACGTTGAAGGAGAAGCGCCCCGGGCCGTAACCCCGTTCCTTGGCGGTGTTGACTTCCGCCATGAGCTCGCGGATGGGCGTGAACAGGCCCGTGTAGGTAGCCGGGTTGCTGCGCGGCGTGCGGCCGATGGGCGACTGGTCGACGTTGATGACCTTGTCGAAGTACTCGATGCCCACGATCTCGTCGTGCGCGGCCGGCTCTTCGTGGGCGCGGTAAATCTGGCGCGCCACGGCCGCGTACAGCGTGTCGTTGACCAGCGTGCTCTTACCCGAGCCCGAGACGCCGGTCACGCAGGTCAGCAGGCCCACAGGGAAGTCCACCGTCACGTTTTGGAGGTTGTTGCCCGTGGCGCCGGCCACGCGCAGGGCCTGCACGGCGCCCTGGCGCGCATGGTGGGCGGCCATGCGCTCGGCGCGGCGCTTGCTGGCCTCGGTCTCGGGAAAGCGCGACTTGCCCTTGGCCGGCGCAGGGGCCTGCGCGCCCACCTCCACCACCGGCAGCCAGGGTGTGCGGCGTTTCGGCACGGCGATGGCCAGCGTGCCCGACAGGTACTTGCCGGTGAGCGATTCGGGGTGGTTGCGCACTGTGTCGTAGCTGCCCTGGGCCATCACGCGGCCGCCATGCACGCCAGCGCCCGGCCCCATGTCGATCACATGGTCGGCGGCGCGCATCATGTCCTCGTCGTGTTCGACCACGATCACGCTGTTGCCGATGTCGCGCAGGTGCTGCAAGGTGGCGATGAGGCGGTCGTTGTCGCGCTGGTGCAGGCCGATGCTGGGCTCGTCGAGCACGTACATCACGCCCGTGAGGCCCGAGCCGATCTGGCTGGCCAGGCGGATGCGCTGGGCCTCGCCGCCCGACAGCGTCTCGGCGCTGCGGTCCAGGCTCAGGTAGTTCAGGCCCACGTCGTTGAGGAACTGCAGCCGCGTGGTGATTTCGCGCACCACCTTGTCGGCGATCTCGGCCTTGGACCCTGTGAGCGACAGGGAGCGGAACCAGCCATGCGCGTCATTGAGCGTGGCGTGGCTCACCTCGAAGATGGCGCGGGCCTGCTCGCCTTCGCCCACCTTCACGTGGCGTGCTTCGCGGCGCAGGCGCGTGCCATGGCATTCAGGGCAGGGCTGGGTGCTGCGGTAGCGCGCCAGGTCCTCGCGCACCACCACCGAATCGGTTTCGCGATAGCGGCGCGCCATGTTGGGCAGGATGCCTTCGAAGCTGTGCTTGCGGCTCAGCACCTTGCCCTTGGAGGGGCCGCTGTCCATGATGTAGCTGAAGGAGATCTCTTCGTCGCCCGAGCCGTGCAGCACCGCGTGCTGCACCTTGGCGGGCAGCGACTCGAAGGGTGCCTCGACATCGAAGCCGTAGTGCCGGCCCAGGCTCTCGAGCATGGCGAAGTAGTAGCCGTTGCGCCGGTCCCAGCCCTTGATGGCGCCGCTGGCCAGGCTCAGCGTGGGGAAGGCCACCACGCGCAGCGGGTCGAACACCTCGCGCTGGCCGATGCCGTCGCAGGCCGGGCAGGCGCCCATGGGCGAGTTGAAGGAGAACAGGCGCGGCTCCAGCTCGGCCAGCGAATAGCTGCACACCGGGCATGAGAACTTGGAGCTGAACAGGTGCTCCTGGCCCGAATCCATCTCCAGCACCAGCACGCGGCCATTGCCCTCGTTGCCACCCACGCGCAGCACGGCCTCGATGCTCTCGGCCAGCCGCTGCTGCATCTCGGGGCGCACCTTGAGGCGGTCGATCACCACGTCGATGCTGTGCTTCTCGGTCTTCTTGAGGGCTGGCAGGTTCTCGTATTCGTAAATCGTGCCGTCCACCCGGAAGCGGATGTAGCCCAGCGCCTGCATCTGCGCGAAGACCTCGATGAACTCGCCCTTCTTCTCGCGGGCCACGGGGGCCAGCAGCATCAGGCGCGTGTCCTCGGGCAAGGCCAGCACGGCGTCCACCATCTGGCTCACGGTCTGGGCCGCCAGCGGCAGGCCGTGGTCGGGGCAGAAGGGCGTGCCGGCGCGTGCGTACAGCAGGCGCAGGTAGTCGTGGATCTCGGTCACCGTGCCCACGGTGGAGCGCGGGTTGTGGCTGGTGGCTTTCTGCTCGATGCTGATGGCGGGCGAGAGGCCCTCGATCAGGTCGACGTCGGGCTTGTCCAGCCGCCCGAGGAACTGGCGCGCATAGGCCGACAGGCTTTCCACATAGCGGCGCTGGCCCTCGGCATACAGCGTGTCGAAGGCCAGGCTCGATTTGCCCGAGCCCGACAGCCCGGTGATCACCACCAGCTGGTTGCGCGGGATGTCGAGGTCGATGTTCTTGAGGTTGTGCGTGCGCGCCCCGCGGATGCTGATGCGCTGCTCCCGCAGTACGCGGGCCAGGTAGGCGCCGTCGGAAGATCGGTCGTCGTCGGCGGCAACAGGGTCGTTTTTCACGGGGGCGGGCTCAATGCAGGACAACCCACCATGATAGGCCACCGGCATGCCCCGCGCAGCCCGTTGCCTGCGGCCCGCCGAAGGCCGTGGAAACCGTCTGTATCGAAGCCGCCCTGCAGGGCCCTGCCAACCCCGGCGAAAGTGACGGATGTTTCCGGCCACCGCGCAAGGGACAGCGGCAAATCCAATAAAATGACAATCATTCTCATTTGATGGCCATCCGATGGGGCATGCCCCCATTGGCCACCCACTCGCCGCAGCATGGCCTCCGAACAGACCCTTCCCGACGCATCCCCCGATGCCTCCGCCTCTGGCGCCACGCCCACCGCTGGATGGGCTGGCCGCCGCTGGCGCCTGCCGGCCCTGCCCACGCTGCGCCAGGCCTGGTTCCAGGTGCACTGGTTCATCGGCATCACCGCCGGCACGGTGCTGGTGGTGATCGGGCTCACCGGGGCGCTGCTGGCCTTCCACGAAGAGATCCTGGACGTGATCAACCCCGGGGTGCGGCAGGTGGCGCCCTCGGCGGGGCCTATGCTCACACCGCAGCAGACCATCGACGCGGTGCAGCGCGCCGGCCGCAGCGAGCGCATCAGCAGCGTGGCCGTGCAGGCCGAGCCGGGCAGCTCGGCGCGTGTGACCTTCGTGGCGCGCCTCGGCGAGCGGCGCGGCGATGTGGTCTACGTGCACCCCTACAGCGGTACCGTGCTGGGCGAGCTGCAGGGGCACGGCTTCTTCGAGTGGATCGAGTCGCTGCACCGCTGGCTGCTGCTGCCGCGCGAGCCCGGCCGGGTGGTGGCCGGCGTGCTGGCCATCTGCCTGCTTGGGATGGCGCTTTCGGGCCTGTACCTGCGCTGGCCGCGCAACCCGCTGCGCTGGCGCACCTGGCTGACGTTCGACTCGGCGCTCAAGGGCCGCTCCTTTCTGTGGGGACTGCACTCGGTCATCGGCACCTGGGCGCTGGTGATGTACGTGGCGCTCACGGCCACGGGCATCTACTGGTGCTTCGATGCCGTGCGCGACACGGTGGACGGCTGGGCCGGCCAGAAACGCCCGCCGCGGGTGGCCGCACCGGCCCGACCACCGGCATCCGCCAGCGCCGAACCCAAGGCGCCCGAGCCCGCGCCGCCGGACCTGGCCCGCACCTGGGCGGTGTTCCAGCAGCAGGCCGGCGACTGGGCCGAGGCCAGCCTGCGCATGCCAGCCAAGGCCGGGCAACCGGTACAGATCACCTGGCTCGCAGCCAATGCCCCGCACGAGCGCGCACGCAGCCGCCTGTCCATCGAGCCGCTGACCGGCAAGGTCAGCGCCGAGGACCGCTATGCCGACCGCAGCATGGTCGCCCGCGCGCTGAGCACCATCTACCCGGTGCACATGGGCACCTATTTCGGCCTGCCGGGGCGGGTGGCCATGCTGCTGGCCAGCCTGGGCCTGCCGCTGTTCGCCATCACCGGCTGGATGCTCTACCTGGACCGCCGGCGCCAGCGCCGCGCCACCGAGGCCGCGCGCGCCGCACACGGCCAGGGAGTACCCGCCACGGCGGCCGGCAGCGCCGCAGACACCCTGCTGGTGGCCTACGCCAGCCAGGCCGGGCAGGCCGAGCGCATCGCGCTGCAAAGCGCCACGACCCTGCAGCGCGCCGGGCTGCGTGTGGCCGTGCAGTCGGTGGCGCAGCTCACCCCCGAGGCGCTGCACGCGCACCGCCGCGTGCTGCTGGTGGCCAGCAGTTTCGGCGAGGGCGAGCCGCCCGACAGCGCCCGGCGCTTCACCCGCCTGCTGGCGCAGCAGGGCACGGGCGCCCTGGCCGGCGTGCGCTACGGCCTGCTGGCGCAGGGCGACCGCAACTACGCACGCTTTTGCGGCTACGGCCATGCACTCGACGAAGCCCTGCGCAAAGGCAGTGCCGAGCCCCTGTTCCCGCTGATCGAAGTGGACAGCGGCGATGCGGCCGCCCTGGCCCGCTGGATGCAGACCCTGGCCACCCTGGAGGGGGCCGAGCACCTGGTGCTGGACGGTGCCCTGGCCGACGCCGGCCCCGAGCTGCCCAACACCCCCTGGCGCCTGGCCAGCCGTGAGCACCTGAACCCCGGCAGCGAGGGCGGGCCGCTGTTCGAGCTGGCATTGACCTGTGATACCCCTGCGGACTGGCACCCCGGTGCCCTGGTAGAGGTACGACCCCGGCACTCCGCCGAAGCAGTGGATGCCTGGTTGCAGGCGGCCGGCCTGCCGGGCGGGCAGAACGTGCACCTGGACGGACAGCGCTGCACCCTGGCCGAGGCCCTGGCGCAAAGCGTGCTGCCGGTGCCGCCACTGCCTTTCGCCGATGCCCAGGCCTGTGCCGATACCCTGGTGACGCTGGCGCCGCGCACCTACTCCGTGGCCTCGCTGCCGCAGGACGGCGCGCTGCAGCTGCTGGTACGCCAGGAGCGGCATGCGGGCGGACTGGGACTGGCCTCGGGCTGGCTCACCGTACATGCGCCGCTCGGCACCCTGGTTCCCGTGCGCCTGATGGCCAACCCGCGCTTCGACGCCGCGCCGGGCGACGTGCCCTGCCTGTTCATCGGCAATGGCTCGGGCCTGGCCGGGCTGCGCGCGCACCTGCGCGAGCGCGTGCGTACCGGGCACCGGCGCAACTGGCTGCTGTTCGGCGAGCGCCACAGCGCACACGACACCCTGTGCGCCGCCGAGATCGAGGGCTGGCAGGCGGCTGGCTTCCTGGCGCGGCTGGGCCGCGTGTTCTCGCGCGATGGCGGCGAGCACCGGTACGTGCAGGACCGCCTGCGCGCCGCCTCCGACGAGTTGCGCGCATGGGTGGCCCAGGGTGCCATCCTCTATGTCTGCGGCAGTGCCCAGGGCATGGGCTCGGGCGTGGATGCGGTGCTGGCCGAGGTGCTGGGCACCGATGCACTCGACGCGCTGATCGAGGACGGACGCTATCGACGGGACGTGTATTGAACCGGAACGGATGGCCGGTTTGTTCTTGATCAAAGTCAATGGACGGGGCGATGGGCGAGAATCGGGGTTTGCGCCAGCCGTCCACCGAGCCCCCTTCCTTGTTCATGCCTTCCCCGGCCCCGAGTGCCGCACCTTCCCCCTCTGCCCCCCTGCCGCCGACGGCAGCGCACGCCATGACGCCGCTGGAGCGCCGCGCCAGCGTCAGCCTGGCGCTGATCTTCGCGCTCCGCATGCTCGGCCTGTTCCTGGTGCTGCCGGTGTTCGCGCTGGAGGCGCGCAAGTACCCCGGGGGCGATGACCCAGCCCTGGTGGGCTTGGCCATGGGCATCTACGGGCTCACGCAGGCGCTGCTGCAGCTGCCGCTGGGCATGGCCTCGGACCGGTTCGGCCGCAAGCGCGTGATCGTGCTCGGCCTCTTGGTGTTTGCCGGCGGCAGCCTGCTGGCGGCGCTGGCCGATTCGCTCACCGGGCTGCTGCTGGGCCGGGCGCTGCAGGGCGCGGGCGCCGTATCGGCCGCCGTCACGGCCTTGCTGGCCGACCAGACCCGCGATGCGGTGCGCACCAAGGCCATGGCCCTGGTGGGCGGTAGCATCGGCCTGATGTTCGCCGTGGCCCTGGTGGCCGCGCCCCTGCTCACAGCCCACATCGGCCTGTCGGGCCTGTTCGGGCTGACCTGCGCGCTGGCACTGGCCGGCGTGGCCGTGGTGCTGTGGCTGGTTCCCCCCGAGCCCACGGAGCACCGCAATGCCCCCCGGGGCCGTCTGGCCGACGTCTGGGCCCACCCCGACCTGCTGCGCCTGAACCTGGGCGTCTTCGTGCTGCACACGGTGCAACTGTCCATGTGGGTGGCCGTGCCGGCCATGCTGGTGCAGGCCGGCCTGCCCAAGGACCACCACTGGCAGGCCTACCTGCCGGCAGTGTTGCTGTCATTCGCCGCAATGGGGGGCCTGTTCGCGCTGGAGCGCGCCGGGCACCTGCGCGCCGCCCTGCTGGGCTCCATCGCACTGGTGCTGGTGGTGCAGCTGGGCCTTGGCGGCCTGGCGGCCAGTGGCGCCACGCCCACGCTGTGGGTGCTGGGGCCGCTGCTGTTCGTGTTCTTCTGCGGCTTCAACGCGCTGGAGGCCAGCCAGCCCAGTCTGGTCTCGCGCATGGCACCCGCCGCCCTGCGCGGCGCGGCCCTGGGCAGCTACAACACCCTGCAGTCCCTGGGGCTGTTTGCCGGAGGTGCCCTGGGTGGCGCCCTGGTCAAATGGGCGGGCGCACCGGGCCTCTTTGCCACCACGGCCGTGCTCACCGCCCTGTGGCTGGTGCTGACCTGGCCTCTGCGCCCCACAGGGCGGGGCCAGGTGCACTGAGCGTTCCTGTATCAGATTCCCGCCCGCCCCGGCCACCCCGGCTTGCGGCACAATGGCGCGTTAGGCGCGCAGACTCTCCACGGACCGGAGAGCACACGAGCGCCCCCCAACATCAAGTAGGTAGAGCAGCACCATGGCATCCGTGAACAAAGTCATCATCGTCGGCAACCTCGGCCGCGACCCTGAAATGCGCACCTTCCCCAGTGGCGACCAGGTGGCCAACGTGACGATTGCCACCACCGACAAGTGGAAAGACAAGCAAAGCGGCGAAATGAAGGAAGCCACCGAGTGGCACCGCGTGGTCTTCAACGGCCGCCTGGCCGAGATCGCCGGCCAGTACCTGCGCAAGGGCTCGCAGGTCTATGTGGAAGGCAGCCTGCGCACCCGCAAGTGGACCGACCAGGCAGGCGTGGAAAAGTACAGCACCGAAATCCGTGCCGACCAGATGCAGATGCTGGGCAGCCGCCAGGGCATGGGCGGCGGCGGCCAGGGCGGTGGTGGCCAGCAGGGCGGCGGCTATGACGACGGCGGCGGCTACGGCGGCGACCAGGGTGGTGGCTACGACCAGGCCCCGCCCCAGCAACAGCGCCGCCCAGCTCCTCCGGCACAGCAGCGCCCCGCTGCGCCTGCCGCGCGCCCGGCCCCTGCACCTGCACCCCGCGCGGCCTCGGGCTTCGACGACATGGACGACGACATTCCGTTCTGATCGGGCGCACAAGGGCGTTTTGCGCATGACCGCTGGAACCCGGCAGCCCTTCGCAGCCCCATGGCTCCTGTCCAGGCCCGCCCATGTTGCGGGCCCTTTTTTTGCCCGCATGGGCACGAATGGCCATGGAAAGCCCTGAGTCCGACCACACCCGCCCCGACGAGGCCCTGCGCCGCTGGCGCCTGATCCTGGGCCGCTATGCCGCGCAGCCGCTGTCGCATGCGCAGTTCGATGCGGGCGACTGGAAGCTCGATCAGGCCCTCGAATACCTCTATGGCCGCGAGTACGATGGCCGGGGCCTGGCGCGCCCTGCGGGCGGCGGAGCCGGCTCGCTCGACCCGAGCCAGCTGCGCGCCATCGACTGGCTCAGCCGCTCGCGAGAACTGTTTCCGCAGGAGGTGTTCGAGCGCATGCAGACGCAGGCCATCGACCGCTACCAGCTCACCGACCTGCTCAAGGACCCGGCCGTGCTGCGCTCCATGGACCCCACGCCGGGCCTGGCCAAGGCGCTGCTGGGCATGCGCGGGCGCCTGTCGGGTGCCATGCGCGATGCCGTGCGCGAGGTGATCCAGAAGACGGTGGACGAGATCACCCGGCGCCTGAAGAACGACTTCGTCAACGCCCTGGTGGGCCGGCGCAACCGCCAGCGGCGCTCGCTGATCAAGAACGCGCAGAACTTCGATGCACGCGCCACCATCGCGGCCAACCTCAAGAACTACAGCGCCGAGCGGCGCCAGCTGGTCATCCAGCGCCCGCTGTTCAACGCCCGCGTCAAGCGCAACCTGCCCTGGGACGTGGTGCTGTGCGTGGACCAGAGCGGATCGATGATGGACTCGGTGATCTACAGCGCCGTGATCGCGGGCATCATGAGCTCGCTGCCCGCCGTGCGCGTGAAGCTGGTGGTGTTCGACACCGCCGTGGTCGACCTGACCCACCTGGCGCACGACCCGGTGGAGGTGCTGCTCACGGTGCAGCTCGGTGGCGGCACCGACATCGGGCGCGCCGTGCACTACTGCGAGTCGCTGATCGGCAACCCGCAGCGCACGGTGTTCACGCTGATCAGCGACTTCGAGGAAGGCGCCGCACCTGGCCCGCTGCTGTCGGCCGTGGCGCGCATGGCCGAGGCGCGGGTGAAGCTGCTCGGCCTGGCCGCGCTCGACGAGGGTGCCAACCCGGTCTACGACCGCCAGATGGCGCAGCGCCTGGCGAACAAGGGCATGCACGTGGCGGCGCTCACGCCCACGCACTTCGCCCAGTGGCTTGCGGAAGTGATGGAGTGACGATGCCCGCCTGGTTCGAGGGCTACCGCGCCTACGACGACGACACTCTGGCGGCCCTGGCCAATGCGGGCCTGCTGCGCCGCGCGGCCAAGGACGTGGAGGCCGGCAAGGTGCAATGGGCAGAGCAGGGCGCCGATGGCGGCGTGGTCGAGGCCGATGGCCAGCGCGTGCAGCTCGACTCCCGGGGCCCGCAAAAGGCGCAGTGCGACTGCCCTGCGCCCGGCATCTGCAAGCACATCCTGGGCGCAGCGCTGTGGCTGCGGGCCATGGAGCCTGGCGCGGCCACCGGTGACGCCACTGCGTCGCCAGAATCCGAGGCGGACGCAACGTCGCCGCCTGCGGCCGGCCCCAACGCTGACCCACTGGCCGAGGTCCGTGCCCTGCAAGCGCCCGCGCTGTTCAAGCAAGCCGGCGTGGCCGCCGTGCGCCGCGCGGTGCAGGCGCTGCCCTGCGGCATCGAGTGGCGCGTGCAGGGCGGCACCTTGGTGATCGACCTGCCCGATCTCGCCGCCACCTGCCGCTATGTGGCGGGTGCGGGCTATGAGGGCATGGTGTCCGAAGTGCCCGTGCGCGAGCGCAAGGCCGTGCACCTGATCGCGCTGGCGGCCCTGCGCCAGGCGCTGGGCGAGCCGCTGCCCTGGCCCGAGGGCATGGCGCCCGCTGCGACAGCAGCGCAGCCCACGGCCGCGTTGGGTGAGCGCGAGCGCGCCTTCCTCGCCCAGGTGGAGGCCATGCTGCACGAACTGCTGACCGGTGGCCTGTCGCACGTGAGCGAGCAGGCCTCGGCACGCCTGCTGGCGCTGAACATGTCGGCCCGCGGCGAAGGCCTGCCGCGCCTGGCCGCGCTGCTGCGCAACCTGGGCGGCATGGTGGACGGCCTGGTGCGGCGCGACCACCGCTTGCAGGAGCGCGATGCGCTGGCGCTGATGTCCAGCATCCAGGCGCTGTGCGATGCCCTGCGCGCGCCGGCCGAAGGGCCCGGCGCGGCAGAACGCACCGCCGCCCTGCGCGGCAAGCTGCGCCGCAGCTTCGACGAGACAGCGGCATTGCAATTGCTGCCCCTGGGCGCCCACTGGTGGCAGACACTGGGCGGCGCGCGTGGCCTGACGCTGGCCTTCTGGGACCTGGCCGGCCAGCGGCTGCTGCAGGCCGTGCTGGCGCGCCCCGACGGCAGCGACACGGGCTTCACGCAGCACAGCGCCTGGGCCATCCATGCCGTGTGGCCCGGCGTGGGCGCCGCGCAGTCCCTGTGCCAGGCACCGCTGCAGCTCGACAACCCCCGGCTGGCCGACGACGACCGGCTGGCCCTTGCCGGCACGGCCCGGGCGCAGGCCCTGGCACCCTGGCACGCGGGCGACGCGCACCTGAGCACACTGGGCTGTGGCCGCTGGGCCGAACTCACGGCACAGCTGAGTGCAGCCACGGGTCTTTCGGGCGATGGCGCCGAACTGGTGCTGCTGCGCCCTGCCGCCACGCGCACCCCCATCCTCGATGAGGCGCACCAGCAACTGCTGTGGCCCGTGCAGGATGCCGATGGCCTGTGGCTGCACCTGACCGTGCCCGTGGGCGACGCCAGCATGCAGCGCGTGGACAACCTGGACCGGCTGGCCGCACGCGGCGCCCCGGTGCACGCCGTGCTGGTGCGGGTGGAGCGCACCTCTGCCACCACCTTGCTGGTGCCGCTGTCGCTGCTGAGCAGCGACGCCAAAGGCCAGGTGCATGCCGTGTCGCTCGACTACGCCAACGAGGCCGCACGCCCCACGCCGCTGGCCCAGCGCATCCTGCGCCTGGTGCAATGGCGCAAGGATCAGGCCACGCCGGCGGCCACCCAGCCCACGCGCGCCCTGCGCCTGCTGGGCCCGGTGCTCGACGTGCTGGAGACCCAGGCCGCCACTGGGCGCATGCCGCTCACCGAAACGCAATCGCAGCGCCTGGGCGCTGCGTTGCCCGGCATCGCCTCGGTGGGGCTGCACACCGTGGCATCGGCCCTGCAACACCACCTGGCCACATCGCAGCCAGCCGGCATGCTGCGCCTGCAGCAGCTATGCCAGCGCACGGTGGAGCTCGACGGCCTGCCCTCCATCGCTGCGTAGTCTTTCGACTGCGTGGTGTTACAAGCCATTACCTTGAAAGCGGGCAAATTGCACGCTGGCGTGGCCTGGCGCCACGGTGGCGCCACGGCCCGCTGACAAAATGCGAGGCTCTATTCAGACCACAGGGGATGTGCATGGGACTGCTGGACAAGATCGTGGGGGCGGTGACAGGCCGCTCGGGCAATGGCGGCAATGGGCTGAGCACCTCGCAGAACAACCTGCTTCGCCAGGCCGTGGAGCCCCTGGACAAGGCGGCCCCTGGCCTGGCGGACAAGGCCCTGGCCTTCGTGACCGAAGGCACCCAGGAGTCTGTGCTGCTGGACTTGCAGGCACCCCACGCCCTCGAACCCGGCCAGTTGCTCGGCTCGCCCGGCCGGCTGCGCTGGGGCTTCAACCTGTGGAACGACAAGCCCCTGGAGGCTGCGGGCAAGAAGAGCCTGGCGGGCCGCTCGGGCTTCTACGCCAGCATGCCTGCGGACCCACCACCGCTGGCCCTGCTGGTGCGCCTGGGCAAGCTGCTGGCCGCGGCCGATGCCGGCAAGTCGCTGGAGCACCCTGGTGCGCCCGTGCCTGACTGGCTGCAGTACCTGGTCAACGATGCGGTGCATGCCAGCTTCAAGGATGGCAACAGCAACAAGCACGAGCCGGCCAAGGAGCGTGCGGCCTGGACGGTCGACCTCGTCGCCCGCTTGCTGGCCGAGGAAGGGCTGGACGAGGCGCTGGCGCTGCAGCTGGTGTTCGAGCGCAAGGGCCTGGACAGCTACTACCAGGACCGCCTGGACCATCTGGTGAAGAACCCCGCCGTCGCCGATTTCATGCGCGCGCGCCCCGAGGCCGCACAGGCCCTGCTGCTGCAGCTCTCGGCATCCGGCCGCGTGCAGCTGGCATCGCGCATCGGGCCGGACAAGGAACTGCGCGCCGCCTTCGCCCCGCTGCTGGTGGCACTGGCCGCTGATGGCAGCAAGACCGTGCGCGCCGAGGCCGTGCCGCACATCGAGGGCATCGCCGAGGCCGAACGCCTGCGCCTGCTGGCCGCACTGCTGAACGACGGTGATACCAGCCAGCGCACCCAGGCGGCCGAGCTGCTCGCGCGCCTGCCCGCCGAATCCACGCGCGGCCTGCTCGAAGCCGCGCTGGCCAGCGAGGCCAGCAAGCCCGTGCAGCAGGCCATCCGCGCGGCGCTCAACCGCATCGATGCCGCCGGTGGCGCCCAGGAGCAGGACCTGCCCGAGCCCCCGCCCTGGACGCCGTTTGCCGACAGCCCGCTGGGCGAGGATGCGCTGGCCCTGCTGCTGGCCAACCGCACCGAGGTGATCGAACGTGCACGCCGCGCCGCCGAAGAAGAGGCCGAGGAAAACAAGACCCAGAAGCACAAGTACAACTGGCGCCAGAAGAGCTATGCCAAACTGGCCAAGCTGACCGAGGACGACATGCGCCAGGCGCTGGCGCTGCTCAACGGCCAGCTCGACAAGAAGCAGATGGAGAAGCTGCGCAACAGCGAGGTGGCGCAGGCCGTGACGCATGGCAACCGCCTGTTTACGCTGCCGTCCTTCGGGCCCTCGCACCTGATCCGCTGGCTGGGCGTGTCGCGCTACAACCGCAGCTTCTGGTTCGACGACGGCTTCCACAAGTGGCTGGGCGGCCAGCCGCAAGGCAGCGTGGACCTGCGCGCCCTGGCCGACCTGCTGCAACGCTCTGGAACCCCGCTGATCGAAGTGGCCCGCACGGCCCTGTTCGACTACTGGAACACGCCCAGTGCCACCGACCTGCTGCCACCCGAGCGCGTGTGGCCCTTCTTCGCCGAGCACCCCGAGTTCATCGACCAGGCCCTGGGGCTGGCGGCGCAGCAGAACAATGGGGACCGGTATGCGAGCACGCTGGAGCTCGGGCCGGCCTTGCGCACGCTGGCCACCTTTCCGAGCATTCCCGCGCGCTGGCTGCCGCGCGTGATGGAGCTGGCCCTGGGCGAGGGCAAGACCCACCGCCCCATGGCGCAGAAGGCCTTGTCCACGCTGCCGAGCATCGGCCGCCAGGTGGTGGAATCGCTCACCCACACCAAGAGCGAAGTGCGCATCGAGGCCGCGAACTGGCTGGCCGGGCTGAAATACGCCGACGCCGTGCCCGCCCTGACCAAGGCGCTCGAAAAGGAAAGCCGTGAGACGGTGCGCGCCGCCTTCCTGACCGCACTGGAAGGCCTGGGCGATGACATCTCGCCCCGCCTGGCCCCCGCCATCCTGCTGGCCGAGGCGAAGAAGGGCCTCAAGGCCAAGCCCCCTGCGGGCCTGGCCTGGTTCGCGCTGGATGCGCTGCCGGCCGCACGCTGGGCCGACGGCACGGCCGTGGAGCCCGAAATCCTGCGCTGGTGGGTGGTGCTGGCCTGCAAGCTCAAGGAGCCCGGCGGCAACGCCCTGCTCACGCGCTACATGGGCCTGCTCGATGCCGCCAGCCGCCAGGCGCTGGGCAGCAGCGTGCTGCGCCAGTTCATCGCCCAGGACACGCGCCACCCGCCGCTGGAGGAAGGCATCGCCTACGCCCAGGCGCATGCGCCGCAGCGCTACCAGTCCTACCAGAAGGGCTACCAGAATGCCAAACCCGAGTACCGCCAGTACTACGAGGCCGACTACGCCAAGTCAGAGGACCAGGTGTTCGAGGAATGCAAGCGCGAGAAGATGGCCGAGTACCTGGGCAGCGCCATCGGCGAGAAGGGCATCCTGGCGCTGGCGGCCTTTGCGCCGGGCCACGAGATCGTGACCCTGCTGCAGCAGTACATGCGCGACCACTACCAGCGCCGCTCGCAGATCGAGGCCATGCTCGAAGGCGTGGCCCCGGGCAACGACCCGGTGGTGATCCAGCTGATGCTGGGCCTGTCGCGCCGCTACCGCACGGCCTCGGTGCAGACCAAGGCCCGCACCCTGGTACAGGAGATCGCCGACCGCAACGGCTGGACGCAGGACCAGTTGGCCGACCGCACCATCCCCACGGCAGGGCTGGACGACACCGGCACCCTGGCGCTGCCCTATGGCGACCGCGTCTTCACCATGGTGCTTGACGCGGCGATGAAGCCCGAGCTGCGCAACCCCGAGGGCAAGGCCATCAAGACCCTGCCCGAGCCGCGCCAGAACGACGACCCGGCGCAGACCAAGGAGACCAAGGCGCTGCTCTCCACCAGCAAGAAGGAGCTCAAGCAGGTGATCGACCTGCAGACCGCCCGCCTGTTCGAGGCCATGTGCACCGGCCGCCAGTGGCCCGTGGCCGAGTGGCGCGAGTACCTGCACCGCCACCCGGTGGCCGGCCGGCTGATCCAGCGGCTGGTGTGGCTGGAGGTGGATGCCGATGGCGCCGCGCTGCAGAGCTTTCGCCCCACGGAGGACGGCAGCCTGATCAACACCGAGGACGACGAGGTGGACCTCGCCGAAGGCGCCCAAGTGCGCCTGGCCCACGCCTCGCTGGTGGACAAGGCCAGCGCCAGCGCGTGGACGAAGCACTTCAAGGACTACAAGACAACGCCCCTGTTCCCGCAAATGTCGCGCCAGTCGCCCACCCTGGCCTTCACCGACGACAAGGGCCTGGCCGTCACCGAGATCAATGACCGCCAGGGCTGGGTGAGCGACAGCTTCACCCTGCGCGGCGCCTTCACCAAGCTCGGCTACCAGCGCGCCCAGGCCGAGGACGGCGGCTTCTTCTACCAGTACACCAAGGACTTTTCGAGCGTGGGCGTGCGCGTGGCCATCGATTTCTCGGGCAACACGCTGCCCGAGGAGAACGTGGCCGCCGCCCTCAAGACGCTCAGCTTCGAGGACAGCAAGGCACGCAGCTGGGGCGACAACACCCTGCCCCTGACCAGCGTGCCGCCCGTGCTGCTGGCGGAGGCCTACTCCGACTACCTGGCAGTCGCCCAAGCCTGCACCGGTTTCGATGCCGAATGGGAAAAGAAGATGCCTTGGTAGGCTGCCTGCGGGCTCCTGAAGAGGGCCCGCAGCAGGATTTCAAGCCGTAACTGTTTGAATCGCACGACGAAAACCGGAAGGAATTCACGTTTTTTTGGTGAGGTCTCTCGGATCTCACAATTTGCGACATCTTGCCGCGAAAACTGCCGCGATGATCCAGCCCTTGCACCGCACAACAGCCCATGAGCTGTGCGGGATTTCATTGAATGTGAATGATTGAGGGAGGAATTTTCATGCCGGGTTTTGTCCGAAAAATACTGATTTTCATCACGGGCTATGCATGGCTCATCCTGCTGGCGGGCCCGGGCCTGGCCGGCCTGGCCATCTGGAGCAACTGGAAGGCCGATGGCGACCACGCCTACACGGCGCGCGAGCAGTTGCAGACGGTGGCCGGCACGGTCACCGGCGCCAGCGAGGTGACGGTCAAGCGCAAGCGCCGCTCCACCAAGCAGTACTACGAGATCACCCTCAAGCCCGAAGCGGGTGGCGAAGAGCGCAAGCTGCGCATCGCGCACAGCGAGCCCAAGGCGGTCGTGAGCGACATCATCGACGAGAAGGTCACCGCGCTGTACGACAGCAGCGACAGCGACATCGTCTACGAGGTGGTGATGGCCGGCAAGCCCGTGATCAGCTATGAGGCCACGCGCACCCGCATGCAGGCCGAGGCCGCGTCCACGGCCCAGTCCTTCAGCGGGGCCGGCATCTGGGTGCTGGCCGTCGTGCTGACGCTGCTGGGCGCCGCCGGCGTGTGGTCCAACCGCAAGCTGCGCCGCGCCGACGAGCTGGCTGCCGCCTGACCCCTACCCGAAGAGAGAGGCAGGAAGCGGCCCACAAGGCCGCTTCCTGTGTGAGAAGTAGCAACCACAACCGAGGAACACCCTTGTGAACACCAATGTACTGACCCCTGAGGACCCGTCCGGCTCCCCCATGGAGCGCCGCGAGTTCATCGTCTCCACCTACAAGCACCTGGGCGCGGCCATCCTGGCATTCGTCGTGCTGTCGGCCGTGCTGATGATGAGCGGCTTTTCCACCACCACGGCCAAGATGCTGATGGCCAGCGGCAACAAGTTCATCTGGCTGGGCGTGATGGGCGCCTTCATGCTCGTGGGCTGGCTGGCTTCCTACCTGGCCGACAACGCCGAGAAGCCCCAGACCCAGCTCATGGGTCTAGCGATCTACGTGCTGGCCGAGGGCCTGATCTTCGCGCCCTTGTTCGGCATCGCCCAGATCGTGGCGCCCGGCGCCATCGGCGCGGCAGGCTTCATCACGCTCTTGATGGTGGCGGCGCTGACCTGGACGGCCTTCACCAGCAAGTCGGACTTCTCGTTCCTGGGCGGCATCCTCAAGGTGGGTGGCCTGGTGGCGCTGGGCACCATCGTGGCCGGCGCGATCTTCGGCTTCAAGCTCGGTATCTGGTTCTCCGGCATCATGGTGCTGTTCGCTGGCGCCTGCGTGCTGTACGACACCTCGCGCATCATCCACGACTATCCCACCGACCGCCCTGCCGGTGCCGCGCTGCACCTGTTCGCGTCGATCGCGCTGATGCTCTGGTATGTGCTGCGCATCCTGATCAGCCTGGCATCCAGCGACGATTGAGCTGAAGCCGGTGCCCTGCGAAGGGCACCCACCAGAAGCAGGAACACCGGGCCATGCCACCGCATGCACCCGGTGTTTGCTTTTGTAGAGCCCGCAGCAGGCTCAGTCAGCCACGTCCACCGTGACCTGCCCCAGCTCCTTGCTGCCCTGCACGCGCGCCGTGTTGGCCGCGCGGCCCCACTCGAAGGGCACGCGCACCAGCTCGCGTTCGCCCTGCTCACGCACGGCCTCCACCACTATCTGGTAGCGCCCCGGAGGCAGCTGGGCGAGCGGCCCCTTGCCGCCGGCGAAGTGCAGGACGTGCGTGCCCACAGGCCGCGTGGCCCCCGTGACGCCGTCCACGGGCAGCGGGAGCTGCTCGCCTCCCGTGCGCCACCATGAGCGCAGATTGCGCAGCCAGCCCTTGCCCAGGCCGTCCTTGAGGCGCATGTCGTACCAGACGGCCAGCGTGCCCACCACCGCCTTCTCGTCGGCCTTTTCCACCCAGGCCGCAAGGTAGGGCCGGTAGTAAGAGGCGGTCGGGATCTCGGGCAGCGTGATCTGCAGCGTCAGCGACGCCGCAGCCGCCGGCCCGGCAGCCAGGGCCAGCGCAACCGCCAGGCAACTGCGCTGGTATCCGCCCTTGACCTCAGTCGTCATTGGCACGTGCCTGGGGTGGGCGCGGTGGATCCTCCTTGGAGACGGTGCCGTCGCCATTGGTATCCAGGTTCTTGAAGGTCTTGTCGGCAATGGCGGCGTCTTCGGCCGCCGTGAATTGGCCGTCGCGCGCGCGGTTGACGATGGCAAAGCGCACGTGCGCCTGCTTGATGCTGTTCTCGTAGGCCTTGTCGGGCTGCTTTCCGTCGTCGAAATACTGGCGCTTGAGCCGGCCTTCGAACTCGGCCACGTACTCGGCCTCGCTCAGCACACCGTCGCCATTGGTGTCGGCGGCACGAAAGCGCTGCAGGCGCACGGCGTCGAACTCGGCGCGCATAACCTGGCCGTCGCGGTTGGTGTCGTAGCTGCCCAGAAAGGCCTGCAGGCCGTGCCCACCGGCGGGCCGTGCGGCGGTGCCTGGAGCTGGCGTGGTGGCTGGCGCGCTGGCGCAGGCCGACAACAGTGCCGCAGCGGCGAGAGCGCTCAGCAGGGAAAGATTTCGGATGCTCATGGTCGTTGCCTTCTTTCTATCGGGTGGAGAGGAGAGTCGTCGTTGTCATCATCAGAAGTCCACGTTCATGCTCAGCGCATAGGTGCGCCCGGGTGCCGTGGACAACGCGATCTGGCGCCGGTCCTGGGCGGACTGCGGCTGCAGGTTGCGGGTGCTGCTGTAGGCCCAGTACTTCTTGTCGGCGATGTTGAAGATGCCGGCAGTCAGGCGCACGTTCTTGCTGACGCGGTAGTAGCCGGCCAGATCGAAGCGTGCGAAGCCCGGCACGCGAAACAGCTCGGTGGTGGAATCCGTGAGCGTGACGCCGGGGTCGTTGCTGAAGGCCAGGCGGTTGGTCGAGACGGCCTGCTTGCCCTTCACGAAGGTGCCGGTGAAGTTCAGGCCCCAGGCCTTCTGCGGTGCATCGAAGCCCAGGCCGATGATGGCCTTGCCTGGCTGCACCGAGTCGAGGTCCACCTTCTTGTCGCCTGCGAGTTTGGATTTGGAGCTGCCCTGGCTGTAGCCGAAGGCCCAGGTGCTGTACAGGCCCTTCGCGGCCGGTGTCCAGGTGCCGTGGTCCAGCCGGGCGCTGAACTCGGCGCCCGAGATGGTGGCCTCGTCGCGGTTGTTGGCTTGGTAGAGGATGCTCAGGCTTTGCTGGATGTTCGTGAACATCTCGGGGTTGTTGGCCCGCGTGAAGCGCGTGTACGAGATGAAGTCCTTGTAGCGGGTGTGGAACACCGAGCCGTTGAACACCACGCCCTCGGCGGGCGAGCCCTTGAGGCCCAGGTCGAAGGCGTTGCTGGTTTCCTTGCCCAGGTCCTTGTTGCCGACCAGCGCATAGGTGCCGCCGCCGCCGTTCCAGTAGCCGAAGACCTCGCTGTTGGTGGGAGCGCGGCCACTGCGCTTGTACTGGGCATAGGCCGTGAGCGCGGGCGCCACGTCGTAGAGCACGGCGAAGCTCGGGCTGGCGATGGTGGTGGCTGCGGTGCTGCCGTACATGCGTTCGAGCTCCGCCGCCGAGATGCGCTCGTTGGCGAAGCTGGCCACGTTCTCGATGCGGGGCTTGACGCGGTCCACGCGCAGGCCGGGCACCAGGGCCAGGCGCCTGCCGGCCACCTGGAACTCGATGGTGTCCTCCATGAACAGGCCGCTGCGCACCGTGGTGGTGTCCGGAAAGGGCTGGCGGGCCGCCTGCGGGTCGGTGGAGCTGAACGGGTGCGCGTTGTCCGCTGTGGAGTGGTTCACCCCGAACTTGAGCGCGTGGTTACCCACGCGCTTGTCGGCCACGCTGGAGAAGCCCACCTGCCGCGTGGTGTTGCGCGAGATGTCGCGTTCGTTCGCCCGCGTGGCCAGGGTCACCGTGTCGGTAACGTCGTTCATCTCCGTGTCCTGGAAATAAATGCGCGTGTTCAGCTGGTCCACCAGGCCCCCGCCGATGGGCGCCCAGGTGTGCGCGGCATGCAGGGTGCTGCGCTCGGTCTTGGCCAACTGGTGCGAGTTGCCGGTGACGGCGGTGGCCGCCGTGTTCCAGGCCTCGAAGCGGGTGTCGCTCTCGCGGCGGTACAGGTCCGCGCCCAGCTCCAGCCTGTGCTCGGAGTTCACACGCAGGCTGCCCTTGAGCAGCAGGGCGTCCGAGTGCCAATCGTCCGGGTAGCTGGGCACGCCCAGGCTGTTGTTCTTCGTCTCCTTGCCATCGCGGCGCACGTAGCTCACCAGCGCTCTGAAATCGCCCGACAGGCCTGCGGCCGTCATGCCCTTGGTCCAGGCGCTGTTGGCACCGCTGTAGCCGAGCCTGGCACCCAGGTACAGGGGCTTGCTGGCGCTCACGTAGTCTTCGGGCGACTTGCTGCGAAAGCTCACCGCGCCGCCGATGCCGCCGGCCGTACGCTGCGAATTGGTGGTGCCTGACTGGATCTCCACCGCTGAGTAGATGTCGGGGTCGATGAAGTCGCGGCCCATGCCGAAGGTTCCGTCCTGCGCGCGGTTGGTCAGCGGGGCCCGGCTCACGGCGTCGGGCATTTCGATGCCGTCCACGTCCAGGCCCACGCGGTTGCCTTCGATGCCGCGGATGTTGTAGCCCGTGGTGCCGCCACGGTCATAGCGGCTGGCACCGCGTGTGGAGCCGGTCACCGTACCGGGGGCTTCCACCAGGGGCTGGTAGCGGATCACGTCGGCGATGCCCGTAGCACCGGTCTTCTCGACCTCGTCCTGCGTGATCACGGTCTTGGCACCGGCCTCGCGGCGCAGGGCCTCGGCCCTGACCTTGACCTCGGGCAGCGATTCGTGGTCGCGCGCCTGGGCCACCAGGGTGCTGTCGGCAGGTGCCTGCGCCATGGCGGATGACATCGGCCACAGCAGGGCCTGGATGGCCAGTGCGATCAGGCTGGCGCGCCATGGCGAGGTGGCGAAGAAGGCAGCGGTGCAGGAGGAAGCGAGCGCATGGGCGTTATCGCCAGGCGCGTGCCTGGCAGGGGCCTTGCGGCCGGACTGGGTCATGGGTTTCCTCGGGATTCAAGGGGTTGCTTGCTGGACCCCTTTGCACTCAAAGAAACATCTGGCTGTGAAGTACCCAATTGTATCAATGCGATTGATACGCATTTATAGATAAGTTGCACCCTTGCCACGGATGCTGTGTAAAGCTGGTCCAAAATAGCTGCGCCCCCGCCATCCACTCCACGGCCATCCATGAGCACCACCCCCCCTTCTGCGAACCAATCCGTGCGCCTGGCGCCCGAACAACGCTGGGCCGATGAGCTGACCCGCCTGGCTGCGGCAGACACCCACGCCCGGCCGCCGGGCTGGAAGCTCTCGCCGCGTGCGGTGCGCCAGTTCATCCTGGGCGATGCCAAGCTGCAGGTGACGCAGAAGTTCTTCGGCGACGACCCGCTGGTGGACCGCGCCATCGTCACGCTCATGGGCCACCAGGGGCTGATGCTGGTGGGCGAGCCGGGCACGGCCAAGTCGCTGCTGTCGGAGCTGCTCTCGGCGGCCATCAGCGGCGACTCGGGCCTCACGGTGCAGGGCACGGCCGGCACCACCGAAGACCACATCAAGTACAGCTGGAACTACGCCCTGCTGCTGGCCGAGGGCCCGAGCCAGCGCGCGCTGGTGCCCTCGCCGCTGTACCAGGCCATGCGCGCGGGCAAGCTGGTGCGCTTCGAGGAAATCACGCGCTGCCCACCCGAGATCCAGGACGTGCTGATCTCGCTGATGAGTGACAAGCAGCTGATGATCCCCGAGCTCGGCGACGACGCGCGGCTCTTCGCCCAGCGCGGCTTCAACATCATTGCCACGGCCAACCTGCGCGACCGGGGCGTGCACGAGATGTCGTCGGCGCTGAAACGCCGCTTCAACTTCGAGACCGTGCGCCCGATCCGCGACCACCAGTTCGAGGTAGACCTGGTGATGGCCCAGCTCACGCGCGAGCTGGCAGGCAGCGAGGCGCCGGTGAACGTACCACGCGACGTGGTGTCGCTGCTGGTCACCACCTTCCAGGAGCTGCGCGCGGGCCAGACGCAGGAGGGCACGGCCATCAAGGGGCTTGATGCCGTGATGTCCACCGCCGAGGCGGTGAACGTGGCCTATGCGGCCGCACTGCAGGCGCGCCACTTCAACGACGGCGAGCTGACGCCACGCGAAATCGCCGGCCAGCTGCAGGGCGTGGTGCTCAAGGACAGCACCGAGGATGCCAAGCGCGTGCGCCACTACTTCGACACCGTGGTGCGCGAGCGCGCGCGGCGCGACCCGCAGTGGAAGGCGTTTCACGACGCGGCCCGCTCGCTGTGGCAATAGCGATGAGCGCTGTACCGCAGCCCCCGGGCCTGCCGCCGGAGATCGCGGCCCTGCTGCCTCAGCTGCTCGGTGACGAGGGCATCTTCTTCGTGCCCGTGCGCCACCACAGCCCGGCCTGCGCCTGGGCGCTGCGCCACCTGCTGCGCGAGATGCGCCCGGCGGCCGTGCTGATCGAGGGCCCGGATGACCTCGACGCCCTGCTGCCCCTGCTGCAGGACCCGCTGACCCGCACCCCGGTGGCCTGGCTGTGCCAGGCCACGCGAGAGGCCAAGGCCGAGCCGCCTGACCCCGGCGAGGAAGGCGCCGAGGCCGAACCAGAGCCCACCGGGCCGCGCACCGTGACCAGCAGCTCCTTCTACCCCCTGTGCGACTACAGCCCCGAATGGATCGCCGTGCGCGAGGGTGCGGCCCTCGGCGCGCAGGTCGCACTCATCGACCTGCCCTGGCGCCTCAAGGCCTGGGAGCGCCGCTACGGCGGCGGCGACGACGGGGAGGAAACGCAGGCCCCCGACACCGCACGCAGCCAGATGGAGGAGCGCCACTTCGCCCACAGCCGCTACCTGAACGCCATGGCGCGCCAGCTCGGCTGCGTGGACCACCACGACCTGTGGGACCGTCTCTTCGAGCTGCGCACGCCCGAGGCGCTGGCCGACTGGCGCACGCTGTTCGCCGACGTGTTCAGCTGGTGCGCCATGGCCCGGCAGGACTACGAGCCCGAGGTGCTGGAAGCCGAGCTGAGCCTGCCGCGCGAGCGCCACATGGCCGCGCACATCCGCCGCTGGCGCAGCGCGGTGAGCGGCCCCATCGTGGTGGTGACCGGGGGCTTTCACACCGCCGAGCTGCTGCGCAGCTGGAAGACCGCCCCGCCCATGGCGGCGCCCGCCAAGGCTTCGACGAAAAAAGGCAAGGCCACCGAGCCCGATGCCTGGCTGATCCGCTACAGTTTCGAGCAGCTCGATGCGCTCAACGGCTATGGCGCCGGCATGCCCTCGCCGGGCTACTACCAGCAGGTGTGGGAGGCATTGGAAGCCCGGCCACAGCGCGACGCCCCCGCAGCCGCGGCGGTACACCCCCTCACGGTGGTGGCGCTGGACCTGCTGACCCGCTTTGCGCAGCAGACGCGCGCACAGGACCAGGCCGACGCCGTTTCCACCGCGCTGGTGCAGGCCGCCGCGCTGCAGGCGGTGCGCCTGGCCGAGCTGCGTGGCAATGCCGGGCCGGGCCGGCAGGACCTGCTGGACGCGATCCGCTCGTGCTTTGTCAAGGGCGCGATGGACGAGGGCACGCGCGGCTTCACCGCCGACCTGCGCGCCTTCCTGGGCGGCACGCGCATCGGGGATGTGCCGCCCTCGGCCGGCTCGCCGCCGCTGATCGAGGACGCGCGCCGCCTGGCCCGCGCCGCTGGCGTGCGCCTGGACGACAGCACCTCGCGCACGGTGCGGCTGGACCTGTACCGCAAGCCCTCGCACCGCGAGCGCAGCCGCTTCCTGCATGCCATGGCCTACCTCGATGCGGACCTGGCGCAGTGGGTGGCTGGGCCCGATTTCATTGCCGGCAGCCGGCTGAACATGCTGTTCGAGGAATGGCGCGCCGCCTGGTCGCCCATGGTCGAGGCGCGCCTGATCGCGCTGGCCGGTGACGGCGCGAGCGTGGAGGCGGTGTGCCTGGCGCGCCTCCTGCGCGAAGAGGCGGCCCTGTCGGAACAGGGCCGCGGGCGCAGCGCCAGCGCCGCCGTGGCCTTGCTGCAGCGCGCCTGCCTGGTGGGCCTGCACGCGCGGCTGCCACAGCTGCTGGCCATGCTCTCGGCCCACCTCGACGAGGACGCCTCGCTCGGCTCCGTCGTGGAATGCGGACATCGCCTGGTCACCCTGTGGCGGGCGCGCGAGCCGCTGGGCGTGCAGCAGAACCCGCAGCTGGCGGGCCTGCTGCAGCGCGTGTGGCCCGCCGCCCTGTACCTGCTTCCGCCGCTGGCGCAGACGCCAGCGGACGGGCAGGAGCAGGCCGTGCGCCTGCTGCTCTCACTGCGCGAACTGGGGCGCCTGCTCGCCAGCCTGGACGAAAGAGAAGACGCCAGTGCCATCGATGCCAGCCTGCTCACGGAGCACCTGCAACGTTTTGCCACCGGTGCCGGCGTTGCACCGGGCGTGGCCGGCGCCGCAACGGCGCTGCTCTACCTGGATGGCCACTGGGACGATGCGGCGCTGGACGCCGTGGTGCGCCAGCGCTTCGGCCCCGGCGCACAGCCGCAGGAGGCGGTGCAGTTCCTGAACGGCATGATGACCGCAGCGCCCGAGCTGCTGCTGCGCCTGCCGGCCCTGCTGCAGGGGCTGGACACGCTGGTGCGCCAGTGGGACGACGAGGCCTTCGTGGCCCACCTGCCGGACCTGCGCCAGGCCTTCACCGGGCTGCGCCCACAGGAAACGGCGGACCTGGCCACCAAGGTGGCGCAGCTGCACGCAACGGACGAGGCCACGGCTGCGACGCTCGCCGGCATGCACTACGAGACCACCGAAGAGGATCTGCACGCCGGCCTGCGCCTGCAGGCCTTGCTGGAAGCCAGCCTGCAGCGCGACGGGCTGGCGCACTGGATACGCTGACGGGCTGGCTCAGTAAGGCGGGCTGTACGGCGAGCGCAGCGGCTGCACCGGCAGCGCAATGGGGCCGGTGATGGGCTGCAGCGCATAGCGCACATACAGCCCGCCCGCCACCTCGCGGAAGTTGCGTGCGTTGTCCACCGCCAGGTGGGCACCGACGAAGACCTGGGGCTGCCACTGGTACTCAAAGGCGCCGCCCAGGCTGTAACCCAGGCCGGTGCGCGACTGGCCGGCGTAGCTGGCGGTGGCGCCCTGGCCCGATGCGGCCAGTGCCGCCTGGGCTTGGCGCACCCCGTTGCCCGGGAAGTAGGGCGCGGCGTCTTCGCTGAAGTTCTGCACGCCCAGAGAGCCGCGCAGCTGGTAGGACAGGCGGCCGCTGCGCTCCATCCACTCGACCGGCAGGGCCAGCGATGCAAAGCGCTGCGGACTGAAGTAGCCACCGTGGCCGGCCGTGTGGTAGCGCAGGTTGTGCTCGTAGGCGAGCAGCGTGGCGCTCACCCCGGCCGTGAGGTCGGCGTCGGGCGTGCGGTGCAGGTGCCAGTACAGGCCACCGCCGAGTTCGGTGCGGGTGTTGCTGCGCACGCCCTCGCCTGTCAGGGTGTGCCAGGCACCGTAGCCGTAGCCGCCGCGCCGACCGTCGTCCCAGCCCAGCTGCGCGCGCAGGCCAGTGGCGAGCACGCCGCCCCAGCGCTCGCCGGTGCGGGCATCGCGGGCGCCGGCCAGGGACAGCAGGCTCTCGGTGACCACGCGGCGCGATGCCTCCACCGTGGCCGTCCAGTGCGGGCCGAGCAGGCCGCGCGAATCCAGCGGCGTGCGGTAGCGCACACCGCCGGTCAGGTCTACATGCCCCAGGCGCAGCGGCGCGGTGCCCAGGTCCAGGCGCAGGCCGCCCACCTCATAGGCCACACCCACGCCCACGCCGGTGTCACCCTGGCGGCCGGGCGTGCGGACACCCGTACCTTCCAGCGCGGCCACCGGCCCGCCACCGAAGCGGCTTGCGCTGCCATAGCCGCTGCCGACGGTGCCGGCGCGCGCATCGGCCGGGGTGATGCGCAGCGACAGCAGGCCATCGCCCGCGGCCCACTGCACCTGGATCGGGGCCTCGACCTCGGTCAACTGGTTCAACCCGGCCTCGCCGGTGCGCACCCGCCCGACCACGCCGACCGTGAAGGCCGTGGCACGGCTTTCACGGATGTCGCGCAGGGCATCGCGCGCAGCGGCAGGCGCACGCCCTGTGGCCTGGGCAGCGGCCAGCAGCTCCAACGCGCGCTGGGTGCGGCCCTGCACGCGGGCCAGCCGGCCTGCGGCAGCCAGCACCTGGGTATCGGCCGGCGCGGCGGCCAGGGCCCTGCTGGCAAGGGTGTCGGCATGCGCGTCGTCGCGCGCATCGGTGGCGGCGTCGAGCGCCTGTACCAGCAGCGGCACGTCGCCCGGCCAGGCCTGCAGCAGGCGCCCGTACAAAGCCCGCGCCCCGGCGTAGTCGCCGCTGGCCGCCAGCAAGCGTGCCTGCGCGGCCAGTAGCTGCGGCTCGCCGGGCTGGGCCTGCAGCAAGGGGGCCAGCAGGGCCAGGGCGCCCGCCCGGTCGCCGGCCTCGCGCAAGGCGTCGGCCCGGCGGACGGTGAAGGCGCGTTCGATGTCGGCCAGGCTGGCACGCTCGCGCGCCGCCAAGGGCCTGCTGTGCAGGGCGCCTAGGGTGTCCTGCAACGCGGCATCCTCGCGCGCTGCGAACAGCACCAGGGCGTATTGCAATTGCATGGCCGCATCGGGCCGGGGGCTCAGGGCCACCATCTGGCGTGCCAGTTCCAGCGCGCGCACCGTGTCGCCGGCATCGGCATGGCCCTGGGCCAGTACGCCCAGCAGCACGGGGTTCTGGCCGGCCATTGGCGCAGCCTGGGCCAGCGAAGCGCGCGCATCGTCTGCACGGCCGGCAGCAGCCAGGGCCACGGCAGCATCCACCTGCAACTGCAGGGCGGCCCGCTGCTGCAGAGCAGCCATGTCGGCCGTGCGCTGCGGCGCAGGGATGCGGGCCAGCAGATCGAGAGCGGCCTGCCAGTCGGTGGCTTCGGAGGCCAGCAAGGCGCTGGCATACAGGGCTTCGGGCGGGGGCGGATTGCCGGCCGCCTGCAGCAGGCCCTGCATGACGGCCCGGGCCTCGGCCGCACTGCCCACGCGCAGCGCCAGGCGCGCCAGGTCCAGCCGCACCCAGGGGTTGGCCGGATCGCTGGCCAGGGCGTTGTCGAGCGCCGCACGGACCGCGGCCTCGTCGCCCCGCGCCACGGCAGCGCGGGCCTGGCCCAGGGCCTGTGTGGCGCGCAGGCGCCCGAGGGCGCCCAGCTTGTCCTGCAGAGCGGCGGGCAGCCGCTCCATGAGTTCCAGGGCCTCGGCGCTGCGCTGGCCGCGTTCGAGCAGGCCCACCAGGCCGCGCAGTGCGTCAGGGTGGTCGCCCTGGCGGGCGAGGACCTGCCGGTAGAGGGCCTCGGCCGCATCGGGCTGGCCGGTTTGCGAAATCAGGTCCGCCAGCGCCACCTGGGCCGTCGCCTCCCCCGGTTTCAACTGCACCGCCTGCTGCAGCGTGGCGCGCGCCGCATCGTTGTCGCCACGCTCGCGGGCCGCGGTGGCATCCGCCACCAGCGCCCAGTAGCTGGCGCTGGCCAGGGCTTCGGCCCAGCGCGCGGGCGTGCCGGCCTGCGAGGCCTGCGTGAGCAGTTCGCGTGCAGCAGCGAACTGCCCCTGGCGCAGGCGCACGATGCCCAGGCCGCCCAGCGCATCGGCATCGCGCGCACGGGCGGCCAGCACACGCGTGAAGGCGGCGTCCGCTGCGGACAGATCGTCGGCCTGCAGCGCACGAAAGCCCGCGGCGCTGCGCTGGCGCAGGGGGTCTGCGGGGCGCGCGGGGCTGGCCGCAGCCCGGCGTTGCGCGCCCTGCGCCTCGACCAGCCAGGCCTGCACCTGGGCCTCGCCTGGGTGGGCACGCAGGTAGTCGCGGTACAGCCCGGCGTCTGCCGGGCGGGTACCCACCCAGCCCAGGGCCTTGCGCCAGCTCTCGGTGGCGGCGGGCCCCACGCCGGGCTGGCTGGCCAGGCGGGCCAGCCCGGCGATACCCTCGCGCCGCGTGGCGTCGCGGTAGCTCAGGTGCTGGGCATAGGCCAGGGCCACGCGCGAATCGCCGGGTGATGCCTGGGCCAGCGATGCCAGGCCCTTGCGCGCCTCGTCCCAGCCATCGGGCGTGCCGCCCAGGGTCTGGTAGTACTCCAGGGCCAGCGGCCCGGTAGGGGCCCGCCCGCCCAGGGCCACTTGGTAGGCGGCCAGTGCTTCGCGGCCCTGGCCCTTGCGTGCCAGGGCGCGCGCCGCCTCGATGGGCGATGCGCCAACGCCGCCGGCACGCAGGGCCTGCTGCAGCCGGGCCACCAGCGGGCTCGCCGGGTGGGCGCGCTGCAGCTGGGCCAGGTAGCGCTGCGCGCCCTCGGGCCGGCGCGCGGCCAGCTCGGCCTGGGCCATGCCGTAGAGCGCGTCGGGGTGCGCGGGGTCGGTGCGCAGCAGCTTCTGCCATGCCTCGCCCGCACGCTCGGCATCGCCGAGCTCCTGCCAGTAGCGGGCCTGGTTGACCAGCGCCTGCGCCGCCGCGTCCTGCGCCAGGGTGCTGCCCGGGGCGGCCAGCGCACACAGCAGGGCACCAGTCATGAGGGAGGGGGCGCCGCGCACCGCCACGGGTCAGGCCTTTTTCTGCTGAAGCAGCAGGCGTGAGCGTGCCCGGGCGCGCAGCGACAGGTAGGCCACCAGCGCGATCAGCACGGCCGAGGCCAAGCCCAGCAGCGTGAGCAGCAGCGGGTTGCGCGAGAGGTACCACTGCGCGAACAGGAAGGGGTTGAGCCGGCCCACGTGGTAGGTCTTCTCGGCCACCAGGCTGTCCACCTGCTTGCCGCGTACCACGGCCGTGCTGCCCTGCACGAGCTGCAGGCGCTCGGGGTCGAGCAGGGCCTCGATGGCCTGGGTCAGGCCGGCGGCCTGGTTGCTGGCCACCAGCACCACGCTGCGGCCTTTGCGCAGGGGCGACTCGAAGCCGGCGATCACCGCATCGGTGCTCTGGCTGCTGAAGGCCACCTGCGCCTGGCGCGGCTGGGCGCCATCGTGCTGGCCCGGGTCCCACCAGGTGAGCAGGCGGTTGGCGAAGTCCGACAGCTGAAAGCGCCGCTCGCTGCCGCCCAGCGCCACCGGGATGGCATCGGCCCAGCGCGTGAGCAGGGGCTGGTTGCTGCCCGAGGCCAGCACCAGCAGGTCCTTGTCGGCCAGCATGTCCACCTGGCTGGCCGCAGCCACGCGCACGCCCGTGGCCGGGTAGCCGGTGGCACGGCCCATCAGGCCCATGAGGGAGAGGTAGGCGGTGTAGTCGCCAGCGACGGGCTGGTCGGGCAGCACCACGGCGGTCTGCGACAGGTCGGCCATGCGCGTGAACGGAAAGCCGGCATTGCCAAAGGCCGCCAGGTCCGGCATGGCGATGAAGTGCGCAAAGCCCGAGATGTCGATGGTCGAATCGGGCTCCACCGTGCCGCGCACGTTGTCCAGCGGCACATCGCGGCAGGCCCCCACTTTGACCACGTCTTGGAAGTAGTGGAACTGCAGCTGCGTCTGCGCAGGCAGCTTGAACAGCGGCAGGCGAAACTGCTCGCGCGCGGGCACCGTCTCGCCCGTCGGCAGGGTGGCGGCTGCCAGGCGGTCCAGCACGCCGGGCTCCTCATGCGAGACGGTGCGCAGCGGCAGCGCACGCAGGAACTGCTGGTTGGCGTTGATGTTGAGCGTGGACTTGTCCGCCGTGGGCCGGGGCGTGTAGCGGTAGCGCAGGTCCACCGGGATGCCCTTGTCGCGCCAGGCGAACAGGTCGGGCGGCAGCACGAAGTTGATGCGGATCAGGTCGGGCGAGTAGCCCGCCACATTGAGCGTGCGCTGCTCGGCCAGCTCGCCGAACTTCACCGGGCGCTCGGACGACAGCCAGTGCGGCGCGTCGTAGGGCTTGCGAGGCTTGAGTTCGGTGACCTCGGTGATGGTCGCCAGCGGGCCCGACAGCGCCGTGCCGCCCACAGCCAGGGCGCGCGCGGCGGTGGCCAGCTCGGCATCGTCGCGCCCCATCACCAGCAGCAGCTTGCCATGCGGGTCGCCCGGGTGCGGCACCAGCGCCACCGTCGGGCCCTTGGCCTCGGGCAGGGACAGTCCGGGGATCTGCCGCGAGCCGGAGACCATGACCACAGCATTGCCACGCTCGGGCAGCGTGCCGACACGGGCAGGGAACTGCGCCCCGCGGAAGCCCGCGAGCGCGCCGAACCAGGACGACAGCGTGCCCGCCGCCTCCAGCGCGCCGGATTCGGGCGCGGTGCCGAACACCAGGGGCAGGTTCAGCTGGCGCACGTCGCGCCGGTCGAAGAAGGGCTGGGGCAGCAGGGCTAGGTCATTGGCCTGGGCCACCGGGGCGACGGTGAGCTCCAGCGCGCTGTCGTTCCCAATGTTGGCCCACAGGCTGGTGTGCATGGGGTCTTCGCACTCGCGCGTGTAGTGGCCGATCAGCTCCAGGTTGATGCGGTTGAACTCGGTCAGCAGCCGCGCGGGGATGGGGATGTCGCGCTGCAGGTTGCGCCCGGCCTCCTGCGGCGGCACGGGGATGGTGGCGGCCACCTGCTCGTTGACCACCACCTTGATGTGCGAGATGTCGGCCAGCAGCGCGGGCGAGTAGGCATAGTTGAGCCGCAAGCGCGCCTGGGTAACGACCTCGTCGCTGCGGATGCTGAAGGCCACGCCGCTCGTGCCCTGCACACCGCGCAGCTGCAGCGGGAACAGCGCACCAAGCTGCTTGAAGCTGGTCTGGTAGGTGCGCCCGCCTGGCACGGGGGCGACCGCAGGCTCGGCCACACCGGGCGCCGCCACTGCGTTGCGCGCGGTGGGCAGGGCCGCACTGGCCAGGACCAGCGCCACCACGGTAGGCAGCAGGCGCAGGCGGTGGGGGGTGTGGAGGGAAGGGTGTCGTGCGGTCATGGTGCGGGGTCGTCGGCAGGAACAGGGGAGGCAGCGCGGCGCTGGCGCAGGCTCTGAAAGGTATGGGAGGCCAGCAGGCCGATGCCGTGCACGCCGATGGCCAGCACACCCTTGAGCGAAGCCAGTGGCCGGTCACGCTGCCCCGTGCCCCAGGTGGAGACCCAGGCATCGGCGCGTGCGAAGGTCATGGCGGCCAGCTCGGCCTGCTGCGGCAGGCTCAACTGGTCGAAGCGCAAGCCCAGGCGGCCGGGGCCGCAGAAGGTGACCACGGCGGGGAAGACGCCTTCCTCGTCGGCACGCGAGAGCGATACCGACAGCGTGCTGCCCACGGGGATCTGCGTGCCGGGCGGCACCACCAGCCCGAGGCCGTGCTGGGAAAAATCTTCCGTGCGGCAGACCAGGGTGTGCCCGCTGTCCAGGCGGATCACCGCCGGCAGGCTGGCCGCCACGCGCGGCGTGCTGCGGATCTGGCGCGTCTCGCTGGCCACGGCCACGCTGGCGCCCAGCAAAATGACGTTGTAGGTGGTCCAGACCATGTTGATGACCAGCGTGGTCATGGCCTCGTCGGTCGCCGAGAACATGCGCGCGATGCCCACCATGAAGCCCACCAGGTTGATGGCCAGCAGCACAACGTAAGGCCGGGCCATGGTCCAGTCGAAGTACGCCTTTTCGATCACGCCGCCCTTGGCTGTGACGTTGAACTTTCCCAGGCGCGGGTTGATGAAGGCCACGATGACCGGCCGCATGATGTACCAGGCCAGCACCGATTCGTACACCTCGTTCCAGAACGAGTAGCGAAACCGCCCCTGGATGCGCGAGTTGGTGGTGCTGGCATGCGCCAGGTGCGGCAGCGCGTAGGCCGTGATCATGAGCGCCGTGGCCTGGAACACCTGGGCGCCGAACAGCAGATAGGCCAGCGGCGCGGTGAGGAACACCAGGCGCGGCAGGCCGTAGAAGAAGTGCAACATCGCGTTGAGGTAGCACAGCCGCTGCCCCAGGCCCAGGCCGGGGCCGAAGAGCGGGTTGTCCACCCGGGCGATCTGCGCCATGCCGCGCGCCCAGCGGATGCGCTGGCCCACGTGGCCCGACAGGCTCTCGGTCGCCAGACCCGCGGCCTGCGGCACTTCGAGGTAGGCCGTGCCGTAGCCCCGGCGCGCCAGCTTGAGCGCGGTGTGCGCGTCCTCGGTCACCGTCTCCACCGCGATGCCGCCCACCTCCAGCAGCGGCCCGCGCTTGATGATGGCGCACGAGCCGCAGAAGAACGCGGCGTTCCACAGGTCGTTGCCGTCCTGCACGATGCCGTAGAACAGCTCGCCCTCGTTGGGCATGGCGTGGAAGGTGTCCAGGTTGCGCTCGAACGGGTCGGGCGAGAAGAAGACATGCGGCGTCTGAAGCATGGCCAGCTTCTCGTCCTTGAAGAACCAGCCCATGCAGACCTGCAGGAAGGAGCGCGTGGGGATGTGGTCGCAGTCGAAGATGGCCACGTACTCGGAATGCGTGACCGCCAGCGCGGCGTTGATGTTGCCCGCCTTGGCATGGTGGTTGTTGTCGCGCACCAGGTAACCCACGCCGGCGCCGGCGCAGAAGTCGCGAAAGTCCGCGCGGCGCCCGTCGTCGAGCACGTAGACATGCAGACGGTCGGCTGGCCAGTCCATGCTCATGGCCGAGAACACGGTCTGCTTGACCACGTCCAGCGGCTCGTTGTAGCTAGGTATGAACACGTCCACGCTGGGCCACAGGCTGCTGTCTGCCGGCAGCGGCACGGGGCGGCGCTGCAGCGGCCAGGCGGTCTGGAAGTAGCCGATCAGCAGCACCAGGAAGGCGTAGAGCTCGGCCATCACCAGGCCGAAGCCGAAGAACGCGTCGAGCAGGTTCTCGAAGCCCACCGTGTCCGTCAGCCGCCAGTAGATGTAGCGCGTGGAGGCGGTGATGGACAGCACGATCATCGCCAGGGTGGACAGCCGCCCCGGCGTGCGGCCGAGCAGCAGCGCCGCCGCGAACGACCCCGCCGAAAACAGCCACTGGGATTGCAGGTCCAGCGGCACGCTGACCACCAGGCCGAACAGTGCGGCACTGCACAGCACCGCCGCAACCCGTGCCATGGGGTGCTGCCAGAGCGCCCAGGCGGTGATGCGGTGCACCACCGAGCGCCAGCGCGCCTGGAGGCTGTGCGCATCGGCATCGGCCACCTCGTCGGCGCGTGGGCGGTGGTCCAGGCTCACCGCGGCATCCCGGCCGAGGGTTGCAGCCAGGCCAGCAGGCGCTGTGCGCACTGGCGGTAGTCGTGCGCCGCCTCGCAGGCTGCATCGTGGTCGAGCACCGTGCGGCCATGGGCCAGCGCCTCGCGCACCGATTCGTCGCTGTGGATGCGGCCCACCAGGCGCTCGCCGAACTGCTCGTGCAGCACGCGGGAGAGGTCGCGCGACAGGGCGCGCGCGCCATCCATCTGGTTGACCAGGTACACCGGCCCTTCTGCCACCGCATGCGAGGACCCGTAGGCCTGGGCCAGCCGCTGCATGAAGGGCAGGGCCGCGTAGGAGGCCGCATCGGGCAGGGTGACCACCAGCGTGTGGTCGGCCGCCGCCAGCGCCTGCAGCGTGGCGGCCGAGGGGCCGGGGGGCGTGTCGACCAGCACCAGGGCATCGGCCGGCAGGTTGAGCCCCTTTAGCTGCCCGGCCAGCCACTGCGGGTGGGCGGCCAGCTGCTGCTCGAAAGCCAGGCGGTCTTCCTCGTTCACGAGGCCGTGGGGCAGCACCTGCGGGGCCTGTGCGCCATGGTCTGGCACCACCCCGGGCAAGCGGGTACCCAGCCAGGCATTGCCCGCCAGGCTGGCGCGCGCCACGCCCGACAGGGTGTGCGGGTCGGCGCCAAAGTGCAGCGCCAGCGCGTTCTGCGGGTCGAGGTCCACCGCGAGCACGGCCGGTGCGCCCGCCTGGGCCAGCGCAGCGGCCAGGTTGGCGGTGACCGTGGTCTTGCCCACGCCGCCCTTGGCGGAGACGACGGCAATGACCCTCATGCGGGCGTGGCAGGCCCGGCGTCAGGGAATACGGCTCGCACCACCGGCGGGATATCGGCCTGCGCCAGCCCGCGAAGGGCACGCACCAGCGGCCAGCGCTCGCGTGCCTGGTGGCTGGCCTGGGCGCGGGCCAGTTCCTGGTAGCCCGCAGGCTTGCCGCCGAATTGCTGGAACAGGTTCACGATGTCGGTGGACGCGGGCATGGGCACAGGGGGTCAGGAGAGGTCTGGAAGTGCCCAGCCTGTCACGGCGGGCCTGTTGCAGCGCCGATCATGCGGCACTGCAACAAAAAGCCCCTTGTTAACCATTGTCAACCAGAAGGCTTTGCCTCTTCAGTGTGTGCCCTACGCAACAAGCGTGCCCATGCAGAGCGTTCGCAGCTACGAACGTTCGTGCCTTTGTGCACTGTTACAAGCGCTTGAACCCAGATCGCGGCAGAAGACGGGTCGCTCAGGCCGTGGCCAGGCTGTCTGCCGCGCTGGCGATCACGCCGCCGCCCAGGCAGACCTCACCGTCGTAGAGCACGGCCGATTGGCCGGGCGTGACGGCCCACTGCGCGTCCGGGAACTGCAGGCTCAGGCCGGCGCCGTCGGCCGCGAGCACGGTGCAGGCTGCATCCTGCTGGCGGTAACGCGTCTTGGAGCCATAGACGCCCGGGGCCGGCGCGTGGCCGGCCGTCCAGCTCACGTCCTGCGCGGTCAGCGCGTGCGACAGCAGCCAGGGGTGGTCGTGCCCCTGCACCACGCGCAGCGTGTTCTTCGCCAGATCCTTGCGCGCCACGAACCAGGGCTCGTGCTCGCCGCCGCCGCGCTGGGCGCCCTTTTCCTTGATGCCGCCGATGCCCAGGCCCTGGCGCTGGCCGAGGGTGTAGAAAGACAGGCCCACGTGCTTGCCCAGGGTGCGCCCCCGGTCGTCCTGGATGGGGCCGGGGGCATGGCTGATGTAGCGGTTCAGGAACTCACGGAACGGCCGTTCGCCGATGAAGCAGATGCCGGTGGAGTCCTTCTTCTTGGCGTTGGGCAGGCCGATCTCCTCAGCGATGCGGCGCACCTCAGTCTTGTGCAGCTCGCCCACCGGGAACAGGGTCTTGGACAGCTGCGCCTGGTTCAGGCGGTGCAAAAAGTAGCTCTGGTCCTTGGACGGATCGAGCCCCTTGAGCAGCTCGAACAGGCCCGAGGCCGGGTTCTGGCGAACACGTGCGTAATGCCCGGTGGCGATCTTCTCGGCGCCCAGGCGCATGGCGTGGTCGAGGAAGGCCTTGAATTTGATCTCGGCGTTGCACAGCACATCGGGGTTGGGCGTGCGGCCGGCCTGGTATTCGCGCAGGAACTCGGCGAACACCCGGTCCTTGTAGTCGGCCGCGAAGTTCACGTGCTCGATCTCGATGCCGAGCACGTCGGCTACGGCGGCCGCGTCCACGAAGTCGATGTTGGACGAGCAGAACTCGCTGTCGTCGTCGTCTTCCCAGTTCTTCATGAAGATGCCGACCACCTCGTGGCCCTGCTGCTTGAGCAGGTGGGCGGTGACGGCCGAGTCCACGCCGCCCGATAGGCCGACGACGACGCGGTGCTTGGTTGGTGCTGTCATTGCCCAGATTGTATTTTTTATGCTGCGGGCACGCTGCGCGGGCGCGAAGAACGCGTAGCCACCAGCAGGTCATACAGCTGCTGGGCCGCCGGCGACAGGGAGCGCCCGCGGCGCTTGATGAGCCCCATCTGCCGCGTGACCACCGGGTCCACCAGGGGAATGCTGACCAGCGTGGGGTGGTCCTTGCCCGGCATGGCCAGGCGCGGCACGGCGGCCACGCCCAGCCCCGCCTCCACCAGGCCGAGCAGGGTGGTCACATGCTTGGCCTCGTACAGGCACTGCGGGCGGTCGGGCACGTTGGCCAGCGCCAGGTCCATCAGCAGGCGGTTGCCCGAGGTCTTGCCCACCGACATGAAATCGTGCTGGCCCAGCTCTGCCCAGGTCACCTTCTTGCGCCGCGCCAGCACGTGGTCGCGCCGGCAGGCGGCCACGAAGCGCTCGGCCAGCACGGGCTTGAACTCGATCTCGGCCTCCTGGCTGCCGATGAAATTCAGGCCAAAGTCGGCGTCGCCCTGGGCCACGGCCACCAGCACCTCGTTGGCGCTGGCGTCGTGCACCTTGACGCGGATCTTCGGAAAACGCTCGTGGTAGCGCTTGACCACCTGCGGCAAAAAGTAATAAACGGCCGATGGCACGCAGGCGATCGTCACCTCGCCCATGCGCCGCGCCGCCACGTCGCCCAGGCCCATGAGCATGCCGTCGAGATCGTCGAGCCACAGCCGCGTCTTGCGCGCGAAGTCGCGGCCCACGGCCGTGAGCGTCACGCGGCGCGTGGTGCGGTCGAGCAGGCGCACGCCCAGGGCCTCTTCGAGCTTGTCGATGCGGCGGCTGAAGGCCGGTTGCGACAGGTGGATGGATTCGGCCGCAGCGCGAAAGCTGTGCAGCTCGGCCACCGCAGCAAAGGCCTGGATGTCGGCAAGGTCGAACTTGTTGTGCATGGCATGTCCTGGCAGGAACGAAAGTGGGAGGCAATGGGGCGCAGGGCGTTGCGCGCCGTGCATCAATGCTTCGCAAAATTGCAATTTACAGGCCCCATTTCAGCACGTAAAAGCGCCTGGCATTTATTGCGTCGTATGCATCAATAGTTGCCAACAATGCAATTCACAAACAAACCGGAGAGCCGCACCATGCAGACGCATGAGCTACAACCTTCCTTGCGTTCTGATGCGTGGCGGCACCTCCAGGGGCCCCTTCTTCCTGGCCGACTGGCTGCCGCAAGACCCGGCAGAGCGTGACCGCACGTTGATCGCGGCCCTGGGTTCGCCGCACGAGCTGCAGATCGACGGCCTGGGCGGAGGCAACTCGCTGACCAGCAAGGTGGCCATCGTCTCGCGCTCGGCGCATGCCGGCTGCGACGTGGACTACCTGTTCGCCCAGGTCAGCGTGGACGAGGCCCGCGTGGACACGCGGCCCAACTGCGGCAACATGCTGGCCGGCGTGGGCCCCTTCGCGATCGAACAGGGCCTGGTGCCCGCCAGCCGCACCGGCGACGTGACGCGGGTGCGGGTCTACAACGTGAACACCCGCTCGCGCATCGACGTGCAGGTGCAGACCCGCGGCGGCCGCGTGCACTACGAGGGCGATGTGCGCATCGACGGCGTGCAGGGCACGGCCGCCCCGGTGCTGATGAACTTCCTCGACGCCTGGGGCGCCGTCACAGGGCAGATCTTCCCCACCGGGCAGCGCATCGACACTATCCAGGGCCTGCCGGTGACCTGCATCGACGCCGCCCAGGTGATGGTGCTGGTGCGTGCGGCCGACCTGGGCCTGCGCGGCGACGAGAGCCCCGCCGAACTCGATGCCGACAGCGCACTGCTCGCCCGGCTCGAAGCCCTGCGCTGCGAGGCCGGGCTGCGCATGGGCATGGGCGACGTCTCGGGCAGCGTGCTGCCCAAGCCGGTGATCGTCTCCGACGGACCGGCGCCCGGCAGCATCGTCTCGCGCTACTTCACGCCCCGGCGCTGCCACCGCTCGCATGCCGTGACCGGCGCCATCGGCGTGGCCGCCGCCCTGGTGCTGCCCGGCACCGTGGCCAGCGACGCGCGCAGCGCACCCAGCGCCGGCACGCGCCGCGTGGAGGTGCTGCACCCGGCCGGCCGCATCCACGTGGATGTCGAACTCGCCCTGGTGGACGGTCAATCCACGCTGGTGCAGGCCGCGCTGGTGCGCACGGCCCGAAAGATCCTGGAAGGCACCTTGTTCGTCGCAGAGACCGCGGCACAACACGCCTGACTTCCCTTTTTCTCATCCACTCACAACGACATGACAGGAGACAAGACCATGACACACCCATCCCCATCGCGCCGCCGCACCCTGGCCGCCGCACTGGCCCTCGCCACGCTGGCCGGCGCACCTCTAGTGGCGCACGCCGCCTTTCCCGAGCGCTCCATCACCCTGGTCGTGCCCACGGCCGCCGGGGGCGGCAACGACGGCATGGCGCGCGTGGTGGCGCAGAAGATGTCGCAGCTCCTGGGCCAGTCGGTGATCGTGGAGAACAAGGCCGGCGCCAACGGCGCCATTGCCGCCGAGTACGTGGCGCGCGCCACGCCGGACGGCCACACCCTCCTGTTCGGCTACATCGGCACGCACGGCATGAGCCCGGCGCTGCAAAAGCTGCGCTACGACCCCGTCACCCAGTTCGAGCCCATCGGCATGGTCTGCTACTCGCCCACGCTGATGGTGGTCAACCCCAAGGTGCCCGCGAAGACGGTGGCCGAGTTCGTGGCGCTGACCCGGGCCAACCCCAGCGCCTACAACTACGCCTCGGCCGGCAACGGCACGGCGCCGCACTTCTCGGCCGAGATGTTCAAGCTCGAGAGCGGCGCGCAGATGGCGCATGTGCCCTACCGCGGCTCGGCCCCGGCAATGAACGACACCATGGCCAACCAGACGCAGGTGATGTTCCCCAGCCTGTTCTCGGCCTCTTCGCATGTGAAGAACGGCAAGCTGCGCGCGCTGGCGCTGGCCGGACCCAAGCGCTCCTCGCTGATGCCCGATGTGCCCACGCTGGAAGAAGCCGGCATCAAGGGCGTGGAGATCACGCAGTGGTACGCGCTGTTCGCCCCAGGCAAGACACCCAAGGCCGTGGTGGACCAGCTCAACAAGGCGCTCAACACCGCCCTGGCTGACAAAGACGTGGCCCGGCGCATCGAAGAACAGGGCGCCGTGGTGGACAGCAGCACGTCCGAGGCCCTGGCCCTGACCGTGCGCCAGGAACTGGCCAAGTGGCGCGGCGTGGTGCAGAAGGCCCAGTTGACGGCGGATTGAACCCGCTCACAAGAACATTTGATCCGAGGAGACGGCATGAAGAAGACAAACGGCGCCATCTGCGCCCTGCTGGCCTGCGCGCCGGCGTTCGCCCAGACCGCATCGACCAGCCCATCCGCCAGCAGCCTCACGCTCTACGGCGTGGTGGACCTGGGCTTGCGCCACGCGAGCGGGCTCACGGCCGCCAACGCCCCCGCACCGGGCTCGCACCACAGCCTGGGCAGCGGCATTCATACCACCAGCCGCTGGGGCGTGCGCGGCAGCGAGGACCTGGGTGGCGGCGCCCGTGCGCTGTTCAACCTGGAAAGCGGCCTCAACGCCGATACCGGTGCGCCCGCCAACAGCGCCAAATACTTCGACCGCGCCTCGTGGGTGGGCCTGCAGGCGGGCTGGGCCACCGTGGCGCTCGGCCGCCAGACCACGCTGCTGGCCGATGCGATCTCGCCCGTGGACCCGCTCTCCATGCGCTTCGCCAGCTTCAACCCCAACATCGGCGTCTCGGCGCTGAGCCAGCACGGCCTGGGCATCGAGTACGGCAGCGCGGGCGCCAATACCGGCTCCTACCGGCTGGACAATGCCGTCAAGCTCACGGGCCGCTTTGGCGGCCTCACGGCGCGGGCCATGCTGGGGGTGGGCGAGGTGGCATCGCAATCGTCGGCCCTGTCCTCGCACGGCCTGGGCCTGGCGTATGCGGATGGCGGCTTCACCGTTTCGGGCGCATGGCAGACCTTCAAGGACGCCAACCTGCGCCCGCTCGATGCTGCCACGCTCGGCGCGGCCTGGCAGTGGGGCAGCGTGCGCCTGGCCGCGAATGCCGGGCGCAGCAAGGCGCAGACGGGCGCGGCCACACACACCGAACAGCGCGTGCTTTCGGCTGGCGCCACCTGGGCGGCGCTGCCGCTGCTGGACCTCACGGCCACCTACTACAAGATCGACCGCACACGCACCGCCGCAGCCGACGACGGCTATGGCCGCATGGTGGCCTTCGCCGAATACAAACTGTCGCGCCGCACGCGGGTCTACGTCGAGCTGGACCACACACGCTGGCGCAACGGCTACCAGGGCGCAGCCAACAAGCGCGTGGCCACCGGCGCCTCTGCCGGGGTCACGCACAGCTTTTGAAGCCGCTAAACGAACTTGCCCGTGATGCCGCCGTCCACCACCAGTTCCGTACCGGTCACATAGGCCGAGGCATCGCTGGCGAGGAAGGCGCAGGCGTGGGCCACGTCCCAGGCCGTGCCCATGCGGCCCATGGGCACCTGGCGGGCGCGTGCGGCGCGGGCTTCGTCGAGGCTGGTGTCCGAGAACATCCTGGCCACCGTGTTGGCGATGCGCGGCGTGTCGATCAGCCCCGGCACCACGGTGTTGGCGCGCACGCCCTGGCCCGCGTACTGCTGCGCCACCAGGCGCGTGAAATGCGTGACCGCGGCCTTGGTGACCCCATAGGCCAGGTGCGGGTAGCCCAGGTAGCGCATGCCCGCGATGGACGAGATGGTGATGATGGAGCCGCGCCCGCGCTCCACCATGCCGGGCAGCACCTCCTGGCAGGCCAGCAGCAGGCTGCCCACGTTCACGCCGTGGATGCGCTCGAAATCTTCGGCGCTGGTCTCCAGCGGGCCGCCGGTCTTGCCGATGCCCACGTTGTGGTGAAGCACGTCGATGGCGCCGCCGAAGCGCTCGCGCGCCTCGGAGAACAGGCGCTTCACGTCCGCTGCCTCGGCCACGTCGCCCACGAAGGTGGCGGCCGTACCGCCCTCGGCCTTGATGAGCGCCGTGGTCTCTTCGGCCGAGGCCGCGTCGCGGTCGGCCACGCAGACGCTGGCACCCAGGCGCGCATAGGTCACGCAGGCGGCCCGGCCGATGCTCCAGCCCGGGCCGGCCGAGCCACCGCCGGCCACGAAGACCACGCGGCCAGACAGGTCCAGCGGCAGGGCAGGTGGAATGGTCTTCTGCGCGCTCATGGTGCCAGCCCCACAGTCATGCCGCCGCACACGTAGACCACCTGGCCGGTGATGAAGCCCGCGCGCGCATCGAGCAGCGATGCCACGAGGTGCGCCACCTCGTCGGGCTGCCCCATGCGGCGCACGGGGATGGTGTCCAGGATGCGCTGCGTGGCCGGTGCGCCGGGCGGGTTCACGCGTTCGAAGAGTTCGGTGGCAATCGGCCCGGGGCCGATGGCGTTGGCGGTGATGCCGTCGGCGCCCAGCTCCAGCGCCAGGGTGCGCGTGAAGCCGTGCACCGCTGCCTTGCTGGCCGAGTAGGCGATGCGCTCGCCCTTGCCCAGTGCGGCGCGGCTGGAGATGTTGACGATGCGGCCGAAGCACGCCGCGCGCATGGCGGGCAGCAGCGCCTGCACGCAGGCGATGGCGGCCGCCAGGTTGACGGCCATCACGGCCTGCAGGTCGGCACTGGTGGCCGCATCGATGCCGGCCGGGCGCACGATGCCCGCGTTGTTCACCAGCCGGGTGATGGCACGCTCGGCCACGGTGCGAGCCAGCGCGTCGCGCAGGGCGGCCTCGTCGGCCAGATCCACCTGCACGAAGGTTTCATGCGCGCCGAGGCTTTCCGGCGCCGCGATGTCGAAGTTCACGACCTGCAGGCCGTCGGCCATCAACCGCGTGGCCACGGCGCGGCCGATGCCGCGGCTGGCGCCGGTGACGAGCACCGTGCCTTCCTGGCCGCCGCTCATGCCTGGCCATCCTTGCCGCCGACGAAGGGAATCGCGTGCTCGATGGTGTCCCAGATGAAGCGGCCCGAGGGGCTGTTCTGCTCTTCGACGATGTGTGCCACCAGGCCGGCCGCGCGCGATATCACGGCAAAGCCGCGCATCACCGCCGTGGGCACGCCGATCTCGCCCAGCAGCGCGGCCACCGCGCCCGTGGCGTTGATGGTGATGGGACGGCCGGCCACCTCGTCCACGGCCTGGGACAGACTCTGCAGCGCACGGATCTTGTCGCCCTTGAGTTCGGCCTCGGCGCGGCCCATCTCCAGCAGCTTGTAGGCGCGCGGGTCCACGGGTTTGTGCAGGTGGTGGCCAAAGCCCGGCACGGGGGACTTGAGGCCCTTGTAGTGGCGCGCGATGGCCAGTGCCTCGGCAGCGGGGTCGGCTGCGGCCGCGATGCGGTCGAGCAGACCGGCGCAGTTCTCCATGGTGCCCACGAAGGAGCTGCCCACGGCCAGCAGGCCGGCCGACACGGCGCCCTGCAGGTTCTCGGGCGCGCTCATGTAGATCAGCCGTGTGGCGATGGCGCTGGGCGTGAGGCCGTGCTCCATGAGCACGATAAGCACCACGTCAGTGATGCGCAGGTCCACGCCGCGCGGCGCGCGGCCCAGGATCTGCATGAGCATCACCTCGGTAAAGGTCTTCTTTCCCATCAGGTCCTCCACCAGGTTCGCATCGCGGTAATGCAGGCTGGTGAGGGTGTGCGTGCACAGGCTGGTGACGGGGGTCTTGGCGGATGGGGCGGTCATGGAGTGGGTTCCTTCAGGCGGTTGCTGCCAACGCGGCATCGCGCACGGCGGACTTGAGCACCTTGCCCACGGGCGAGCGCGGCAGGCTGTCGTGAAAATGGATGTGCTTGGGCGTCTGCACCGGCCCCAGGCGCTCGCGCACGAAGGCGATCAGCTCGGCCTCGCTGGCCTGCTCGCCGGGGCGCAGCTGCACGGCGGCCTGCACGGTCTCGCCCCACTTGTCGTCAGGCAGGCCGAACACGGTGCATTCGTGCACAGCCGGGTGCTGGCCCAGCGCGTTCTCCACGTCCACGGGGTAGACGTTGAAGCCGCCGGTGATCACCATGTCCTTGAGCCGGTCCTTGAGGTAGAGGTAGCCACGAGCGTCGATGAGCCCGCGGTCGCCGGTGTGCAGCCAGCCGTCCACCAGGGTCTCGGCGGTCTTCTCGGGCAGGCGCCAGTAACCGCTCATCAGCAGGTCACCGCGCGCCACCACCTCGCCCACCTCGCCGGTGGGCAGCAGCCCGCCATCAGGCGCCATGATGGCCACGTCGCTGAACCAGGTGGTGCGGCCCACGGCCGCCCAGTTCTGCGGGTCCTCGAAGTCCTCGGGCAGCATCACGGTGAGGATCTGCGGCGCCTCGGTCTGGCCGTAGGTGGTGCCCAGCACCGGGCCGAAAAAGTCGCGCACCTGGCGGATCTTCTCGGGCGGCATGGGCGCGCCGCCATAGATCAACCGGCGCAGGCGCGGAAAGTCGGCGCGCGAGGCGCCGGGCAGCGCCATCAGCATGTAGACCAGCGTGGGCGGCATGAAGCACACCGTGCCGCCGCGCTCGCGGAAGGCCGTGCGCACCGCCTCGGCGCCCGCGCCGCCCAGCACCACGTGGCAACCGCCCTGCGCCAGGATGGGCAGCAGGTAGGTGGAGGTGCCGTGCGTGATGGGCGCCGCGACGATGTAGCGCTCGTGCTCGTCGAAGCCCCAGGCGTGGATCTGGTTGGTGATGTTGGCCATCCACGCGCGGTAGGGCTGCATCACGCCCTTGGGCGCGCCGGTGGTGCCGCCCGTGAACTTGATGGCCTGCGTGGCATCGGCGGGCAGGTCGATCACAGGGCGCGGCGCACCGGCGTGCACGGCGGCCAGGTCCGCCAGCCCCGCGGTCGGCACGCGGGCCCCGGGCGCGCCGTCGAGCAGGTCGGCGCAGGCCGCATCGAGCACCAGGATGGAGGGCTCGGTCGCGTCGATGATGCGGCGGATTTCGTGCCGGGTGCTCTTGGGGTTGAGCGGCACCCAGACCTTGCCACAGGCCAGCACCGCCAGCAGCGCAGCGATGTGGTCGGCGCTGTTGCCCACGCAGATGCCGACGCGGCTTTGCGGCGCCGGGTCGAGCGCGGTGAAACCGGCCGCGAGGGCCGCCACGCGCGCGGCCAGCGCGTCGTAGCGGATGGCGCCCTCGGGCGCGTCGATGGCGATGCGGTCGGGCCAGCGCTGGGCGGCGCGCCAGAAGAAATCGATGGGGAACATGGAGGGCAGGTATTCCAGGGTTGCGATTCGATGAAAGGCGTCACAAGCGGCGGGCAAAGCCCAGCGAAGCGGTCCTGGCTAGGCGTTTCGTCGCAGGCAGTACGGTCAGTACGACAAGACGGAACAACGACGCCAGGGGGGCTTTTCCCGTCGCCTACTCCGCGGTGGCGCCGGAGGCCTTGACGACCTCTCGCCAGCGCTTGATCTCGGCGGCGGCAAAGCTGCGCATCTTGTCGGGCGTGCCGGAGTCGGGCGTGGCGGCCAGCTCCTGCAGGCGGTTGCGCACCTCGGGCAGGGCCAGCACCTTGTTGAGGGCGGTGTTGAGCTGCTCCACCACAGGGCGCGGCGTGCCCGCAGGCGCGGCCAGGGCAAACCACGACTGCACGTCGAAGCCGGCGTAGCCCGACTCGGCCAGCGTGGGCACGTCGGGCAGCAGGGGCGAGCGCTGGGCGCTGGTGATGGCAATGGCGCGCAGCTTGCCGGCCTGCACATGCGGCAGGGCCGAGGGCGTGTTGTCGAACATCGAATCCACCTGGCCGCCGAGCAGGTCGGTGACGGCGGGGGCGCTGCCGCGGTAGGGCACGTGCAGCATCTTGAGCTGGGACTGCATCTTGAACATCTCGCCCGAGAGGTGGATGGACGAGCCGCTGCCCGAGGATGCGAAGGTGATGCCGTCCTTGGACTCCTTGGCGTAGCGCACGTAGTCGGCCAGGCTCTTCACCGGCAGCTTGGGGTTGACCACCAGGATGTTGGGGATCTTGGCGATCATGCCGATGGGCTCGAAGTCCTTGACCGGGTCGTAGCCGAGCTTGGGGTACAGCGAGGCGTTGATGGTATTGGCGATGGTGTAGACGTAGAGCGTGTAGCCGTCGGCCGGGGCGCGCGCCACGTTCTCGGCACCCACGTTGCTGTTGGCGCCCGCGCGGTTGTCCACCACCACGGGCTGGCCGAGCTGGTCGCCGAGCTTGACGGCGACCAGGCGCGCGATGACGTCGGTGGCGCCGCCGGCTGCATAGCCCACGACGAGCTTGATGGGCTTGTTGGGCCAGCCCGTGGCGCCGGCGGTCTGGGCCTGCAGGGGCAGGGCGGCGGTGCAGGCGATGGCAGCGGCGGCCAGGGCCAGCAGGCGCCGGCGCGGTGCGGTGGTGGCAGGGGTGTGCGATGTCATGTCTTGTCTCCTGGTGTCTTGTGAAAATCCCGTCTTCGCGTCCCGGCGGCGTGGCTCTGCGGCACACTGCATGCTGGTTGCATCGACGGACAAATTCTTTCCCATGCCTTCCCGACCCGCGAATCGAAACGTCCGCCTGCCGGACGTTCCATCCATCGCAACGCGCTCACCACAAGCCGAAGAGGACCCCGGCAGCCGCACGCTGCGCCGCGGCCTGCTGGTGCTCGACGCCGTGCTCGCCAGCGGCCGCGAAGGCCTGCGCGTGGTAGACCTGTGCCGCGCTGTGGGGCTTGAGCGCGCCACCGTCTACCGCCTGCTGGCCACGCTGCTGGAGGGCGGCCATGTGGCCCAGCGCGGGCGTTTTCGCTATGTGGCGGGGCCCCGCATGGCCGCCATGGCCGCGCCCGCCGCGCTGCCCAACATGGCCATGCGCCTGGCGCCCGTGCTCGAACGCGTGAGCCGGGCCTGCGGCGACGCGGCCTTCGCCATCGTGCGCGAAGGTGCCGCATCGCACTGCATCGCGCGCCATGTGGGCACGCACCCGGTGCAGATCCTGGTGATCCAGGTGGGCACGCGCCAGCCGCTGGGCGTGGGCGCGGCCGGCCTGGCGCTGCTGGCCGCGCTGCCCGACGACGAGGTGGACACCGCCATCGCGGCCAACGCGCAGGAGCTGCCGCGCTACGGCGGCATGACGCCCGAGCGCCTCGCGATCCTGGTGCGCGCCACGCGCGAGCGCGGCTGGTCGGTGGTGGGCAACCACGCCACCCAGGGCGTGCTGGCTGCGGGCATGGCCGTGCGCAACGCCGAGGGCGCGCCCGTGGCCGCCATCAGCGTGGCCTCGACCCTGGACCGCATGCCGCGCGAGCGCCAGCAGCTGATTGCGCGCTGGATGCGCGAGGCGCTGGCCGCGCTGCTGCCCAAAGGGGTGTGACCCCCCACCGGCCCGGGTGCCTCAGCCCGCGTTCGCGCCCTGCACAGCGGGCGCCTCCCCGGCGCATTGGCTGCCGCGTGCCGCGCCCAGCCCCACCAGGCCCTCCTGCAGCAGGCCTGCCAGCCACTGTGCGAGCAGTTCCGTGCCCGGCATCGCTCCGAGCGCCTGCAGGCGGTCACAGGCCTGCTCCACCGAGGCCCCCGCCTGCAGCAGGTGGATGAAGACCGCCTCCTGGGCGCCCAGCGAGCGAAAGTGCGGCTGGTAGCCCTTGCGCCACACCAGCAATGTCGCAGGCGCTGGCAATGCCATCGCTTCGGGCACGTCTTCATCGGCATGGATGGCATTCCACAGCGCGACGGCATTGGTACTCAGCGTGCGCAGCAATGCGCTGGGGTGCAGCACCCCGGCGCGCGCCAGCCAGGGGCCGGCGCAAGCCGCCGTGGCCGCGTCCAGCGCCGGCACGTCAGCCCCGTCGAAGCGCGTGCGCAGGTCCCAGTCGAGCTGGGCCAGTTCATGCAGTTCGGGGTTCTCCGGGTAGAGCGCGCGCAGGGTGTCGACAAAGCCCTCGCCATAGCGGTTGAGGCTGCGCGCCACGGGAGGGTTCGCCATGGCATGGTCGCGTGCGTGCCCGTCGAAGGTGTCCGAGCCCAGGTAGAGCCAGGTCTTGGCGTAGGTGTCGGCCAGCACCTCGGACAGCCGTGCACGGTAGGCATGGTGGTAGATGCCCAGGCGACCCGTGACCGGGGCCTCCGCGTCCAGGGCCTGCAGTGGCTCGGCCAGGATGCGGCTGGCCAGGTCCTGCTGCAGCACCTGCAGGGGCGGGGCAAAGGACAGCGGGCCACGCGGCCAGGGCACTGCGGCCGGTCCTGCGATACCGGCCGGTGTCACATGCGCCGCAGCGATGGACCGCGCCACGCCCACTTCGCCCAGCAGCTCGGCCAGCGGCGGAATGCGGTCGTCGCGCTCGACCATGGTCGCCACGGCACCGAAGCGCTCGCAGGCCCGCGCATACAGGTCCCACACGGGCTGGGCCACGGGGTGGTCGTGCGTATCGATGATGTGGTCGCCCTGGTCGGCATGGCCGGCCAGGTGGATCTGCTGCACGCGCTGCGCAGGCAGCGCGTCGAGGTAGGTGAGCGGGTCGAAGCCGTGGTTCACGCTGCTCACGTAGATATTGTTCACGTCCACCAGCAGCAGGCAGTCGGCCTCCTGCGCGATGTGGGCCAGAAACTGCCATTCGCTTGCGCTGTCGCCCGCGTAGCGGATGTAGCTGGAGACGTTCTCCAGCACCAACCGGCGGCCCAGCACGTCCTGCGCGCGGCGGACCTGCGCGATCACGTGGCGCGCCGAGGCATCGGTGTAGGGCAGCGGGTACAGGTCGTGCAGCTGCTGGTCAGGGGCGGGGCCGATCCAGCACAGATGGTCGGACACCCACAGCGGCTCGATGCGCTCGGCCAGCGCCTTGACCTGGCGCAGGTAGGCCAGGTCCACGCCCTGCGCCGCACCGATGGACATGGCCACGCCGTGCATGGCCATGGGGTAGTCGCGGCGCAGCGTGTCGAGCACCGCCAGCGGCTTGCCGCCGTCGATGAGGTAGTTGTCGGTGATGATCTCCAGCCAGTCGAGCGGCTGGGGATGCGCGAGGAAATCCGCGTAGTGGGCAGTGCGCAGGCCCAGGCCGAAGCCGGTGCCGCGCGCGGCGATGGGGTCGTGTGCCATGGTGCGCAAGCGGCTGCGCCGTGGCGCAACCGCCAGGGGCATCAGCCCTTGATATCACCGATGGTGCCCTTCTCGCTCAGGCACTGGGCAGCGGTCTTGGCCTTGAAACCGTGGCCCTTGCAGGCGTTCTGGCCCTTGCAGCTGTGCTCGGCGGTGGAGCAATCGCTGTTGCCCTTGCAGTCGTGCACGTTGTAGCAGTGCACCTTGTCGTTGGCGGCGACGGCCCCGCCCTTGGAGCCCTTGGGGGCGTCGGCGGCGAAGGCACCAGACGACAACGCCAGCAGCGCGGCGGCCAGGGCGAGGGAAGCAGCGGAGGAATTAGAGGTGGACAGCATGGTGGATGACTCCATAAAGGTGAGGGAGGGTCGAAACAGGGGCTTTTCAGATCGCACGGCGCCGTGCTCTCTGCCTGTTACTTCGCTCCATCCACCCTACGGGTTACATGCGGCCCCACAAATATTTGCGGCGCATCCCAAACACGTGTCAGCCCGAGGTCTGGGTCACCGAAATGTCGGTGTGTACTAGTGACACCGGGTAGCGCTGGCCGGCCAGGTAGTCCGCCAGGCATTGCAGCAGCAAGGGGCTGCGGTGGCGCTCGGGGCAGGCGCGGATTTCGTCGGCCGTCATCCACACGGTGCGCACGATGCCTTCGTCCAGCGTGCGCCAGGCGTGGTGCGTTCCCAGTGATCCGGCAAAGGCAAAACGCAGGTAGGTCAGGTCGTCGCCCGTGCGCGTCTTGGTGAAGCGGTTGAGGTACACACCGATGAGGTGTGTGGGCTCGAAATCGTGTGCGGTTTCTTCGAGCACCTCGCGGGCGCACGCGCTGGGGGGCGACTCACCGGGGTCGAGGTGGCCGGCCGGGTTGTTCAGCTTGAGGCCATCGGTGGTTTCTTCCTCCACCAGCAGGAAGCGGCCATCGCGTTCGATGATGGCAGCCACGGTGACATTGGGTTTCCAGCGGTTCGGCATGCCAGCCATTATGACCACGGCCTGCGACGGATGCCCGGCCCGTGGCGCCGTTCAAACAGGCCCAATGGCGTACGCAAGGCGCTGGCTAGGGCGCCAGCGTTCGCACCATGTACACGGCCCCCTCGCCGTAGCTTGCCAGCCGGTCTCGCTGCAGCGCATCGGCCAGTGGCTGCACGGCGTAGCCATGGCGCTCCCAGTAGCCCTGCGAGCCCTGCACCGACACCAGGGCCGTGTGGCGCAGCCCCCAGGCCGCGCCCTGCGCCCACAGCGGTGCCAGCAGCGCCTGCGCCAGGCCCTGGCCCGCGCAGGCCGGCAGCACCGCCATGTCGTGCAGGTACAGCGTGTCGGGCGCGCCGGGCGGGCCCTCGAAGTCGCCATGCAGTGGGGTGACTTTGCCCTGCACCGAGCGGTAGGCCGCGAGGTAGGCGCAGACCTGGCCACCGCGCTCAAGCACCAGGGAGCAGTTCACCGGGCTGGCAAGCCGGCGCGCAAAGACCTCGGCGCTTTCGACAAAACCCGCGCCATAGCAGGCCAGCTGCACCTGCAGCAGGCCGGGCAGGTCGCGCGGCTGCAGCGCGCGGGGAACCACGGGGGTCAAGGGTTCTTCAGCGCAGGGGGCTGTACAAAGTCTTCCAGGGACAAGCCCTTTTCCTTGAGCAGGGCTTCGAGCACAGGCTGCAGCCGGCCCAGGCTTTCCTGCACCGCTTCGCGCACCGTGTCCACCACCACCTGGGTGCTGCGCTCGATCTCGATGTTCAGGCGGTCGCCGGCCTTTTTGCCCTCGAACACCGTGGCGCGACGGGTCTCGGGGATCAGCCAGACCTCGAACCAGCCTTCGGCGCGGTTCACCTCCGACACGGTGAGGCTGGCGCCGTGGATGGCGATGTAGCCCTTGGCGAACACGTACCTGCGGAACTCGGGCGGCACGGCCACGCGCCACACCAGGTTGTTGTCGAACTCGCGCACGCTGGCCAGCATGCCCGAAAAATCGATATGGCCCGACAGCGGGTGGCCGCCGATCTCGGCGCCATCCTTGGCAGCGCGCTCCACATTCACGCGGTCGCCCTGGCCATAGCTGCCCAGCGTGGTGATGTTCAGGCTCTGCTGCATCACGTCGAAGTTGGCCTGTGTAGGCGAGAGGATCTCGGTCACCGTGAGGCACACGCCATCGGTGGACACACTGGCACCAATGGCCAGGTCCTGGCAGAAGCCCTCGGGAAAATCGAGCGTGAAGGTGCGCAGGCCTGCGCGGTCATGGATGGCGGCAATGCCTGCCGTGGCTTGAACGATGCCTGTGAACATGGTGGCGCGGCTTTCGGGGTGTGGCCGCCGATTTTGCCACCCGGCCTCGCACCGTGCTGCCCGCCATACAAAAGGGCTGCCTTAGGGGCAGCCCTTTCGCACAGGGAGCGTGGTGCTTACTTCGCGCGCAGCAGTTCGCCCACTTCCAGCAACACGAGCTCGTTGTCGTCGGCCTTGTTCGGCTCGCGGCTGGAGCTGAAGGGCAGGTTGTTGTCGTTGCCGACCACGATGTGCGTGCCGTCCACCACGTCCACGTTCTCGATGGTGAAGAAGGGGAAGGTGAGCACGCCGTTGTTCAGCGGCTTCTTCGCCAGGCGTTTCGGGTCCTGGATGGACATCAGGTCGATGTAGCCCACCTTGCGCAGCGGGCCGCCGACGTTGGCGTCGGTCAGTTCGATCTTGTAGACGCGCTTGAACTTGGCCAGGTCGTGGAAGCAGTCGGTGCGCTTTTGCCCTTCGGGGCAGGCCTTGTCGGCCGTGCCTTCGCCGTTGTCGCGCTCGATGATCAGGCCGGTGGTGCCGTCGATCATGTTGAAGTCTCCGATGGCATGGTGGTTGGCCTCGAGCACATACTTCCAGTGGCGGCCGGTCCATTGCTCGGCCTTCACGTCGAACTCCAGCACGCGCAGGTACTGCTTGCCGTCAACGGCCTCGTAAGCCTTGCCAGCCTCGTTCCACAGCGGGCCTTCGAGCAGGGCGTAGAGCTTGCTGCCGTCCTTGGACGAGGCCATGCCTTCATAGCCCTTGGAGCGCTTGACCTCGAAGGCCGGGGCCTTGGCGTCGGGCGCGCCGGCCGTGGTGATGGCCGGATGGTCGGGCGAGCGCACGGGCTTGCCGTCCACCTGCGTTTCGAACACGGCGAGCACGCGGCCCGACAGGTCGGCCTTGATCAGGTAGGGCCCGAACTCCTCGCCGATCCACAGCGCGCCGCCGGCGAACTGGAAGCTCTCGGGGTCGAAGTCGGCACCCGTGAGGTAGCGCTTGTCCGTGCCTTCGTGGACGATGCGGAACGGCACCTTCTTGTCCGGGTCGTGCAGGAACACCGTGGCCTGGCGCTTGAACTGGCCGGCCTTGAAGTCCACGCTGTAGTGGCTCAGGTGCAGCATGAAGTCAGGCGAATTGGCCTTGGCACCGGCGCCGTTGTCGGTGAGGATCCAGAACGAGCCGTCGGCCATGCGCTTGATGCCCGAGTGGCCCTGCAGCGGCTGGCCCGCGAAGGGCAGGGAGATGCCGGTGGGGCGGCCGCCCGAGAGGCCTTCGACCGAACCCAGCGCCTCCACGCGCTTGCCGGTGGTGAACTTGCCGCTGGTCTGCAGGTCCTGCGGTGCGTCCTTGGGTGCGGGCACCAGGCTCATGGCGGGCATCACGGCGTGGCCTGCGAGCGTGGCGGGGTAGGCTTGCTGGGCCTGGGCGGTGAGGGAAACAGCAGCGGCGCACGCCAGCAGGGCGCAGGCGGCGAGGGTGGAAAGTCGGGACATGGTCGCTCGGGGCAAATGGAGATAAGACGCGACGATGCCCGCCGCGCATGACGGGCGCGTGACACCCAGCCCGGGAGCGGGGCAGCGCTATGCCTCGATGCGCACCGGCGTTCCCACCACCACCCGCTCGAACAGGTCCATCACGTCGGCGTTGGCCATGCGCACGCAGCCATGCGATGCCGGCACGCCCAGGGGCGTGCCATCGGGACAGCCGTGGATGTAGATGAAACGGCGAAGCGTATCCACCGCGCCACCGCAGTTGAAGCCCGGCTCGCAGCCCGTGAGCCACAGAATGCGGCACAGGATCCAGTCGCGCCCCGGGTGCTGCGCCGCAAGGCCGGGCGAATACATCTCGCCCGTGGGCCGGCGCCCCACGAAGACGGTGGCAGCGTCGCAGCCCGCACCCACCTTGGCGCGCACACGGTGCAGGCCACGCGGCGTGCAGCCGCTACCATTCGACTCACCCACGCCATGCAGCGCGGTGGACACGGCATAGCTGCGCACCAGGGCATCGCACTCATACAGATCGAGCTGCTGGCGCAGCACGCTGATGTGCACCTGGACTTCGCGCGCCGCGCCTGCCATGCCAGCGCCGCTCAGCCGGCGGCCACCAGCCCGGCCGCATGGCCGCGCGTGAAGGCCTCTTCGAACACCGAATAGCCCGACCAATCGCTGTGCGCGAACGCCAGGCGCGCCGTGGCCGGCGTGGGCAGCACGGCCACGCGCTTGTCGGGCGCCCGGTAGCGGCCCGGCTGGTGCAGCCAGCCCAGCAGCCCTGGTGTGGGGATGGACATGGCATGGCCGTAGCGCGTGATGTCCACGCGCGTGGCGCGCTCGGCCAGGTCGGGGTGCGGGCCGGCCAGTGACTGCATGGCCGCCTGCGCCCAGTGGGCCCAGGGCTGGGTGGCCAGTTGCTGGCGGCCATCGGGCAGGTCGCCCAGGGCCTGGTAGTAGGTGAGCACCGTGGGCCCGGGGCGCGGGTCCAGGCGCTGGTGGCCGGCGTCCACGTAGCCCAGACCGCCCGGGTTGGCATCGGCATACAGCACGTTGTCCCAAGCGGGCGCGGCACCGGCGCGGTCGGTCAGCGGCGCATCGATGTGGATGTTGGCCACCAGCCACGGCGCCCAGGACAGGCGCTGCGCTGTTTCGGTGAGAAAGGCCGGCGGGTTGCGCACCACGCGCGCGGCCAGGAACACGGGCAGCGCCACCACGCAGCGCGGCGCCTGCCAGCGCTCGACATTGCCCGAGGCATGGTTGAGCGCATCCACCTCCACGCCATGGCGCCCCTCGGTGATGCGCAGCACGCTGGTGCCCGTGGCCAGTTGCCCGCCCTCGCGCAGCGGCACCGCCAAGCGCTGCGTGAGCCAGCCATTGCCCTCGGGCCAGGTGAGCACGCCCTCGCGGTCATCGGTGCCTGCGTCGCCCGGCGCATGGAAGCCATGGCGGCTGGCGAAGTAGTGGATGCCGGCCCAGGCCGATACGCGCGCCATGCCCGCACCGTAGTCGTCGCGGCAGCAGTAGTCCAGGTACCAGCGCAGGTGCGCATCGTCCAGCCCCTCCTGCGTGAGCCAGGCGCCGAAACTCAGGGCGTCGAGCGCCTGGTGCGTGGGCGACAGCGGCCGCTTGCCGTCGAAGGCCTTGAGCATGGGCATGGTGAAGCGCGCCGCCTTCGACAAGGCATCCACCCGCTCGGAGAACCGGCGGTACTGGGCCAGCGTGGCCTCGCCCACACCCTGCACCGGCAGCAGGCCTTCCTGCCATTCACCCTCGAAGTACAGGCGCTCCTGCGGGCTGTGGCACAGGTGGCGCTCGTCGTAGCGCCAGCGCCCGGCCACGCGCTGGCGCAGGCCCAGTTCTTCGAGCAGGTCCTGCACCTCGCTGGCGTCGTCGCCGGGCACGGGCAGGTAGTGCGCGCCCATGGGGCAGGCGATACCGCCGACCATGGCGCCTCGGCTGTTGCCGCCGGCCTGGTCTTCGAGCTCCAGCAACGCGAAATCCTCCACCCCGGCCAGGCGCAGCGAGCGCGCCGCAGCCAGCCCTGCCACTCCGCCGCCGGCGATGATGACCTGCGCGCGCCGCACCACCGAAGGTTCTGGCAGGCTCCCTTTTTGCAGCATCTCGCGCAACGCATGGCCGCGCTGCATGTCGATGCCGGCAAAGCCCCCCTCAAGCGTGCGCGGCGCCTTCTCACAGCCCGGCAGCGCGGACCCCGCGGCCAGCAAGGCAGCGGCCTGCAGCAGCTGCCTGCGGCGTGGTGAGGGCGGAGAAGAGGGGGGCGCAAGGGACATGGGGCCGTACTCTACGTCACCCGCAACCGCCCCCCGGCAAAAGAGGGTCAGTCGGCCCAGCGTGCCTGGATTTCCAGCAGCCGGGGCAGCTGCGCGATGAACACCTCCACCATGCCAGGGTCGAAGTGCTTGCCCGCCTGGGCGCGCAGGTGGGCCAGGGTGTCTTCGATGCTCCAGGGCTCCTTGTAGGGCCGGCGCGCCGTCAGTGCATCGAACACGTCTGCCAGGGCGACGATGCGCGACTCCACCGGAATCGCCTCGCCTGCCAGGCCCTGCGGGTAGCCACTGCCGTCCCATTTCTCGTGGTGTGTGAGCGCAATGGAGTGGGCCAGGCGCAGCAAGCCTGCGGGGTGCTCGCCGATGATCTCGGCGCCGATCTGGGGATGGCGGCGCATGGTGTCCCACTCGCCGGCATCGAGCGGGCCGGGCTTGCGCAGCACGGCATCGGGGATGCCGATCTTGCCCACGTCGTGCATGGGCGCGGCATTGAGCAGGTCCTCGGCCCAGGCGGGCGAGTGGCCCAGCGCCAGCGCCAGCACATGGGCGAAGTGGCTCATGCGGATGACGTGCATGCCCGTCTCGTTGTCCTTGTACTCGGCGGCGCGGCCCAGGCGCTGCACGATCTGCAGCCGCGTTTCGCGCAGTTCCTCGGTGCGCACCAGCGACAGGTGGGTGCGCACGCGGGCGCGCACCACGGGGGCGCTCACGGGCTTGGTGATGTAGTCCACGCCGCCCACGTCGAAACCGCGCGCCTCGTCCTGCGCTTCGGTGAGCGCGGTGACGAATATCACCGGGATGTTCGCGGTGGTGCGGTCGGCCTTGAGGGCCTGGCACACGCCGTAGCCGTCCATCTGCGGCATCATCACGTCGAGCAGCACCAGGTCGGGCCGCTGCTGCTGGGCGATCTGCAGCGCGCGCGCCCCGTCGGTGGCGAACAGCAGGCGAAAGTCCTCCTGCAGGATGTGGCGCAGAACCTGCAGGTTGGTGGGTTCATCGTCCACCAGCAGCAGGCGCGGGCGGTGGTCTTCCTGCACGGGCGTCATGCCATCTCCTGAGGGGGTGTCGGCGCCTGCAGATGCGCACGCAAGGCCAGCAGGCAGGCCCGCGCCTCGTCAAAATCGAAGCGATCCAGCGCCTCCTGCAGGCTGTTGAGACTGACGGCCGACAGCTCGCCCTCCAGCACCGCCAGCGGAGCATCGGCCAGCTCCCCTTGCGCCAAGGCGGCGACCAGGGCATCGATGGCGGCGAGGACGCGGCTGCGCTCGGCAGGCGGCAGCGGGACCGGTGAGGAGGCCGTGCCCTGCAACTGGGCGTCAGGCGCCTGCGGATTGAGCAGGGCGACGCGCACCGCGTCGAGCGCGGTGGCCAGGGCCAGCAGCGCTGCCTGCACTGGAGCGGCATCGCGCGCGCGGGCCGCCTGCTCGATCTGCCCGGCGAGCTGCTGCACCACGGGCAGCGCCAGGTTGGCGGCGGCGCCACGCACGCGGTGGGCACGTGATTCCAGGCCCTCCCAATCGTCCGTCTGGTGCGCGGACAGCAGGCCCGCCAACGCCACGCCGCTCTCCTGCATGAAGCGTTCGATGGCCTCTCGCAGGTAGCGTGCCTGGGTCCACAGCCGCACACCACGGTCCCACTCGATGGCGGCCGGCAACGGCGCCTGCGGTGGCCTCAGTGCGCGCGTCCCCTGCAGCCCGTCGGGGCCCTCCAGGCTGCCAAAAGCACTGGTGACAGCAAACACCGGGTCCGCGCCATCTTCGCGCACGCCGATCACGCGCGCGATCTCGGCCATGAGCCGCACCGGCTCGACCGGCTTGCTCGCAAAGCCATCCATGCCGGCGGCGCGGGCATTGCGGCGGTCCTGCTCCAGGACGCTGGCCGACAGCGCCACGATGGGCGTGGCCTTGCGCTGCCGGGCCTGCTCGAAGCTGCGCAGGTGGCGGGTGACCTCCAGCCCGTCCATGTCGGGCATCTGCAGATCCATAAGGATCACGTCGAAGCGTTCTGCCGCAAAGGCCTCCAGCGCCTGCGCGCCGCTGCCTGCCGCGGTGATCTTGTGGCCGCCGCGCTGCAGCGTGATCTGCAGCAGCTCCAGGTTGGCGGGCACGTCGTCCACGGCCAGCACACGCAGGCTGGGCAAGGGCGCGCGCAGCCAGTCCCGGGCCGATGCACTGCCATCCACCGGGGCATGGCCCGTGTGCAGCGGCAGGTGCACGGTGAAGGTGCTGCCGTGGCCCACGCGGCTTGCCACCGCAATGGCACCGCCCATGAGCTCTGCCAGCTGGCGGGCGATGGTGGTGCCCAGGCCGGTGCCGCCGTAGCGGCGCGTGGTGGAGGCATCGGCCTGCGCAAAGGGGTCGAAAATGCGCTCCACACCCGCCGCGTCGATACCGATGCCGGTATCGGTCACTTCCAGCACCAGTTGCGCATTCACACCCGACACGCGCAGGGTGACACGTCCTGCGTGGGTGAACTTGATCGCATTGCCCAGCAGGTTGAGCAGCACCTGCTGGATGCGGAAGGCATCGCCCTGCCAGTGCGTGGGCACCGCGTCAGGGTAGTCGAGCACCAGCTCCAGCCCCTTCTTGGCTGCGGTGATGCGCAGCGAGGCGAGGATCTGCTCGCACAGCTCGCGCAGGCTGAAGTCGGCCACTTCCAGTTCCACCGCGCCCTTTTCGAGCTTGGCGGTGTCCAGAATGTCGTTGAGCAGGCGCAGCATGGAGCGCGCCGCATGGTGCACCGTGCCCAGGTGGCGGCGCTGGGTGCTTTCGAGCGGGGTATCGAGCAGCGCCTCGGTGAAACCGATGATGGCGTTCATGGGCGTGCGGATCTCATGGCTCATGTTGGCCAGAAAGGTGCTGCGCGCCGCTGCCGCGTGCTCGGCCTGCTCCTTGGCCGCGCGCAGGTCGGTCTCCATGCGCCGGCGCACGGTGAGGTCGGTGGCGAACTTGACGATCTTGAAGGCCCGCCCCTGGGCGTCGAAAATGGGGTTGTAGGTGGCCTGGATCCAGACCTCGCGCCCGCCCCGGCCCAGGCGCAGGTACTCTCCGGCATCGAACTCGCCCTGGCCCAGACGCGCCCAGAAGGCCTGGTAAGCCTGGCTGCCGGCGTACTCCGGCGTGCAGAAGATGCGGTGGTTCTGGCCTTCGATTTCGGCGCGCGTGTAGCCCATGAGGTCCAGGAAATTCCGGTTGGCTGTGAGCACCCTGCCCTTGAGATCGAACTCGATCACCGCCTGCGACCGGCCGATGGCAGTGACCGTGCCCACGAACTCGGCGTTCTGTGCCTTGAACGCCGTCATGTCGGTGATCACGCCATCGATCCACCGGACTTCACCCTGCGGCCCCGCGACACCTCGGCCCGTTTCAGACACCCAGCGGATGCCGCCATGCCGCGTTTGCAGCCGGTACTCCAGCACATAGGATTCGCCGGTGTCCAGGGCCCGCGCCACCTGCTCGCCGATGCGTTCGGCATCGTCCTCGTGGATGATGCGGCCAAAGGAGATGCGGCTCTGCAGGAAATCCTCGGCCGGCCAACCGGTCAGGGCCTCGACCGCATCGCTGATGAACAGCATGGACCAGTCGGCGTCGCAGCGGCAGCGAAACGCCACGCCCGGGATGTTGCGCACCAGCGAACGCAGCTGCTCCTCGCCGCGCCGGCGCTCCTGCTCGATGGCCCGGCGCTCGGTCAGGTCGGTCAGGAACCCCACGAGCACCGGCGGCCCCGGCAGGTCAACGCGGCCGACCACCAGGCGCACGGGCACCAGGGTGCCGTCCTTGCGCACCACATGGATGTCCTTATCCTTGCCCACCTGGCGCGCTTCGCCGCGGGACAGGTCGCGCGGCAGGTAGCTGTGCGGCGTGTCGGCATAGGCGGGGTCCACCAGCATGCGCACCGGCTGGCCCACGGCTTCCTCGGCGGTCCAGCCGAGCATGCGCTGCGCCGAGCCGTTGAAGGACCGGATGGTGCCGTCCGCATCGGCCATGATGATGGCGTCCATGGCCGTCTCCACGACGGAACGCAGGCGCGATTCGCTCTGCTCGGATCTGCGCAGCAGCCAGCGGACCCGCAGGCCGATGTTGACGGTGGTGACCACCAGGCCCACCAGCACCGCCATCAGGGCGATGGCCAGGGCCATGTACCTGGCTTGCTCGGGTACCGGCCCCAGGAGATCGGACCTGCCGGACACGCGCACGGCCGCGATGCTGATGTAGTGCATGCCGGCGATCGCCAGGCCCAGGACCAGACCGCCCAGCAGCGTGCTGAGCCAGGGGCGGCGTGTCCAGGCGCGCTGCATGCCGAAGCGCAGCCACAGCGCCAGGATGGCCATGCCCACCGCGAACACGAGGGAGGCCAGGAAGCCCACCACGTCGTAGCGGATCAGCGGCGCCGCATCGGATGCCGACATGCCGGCGTAATGCATGACGCCGATTCCCACGCCCGCCAGGGCACCACCCCGGGTGATGGAGCGGCGGGTGGGCTGCTCCTGGGTGAGCACGTGCAACGCGATCCAGGAGGCCACCAGGCTGGGAAGGAACGACAGCGCCGTGACCCAGGGCTCGAAATGGCCATTGGCGCACAGGTCGAACGCCAGCATGCCCACGAAATGCATGGACCAGACGCCCCCGCCCAGCGCCACCGCGCCAGAAGCCACCGTGAGGTTGCGGCGCAAGCGGTCGGGTGCGCGCAATGCCAGCGCTGCCAGATGCAGCGCCATGAGGGAAGAGGCGATCGCGAGCGCGACCGACAGGGCCACCAGCCAGGGGTCGTGCCCCCAAAGGTTCTGTAGATCCCGCTCGGCGCCGACAACAAAGAATCTCTCGAGCATCGGGCGGACGAATGTAAGCGTTGGTTTCCATTCTGCCGGGAACCCCGTGAGCAATTTACCCACGTGGCCGGTAACCCCCCCAACTCCCGGGTTTGTTACATCCACGCGCATGGATGCCACAGCTAATGCCCGACCACTTTGCCCCACTCCCGCTCATAGGTATGCACCAGCGCCTGGTTGGACAGGCGGTTCACCTCGGCCGGCAGGCGCGCCATGTCGAGCGGAAAGTCGAACAGCAAGGGCAATGTGCCCGCGCTCAAAAAGCGCAGGTCGGCCGGCAGTGCATCGGGCATTCGCCAGGGCCGGCGGCTGGCCACCACAAAGCCCCATTCGCCGAAGCTCGGCACATGGGCGTGGTAGGGCGCCGTCTGCAGGCCCACCGACTCGATCGTCTGCACCACGGTCCAGTAGCTCTGGCGGGCCACCAGCGGCGAGGTGGTCTGCACCACGGCATAGCCGCTGGCTGCCAGGCGCTTGTCCAGCAGCGCATAGAAGCTGTTGGTGTAGAGCTTGCCGATGGAAAAATTGGTGGGATCGGGAAAGTCGACCACGATCACGTCGAACAGGTCATCCACCGCATCGCCGCCATCCGCCTTGGCGTCCTTGCCGTGCTGCAGCCACTGGAAGGCATCGGTGTTGACCACGTGCACCTTGGGCGAGCGCAGCGCCTCGCCATTGAGCCGGGCGAGCGTGGGGTTGTCGGTGAACAGGCGCGTCATGGCCGGGTCCAGCTCCACCAGGGTGACGGACTCGACCGAGGGGTACTTGAGGATCTCGCGCACGGCCATGCCGTCGCCACCGCCGAGCACGGCCACGCGCCGTGGTGCGCCGTGCGCCGCCATGGCGGGGTGCACCAGCGCCTCGTGGTAGCGGTACTCGTCGCGCTCGGCGAACTGCAGGTTGCCGTTGAGGTACAGGCGGTGGCCCAGCTTGCCGTTGGTGACGACGATGCGCTGGTAGGACGATGCGGTGCTGAAGACGATGCGGTCCTGGTAGAACTTGTCCTCGGCAAAGCTGGTGATGTGGTCCGCGCCGAGCAGGCCCGCGAACAGCAGCCCCATCACGCCGACGCAGGCGAAGGCATGTGCGCGCAGGCGGCGCAGCTCATCGCGGAACAACCACACCGCCCACAGCGCCACGGCAGCATTCATGAGCCCGAACAGCAGCCCCGTGCGGATGAGCCCCAGGTGCGGCACCAGCAGCAGCGGAAAGGCCATGGACACGGCCAGCGCTCCCAGGTAGTCGAAGGTCAGCACCTGCGAGACCAGGTCCTTGAGCGCCACGTTGCGCCTCAAGATGCGCATCACCAGCGGAATCTCCAGTCCCACCAGGGTGCCCACCATGAACACCATGCCGTACAGCAGCAGCCGGAAGGCCCCCGGCACATAGGCGTTGGCCAGGAACAGCGTGGCTGGCAGGGCGCCGCCGATCAGCGCCACCAGCAGCTCGATGCGCAAAAAGTGCGCCGGCAGCTGCCGCTCGAAATAGCGTGACAGCCATGAGCCCACGCCCATGGCGAACAGGTAGGTGCCGATGATGGTGGAGAACTGCAGCACCGAGTCGCCCAGCACATAGGACGCGAGGGCACCGGCCGCCAGCTCGTACAGCAGGCCGCAGGCGGCCACGACGAACACGCTGGCCAGCAGCGCAACGTCGATGGGGCGAGCGCCCGATGGGGCGGAGGCGGAGGGGAGGGAGTTAGGGTTCGAGGACAAGCCGCTATTGTGCTGCGAATGGCGAGGGTCCCAGCTGCTGGCGCGGCGTTGCGCCGTCCGGCGTGGATGCCGGGCCCAGCAGGCCCCGGGGCAGGTCCTTGCCCCGGGCCGTGAGTTGCGCTGCCAGGCCCTGCGCGATGGCTTCGGCCCGGGTCCGTCCCTGGACCACCTGGTCGGGTGGCAGGCGGGCCACCTCGCGCTGCATGAAATCGGCCAGGTTTTGCGGGTTGCGCACCATCCGGGCCAGCAGGATGCGGTAGGCATGGCCTTCCACGGGGTCGTGGACTGCATACGCAGGGGCAGGCGGCACGCTGGGGCCCGCGTCGTAGAGCCATGCCAGGGTGCTCACGGCCGGCAGTGGCTCTTCCACGAGGGCCTGCTTCGCATAGCCCAGTACCTCCTGGTACCAGGCGGCCAGTTGGGCGTCGCTCTGGGGCACGCCCGCGAAGCCTTCGGGCCCATGGCGGCCGGTGGGCCCCACGTACTGGAAGTGCAGTTGTGCGTCCACATTGCCGGCCCGCGCGTGCAGGCGCAGGATCTCCGTGCGCAACGCATAGTCGCTGTCCGACAGCCGCGCACACAGCGCAGTGGCCTGGGCATGCCGCGTATCGAGCTCCTTCAGTTGGGCCGCCGATGCAGTGCCCTGGGACCGGCCCTCCCACAGCAGCCTTGGCAGGTCACCGCTGTACTCGCAGTAGCTGAGCGCAACCAGCATGTCCACATCGGCGTCGATGCCCGCCACCGAGGGGCCGGGATAGTTGCGCAGCATCTCCCACACGGGACGTGCGGGGGGCGTCAAGGCGGCCGACATCATGCTGAAGCGGCTTGGCGGCCGCTGGGCACTCGGCGCTCCCGACGCCGTTGAGGGTGCACTGGCGGCGCCCAGTTGGGCATCCCACGGGAAATCCGTGGCCCGGGGCGCTGCGACGCCGGCCGCATGGCCCTTTTCGGATGCAGCGTCGGCTTTCAGTGCACCAGAGAGCGGGTAGATCCAGAAAGTGCAGGTGGCCAGCACCACGACAGCAACAGCCCCCGCCACCCAGCCCCACCCGCCGGGGCGTGGGTGCTTGGAGCGAGGTGCGTGGGCCATCACGCAGCCAGTCTGCACGAGGGCGCATTGCCCCTCGTCCTTGCCAGACAAATGGCGCAGGTCAGAACTGGTAGTTCACGCTGACCAGCAGGCTGCGCGGGGCGCCCGGCATGGCGTCGGCGCGCCAGTATTCCTTGTCCAGCAGGTTGGAGATGGCGGCCGTGGCCGTCCATACGCCCTGGCGCCAGCCCACCAGCGCATCCCAGCGGGTGTAGCCGGGCACGCGCGCAGTATTGGCGGCGTTGAGCCAGCGGGCGCTGGTGTGCGTGGCGCCAATCTCCGCGTACCACGGGCCCTGCGGCGCGTAGCGCACGAAGAAGTTGCCGTTGCGCAAGGCGGTGTCCACCAGGTACTTGCCCACGAGCGCCGGCTGCAGCTTGTCCTCGGTGACCTTGGCGCTGGTCACACCCACACCGCCGCGCACGTACCACGACGAGGCCACGCGGCCTGCCGCGCTGAACTCGATGCCGCGCGAGCGCTCCTTTCCGCGCACGGCCCAGGTGAAGGGGTCATTGACCGCGTCGGGGCGGTAGCGGATGTTGGCGTGTTCGAGCTGGTACACCGACAGCTGGGTCGAAAGCGCGCCGTTCAGCCAGTCGCTCTTGACGCCCACCTCGACCTGGCGCGAGTGCTGGGGTTCATCGTCGTAGACGGCGGTGGGCGCAACGTCCACGCTGATCATGCCGCGCCCGCCGTAGGGCGAGTAGCTCTTGTTCCACGAGGCGTACAGGCTGTGCTCGCGCACCGGCTGCCAGACCACGCCCAGGCGCGGGCTCACCGAATCACCGCTGTAGCCGCGGCCCACATTGGTCAGCAGGTTGGTGCTGTTGAAGGTGAAGCGGTCATAGCGCAGGCCGGCCAGCAGCTTCCACTCGGGCGTGAGGCTGATCAGGTCCTGCACGTACAGGGCCTGGCCCTCGGCCTTGTGCAGGTTGTGCTGGGTCGGGTTGCCCTGCGCCGGCTTGGCGCCCCAGGCGATGGGCTGCAGCGGGTCGTAGCTGAAGGTGGACGCCGGCTGGCCGATGCGCGGGTGGCGCTTTTCCTCGCTGGCTTCCATGCCGACCAGCACCTCGTGCTGGATGCCGCCGGTGCTGAACTTGCCCGTCAGGTCCACGGTGTTGGACAGGGTCTCGTTGGCCGTCTGCTGCCAGGCGTAGTTCGGACGCACCTGGCCACGCCAGGTGCAGGCCGCCCCTGCGGTGGTCTGGCCCGCCGTGTTGCAGTAGGTGCCGGCGAAGTAGTGGTCAAAGTCCTGGCGGGCCTCGCGCTTGCTGGCCACCCAGCGCACGCTCCAGGCGCTGTTGAAGTCGTAGGACAGGTCCGAGCGCAGCACGCGCAGGCGGTCTTCCACATAGTCGTCCGGGTGAGCGAAACCCTTGCGAATCGAGACACCGGCGGGCAGTTGGTCGTAGGCCGGGCCGCGGTCGGGCACGCGCCAGATGTTGTCGTAGGTGTACTGGCCACTCCAGCGCAGGCCGGTGCGGGTATCGACCAGAATGCTGGGCGAGACCATCTCGTTCCGGTTGCTGATACCGCTGCGGAAGCTGTCGGCCTGTTCGCGGTCGGCCGTCAGGCGCACGGCCACGTGGTTGTTGATGACCTTGTTGATATCGAGTGTGCCGCCGTAGTTCTCCCACGAGCCGCCGCGCAAGGTGACGCTGCTCTTGGCATCGAAGCGGGCCTGCTTGCTCACCAGGTTGACGATGCCGCCGCCGCTGCTGCGGCCGTAGAGCACCGAGGCCGGGCCCTTCAAGATCTCGATGCGCTCCACGTTGGCGGTGCTGCGGCGCACCTGGCCAGATTCGCGCACGCCGTCGCGGTAGATGTCACCCGAGTCGGCGTTGAAGCCGCGGATCATCACGCCCTCGCCGCGCATGTCGTACTTGGTGTTCACGCCGGGCACGCCGTCGAGCATCACCGCAAGGTCGTTGATGCCATAACTCTTGTATTTGTTGACCTCCAGCGTGTCGATGGTCTGCGGGATGTCGCGCGGCGCCATATAGGTCTTGGTGGCCGTGGTCACGCCCTCGGGGCGCACATCGTCGGCGTCGTATTGCGAGCCTGTGACCTGCACGGCGGGCAGTGCGGCATCGGCCTGGGCCCAGGCCTGCTGCGCCGTGCCCAGCAAGGCCAGCAGGCTGGCTGCTGCGGTGGCCGCACAACGAAAACGGGCAGCCTTGGCGCTGCCCGCATGGTTCTTGTTTGCCATGTGTACTCCAGAAATATCGGACGAGCAGCCCCTCCGACCGCTAACGTTTACCCGAGGTACACATTTTAATACAAACGATAACTATTCTTATTCAAAACTTTGCACTCACAAGGGCAAGCGTGCGCCCGCCTTTGCAGGCCCATCAACGCAGCCATCCCCCGCCCTCAATGGATGGCAGCAGCGACGATGATGCTGATGCCCAGGCACATGGCAGCCACCACCATGCCCAACGCCCGGTTCTGCTTCTCGACGATTTCTCGCCACAGGTCATAGGGCGTGATTTTGTCAACGATGACAAAACAGATCCAGAAGATGACGACGCCGATCAGCGCGTACAGGATGGACCCGAGGAACGCCGCAGGCTTGAGCCATTCGATTCCCATCATGGTGGAAGCTCCTTGATAAATTACTTGTGTCCGCCGCCGCTGGAATAGCCGCCGAACGAGCCGCCCGAGCTGCGGTAGCCGCTGCCGGACGAGCCCGAACAGTTGCTCAGCAGGATCAGCAGGATGATGATGACGATCGCGATGATGATGATGGTGCCGCAGCCCAGGCCCGACTTGGCCACGAAGGGCCCCGGGTCGTCGCGCTGCAGCACGTCTTTCTTGTCTTCGAGCTTGAAGGCCTTGACCACGGTGTCGCTGGCCAGCTTGTCGCCCGAGGACCAGGTCAGCTCATTGGGCGTCTGCTCCATCGACAGCAGGCCCTTGGCGCTGGCAAAGTCGCGGTTCGACGTTTTCTGGCCACGCATGACCTGCCAGTAGAACTCGCCGAGCACGTAGGTGGTCTCGGCCTCGTAGCTGTACTTGAGCTGGTAGGTGGTGCCCATGTAGCTCGCGCTGCGGCCGCTGGCGGCCATCTGCGGGGCGCCGGTGGTCGGGCGCACCATGCTCCAGCCGTCCTCGGCGTCCACCAGGAAGGCGAAGCCGCGCTTCTGGTTGTACAGCAGGTACTCGCTCCAGCCGAAGTGCTCGTCGTCGCCCGGCTCCACGCCCATGCGGTGCTGGAAGCCCACCACCTGCCAGTGCACGCCCTGCAGCTGGCCCTTGCTGCCCAGCGGGATGATGGGGCGCACGGGCTCGTCCTGCTCGGTCGATTGCAGCTCGCCGCCCACGCCGCTGTCCAGCGAAATGATGCTTGCGCACGATCCGCAGGTGATGCTCTTGGTGCTGGACAGCTGCACCTGCACCGGCGCACCGCAGTGCGGGCAGTTGAACTGGCGGCCCTTCTCGTCCTTGGCCGATTCGTCCTTGAGGCCGGTGAGCTTGAGGTCTTCGAGCAGCACGGCGCGGCCGCGCTCCAGGTGCGGCGGCGTGTGGCCGTAGTCGATGCTGAGCACCTCGCCATCGGCGCTGCGCAGCTCGACCATGTCGAAGGGCTGGCCCAGCGGCGGCAGCTTGGGCAGTTCGCCCTGGGCCGAGATCAGCGAGGCGCTGCCGCTGAAGGCGACGGAATACGACTTGCCGGCAATGGCGGTGGTGGCGCCGATGCGAAAGCGGGCCGCCTCGGGCAGCTCGCGCCCGGCCTCCATGGGCCGCGTGAAGACATAGGCGCCGTTGTCTTCGCCCAGGCTGGCAAGCGTGCCGTCCTGCAGGAAGGCCGACCATTCGGTCCAGACGCCGGCCTCGGTCTTGTACTGCAGCCGGCCGATCAGCGTGAAGGGGATGTCCTTGCCGTCGAGCTCGATGCGCCCGCTGGCCATGAGCTGCAGCGGGCTGTGGTCGTCGAACAGCTCGGCCATCTTGCCCACGCGCTGCAGCACGTCACCGCTGCGCACCACGGTGCTCTGGCAGTAGCCGCAGACGGCGTGCGTGGACTGCGCGCTGCGGAATTCAACCGGCGCGCCGCAGCCCGGGCAGGGCGCGCGGTAGGAACGCTGTGTAGGGTCAGTGGCCATTCGGGCGGTGCCAAAGGCGGCCGGGTGCGGCAATGCAGGGGCCCATCGGCCCGCTGCTGCCCGCACGCCAGGCGCCGGTAGCGAAGGTAGGTTGCGCCGGCCTCAGATCAGCTTCTTGAGCAGTTCGGACTTCTTGGCGTCGAACTCTTCCTGAGTGAGGATGCCCTTGGACTTGAGTTCGCCGAGCTTCTCGAGCGTGGCCATCACGTCCTCGGGCTTCACGCCGGAGGCTGCTGCTGCCACGGCCGCTGCGGCAGGGGCCGCGTTGCCGCCACCCTGCAGGCCCTGCTGCAGGTTCTGCGCCATCACCTGGCCCAGCGCCACGCCAGCCCCCAGGCCCATGGCGTCGCCCGCAATGCCACTGCCGCCACCGCTGTTTTCGGCGAACTTGGGGATGGCCTGGGCAGTCTGGTACTGCATGAACTTGGCCATGTCGTTGCCGACCATGCCCATGCCGATCTTCTGGTCCAGGATCTTCTGCAGCTCTTCGGGCAGCGAGACGTTCTGCACCGTGAGGTTCTCGATCAGCAGGCCGAGCTTGGCGAACAGGGGGGCCAGCTCCTTGGTCAGCGCATCGGCGAACATGACCTGGTTGGCCGCCAGGTCCAGGAAGGGCAGGCCGCTGCCGGCAATGGCGTTGCTGATGTTCTGCAGCACCAGGCCGCGCAGCTGGCCTTCGAGGTCGCCCACGGGGTAGGACTCGCGCGTGCCCGAGATCTCGGTGTGGAACAGCTTGGGGTCGGCAACGCGGAAGGCGTAGTTGCCGAAGGCGCGCAGGCGCACCGCACCGAAGTCCTTGTCACGGATGGTGATGGGCTGGGGCGTGCCCCACTTCTGGTCGATCTGCTGGCGCGTGCTGAAGAAGTAGACATCGCTCTTGAAGGGCGACTCGAAGAGCTTGTCCCAGTTCTTGAGGTAGGTCAGCACCGGCAGCGTCTGCGTGGTGAGCTTGTAGGTACCGGGGCCGAAGACGTCGGCCACCTTGCCTTCGTTGACGAAGATCGCCATCTGCGATTCGCGCACCACCAGCGTGCCACCGTTCTGGATTTCCATGCCGCTCATCGGGAAGCGCCATGCCAGCGTGCCGTCGCCTTCCTCCGTCCATTGGAGGACGTCGATGAACTGTTTCTTGATGAAGTCCATGAGGGCCATGTCTGCTCCCTAGTGCGTTGCCGCAGTTGAAAAGATGTCCATCATAGCAACGGGGTTGGCGCCGCCAAGGGCATTTTGTGTCCCCACTGCGTGACGGAATTAACGGGGGAGGCCGAAGACTTCCGCAGCCACTCACTTGATAGTTTCAATGACGCGGTTAGCCGCAGTCAATTGGCAATTGCTATTGATAATTCTTATCATTTCGTGATGCCTGTCCACCCCTTGCGCAGGCGCTGAACGAAAGGAATCCACCATGGCCCGCATCCGCCAACTCGCCCGCCAGAACCAGACCATGCTCAAGAAGACCGGCAGCTACTACCTGATCCACATCAGCGTGGCAGCCATGGTGGCCTACGCCGTCACAGGCAACCTCTGGGCATCGCTCACGCTGAGCCTGCTGGAACCCACGGTGCAGGCCGTGGCTTTCTTCTTCCATGAGAAGGCCTGGGAGCGTGCGGCGCGCCGCCGTGCGGCCGGTGCGGCCGATGCCGTGCCTGCGCTCGCATGACCGCCATGCACCCGCCCTTTTTTGCCCAATGGCTGCAGCAGGTTCTTGCAGCCTACGCACAGGGGCAGTGACGTGCTGCGAGGCTCAATGCCCTTCGAAATCGACGAGGGTGTAGAGCGGCAGGCCTGATTCCCTGAGCCGCTGCGAGCCGCCCAGCTCGGGCAGGTCAACGATGGCCGCGCCCTCGATCACGTTGGCGCCCAGCTTCTCCAGCAGCCGCCGGCCAGCCATCATGGTGCCGCCCGTGGCGATCAGGTCGTCGATCAGCAGCACGCGGTCACCGGGCTTCACGGCATCGGTGTGCAGCTCCACCGTGGCGCTGCCGTATTCGAGCTCGTAGGTCTCCTCCACCGTGGTGAAGGGCAGCTTGCCCTTCTTGCGGATCGGCACGAAGCCCACGTTGAGTTCGTACGCCACCACAGCGCCCAGGATGAAGCCGCGCGCATCGAGCCCGGCCACCACGTCGGGGCGCAGGGCCTTGTCCATGTAGCGGTGCACGAAGGCATCGATCAGCACGCGAAAGACCTTGGGGTCCTGCAGCAGCGGTGTGATGTCGCGGAACTGCACACCGGGTGCCGGCCAGTCGGGCACGGTGCGGATGTGCTGGCGCAAGTACTGGTTGACGCTGAGGGGCTGCATGGGGTGTGGGGTGGATGGCACAAAGGCTGCGAGTGTAAACACCAGCCACTGGGGTCGGCGGACCGCAAGCCCCGAATGCTGACTCATAATGGATCTAGGGCCTGCGGTGTGCAGGCTGCCTCTCTTTGCCCTGAAAAACCAGATCGGCCATGCCCATCTCCGTCCTGTTGATCGAAGACGACCGGGAGCACGCACGGGCGCTCGTCGATGCATTGGTGGACCCCTGGCTGGGCTGGCGGGTGGAGGTGGCGCCCTCGCTGGCACAGGCCCAGGCATGGCTGCAGGACCACACCCCGGACATCCTGCTGGTCTGCCAGCATTTCTCAGACGGCTCGGCGTACGACGTGCTCGAGCGCATGGGCCGCATACCGGCCTTGATCATCGTGGACGCCGGGGCCGACGCGCAGGCGGCGCACGCCATGCGCCATGGCTTTGCCGACTTCACCATCCGCGACCCCGGCTGCAACTACCTGCTGGCCCTGCCCGCGCAGATCGAGGCCGTGCTTGAGCGCAGCAGCAGCGTGCGCGCCCGGCGCGCCGCCGAGGCCATGCTGGCACGCCAGCACCGGCTGCTGCAGGCGATCTCGCGCGCACAGGCCGTGTTCATTGCCAGCTCGGCCCCGCGCGCTGCCTTCGATGCGCTGCTGCACGAGCTCATGGAGCTGACCGGGAGCCGGTTCGGGCTGGTCGGGCAGGTGCAGCGCACGGCCGAGGGCAAGCCCTTTCTGCGCATGCATTCCATGACCGACGTGGCGTGGGACGAGGCCACGCGCGCGCGCTACACCCGGGACGCGGAGGAGGGCCGGGTCTTCGACGACCTCGACTCCCTGCCCGGCCAGGCGATGCTCACCGAAAAGCCCGTGGTCATCAACGACGCAGCGGGCGACAGCCGCAGCGCCGGCATGCCGCCGGGGCACCCGCCCGTGGTCTCGTACCTGGGCCTGCCCATCCTGGCCTCGGGCGAGCTCGTCGCCGTGGTGGGGCTGGCCAACCGGCCAGAGGGCTACACCGCAGCCGACGTGCAGTTCCTGCAGCCGCTCTTGAGCACCGTGGGCCAGCTGGAGCTGGCGCGGCGGGCCGAACTCGCCCGCCGGCAGGTGGAGCAAGAGCTGGCGCACACCAGCGCGCTGCTGGCCGAAAAGACACGCGCGCTGCAGAGCACGCTGGCCAGCGTGTCGCAGGGCATCACCAACGTCGATGGCGAAGGCCGCATTCGCGTCTACAACCAGCGCTACCTGGAGCTCCTGAACCTGCCCGAGGAACTGCTCGCGGGCGAACCCCGGGTGGAGGAGGTGGTGCGCTTCCAGACCGAGCGCGGGGATTTCGGCACAGGCTTCCAGCTGATCGAGTCCAAGGCCCGGGACTATGTGGGTGCCGAGTACGCCGCGCACGGGGGCAAGCTGACCATGCCGGACAGCTACATCCGCCGCACGGTCACGGGCCGCTTCATCGAGGTGCGCACGCGCCCTCTGGAAGGGGGCGGGCGCGTGCGCACCTTCACCGACGTGACCGACTACCTGGGCGCGCTGGAGGCCCTGCGCGAAAGCGAGGCCCGCTGGCGCAGCCTCACACAGCTGTCGTCTGACTGGTACTGGGAGCAGGATGCCGAGTTCCGCTTCGTGCGCCTGGAAGGCAGTCCGCAGAACAAGATGGACCTGCCCGACAACCAGCTCTACGGCCTTACGCGCTGGGAACTGCCCAACACCTTTGCGGACGACGGCCAGTGGCGCGCGCACCGCGAACAGCTCGAGCAGCGCCAGGTGTTCCGCAATTTCGAGATCCAGCGCATGTCGGCGCAGGGGGATCCCCTGTGGGTGTCCATCAGCGGCGAGCCGATCTTCAACGCCGAAGGCGAATTCACCGGCTACCGCGGGCTGGCCCGCGACATCACGGAGCGCAAGCGTGCCGAGGCCGAGATCCAGCGCCTGGCGTTCTACGACGAGCTGACCAAACTGCCCAACCGGCGCCTGCTGCTCGATCGGCTGGAGCGCGTGGCGACGGCCTGCGAGCGCGATGGCCAGCATGGCGCCCTGCTGTTTCTGGACCTGGACAACTTCAAGGGCATCAACGACACCATGGGCCACGAATGGGGCGACCGCCTGCTGGTGCAGGTGGGCATGCGGCTGCGTGCCAGCGTGCGCGCCACCGACACCGTGGCGCGCCTGGGAGGCGACGAATTCGTGGTGGTGCTCCAGGGCCTGAGCAGCGGGGAGACTGGCGCCGCCGTGGAATCGGAGGCCGTGGCCCAGAAGGTGCTGCAGGCCCTCAACGAGCCCTACGACATGGATGGCAGCGAGCTGCACAGCACGCCCAGCATCGGCATCGCGCTGTTCCGCGACCGGCAGCAGCCCGTCAACGAACTGCTCAAGCGGGCTGACCTGGCGATGTACCAGGCCAAGTCCCAGGGGCGCAATACGCTGTGCTTCTTCGACCCCGCCATGCAGGCCGCGGCCACGGCACGCTCGGCGCTGGAGGGCGACATTCGCCAGGGCATACAGCGCAACGAGTTCCTGCTGCACTACCAGCCCGTGGTCAACGCCACCGGCCAGACCATGGGCGCCGAGGCCCTGGTGCGCTGGCAGCACCCGCAGCGTGGCATGGTGCCGCCCGGCCAGTTCATTCCACTGGCCGAGCAGACGGGCCTGATCCTGCCCCTGGGCCAGCGCGTGCTGCACCTGGCCTGCGAGCAACTGGCGCGCTGGAACCGGGAGCCGGGCACCCAGGCCTGGACCGTGGCCGTGAACGTGAGCGCGCAGGAGTTTCGCCACACCGAATTCGTGCCCCAGGTGCTGCAGGCGCTGTACACCACGGGCGCGGACCCCGGGCGGCTCAAGCTGGAGCTGACCGAAAGCCTGCTGCTCTCGGACGTGGAGGAGAGCATCGTCAAGATGCAGGTGCTGCGCAACCTGGGCGTGGGCTTCTCGCTCGATGATTTCGGCACCGGCTACTCCTCGCTCTCCTACCTCAAGCGGTTGCCGCTGGACCAGCTCAAGATCGACCAGAGCTTCGTGCGCGACGTGCTCACCGACCCCAACGATGCGGCCATCGCCTGCACCATCGTCGCGCTGGCCCACAGCCTGGGCCTGGACGTGGTGGCCGAAGGGGTGGAGACCGAAGGCCAGCACGACTTCCTGCTGCGCAACGGCTGCCAGCAGTTCCAGGGCTACCTGTTCGGGCGCCCGGGCCCGGCGCAGGCATTGCTGCCCGGCTGACCCGGCCCGTCAGCCGTTGAGCAGCTTGGCTTGGGCAAGGCTCAGCGCCGCAGGGTGGCCCGACAGCACCAGCGTGTCGCCCTCGGCCAGCGCTGCGCCGTCGACCGCTGCGCTCACATGGCCGTTGGCGCGGCGCAGGTTGACCACGCGCACGCCCATGGCCGGCAGGGCCAGCTCGCCCAGGACCTGGCCCAAGGTCTGGGCGCCCGAGGGCAGGGTGACGGTGGCCAGGCGCTCCTGGTCGCGCTCGTTGACGGTGTCGTCATCAGCCCCGTGGAAATAGCCGCGCAGCAGGTTGTAGCGCGCGTCGCGCTGGTCCTGCACCAGGCGCAGCACGCGGCGCATGGGCACGCCGACCAGGGCCAGCGCATGGCTGGCCAGCATCAGCGAGCCTTCGATAGCCTCGGGCACGACCTCGGTAGCGCCCGCCTCCTGCAGCTTGTCCAGGTGCAGGTCGTCCTGGGTGCGCACCACCACCGGCACCTGGGGCGCATGGCTGCGGGTATTGGCCAGCACCTTGAGGGCGGCAGGCACATCGATATAGGTGACCGCCACGGCACTGGCGCGCACCAGGCCGGCCGCCATGAGGGCCTGCAGGCGCGTGGCATCGCCATACACCACCGAGTCGCCGGCCGCAGCGGCCTGGCGCACGCGGTCCGGGTCCAGGTCCAACGCCATGTAGGGGATGCCCTCCTGCTCCAGCATGCGTGCCAGGTTCTGGCCGCAGCGCCCGTAGCCACAGATGATCACGTGCTTGCTCGAATTGATGGATTTGCGCGCGATGGTCGTCATCTGCAGCGACTGCTGCAGCCAGTCGCTGGCCACCAGCTTCATCACGATGCGGTTGCTGTACATGATGAGGAAGGGCGTAGCCAGCATGGACAGCACCATGGCGGCCAGGATGGGGTTCATGAGCGCGGGCTGCACCAGCCCGTTGTTCTGGGTTAGCGTCAGCAGCACGAAGCCGAACTCGCCCGCCTGAGCCAGGTACAGCCCCGTGCGCATCGAAACGCCGGTGGTGGCACCCATGGCCCGCGCCAGCACCAGGATGACCGCGAGCTTGAGCGACAGCGGCACCACCACCAGCGTCAGCACCAGGCCCCAGCGGTCCACCAGGATGTGCCAGTCCAGCATCATGCCGATGGTGATGAAGAACAGCCCGAGCAGCACGTCGTGGAAGGGGCGGATGTCGGTGCCCACCTGGTGGCTGTACTCGGTCTCGGAGACCAGCACGCCGGCAATGAAGGCGCCCAGCGCCAGACTCAGGCCCGCCAGCTCGGTCAGCCAGGCCAGGCCCAGGGTGATCAAGAGCAGGTTGAGCATGAACAGCTCCTCGCTCTTGCGGCGCGCCACCAGGGTCAGCCACCAGCGCATCACGCGCTGGCCGCCGGTGAGCAGCAGGCCCACCAGCACGGTGGCCTTGATCAAGGCCCAGCCCAGGGACCCCAGCAACTGGTCGGGCGTGGAGCCCAGCGCGGGGATCAGCACCAACAGCGGCACCACCGCCAGATCCTGGAACAGCAGGATGCCCATGACATTGCGGCCATGCTCGCTTTCAAGTTCGGCGCGCTCGGACATGAGCTTGACCACGATGGCGGTGCTGCTCATCACCATCACGCCCGACAGGGCCAGCGCCGTCTGCCAGCCCATGTCCCACACCCCGCCCAGCACCCGCGAAAGTATGAGCGATCCGCCGGTGACCAGGGTCATGGTCACCACCACCTGCATCAGCCCCAGGCCGAACACCTGGCGGCGCATGGCGCGCAGCTTGGGCAGGCTGAACTCCAGCCCGATGGCGAACATCAGGAACACCACGCCGAATTCACCCAGATGCCGCACCCCCTCGGAGTTCTGCGCCAGCGCCAGTGCATGGGGCCCGATCAGTACGCCGGCAGCGAGGTAGCCCAGCATGGGCGGCAACTTCAGGCTGCGGCAGACCACCACGCCCAGCACTGCGGCCAGAAGGTAGAGCAGGGTGAGGGCGAGTGAGGACATAGGCTGATGCTATCCGAGCCCAGGCAGGCCGGTCGATAGAATCTCGCGCATGACCCCCGCTTCCCCCGTGCTTCCCCCCTTCGATGCCGAGAAGGCCCTGCGCCTGGCCCGCGAGACCTTCGACATCGAGGCCGCCGCCCTGAACGCGCTGGCCGCCCGCGTGGATGCACGCTTTGCACAGGCCGTGCAGATGGCGCTGTCCATCCGCGGCCGGGTGGTCGTGATGGGCATGGGCAAGAGCGGCCATGTGGGCCGCAAGATTGCAGCCACCCTGGCCTCCACGGGCACCCCAGCCTTTTTCGTGCACCCGGGCGAGGCCAGCCATGGCGACCTGGGCATGGTGACAGAGCACGACATGGTGCTGGCCATCTCCAACAGCGGCGAAAGCGGCGAGCTCACCGCCATCCTGCCGGTGCTCAAGCGCCTGGGGGTTCCGCTGCTGGCCCTGACCGGTGGCCTGGACTCCACCCTGGCGCGCCATGCCGATCTGGTGCTCGACTGCAGCGTCGGCCGCGAGGCCTGCCCGCTGAATCTGGCCCCCACCGCGAGCACCACCGCCCAGCTGGCCATGGGCGACGCACTGGCCGTGGCCCTGCTCGATGCACGGGGCTTTCGGCCCGAGGATTTCGCCCGCTCGCACCCTGGGGGTGCGCTGGGCCGCAAGCTGCTGACCCATGTGAGCGACGTCATGCGCTCGGGCAGCGACGTGCCGCGCGTGGCACCCGAGGCCTCGTTCAGCGAGCTGATGCGCGAGATGAGCGCCAAGGGCCTGGGTGCATCGGCCATCGTCGACCCCGCTGGCCAGATCCTGGGCATCTTCACCGACGGCGACCTGCGCCGGCGCATCGAGGCCGGTGCCGACCTGCGCGCCGCCAGCGCCGCCGAGGTCATGCACTCCTCGCCCCGGCGCATTGCCCCCGATGCCCTGGCCGTGGACGCCGCCGAGCTCATGGAGGCCCACGGCATCACCAGCGTGCTGGTGGTGGATGCCGCCGGCGCGCTCGTGGGCGTCGTGCACATCGGCGACCTGATGCGCGCCAAGGTGATCTGAGCCATGGCGACCCCCCTTTCCGTGCAGCCGGCCCTGACCTTCGCACCCGAGCTGCTGCTGCTCGCCCAGGGCGTGCGGGTGGCGTTTTTCGACGTGGACGGCGTGCTCACCGACGGCAGCCTGCTGTTCACCGACGCCGGTGAAACCATCAAGCGCTTCAACACCCTGGACGGCCACGGCCTCAAGCTGCTGCAAAAGGCGGGCATCACCCCCGCGGTGATCACCGGGCGCGACTCGGCCCCGCTGCGCGTGCGCCTCAAGGCCCTGGGCGTGGAGCATGCAGTCTTCGGCACCGAGGACAAGCGCCCTGCGGCCGAGGACATCCTGGCCCGCCTGGGCCTGTCCTGGGCGCAGGCCGCCGCCATGGGTGACGACTGGCCCGACCTACCGGTGATGCGCCGCAGCGCACTGGCCTGCGCACCGGCCAATGCCCAGACCGAGGTGCGCCACAACGCGCACTACGTCACGGCGGCGCACGGTGGCGATGGCGCCGCGCGCGAGTTCTGCGACCTGCTGCTCGTGGCCACGGGACACTACGCCCGCCTGCTGGCAGACTACACGGCATGACGATTTCTCCCATGCGCCTTTGCACCACCATGCCAGCCCCGCAGGCAGGAGGCCACCCATGAGCCGCCGCCGCATGCTCCAGCAAAGCTGGGAGCGCATCACGCTGTACCTGCCTGTGCTGATCATGGGCCTTTTGGCCCTGGGCACTTGGTGGCTGGTGCGCAATGCGCCCATGCCCCTGGCCCCCACCACCGAGAAGGCCCGCAGCAACCAGCCCGACTATGCGATGAAGGCGTTTTCGGTGAAGAGCTTCGATGCCAAGGGCCGGCTGCAAAGCGAGGTGCAGGGCGACCTGGCACGGCACTTCCCCGACACGGACACGCTGGAGATCGATCACGCGCGCATGCGCTCGGTGGCCATCGACGGGCGCCTGACCCTGGCCACGGCCAACCGGGCGCTGAGCAATGCCGACGGCAGCGAGGTGCAGCTGTTTGGCAACGCCATCGTCACGCGCGAGCCGCTGCCTGCCCGCGCCGGTGTGGCCGCCCAGCCGCGCATGGAGTTCCGCAGCGAGTTCCTGCACGCCTTCACCCAGACCGAGCGCGTGCGCTCGGACAAGCCGGTGGTGCTGACCCGGGGCAACGACCGCTTCACGGCCGATGGCATGGACTACGACAATCTCGACCAGGTGCTGCAGCTGCACGGTCGGGTCAAGGGCCTGCTCATGCCAGGCCCCGCCAGGTAGGTCCCGGTTGACACCCCCACCACCCAAAGCCCACCCATGACACTGCCGCAGCAACCTCTCGCTTTCATCACGGGTGCCTCCAGCGGCATCGGCCAGGCCCTGGCCCTGCGCTTTCACCAGGCGGGCTACCGCCTGGCCCTGGTGGCGCGCCGCACCGAGGAGGTCAAGGCCTGGGCGATCGCGCAAGGCATCGACCCGGCTAACTACGAGATCTACAGTGCCGACGTCTCGGTGGTGGACAGCATCGTCGCCGCTGGGCACGACTGCCTGGCGCGCCAGGGCACGCCCGACGTGGTGATCGCCAACGCTGGCATCAGCGTGGGCATGGACACGGCTGTGCGGGGCGACATCGACGTCATGGCCCGCACCTTCGCCACCAACAACATCGGCATGGCCGCCACCTTCCACCCCTTCGTCGACGCCATGGTTCAGCGCAAGAGCGGCACCTTCGTGGGCATCGGTAGCGTTGCCGGCATCCGCGGCCTGCCCGGGCACGGTGCCTACTGCGGCAGCAAGGCGGCGGTCATCAGCTACTGCGAGAGCCTGCGCGGCGAGATGCGGCCCCATGGCGTGCGCGTGGTCACCATCTCGCCAGGCTACATCGACACGCCGCTGACCCAGCACAACCGCTATGGCATGCCCTTCCTCATGAAGGCCGGGGATTTTGCCGAGCGGGCATTCCGGGCCATCACTGCAGGCGCCACCTACCGCGTGATTCCCTGGCAGATGGGGGTGGTCGCCAAACTCATGCGCCTGCTGCCCAACGTGGTGTTCGACAAGGCGCTGGCGGGCCGGCCGCGCAAGCGCAGAATGAACGAGTAGCCCCCTGAATCGCTTCGCGCCGTCCCCCAGCACGGCGGGGCGGCCCTTGCCATAAAGCACGAAAGGCACTCCTTTCGCAGGCTTCAGACGTGAAAAAAGCCCCCGAAGGGGCTTTGTTGCTGGGGAGGATGGGGCTCAGTAGCCGCCGTTGCCGCCACCGCCGTAGCCGCCGCCACCACCGCTGCGGCCACCGCCGCCACCGCCGTTGCGCGAACCGGAGCCGTAGGGGCTGCGAAAGCCGCCTTCGCTGCGGCCACCACCACCACCGTAGCCGCCACCGCCGCCGCCATCACCGCGACCGCCGCCATAGCCACCACCGCCGCCTTCACGGCCACCACCTCCGCCGCCGTAGCCGCCGCCACCGCCTTCACGGCCGCCGCCACCACCGTAGCCGCCACCGCCGCCGCTGCGACCACCACCACCGCCGCCATAACCGCCACCACCACCGCCGCCGAAACCACCGCTGCGCGGTGGGCGGGGCTCCATGGGACGTGCTTCATTCACCACGATGCTGCGGCCACCCAGGGGCTGGCCATTCATGCCGTTGATGGCGGCCTGGGCTTCGGGGTCACTGCCCATTTCAACAAATCCGAAACCCTTGGAGCGGCCCGTGTCACGCTCCATCATCACTTTGGCACTGGTCACTGCGCCAAATTGGCCAAAGGCCTGCTCCAGATCGCTGTCACGTACCGAGTACGGCAAATTGCCAACGTACAGTTTGTTGCCCATCGAGGGACTCCTCAAAAACACATGGATAAAGCGATGGAGTCCCGATACCGCAGCCAGCTAATCTCAATGACGCTCTCAGCGCGAAACTGACGGATCACCGCAAACTTGAGACGGGCAAAAACCCGCCAACCCATTATGCGCCACAAATTTCCCAAAAAAGCAAGCTGCATGACAGCCCCGGGCCCGGTGTGGTGACAATGCCGCAGGCATGAAAAAAGGAGCCCGAAGGCTCCTTGTTTTTGTCGTCAGCAGGCCAGGCCTGCCGGGACGGGTGTGCGCTTAGTAGCTGCTACGGCCACCGCCGTAACCACCACCACCGCCGCCACCGCTACGGCCGCCACCGCCGCCGCCGTAACCGCCGCCGCCGCCACCACCGTAGCCGCCGCCACCACCACCGCCGCCACCGAAGCCACCGCTACGGGGAGCGCGGGGCTCCATTGGGCGGGCTTCGTTGACCACGAGGTCACGGCCACCGAAGTTGGTGCCATGCACGCCTTGAATGGCGGCTTGTGCTTCGGCATCGCTGCCCATTTCGACAAAGCCGAAACCCTTGGAACGACCGGTGTCGCGCTCCATCATGACCTTGGCGCTGCCAACCGAGCCGTACTGGCTGAAGGTTTGCTGCAGGTCTTCGTCGCGGAAGCTGTAGGGCAGGTTGCCCACGTAAAGTTTGTTGCCCATGAAGGACTCCTGAAAAAACATGAAAACGCGATGGAGCCCGACGCAATCAACAAACCTGTGACGACTTCAAAGACGCGAAACTGACCATTCACCGCTAACCTAACTGCCTTGCTGCTAAGCAGAAAAGCGAAGCCATTATTAATCACTTTTGTCGCTTGTGGGGGTTTATTTCAGCAAACGCTTCGAAGACCTGCTTTTTATCCACCAGGGGTGGGCAGGGTTTCACCTTAGATTCGTCTACAATCGACGGGTCTTTGGGGAGTAGCCCGCCCGGTCGCAACATGCGCCGGGGGCATGCGTCAACACACTTGGGTTCCTTGAAACCTATGGCGCATGCGGTTCTTGAGCTGGGCGAGACCATTGACTGCATGCCGATCCAATGGCCGGAGTCGGGGTGCAGTCAATGCGCGTCTCATAACAATCCGGCCGGATTGACCCCACCCCATGGAAGCCTTCTTCGTTTCGACCGCCATCGTCGCCCTTGCCGAGATGGGCGACAAGACCCAACTGCTGGCACTGGTACTCGCTGCCCGTTTCCGCAAACCCTGGCCCATCGTCCTCGGAATCCTGGTCGCCACGCTGGCCAACCACGGCCTGGCTGGCGCGTTGGGCGCCTGGGTCACCACCATGCTGGGACCGCAGATGCTGCGCTGGATCCTGGGCGCATCCTTCATCGCCATGGCTATCTGGATGCTGATCCCCGACAAGCTCGACGAGGAAGAGACCGGCGGCACCCCGCGCTGGGGCGTCTTCGGCACCACGCTGATCGCCTTCTTCCTGGCCGAGATGGGTGACAAGACCCAGATCGCCACGGTGATGCTCGCCGCCCAGTACAACGCCTACCTGTGGGTGGTGATGGGCACCACGCTCGGCATGATGCTGGCCAACGCCCCCGTGGTGTGGCTGGGCGAGCGCATCACACGGCGCGTGCCGATCCGTGCGGTGCACCTGGTGTCCGCAGGCATCTTCCTGGTCCTGGGCGGCATCGCGCTGTTCGCACCCTTGGCCTCTTCCTGAGGGGGTGCGGCCGGCGCCCGGCTTTGGTATAGTTGCCCTCGCGCCGATTTGCCATAGCTTGCGGGCGCTTTATAAATTCTGCTAAAGACCCGACCGACACCCAAACCCCGGCCTCGTTTTTAGCGATGCCGGGTTTTTTTATGTCGTTCATTGCCACACCCCAGTCCATGCGTTTCGAGGAAGTGCTGCCGCTGCAGAGCGGTGCATCCATCCGCGACTACGTGCTGGCCTACGAAACCTACGGCACGCTCAACGCCGAGCGCTCCAACGCCGTGCTGGTCTGCCACGCCCTGAACGCCTCGCACCACGTGGCTGGCGTCTATGAAGGCCAGCCGCGCAGCGAGGGCTGGTGGGACAACATGATCGGCCCGGGCAAGCCGGTGGACACCAACCGCTTCTTCGTGATCGGCGTGAACAACCTGGGTTCGTGCTTCGGCTCCACGGGCCCCATGCACACCCACCCGGACACGGGCGAGGTCTACGGTGCCGATTTCCCGGTGGTGACGGTGGAGGACTGGGTCAACGCCCAGGCCCGCCTGCTCGACCGCCTGGGCATCACCCAATTGGCTGCCGTGCTCGGCGGCAGCCTGGGCGGCATGCAGGCCCTGGGCTGGACGCTGCAGTACCCCGAGCGCATGCGCCATGCGGTGGTGGTGGCCAGCGCACCCAACCTCACGGCCGAGAACATCGCTTTCAACGAAGTGGCGCGCCGCGCCATCGTCACCGACCCGGACTTCCATGGCGGCCACTTCTACCGCCACGGCGTGATTCCCCAGCGCGGCCTGCGCATCGCCCGCATGATCGGCCACATCACCTACCTCAGCGACGACGTGATGAACGAGAAGTTCGGGCGCCAGCTGCGCGAGGGCCTCACACCCAAATACTCCACGCAGGACATCGAGTTCCAGATCGAGAGCTACCTGCGCTACCAGGGCGACAAGTTCAGCGAGTATTTCGACGCCAACACCTACCTGCTGATCACCCGCGCGCTCGACTATTTCGACCCGGCGCTGCAGTACGGGGGCAGCCTCACCCAGGCGCTGGCCCGCGCAACGGCGAAATTTCTGCTCATCAGCTTCACCACCGACTGGCGTTTTTCCCCCCAGCGCAGCCGCGAGATCGTCAAGGCCCTGCTCGACAACCGCCGCCGCGTGAGCTACGCCGAGATCGACGCGCCACACGGGCACGACGCCTTCCTGCTCGACGACCCGCGCTACATGGACACCATGCGCTCGTATTTCGACGCCATTGCCAAGGAGCACCACGCATGACCGAGAAAGCCACCATGCAGGCGCTGGCGCGCCTGGTACCCACCGGTTCGCGCGTGCTCGACCTGGGCTGCGGCGATGGCGCCATGCTGTCCTACCTGCAGCGCGAACGCGGCTGCAGCGGCTACGGCATCGAGATCGCCGACGCCAATGTGCTGGCCTGCGTGCGCCGCGGGGTCGACGTGATCCAGCTCAACCTGGACGAAGGGCTGGCCATGTTCGGCGACAACAGCTTCGACGTGGTGCTGCAGATCGACACGCTGCAGCACCTGCGCAACGCCGAGGTGATGCTGCGCGAGACGGCCCGCGTAGGCCGCACCGGCATCGTCGCCTTCCCTAACTTCGCGCACTGGCCCAACCGCCTGTCCATCCTGCGCGGGCGCATGCCGGTCACGCGGCGCCTGCCCTACCAGTGGTACGACACGCCCAACATCCGCGTGGGCACCTACAAGGATTTCGAGGTGCTGGCATACAAGAACGAGCTGCGCGTGCTCGAATCCTTCGGCCTGCAGGATGGGCGCGAGGTGCGCGTATTGCCCAACGTGATGGCGGGCACGGCCGTATTCCACTTCGAACACGCCTGAACCCCAGCGCCATGCGCGCGTCACGCAAGGGGTTTATGGTGCGGGGCTTGCGACAACCGCCCCGGAGAACCCCATGCACCTCGCCCCCCTGAAGACCCTTCTCACTGCCGCCCTGGCCACCCTGGCCCTGGGCGCTGCCGCCCAGCCGGCCTGGCCGCCCACTCCCACGGTGATCGCGCACCGAGGTGCGTCGGCGCTGCGCCCCGAGCACACGCTGGCGGCCTACCAGAAGGCCATCGACGATGGCGCCGACATCATCGAGCCCGACCTGGTGATCACCAAGGACGGGGTGCTCGTGGCCCGGCACGAGAACGCCATCGCCATCCTCAACCCCGACGGCTCGGTGAAAGAGGCCACCACCGACGTGGTGGACCGCCCCGAGTTCGCGGCGCGCAAGGCCACACGCAGCATCGACGGCCAGGCCATCACCGGCTGGTTCACCGAAGACTTCACGCTGGCCGAACTCAAGACCCTGCGCGCGCGTGAACGCATACCGGCGCAGCGCCCGGCCAACGTGGCCTACAACGGCCAGTTCGAGATCCCCACGCTGCAGGAGGTGATCGACCTGGCCCGGGCCCAGAGCGCCAAGACCGGCCGCACCATCGGCATCTATCCCGAGACCAAGCACCCGACCTACTTCCAGTCCATCGGCCAGCCGCTGGAAGCACCGCTGCTTGCCGTGCTCGAAAAGAACGGCTGGAACCACAAGGACGCGCCGGTGTTCGTGCAGTCCTTCGAGGTGGCCAACCTGCAGGCCTTGCGCAAGCTGAGCACGGTGCGCCTGGTGCAGCTGGTCGCGCCCTCGGGCCGGCCTTACGACTTTGTCGCCCAGGGCGCTGCCAACACGCGCAGCTATGCCGACCTGGTCACGGCCGAAGGCCTCAGGCAGGTGGCAACCTACGCCAACGCCGTCGGCCCCTTCAAGACCCTGGTGGTGCCGGTGAAGGACGGTGTCCTGGGCGAGCCCACAGCGCTCGTGGCCAACGCCCGCGCGGCGGGCCTGGCGGTACACATCTGGACGCTGCGGCCCGAGAACAGCTTTTTGCCCACCAGCCTGCGCAAGGCCCCCGCCAGCGACGCCACGGCGCGCGGCGACAGCATCGCCGAGATCACGGCCTACCTGCGCGCGGGGGTGGACGGCTTCTTCACCGACGACTCGGCCGTGGGCCGCGCCGCCGTGCAGGCGTTTGGCAAGAAGTAGTCAAGAGGCCATCGCCGCAGCCGGGGCGCGGCCGCCATGCCGCGCCCCCAGCGCACGCGCCTGCGCCACCCAGGTGCCCAGGCGCTTCGCATCGGCCGTGCGCACGGGGCCGAAGCTGTGCACCTTGACGGGCCGGATGCCGCAGAACTCGAGGATGGCCTTCTTCATCTGGTGGTGTCCCGGCATGCGCGTCACCCAGCGGAAGTACCAGGGCGGCGAATCCATGGTCACCAGCAGCTCGGCCGTGCGCCCGGCCAGCAACTTGTCCCACAGCGAGGAGCCCTGGCGGTACTTGAAGGCATACCCGGGCAAAAACACCCGGTCGATGAAACCCTTCAACAGCGCCGGCATGGCGCCCCACCAGATGGGGTAAACCCAGACCAGGTGCTCGGCCCAGGTGATGTCGGCCTGCGCGGCCAGCAGGTCGGGCTCCAGCGGCTGCTCGCCCCGGTAGCCGGCATGCAGCAGGGGATCGAAGTGCAGGGTGGACAGATCCAGCCGCCGCACCTCGGCGCCAGCGGCCTGCGCACCCTCGGCGTAGGCGGTCGCCATGCCTGCGCACAGGCCGTTAGGGGCGGGGTGGCCAAGGATGACCAGAATGCGTTGCGCCACGAGAACTCCCGAAAAGTGGTTGGAAGCCCCATGCTCACCTTGCCCCACGGGGCAGAGTCAAGCAGCGGGATCAGGCTTTCCGGGAAAAGAAACGGCGTCAGGCGGTGGCGTGGCCAAGGGGGACCAATTGGCGCAATGGGCCCATGGGCACATCCGGCGCGCCGCAGGCCTGCGGCGTGGCGGGGACTGCCATGGCATCGCAGGCGTACAACTCGGCCTCCAGTGCCGCCAGTTGTCCATCGAGCGCTGCCAGGCGCGCTTGCTCCTGCGCCAGCGCCGCACGCCGCTGCGCCAGCAGACCGGCCATGCGTGCCCAACCAGCGCTGCTGTGCAGGTCGGGCAGGCCCTCCAGCTGCGCCAGGCTGAACCCCAGACCCTGCGCCTGGCGGATGAGCTGCACACGCGCCACGTCGCCCTCGCCGTAGTGGCGGTAGCTGCCATCGCGCGCCACCGTGCCCAGCAGGCCGCGCGCCTCGTACAGGCGGATGGCCTTGGGCGTGGTGCCGGTGCGTTGGGCAAGTTCTCCGATGCGCATGGGGGCGGCTCCTGAAGGGTGTGGGCGGTGGAGGGGAGGCTCCACCGCAAAATAGTAGCCTACGCACGTCCTGGCCTTCCAACTTTTGCCCACCACCATGCCCCAGTTCGCCGCCAACCTGAGCCTGATGTACACCGAGCTGCCCTTCCTCGCGCGCTTCGCCGCTGCCGCGCGCGATGGCTTTGCTGCGGTGGAATGCCAGTTTCCCTATGCCTTCGCACCAGCAGAGCTGGCGGCGCGGCTGGCCGACAACGGCCTGGCGATGGTGCTGTTCAACGCCCCGCCCAGCGGCACCGACCGCGCCAGCATGGCCACGGCCTGGGAGCAGCAGGCGCGCGGCACGGCGGCGATCCCGGGGCGCGAAGCGGAGTTCCGCCGCGGCGTGCAGGAGGCGCTGGAATATGCAGACGCCCTGGGCTGCCCACGCATCCACGTGCTGTCGGGCATGGTGCCAGCCGGGGTCGAGCGCGAATCGCTCAAGGGCCTGTGCGTGGACAACCTGCGCTGGGCGGCGGCCGAGGCTGCGAAGAGTGGGCGCGAGATCCTGATCGAGCCGATCAACCTGCGCGACATGCCGCGCTACTTCCTGAACCGCCAGGACCATGCCCATGAGCTGCTCGACGCCGCGCAGATGGACAACCTCAAGGTGCAGATGGACCTGTACCACTGCCAGATCGTGGAGGGCGACGTGGCCAGCAAGCTGCGCCGCTACCTGCCCACAGGCCGAGTGTCGCACCTGCAGGTGGCCGGCGTACCCGAGCGCCAGGAGCCCGACCGGGGCGAGCTGCACTACCCTTACCTGTTCGACCTGATCGACAGCCTGGGTTACGCCGGCTGGGTGGGCTGCGAGTACCGGCCCGCGGCCGGTACCTCCGAAGGCCTCGGATGGCTGGAGCGCACCCAATCGGGCCACTGACGCGCCACGCTCGCCATGCGGTACGCAGCTCTGCGTAAGGGAATGCGTGAATAAATGTAACAGGCGCTGGGGCTTAGAGTGAACGCAGACCGGCACAGCCGGCATTGCGCATTCACTTTCAGGAGACAAATCCCGTGTCAGCCCCCCTTGCCAACAACCGTTCCGTCGCGCGCCAGGTCACGCTCATGGCCATTGCCCTGGTAGCGCTGGTCATGGTGCTCGTGGGCCTGGCCATCGCCGTGCTGACCGAGCGCAACACCCGCGCCCAGTTGATCTCCAGCGTGGGCGACACGGCACAGAGCGTGGCCCAGTCGCTGGACGCGGCCGACAACACCAACCGCGAACTGGTGCAGCTCACGATGAAGGGCTTTCAGCGCTACTTCGATGCCACCATGCACCTGGACGAGGCCACGGGCGAGTTGCGCAGCTACGGCGCACTGGTCAATGAGGACTATGGCTCGGTGGACAAGTTTGCCAACGAGACTGGGGGCATCGCCACGGTGTTCGCGCGCAAGGGCGAGGAGTTCATGCGCATCACCACCTCGGTCAAGAACGACAAGGGCGAGCGCCAGCAGGGCACGCCGCTGGCGCGCATCGACCCGGCCTATGCGGCCGTGAGCAAGGGCGAACCCTACACCGGCGTCACCGTGGTGGGCGGCAAACCCTATATGGGCCATTACCTGCCCACCAAGGACGGCGCAGGCAAGGTGACGGCCGTGCTGTTCATCGGCAACGACATCAGCGTGTTCCACACCATGCTGCAAAAGCAGGTCGCGCAGACGCGCTTCTTCGAGCATGGCGGCACCTACGTGGTGAGCCCCGAGGCCGGGCTGGACAAGGCCCAGTTCGTCTACCACCCGAGCGCCGGCGGCAAGCGCGTGCTGGAGGCATCCCCCCAGGCCGGCCCGTTCCTGGAAGCACTGGCCGCGTCCAAGGACGGCTATGTGCGCGATGCCGCGCCGCTGCTTGGGCAAGGCGCAGAGGACCCCTTCGCCCTGGTGCGCAAGACCGCGGGCGGCTGGTGGGTAGTGGCCGAGGTGCCCTACGGCGAGGCCATGGCCGGCCAGCGCCGCGTGACCCTGGCCGTGTGGGCGCTGATGGCGGTGGCCGTGGCATTGCTGGCCGTGGGCCTGTTCCTGATGCTGCGCCGCGGCGTGAGCCGCCCGCTGCGCGACCTGACCCAGGCCATCACCCTTGTGGCGCAGGGCGACCTGACGCAGGTGTTCCACACCACGCGGCGCGACGAGATCGGCGCGCTGGTGCAGGAGGTCGAGGGCATGCGCCAGCGCTACACGCAGATGCTGCAGCAGGTACGCACCGCCGTGGACAGCATCGGCACCGCCAGCGCCGAGATCGCCAGCGGCAACCAGGACCTGTCTGCACGCACCGAGGCCACGGCCAGCAGTCTGGCGCAGACGGCCCAGAGCATGGACCAGCTGACCACCACCGTGCGCCAGTCGGCCGACGCCGCGCGCCAGGCCAACCAGTTGGCCAACACCGCCGCCGAAGTGGCCGCGCGCGGCGGGCAGGTGGTGGGCCAGGTGGTGACCACCATGGGCGAGATCAACCAGAGTTCCCGCAAGATCGCCGACATCATCGGCGTGATCGACTCGATTGCCTTCCAGACCAATATCCTGGCACTGAATGCCGCCGTCGAAGCGGCCCGCGCCGGAGAGCAGGGCCGGGGCTTTGCCGTGGTGGCCAGCGAGGTGCGCAGCCTGGCAGGGCGCAGCGCGGACGCGGCCAAGGAGATCAAGCAACTGATCAACGCCTCGGTGGAGCGCGTCGAATCGGGCGCGCGCCTGGTGCACAACGCAGGCACCACCATGGACGAGATCGTGGGCTCGGTGCAGCGCGTGGGCCACATCATCGGCGAGATCACGGCCGCCTCGGGCGCGCAGTCGGACGGCATCGGCCAGGTCAACACCGCCGTGAACCAGCTCGACCAGATGACGCAGCAGAACGCCGCCCTGGTCGAGGAATCGGCCGCCGCCGCGCACAGCCTGCGCGAGCAGGCCACCCGGCTGGCCGGCGCAGTGCAGGTGTTCAAGCTATCGGGCGTGCCGGCACTGGGCCTGTCGGCGGTGGAGGTGCCCGCCCTGCAGTAGGCGTGGCCAGCACTTTTTCTGACGGGAGTGGGCGGCGCCATCGTTTATCCTGAACTCCCTGCGGCCTTTGCCGCCCGTCCCGACTACGCGCCATGGTTTCCTTCACTGCCGACGTGCCCACCATGCTGGTGATGATCATCCTGTCATCGCTGGCGGCCGCCTTGGCCATGGCCGTCGTGACCTGGGGCAAGCGCCGCGAAGGGGTGGAGCTGTGGGCCCTGGGCCTGCTGCTCAATGCCATGGCCTATGCCCTGTTCGCATCGCGCGGCCACATCCATGGCCTGCTGTCCATCGTGCTGGGCAATGTGCTGCTCAGCTGCATGTTCACCTGCCTGGCGGCGGCCCTGCTGCAATTCCAGGGCCGGCCGCTGCCCTGGCCTGCCATGGCGGTCGCGCCGGTGCTCATGGCCGCCGGCATGGTCTGCTTCATCGAAGACTATGCTGCGCGCGTGGTGGTGGCCGGGCTGCTGCTGGGGGCGCTGAACCTGTGGGCGCTGTGGATCCTGTTCTCGCGCCGCGGGTCCACGCCCGGCCGGGGCGCCTGGCTGGTCATGGCGGTCCTGGCCCTGCAGGCGCTGGTGTTCCTGGTGCGCGTGGTCGTGATCGGCGGCAGCGACCAGCCGGCCACCGGCATCATGCAGTCCAGCGGCGTGCAGACGCTGACCTTCAGCACCACCTTCATCGAGCTGATGGTGGCCACCATGGGCTTCATCTTCATGGCCCGTGACCGCGCGGACGAGAACAACCGCCGCCTGGCGGCGCTCGACCCCCTGACCGGCGTGGCCAACCGGCGCGCGGCGATCTCGGCGCTGGACCGCGACGTGGCGCGCGCGGTGCGCACGCGCGAATCCATCTCGGTGATGATGGTGGACATCGACCATTTCAAGCGCGTCAACGACCACTACGGCCACCCCGTGGGCGACCAGGTGCTGTGCCACGTGGTCAACCTGCTGCGTGAGCGCCTGCGCTCGCAGGACCTGGTGAGCCGCTATGGGGGCGAGGAATTCCTCGTGGTGCTGCCCGACACCGACCTGATCGGCGCCCACCAGGTGGCGCGCCAGCTGTGCGAGTCGGTGTCCGGCGCGCGCTACCGGCACGAGGGCAAGGACATCAGCGTCACGGTGAGCATCGGCGTCTTCGGCGGCCGGCTGGAGCCGGGCGACAGCTGGGACATGCTGATCTCCGCTGCCGACCGGGCCCTGTACCGGGCCAAGGAGCTCGGGCGCAACCGGGTGGAGGCGGCACTGGCGCTGCACCCACCCTCGTCACCCTCCTCGCTGGACAGCAACCCCGAGACCCTGCCAGCCTCCGGGTATTGAGCCACATCCCATTGCGGGACAAGGGCAGTTTGCAGGCGGTGGCGCGACCGCGCGCGTTGTGTTGGAATGCTGGTTTCATCCCGCCAGAGGAACACCACCATGAACGCCCGCGTCCCCTCCCACGCCCTGCAACCCGCACAGGCGCTCGAGCGGGTGAGCCAGGCGTGGGACACCGACATCCTGCGCCAGCTCACCGACTACATTGCCATCCCCGCCAAATCGCCCGGTTTCGCCCCCGACTGGGCCGAGCTGGGCCTGCTCGACACCGTGGTGCGCAACGCCGCCACCTGGGTGGAGGCGCAGAAGGTGGCCGGCCTGCGCCTGGAGATCGTGCGCCTTGCAGGCCGCACCCCCGTGCTGTTCTTCGAGATCGACGCCACCGCGCCGGCCTCGGCCCAGACCGTGCTGATGTACGGCCACCTGGACAAGCAGCCCGAGTTCTCGGGCTGGCGCAATGACCTGGGCCCCTGGACGCCCAAGTACGAGGACGGCAAGCTCTATGGCCGCGGCGGGGCCGACGACGGCTATGCGGTGTACGCCAGCATTGCCGCCGTGCAGGAACTCAAGCGCCAGAACGTGCCGCACCCGCGCATCGTGGGCCTGATCGAGACCTGCGAGGAAAGCGGCTCGGGCGACCTGCTGCCCTACATCAATGCCTTGAAGAGCCGCATGGGCGACGTGGCGCTGGTGGTCTGCATGGACTCGGGTGCCGGCAACTACGACCAGCTGTGGCTCACCACCAGCCTGCGCGGCATGGCCAGCGGCACGCTCAAGGTCGAGGTGCTGACCGAAGGCATCCACTCGGGCGACGCCTCGGGCCTGGTGCCCTCGTCGTTCCGCATCATGCGCCAGGTGCTCGACCGGCTGGAAGACAGCGCCACCGGCCGCCTGCTGCCCGCCAGCTTCCACTGCGAGGTGCCTGCGGACCGCCTGGCCCAGGCCCGCGCCACGGCCGCCATCCTGGGCGAGGAGGTGTACAAGCGCTTCCCCTGGGCGCACTACGACTGCGGCGGCTCCACCGCCTTTGCGCTGCCCACCACCACCGACCCGCTGCAGGCCCTGCTCAACCGCACCTGGACGCCCACGCTCAGCGTGACCGGCGCCGAAGGCTTTCCGGCCCTGCAGGATGCGGGCAACGTGCTGCGCCCGTACACCGCCTTCAAGCTCAGCCTGCGCCTGCCGCCCCTGGTGGACGCGGCCCAGGCCGTGCAGGAGCTCAAGACGCTGCTGGAGGACAACGCCCCCTACCAGGCCCGGGTCACTTTCGACCACGGCGGCGGTGCCACGGGTTGGAACGCCCCGGCCACCACGCCCTGGTTCGAGCAGGCGCTCAACGAGGCCTCCGAGGCGCACTTCGGCGCGCCCTGCGGCTACATCGGCCAGGGCGGCACCATCCCGCTCATGAACATGCTCAGCGAAGGCTTCCCGCAGGCGCAGATGATGGTCTGCGGCGTGCTCGGCCCCAAGAGCAATGCCCACGGCCCCAACGAGTTCCTGCATGTGCCCTATGCCAAGCGCCTCACGGCCTCGGTGGCACACGTGATCGCGGCCATGGCCGCCGAGCAGGCCGCGCCAGCCACCCCGGCCTGAGAGGCTGAGAGTCTTTCGTCCATGCCCGCCTTGCACGCCAAAACACCCCGGATCGTCGTTGCAAATGCTCGCCATAGCCCGAGCTATGGCTGTGCTTTGCTCCTAGATCCAGTGCGTTTTGACGCGCCATTCGGACACGGCAAAAAAACTCCCAGCCTCTGACCCCTTCCTCCTGTGCCCTGCCTTGGCCGGGCGCCGGTTTACCGCTTCCCTGTTGCAGGCCCTGATGATGGACAAACGCGCGTTTCTACAGACCTTCACCGCATCGGCCCTGGCATCCACCCAGCTGGGTGCATGGGCGCAGCCCGCACCTGCTCCCGTGCCGGCAAAGGGTGCGCAGCACCAGCTGTCCGGCACCGGCAGCGATGGCAAACCGGTCATGCTGTCCGACTTCAAGGGCAAGGTCTGCCTGGTGAGTTTTTTCACCGCCGGCTGCGCCCTGTGCGTCAACGAGCTGCGCCTGATGCGCGAGTTCTACACCAACAACCGCCAGCGCGACTTCGTGCTGCTGGGGGTGAACCTGGACGACAAGAGCGCGGATTTCATGCAGTACATCGACCTGCTCAAGGTGTCCGTGCCGGCGGAGCAGCGCTTTCCCATCGCCTGGCGCAATGCCGCAGGCCACCAGGACAGCTTCGGCGCCATCACGCGCAGGCCCACGCACTATGTGCTCAACCGCCAGCACCAGCAGGTGCTGCGGCGCGAGGGCAGCTTCCAGCCCACCGACTGGGACGACCTCTGGATCTCGCTGAACTAGGGCCTGTTAAAAGGCCCTAAACCGTTGGGTACTCGCCATGGCCCGGACCTGCCAGGGCCTGGCCTTGCATGAAATCCATTGACGGCGCTGCACGGCCCCGTCACGATGCCTGCATGCGGCAGATTGTTGCCTGCGCGAACCTTTCCTGTCCGCCCCCGGGCCACGACGCTCACTTCTGCCGCCCTGTCCGATGACCGAACCCGTTCCCTCCACCCTGACCACCTTCACCGCCAGCGACGGTGAGAACCTGGCCGTCCAGGACTGGCCGCTGCCACCGGGCCAGGCCCAGCGCGGCACCGTGCTGCTGGTGCATGGCCTGGGGGAGCATGTGGGCCGCTACGACGCGCTGGCGCGGCAACTGGGGGGCTGGGGCTTTGCCGTGCGCGGTTACGACCAGTATGGCCACGGCGAATCGAGCGGGCCGCGCGGCGGGCTCACCACCGACAGCCGGCTGCTCGACGACCTGGCCGACATGGTGGACGCCGTGCGCGCACGCACCCCCGAGGGGCTGCCCCTGGTGCTGCTGGGCCACAGCATGGGCGGGCTGGTGGCCTCGCGCTTTGTCGCGCTCGGCGTGCGGCCCGTGGATGCGCTGGTGCTGTCGTCACCTGCGCTGGACCCCGGCCTGGGCGCGGTGCAGAAGCTGCTGCTGGCCACCTTGCCCCGCCTGGCACCCAACCTGCGCGTGGGCAATGGCCTGGATGCGCAGTACCTGTCGCACGACAATGCCGTGCCGGTCGCCTACCTGGCAGACCCGCTGTGCCATGACCGCATCAGTGCGCGCCTGGCGCGCTTCATTGCCGACGGCGGCCCGGCCACCGTGGCCGCAGCGGCCCAGTGGAAAGTGCCGACCTTGCTGATGTGGGCCGGCAGCGACAGGCTGGTGAACCCCGCTGGCAGCCGCGCCTTTGCGGCCGCTGCACCCAGCGCCCGGGTGCAGTCGCGCTGCTTCGAGCCGCTGTACCACGAGCTGTTCAACGAGCGCTCCGATCTGGCCGCCCCCGTGTTCGAGACCCTGCGCCAGTGGCTGGACATGCGCTGCCCGGCACGCGCCAACAGCGCGGCCACCCGGGGCCGGCTCGCTTCCGTCGCCTGATCGTGATCGGCCAGGGCCTGTAGACCAGCCCTGGCGATTCCTGCGTGTGGCTTACTTGCTCAGCAGGCCGCCGAGCATGCCGAACAGGTCGCTGCTCTGACCCAGGCCGCCCTGGGGCGCATGGCCCTGCGGCGTGAGCTGATCGAGCAACCCCGGCAGCACCTGCGCCAGCTGGTTGGCTGCATCCGACTGGCCCACGCCCAGCTGCGACGCCACCTGCGACAGCGGGCCGGAGCCGAGCACGCGCGAAAGCTGGTCGCCCGAGATGGCCTGGTTGGTGCCGGAGCCGAGCCACGAGGCGATCATGTCGCCCAGCCCCGCCTGCTGAAATTTGGCCATCAGGCCGGGCAGGCCGCCCACCGGGCCGTCATTGCTCACCAGCGACAGCACCGCCTGGATGAGCTGCGGGTTCTGTGCGGCCAGCGCCACCAGCCCGCCCAGGCCACCACCGACACCGCCTTGCGCGGCCGAAGCACCGCCATGGCCCTGCGACGCGTTCTGAATGACAGCGCCCAGCACTGAATCGAGCAAACCCATGGTGATCTCCTGAAAAAGTCAGGGCAGGGCCGAAGCAGCCCGCCACCCGGTGATGGTACGCAGGCCAGGGCAGGCCCTGGTGTCAACAATGGTGAACTGTCCTACCGCAGGTAGCCGGTCGATAGGAGACCGGCGCCCCTGCGGCCTCATTTGGTGCGCGCAGGGCGCTTTTCGAGCAGGGGCTGGCTGATGCCCTGCACCCCCACCAGGCCCAACACCGTCACCAGCGAATTCTGAGCCCCCTTCCAGGCATCGGTCACGTCGATCCACTCCGACAGGGCATGGAAGCCCCCGGTCTTTCCGCCGCCGCCGATCACGATGGCCGGAATGCCAAGGGCCATGGGCACGTTGGCATCGGTGCTGGCGCCGCTGAGCACCGTCTTGTGGCCGAACGCCGTGTTGGAGCGCACGGCGGCCTCGACCATGATCGCATCCACCGGCGTGCGGCCGCCCGGGCGATCACCGATCAGCCTGGTCGATGCGCTCAGCGTGGTCACGCCCCAGCGTTTGTTCTCTTCCGCCACGGCCTCGTCCACGGCGGCCAGCACCTGCTTTTCGGTGGCCAGCAGGGGCTCCATCGCTTCGGAGCGGATGTCCACGGCCATGCGCGCGTCGGGTGCGATGGTGTTCACCGAGGTGCCGCCGCCCACCGTGCCCACGGTGAAGGTGGTCTTGGGCGTGGCAGGCGTGCGGATCTCGGATATCTTGGCAATCGCCCGGCCCATGCCATGGATGGCGCTGGGCACCTGGCCGAAGGCGGCGTAGCTGTGGCCGCCCGGGCCCTTGAAGGTGACCTCGTGGCGGTGGCTGCCCGTGCCGAGCACCAGAACGGTGCCGTCCGGGGCGGGTTCCAGGGCCACCATGCCGTCGATGTCCAGGTGCTCGGCGAACAGGTGCTTCATGCCGCGCAGGTTGCCAAGCTCCTCCTCGCCCACGTTGCCCACGAACACCAGGTCGCCCACGGTGGCGATGCGGTTGTCGTTGAGCACCTTGAGCCAGGACAGCAACACGGCCAGGCCGCGCGTGTTGTCGGAGATGCCGGGCGCGTACAGGCGGCCGTCGCGCTCCTTGACCTTCACGTCGGTGCCCGCCGGGAACACCGTGTCCATGTGGGCCGAGATCACCAGCTTGGGGCCCTGGCCCGTGCCCTTGCGCACGCCAACCACATTGCCTTCGGCGTCGATGGCGGCACTGGTGAGCCCCAGCGCCTTCACGCGGGCCAGGAAGGCCTCGGCGCGCTGTTGCTCCTTGAAGGGCGGGGCCTCGATCTCGGTGAGCAGCTTCAGGTCGGTGATCGAACGCTCGTGGTCGGCCTTGACGGCCTCGAGCAGCTTCTGGATCTGCGGCGCAGCCATGAGCTGGGTGTAGGCCTGGTCCACAGCGGGGCGCAACTGGGTGGGCGTGGGGGCGACGGCCTGGGCATGGGCCGTGCCCGCGAACAGGGCGGCGACGGACAGCGACACGGCGCTGGTGGCGAAGGCGAAACGGTGGGCAGAGAATGGGGTCATGGTGAAAGGAAAATTGACAATCGGAATGCAGAGCGGGTGCATGGCACCAAAGCCGTGCCAGACTGGTGACGGAGCAATTGTTGGACCGTAAGGGGGATTTCCGCTCTGCTTTAATCTGACCACCCGTCAGTTTTTCTTACATGCACCGCCATATCCCCAGCACCCGCGCCCTGCTCATCTTCGACGCCGTGGCGCGCCACCATGGCGTGGGCAAGGCCGCCCAGGAGCTGTGCCTGACCCACAGCGCGGTGAGCCAGCAACTGCGCCAGCTCGAAGGCCAACTGGGCCTGCAACTGGTGCGGCGCAGCGCGCGCGGCACCGAGCTGACCGAGGTGGGCCGCCGCTACCACGCGCAGATCGTGGGTGACCTGCTGCGCCTGCAGAACCACACGCGCGAGGCCATGGCCCAGCGCTCCGACGGCACCAGCCTGCAGGTGGGCTGCGTGCCGGTGTTCGCCGAGCGCTGGCTGCTGCCGCGCCTGCCCACCTTCCTGGCCGAGGAGCCGGCCTGCAGCGTGCACCTGCAGGTCTACCCCACGCAAACCTACATGGCCGAGATCCCGTTCGACGTGGCCGTGCAATACGACGACGCGGCCTGGCCCGGCGCCCTGCAGCAGCCCCTGCTGCGCGAGGCCTGCGTGGCCGTGTGCTCGCCGGGATCGCGCCACAGGCGTGCCACGGAGCGCGGCGATTTCAGCGCCGTGCCGCTGCTTCAGCTCAGCTCGCGCCTGGGCGCCTGGGACGACTGGTTCGCCCACGCGGGCGTCGCCCACACGCCGGCGCACAGCCTGGGCGGGCACCGATTCGATCTGTTCTACATGCTCGTGGAGGCGGTGCGCGCGGACCTGGGGGTGGGCCTGGTACCGCGTTACTTCGTGGAGCGTGAACTGCAATCGGGCGACCTGGCCCTGGCCCACCCTTTCGTGGACAGTGGCCTGCGCGGCTACAGCCTGTTCGTCGCGCGCGAACGGGCTCAGGAGCGCGCCGTCCAGGCCTTTGTCCACTGGCTCACACAGGCCGTGGCTGCGCAAGTGACCGTCACGGCACCATGATGCTCATGCCCTGCGGCGCTGCACGGCCAGCCACGCCAGGCCTGCACCCGTGACCACGATGGGTACCAGCGAGCCCGCATTGAGCAGCGTCCAGCCCTGGGTGGTGACCAGCACGCCCGACGAGAAGGCACTCACCGCCAGCGTCGCGAACACGCAGAAGTTGATGGCGGCCTGGGCGCGGTCCTTTTCCTCGGGCCGGTAGGCCGTCATGGCCAGCGTGGTGGCGCCGGTGAAGAGGAAATTCCAGCCCACGCCCAGCATGAACAGGGCGATGCCGAAGTGGTGCAGCTCCACCCCCGACAGCGCCACGGCCACGCAGGCGAAGTTAAGCAGCACGCCCGTGCCCATGACCGGCAGCACACCCAGGCGCTTGATCAGGTGGCCCGTGAAGAAGCCCGGCGCGAACATGCCGATCACATGCCACTCCAGCACCACTGCCGCCTGGTCGAAGGCGAAGCCGCACACCTGCATCGCCAGCGGCGTGGCCGCCATCAGCAGGTTCATCACGCCATAGCCCAGCGCAGCGCCCAGGATGGCCACCACGAAGGCGGGCTGGCGCATCAGCTCGGCCAGCGGCCGGCCTGTCTGGGGCTGGCCCGCCGCATTCAGCACCACGGGCAGCGCCTCGAAGCGGATAGCCGACATGGCGACCATGGCCAGCAGCGCCACCCCGATGAGCGCGATGTAGGCCCCGGCAAACGGCACGGCGAACAGTGTGCGCGTGGCACTGGCCAGGTTGGGGCCTGCCACGGCGCCCAGCAGGCCACCCGCCAGCACCAGGGAGACGGCCTTCTCGCGGTAGGCCGGCACGGCCAGCTCTGCGGCTGCAAAACGGTAGAGCTGGCCATTGGCGCTGTAGTAGCCGGCCACTACGGTGGCCGCGCACAGCAGCCAGAACTGTGCGCTGAACGCGGCCCAGGCGCACAGCGCCGCCGACAGCACGGCCACGGCCAGCCCGATCTGGAACGACACCTTGCGCCCCCAGCGCGCCTGCGTGGCTGCCACCAGCGCCGTGGAAAGCGCGCCGCCCACCACATAGCCCATCACCGGCAGCGTCGCCATCCAGCCATAGGGCGCCAGCTGCAGGCCCACGAGCCCGTTGATGGCGATGAAGACGACATTGTTGGTCAGGAAAAGGCCCTGGCACAGGGCCAGCAGCCAGAGGTTCTTGTTCATGAGGGGGGCACGGAGGCACGGGAGAAGGCACCCATTGTGCACAGCCGGCCTCCGGCGGCCGCACCTGTGCACCGACGGGATGGCCCGGACGTTGCACAGGGATTGGAGCCCGCGCGCGGCACGGATTGTGTATGGTGGGCCAAGCACGCTAGGCCTGTGGCGCTGCACGCATTGCAAAGGATGACCGGATGTACCACGGAGAACGTTTCAACAGCATCAGCCACTTGGTGGGCGCAGCCCTGGCCGTGGCGGGCACGGCGTTGCTGGTGGTGCTGGCCGCGCGGCTGGGCGACCCATGGAAGATCGTGGGTTTCAGCATCTACGGCGCCATGCTGGTGGCGCTGTACACGGCATCCACCGCGTACCACAGCGTGCGAGGGCGCGCCAAGGAGATCCTTCAGAAGGTGGACCATTGCAGCATCTACCTGCTGATCGCGGGCAGCTACACGCCGTTTGCACTGGTCTCGCTGCGCGGCGCCTGGGGCTGGTCGCTGCTGGGAGTCGTCTGGGGTCTGGCCCTGCTGGGCATCGCGCAGGAGATCTGGCTGGCCAAGGGCGCGCGCGTGCTCTCGCTGGTCATCTACGTGCTGATGGGCTGGCTGGCCCTGGTGGCCGTGGTGCCTTTGTGGCAGGCGCTCACCCCCGCCGGCTTCGGCTGGCTGCTGGCGGGCGGCGCCTGCTACACCCTGGGCATCGTCTTTTACGCCACCGACCACAAGGTGCGCCACGGCCACGGGCTATGGCACCTGTTCGTGCTGGGCGGAAGCATCTGCCACTTCGTCACCGTGCTGCTCTACGTGGCCTAGCGCACACGGCCGCTGGCTATTCCAGCCAGCCCTTCGGAACCTTGTCGGCCTTTTTTTCCAGCGGATTGGCGGTAAGCCACTGGGCCGGGTACTGGCGCATGAACTCCTTGGCCTTCTCCTGCCGTGCGCTGAGCCAGGCGTCGTAGGCGCCTTCGTTGAGGATGGCAGGCATGCTCTTTTCGCTGCCAGGCTGCTGGTAGCGGTGCATGAGGGCGTGGTTGTTGGCATTCACCGTGAGCAGCGCGTAGCTGAGCAGCACTTCGCCATCTGGCCCCTGCCACCGCGCCCACAGGCCCGCCACGCCCATGGGCTTGCCGTCCACCCGCGTGATGCGGGTGGGAACGGCCTTGCCGGGGCGAAAGTCGTCCTCGTAGAAGGCCAGCATCGGCACGATGCAGCGCTGGCCGTTGAGCCAGGCGTCGCGGAACGCTGTGCCGGTGGAGGCGGTATCGGACTTGGCATGCGCCAGTTTGGGCGCACGCAGCTTGCCATCGGACGCCGACTTGACCCAGTGCGGCACCAGGCCCCACTGCGCGGGCACCAGTTCGCGGCGCCGCGCGGCGCGGCTGGGCGGGGCTTCGGCCAGTCCATCGTCCGCGACCACTGGCGCAACCTCGTCGACCGCCTCTGCAGCGCGGATGAAAAAGCCGTTCTTGCGCGGCCACAGATGCCGCTCGCCCAGCACGGCGGGTGACTCCACTCCGAAGGATTCGGGGTAGGCGCTGGCGTTCTGCAAGGTTTCGTAGTAGGTGCTCATGCGGCGATGGTACCCGTGCGTGCACCACAGCCACCCTGGGCTGACCAGGCGGTGGCGGCTGGCGCGGTGTTCAGGATCTCGACTTGCCCGCCGAAGCTGCCGCCACCCGGTGACCCGGCGCCACCGCCACCCGGTTGCGCCCCAGGGCCTTGGCGGTGTAGAGCGCCTGGTCGGCCCGCTCCAGGGTGTGCTCGATGGTCTCCTCGGGCACGTGCTGGGCCAGCCCGGCCGACACGGTGAAGCACACCGCGTCTGGCACATGCAGCACCTGCAGCCCCGCCACCGCAGCGCGCACCCGCTCCAGCAGTTCATGCCCGTCGTCCAGCCGGGTGTCGCAGAGCATGAGCACGAACTCTTCGCCACCCCAGCGGGCGAGCACGTCGGTGTCGCGCACGCTGGCGCGCACGGTGGCAGTGAAGGCCTGCAGGGCCCGGTCCCCCGTGGAGTGGCCGTGCAGGTCGTTGATCGGCTTGAAGTGGTCGATGTCCAGCAGCGCCAGCAGCAGGGGGCGGCCGCTGCGCAGGCTGCGCCGCTGCTCCAGCAGCATCAGGTCCACCATGGCGCGGCGGTTGAGCAGGCCCGTGAGCTCATCGCGCATGGCCAGTTCACGGTTTTCGGCCAGCGCCTGGGCCAGGGCCTCGCGCTGCTGGCGCAGGCGCTGGCGGATGCTCTGGATGCGCAGGTTCAGCGCGATCGAGCCCCCCAGCACCAGCAGCACCATGAGCGCATAGGCGGTGTCCACGACGCCGTAGGTGCCGGCATTGAACCGGGCTGCCGCCGCAACCGCCACGACAAAGGCCAGCAGGGCATAGGCGCCGATGCCCACGACCTGCGCCAGCGTCAGGCCGAAGGTGCCGAAGAACAGGATCATGGCCAGCACGGCAGGCACCACCCCGCGCGCGTCACCTGCGAGCACGTAGGCCACGGCACCACTGGTGATGGTCCAGGCCATCTGGGCCATGGTGAGCGAGGGATCGGGCAGGCGCGCCGACCAGCCACTGAAGACCATGGCCGTCATCACCATGAGGCCGCCCACCGAAATGGCGGCCCACCACTGGACGGCCTCTTCGTGGGCGGTCATGCCGGCATGCGCGAGCATGAGCATCACGCCCGAGCTGCCGATCATGAGCAGCAGCGCGAGCAAGGCCATGCTGCCTATCGTGCGCTGCCGACGGTCAGTGGGAAGGAAGGAGCCCACCAGCCGCCGCCAGTGGGTGGGTTTGTGCAAGGTGGCCTGCCTCCCGCCAAGGGCACGTCGCCCGGGGTTGGGCGCACTGAGCCAGCGGCGCTGGCCGGGATTTTACCGGCGGGGCTCCCCGGGCGGGGAGTTTTTGTGTCGCATCCGCGCCTGGGTCAGGCGACCGTGAGCGCGGCGAGGGCCGCCAGGGGCGCCGTCTCGGCCCGCAGCACGCGCGCACCCAGGGTAACGGGCGCAAAGCCATGCTGCAGCGCCAGATCCTCTTCGACTGGGCTCAACCCGCCCTCGGGGCCCGACAGAAACACCACGGGACCTGTGCCCGCCGCCCCGGTGTGCAAAGGCACAGTGCCCGCCCGCAGCGACAGCAGCAGGCGCTGCGCCGTGCCCGCAGTGCCTGGCTGGGCCTGTGCGCGCACCCAATCCGCCAGGTCCACCGCGCAATGCACCACGGGCACGCGGTTGCGGCCGCACTGCTCGCAGGCGGACACGGCCACGGCCTGCCAGTGCGCCAGCTTCTTGTCGGCGCGCTCGCCCTTGAGCTTGAGCACGCTGCGCTCGGCCACCAGGGGGGTGATGCTGGCCACGCCGAGCTCGGCGGCCTTCTCCACGAGCCAGTCCATGCGCTCGTTGGCGGTGATGCCGGCCAGCAGGTGCACGGCGCGCGGGGCCTCGCGCTCGACGGCATGGTGGGCGCCGACCTGCACGCGCACGTCGCTGCGGCCCATGCGCAGCACGGTGGCTTCGAATTCGCCACCGGGGCCCTCCTGGCCGCCGTGAAAGAGGGTGATGGCGTCGCCGGGCTGCAGGCGCAGCACCTGCACGTGGCGGGCGGCGCCCGGGGGCAGGTCGATCTCGGCGCCGGGCGCAAGGTCGGTGGGGCAGTGGAAGCGGGGCATGATTGCTATACTTTCAATAGCAAATCAGACACGGCCAAAGGCATAGCCCATGGGCGCCTCGGTGCCCTCGATCTCGTCGAGCATCTTGAGCAGCGGGCCCAGCTGGCGGTAGCGGTGGGTGGTGGCACGGATATAGGCCATGAAGCGCGGCGCGTCGGCCAGGTATTTGGGCTTGCCGTCGCGCAGGGTGAGGCGGGCGAAGATGCCGGCGACCTTGAAGTGCCGCTGCAGGCCCATCCATTCCACGCTGCGGTAGAACTCGCCGAAGTCCTCGCCGAAACCGCTGGCGCTGTTTGCGCCCAGCAGGCCGGCCTTGCGCGCCTTCTCCCAGTAACGCACGGTAATGTCGATGACAAATTCCTCTTCCCAGCTGATGAAGGCATCGCGCATCAGGCTGGCGATGTCATAGGTGATGGGGCCGTAGACCGCGTCCTGGAAGTCGAGCACCCCGAGCGGCGCGCCCTCCTGCACCGGCACCATCAGGTTGCGGGTCATGAAGTCGCGGTGCACGTAGACCTGCGGCGCCGCCAGGTTGTGCGCCACGATGGCGTCGAACGCGCTGGACAGGGTGGCCTTCTGCGTATCGTCGAGCGTGATGCCGCGATGCTTTGCCAGGTACCAGTCGGGGAACAGCGCCAGCTCGCGGCGCAGCAGGGCCTCGTCGTATGCAGGCAGCACGCCGGGCTGGGAGGCCAGTTGCCACTGCAGCAGCACGTCGGTGGCCTGCTGGTACCAGGCATAGGCGTCGCGGGGCTTCTCGGGGTCGAGCAGTTCGATCAGCGTCTGGTGCCCCAGGTCGGACAGCAGCATGAAGCCGCCCGCCTCGTCCCAGGCCAGGATCTGCGGCACTTTCAGGCCGGCGTCGGCCAGGAGGCGCTGCACCTGCACGAAGGGGCGGCAGTTCTCCTTGTCGGGCGGGGCGTCCATCACGATGCAACTCGTGCCCAGCGCGGTGTCGATGCGCAGGTAGCGCCGAAAGCTCGCATCGGCGGATGCCGGGCGCAGCGTTTCGGGCTTGAGCTGGTGGCCTCCCACCAGGGGCACCAGCCAGGCGTCGAAGGCGCGCTGGCGTTCGGCGTCAGGCCAGGTGACGGTGGAAGAAGAGGGCGTTGCCGCCGCCGCACCGGTGGGTGGGGAAGAGGAAGATGGGGGGAAAGGGTGGCTCATGGATAATCCGATTTTACAAACCCGTTCCCTGGCACGGGTTCCCCTCTTCTGATTCAGCCCATACCGTCCCACGTGCCACGCCGCAAGCCCCCCACCGTGCAGACCCCTTCCTCCCGGACCCGGCCCGCCACGGCACCCGGGGAGCGGCTGCGCCGCCCCGTGCCGCGTGCCCTGGCCTATGGTGTGGCGCTGGCCTGGTGCGGCCTGCCGCTGGCCGTCCAGGCACAGAACGCCACGCCCAGTGCCTGGGATGCCCCACCGGCCCTGCGCAGTTCGCCCCTGCTGCAGGAAAACATTCCCGAGCCCGTGCGGCCGCAGTTGCCGATCTTCGTCACCGGCGACCACATCAGCGGACAGACGGACCTGAACGCCACCATCGAAGGCAACGCCGAGCTGCGCCGGGGTGACACGGTCATCCGCGCCGACCGCCTGGACTATGACGTGCCCGAGGACCTGGCCAAGGCGCGCGGCTCGGTGCGCATCAACCGCGCCGGCAACGTCTACGAAGGCACGGCGCTCGACCTGCGGGTGGAGGCCTTCGAGGGCTTCTTCAACGACGCGCGCTACCGCTTCCTGGCCACGCAGGCCCATGGGGACGCCTCGCGCGTGGATTTCATCGACCGCCAGCGCTCCATCGTCCACGACGCCACCTACACCACCTGCCAGAAGGGCGACGAGGCCTCCTGGCAGCCCGACTGGGTGCTGCGCGCCAAGACCATCCGCATCGACCGCGAAGAGGAAGTGGGCACGGCCGAGAATGCGGTGCTGGAGTTCAAAGGCATCCCGCTGCTGCCGATCCCGCGCATCACCTTCCCGCTGTCGGACAAGCGCAAGTCGGGCCTGCTGCCCCCGTCCTTCGGGCTGGACAGCCGCGATGGCGTGGCCTACTCGCAGCCCTATTACTGGAACATCGCGCCCAACCGCGATGCCACGCTGCGCGCGGCCCTGCTGTCCAAGCGCGGCGCCAACCTGGGCGGCGAGTTCCGCTACCTGGAACCCACCTACAAGGGCGAGATCAGCGGTGACTACATGCCGTCGGACCGCCTGCGCGACCGCGACCGCTGGGGCTTCACGGGCAAGCACGACGCGCTGATCGCCTCCCCCGTGGGCGGCCTGAACCTGAGCCTGAACCTGAACCGGGTGAGCGACGACAACTACTGGCGCGACTTCGGCCGCGTCTCCGAGCCGCTGCGCCAGCGCCTGCTGCCCGGCGATGCCACGCTGAGCTGGGGCGCCGGCGACATGTCGGTGCGGGCCCGGGCCCTCAAGTGGCAGACGCTGCAGGACGTGTCGGCGCCCATCGTGCCGCCGTACGACCGCATGCCGCAATTGGTATGGCGCTACGAGCCGAGCATGCTGCCCGGCGGCTTCGACGCCAGTGTGGAGCTTGATGCCACGCGCTTCCAGGCCGACCGCTTCTTGACCAAGCAGCCCGATGCCAACCGCTCGTTCGCGGTGGCGCAGATCAGCCGGCCGTTCCTTGCGCCCGCCGGCTTCATCACGCCGCGCCTGCAGCTGCACACCACGCAGTACCAGTTCGACGGCCCGCTCAGCGATGGCTCGCGCTCGGCCAACCGCACGCTGCCGACCTTCAGCCTGGACAGCGGCCTGGTGTTCGAGCGCGATGCGAGCTTCTTTGGCCGCTCGTTCCTGCAGACGCTGGAGCCCCGGGCGTTCTATACCTACACGCCCTACCGCGACCAGAGCAAGCTGCCGTTGTACGACACGGCGCTCAACGACTTCAACTTTGCCACCATCTACACCGAGAACTCGTTCGGCGGCAATGACCGGCTGGCGGACAACAACCTCCTGACCATGGGCGTGACCACGCGCCTGATCGACCCCGACTCGGGCGCCGAGGCTGCGCGCTTCGGGGTGGCGCAGCGCGTGCGCTTCACCGACCAGCAGGTGACTCTGCCGGGCGCCGCGCCGGTGAACGACCGCCTTTCGGACATCCTGGTGGGCGCCGGCATCAACTGGACCAAGAACTGGGCCTACGACTCCACGGTGCAGTACAACCCCAAGACGCGGCGCTCCATCCGCTCCACCGTCGGCGCACGCTACAGCCCGGGCAACTACCGCACCATCAGCACCGCCTACCGCTTCCAGCGCGGCACCAGCGAGCAGATCGACATCGGCTGGCAGTGGCCGCTCAACGACCTGTGGGGCGACAAGGGCAAGGACCTCGGGCCCGGCCGCGGCCAGGGCCCCGGCCGCTGGTACACCATCGGCCGCCTGAACTTCAGCATGCAGGACCGCAAGCTGGTGGACAGCGTGGTCGGTCTCGAATACGACGGCTGCTGCTGGATCGGCCGCGTGGTGCTGGAACGCCTGCAGAACAGCGTTTCCACCTCCAACACCCGCCTGTTGTTCCAGATCGAGTTCGTCGGGTTCTCCCGCCTCAGCCTGGGCTCCAGCCCCCTCGATACCTTCAAGCAGAATGTGCCGCGCTACCAGAACCTGCGCGACCAGGTTGGCTCGCCCAGCCGCTTCAGCAACTACGACTGACTGACACCGCCATGAACCACCGTGTATCTGCACTGGCACTTGCCTGCCTGACCACCCTCGCCTGCGGGGGCGCATTCGCGCAGGGCCTGCGCATGCCGGGCAGCGCCGGGGCCGGCATAGGCCGCCCGGCTGCCGCCCCGGCATTGAGCCTGCCGGCACCCGCAACGGCGCAGGGGCCGCAATCGGCCGACTTCATCGTGGCGGTGGTCAATTCCGAGCCCGTCACCAACAACGAAGTGCGCTCGCGCCTGGCGCGGGCTGAACAGCAACTGGCGCAGCAGCAGGGCGGCAACCGCCCGCCGCGCGAGCTGCTGGCGCGCGAGGTGCTCGAACGCCTGATCATCGAGAAGGCCCAGATGCAGTTGGCCAAGGAAAGCGGCGTGAAGGTGGAGGATTTCGCCCTTAACCAGGCCGAGCAGAACATTGCCCAGCAGAACGGGATGACGCTGGAAGACATGCACCGGCGCCTGGCCCGCGATGGCACGAGCAAAGAGCGCTTTCGCGAAGAGCTGCGCAGCCAGCTGCTGATTCAGCGCCTGCGCGAGCGCGATGTGGATGCCAAGGTCAAGGTCAGCGACCAGGACATCGACCAGTTCCTGCGCGAGCAGCAATCGGGCGTCGACGCCTCGGCCATGGAAATCAACCTGGGCCACGTGCTGATCCTGGTGCCCGAGAACGCCACGCCCACCCAGGCGGCACAGCTGCAGGCCCGCGCGCAGAGCGCGGCCGACAAGGCGCGTGCCGCAGGCAGCGACTTTGCCGCCGTGGCGGCCGAATTCTCCGATGCACCCGAAGGCAAGCGTGCCGGTGGCCTGCTCGGCCTGCGCCCGGCCGACCGCTACCCCGACCTGTTCGTCAATTCCGTGCAGGGCCTGCCCGTGGGCGGCATCGTGGGCCCCGTGCGCTCGCCGGCAGGCTTTCACATCCTCAAGGTGGTGGAGCGCAATGTCGCCGGCCTGCCATCGACCGTGGTGCAGAACCATGCGCGCCACATCCTGCTGCGCCCCAGCGCGCAGCTGACCGAGGCCGCCGCCGCAGCCCGGCTGTCCGACTACCGCCGCCGCATTCTGGCCGGCCAGGCCGACTTTGCGGCCCTGGCGCGCGACAATTCGGTGGATGGCAGCGCCAAGCAGGGCGGCGACCTGGGCTGGGCCAGCCCCGGCCGCTATGTGCCCGAGTTCGAGCAGGCGCTCAGCACCCTCAAGCCCGGCGACATCAGCGAACCCTTGGTCTCACGCTTCGGGGTGCACCTGATCCAGCTCATGGAACGCCGCGAAGCCAAGCTCACGCAGCGCGAACAGCGCGACATGGTGCGCGACGCCGTGCGCGAAAAGAAGCTGGACGAGGCCTACGCCACGTGGGCGCAGGAGCTGCGCGGCCGCGCCTATGTCGAGTTCCGCGACCCACCGCAATAAGGCCCCCACGCTCCCCACTGCGTGTGGTTCGCGGCCCCCCGATGGGGCCGCGCCTTGCTTGGGGCGGCCCGGCGCGGCGGCGGAGCCGCCAGCTTTGGGCACCCACAGAAGGTGCGAACATTCCCCCCTCGACGGCAGCGTTCCCATCGGACGCGCTGCTTTTCGAATCCTTCCCTATGCTGGGCGCATACGCCTTGCGGACCTGATATGAAACACATTCCCCGCAAGCGCTTCGGCCAGCATTTTCTGTCCGACAAGGGCATCATCGATGGCATCGTGGACGCGATTGCGCCGCAGGCGGGCCAGCCCATGGTGGAGATCGGGCCCGGGCTGGCGGCGCTGACGCAGCCGCTGGTGGAGCGGCTGGGGCGCCTGACGGTGATCGAGCTCGACCGCGACCTGGCGCTGCGGCTGCGCCTACACGGGCAGCTCGAGGTGATCGAGTCAGACGTGCTCAAGGTGGATTTCACGCAGCTCGCCCAGGACTGGCGTGCGCGCGTGGAGCAGCCGGCCCTGAAGCTGCGGGTGGTGGGCAATCTGCCCTACAACATCTCCACGCCCATCCTGTTCCACCTGCTGGAGCATGTGGCGGTGATCGAAGACCAGCATTTCATGCTGCAAAAGGAAGTCATCGACCGCATGGTGGCCCATCCTTCCACCTCGGACTATGGCCGCCTGTCGGTGATGCTGCAGTGGCGCTACGCCATGGAGAACGTGCTGTTCGTGCCGCCCGAGAGCTTCGACCCGCCCCCGCGCGTGGACAGCGCCGTGGTGCGCATGGTGCCCCGGGAGGCACCGGTGCCCCTGAACGAGCGCCTGCTGGAAGAACTGGTGCAGGTCGCCTTCAGCCAGCGCCGCAAGCTGCTGCGCCACACACTGGGCCGCTGGCTCGAAGCCAAGGCTTACCCGGGCGTGTTCGACGTGCAGCGCCGCGCCGAAGAGGTGCCTGTGGCCGAGTTTGTGGCCCTGGCTGCCGCGATGGGCCAGAGCACCTGATTGGACACACCGCACCCAGGCCTGCTTTGCAGGCGTCGGGGTGGGGTGCTGAGGAACTGCCGCCTGAGGCGGCAGGAATCATGCCGCGCTGAGCCAGTAGCCCGCGTTGAAGGGGCTGCTCATGCGCAGCGCCAGGGGGGACACGTCCACCAACTTGTCAGTGGGCATCGTTTCGGCGGCGGGGTCGGCGGGGATCTCGATGCCCTGGACCTTGGTCTGTGCTTCGTTAGCCTCGTTCGCCCGTTCTGCTTGGCTGGTGGATGCAGAACGGGCTACAGAAAAGAATAGAAACAGCGGAACGGGATCTTGCGGTCGCCCCAGTAGTCGGCAGCGTCACGGAAGATGTCCAGAAGCTGCTCACGCGCTTCCTTGTCGAACTTACCCGTGGCCGGAATCTGCTCCAGCACTACGATGAAGCCGGGCTGCGGGCCCGATTTGTGCAAGGGATCCGTCATGCAGTCGTACAACGCATCGAAGTTCTTGCCGAAGTGCGACGGGAAGGTGAACTGTCCTGCAATCAGGTCCAGCACATCCTGCTTGGACTGCGCGTGGGCCAGATTGGCATAAAGGAAATGTTGACCCAGGGAAGTGGCCGCATCCTGCAGGTCCTGCACGCGGAAGGCGCGGATGGACTGCACGATGTTGGTGCGCACGCCACGAAGGGGCGTTTCCAGGTCTTTACGAAGTGGCGTCTGCATCTCCGCTACTCTTTCTTAATAAAGTCCAAAAACTTGGGGTATCCGCCAGTCCACGGGGGCCGACTGCCGGTTGGGGGATTCAAGAGCGCGCACCGCTCACCGCCGGAAAGACCGGCCGGTACGTGGTGCGTCGGGCGTCATTTTTCGATGATTTCGCGAAAACTGGCGTAGTGGTCGCTGGTGTAATAGCAGGCGTCCGGTACCCGGGGCTTGCCGCCACACACGATACGCCGGGCTCCCCGGTCGCGCGAACCTGGTGTTCTGACGGTGTACTCACGGTAGTGGCCGCGCTTTTGGGCGGGCAACAGCCGTTCTCGATTGCCGAAAACCGATCCGTCCTTGTCGTACGGAAACGGGCCTCCTTCACGGATCAGCGCATACGTAGCACGCCCCTGGGGCGGCAAGTCGGCCAGTGCGATAGGGGTGGTCGAACCGTGGGTGGAGGGGGATTGGCGGGCCTGCCCCACCATCGGGGAAAGAGCAAACGCAACACCCACCACACACAAAAACCCTGCTTTGCGCGCCCGGGTGGCTACAGCCTTCAGCATCAACAACACCTTTCAGAAACTACGGGTTAACCCGAAATTTCGAGCCCGTAGTGTGACTCAATGATCCCCAAAAAGCAAGCGCCTGCACAAAGATTGGGCAGGCGCTGGGGGGTGTTACAAGCAATATAAGTTAGTGCCTGCTATCGATTCGTGGCTTATCGCGATGCGTTCGCATCGGCCACGGTAAGTGCTGTCATGTTCACGATACGGCGCACGGTGGTGCTCGCCGTCAGGATGTGCACCGGCTGGGCGGCACCCAGCAGCACGGGGCCAATGGCGATGTTGCCACCCGCCGCCGTCTTGAGCAGGTTGTAGGAAATATTGGCCGCATCAATATTGGGCAGCACAAGCAGATTGGCGTCGCCAATGAGATCGCTGTGCGGCATGATGGCTGCGCGGGCCTTGCCGTCCAGGGCCACGTCGCCGTGCATCTCGCCATCGACTTCGAGCCAGGGGGCCTGCACGCGCAGCAGCTCCAGGGTCTGGCGCATCTTCACGGCGCTGGGCTGGTTGCTGCTGCCAAAATTGGAGTGCGACAGCAGGGCGGCGCGCGGCTTGATGCCAAAGCGCATCATCTCTTCGGCCGCCATCACGGTGATCTCGGCCAGTTGCTCGGCCGTGGGGTCGTAGTTGACGTGCGTGTCCACCAGGAACACCTGGCGGTCGGGCAGCAGCAGGCCGTTCATGCAGGCATAGGTGCACACGCCGGCGCGCTTGCCGATCACCTGGTCGATGTAGTTCAGGTGCAGGGCGGTGTGGCCCCAGGTGCCCACGATCAGGCCGTCGACCTCGCCCTTGTGCAGCAGCATGGAACCGATCAGCGCCAGGCGTCGGCGCATCTCGATCTTGGCGATCTGCACCGTCACGCCCTTGCGCTCGGTCATGCGGTGGTAGGTCTGCCAGAAGTCACGGTAGCGGTGGTCCTGCTCGACGTTGACGATGTCGTAATCCGTCCCTTCGCGCAGGCGCAGGCCGAACTTCTCGATGCGCTCCGCAATGATGGCGGGGCGGCCGATCAGCGTGGGGCGTGCGATGCGCTCGTCCACCACGATCTGGGCGGCACGCAGCACGCGTTCTTCCTCGCCTTCGGCATAGGCCACGCGCTTCTTCGTGGCGGCCTTGGCGGCAGCGAAGATCGGCTTCATCATGGTGCCCGAGGCGTAGACGAAGCTTTGCAGCTGGTCCCGGTAGGCATCCATGTCGGTGATGGGGCGCAGGGCCACGCCACTGTCGGCGGCGGCCTGGGCCACGGCCGGGGCGATCATCATCATCAGGCGCGGATCGAACGGCTTGGGGATCAGGTACTCGGGGCCAAAGGCCAGTTGCTCACCCACATAGGCAGCGGCCACCACCTCGCTCTGCTCGGCCTGGGCCAGCTGGGCGATGGCGTGCACTGCGGCGATCTCCATCTCCAGCGTGATGGTGGTGGCGCCGCTGTCCAGCGCCCCGCGGAAGATGTAGGGGAAGCACAGGACGTTGTTGACCTGGTTGGGGTAGTCGGTGCGGCCGGTGGCCATGATGGCGTCGTCGCGCACGGCCTTCACGTCTTCGGGCTGGATCTCGGGGTTGGGGTTGGCCAGTGCAAAGATCAGCGGACGCGGTGCCATCTTGCGCACCATGTCCTGCTTGAGCACACCGCCGGCCGACAGGCCCAGGAAGATGTCGGCGTTCTCGATCACTTCGCTGAGCGTGCGCGCCGAGGTCTTCTGCACGAACTGGATCTTGTCCTCGTCCATGAGCTCGGTACGGCCTTCGTAGACCACGCCGGCCAGGTCGGTCACCCAGATGTTCTCGCGCGGGATACCGAGCTTGACCAGCAGGCCCAGGCAGGCCAGGGCGGCGGCACCGGCGCCCGAAGTCACGAGCTTGACGGTCTTGGGGTCCTTGCCGGCCACCTTCAGGCCGTTGAGGATGGCCGCGCCGACCACGATGGCCGTGCCGTGCTGGTCATCGTGAAAGACCGGGATCTTCATGCGCTCGCGCAGCTTGCGCTCGACGTAGAAGCAGTCGGGCGCCTTGATGTCTTCGAGGTTGATGCCGCCGAAGGTGGGCTCCAGGCTGGCAATGATCTCGACCAGCTTCTCGGGGTCTTTCTCGTTGATTTCGATGTCGAACACGTCGATGCCCGAGAACTTCTTGAACAGGACGGCCTTGCCCTCCATCACCGGCTTGCCCGCCAGCGGTCCAATGTCACCGAGGCCCAGCACGGCCGTGCCGTTGGTCACCACGCCGACGAGGTTGCCCCGCGCGGTGTACTTGAAGGCGGCATTGGGGTCCTTGACGATCTCTTCGCAGGGCGAGGCCACGCCGGGCGAGTAGGCCAGCGCCAGATCGTGCTGGTTGATCATCTGCTTGGTGGCAGCGATCGCGATCTTGCCGGGCTTGGGAAACTCGTGGTACTCGAGAGCGGCGCGGCGCAGCTGGGCGCGCTTGTCAGGATGGTTGTTGTTGTTCTCGGCCGTGGTGTTCTCGGGCATTCAATTGTCTCCAGCTTGGGGGGTGCGCAAGGGGTCAGTCAGCTCTTGTAGGAACATGCTTACACGTTCCGGGGGAAGGGATTGTAGGCCGCGTTCGGTAAAAACCCTAGTAAGCGAATCTGCTTAGTTGGGTGAGACAGCTTTGCGATCCAGGTTGGAAAGCGGTCGTCCCCCTGGGGCGCGGGATCACCCCAAATCCCTGCGCGCCGCTGGGACAAGCCAATGCTGTCTAGCCAAACAGCGCCTCATAGCGCGGCACGTTCGGCGCCCTGGTATCGGGCATGACCGGCACCAGCATCCACTGCAATCGCCCCAGCTCCGGGTGGTCCAGTGTGTAGGTGTCCTGCGACAGCCTGGGCTCGTCGGGGCCATGGAACAGCAGGGAGAATGGGGTGCGAAACTGCTCGGGCAGATGGCCGCGTTCGCGTTCCGTGGCCTCTGTCAGGACCAGTTCCACGGGGCCATGCTGGGTATGCGCGACGAAGCGGCTGCCCACCACGGCGCTGACAGGTTCAAAAGTGGTACTCATCGGTTGCGTCCGTAGGAGAGTGATTCAAAATTTGGACACCGGCCATTCCCTTGCCAGAATGGGCAGGTTTCCACGATCTGCCCAAACATCGTACCGCCGGTAACCCACTGTGTACCCATTGCCAGAACCATTTGCCCTGAGGGACAGGACCGAGGCGGACCATGCCTTCCTGCAGGCGCTGTACCTCTCCACCCGCGAAGACCTGCAGCAGGCCCTGCCGGACCCCGCGCTGCTGCAGCAGCTGGTGGCCATGCAGCAGACCGCGCAGGAAACCGGGTTCCGCTACCGGTTTCCCCAGGCCCGCCAGCTCCTGCTGCTGCGCTCGGGCCTGCCCATCGGCCGTGTGGTGGTGGACACAGGGCAGCATGCCCTGCGCCTGGTGGACATCGCCATCACCCCGCAAGCCCGCCGCAGCGGCGCTGCCACCGCCGTGCTGGCGGCCTTGCAGGCCCATGCCTTGGCACAGGGGCTGCCGCTGTGCCTGGCCGTGGCCCACACCAACCACGCAGCGCAAAGCCTGTACCGCAAGCGGGGATTCGCCACCGCATCCGAAGACGATTTGCTCGCGCAGATGGTCTGGCAGGGGGCACCTGCATGACTGCCGCCATGGAACCCACCCGCTACCTGAAGCTGCCCATTGCCTTCGACCTGGCCCGGTTGCAGGAAGATCTGCGGCGCATCGCCCCTGCGGACTGGATCGGCCACTTCAACACCTCGGCCTACGAAAAAGGCTGGGGCTGCGTCCCGCTGCGCTCCGTCGACGGCCGCACGGACCACATCATGCCGGTGAATGGCGGCCGCTTCGAGGACACCCCCATCCTCGCCCGCTGTCCGTACTTCCGGCAGGCCATCGACCATTTCCAGTGCGAGAAGACCTCCGTGCGCCTGATGGGGCTGGAGGCCGCAGCGGTGATCCATGAGCACCGTGACGAAGGCGGCGCCCTGGAGGACGGCCTGACCCGCCTGCACATTCCCCTGCAGACCTCCCCGCTGGCCACCTTCCGCATCGACGGGGAAGAAGTCCATTTCTCGGCGGGCCATGCCTGGTACCTCAATGCCGCCTGCCTGCATGGCGCCGAAAACCGCAGCCCGCAGGCCCGCATCCACCTCATGATCGACTGCGTGACCAACCCGTGGCTCACGCAGCTGTTCCATGCAGCTGGCGGGGTCCTGCGCGAAAGCCCGCCGTATGGCGATGCCAACATCGATGACGGCAACGTGCTACAGGTGATTGCCGGGCTGCGCGCCAGCGGCCATGCCGCCGGTGTGCAACTGGCCACCCGATTGCAGGAAACCCATGCTCGCAGAACAGGCACTGCTGCGCGGCCGTGAGGTGGGCCCGGCCGAGAGGCAGTCGCTGCACGGCTGGTTCCCGGTGAGCCTGCAGCACGACCCGGCCACGGTCTGGTGGCGCTTTCTGGGTGGCCAGCGGTTCACGGCCCCCTTCTTTGAAGACAGCCTGGCCTCGCAGGCCGTGCAGGACCGCAGGGTCTGCACCACCCCCCTGTCCGCGCTGGACGATCTGCCCGAGAGCGTGCCGCCGGCAGCCTTCATCTTCCACGTCTCGCGCTGCGGCTCCACGCTGCTCACGCAGGCACTGGCCACCTTGCCGCAGTGCATCGTGATGTCGGAGCCCCCGGCGCTCGACGCCTTCTTCCGGCTGCACCACCGGCACCCGGAGCACAGCGGCGGCACGCACACGCTGAGGCGGTTGGTGGCGGCCCTGGGGCAAAAGCGCCACCCGGCCGAGCGGCACCTGGTCATCAAGTTCGACTGCTGGCACCTGCCCTGGATTCCCTTCGTGCAGGCGGCTTTTCCAGGCACTCCCATCGTGTTCCTGTACCGCGAGCCCAGCGAAGTGCTCGCCTCCCACCGCCGCCAGCGCGGCCGGCAGATGGTGCCGGGGCTGATCGATCTGTCGCGGTTGGCGGACCTGGTGCAGCGGCCCGGCGCTCTGGAACTGGCGCCCGGAGACCTGGACGGCCATGCGACACGGGTGCTCGAAAGCCTGTACCGCTGCGGGCTGGAGATGTCAGCCGCCTCGGACCTGGTGCTGATGGACTATGGGCAGCTTCCCCACGTGATCTGGAACGGGCTGCTGGACATCCTGGGGATGGAGTGCACCCCCACTGAACTGGCCACGCTGCAGGCGCGCTCAGGCTTTCACTCCAAACATTCGGGCAGCCGGTTCCAGGGAGACCCTGCGCAAGCGAGCGCCGCACCGAGCCCGCCCACACCCGAGCGCCTGGACGAGGCGACCAGGTGCTACCAGCAACTGGAGCAATGGCGACTGGCGCGCAGCCCGGGCTGAATGCCAGGCCTGGCGCCGACCGTCCTCAGTTGCGGGACGGGAAGATGCCTTCCACGCAGATGATGTAGTTGAGACCCAGGTAAGGCTGCATGATGGATGCCGTTGCGCTCGTCTGCACGGGTGCCTGCAGCGCCTGGCCGCCCCCCGTAGAGCCCACGGTCACAGCGCCCGTCTCGGCCGCTGTGCTGACGCCACCCAGGTTGACCGGCCCGGTCACAGTAGGGCAGTAAATGGAGGCACTGCCGGGGCCGCCGGGCGACGCACTCAGGTAGGAGCCATTGGCCGGAGAGGTGCTGGTACCGGTCGTGCCGGTGGATGCCTGCAAGGTGGTTTTGATCGCTGTCGGATTCACGGTGGCCGTATGGTCGTGGGCAGGCAGATTGGCAATGGCCAACGTCACCGTCGCCGCGCCGGTGGCAATTACGGTGACATTGTTGGTTCCCGCCTTTTCGCCCTGGGCGACGGTGGCAATGCCCGGTCCGGGGCCCTGGGAGCCGACAGGAACCCTCCCCCGCAGATCCGGCAAGCCAAAGGTGTTCTGACCATCACCGCCATACATCGTCCCCAGCAGTGCAAACAGCGCGGAATTCTGGGCAATGGGCACCGTTTGGCCATTGCAGAACATCCAGCCGCGCGGCGCGTATTGGAACGCGACCGGCATGATCATGCCCATAAATGCATCCATGAAGGCTCCTTCAATAAAGTGGGTGAGAGGCGCCGGATGCTATGGCGCTGGCGTGCGTACGGTCAACGAAGAAATTGCCAAATTGCAATGCATGCATTCGACCGTGCAAAGGCCCATGCCCCACCACGCCGGTGAACCGCGAAGGAGGGTCGGGGTGCTTTCGCCCACCACGCATAGCCGGCCACCCCCGCCCATTGACCTTATCGGCCGGGCAGTGCCACGCCCCCTCGCCGGACCGGCCTCCGGTGCGCCACGCCCCCCGCAGATCGCCGACGAAAGCTGACGCAAAGATTTTTTGCGACAGATGAGGGGAGCAGCCCCTGTGCGAAAGCGCCCCAAAGCCGCGAGATGCAGTTGTCACATATGTATGTATTTTTGTGAGTTGCATCCAGACGTTTGTTTGACCTAATGGATATTGCGTTTTTCTTTCATTTTGTTGCATATGTTTCAACGCAAATGGGGCGTATCGACTGATTTCGAGAAGTTTTCCGCAAATAGAGGGACTTCTGCGAAAACCGTGCGAATTTAATGAATTTGTCACGAACGGGCTGGAAACTGCCCTTGGACATGAACAGATCAAAAAGTTCCTTGTTAATCTTCGTCCAACAAATCGCAAACACAGCGCGGCACAAAAACAGGCAGCGACCTGAATGCGATTAACAGCAAGCAGAACATCAGTGGATTGGACATCTGGAATGAAGCATCTGATTTCTCCCTGGATCGCGGCAGTGGCATTGACCCCCGTATTCGCCTACAGCGGCGGCAATCAACAGACGGTCGATTTGAGCGGCGGCGCCGCGAACGTGGCCGCTACGGGCGGCACCGCCGTGATGAATATTTCGTCGACCCAGGGCGCCCAGGTCATCAGCGGCAATTCGCAGCAGGTTGTGGTGCGCGGCGCCGTCCTGAATGCCGCGACCTTCGGTGCCCACAGCGAATTGAATATCGCCTCCCGCACGGGGCCCGGTGCCGGCTCCGGCAGCCAGGTCATATCAATCCAGGGCCCCGTCGTCAACCAGGCCGCTGGCAAGGGTGTGAGAAGTGTCGTGAATATTGGCGGGAGGTAATCCCGTCAAAACCTCCGGTAGGTTATTTAAGATCAACCGGATTTCCCCGTGGCAGCCATTATCTATTTGGCGCCTTTCTTTTATCGTTATCAATGGAGTTCATTATGCAAAAGACTTTCGCACTGGCTATTTCCGCTCTGGTCCTCGTCGCTGGCGCTGCCCACGCAGAAGTGAAAATCGGCGGCAACAACAACCAGAAGGTAACCGTGCAAAACGGCGCCGTCGCCAACATGGCCTTCGGTGCTTCCACTGCCAAGCAGAACCTGGCTTCCAACAAGGGCAACGTCAAGATCGGCGGCAACAACAACCAGGAAGTCTCCGTGAAGAACGGCGCCGTCGCCAACATGGCCTTCGGTGCTTCCAAGGCCGAACAGAACCTCGCCTCCAACGACGGCAAGTAATTCCAGGGCGCGTTCGTCGCCCTGATCTCAAGACAGAAGAACAAGGCGCGCAGTAGCGCTGCTGCGCGCCCTTGGCCTACCTGTCCAAAGCCTTTTTGCCCAGGCATCGACCCGGGTGCCGAGGGCTTTGCACAGGTACCAAAGAGGAGAAACAACCATGAAAACCCATCGTCTCGCTGCGCTGTGCCTGGCAGGCGCCTGCGCCGCCGCCGCATCTTTGTCCGTTCTGGCCCAGACGCCCGTCCAGAAGCCCCCAGCCGGGCGCAGCGGCCTGGACCCGGCCTCTCGCACCAAGGTCACCAATGTGCTCTCGCGCACCCGCATCGATGCCGAGGACACCCTGGCCACCGTCGACCGCAAGCTCGTCACCGGCCCCAGCGGCAGCAGCTGCGCCACCAACATCGGCGCGCCCAAGGTGCCCGAGGGCGACAGCGGCATCGGCAACCGCTTCGGCACTGCCAACAACGACCAGGTCATCGTGGTGCAAGGCCCCGTGATCAATCTCTGCAAATAACCCCACCACCATCGGTTTCCAGCATGAAGAACAACAACAGCACCCACCACCCGCGCCGCCCGCGCCACCTTCTGACCCTGTCGACCCTGGCGCTCCTGATTTCCGGCTGCGCGATCCAGCCCAACGTGAGCGACCGCGTGAACATCATCGAGCAGGGCACCGTGGAGCAGGCGCCCCTGGTCACCCCGAGCAAATCGGGCTCCGTGCTGCGCGAAGGCCTGGCCTGCATGGACCGCATGCTGGCCGCCGAGAACACGCCCACCACACTGATCGCCGTCAAATCCATCCCCGACCCGTCGGGCCTTTTCAGCACAGGCACCAAGGAGATGCTGATCACGGCCCTGTCGCGCATGTCGCGCACCAGCCAGGCCTTCCGCGTGGTGGATTACGAGGTGGACGCACTGCGCCAGGACACGGTGCAGACCCTCACCAGCCTGCTGCTCAACAACAACCAGATGGAGCTGCGCAAGCCACAGATCTACATCTCGGGCGCCATCAGCTTCGGCGACAAGACCGTGGTCTCCAAGCGCCAGAGCCTGGGGATTTCCACCGCCGCCACCGACACCGGCTACAGCTGGGACGTGCTGGGTAGCGCAGTCGGGCTGGACCTGCACTTGGGGGACATGAACACGCGCACGCTGTACTCGGGCATCGAGTCGGCCAACGAGCTCATTGTGGCCACCGGCGGCAAGGCGGTGGAGATCGGCGCCAAGGCCACGGGCCTGCCCAAGCACATCTACCGCGTGGGCGTGCAGTACGAAGTGGCTGCCGACAACAACCAGGGCGCCGGTGCCGCCATCCGCCTGCTGGTGGACCTGGCCGCCATCGAACTGGTGGGCAAGTGGGCCAAGGTGCCGTACTGGGACTGCATCGACTACGAGCAGAACCACCCCGAGTTCCTGCGCCAGATGCGCGCCTGGTTCGACGAGGCCAGCGTGGCCGAGCGCTGGACCCTGGCGCAGCGCGTGCTGCAGACCCATGGCATCTGGAACGGCACGGCCGACGGCACGGATTCGCCTGCCTTTCGCAAGGCTGTCACCCAGTACCAGGCCTCGCAGGACCTGACCCCCGTGGGCGTGGTCAACTTCGAGACCTACACCCGGCTGATGCGCAGCTTCGTGGGCATGTCGGCCGAAGGCAAGCTGCGCAAGCCCGAGTACGCCAATGACAAGCTGGTGGTGCGCCCCAGCGGCCTGCCGGCCAACGAGCCCGACCCGCGCAGCATCGCGCTGAGCATGGTTGGCCGCAAGGACCGCGACCTCAAGGTCGGCGAATCCATCGTGGTGCGGGTGGTACCGCCGCGCACCGGCTACCTGTACTGCTACTACCAGGACGCGGGCGGCTCCATCAGCCAGGTCTACCCGAACCCGATGCAGCCGTCGGCCACCGTGCAGGGGCGCACCAGCGTGCTGATTCCCGACATCAGCAAGCCCAACTCCTTCCTGATCGAGACGGCGCGTGGCGGCACCGAGAACATGTTCTGCGCCATGACGGCCCAGCCGCTCAAGGGCCAGATCCCTGCCGCCCTGACCAGCGCCAATCTGGAGCCGATCAAGAGCGTGACCAGCCTGGCCCAGGTGCAAGGCGCCTTCGAACAGGCCGGCGTCGGCGTGATGAGCACCTCGCTCGACTGGAACGTGCAGGCCCCGGCCGCAGAGCCCATCCGCGGCAACACCCCGAACCGGCCCCGCAAATGAAAACCGCCCCACTGCAACCCCAGGGCGCGCCCGCCGACCGGGCACGCAGGACGGCCCTGCGCTGGTCCCTGGCCGCCTGCTGCGTGGCCGCCGCCGGCGCCGCGCATGCGGTGATCCAGCTGCCCTCGCAGCCCGCCGCAGCCGCCCAGGGCGGCGCGAGCCGCACGCCCCAAACCCCCGGCGGCTCTCTGCGACTGCCCTCGGCCAACACCGAACAGGTGCTCAACAGCCTGATCGAGGCTGCCAACGCCGGTGATGCCGACGCCATGGTGCAGGTGGGCATGTACTACCACGCCAACCCTGGCCTGCCCCAGGCTGCGGCTACCGCACGGCGCTGGTGGAGCCGCGCCGCCGATGCCGGCGACGTGCGCGGCATGGCCGGCTATGGCTACCTGCTGGGCGTGGACAATGCCGGCGGCCAGCGCGACCTGTCGGTGGCCCGCGAATGGCTGCAAAAGGCCCGCGCTGCCGGCCTGGTGCGCGCCACCTACATTGAGTCGCTGCTCGAAGGCCAGATCACCGGCCCGCGCAAGCTGCGCGACGCTCGCCGCCTGCTGGAGCAGGCCGCCCAGGACGGCGACCCCCTGGCCATGAACGACCTGGCCGTGGCCTGGGAGCTCGACGGCAGCGTGGAGCGGGCGCGCGAGATGTATGTGCTGTCGGCGGCACAGGGGTACAACCCGGCCCGCGCCAACTACCTGCGCCTGGAGCGGCAGAACCGCTCCAGCGAATCGGCCACGCTGGCCCGGCTGCGCACCCTGTCGGACGACGGCAACGCCGATGCCACGCTGCAGCTGGCCCAGCTGTACCACCAGGGCAAGGGCGGCGTGCAGCGTGACTTCGCCCAGGCCATCCAGCTGTACCGGCGCGCGGCCGACGGTGGTTCGCGCAGCGCCCGCGAATTCCTGGCGCTGGTATTCAGCCGCTCCTCGCGCGACAACTCGGCGCGCGGCGTGGACGCCGCCTGGATGGAGGAACTGGCCGCACGCATCAGCGCCAGGACCGATGGCACGGGCGGCAAGGACGGCCGGGATCTGATGTCCGACCGCCCCCGGCGCAGCGAAGACCCGCTGTGGAATCTCACCAGCTTACGTTGGACACCGCCTGTTACCGGCGAAGCAGCCACACCGCCTTAAAGTCCAGCCCGCGCTCCTGGGTGGGAGCGGGCCTGAACACTGGCCCATCGAACAACCGACGGAAGGAAACCGACACATGACGAACAACACCTTTGCCAACGCACTGGTCGGCCTGGCCGCCCTGGCCGCCTGCGTGCCCATGGCCCACGCACAGCGCAACCTGGCCTCCAATGGCTCTGGTACGGTGATCGCCGGCGACAACAACGCCTCGGTGGTGGTCAACGGCCAGCAGATCATCACCGCCACGGACGGCAACGCCCGCGTGGAAACCACCATCGGCGGCGGCAGCGGCCGCGTGGTGGTGCAGGGGGCGTCGACCACGGTGACCACGTCCTCCAATGCCAAGCCCGGCAAGGGCGGCAAGAACGGGGACTACGTGAACAGCGACCTCTCGGGCCGCAACTTCGCGGGCGCCCAGCTGGCCGGCCGCAAGTTCACCAACGTGGACCTGTCGCGCGCCAACCTCTCGGGCGCCGACCTGCGCGGCGCCGAGCTGGTCAACGTGAGCCTGGAGCAGGCCGACCTGCGCGGCGCCAACCTCTCGGGCGCGAAGATGGTCAACGTGGACCTGGACGCCGCCTTGCTCGAAGGTGCTACCTGGACCGACGGCAAGCGCTGTCGCAGCGCCTGCTAAGCAAACCGCCCATGAAAAACGGCCCCGAGGGGCCGTTCTTGCGTGGGCACGCCGGGATCAGCGGCTGCTGGGGAAGGCGAACACCGCGCCTTCGCGCACACCGGCCGAGGGCCAGCGCTGGGTGATGGTCTTGCGCTTGGTATAGAAGCGCACGGCGTCGGGGCCGTAGGCGTGCAGGTCGCCGAACAGGCTGCGCTTCCAGCCGCCGAACGAGTGGTAGGCCACCGGCACGGGCAGGGGCACGTTCACGCCCACCATGCCGACCTGGATGTGGTCGGTGAAATAGCGTGCAGCCTCGCCGTCGCGCGTGAAGATGCAGGTGCCGTTGCCGTACTCGTGCTCGTCGATGAGCTTCATGGCTTCCTGCAGCGTCTTCACGCGCACCACGCCGAGCACGGGGCCGAAGATTTCTTCCTGGTAGATCTTCATCCCGGGCTTGACGTTGTCGAACAGACAGGCACCCAGGAAGTAGCCCTCCTCATGGCCGGGCACCGTCACGCCGCGGCCGTCCACCACCAGCGTGGCGCCTTCGGCCACACCGCTGTCCACATAGGCCTTGACCTTTTCGAAGTGGGGCTTCGTCACCAGCGGGCCCATGTCGTTGCCGTTGTCGGTGCCGGGGCCGACCTTCATCTTGGCGATCTCCACCTTGAGGCCCGCCACCACCGCGTCACCGGCCTCGTCACCCACGGCCACCACCAGGGGGATGGCCATGCAGCGCTCGCCGCAGCTGCCGTAGGCGGCGCCCATGAGGGCGCTCACGGCGTTGCCGATGTCGGCGTCGGGCATCACGATGGCGTGGTTCTTGGCGCCGCCCAGGGCCTGCACGCGCTTGCCGTTCTTGCAGCCTTCGGCATAGATGTATTCGGCGATGGGGGTGGAGCCGACAAAGCTCACGGCCTTGATGCGCGCATCCTGCAGCAGCGTGTCCACGGCCAGCTTGTCACCGTTGACGACGTTCAGCACGCCCGGGGGCAGGCCGGCCTCCAGCGCCAGCTGGGCGATGAACAGCGTGCTGCTCGGGTCGCGCTCGGAGGGCTTGAGCACGAAGGTGTTGCCGCAGGCCACGGCCATGGGCCACATCCACAGCGGCACCATGGCCGGAAAGTTGAAGGGCGTGATGCCCGCCGCCACGCCCAGTGCCTGGAACTCGCTCCACGAGTCGATGCCAGGGCCGACGTTGCGGCTGTGCTCACCCTTGAGCAGCTCGGGCGCGTAGCTGGCGTACTCCACGTTCTCGATGCCGCGCTGCAGCTCGCCGTGCGCATCGCTAAGCACCTTGCCGTGCTCGGCCGTGATCATGGCGGCGATCTTGTCGGCGTTCTCTTCGAGCAGCACCTTGAGCTTGCCCATGACGCGGGCGCGCTTGAGCGGAGGCGTGTTGCGCCAGGCCGGGAAGGCTGCCTCGGCCGAGGCGATGGCGCGCTCCACCGTGGCCTTGCTGGCCAAAGCGACGTTGGTGGTGGACTGGCCCGTGGCCGGGTTGAAGACCGGCTGCGTGCGCTCGGTGTCGGCAACGATCTGGCCGTCGATCAGGTGGCCGACGGTGGTGGTGACGTTCTTGTCGTGGTTCATGGCAACAATATTGGGATGGAAAGTGGCAGGCTCAAGCGGTCTCGGCCAGGGCATCGCCCAGGGCGTTGACCAGGCGGTCGATCTCGGCCTTCTCGCTGATGAAGGGCGGTGCCAGCTGGATGGTGTCGCCACCGTAGCGCACGTAAAAGCCCTTCTTCCAGCAGTTCATCGCGATCTCGTAGGGGCGGCGTGCCGGCTCGCCCGGCAGCGGGGCGATGGTGATGCCTGCGGCCAGGCCGTAGTTGCGGATGTCCAGCACATGCTTGCTGCCCTTGAGGCTGTGCACGGCCTGCTCGAAATGCGGGCTCAGCGCGTTCACACGGCCGATGGCGTCTTCGCTCTGCAGCAGGTCCAGCGCGGCGATGCCGGCGGCGCAGGCCACGGGGTGGGCCGAGTAGGTGTAGCCGTGCGGAAACTCAAGCATGTACTCGGGGCCACCCGCGGCCATGAACGTGTCGTAGATGTCCTTGCTGGCCACCACGCCGCCCAGGGGCTGCGCGCCGTTGGTGACCTGCTTGGCGAAGTTCAGGATGTCCGGCGTCACGCCGAACGCCTCGGCACCCGTCCAGGCGCCCGAGCGGCCAAACGCCGTGATCACTTCGTCAAAAATCAACAGGATATTGTTCTGCGTGCAGATCTCGCGCAGGCGCTGCAGGTAGCCCACGGGCGGGATCACCACGCCGGCCGAACCGGAGAAAGGCTCGACGATCACCGCCGCGATGTTCGATGCGTCGTGCAGCGCGATCACGTCCAGCAGGCGGTCGGCCAGTTCCTTGCCGGTGGGCGGCATCCCCTTGTGGAAGGAGCCGGCTGCGGGCTGTGTATGGGGCAGGTGGTCGGCTTCGATGCCCTGGCCGAAGAGTTTGCGGTTGGCAACGATGCCGCCCACAGAGATGCCGCCGAAGTTCACGCCGTGGTAGCCCTTTTCGCGGCCGATCAGGCGCGTCTTGCTGGCCAGGCCCTTGGCGCGCCAGTAGGCGCGTGCCATCTTCAACGAGGTGTCGGCCGACTCGGAACCCGAGCCGGTGAAGAACACGTAATCGAGGCCGTCGGGCGTGATGGCCTTGATGCGGTTGGCCAGCTCGAACGAGAGCGGGTGGCCGAACTGGAACGCTGGCGCGTAGTCGAGCTTCATCGCCTGCTTGCCAATGGCCTCGGCGATTTCGCGGCGGCCGTGGCCCAGGCCCGTGCACCACAGGCCCGACAGGCCGTCGAAGATCTTGCGGCCGTCCGAATCGGTGTAGTAGGCGCCGCTGCCTTCCACGATCATGCGCGGTGCCGCCTTGAACTGGCGGTTGGCCGTGTAGGGCATCCAGTGCGCGTCGAGCCAGGCAGCGTCCAGGCGGTCGCCGCCAGCGTCGGAAGCGGGTTTTTCGATGTTGACGAAGCTCATGGGAATCTCCAGTGCAAAAAACGGCCGCAAAGGCAGGAGCAGGCCGGGCAAAAAAGCAGGTCTCGGTGCGGATTGTTGTCCCCGGTGTTAATCTCTCAAAGAGAGCAATATCAATGTTTACTTGCTGATTTATGCAAGTAAAGACCCTGAACGATGACCACCACCAAAAACCGCGCCGTGCTCGGCCAGCTCAGCGACATGGACCTGCGCCTGTTGCAGGTGTTCAAGGCCGTGGCCGAGTGCGGCGGCATGTCGGCCGCCGAGCTGGAGCTGAACATCGGCACCAGCACCGTGAGCCGCCACGTCAAGGACCTGGAGACCCGCCTGGGCCTGACCCTGTGCCGGCGCGGGCGCGCCGGTTTCGCCCTCACCCCTGAGGGCCAGCGCGTGTACGACGAGACGCTGCGCCTGCTGGCCTCGGTGGAGGGCTTTCGCAATGCGGTAGACGACATCCATGCGCGCATGGGCGGGCAGCTCGCCGTGGCCGTGTTCGACAAGACGGCCACCAACCCCGCCGCCCGCATCGGCCAGGCCATCGCCGCATTTGCGCAGCAGGCGCCCGGCGTGCACCTGCAGATGCACGTGGGCACCATCAACGCCATCGAACGCGGGGTGATCGACGGCACCTACCAGGTCGGCATCATCCCGGCGCACCGCGCCTCGCAAAGCCTGCTGTACACCGACCTGTTCAACGAGACCATGCTGCTGTACTGCGGTGTAGGCCACCCGCTGTTCGGCACCAGCGATGCCTCGCTCGACTGGGAGGCACTGCGCAACCAGCCCTTCGCCGGGCTGGGCTACCACTCGCCCAACATGGAGTTGAGCCACCAGGCGCGCCTGTCACGCACCGCCACGGGCTTCGACCAGGAGTCGATCGCCACGCTCATCCTCTCGGGCCGCTACCTCGGTTTTCTGCCCGACCACTATGCCGAGGTCTACGAGCGGCGCGGCCTGATGCAGGCGGTGCAGCCCGCGCTGCTGCGCTACAGCTGCCAGTTCGTGGGCCTGCTGCGCCGCTCGCCCGAGCCCTCGCGCGCGGCGCAGGCGTTCCAGCAATGCCTGGTGCAGGCCCACGGCGTGGGCTGACTGCGGGCTTTCATCAACTGCCGGGTGCAGGCACCTGCTGCCGGCGGAACTCCGCCGGGGTGCAGCCCGTTTCGCGCCGGAAGAACTTGCTGAAATTGGTCGCCTCGTCGAAGCCCAGGCGCTCGGCAATGCGCGCCACGGGCACGCCGGTGTGCAGCAGCAGGCGCTTGGCTTCCAGGCAGATGCGCGCGGCGATGAAGGCCTTGGCACTGGTGCCGGCCGCAGCGCTGGTGGCGCGCGCCAGGCTCTTTTCCGTGCACCCCAACGGGCCGGCGTAGTCCGCCACCTGGTGCCATTCGGCGAACCGCTGCTCCAGCAATTGCCGAAAATGCTCGAAACGCTGCATGGCGCGGTGGTTCGCAGGCTCTCGGTTGCCACCGCGCTGGCTGAGCTGGTTGTGGGCGATGGCCAGCCGCGTGAGCAGGGCATAGAGCTGGTAGCGCAGCAGCGCATGCAGGTCCTGCGCTGGCGCATCGGCCGCCGCGTCCTCGCGCATCTGCACGATGGCATCCGCCACCGTGCGGGCCTCCCCGTCGCCCAGGGCCAGGTGCACGGGAAACCGCTCCAGCCCGACCACCAGGCGCAGGTCACTGGCCGGCGCAGCACCGGCCGCAAGCAGGAATTCCGGGCGCAGCAGCATGACCCACCCCTCCCAATCCTCTGCCAGCCCGAAGTTGTGGGCCTGCCCGGGCCGGATGGCCAGCAGCGATCCGGGTGCACAGGGCACAGGCTCGAAATCCACCACCTGCGTGCAGCTTCCCCGGGTGACCAGCACCAGCATGTGGAAGGCATAGCGGTGGGTGCGGTGGACCTCGCCTTCGGGGCCGCGCTGGCTCAGATCGGACATCGGGAAGACCTCCAAGTCCAGCCCGTAGGCCCCGGGCGGCCGGTAGTCGAACCGTTCGATGTCGGCGTTCCATGCCTGCTTCGGGGTCATCACGTTCCTTGGTTGGATGCTCACTGCATTTTGTCCGATAAGTATCTTTCTACGGCTTGGAGCTATCGTGCTTTCTCGCACCCGGAGTCCAATAATTACCCCATCTTCAACACCTACAGAAAGCCTCCATGTCCCCCATCGACATCGCCAAGAATTACATCCGAGCCGCCCAGACGGGCGATCAGGCCCTGCTGGCCAGTACCGTATCGCCCACCGTGGTCTGGCACCAGCCCGGCGCCAACCGGTTTTCCGGCACCCACCAGGGCCTGGCCGCCGTGGGAGCGATGATCGGCAAGATGATGGAAGTCTCCCAAGGGACATTTGCCATCACAGAGGCCCGGCACTACATGCAAAACGGGGACTGGGTTGCCGTCACCACCGCCTTCCGGGGCGAGCGCGCAGGCGCGAGCCTGGACCAGACGGGCGTGGACCTGCTGCGCATCGCGGATGGCCAGGTCGCCGAGGTGTTTCTTTTCTCCAGCGACCCGGAGCAAGAGGACCACTTCTGGGGCCAGTGACCATTACGGCAAGATGGGTGGTCGTGCGCGAAATCGGGTGGCGCTGGATAATCCAGCCATTTTTCGCCACCGCGAGCACTCCACCATGGCCTCCATTTCCTCGATCGGTTCTTCCGGCATGCAGGCCGCCCAGTTGCGGCTCGATGCCTCGGCCAACAACGTGGCCAACATGAACACGCCTCGCTACAAAAGCGAGGTGGTGGACCAGCAAGCCGCCCCGGGCGGTGCCGGCGTGACCGGCTCCGTGCGCCGCAGCCAGGAAGAGGGCGTGGCGCTGGAGAAGGAAGCCGTCGAGCAGATCTCGGCCACCTACGCCTTCAAGGCCAGCCTGCAGGTGGTGAAGACCCAGGACCAGATGATGGGCTCGTTGCTCGACGTCAAAGCCTGAGCGATCCATCCTCCCAAATGAAAAAGGCGGCCTCGAAGGCCGCCTTTGTTTTTCCGCTGTGCGAAAGATCCTCAGCGCAACTCACCGTACTGCGTGCTGCTCAGGTCCGGGCCGCGCTCTTCGGCACCGGGCATCTCCGTATCCTCGAAGCCCGTCGCATTGGGCGGCCGGGGGCGGATGGGGCCCGAGCGCACCGGGGCGCCGCCGGGGCGTGCCGGGACGACTGGCGCAGGGTTGGTGCCAGCGGCATCGGCCAGGGCGCGCTTGAAGGCGGCCACTTCGTCGGCCTCGATGGGCTCGAAGCGAGGCACGGGGCGCGTGGCTTCGTAGTCCACCGGCGCGGGGGGGCGCGGTGCGATCGTTCCCGTCAGCGGGGCCGGGGCCGTTGCCACGGGGGCTGCAGACCGCAAGGGCGCCGGGCGCGAGAGGGGAGCAGCAGCCGTGGCGGTCAGCGGGGCAGGGGCCGACACCGGTGGCAGCGGGCGCCGCACGGCAGCAGCAGGGGCCTGCTGCGTACCCAGAGGCAGGGCTGCGCCCAGCGGGGCAATGCCCTTTTGTGGAATGCCCACCGCCACATGGTCATTGATGCGCCAGTACACGGCAGTCACCAGGATGTCGTAGCGGGTCTTCGCGGTCTGCGCGATCAGCGCCTCGATCTCGGACAGGCGCACGGTCTCGCCGCCGTACTCGCGCGCCAGGTCCATCATCACCAGGAACTGGCGGCCGCGCTGGTCCAGCGAAAGCACCTTGAACTTGTAACTGGCCGAAAGCACACCCGCCCGCACCATGGCATCGCGCACCACGGTGTACAGCAGCTCGCGCCGCTCCATGCGCTCGTTCTTGCGGTTGGCGGCGTGCTCGGGCGGCACCGGTTCGAGCATGGGCTTGCCCTGGCGGCCTGCGGGAAAAGGCACAGTGGCATCGGCGTTGAGCAGACCCGAAGTCTCCGATGCCGCATTGGGCCGGGGCTTGGGCGGTGCCGGTTTGCGGCTGAACCAGCTGAACAGTGACATGGCTTGCTTTCCTCGGGGTGCGCCTGCATTGAGTTGTCCGATTCGAGTGTACCGCGAGCACTGCACCCCCAGCGACGCCACCGGTACCGAAAGGGCTGCCGGCTGACAGGGATGTCAGGTCGCAGCAACGCGCCGGCGGCGATTGCCCAGGCGCTTGGCCAGTACGGAGCCGGCCGCCATGGCCAGGCCCAACGCAATCGCAGGCTGCCGGTTGGTCAGCTCGGTGAAGCGGATGGCCGTCAGGCTCCACAGCTTGCACGGCCCGCTGGCCTGCACCGTGGCACTGCGGGCCCGGTGCGAAAAGAAGGCGCCTTCGCCCAGCACCGAACCCGGGCCGACGATGGCCAGGCGCAGGCGCTCTTTCTCATCCTGGAAGTGCACGCTCAGGCTGCCGCTCTCCACGAAGTACAGGGTGCGGTCGGTCGTGCCCTGGGTGAACAGCACGTGGCCCATGGGGATGATGCAGGGCAGCAGGTAAGAGGCGACAACATCCCACTGCGCGGGCGTCAGCGGGTTGGTCATGCTGTCGTCTGCGCTGGCCTGGGCGATGGCATCGATCAGGCCCTGCAGATCGGCTTTGGTGGCAGCGGGGGAAAGGACATTCATGGTCACCTTAAAGTAACCTTGTTACAGGTTGCGCACAAGCGCTGTTTACGTCCGTTTACAACAAAAGAAGGTGCCCGGCACACCGCACCCCGCTACTTGCCGATGCAAAAGCTCGAAAAAATCACGCCCAGCAGGTCATCGGACGTGAACTCGCCGGTAATGGCGCCCAGCGCGTTCTGGGCCAGGCGCAGCTCCTCGGCCAGGATGTCCAGCGCGGGGGCTTTCGCCTGTAACTGCGCATGCGCTTCGCCCAGGTGGGCGGCCACCGCCTGCAGCGCCTGCACGTGGCGGGCGCGGGCAATGTACACGCCCTCGGGTGCCGACTGCCAGCCCGCCACTTCCAGCAGCGTGCGGCGCAATTCTTCCAGGCCCGCTCCTGTGCGCGCCGACAGCCGTACGGAGCGGCCCTCGCCCTGCAGCCGGGCCACCGTGGCCGCGTCCACGCAGTCGGTCTTGTTCCACACGTCGATCACCGGCACCGAAGCGGGCAGCCGCCCGGCCATGTCCCTGGAAATCGCTGCATCGCTGGCCGCGTAGTCCGCCGTGTCGGCGCGCGACAGGTCGTGCAGGAACAGCACCGCATCGGCCCCCGCGATCTCGTCCCAGGCGCGGGCGATGCCGATGCGCTCCACCTCGTCCTCGCTGTCGCGCAGGCCGGCGGTGTCGATCACGTGCAGGGGCACCCCCTCGATCTGGATGGTCTGCTGCACCTTGTCACGCGTGGTACCGGCAATGGGGGTGACGATGGCCAGCTCCGCCCCCGCCAGCGCGTTGAGCAGCGAGCTCTTGCCCGCATTCGGCTGGCCGGCGATCACCACCTTGATGCCCTCGCGCAGCAGAGCGCCCTGCTGCGCGCGCTGGCGCACGCGGGCCAGGGTCTGCTGCAGGCGGTCGAGTTGGCCCTGGGCGTCGGCCTGTTTCAAAAAGTCGATGTCCTCCTCGGGGAAGTCCAGCGTCGCCTCCACCAGCATGCGCAGGTGGATCAGCGCATCGCGCAGCGCGTGGATCTCGTTCGAGAAGGCGCCCGTGAGCGAGCGGCTCGCACTGCGCGCCGCCGCCGAGGTGGAGGCGTCGATCAGGTCGGCAATCGCCTCGGCCTGGGCCAGGTCGATCTTGTCGTTGAGGAAGGCGCGCTCGGTGAATTCACCCGGCTCGGCTACACGCAGGCCTGCCAGCACCGCCGCGCCCCCATCGGCCTGCACGGCAGCCGCCGCCTCCAGGCAGTGCGCCACCAGCAGCTGCAGCACCACCGGGCCGCCATGGGCCTGCAGCTCCAGCACGTCTTCGCCGGTGTACGAGTGCGGCGCGGGGAAGTACAGCGCCAGCCCCTGGTCTATGGCCTGGCCGTCGGCATCGCGAAACGGCAGGTAGTGCGCCTCGCGCGGGCGCAGGTCGCGCCCGCACAAGGCCTGCACCAGAGGCGCGATGCCCTTGCCCGACACGCGCACGATGCCCACGGCGCCGCGCCCCGGGGCAGTGGCAATGGCAACGATGGGGTCGGCGTGGCGGGCAAGCATAGGACAGGACTTTACAGGGCAGGATTGAAAAAGGCCGCTTGCGCGGCCTTTCGGGGGAATCAGCAATCAGCAGTGATCACTTGAACTTGGGCAGGTTGAACTGCGGCGGCACGCCCATGCGGGTGTTGATGAGCCACTGCTGCGCGATGGACAGAATGTTGTTCGTCAGCCAGTACAGCACCAGGCCGGCCGGGAAGAAGAAGAACATCACGCTGAAGATCAGCGGCATGAACCACATCATCTTGGCCTGCAGCGGATCGGGTGGCGCGGGGTTCAGGGCGGTCTGCAGCAGCGAACTGACGGTCATCAGCAGGGGCAGGATGAAGAACGGGTCCGGTGCCGACAGGTCGCGGATCCAGAGAATCCACGGCGCGTTGCGCATTTCCACGCTGGACAGCAGCACCCAGTACAGCGCAATGAACACCGGGATCTGGATCATGATGGGGAAGCAACCGCCCATGGGGTTGACCTTCTCCTCGCGGTAGATGCGCATCATCTCCTGCTGCATCTGCTGCGGCTTGTCCTTCAGGCGCTCGCGCATCTCCATGATCTTGGGGTTGATGGCCTTCATCTTGGCCATGCTCGAATAGGCCTTGGCGTTGAGCCAGTAGAAGGCGATCTTGAGCAGCAGCACCAGCGCCACGATGGCCCAGCCCCAGTTGCCCAGAATCTTGTGCAGCTGGTCCAGCAGCCAGTACAGCGGCTTGGACAGGATGGTCAGCCAGCCATAGTCCTTCACCAGTTCCAGGCCGGGGCTCAGGGATTCCAGCGTCTTTTCGATCTGCGGGCCGGCGAACAGGCGCGCGTCCAGGGTCTTGGTGGCGCCGGGGGCAATGGCGCCCAGCTGGGTGATCATGCCCACCGAGTACAGGTTGGTGTCCACCTTGCGCATGAACAGGTTGCGCGGCACGCCATCGGCCAGCAGCCAGGCGGTGGCGAAGTAATGCTGCACCATGGCGGCGTAGCCGTTGGTCGCATCCTTCTGGATGTCGACCTTGCCGGCCTCGATGTCCTTGAACTCGACCTTCTGGTACTTCTTGGCCTCGGTGTAGACCGCAGGGCCGGTGAAGGTCGAGTAGAACGACGACTCGCCTGGCGGCTTGTTGCCGTCGCGCACCAGCTGCAGGTACAGCTCGGGCGACACGGGGGCCGTGCCGGTGTTCACCACTTCATGCTTCACAGCGATGTCGTAGGCGCCGCGCTTCACCGTCCAGGTCTTGACCAGCTTCACGCCGCCCTGCTCGGGCGACTCGAAGCGGATGGTCAGCTCGTCCTGCCCGTCCGTCAGCTCGCGCGGGCCGGCCACGGCCGTCATCAACGTCTTGTGCGTGGGGAAGTTGCCGCCGATCAGGCCGGTCTGCGCCACGTACACACGGTTCGCGCTTTCGTCGAGCAGCAGGAAGTTCTTGCCGCTCTTGTCGCCGATGTCGGCGTGCTTGAGCAGCTCCGCGTGGGTCAGCGAGCCGCCTTCGCTGTCGAAGGTCAGGCGGTAGACGTCGGTCGTCACCTGCACACGCTCACGGGTGGCAGGGGCTGCCGTGGGAGCGGGCTGGCCGGGTACGGCCGATGCGCCCTGGGCCGATGCGGTTGCAGGCGCCGATGCATTGGTGGTGGCAGGCACGCTCGCAGCGCCTGCCGATGCGGCAGAGGCGGTGCCCGCAGGTGCAGGCGCGACCACGGGTGCTGCGGTGGGGAAGAAGGTGGCCTTGTTGCCGTTGTGCAACTGCCACTTGTCCCACAGCAGAACCATGGAAAAGCCAAAAATCACCCACAGTATGGTGCGGCGAATGTCGTTCATGAAGACTTCTTTGGTGAAGATGATGTGGAAGGTTGAAGCCGCGAGAACAACCGCATGCTGCGCGGCAATTCCTGCGGGACCGGGTCATGGCCCCCGTCACACCAGGGGTGGCAGCGTACCAGCCTGCGCACCGTGAGATAACTGCCGGCCGCCGCGCCATACTGCTCCAGCGCCTGCAGCGAGTAGACGGAGCAGGTCGGCTCGAAGCGGCAGGCCGAGCCCAGCCAGGGGCTCAGAAACAGGCGGTAGCCCTTGACCACCCCGATGAGCAGCGCACGCATCATGGCGCAGTCACCGACACCCGTGGCGCGCTGGGGCTTTTGTCGGTTCTGCTAGCGCCGCTGGCTTTGCCGGCCTCGCCACCGGTGCCCTGGCCACTACCTTGGCCATGGCCCGAACGCTTGGCGGCGTAGCCGAACAACTGCAGCAACTCGGCCCGCACCGCCTCTTTGAGCTGATCGGACGTGGCGCTGATGAACTGCTTGCGGTCGAACGTGCTGCGCAGGCGCACCACGTGCGCGGCCTGGGGCAGGCGCTCCTCGAAGGTGGCGCCCACGGTGTAGATCTGCCGCTTGATGGCGTTGCGCGTGACCGCGCGGCGCGCCCAGCGCTTGGGCACCATGGCGCCCAGCCACACGTCGGGAACGGCAAACAGGGCCTGCGGCGAAGCGCCGGGCCCTGAAGGGGATTCCGTCTTTGCGGCTTTAGCTGCTGCGGCTGCTGTTGCATCGGCAACCGGGGTCACCGATGCCGCCCTGGTATCGCCAGACGCAACAACGGCACCGCCAGTCGTGGCAGTGCCGTCGGCGCCCAACACCAGACGGTGCAGCGCAAAATGGGCGGTACGGGAAACGGTGCCCCCCGCCATGGCGGCCTGGAACTGCGGACGGGTTTTCAGCCGTTGCATGCAAACGCCCCGTTTGGTACCTGACGGTGCAAACCGGGGTGCAGCGAAGTGCAGACCCAGACCTGGCCGGCCTTAGACGGCCAGGCGCTTGCGGCCCTTGGCGCGGCGTGCGTTGATAACGGCACGGCCACCGCGGGTTTTCATGCGAACGAGGAAGCCGTGGGTGCGCGCGCGGCGGGTCTTGGAGGGTTGGTAAGTACGTTTCATGGTGCTCTATTCCTTGAGGTTCAGTTCCGGACTGTTGCGCAGAAATAGCGGCACGCCGGGTCAAATCACCCTGAACACATTCAGGGAAACCCAAAATTATCGCAGGCTTCTTCAGTGCTGGCAATGCCCCTCTGCGGGAAGACCCTGTGGCGTGCCCGAATCAGGGGTTCAGAATGTGCTTTTGGCCCGCCTCCCCAGGGCCCTGATCCCCTCTGTCAGGGGGCCTTTCCAAATTGTGGATAACTCCTTGACAAGCTACAATGCGAGGCCAAGCTCCGTTCCTCCTATCCACAACAAGAATCCGCCTATAAATGACCGAGGAACCCTCCAGCAGCTCCGCATCCAACCCCGGGGCAGACGCCGGCCAGGGCCTGTGGCAGGCCTGTATCGAACAACTGGCGCAAGACCTGCCCGAGCAGCAGTTCAACACCTGGATCAAGCCCCTGGTGGCCCAGGTGACCGAAGACTTCTCCAAGGTGACGCTGTTCGTCGCCAACCGCTTCAAGCTCGACTGGATCCGTGCGCAGTACGGCAAGCGCATCTCGCTGCTGCTCGAAGACCTGTACGGCCAGCCCGTCACGCTGGAGTTAGCGCTCGCTCAGCGTGAGGCCGTTACCCGCACTTATGTGCGGCCCAACGCTGCGGGCACGCAGACCCCGGTTTCCCACAATGACCAGCAGGGCCAGGGGCAGGGCAGCCATAGCAACAACAACAGCTCCGGCAACGGCAACAGTAGCAACAGCGGCAGCAGCACCTCCGACGAATCGGCCGGTGCCTTCCGCAACCGCCTGAACGCCGGCCTGACCTTCGAAACCCTGGTGGAGGGCACGGCCAACCGCATGGCACGCTCGGCCGCCATGCACGTGGCGGGCATGCCCGGCCACCTGTACAACCCGCTGTTCATCTACGGCGGCGTCGGCCTGGGCAAGACCCACTTGGTGCACGCTGTGGGCAACCGCCTGCTGGCCGACAAGCCCGACGCCAAAATTCTCTACATCCACGCTGAGCAATTCGTGTCGGATGTGGTCAAGGCCTACCAGCGCCGCACCTTCGACGAATTCAAGGAGCGCTACCACTCGCTGGACCTGCTGCTCATCGACGACGTGCAGTTCTTTGCCAACAAGGACCGCACGCAGGAAGAATTCTTCAACGCCTTCGAAGCCCTGCTGGCCAAGAAGAGCCACATCGTGATGACCAGCGACACCTACCCCAAGGGCCTGGCCAACATCCACGAGCGGCTGGTTTCGCGCTTCGACTCGGGCCTCACGGTGGCCATCGAGCCGCCCGAGCTCGAGATGCGCGTGGCCATTTTGATCAACAAGGCCCGCGTCGAAGGCACCGAGATGCCCGAGGAAGTCGCCTTCTTTGTGGCCAAGAACGTGCGCTCCAACGTGCGCGAGCTCGAAGGCGCGCTGCGCAAGATCCTGGCGTACTCGCGCTTCAATCAGAAAGAGATTTCCATCCAGCTGGCCCGCGAGGCGCTGCGCGACCTGCTCTCCATCCAGAACCGCCAGATCTCTGTGGAAAACATCCAGAAGACCGTTGCCGACTACTACAAGATCAAGGTGGCGGACATGTACAGCAAGAAGCGCCCGGCCAGCATTGCCCGCCCGCGCCAGATTGCCATGTACCTGGCCAAGGAGCTGACGCAAAAGAGCCTGCCCGAGATCGGCGAGCTGTTCGGCGGGCGCGACCACACCACCGTGCTGCACGCCGTGCGCAAGATTTCGGGCGAGCGCCAGCAGCTGACCGAGCTGAATCAGCAGTTGCACGTGCTGGAACAGACCCTCAAGGGCTGATGACCGTGCAATACGCCCAGCCCGTTTTTGTAAGAACCTGTTCCGCGCCACACGGACAAATAGAACACGTCCTTACAAGGCAAAATGGGGGGTTATGGGCAGCAGGGGGGCACAACCCGTGCCGCTGCCCGCACCGTTCCAAAAAAGATCCACAAGCAAGGGGTTGATGACATGATCGTCCTGAAGGCAACACAAGACAAGGTACTCGCGGTTCTGCAATCGGTGGCTGGCATCGTGGAGCGCCGCCACACCTTGCCCATTTTGGCCAACGTGCTGATCCGCAAGACCGGCAACGCGCTGCAGCTGACGACCAGCGACCTTGAGATCCAGATCCGCACCACCGCAGAGCTGGGTGGCGACACGGGCGACTTCACCACCACCGTGGGTGCGCGCAAGCTCATCGACATCCTGCGCACCATGCCCAGCGACCAGACGGTGAGCCTCGAATCCGCCCAGTCCAAGCTGATCCTCAAGGGTGGCAAGAGCCGCTTCACCCTGCAAAGCCTGCCGGCCGAGGACTTCCCGCTGGTGCAGGAGTCGGCCGCCTTCGGCCCCGTGTTCGCCGTGCCGCAAAAGACCCTGAAGGACCTGCTGGGCCAGGTGTCGTTTGCCATGGCCGTGCAGGACATCCGCTACTACCTCAACGGCATTTTGTTCGTGGCCGAGGGCAAACAGCTGAGCCTGGTGGCCACCGACGGCCACCGCCTGGCCTTCGCCAGCGCCACGCTCGATGTGGAAGTGCCCAAGCAGGAAGTCATCCTGCCGCGCAAAACCGTGATCGAGCTGCAGCGCCTGCTGTCCGACGCCGGCGGCGAGAACCAGCCCCACATCGAGATGCAGTTCGCCAACAACCAGGCCAAGTTCACCTTCGGCGGCATGGAGTTCGTGACCAAGCTGGTCGAGGGCAAGTTCCCCGACTACAACCGCGTCATCCCCAAGAACCACAAGAACAGCATCACCCTGGGCCGTGCCCCGCTGCTGGCCAGCCTGCAGCGCACCGCCATCATGACCAGCGACAAGTTCAAGGGTGTGCGCCTGAACCTGGAGCCCGGCACCCTGCGCGTGGCGTCCAACAACGCCGAGCAGGAAGAGGCCGTGGACGAGCTCGACATCGACTACGGTGGCGACACCATCGAGATCGGCTTCAACGTGACCTACCTCATCGACGCCCTGGCCAACATGGGCCAGGACATGGTGAAGGTGGAGCTCTCGGACGGCAACAGCTCCGCGCTGCTGACCATCCCCGACAACGAAAGCTTCAAGTACGTGGTGATGCCGATGCGCATCTAGCCCTGCGCCGTGCCCCCGCATTGCGCGCCGGGCACCCCGCATGAGCTATTGATTTGATAGCTGCTCGCCCCCACATGATGGGGACCAGAGCCCTATTTGAACCTTTTTCGACAGACACATTGGAAGCCGACCCCGGCTTCCCCGGATCCCAAGGCCCACCATGACCGCTGACAACAACCTGCCCGAGCAAGAAGAACCTACCGGCACTGGTGAGCCCGTTCCGCACAAGATCGACACCAACCAGGCTGGCGCCAGCGAAAGCTACGGCGAAGGCTCCATCACCATCCTCGAAGGCCTGGAGGCCGTGCGCAAGCGCCCCGGCATGTACATCGGCGACACGAGCGACGGCACCGGCCTGCACCACCTGGTATTCGAGGTGGTCGACAACTCCATCGACGAGGCCCTGGCCGGCCACTGTGACGACATCGTCGTCACCATCCACTCCGACAACTCCATCAGCGTGACCGACAACGGCCGCGGCATCCCCACCGGGGTGAAGATGGACGACAAGCACGAGCCCAAGCGCAGCGCCGCCGAGATCGCACTGACCGAGCTGCACGCCGGCGGCAAGTTCAACCAGAACAGCTACAAGGTATCGGGCGGCCTGCACGGCGTGGGCGTGAGCTGCGTGAACGCGCTCAGCATATGGCTGCGCCTGACCGTGCGCCGCGAAGGCAAGGTGCACCAGATCGAGTTTTCGCGCGGCTTCGTGCAAGACCGCCTGCTCGACAAAATTGACGGCATCGAAGTGTCGCCCATGCGGGTGACGGGCGATACCGAAAAGCGCGGCACCGAAGTGCACTTTTTGCCCGACACCGAGATCTTCAAAGAGAACAACGATTACCACTACGAGATTTTGGCCAAGCGCCTGCGCGAACTGTCCTTCTTGAACAACGGCGTGCGCATTCGCCTCAAGGACGAACGCACCGGCAAGGAAGACGACTTCTCGGGCGCCGGTGGCGTGCGCGGCTTTGTCGAGTTCATCAACAAGGGCAAGACGGTACTGCACCCCAACTCGTTCTACGCCGCAGGCGAGCGCCCGGCCGAGACCTACGGCGGCATCCCCGGCACGCACATCGGCGTGGAAGTGGCCATGCAGTGGAACAGCGCCTACAGCGAGCAGGTGCTGTGCTTCACCAACAACATCCCCCAACGTGACGGCGGCACCCACCTGACCGGCCTGCGCGCCGCGATGACCCGCGTCATCAACAAGTACATCGAAGAGCACGAGTTCGCCAAGAAGGCCAAGGTCGAAGTCACCGGCGACGACATGCGCGAAGGCCTGTGCTGCGTGCTGAGCGTGAAGGTGCCCGAGCCCAAGTTCAGCAGCCAGACCAAGGACAAGCTGGTGTCGAGCGAAGTGCGCGCCCCGGTGGAAGACATCGTGGGCAAGCTGCTGACGGACTACCTGCAGGAGCGCCCGGCCGACGCAAAAATCATCTGCGGCAAGATCGTGGAGGCCGCCCGTGCCCGCGAAGCCGCCCGCAAGGCCCGCGAAATGACCCGCCGCAAGGGCGTGCTCGACGGCATGGGCCTGCCCGGCAAACTGGCCGACTGCCAGGAAAAAGACCCCTCGCTGTGCGAAATCTACATCGTGGAGGGTGACTCCGCCGGTGGGTCTGCCAAGCAAGGGCGTGACCGCAAGTTCCAGGCGATCTTGCCGCTGCGCGGCAAGATTTTGAACGTGGAAAAGGCCCGCTACGAAAAGCTGCTGACCAGCAACGAAATTTTGACGCTGATCACCGCCCTGGGCACCGGCATCGGCAAGGCCGGCGGCACCACCGGGGGCGATGATTTCGACGTGGCCAAGCTGCGCTACCACCGCATCATCATCATGACCGACGCCGACGTTGACGGCGCCCACATCCGCACCCTGCTGCTCACCTTCTTCTACCGCCAGATGCCCGAGCTGGTGGAGCGCGGCCACATCTACATTGCCCAGCCACCGCTGTACAAGGTGAAGGCCGGCAAGGAAGAGCTGTACCTGAAGGACGCGCCCGCGCTCGACGGCTTTTTGCTGCGCATTGCGCTGAACCACGCCAGCGTGAGCACCGGCGGCGACAACCCGCAAACGCTGAGCGGCGACACCCTGACCGACCTGGCCACCAAGCACCAGGTGGCCGAGAGCGTGATCGCACGCCTGAGCAACTTCATGGACCCCGAGGCCCTGCGCGCCATTGCCGACGGCGTGGCCCTGAACCTGGATGCGGCCGCCGAATCCGAAGCCAGCGCCGTGGCCCTGCAAGCCAAGCTGCGCGAGCTGAACACCACCGGCGCCCCGGCCGAAGTGGCCAGCGAGTTCGACGAACGCACCGACAAGCACGTGCTGCGCATCAGCCGCCGCCACCACGGCAACATCAAGAGCAGCGTGATCACGCAAGACTTTGTGCACGGTGCCGACTACGGCGCCCTGGCACTGGCCGCCAACACCTTCCGCGGCCTGCTGGGCGAGGGCGCCAAGGCCCTGCGCGGCGAAGGCGAAAAGCGCAAGGAAGAAAAAGTGGGCGACTTCCGCCAGGCCATGAAATGGCTGATCAGCGAAGCCGAGCGCAGCACCAGCCGCCAGCGCTACAAGGGCCTGGGCGAGATGAACCCCGAGCAGCTGTGGGAAACCACGATGGACCCCAACGTGCGCCGCCTGCTGCGTGTGCAGATCGACGACGCCATCGAGGCCGACCGCGTGTTCACCATGCTCATGGGCGACGAGGTGGAGCCGCGCCGCGACTTCATCGAGACCAACGCGCTGCGCGCTGGCAACATCGACGTTTGATAGTTGGATAGTTAGCTATCCGATCAACACCCATCAAGTACCGCTTGACCTGAAAACGCCCGGCCCATGCCGGGCGTTCTTCTTTCTGGTGCTGTAATAGGCCCGTCTCGACCTCGACCTTGTTGGCCACCCCCATCATTCGACTCGCCACCATGCCCAAGCCACTCACCACCATCGCTGCCGCTGTTGCCGCACTGGCACTGACCGCCGCCGCATCGCCCGCCTGGGCGCAAACGTACAAATGCACCCAGCCTGACGGCAAGACCGCCTTCCAGGACCAGCCCTGCCACATGAGCGGCGGCACCGGGGGCAGTGTGAACATCAAGGTCACCCCGCCCTCCAGCGACCCCCTTCCACCCAGCGCCCCGCCTGCGCGGCAGCGCTCGCCTTACGCAGGCAGCACCGGCGCCGGCACGGGCAGCACGCAAACCGCCGACGCCCAGGCCGCGCAACAGGCACGCCAGCAGGCCGAGGCGTACAACCGCTCATCGCGCTGCAACACTGCGCGCCGCAACCTGGGCGCCCTCAAGACAGCGCGCCCCGTGTTCCAGTACGACAACAAGGGCGACAAGCAGTACCTAGAAGACAGCAAGCGCCAATCGGAAATGGCTGCGGCACAGCGTGACGTGGCGGAGAACTGCCGCTGACGCGGAGAAAGACGATCACTCGGCATGCCCCAGTCCCAAGACCCCGCATCACTCCAGCAACTGGCCCTGCGCCTGCAGGAGTTTGCGCAGCAGCGCGACTGGGGCCAGTTCCATTCGCCCAAGAATTTAGCCTCGGCCCTGATCGTGGAGACTGCTGAGCTGCTGGAGCACTTTCAGTGGCTGACCGAGGAGCAGAGCCGCAACCTGCCGGCGGACAAGAAGCAAGCCGTTGCGCATGAGATGGCGGATGTGCTGCTGTACCTGGTGCAGATGGCCACGGCGCTGGATGTGGATTTGATCGGGGCGGCGAATGCGAAGGTGGAGATCAATGGGCAGAAATACCCTGCGAACCAAGCGACGGGCAACAGCCGGAAGTACGGCGCACTGTAGTCCGCGTGCCATTCAAAGAAAGAAGCGCCAGCGGAAATTGAGACGCTTCACAAATTCTATTCAAGAGACGTTGAGCCCTTTAGAGTGTCCAGAGCATCGACCGCAGCTTCAGAAATGATCTTGCTGACCTTGGTCTGCGAACGGCCTTCGTAGGCTTCGACAATAAAAGGCTTTGCAGCCTCCAAATCAGCCAGCGTGGTCAACGCAATCTCCACATCGCCAGTGCCCCAGTGGCCTTTTTGCGAAACATCTCTCGCTATTGGCAAAGCCGTGACCACCCTGGCTGGATCAAGATGCAGATACAGCAGCAAGCGCCCACGCTGCGCGACTAACGTCGCAAAGTTCTTGAGCCGCTTGAAAGCGATGTACAGCCGCAATTCCTTGCGCTGCACATCGTCGCCCAAAGACAAGGTGTAGTCTTCCAATGAGGTAAGCAGGTCTATGAGCCCCTGCGGCAGGGCTGCCACGATTTCTGAATATGCCTTGTCGGGACCAACGGCTTTCTCTTCTGATACCGCTTCCTTCAGATCCTTCGGCGCCTTCGTGATCTTTGTAGCTGCAGTTTTTGACGCAGAGGCTGACGATGCGTTCGCCAATTCAAACAGCAAGAGTTCGTCGCCAAATCGACGATAGCGAATCAACTCGATATTGCGATTGATCTGCTGCACTGCATGGCCGTCGTACTTCGTGAAATCCGCGGCAATGCACACTAAGCGTGGGGCGCTCCAGTCAATTCCGTCTGCGGCCGCCTTGCCGAACTTCTCCAGCACCAGCAGCTTGAACTCGGCCTGGTGGTCCATCAACCAATCCAAGTAGAACAGGCCTTGGTTGATAACGTTCTCTCCCACCGAGCGCTTGTATTCGAGGATGACCGGGCAGTCGTTTTCGTCCAGGCCCAGCGTATCGATGCGACCGCCATGCGTCTTGCCGGTGGAGTACTCGGTAGCCAGGAAGCGGATGCCCAGCAGAACTTCCAGGTTGGCCTCAATGAGGTTCTGCAGCGGCTTTTCCAAATCCGAGGCGTCGCCTTGAAGCTCGGTGGCATGCCCCGACTGGAGGCGGAAGAGCTTGATATCGCTCATCGTTCAATGCCCCATCTCTTCTTCGCGCAGACAGTACTCGGCAAAGCCTCGCTCTCTGAGCTGCGCTCTCACCGCTGCGGCATAGGGTGTCTTCGGCCGGGTCATCTCCTGCAGTTCAAGCACCTTTGGCACGACGGGCATGTTCTCTGCCAATATCGCCCCAGCTTCACCGAGAAGATCGGCTGTCTCAACGGCTTTCTCAACGTCGTTCAGCAAGGCATCGGCAGCCCGCATGGCGACCTGCCTGGCCTCGACGATTCCCGGCAAGTCCAGCCCTAACAGTTTGATGCTTCTATTGACTCGGTCGCGCTGAGCCACGCCCATGCACAGCCGGCTCGGGCCCATAAGGCCGGAGGCCTTCACCTCGATCAAGCGCACATCCTCCAGCCTCGTCGGGTCCAGCAGCAACGGCCTCTCCTCCGCCACGCACCTATCAGCCCATGTGGCAGTCTTGCTGTTCGGCATTATTGGGAACCAATCGCCTTTGCCGTGCGTTTCTTCGGTGTCTTCGTCGGCACTCAGTCGATTCGACCTCTGTGATGAGTACCGAAAGTTCTCCCAGTCAAAAGCAAGCCATGCGTAGCCGTCGTCGGTATCGTCCTCAGAGCGCTTGGCGGACTTCTTTGGCCTGAAATGGTCGACATCCATGAACGCGTGTACGTCCTTGCTCTCGGAGTACCAGCATTTGCCGTAAGACATCGTGCTTAGGTAGCGGCCGAAGCGGCGCCAGATGTAGCCTTTGCGCTCTATCAATTCCTTGCGGTCAGCTGGTAGTGCTCTTTCGAGTTCGGCTTGCGCTCGCTGTGCCACCGCCAGCAATTTGATAGGAATCAGACTGGGATCTCGTCGCACTAGTATCAACGCTCTACCTCCCTGTTAATCAGTTGCTGCAGCAATACCTTCATTGCATTCCGCCTGGCCAGCGCCTGCTCGGCAGTGAGTGGCGGGCGATCTGCATAACGCAGGTCATGCCAGCTACGCAAAAAGTCCTTGTAGAGGGGCTCCCGGCTGTCGAAGAGAAAGCCCAGCTTGGCTAGTGCAACATTCAGTTCAGCCAAGCGAAGAGCCTCTTGGTCGGTCAGCACCTCCTTATGAGCCAACTCATTGCGCTCATCCACTTGGCGCTGCGTTTCCACATCCAGACTGGTTGAGAGACCAAATATTTCTGTCAACGTCGCGGTAAAACCCATGCCCTTCGGGTCCGCGTAAGGTGGGGCGGCCGTAACCCGTCCATCAGCCTCTTGCGTAATCACCCGCACCTCGTCGCGCGTCAGCGCCGAGATCGTCAGCGGGTTGTGCGAGGTCAATACGATGTGGCAGTTGTCTGCATCTGACGCAATGCCAGTCCAGTCCTGGATCAACTTCAAGTAGCTGTGTTGCCAATGCGGGTTGAGGTGGGTGTCCGGCTCGTCCAACAGGAAGAGCGCCCTCTGTCCACTGGAGACGCGGATCAAGCCCAGCACCATCAGAAGCTGGCGTTCACCATCAGACAGATCGGCAAAGCCCACGTCGCCCGATGCGTCATTGCCGCGCACCACCCACACCAGCATGTCGCGAATGAGGTCCGAGATGTCCATGGCTTCCAGCGCATAGAACAGCTCACGTTCACTTCGGAAGTTCTTGGCGAACTCGCTCAGGGCGGTGGGTGAGCGCAGATAAGCCGCGTACTGCGATTCACTCTGTTGCTTGTCACGGTAGTCGTCAATCGCGTTGCCCTGCAGGGCGAACGGGTGAAAGGCCGAAGCTTTGAACGCACGAGCTGTACGCCCTGCCGGCCCCGATGCGCCCCACAGGTTATCGGCGGACCGGTCCGCCCCCTTGCTCTTGCTCTTCGCAAACCAAGGTTGGCGCAAATGCGCCAACGACGAGTGAAACCCCTCAATGCCCAGCCGGTCGCCCAGCTCACGCGTGACTGCCTCGTCGGGAAAAGCGAACAAAGCGATCAGTGCCAGCACGCCGTGAATGGGCCGGCAATAAAATAGTCGCCGCTCACTCTGAGCGGCTGCGCACAGCATCGGGTCATCCTCCAGCTTGATCGCGTCGTAATAACGCCGCTGGTGCGCGTCAAACAGCGACTCCAATCGCCGACTACCGCCCGAATAGTAGCCAAACACGAGGTCAGGGAACCAGTGGGTCTTGTTGCGCTCGAATTCGGCGCGCGTAACAGCGCGTCCCTCTACAGCCAACTCTGGCTCGCCGAGGTGGTTGCTCAGCGTGATGCGCAGGGGTTCGTTGACGACGCCAGCGCGGTCCTGCGACCGGATACGGTAGTCCACCCGGTAACGAAAAAGAGGCGCTTGGCGACGCAGATCCACCCAGCGAAAAACCTGCACCAAGGCCTCTATCAGATTGGATTTCCCCGCTCCATTCTGGCCGATCAGCACCGTGGTGAGCTGGCGCTCATCCAGGTCCAACGCCAAACCCTTCAGGTTCTTGAAGCCATCGATGCAAACACGATCAAGCCGCATGGCGGGCGGGCTCCAGCAGCGGTTCGGCATCGTTCACATGGCCTTGGGCGATTTCCCAAGCGAGTTGCTTGTAGAAGTCGACTACCGGTAGCTCAGAGGCTTCGTACAAGGTCTTGGCGTCAACAGGCTGGCTCAGACGACGCAGATGGCCAGCGAGATAAGGCTGGCCCCTCACGTCTTCGTCTTGGCGGCTCTTGGTGGGCATGGTTTTGCTGGAATAGGACTTTGATTGAGGAGTTTGCCCAGAGCGCGAGGCGCGTGCTTTCTGCACCTTAGGTGCTGCACCGGCTTGGCTGCGCTCGGCTGCTAGGCGTTCAAGTAGGGCACTAGCGGGTTCGTCTCCGGGATCTTGAGGAACCAACTCGCCGCGAAAGGCCTTGGCGAGCGTAAGTGGGGCTATGCGGTCAGTTTTTTGCCTTATTGCAACATAGCTGCGTTCAATGCGTTCAGCCATTCTGAGCAATGATTCTGCGCGCTCTACTATTTCGTCTTGAATAGCAAGGGACGGTATAACTAATGGTGCCGACATAACTGTCTGCTGGTTAATCTTCGGCATGTTGCCGGCGGTACCTGTTGCGTTGTCCCGGAAGTACTTTCTGACGCTGTCCGAACTTAGTGCGTAGTAAAGAAATTTCGCACGTATATCGTCCCTGGGCCGACATTTCATCATGAGGTCTGGATAGATGAAAGTCTTCGACGGGCCTTCAAAAATCGCACTTACGCCGACATAGTCCAGAGTGTTCGCACGCTGAACTAGCAAG